>NZ_JYNX01000034.1 GCF_001044255.1 Mycolicibacterium chubuense
CAACCCACCGGCGCACCCAAAGGCCCCAAACGGAAAAAGCCGCAGACCTAAAGTAGGTCCGCGGCTATTCCGATGTCTTGCGACACCACAATGGTCGGGCTGACAGGATTTGAACCTGCGACCACTTGACCCCCAGTCAAGTGCGCTACCAAGCTGCGCCACAGCCCGCGGTGCCTCCCGGGATCGCCGGTAGGCGGTCGAAAGCCTACCTCAGCCACCGCCCCGGATCCCAACCGCCCGGCCCTGTCACCGCCGACGCCTACCGTGGAGGAATGACTGACGACACCCCGCTGTGGCTGTTCGCCGATCAGCTCGGTCCCGCCGTCTACGGCGGTGAGCACGCCCACCGCGAGGTGCTGCTCGTCGAGGCCACCTCGGCGCTGACCAAACGCCGCTACCACCGGCAGAAGCTGCACCTGGTGCTGTCGGCGCTACGGCATGCCGAACGCGATCTGGGTGACCGCGCCACGTTGATGAAAGCGGACACCTACACCGACGCGCTGACGGACTTCAAGCGCCCCGTGCTCGTCCATCAACCGACCTCGCACGCCGCCGAACGGTTCGTCAACCGGCTCCACGAGCAGGGTCTGGTCGCAGACGTCCTGCCGACACCGACGTTCGCGTTGCCGCGCAAGGACTTCGAGGAGTGGGCCGGACAGCGCACCCGGTTCCGGATGGAGGACTTCTACCGGGGCCAGCGGCGCCGCTTCGACGTGCTGATGAACGGCGCCGACCCGGTCGGCAATCGATGGAACTACGACGAGGACAACCGCGAGGCCCCGCCGAAGAAGCAGGACCACCTCGACGTGCCCGCCCCGTACAAGCCGCGTGAGGACGACATCGACGAGCAGGTCCGCCACGACCTGGACCAGATGGAACTGGACACCGTCGGCGCCGACGGACCCCGCCTGTTCGCCGTCACCCCCGCCGAGGCCAAGCGGGCACTGACCCGCTTCATCGAGCACCGACTCCCGTTGTTCGGACGCTACGAGGACGCCATGATGGGCGGCGACTGGGCGATGTCGCACTCGCTGTTGTCGGTGCCGCTCAATCTCGGTGTGCTGCACCCCCTCGACGCCGTGGAGGCCGCCGAGCGCGCCTACCGCGACGACAAGGCTCCGCTGGCCGCGGTCGAGGGCTTCATCCGGCAGATCCTCGGCTGGCGGGAGTACATGTGGCACCTGTACTGGCACTTCGGCCCCGACTACACGGAGAAGAACGAGTTGAAGGCCCACACCCCGCTGCCGCAGTGGTGGGCCGACCTGGACGCCGACACCGTCACTGCCCAGTGCCTGCACCACGCCCTGAAAGGTGTCCGCGACCGCGGCTGGACCCACCACATCCAGCGGTTGATGATCCTGGGCAGCCACGCATTACAGCGCGGCTACCGGCCCGACGAACTCACCGAGTGGTTCGCCACCACCTACGTCGACGGCTTCCGGTGGGTGATGCCGACCAACGTCGTCGGCATGAGCCAACACGCCGACGGTGGCCTGCTGGCCACCAAGCCCTACACCTCGGGCGGCGCCTACATCAACAAGATGAGCGACCACTGCGGCGACTGCGCATACGACCCGAAGAAACGCCTCGGCGACAATGCCTGCCCGTTCACCGCCGGCTACTGGGCCTTCACGCACCGCCACCAGGACCTGCTCGCCAAGAACATGCGCACCCGGCGGGCGGTGTCGTCGATGGAACGCCTCGGCGACCTCGAGGCCGTCCTCGAACAGGAGTCAGCGCGCGACCGATTCTGAGCTGACGTCCAAGGCGGTGACCGGCGCCGTTCTCGGCGCTCGCGACACCCGCCACGCGTAAACCACCAGCGACGCCCAGGCCACGACGATCAGGGAGTAGATCGCTGTCGACCACGGCCACTGGATGTCGAAGAAGTGCACCAGTTTCTGGCTGTTGGTCAACACGATGACACCACCGACCGCGGTGCCCAGCAGCGCCGGGCTGATCCGGCTGACCAGCCAGGCGGCGATCGGCGCGGCGATCACGCCGCCGAGCATCAGCCCGACCACCACCGGCCAGTTGTCGAGGAACTGCCGTCCCAACCCGATCAGGAAGCCCACCGACGCCGACACCGACACCAGGAATTCCGAGGCGCTCACCGATCCGATCACGGTTCGTGGCGCGGTCTTGCCCTGAGACAGCAGCGTGCTGGTGGTCACCGGACCCCATCCGCCGCCGCCCGACGCGTCGATGAAACCACCGAAAAGACCCAGCGGCGCAAGGAATCTCACGCCGTGCCGGGTGCCCCGGCCGTCGACGGCGATCGGCGTACGCAGCGAGAAGCGCAGCAGCACGTACACCCCGATGGCGACCAGGATGGCGGCCATCAGCGGCGCCGCGTGCTCGGTGGACAGCGACGACAACACCGTCGCACCGAGAAACGCCCCGACCGCCCCGGGCGCTCCCAGTTTGGCGACCAGCGGCCAGTCGATGTTCTTGAACCTCCAGTGCGACAGCCCGGAGGCGAGCGTGGTGCCGACCTCGGCGAGGTGCACAGCCGCGCTGGCCTGGGCGGCCCCGACGCTGGAGAGCACCAGCAGCGTGGTGGCGGTGACGCCGAACGCCATGCCCAGGGCGCCGTCGACGAGTTGAGCACCGACACCGACGAGCGTGAAGATCAGGAGCGAACGCATGATTGCCTTCGGAGAAAGCGGTCACCGTGGGCGACCGGACGGATGGGGGCGCGTCAGGGACGCGAACAACACCATTCGTCGAACGCCATCACGCGGCGGGACGGCCAGAAAGGCTCGAGAGCCGACACGTCAGACGGTGCAGGCGCCACCAGCACGCAGTCGACCATCGAACACCCCATCCCCTCGGATCCGGTAAGCCTACACAGTCAACAGCCGGTACAGCCCGATCAATCCCACCACCACGATGACCGCCCGCAGCACGTTCGGTGACAGCCGGCGACCGTAGTGCGCGCCCAGGAATCCGCCGATCAGCGAGCCGAGCGCGATGAGCCCCGCCGCTGGCCAGCTGATCCGGTCGAACGCGACCGTGGTGTACGCGACGGCCGCGACGATGTTCACGAGCAGCGACAGCAGGTTCTTCGCGGCGTTCATCCGCTGCATGTCCTCGGGCAGCAGCGCCCCCATCGCAGCGATCAGAAGGATGCCCTGGGCGGCCGTGAAGTAGCCGCCGTAGACACCGACCGCGAACGTCGCCGCCACCAGCGCCGTCATCCGCGCACCGGAGATGTGGTGAACCGAGCGACCCGACGCCTCTGCCCGTCGCCGCACCCACGTCTGGATGCGCGGCCCGATGACCACCAGCGCGAGCGCCAGCACCAGCAGCACCGGGACGACCCGGGTGAACACCTTCTCGGGGAGGTGCAGCAGCAACCATGCCCCGCAGCCGGCGCCGATCAACGAGGCCGGGATCTGCCAGCGCAGCCGGTGCCATTGACCGCGCAACTCGCGCCGGTAACCCCACGTCCCGGACACTCCCCCGGCGACCAGACCGACCGCGTTGGACATCGTCGAGGTCACCGGCGGATAGCCCAGCGCCACCAGGGTCGGGAACGTGATGAGGGTGCCGGAGCCGACGAGCGCGTTGATGGCGCCGGCGCCGACGCCCGCGAGGGCGATGAGGATCATGTCGACGACGGGCACTCGACTCACCCTATCGGCGCTTGGCGCCCCTCTTTTCGCGCACCCTCACGTTGATGCGGATCGGGCTGCCCTCGAAGCCGAACGTCTCCCGCAGCCGGCGCTCCAGGAACCGGCGGTAGCCGGCCTCCAGGAATCCGGAGGTGAACAGCACGAAGGTCGGCGGCCGCGCGGTGGCCTGGGTGGCGAACAGGATCCGCGGCTGCTTGCCGCCCCGCACGGGCGGGGGCGTCGCCGCGACGACCTCTTTGAGGAACGAGTTCAGCTGCCCGGTGGTGATCCGCTTGTCCCATGACGCCAGCGACGTCTCCAGCGCGGGCACCAGCTTCTGCACCGCCCGGCCCGTCTTCGCCGAGATGTTGACCCGGGGTGCCCATTGGATCTGCGCCAACTGCAGGTCGATCTCGCGGTCGAGCAGGTAGCGGCGATCCTCGTCGACCAGGTCCCACTTGTTGAACGCCAGCACCAGCGCCCGGCCCGCCTCGATCACCATCGACAGCACCCGCTGATCCTGTTCGGTCAGCGGCTGGGAGGCGTCGATCAGCACGATCGCCACCTCGGCGGCGTCGATGGCGCCGTGCGTGCGCACCGAGGCGTAGAACTCGTGGCCGCTGGCCTGCCCGACCTTGCGCCGCAGCCCGGCGGTGTCGACGAAGCGCCAGAGCTTGCCCTCCATCTCGATGAGCGAGTCGACGGGGTCGACGGTCGTGCCGGCCACATCGTGCACCACCGACCGTTCGTCTCCGGAGAGCCGGTTGAGCAGCGAGGACTTCCCGACGTTCGGCTTGCCCACCAGCGCGACGCGGCGCGGGCCGCCGCCCCCGCCACCCATCTCCGAGATCGCCGGCAGTTCCTCGAGGACAGCGTCGAGCAGATCGGCCACCCCGCGGCCGTGCATCGCGCTGATCGGGTGCGGCTGACCGAGACCCAGTGACCACAGAGCGGCGGCGTCGGCTTCCCCGCGGTCGTTGTCGACCTTGTTGGCGGCCAGGAAGACCGGCTTGCCGGAGCGCTGCAGGATCTTGGCGGCGGCCTCGTCGGCGGCGGTGGCCCCGACCACCGAGTCGACGACGAACACGATCGCGTCGGCGGTGCGCATCGCCACCGACGCCTGCTCGGCGACCAGCTGCTGCAGACCCTTCGCGTCGGGCTCCCACCCACCGGTGTCCTGCACCACGAATCGTCGGCCCGACCAGGACGCGTCGTAGGAGACGCGGTCACGGGTCACGCCCGGGATGTCCTGCACGACCGCTTCCCGTCGCCCGAGGATCCGGTTGACCAGCGTGGATTTACCGACGTTGGGGCGCCCGACGACGGCGAGCACCGGCGGCGGCGACGACGCCTCCTCGATCGCCTCTGCAATGCCCTCTGCGGCCTCAGTCCATTCCTTCCAGTCGCCCTCGTCGACCCACGTGCCGTCACCATCGCTCATCGGGTCGCACCGGCTTTCTGTTCGACGAGTTCGGTCAGGTGGCCGATCACCTCGTCCTGGGTCATGTCGCTCGTGTCGACGACCACCGCGTCGTCGGCGGCGCACAGTGGCGACACCGCCCGGGTGGAGTCGAGGTGGTCGCGGCGCTGGACGTCGGCGAGCACGGCCGCGTAGTCGTCGGGCAGGCCGGCCGCGACGTTCTGGTCGTTGCGCCGCCGGGCCCGTTCCTCGGCCGAGGCGGTCAGGAAGATCTTGACGTCGGCGTCCGGCAGCACGACCGTGCCGATGTCGCGGCCCTCGACGACGACGCGTCCCGGCCCGTCGGCCAGGGCCCGCTGCAGCGCGACCAGCCGGCTGCGCACCTCGGGCACCGCCGAGACCGCCGACACGGCCTTGGTGACGGCGTCGCCGCGGATCTCCGCCGACACGTCCTCGCCGGCCAGATAGGAGCGGTCCTCACCGGGGTCGTGCCCGACCGCCAGGTCCACGTCGCCGACGGCCGCCGCGATCGCCGCGGGATCACCCACGTCGACGCCGCGGCGCAGCACGCTGAGCGTGACGATGCGGTACATCGCGCCGGTGTCCAGATACCGGGCACCCAGCGACGTCGCCAATCCCCTTGCCACCGTGGACTTTCCGGTACCAGCCGGACCGTCGATCGCGATCACCGTGGTACGGCTCACAGTCCCACCGCCTTGTACAGGTCGCCGATCTCCTTCTGGGTCAACACCCGGATGCTGCCCGGCCGCTGGTCGCCGAGCGTGACCTCGCCGATGTCGGTGCGGACCAGCTCCTGCACCGGGAAGCCCACCTCTGCCAGCAGCCGGCGCACGATGCGTTTGCGGCCCTCGTGCAGCGTGACCCGCACGAGCGATCTCCCGGGCACCGTGTCGACCACCGCGAAGTCGTCGGCCCGCACCGGCCCGTCGTCGAGCTCGACGCCCGCCCGGAGTTTTTTGCCCAGCCCGCGCGGCACCGCGCCCATCACCGTGGCGAGATAGGTCTTGGGTACCTCGTAGGAGGGGTGCATGAGCCGGTGCGCGAGTTCCCCGTCGTTGGTGAGAAGCAGCAGGCCCTCGGTGTCGGCGTCCAACCGTCCGACGTGAAACAGTTTCTTGTTCCCGCGGACCCGGTGCTCGACCAGGTCACCGACGCAGGGGCGGCCGCGGTCGTCGGACATCGTCGAGTGCATCCCGCGCGGCTTGTTGATCGCCAGGTAGACGCGATCGTCGTCGACCGCGATGCGCGCACCGTCCACCCGGATCAGCGATGCCTGTGGGTCCACCCGGGTGCCGAGTTCGGTGACCACCACGCCATCGACCTCGACGCGGCCGTCACGGATCATCTTCTCCGCGACCCGGCGGGACGCGATTCCCGCCTGGGACAACACTTTCTGCAGACGCACGCCGTCGTCGTCGGTCATCGTCAATCTCGATCCACGTCGAAGGAGGCCCCGGCCTGCGGGGTGGGTGTGCCGTTGAGCTTCATGAAACGTGGCTCTTCACTGAGGGTTTCGCTGATGTCGTCGATGACGTCGACGTCGGGCAGCAACGGTGCGATGTCGGGCAGGTCGGTCAGCGACGACAATCCGAGGCGTTCCAGGAACAGCTCGGTGGTGGCGAAGGTGACCGCGCCGGAGTCCGGATCGGTGCCCGCCTCGGTGATCAGTCCGCGCGCCAGCAGTGTGCGCATCACCGCGTCGACGTTCACGCCGCGCACGGCGCTGACCCGGGCGCGTGTCACCGGCTGACGGTAGGCGACGACGGCCAGGGTCTCCAGCGCGGCGCGGGTCAGCCGGGACCGGGCGCCGTCGAGCAGCAGCTTCTCTACATAGGGGGCGTAGCGGGCGCGGGTGTAGAGCCGCCAGCCGCCGCCGGCCTCGCGCAGATCGATCCCGCTGGCCCGGGCCGCGAAGTCCGCGGCCAGCACGCGCAGCCGCTCGGAGATCCGGCCGGACGCCTGGTCGGTGGCGGTGGCCAGCGCGTCGACGGGCACCGGGGTGTCGACGACGAGCAGCAGTGCCTCGAGCACCGCATCGAGTTCGGCGTCCTCGAGTTCGGCGGTGTCGGGGTCGGTGTCGGGCTCGGCGTCGAGTTCAGCGCCGGGCTCGGTGTCTACGGGAAGATCTTCTGTCATCGTCTTTCTGTTCCGCGTTATTCGGCGTCCGCGGTCGCCAACTGCTCGCTGTTGGGCCGCTCCCCGGTCCACGAAATCTGGAGCACACCAAGCGGTTCTGACTGGTCGAATGCTACCGCCCGCGCCCGATACAGTTCGAGCAGCGCCAGGAAGCGGCCGACGATCTCCATCGGCATCCGGCAGTCGGCCACCAGATCGGCGAACGACGCCCAGTGGCCTATCCCCCGGTCTTCGAGCTGCGACATCAGGTTGGCGGCCTGCTCGGGCACCGACACCGGCACCTGGTGCAGGTGTTCGGTGCCCACGGTCGGCACCGGGCGCGGGGTGAACGCGGTGGCCGCGATCTCGGCGAACCGGGCGGCGTCGACGCCCAGCATCACCTCGGGCAGCAGTTCGGAGTAGCGGTCTTCCAGCGCCACGGCGCGGGGGTAGCTGCGCATCGCCGCGGACTCCAGCTCGGCGAACATCTCCGCGACGTGCTTGAACGCGCGGTACTGCAGCAGGCGGGCGAACAGCAGGTCGCGCACTTCCAGCAGCGCCAGGTCGTCTTCGTCGTGCACGTCGCCGGCGGGCAGCAGCCGGGCCGCCTTCAGGTCCAGCAGAGTGGCCGCGACCACCAGGAACGAGGTCGTCTCGTCCAGGCCGAGCCGGCTCCCGATCTCCTTGGTGTAGGCGATGAACTCGTCGGTGACTTGGTGCAGCGCCACCTCGGTGACGTCGAGCCGGTGGGCGAAGATCAGTTGCAGGAGCAGGTCGAACGGGCCCTCGAAATTGCTCAGCCGAACCTGGAATCCGGGCTTGGTCGACTCCTCGGCGGCCGGGGGCCCGCTCACGCGCCGAACCGGTGGATGACCTCGCGTGCCAGGGCCCGATATGCCTCGGCCCCAGCCGATTTCGGCGCCCAGGTGGTGATCGGCTCGCCGGCCACACTGGTCTCCGGGAAGCGCACGGTGCGGGTGATCACGGTGTCGAACACCAGGTCGCCGAAACGCTCCACCACACGGGCCATCACCTCGCGGGAGTTGACGGTGCGCGGGTCGTAGCGGGTGATCAGGATCCCACTGATCGACAGCTTCGGGTTGAGCCGGTCGTGCACCTTCTCGACGGTGTCGGTGAGCAGCGCCAGGCCACGCAGCGAGAAGTACTCGCATTCGGTCGGGATGATGACGCCGTCGCTACAGGCCAGCCCGTTGACCGTGAGCAGACCCAGCGAGGGCTGGCAGTCGATGAGCACGTAGTCGTAGCGGTCGAGCACCGGATACAGCGCGCGGGCCAGCGACTGCTCCCGGCCCACCTCGTTGACCAATTGGATCTCAGCCGCCGACAGGTCGATGTTGCTGGGCACCAGATCCAGGCCCGGCACGCGGGTGGTCAGCAGCACCTGGTCGATCGACACCCGCGGCTCGACCAGCAGGTTGTAGACCGTGTTCTCCAGCTCGTAGTGCGGCACGCCGAGGCCGGCCGACAGCGCGCCCTGCGGGTCGAGGTCGACGAGCAGGACGCGGCGACCGTACTCGGCGAGGCTGGCGCCCAGATTGATCGTCGAGGTGGTCTTGCCGACCCCGCCCTTCTGGTTGCACATCGCGATGACCTTGGCCGGTCCGTGGGAGCTGCGCGGCGCGGGATCGGGGGTTTCGCGGGGAAGGCGGCCGGTCAGGCCGGGTGTGGGTGCGGGATCGATGGTGCCCGTGTCGTCGCTCATACCGGACCGTCGCTGGTCAGGCATCCTTGCGGCGTGGCGGACATCGCGGCAAGTTTAACGGTGAGCATCGCGCCGGTGAGGCAGACCCGCAGGCAAGATCGCCGCGAGTGTGCGGCGGCTTCCTAAGCTGGACCGCATGGGACTGACTCAGCGGGTGCCGGTGTTGCGCTGGGCGCGCCTGGCCCTGGGCATGCCGTCGTTCGTCCGCACCGGCCAGATCGGTGATGGGCGGGAAGCCGCCTGCGCCGCGTTCGTCGAGTCCACCGCCCCGCGCGGGGACATCGACGCCGCGCTCTCGGCGATCGACACGTTCGCCCGCCGGGAGGCGATGCTGGTGAACATCGGCGACGAGAAGGGTCCGCTGCTCGACGCCGCGGTGCGCCGGGCCGCACCGGCGCTGGTGCTGGAGCTCGGGACCTACTGCGGGTACAGCGCACTGCGCATCGCGCGTGCGGCACCCACCGCTCGCGTCGTGTCGGTCGAGTTCTCCGCCGCCAACGCCGACGTCGCCCGGCGCATCTGGACCCACGCCGGCGTCGCCGACCGCGTCACCTGCGTCGTCGGCACCATCGGCGACGGTGGCCGCACCCTGGAGACGCTGACCTCCGACCACGGCGTCGGCGCGGGCAGCGTCGACGTGCTGTTCATCGATCACGACAAGAACGCGTACCTGTCCGATCTGCGGACGATCCTCGACCGCGGGTGGCTGCACCCCGGCTCCGTCGTGGTCGCCGACAACGTTCGGGTGCCGGGCGCGCCCGGGTACCGGGCGTATATGCGCCGACACGAGGGCACCCGGTGGCGCACCGTCGAACACAAGACCCACGTCGAGTACCAGTCGGTGCTGCCCGACCTCGTCCTGGAGTCGGAGTACCTCGGGCCCGCTACCGCGCCCGGGGATGGGCGCCCGCCCACACCTCGCGCAGCGCGTTGACGGTGACCATCGTGTAGATCTGCGTGGTGGTCACCGACGCGTGACCCAGCAGTTCCTGCACGACGCGCACGTCCGCGCCGCCCTCGAGCAGATGGGTGGCGAACGAGTGGCGCAGTACGTGCGGTGACACGGTGGCGGTGATGCCGGCCCGGTCCGCGGCGTCCTGCAGCACCTGCCAGGCGCTCTGCCGGGACAACCGCCCGCCGCGGGCGTTGAGGAAGATCGCCGGGGTGCCGCGGCCGCGCCGGGCCAGGTCGGGACGCGCCCGCACCAGGTAAGCCTCCAGGGCGGCCACCGCAGGCCGGCCGATCGGGATCAGCCGCTGCTTGCCGCCCTTGCCGCGCAGCAGCACCGACCGGGCGTGCAGGTCGATGTCGTCGACGTCGAGCCCGACGGCTTCGGAGATGCGCGCGCCGGTCGAGTACAGCAGTTCCAGGAGCGCCCGGTTGCGCAGCGTCAGCGGCCCGTCGGCCTCGCTGTCACCGCCCGAGGCCTCGAGCAGCGCGAGCACCTCGTCCAGCGACAGGCTCTTGGGCAGCCGGCGGCTCGGGGTGGGCGGTTTGACCTCCCGCGCGACGTCGAGGGCGGCGATGCCTTCGGCGGCGGCGAACCGGTGCAGGCCGCGCACCGCGATCAGCGCCCGCGCCGCCGACACCGCCGAGAGCGCCGGCACGCCGTTGTCGGGGTCACCGAGGCGCAGCGCGAC
This sequence comes from Mycolicibacterium chubuense, assembly GCF_001044255.1. Lineage (GTDB taxonomy): Bacteria > Actinomycetota > Actinomycetes > Mycobacteriales > Mycobacteriaceae > Mycobacterium > Mycobacterium chubuense. Next base: position 10,537 of record NZ_JYNX01000034.1, read on the forward strand.
CAGGAACTCACTGACATCGGCCTCGGCCGCGCCCGCCAGATCCGACACACCCCGCGAGGTCAGGTGCTCGGCGTAGCGCCGCAGATCGCGCCGGTAGGAGCTCAGCGTGTTCGCCGCCGCGCCACGTTCGATCGCCAGGTGGTCGAGGTAGCCCTGGATCTGACCGTCCAGCGTGGAGCCGACCGACGAGAACGTCTGGGTCACGCATGTCCCTTCCGCCGTGCGAACGCCGTGGGCCTGTCGGTCCACGGCGCGTCGACGGCGCGCAGCGCATCGATGCCGGGCATCGCGTGCGCGGCCAGGATGCCGGCGACGGAGATCGAATTCACGATCTCCCCCGAGTACACCTTGGCGACGGCCTCGTCGAGCGCGACACGCTCGACGGTGAGGTCGGCTTCTTCGTGTTCGGATTCCGGGCGGCCGACGTCGCGCAGCCCGGTCGCCAGGAACACCCGCACGCTCTCGTCGCTGAAACCGGCAGCGGTATCCAGGTCGACCAGCGTGTGCCACGTCTCGGCGGTCAGTCCCGCCTCCTCGGTGAGCTCGCGCGCGGCGGAGACGTGCGGCGGCTCGCCATCCATGTCCAGCAGCCCCGCGGGCAGCTCCCACAGCCGCCGGCCGAACGGGTGCCGGTACTGGTAGACCAGCACGACGCGGCCCTCGTCGTCGAGGGCGACCACGGCCACCGCGCCGTAATGCTCGACGATCTCGCGGCGCGCCGTCGTCCCGCCCGGCATCCGCACCTCGTCGGCGCGCAACGCGAAGATGTTGCCGACGTAGAGCGTCTCGGACGCGGCGACGGTGAAGTCGTGATTGCCGGGCTCCCCGTCAGCCACGGGCCGGGGCGTCTTCGAGGGTGTGCTCGACACCGTTGGCCGCCTCGGTCTCGGTGTCCTCGTGGTCGGGGATCTCGGGCATCTCGACCGGCAGCCGTTCGGCGTTCTTGTAGTCCAGCGAGGCTCCGACGAACGCGACGAACAGCGGGTGCGGCCGGGTGGGCCGGCTCTTGAGCTCCGGGTGGGCCTGGGTGCCGACGAGGAACGGGTGCACCTCGGGGGCGTACTCGACGAACTCGACGAGGTGGCCGTCGGGCGAGGTGCCCGAGAACCGCAGGCCGCTCTCGGCGATCTTGTCGCGGTAGGCGTTGTTGACCTCGTAGCGATGCCGATGCCGCTCGGACACCTCGGTGGCCTGATAGGCCTGCGCCACAATCGATCCCGGCGTCAGCGCGGCCGGATACGCGCCGAGCCGCATCGTGCCGCCCAGGTCGGCCTCGCCGGCGACGATGTGCTGCTGGTCGGCCATCGTGGAGATCACCGGGTCCGGGGTGTCGGGATCGAACTCCGCCGAACTGGCTTCGGTCAGTCCGACCGACCGCGCGGCCTCGATGACGATGCACTGCAGCCCCAGGCACAGGCCCAGCACCGGCAGGCCGCGCCGGCGGGCGTACCGGATCGCGCCGATCTTGCCCTCGATGCCCCGGATACCGAAGCCGCCGGGGATCAGCACCCCGTCGACGTCGGCGAGTGCGGCGGCCGCGCCGGTGTCGGATTCGCAGTCGTCGGAGGGCACCCAGCGCATCTCGACGCGGGCGTGGTGGGCGAAACCGCCGGCGCGCAGCGCCTCGGCGACCGACAGGTAGGCATCCGACAGGTCGATGTACTTGCCCACCAACGCGATTCGCACGGTCTCGCGCGGCTCGTGCACCCGTCGCAGCAGGTCGTTCCACTGCGTCCAGTCCACGTCGCGGAACGGCAGGTTGAGCCGCCGCACCACGTAGGCGTCGAGCTCCTCGCGGTGCAGCACCTTGGGGATGTCGTAGATCGACGGCGCATCTGGGGTCGAGATGCACCCGTCGATGTCGACGTCACACATCAGCGCGATCTTGTTCTTGAGCGGTTCGGGCACGTCGCGGTCGCACCGCAGGATCAGCGCGTCGGGGCTGATGCCGATGCTGCGCAGCGCCGCCACGGAGTGCTGGGTCGGTTTGGTCTTCAGCTCACCCGACGGTGCCATGAACGGCACCAGGGAGCAGTGCAGGAAGAAGCAGTTCTCCCGGCCGACTTCGTGACGCACCTGCCGGGCGGCCTCCAGGAACGGCAGCGACTCGATGTCGCCGACGGTGCCGCCGATCTCGGTGATCACCACGTCGGGCCGGTTGCCGTCGGCGTCGGCCTCGGCCATCGCCAGCACGCGGTTCTTGATCTCGTCGGTGATGTGCGGGATGACCTGCACGGTGTCACCGAGGTACTCGCCGCGCCGCTCCTTGGCGATCACCGACGAATACACCTGTCCGGTGGTCACATTGGCGTAGCCCGACAGATTCCGGTCGAGGAAGCGCTCGTAATGGCCGACGTCGAGGTCGGTCTCCGCGCCGTCCTCGGTGACGAACACCTCACCGTGCTGGAACGGGTTCATCGTGCCCGGATCGACATTCAGATACGGGTCGAGCTTCTGCATGGTCACCTGCAGACCGCGGGCGGTGAGCAGTTGACCGAGGCTCGAGGCGGTGAGGCCCTTGCCGAGGGAGGACACCACCCCACCGGTCACGAAGAGGTGTTTGGTGGCTGTCTGCGGGTGCTTGCGCAACGGCTTCATTTGGCCTGGCACGGAACCCCACCCTAACACCGTCTCCGACACCGCGTCGCTGACACGCGGGCGGCGGGCCGCCTATTGCGGCACGGTGACGGCGGAGGCGCCCTGCCCGCTGCCGTACTGGCCGGGTTTGCCGTTGTTGATCAGTGCGCTCAGCGCCAGCACGGTGGTGATCCGTCCCGACTCCCGGTCGACGTCGTCGACAGTGCTGACCGTGCTGGTCAACGCGCTGTCCGAGCGTGCGACCGCTACCGCGGAGGTGCCGGAGGCGGCGCCGTCGCGGCCGGCGAGCACGACGCCGGAGCCGTGGGGTGCCAGACCCGCCGCGAACCGGGCCACGGTGGCGCCCTGGTTGCCCGCGTCGTCCCCGAGCGCGCCGCCGGTGACGATCAGTGCGGTGTTGGCCGCCCCGATGCGGTCGGCGCCGTAGGTGATGAAGCCGGTGTCGCGCAGCGCGGTCAGCACGGTGTCGCGCTGGTCGTCGTTGACGGGTGGGAGCTTGGGGTCCCTGTTGATCAACAGCGCGATGCCCAGGAGGTCACCGGCCTGCGAGCCCTGGTCGACGGTGGTGGTGCTCAACTGGGTGCCGGCGGGCACGATCGGTGAGTTCACCACCGACAGCAGCTTCTCGGCGGAGTTGGCGTCGACGAACTCCTGGGTCAGGCCGACGGTGCCGGTGACGGTGCCGCCGGCCTCGCTGACGAGTCGGGAGAGTGCGTCGACGTCGTCGTCGGCGGCATCGGGCGTGCGGAACAGCACCACCGATTTGTCCGCGAGGGTGCCGCGCAGGATCCGCGGCGCCATCTGGGCATCGAAATCGCCTGCTGCGCTTAGCTTTTCGTTCAGCGCGTTGCGGTCGTTGGTCAGCGAGTCGATCTCGGTCTGCATCTGCGCCTTGTCGTCGCGCAGCCCGGACAGCACGGTGTTGGACAGCAGCCCGGAGCCCAGGGCGATGCCGATGGCCAGCGCCAGGAACACGGCGGCCAGCGAGATGGCGTGCGAACGCAGCGAGATCACGGCGGTTGTCCTACGAGACCAGGCCCTGGACCCACAGCAGGAACTGATTCCAGGTGTGGGTGAGCCACTCGAGCACGGCGGCGTCGGCGCGCGACACCCACAGCGCGGCGATGACGGCGATCAGCATCGCCAGCACCAGCAACGCGATCGCCCCGCCCGAGACGCGGCTGCGGTACAGCGTGGCAACGGCTTTGGCGTCGACGAGCTTCTCCCCCACCTTCAGCCGGGTCAGGAAGGTCGACGGGTTGCTGCGCTGGCGGGTGCGGTCGAAGAACTCCTCGATGCTCGCGGTGTGTCCGACGGTGACGATCAGGGAGGCGCCGTGGTGGTCGCAGAGCAGCAGCGCCAGGTCGGCGGCCGACCCCGCGGCCGGGAACGTCATCGCACCGACGCCGAGGTCCTGGATGCGCTCCAGACCGGCGGCGTGGCCGTCGGCGTCGGCGGGCAGGACCACCTGGGCACCGCAGCGCAGCGCCTCGGTGCTGATCTTGTCCGGGTCGCCGACGATCAGCGCCGGCCGGTAGCCGGCCTTGCGCAGAACATCGGCGCCGGTCCCGACGCCGACCAGCACCGGCTGGTACTCCTTGATGAACGGTTTGAGCGCCTTGAGGTCGGCCGCGGCGTGCGGCTCCTCGGCGACGATCACGACGTGCCGGCGGTTCAGGTCGACGTCGATGTCGGGAATGCCGATACCGTCGATCAGCAGGGGGCTCTCGCTGCGGATGAACTCGATGGTGTTCCCCGCGAACGCTTCGAGGTGGGCGACCAGCCCGCCCTTGGCCTCCTGCATCAGCTCGTGGATGTCGGCGTCGGTGCGCTCGGTGCCGAGGATCAGCCGACGGTCCCCGGAGTAGACACCGCCCTCGTTGATCCGGATGCGGGCGCCGTCCTTGACCTTCTTGAAGACCTCGGGGCCGGTGTCGTCGACCAGCGTGATGCCGTTGGCGACCAGCACCTCCGGCCCGAGGTTGGGGTAGCGCCCCGAGATCGACGACGACGCGTTGACGACGGCCGCGACGTTCGCCTCGACCAGGGCGTCAGCGGTGACGCGGTCCAGATCCTGCGCGTCCATCACGACGATGTCCCCCGGCGTCACCCGTCGCAGCAGCCGGTCGATGTCGCGGTCGACGCGGGCGGTGCCGGTGATGCCCGGCCGTGAGCTGGCGTTTCGGGAGAGCAGCGCTGACATCTTCATGGGCCGATTCTTGCCAGCAACGCTCCGGATCCGTCGGAGGCGCGCCGAAACATCAGCCCCAGAAGTCTCTTTCTTTCACATCCGTCACACGCTCAGGTGGCGCCCTCACGTTCGGCCCGGGCGGCGTCGAGGAGCTCCCGCGCGTGCGCGCGCCCGCTGTCGGACTCGCCGAGACCTGCCAGCATCCGGGCCAGCTCGGCCACCCGGTCGTCGTCGTCGAGACGGCGCACCCCGCTGGACTTCGCCCGGGACTTGGTGCCCGCCGTTTCTCCCTCGATGACCAGGTGCGCGTCGGCGTAGGCGGCCACCTGGGGCAGGTGCGTCACGACGATCACCTGGTGCGTGCGCGCCAGCCGCGCGAGCCGACGGCCGATCTGGACCGCGGCCCGTCCGCCGACGCCGGCGTCGACCTCGTCGAAGACCATCGTGGTGCCTTCCGTCGACACGGCGAGCACCACCTCGAGCGCGAGCATGACGCGGGACAGCTCACCGCCGGAGGCGCTCTTGTGCAACGGCAGCAGGTCCGATCCGCCGTGCGCGGCGAACCCGAATTCCACGGCGTCGACCCCGTCGCGGCCGGCGTGCACGGTGTCTCCCGAGGCCAGCGTCAACGGCGCGCTGTCGTCGGGACGCGCCGGCAGCGGACCGACGGAGATCGTGAACTGGGCGCCGGACATCGCCAGCCCGGACAGCTCGGCAGTCACCGCTTTGGACAGGCCTTTTGCCGCCTTGACCCGAACCTTGGTCAGCTCCGCGGCGGCGGCGGCCACCGCGCCCTGGAGTTCGTCGACGCGGCGCGCGAGGCCGGCCAACGCCTCCTCGGACACGTCGAGCTGGGCCAGGCGCTCACGCGACGTGCGCGCCCACTCCAGCACCCCGTCGATGTCGGGGGCGTACTTGCGCGTCAGCGTCCGCAGCTCGGCCTGCCGGGCCAGCTTCCCCTCCAATGTGCTTGCATCACTGGGTAGTTCGGAGAGGAACCCGCCCAGCTCGGCCGACACGTCGGTGAGCACCGTCAGCGCCGTGTCGAGCTGGCCTGCCAGCGCCTTGAGTGCCGCGTCGTCGGTGTTCTCCAGCGCCGTCCGGGCCTGGCCCACCGAGTCGGCGGCCGAGAACCCCTCGCCCGCCCCGTCGTCGCTGATCCCCGACAGCGCGGCGCGCGCGGTCTGCACCGCCTCGCGGAGCGCGTCGAGCTCGGACAGTCGCCGGATGTCGGAGACCAGCGACTCGTCCTCTCCGGGTTGCGGCGCGATGACGTCGATCTCGTTGAGGCCGAACTGGAGCCGGTCGGCCTCCTGCGCGAGTTCACGGGCGCGGCGCCGCCGTTCGTCGAGATCACGCCGGGCCGAGAGCCACTCGTCGCGCAGCGAGCGGTAGCGCTGCAGCTGCGCCGACACGTCGGCGTACCGGTCGAGCGCGGCGCGCTGCTGGTCGGGCCGCATCAGGCGCAGCTGATCGTTCTGGCCGTGCAGCGTGAGCAACTCGCTGGTGAACTCGCTCAGCGACTTCGCGGGCACGCTCCGGCCGCCCAGGTAGGCCCGCGACGGCCCGTCCCGGCTCACCGAGCGGGCGGCGATCACGCTGCCGTCGTCGTCGCGTTCGGCACCCGAGGAGTCCAGGATGTCGTCCACCTGCGTGACCACCGTGTCGCCCAGGTCGTCGGTCACGAACCGGCCCTCGACCACGGCCTTGGCCGAGCCCGATCGCACCCGGGCCGGATCGGCACGTGCGCCGCCGAGCAGGTGCAGGCCCGTCACCACCATGGTCTTGCCGGCACCGGTCTCCCCGGTCAGCACGGTCAAGCCCCCGTCGAACTCTGCGGTCGCGGCGCTGATGGCGCCCAGCGACTCGATCCGAATCTCGGCTAGCACTACTGCCCGCGCCACCCTGTGACGGGCAACCGGAACTTGCGCACCAGCCGGTCGGCGAACGGCGCGCTGTCCAGCCGCACCCATTTCAGCGGCGTGCCGCAGCGGGTCACCTCGAGTCGGCCGCCGGCGGGCAGCACCATCTCGCGGCGGCCGTCGCAGAACACCAGCGCGTCATGGCCGCTGGCCTCGATCTCGATGGCGATCAGCGCGTGCGGGCTGGTCACCATCGGCCGGGCGAACAGGGCGTGCGCATTGTTGGGCACCACGATGATGGCCTCGAGGTCCGGCCACAGCACCGGGCCGCCCGCGGAGAACGCGTAGGCGGTCGAACCGGTCGGGGTCGAGACGAGCATCCCGTCGCATCCGAACGACGACACCGGCCGTCCGTCCACCTCCAGCACGACGCCCAGCACACCGAGCCGCGGCCCCTTCTCCAGGCTGGCCTCGTTGAGCGCCCAGCCCCGGTCGAGCAGTTCGCCGCCGGCCCACACGGTCACGTCGAGCGTCATCCGCTCCTCGACGCGGTAGTTGCGCCGGATGATGCGGTCGAGGACGGTGTCGATCGAGTCGGCCTCGGCTTCGGCGAGGAACCCGATCTTGCCGAGGTTCACCCCGAGCACCGGGATCTCGACATTGCGGGCGAGCTCGGCGGCCCGCAGGAAGGTGCCGTCACCGCCGAGTACCAGCACCAGCTCGCATCCCTCGGCAGCGCGCTGATCGGCGTCGACGACCTCGATCTCGACGCCGAGGGCGCGCATGTCGTCGGGCGCCAGATGCAGCGGCCCGCGGTCGACGGCCTCGGCGGAGAGCACCCGCAGCCCGATCCCGTTGTCGCTCAGCACTTTCTCCACCCGGCGCGCGACGTCGGTGGCCTCCTCGCGGCCGGTGTGCACCACCAGCAGGATGGTGCGTTCGAGCGTCATTGGGGACCCTCCTCGACGGCACGGTGGATCGCGGCGGCGAGCGCGTCGCCGTGCAGGGGATCCGTCGTGTCGGCTCGTAGATGCAGGAAGTACTCGACGTTGCCGGCCGGGCCGGGCAACGGACTGGCGGTGACCGCGACGGCCGACCAGCCCAGCTCGGCCGCCCGTTCGGCGACCGAGCGGACCGCGTCGGCGCGCAGCAGCGGGTCGGAGACCACCCCGCCGGCGCCCACCCGGTCCTTGCCGACCTCGAACTGCGGCTTCACCATGGGAACGATATCCGCGCCGGCAGACGCGCACGCAGTCAGCGCGGGCAGCACGGTCGCCAGCGAGATGAACGACAGGTCGGCCACGATCACCTCGACCGGCCCGCCGATGGCCTCGCCGGTGAGCTCCCGGACGTTGGTCCGCTCCATCACCGTGACCCGCTCGTCGGTGCGCAGCGCCCACGCCAGCTGTCCGTAACCGACGTCGACGGCCACCACCTCAGCTGCCCCGCGGGCGAGCAGGACCTCGGTGAACCCGCCGGTGGAGGCGCCTGCGTCGAGGCAGCGCCGGCCCGCGACGTCGACACCGAACGCGTCGAGCGCGCCGATCAGTTTGTGCGCTCCGCGCGACACCCAGGACGGTTCGCCGGCGTCGTCCACGGTCAGGTTCGCGCTCACCGCGATGGCCGTGGCCGGTTTGGCCGCCCGCATGCCGTCGATGCTGACCCGTCCTGCGCCGATCAACTCGGCGGCCTGCTGGCGGGAGCGCGCGAGGCCGCGCCGGACCAGCTCGGCGTCCACACGAGCGCGCCGCGTCACGCGGATCAGCCTTTCTCGACCGATTCCAACGCGCGCACCAGCACGTCGTGCGCCTCGTCCAGGCGCGCGGCCACGGCATCCAGGTCGGCGGCCGTGGGCTCGGTCGGCTCGCCCAGGAGTTCGGCGACCTGGGCGCGGATCTGCTCTGGGTCGGTACTCATGTCGTGGTTCACGCTAGTCGATGCGGTCCGACAGCAGCGACCACCGCTGAGCGGCCTGTCGGGCTGCGTCGTCGGCCGCGACGATCGGCCTGCGGCGCGCGGGCGCGTCCGCCGCCCAGACGGCGGCGGCGATCGCCCGCACGACGGACAGGGCGTCGCCGGAATCGGTGCCCGTGGAGTGCACCGAGACCGCATCGTCGTCGACCTCGACGCGCCACGCCGGGTGCGGCCCGACGCGAAGGGTGTCCGAGTCGTCGGTCAGCGCGCGGAGGTCCTCGGCGAGCAGCTGCGGGCGCTCGTCGGGAACCGCGAAGATCGCGTCGGCGGCGTTGTTGACGCCCGACAGCACCATCAGGCTCGGCAGCTCGGCCGCGTTGGCGCCGGCGATATCGGTGTCGAGCCGGTCCCCGATCACCAGCGGTGACTCGAAGTGCCCGCGCGCCAACGCATTCGCCATCAGCACCGGCGACGGCTTGCCGGCGACCTGCGGCTCCTGATCGGTGGCGGTGCGCAGCGCGGCGACCATGGACCCGTTGCCGGGCAGCAGACCACGCTCCGAGGGCAGCGTCTTGTCCACGTTGGCGGCGATCCACAGCGCCCCGGCCCTGATCGCCAGCGCCGCCTCCGCGAGTGCGGGCCACGCCGTGTCCGGGGAGTGGCCCTGCACGACGGCCAGCGGCTCGTCGGCGAACTCCCGGACCGGCGTCAAGCCGACGCCGCGAACCTCCTCGGCCAGCGCATCCGTGCCCACGATGAGCACTTTCGCGTTGTCCGGCAGCTGGTCGGCGAGCAGGCGGGCCGCGCTCTGCGCACTGGTCACCACATCGTCGGGTGCGGCGGTGAAACCGAGCTCGCGCAGATGGTCGGCGACCTGGATGGCGTCGCGGGAGGCGTTGTTCGTCACGTACAGCACCCGGGACTGCACCGAGGCGAGCGTCTCGACCGCACCGGGGGTGGGTTCGTGGCCGCGGAACACCGTGCCGTCGAGGTCGAGCAGCAGGCAATCATGCTGCTGCGCAAGGCTGCTCATGTCAGGACAGCTCCGTGATGCGCTCTTCGGCGTCGGTGACGCCGTCGGCATCGGCTGCCGCGGCCTTGAGGAACCACTGCAGGGCCTCGTCGTTGCGTTCGAGCGCCAGCAGGGTGTCCGCGTAGGCGTAGAAGAGCCGGGCCGCGGTCTGACCGGTGCGCGACGGATCCAGCTGCGGCGTGGACAGCACCGCGAGCGCCTGCTCGTGCTGTCCCAGATCCGAGCGGGCCCCGGCGACCACGATCCGCAGTTCGTCGGCGTCGTCACCGGTGAGTTGTGCCGCCTCGGGGCTGCGGGCCAGTTCGATGGCCCGCTCCGGTCGGCCGACGCCGCGTTCGCAGTCGGCGATCAGCGCGAGAAGCGGTGATTTGCTGCCCATTCGGCGGGCCGCCCGCAGTTCGGCGAGTGCCTGCGCCCAGTCCCCGCAGGCGTAGGCGGCGATGCCGACGGCCTCGCGCACCGCGGCGATCCGTCCGGAGCGGGCGCGGGCTGCGCGGGCATGCTCGAGCGCGGCCTCCGGATCCTCGTCGAGCAACTCGCCGGCGGCGACGAGATGCCGTGCGACGGCGTCGGCGGTGGCCCGATCGAGGGTGGTGAGCTCTCCCCGGATCTCCGGTGAGAGCTGACGGGCTTCGATCTCGGCGGGAATCGGCGGGCCCGCGGGTGTTTTCGCGTCGTCGTGGGTGCGCGGCTGGGCGGGACGGGCGCGCTGGGGTCCCGAGGTGCGCGGCGCCGAACGCTGATCGCGCCGCGGCCCCTGCCTGTTGCCGGCCGAACCGCCGCGCTGGGACCGACGGTCGCCGCGGCCGTCCTGATTGTCGTGGGACACGCCAAAAAGGATACGGCCAAAAAGTCCGACGCCACAATTGACGAATTCATTGGCCAATTGCTGCGAAATAGGAAATCGCCCCCCGCATTTCGCGGGGGGCGATTCCAAATGGTGTTCGGCGGTGTCCTACTTTTCCACCCGTGTGGGTAGTATCATCGGCGCTGGCAGGCTTAGCTTCCGGGTTCGGGATGGGTCCGGGCGTTTCCCTGCCGCTATGGACAGCCGTAACTTTATTCACTCGTTTTTGAGTGTGAATCTGTGAGTGTGCCCCTAGGACCGCAAGAAGTTGCTGTTGGGGATGGAGAAGCGCTACGCGCCGGCCGTGCCGACGCTCTTCATCTGAGCAGCCTGATACACAAATGCCTGTGCCCCCCAACAGAATTGGGGGGCACAGGACTTAAATGGTGTTCGGCGGTGTCCTACTTTTCCACCCGTGTGGGTAGTATCATCGGCGCTGGCAGGCTTAGCTTCCGGGTTCGGGATGGGTCCGGGCGTTTCCCTGCCGCTATGGACCNGTGTCCTACTTTTCCACCCGTGTGGGTAGTATCATCGGCGCTGGCAGGCTTAGCTTCCGGGTTCGGGATGGGTCCGGGCGTTTCCCTGCCGCTATGGACCGCCGTAACTTTATTCACTCGTTTTTGAGTGTGAATCTGTGAGTGCCCCTGGTGGTTATTTGGTGGTGGGGTGGGTGTTTGTGGTGTGTGGTGTGGTTGCGAGGTTTTGTTGTTGTTGTAAGTTTTCGGCCGGTTAGTGCCAGTTCCCTGCGACCATTGCTGGTCTTGTAGGTCTGGTCTATCGATCCCGTGGTCTGCGGGGGGCCNAGGCTTAGCTTCCGGGTTCGGGATGGGTCCGGGCGTTTCCCTGCCGCTATGGACCGCCGTAACTTTATTCACTCGTTTTTGAGTGTGAATCTGTGAGTGTGCCCCTGGTGGTTATTTGGTGGTGGGGTGTGGGTTGTTTGTGGTGTGGTTGCGAGGTTTTGTTGTTGTTGTAAGTTTTCGGCCGGTTAGTGCCAGTTCCCTGCGACCATTGCTGGTCTTGTAGGTCTGGTCTATCGATCCCGTGGTCTGCGGGGGGCATGTGGTGTGGTTGCGAGGTTTTGTTGTTGTTGTAAGTTTTCGGCCGGTTAGTGCCAGTTCCCTGCGACCATTGCTGGTCTTGTAGGTCTGGTCTATCGATCCCGTGGTCTGCGGGGGGCCTTATCCCACTTAATGGGTGAGAAGCCTGGTCTTGGAGGGGGTTTCCCGCTTAGATGCTTTCAGCGGTTATCCTGTCCGAACGTGGCTATCCAGCGGTGCCCCTGGTGGGACAACTGGTGGACCAGAGGTTCGTCCGTCCCGGTCCTCTCGTACTAGGGACAGATTTCCTCAAGCTTCTGACGCGCGCGGCGGATAGAGACCGAACTGTCTCACGACGTTCTAAACCCAGCTCGCGTGCCGCTTTAATGGGCGAACAGCCCAACCCTTGGGACCTGCTCCAGCCCCAGGATGCGACGAGCCGACATCGAGGTGCCAAACCATCCCGTCGATATGGACTCTTGGGGAAGATCAGCCTGTTATCCCCGGGGTACCTTTTATCCGTTGAGCGACACCCCTTCCACTCAGAGGTGCCGGATCACTAGTCCCGACTTTCGTCCCTGCTTGACGTGTCAGTCTCGCAGTCAAGCTCCCTTGTGCACTTACACTCAACACCTGATTGCCGTCCAGGTTGAGGGAACCTTTGGGCGCCTCCGTTACTTTTTAGGAGGCAACCGCCCCAGTTAAACTACCCACCAGGCACTGTCCCTGAACCGGATATACGGTTCGAGGTTAGAGGCCCAATACGATCAGAGTGGTATTTCAACAACGACTCCACAATCACTGGCGTGACTGCTTCATAGTCTCCCACCTATCCTACACAAACCGTATCGAGCACCAATACCAAGTTGTAGTGAAGGTCCCGGGGTCTTTTCGTCCTGCCGCGCGTAACGAGCATCTTTACTCGTAATGCAATTTCGCCGAGTCTATGGTTGAGACAGTTGAGAAGTCGTTACGCCATTCGTGCAGGTCGGAACTTACCCGACAAGGAATTTCGCTACCTTAGGATGGTTATAGTTACCACCGCCGTTTACTGGGGCTTAAATTCTCCGCTTCACCCCCGAAAGGGTTAACAGGTCCTCTTAACCTTCCAGCACCGGGCAGGCGTCAGTCCGTATACATCGTCTTGCGACTTCGCACGGACCTGTGTTTTTAGTAAACAGTCGCTTCTCACTGGTTTGTGCCACCCCACCCCGCTTGGGCCGCAAGGGCTTACACGGTACAGGGGTCCCCCTTCTCCCGAAGTTACGGGGGCATTTTGCCGAGTTCCTTAACCATAGTTCACTCGTACGCCTTGGTATTCTCTACCTGACCACCTGTGTTGGTTTGGGGTACGGGCCGTGTGTGCGCTCGCTAGAGGCTTTTCTCGACAGCATAGGATCACCGAATTCGCCTCACTCGGCTATGCATCACCTCTCAGGATATGTGAAACCCGGATTTGCCTAGGTTTCTCCCTACAGGTTTGCCCCAGTATTACCACTGACTGGTACGGCTACCTTCCTGCGTCACCCCATCGCTTGACTACTACCCACCGGGGTCCCGCGCAGCCCCAGAACCCGTCACCCCGAAGGGATCAGTGGCCCTGGTTTTGGGCGGTTAGCACAATGGATTCATCAGGGACGCTCACACACGGGTACGGGAATATCAACCCGTTGTCCATCGACTACGCCTGTCGGCCTCGCCTTAGGTCCCGACTCACCCTGGGCGGACTGGCCTGGCCCAGGAACCCTTGGTCTTTCGGCGGGCAAGGTTCTCACTTGCCTTATCGCTACTCATGCCTGCATTCTCACTCCCACACCCTCCACCACTCGATCACTCGGCGGCTTCACCGGATGCAGGACGCTCCCCTACCCAGCACACACGAGGTGTGCTGCCGCGGCTTCGGCGGTGTGCTTGAGCCCCGCTACATTATCGGCGCACAATCACTTGACCAGTGAGCTATTACGCACTCTTTCAAGGGTGGCTGCTTCTAAGCCAACCTCCTGGTTGTCTTCGCGACTGCACATCCTTTTCCACTTAGCACACGCTTAGGGGCCTTAGCCGGCGATCTGGGCTGTTTCCCTCTCGACGCACGGAGCTTATCCCCCGCCGTCTCACTGCCGCATTACACCGTGTCGGCATTCGGAGTTTGGCTGACGTCAGTAACCTTGTGAGGCCCATCGGCCATCCAGTAGCTCTACCTCCGACACGAACACTGCGACGCTGCACCTAAATGCATTTCGGGGAGAACCAGCTATCACGGAGTTTGATTGGCCTTTCACCCCTACCCACAACTCATCCCCTCAGTCTTCAACCTAAGTGGGTTCGGGCCTCCACGCGGTCTTACCCGCGCTTCACCCTGGCCATGGGTAGATCACTCCGCTTCGGGTCCAGAACACACCACTACACCACACACTGTTGTGTGGATACGCCCTATTCAGACTCGCTTTCGCTACGGCTACCCCACCCGGGTTAACCTCGCGACATGTCCCTGACTCGCAGGCTCATTCTTCAAAAGGCACGCCATCACCCCACGACAAGTCGAAGGCTCTGACGGATTGTAAGCGCACGGTTTCAGGTACTCTTTCACTCCCCTCCCGGGGTACTTTTCACCATTCCCTCACGGTACTAATCCGCTATCGGTCACTGAGAAGTATTCAGGCTTACCGGGTGGTCCCGGCAGATTCACAGCAGATTCCACGGGCCCGCTGCTACTCGGGGAAAACATTCCACAACAGATGACGGGTTTTCAGTTACGGGGCTCTCACCCGCTCCGGCAGACCATCCCAGGCCACTTCACCTAACCCACCATTTTCTCACTGTCGCCCTCATCGGCGGATGAGAGAAGAAACGCCCCACAACACCGCACACACAACCCCCGCCGGGTATCACATGCACACGGTTTAGCCATCCTCCGCTTTCGCTCGCCACTACTCACGGAATCACTTTTGTTTTCTCTTCCTACGGGTACTGAGATGTTTCACTTCCCCGCGTTCCCCCCCGACACCTATGTATTCAGTGCCGGGTGACACGACATCACTCGTGCCGGGTTTCCCCATTCGGACATCCTCGGATCCACGCTCGGTTGGCAGCTCCCCGAGGCATATCGCAGCCTCCCACGTCCTTCATCGGCTCTCAGTGCCAAGGCATCCACCATGCGCCCTTAAACACTTACAACACAAAACCAAAAAAAATGAGTCATCACCCACACACACCCCCGAAAGAATGCATGCGGGTATCAGAAAAATTTGCATTACATGCTGAACACACACAGCCCACAAAAGCCGTCTGCGCTCAGATGCTCGCAACCACTATCCACAAATCAAACACCACACCCCACCACCAAAGCAGGGCAACAACACGCCCTCCCACCCCACACAGGGGCCAGAGAAAAAACGGGCTGTTGTCTCAAAGCCCAATAGTGTGTCTGATGGTCATCCTCACCGATATCTCCCAACCGGCTCGCCAAGTTTGTTGTTGCACCAGACGCGCCTCCACTACAGAGACACGCCATCCAACGAATCGCCTGAATCACCGAACTCCCACACGATGCGGGCGGGCTCAGGTCTCGTGGTGCTCCTTAGAAAGGAGGTGATCCAGCCGCACCTTCCGGTACGGCTACCTTGTTACGACTTCGTCCCAATCGCCGATCCCACCTTCGACGGCTCCCTCCCACAAGGGGTTAGGCCACCGGCTTCGGGTGTTACCGACTTTCATGACGTGACGGGCGGTGTGTACAAGGCCCGGGAACGTATTCACCGCAGCGTTGCTGATCTGCGATTACTAGCGACTCCGACTTCACGGGGTCGAGTTGCAGACCCCGATCCGAACTGAGACCGGCTTTGAAAGGATTCGCTCCACCTCACGGCATCGCAGCCCTTTGTACCGGCCATTGTAGCATGTGTGAAGCCCTGGACATAAGGGGCATGATGACTTGACGTCATCCCCACCTTCCTCCGAGTTGACCCCGGCAGTCTCTCACGAGTCCCCACCATTACGTGCTGGCAACATGAGACAAGGGTTGCGCTCGTTGCGGGACTTAACCCAACATCTCACGACACGAGCTGACGACAGCCATGCACCACCTGCACACAGGCCACAAGGGAACCGACATCTCTGCCGGCGTCCTGTGCATGTCAAACCCAGGTAAGGTTCTTCGCGTTGCATCGAATTAATCCACATGCTCCGCCGCTTGTGCGGGCCCCCGTCAATTCCTTTGAGTTTTAGCCTTGCGGCCGTACTCCCCAGGCGGGGTACTTAATGCGTTAGCTACGGCACGGATCCCAAGGAAGGAAACCCACACCTAGTACCCACCGTTTACGGCGTGGACTACCAGGGTATCTAATCCTGTTCGCTCCCCACGCTTTCGCTCCTCAGCGTCAGTTACTGCCCAGAGACCCGCCTTCGCCACCGGTGTTCCTCCTGATATCTGCGCATTCCACCGCTACACCAGGAATTCCAGTCTCCCCTGCAGTACTCCAGTCTGCCCGTATCGCCCGCACGCCCACAGTTAAGCTGTGAGTTTTCACGAACAACGCGACAAACCACCTACGAGCTCTTTACGCCCAGTAATTCCGGACAACGCTCGCACCCTACGTATTACCGCGGCTGCTGGCACGTAGTTGGCCGGTGCTTCTTCTCCAGGTACCGTCACTTGCGCTTCGTCCCTGGCGAAAGAGGTTTACAACCCGAAGGCCGTCATCCCTCACGCGGCGTCGCTGCATCAGGCTTGCGCCCATTGTGCAATATTCCCCACTGCTGCCTCCCGTAGGAGTCTGGGCCGTATCTCAGTCCCAGTGTGGCCGGACACCCTCTCAGGCCGGCTACCCGTCGTCGCCTTGGTGAGCCGTAACCTCACCAACAAGCTGATAGGCCGCGGGCCCATCCCACACCGCAAAAGCTTTCCACCACAGCACATGCATGCCGTGGTCCTATCCGGTATTAGACCCAGTTTCCCAGGCTTATCCCAAAGTGCAGGGCAGATCACCCACGTGTTACTCACCCGTTCGCCACTCGAGTACCCCGAAGGGCCTTTCCGTTCGACTTGCATGTGTTAAGCACGCCGCCAGCGTTCGTCCTGAGCCAGGATCAAACTCTCCAAACAAAAACCCCCACACCCGAAAGGCGCAGGCAGAATTCGAATCAGAAAAATCCGATCACAAACAAAAGACACCAAAACTGGCATCCAAAAAAGCGTTGCGCCCCCAAACGGGAAAATGCGGACACAACAAAAAACAACAAACAAAAACCACCAAACACACTATTGAGTTCTCAAACAACACCGCCGTTTTCAGGCAACCCTGCCACTGTACTGCATGCGACCAGGGCGGTCAAGGCTCAGCCCCGAATCTTTCGACAGGGGCCGTGCGCTTCTGTTGGAAATACTACGCGCTGTCGGCCAGACGCCCAAATGCCCAGGACACGACCCTGATCCGGCCCGCGCAAGCTACTGGACGCGCTCGATCTCCGCACCCAGACTGGCCAGATTTTCCACGAACTTCGGATACCCGCGATCGATGTGAAAGACGTCGTGCACCTCGGTGTCACCATCGGCGACGAGTCCGGCGAGGACGAGGCCGGCGCCGGCACGGATGTCCGAGGACCACACCGGGGCGCTCGACAGCTGCGGGATCCCCCGCACCACCGCATGGTGACCGTCGGTGCGGGCGTCGGCGCCGAGGCGGATCATCTCCTCGACGAAGCGGAACCTCGCCTCGAAGACGTTCTCGGTGATCATCGACGTCCCGTCGGCGATCGCGGCCAACCCGATCGCCATCGGCTGCAGATCCGTCGGGAATCCGGGGAACGGCAGCGTGGCGACGTTGACCGCCTTGGGCCGTTCGTATTGGACGACGCGGAACCCGTCATCGGACTGCGTCACCGTCGCGCCGGCGTCATGCAGCTTGTGCAGGACCAGCTGCAGATGCGACGGGTCCACCCCGGTCACCGAGATGTCGCCGCGCGTCATCGCAGCGGCGATCCCCCACGTCGCGGCGACGATCCGGTCGCCGATGACGCGATGCTCGGTGGGATAGAGCTTGTCGACACCGGTGATCGTCAGCGTCGAGGAACCCGCACCCGAGNCCACGTCGCGGCGACGATCCGGTCGCCGATGACGCGATGCTCGGTGGGATAGAGCTTGTCGACACCGGTGATCGTCAGCGTCGAGGAACCCGCACCCGAGATCTGCGCGCCCATCTGGTTGAGCATCGTGCACAGATCCACGACGTCGGGTTCGCGGGCGGCGTTGTGGATCGTCGTCACACCGTCGGCCAGCACTGCCGCCATCAGGATGTTCTCGGTGGCGCCCACCGAGGGGAACTCCAGCTGGATCTCGGCGCCGTGCAGGTGGTCCGCCTCGGCCACCACACAGCCGTGCTCGATGTTGCACCGTGCGCCGAGCTGCCGCAGTCCGGCCTGGTGCATGTCGAGGGGACGGGAGCCGATCGCGTCACCGCCGGGCAGCGCCACCTTCGCCCGCCTGCACCGGCCGACCAGCGGGCCCAGCACACACACCGACGCACGGAACTGACGTACGGCGGCGAAGTCGGCGTCGTACTTGGGTTCGTCCGGCGAGGCGATCCGCACGACGTCACCGTCGAGTTCCACGGTGGCGCCGAGCCCGCGAAGGACCTCGGCCATCAGCGGGACATCGAGGATGTCCGGACAGTTCGTGATCGTGCTGGTGCCCTCGGCGAGCAGAGTCGCGGCCATCAATTTCAGGACGCTGTTCTTGGCACCGCCGACGGTCACTTCGCCCGCCAACCGACTACCGCCGGTCACCACGAAACGCTCGCCCACGCCGGTCAGTGTAAACAGCGCTTCGGGCCATGTCAGTCTCCTGCGCGACCGCCGGCATGCGCGTCCCGTACGGTTTGGGCATGGCAGTGCACCTGACGCGGATCTACACCCGGACCGGCGACGACGGCACCACAGGGCTCAGTGATTTCAGCCGGGTCTCGAAGAACGACGCGCGGTTGGTGGCCTACGCCGATTGTGACGAGACCAACGCCGCGATCGGTGTCGCGGTGGCGCTCGGACAGCCCGATCAGCGGATCCTCGCGGTGCTGCGTCAGATCCAGAACGACCTGTTCGACGCGGGTGCCGACCTGTCGACCCCGGTGGTCGAGAACCCGGAGTATCCGCCGCTGCGCATCCGGCAGAGCTACATCGACCGGCTCGAGCAGTGGTGCGACGAATTCAACGAGCCGCTGCCCGCGCTCAACTCGTTCATCCTGCCCGGCGGCACGGGTCTGTCGGCGCTCCTGCACGTGGCACGAACCGTGGCGCGCCGCGCGGAACGGTCCGCCTGGCATGCGGTCGAGACCCACGGGGAGTCGATCAGCGTGCTGCCGGCGAAGTACCTCAACCGGCTGTCCGACCTGCTGTTCATCCTGTCGCGGGTGGCCAACCCCGAGGGCGACGTGCTCTGGAAGCCGGGCGGCGGCAGTCAGTAACTGCGGCGCCGCGCGCGTGGTGAGGGCCGCGACTCCACCCAGGAGGTGAACGCGGTGAGCGCGCCGCGGTCCAGGGCGATCTCGTAGCCGCGCCCGCGGTCCGGGTCGAGATCGCGGAGTTCGAGCACCACGATCTCGTCGGTCATGATGTCGAACTCGTCGCCGCGGGGCGGCCGCCGGGACACCACTTCCAGACCGCGCCGACTCAGGGTCCGGTCGGGCCACCACCGCAGGCTCGACAGTCGGTAGAACTGCGCATCACCGCCGCGGTAACGCATCACGCCGTGGCGCCATCCGTGACCGCCGACCGCGGGCACGTCGCGCAGGATCGCCGCCGTGCCACCGACCTGCCGGAGCTTCCACAGCCGGTAGCTGAGCGCGACGACGATCAGCAGGAGCACGCTGACCAGCGCGACCATGAACAGCATGGACGCGCTCATCGGCTGACCCGCTAGTCGATCTGGCCCAGTGCCCGCAGTCGCGCGCGTCCCCAGGCAGCTTTCCGGGGATCGTCGGACTCGGAGTCCTGCTTGGCTTCGTCGGCGTTGATCTCGGACTCGAACTGCGCGTTCTCGACGAGAATGCGCACGGCCTCGTCGGTGACGGACAGGAACCCGCCGTCGACCGCGATGCGCAGGTCGTCCTCGCCGTCACGCTCGACGCGGACCATCGCGTCGTCGACGAGCTGGGCCACCAGCGGGATGTGACGCGGCAGGATGCCGATCTCACCCGCGGTGGTGCGGGTGAACACGAACGTGGCCTCGCCGGCCCACAATTCGCGCTCCACGGCGACGATCTCGACGTTCATCTCCGCCATGTCACACCACCTTCCGTCGTCTTCGCGTCAATCACAGCTTGGCGCCGAGGCTTTCGGCCTTCTTCGCCAGGTCGTCCAGGCCACCGATGAGGAAGAACGCCTGCTCGGGCAGGTGGTCGAAGTCGCCCTTGGTGAGCTTGTCGAACGCCTCGATGGTCTCCTTGAGCGGCACCGTGGAACCGGGCTGGCCGGTGAACTGCTCGGCGGCCATCATGTTCTGGCTCAGGAAGCGCTCGATACGGCGGGCGCGCTGCACCAGCTGCTTGTCCTCTTCGGCGAGCTCGTCGATACCGAGGATCGCGATGATGTCCTGAAGATCCTTGTACCGCTGCAGGATCCGGATGACTTCCTGAGCGACGCGGTAGTGCTCGTCGCCGACCACGGACGGGTCGAGGATCGTCGAGGACGATGCCAGCGGATCCACGGCCGGGAAGATGCCCTTCGAGAACACGGTACGAGAGAGCTCCGTGGTCGCGTCGAGGTGCGCGAACGTGGTGGCCGGGGCCGGGTCGGTGTAGTCGTCGGCGGGCACGTACACGGCCTGCATCGAGGTGATCGACTTGCCACGGGTCGAGGTGATGCGCTCCTGCAGCTCACCCATCTCGTCGGCCAGCGTGGGCTGGTAACCCACCGCGGACGGCATACGGCCGAGCAGCGTGGACACCTCGGAACCGGCCTGGGTGAACCGGAAGATGTTGTCGATGAAGAGCAGCACGTCCTGGCCCTGCTCGTCGCGGAAGTACTCCGCCATCGTGAGCGCCGACAGCGCCACGCGCATACGGGTGCCCGGCGGCTCGTCCATCTGACCGAACACCAGCGCGGTGTCCTTCAGGACGTTGGCGTCCTCGAGCTCGACCCACAGGTCGTTGCCCTCACGGGTGCGCTCGCCGACGCCGGCGAACACCGAGGTACCGCCGAAGTTGCGGGCGATGCGGTTGATCATCTCCTGGATGAGCACCGTCTTGCCCACGCCGGCGCCGCCGAACAGGGCGATCTTGCCGCCACGCACGTACGGGGTCAGCAGGTCGACGACCTTCAGACCGGTCTCCAGCATCTCGGTGCGGGGCTCCAGCTCCGAGAAGGGCGGCGGCTTGCGGTGAATCGACCAGTGCTCGAAATCCTTGCCGTAGCCGGGCTCGTCGAGGCAATCACCGAGGGCGTTGAACACGTGGCCCTTGACGCCGTCGCCGACGGGCACCGAGATCGAGTCGCCGGTGTCGGTCACCTCGACGCCACGAACGAGACCGTCCGTCGGCTGCATCGAGATGGTGCGCACCAGGTTGTCGCCGAGGTGCTGCGCGACCTCGAGGGTCAGCGTCTTGGACAGCTCCTTGTAGGAGATGTCGGCGTGCAGCGCGTTGAACAACTCGGGAACGGAACCACGCGGGAACTCCACGTCGACCACAGGGCCGGTGATGCGGACAACGCGACCGGTGATGTCCCTGTCTTTGGCTGGTGCACTCATTTTCTCTTCGCTTCCTAACGGGGCGTTCTGCTGAAGGTCACTTGGCGTCGGCCAGCGCGTTCGCGCCGCCGACGATCTCGCTGATTTCCTGGGTGATCTGAGCCTGACGTTCGCGGTTGGCCGCCAGCGTCAGAGACTTGATCAGATCGTCGGCGTTGTCGGTGGCCGACTTCATCGCGCGCCGTCGGGCAGCGGACTCCGACGCGGCCGCTTCGAGCAGCGCCGCGTACACCCGGGTCGCGACGTAGCGCGGAAGCAGTGCGTCGAACAGCGTTTCGGCGTTGGGCTCGAAGGAGAACAGCGTGCGCGGTCCGTCCTCGGGCTCGTCGTCGCCGACGTACTCGACCACCATGGGGGCGATCCGGCGGGCCACCGCCGACTGGGAAAGCATCGACTTGAACTCGGTGAAGACGATGTGCAGTTCGTCGACACCGAGAACGCCGTCGTCGCCCGGGTCGTCGCCCTCGTCGTCCACGCCGGACATGAAGGAGGCCACCAGTGTCTCGGCGATCTCCTTGGCCTGCTCGTAGGTGGGCCGCTCTGAGAAGCCGGTCCATGACTCGACGACGTTGCGCTGGCGGAAGTTGTAGAACCCGAGCGCTTTCCGGCCGACGGCGTAGACCACCGGATCTTTGCCCTCTTCCCGCAGAAGCGAGAAGAGTTCCTCGGCCTGCCGCAGCACGTTGGCGTTGTAGGCGCCGCACAGTCCGCGGTCGGACGACACCACCAACACCGCGGCCCGCTTCGGGTTGTCCCGCGCGACGAGCAGCGGATGGTCCAGCGCGCTCGCGCTGGCCAGTTCGGTCAGCATGTTGGTGATCTCGGTGCTGTACGGGCGAGCCGCTTCGACCCGTGCCTGGGCCTTGGCGATTCGCGACGTGGCGATCATCTCCTGGGCCTTGGTGATCTTCTTGATCGACCCGGCGGACCTGATCCGCCCGCGTAACTCACGCAGTGTTGCAGCCATCTAGCTCTCCAGAACCTTTCGGGTCCTACTTCTTGGGCGCCGGCTTGCGGACCTTGACGGACTCTTTCTCGACGTCCTCTTCGTCCATGGCCTCGGCCTCGTGCTCGTTGACCGCCACCGAGCTTCCGTCAGAGGCGGAGAACCCCTTCTTGAACTCGTTGATGACGTCGGTGAGCTTGTCCGCGGTCTCCTCGGAGAGCTTCTTGGTGTCGCGGATCTCGTCGAGGATCTCGCTGTGCGAGCCCTTGACGTGCTCGAGAACCTCGCGCTCGAAGCGTGAGACATCTTCCACCGGAACGGAATCCAGGTGGCCCTTGGTGCCGAGGAAGATCGCGATCACCTGGTCCTCGACCGGGTACGGGGTGTAGGCCGGCTGCTTGAGCAGCTCGACGAGGCGGGCGCCACGATCGAGCTGAGCCTTGGACGCGGGGTCGAGATCGGAGGCGAACGCCGCGAACGACTCGAGCTCGCGGTACTGCGAGAGCTCCAGACGCAGCGACCCGGCCACTTCCTTCATCGCCTTGATCTGCGCGGCGCCACCGACGCGCGACACCGACACACCGACGTTGATGGCCGGCCGGACGCCCTGGTTGAACAGATCGGACTCCAGGAAGCACTGGCCGTCGGTGATCGAGATGACGTTGGTGGGAATGAACGCCGAGATGTCGTTGGCCTTGGTCTCGATGATCGGCAGCCCCGTCATCGATCCGCCACCCAGTTCGTCGGACAGCTTCGCGCAACGCTCCAGCAGACGCGAGTGCAGGTAGAACACGTCGCCGGGGAACGCCTCGCGGCCCGGCGGGCGGCGCAGCAGCAGCGAGATCGCGCGGTAGGCGTCGGCCTGCTTGGACAGGTCGTCGAAGACGATCAGCACGTGCTTGCCGTCGTACATCCAGTGCTGGCCGATGGCCGAACCGGTGTAGGGCGCAAGCCATTTGAAGCCGGCAGCGTCAGAGGCGGGAGCCGCGACGATGGTGGTGTACTCCATCGCGCCTCCCTCCTCGAGGGCCCGCTTGACGGATGCGATCGTGGTGCCCTTCTGGCCGATCGCGACGTAGACGCAACGCACCTGCTGCTGGGGGTCACCGGTCTCCCAGGCCTGGCGCTGGTTGAGGATCGTGTCCACGCAGACAGCGGTCTTGCCCGTCTTGCGGTCACCGATGATCAACTGGCGCTGGCCGCGGCCGATCGGCGTCTGGGAGTCGATGGCCTTGATGCCGGTCTGCAGCGGCTCGGACACACCCTGTCGCTGCACCACCGAGGGGGCCTGCAGTTCCAGCGCGCGACGAGTCTCGGACTCGATGTCGCCCTGCCCGTCGAGCGGCTGCCCGAGCGGGTTGATCACCCGGCCGAGGAAGCCGTCGCCCACCGGCACCGAGAGCACCTCGCCGGTGCGCTTGACCTGCTGGCCCTCTTCGATCTTCTCGAAGTCGCCCAGGATCACCGCGCCGACGTTGTGCTCGTCGAGGTTCAGGGCCACACCGAGAACCCCGCCGGGGAACTCGAGCAGCTCCTGGGTCATGACCGAGGGCAGACCCTCGACGTGGGCGATGCCGTCACCGGCGTCGATGACGACGCCCACCTCTTCGCGATCGGAGTCGGCGGTGAAGGAGGAGACGTAGTCCTCGATCGCCCCTTCGATGTCAGAAGCCGAGATTGTCAACTCTGCCATGGCTTTTCGTCTTCCTGCCTTCGTGTTTGATACTGCGCGAGTTCGTGGGTCAGTCCGGCAGCCCAGTGCGGGCGGCGGCCAACCGAGAGGAGATGGATCCGTCGATGACCTCGTCACCGACGGTGATGAGGAGCCCGCCGAGGACGTCGGGGTCGACGTTCAGCTGGACCGATACCTCGGTGCCGTAGATCCGGCTGAGCACCTCGGTCAGGCGGGTGCGCTGCTCGTCGGACAGCTCGGCGGCAGCGGTCACCTCGGCGACGGCCTCCCCGCGCCGTGCGACGGCGAGTTCGGCCAGATCGCTCACCGCCGCGTCGGCGAGTTCGCCGCGCAGCAGTTCGACCGTCTGCCGGAGCAGTGTCGCGGTGGTGTCGTTGACACCTCCGCCGGCCTCGAGCACCTTGTCCAACAGCTCGACCCGCTTCTCCGCGGGCACCGTGGGGTCCGAGAGGAGTCTGTTGAACCGCGACTCGTTGTCGAGCACACGGCCCACCCGGAAGAGCTGTTCCTCGACTTCTTCGCTCTGGTCGTCCCGTTCGGCACGAGCCAGCAGGGCCAGGCGCGCCACATGCTCGAGCGCGTCGATGAGATTGCCCTCGTCCGACCACCGCTGCGAGACAGCTGTTTTCAGGATTTCGAGCGAGGAGTCGTCGACCTTGCCGCCGAACAGCCGCTCCACCAGCCGCACCTTGGCGTCCGACTCGTCGCTGGACTCCGCGAGGAGGCTGTTGAGGGCCGGCTCGGTAGCGAGCAGCTTGGCCACCGCACCGACGTTGTCGGCCAGCGTGGTCAGGGCACCCGCATCGGCGCCGTCGGCGACCGAATCGAATTTCTTGACCAGCTCGGCCAGGGCCTCGCGGCTGGACGCCCGGAGGTTCAGCGTCGCACCGGCTTCGAGCACGGCCGGCGACGGCGCCATCTCGTCGAGCTGGTCGAGGAACCGGTCGACCGTCTGCGATTGCGCGCCCGGGTCGGACACGTAGCTGCGGACGATCTCTTCGGCCTTGCCCACCGACTCGAGGCCCAGATGCTGCCGCAGGTTGCGGATGGTCTGCTGGCGGAGCAGGTGAATCTGTTGCTCGCCTTGGGCTTTGATGCGTTCGGCCTCGACATCGGCCTGTTCGCGCAGCTGCTCGGCGATGCGGGTCGAGTCGGCGCGAGCCTCCTCGGTCAGCTTGGCGCCGGCAGCCTTGGCGTCCTCGACGGCCTTGGCGTGCCGCTGGTCGGCGCTGGCCAGCTTGTCGGCCGCCGCTTTGCTCTCCTCGAGCGCCGCGCGGACCGCCTCCTGCTGGTTCTTCATCATCGTGCGCACCGGGGGCACGACCCACCGGACCACGATGTAGATGATGATCGCGAATCCGACCAGCTGTCCGATGAACGTGGACATCAACGCCTCCCGCTCGACGTGTCGTTGACGTCGACGCCGAGGATGCGGCTGGCCAACGTGCTCGACAGGCCGTCCACCGAGGACTCGAGCTCGCTCGTCGTCCTCGACGCGGTCTGCTCCAGTTCCGCGTTGGCGGACTGCAGCTTGTCGGACACCTCGCCGCCGGCCTCGGCCCGCGCCTCGTCGACGACTTTGCGGCCCTCGGACCGGGCCTCGTCACGAATCGACGACGCCTCGCCGCGCGCAGCGGCCATCGTCTCGTCGTAGTCGGCCTGGGCCGCGGCCATCTGTTCTGCCGCCTTCTTGTTGTCGGCTGCCGTCTTCGCGAGCATCGCCTCGCGCTCGGCCAACACCTTGCTGACCGGTGGCACCACCCATTTCGCGATCACGCCGAGCACGATCAGGAAGATGAGCAGCACGAAGAAGAAGGTGCCATTGGGCACCAGGAAGTTACTGGTTCCCCCACCCTCTTCGGCCGCCAGGACGGTTACGGTCAGTTCACCCATGACGACGAATTAGCCGACCGGGGTGGCGAAGACGAACAGCGCCATGAAGGCGAGGTTGATGAAGTACGCCGCCTCGACCAGACCGACGGTGATGAAGAACGGAGTGAAGAGTCGACCCTGGGCCTCCGGCTGCCGGGCAATGCCCGAGATCAGGGCGTTACCGGCGATACCGTCACCGATACCCGCGCCGATCGCGCCGCCGGCCATGATCAGACCACCGCCGATGAGCGCGCCTGCAGCGATAGTGGGATCCATTCCTTATCCTCCTTGATAACTGGCTGTTGGTTGTCGCCAGGTTCTGTGTGGGTCTAACAGGTAATGCTGGTTCTAGTGCTTGTCGGCCGCGCCCTGTTCCGCATGGTCTGAGGCGTGATCGCTGTCGTGGTCGAGCTCCATCGACTGCCCGAAGTACAGGATCGTCAGCAGAGCGAAGATGAAGGCCTGGATCAGGCCGATGAAGAGGTCGAACGACTTCCAGATCGCGTTGGGCAGCCACATGATCCACGCCGGGAACAGCGCGATCAGACCGACCATGATGCCGCCGGCGAAGATGTTGCCGAAGAGTCGCAGCGACAGCGAGATCGGCTTGGCGATCTCCTCGACGATGTTGATCGGCGCGAGGAAGGCCACGTGGCCCTTGGCGACCTTGATGGGGTGACCGATGATGCCGCGCCGCCAGATGCCGGCCAGGTGATAGCAGATGAACACGAACACTGCGAGCGCGAGCACGAAGTTGATGTCCGAAGCCGGCGGCTTGATCAGCTCGGTGGTGACGCCCTCGGAATCGGTGTACTGCACCGGCAACACCGACAGCCAGTTCGCGAACAGGATGAAGCAGAACAGCGCGACCGCGAGCGGCAGCACGAACGGCGCGATGCGCATCCCGATCGCGCTCTCCACCTGGTTGCGCATCTGGATGGTGATCGCCTCGAAGAACAACTGGACGCCGCCGGGCACGCCGGTCGAGGTGACCTTGGCGCGCAGGAAGAACGCCAGCGCGATGACGATGGCACCCGCGATCGCGGTGGACAACACGGTGTCCACGTTGACCGTCAGGCCGAACCACTTCTGCTCGATGTGGTGACCAACCTCGAGGGCGAGCACACTTTCAGTCATCTACGAATCAGTCCTTGAGCTATCCGTCGTTGGATGTCGAAGCGTCGGGAGCGGGGTCCGCGGCCTGATCACCGTCGCCTGCGCGGAGCTTCTTGAGAACCGGCAGGGAGGTGCTGAGGACGAGGACCACCTGGAACAGTGCCAGACCGAAGAGCACGCCGAGGCCCATCGGACGGAAAACGAACGCGATGGTCAGCCCGACGACGGTGATCGCCAACAGACGCGAGGCCGAGTTGAGCGCCATCTTCTTCTTCAGCGGGTGATCGTCGGCGGTGATCGACTCGACCGCGCGACGGACCATCAGGGCGTTGGTCAGGCCGAGGGCCATGCCGATCGCGAAGAACAGGCCGAACAGCGGATAGCCGACGAGCGCTGCGGCGAGCGTGATCAGGCCCGAGACGGCCGCGCAGATGAGAAGCAGGCGCAGCGGCCGGAAGGCCACGGACGGAAACACCAACGGCGCGTCCTGCGCTGGCGTCGTCACTGCTTCACCTCAATCCCGCGGTCGTCGTATGGAGTTCGAAGGAGCCGGTCCCGATGATTCCTGTGAGCGTCCGTAGCGTATCGGAGGGCGACGGGCGCGCGGGAATCACCCAAGGGGCAGCTCCTGTGGTCGGTCGATCTGTCGGTCGTTTGTCCGTTCCGAGCGGTGCCAGAAAGACTGGCGCCGACGGCCCGGGGGCCGGCAACCCGCGAGGTCAATTCGGGTTCTCACCAAACCCTAACACATGGTGAGAGCCACAAAACGCGACCTACTACTTTTTGTCGTACACCTCGCTGGTCGCGTCGTCGGCGGGGTCGTCCCGTCGTCTCAGCAACGGGATCAGCGTGACCACGACCGCGATCACGATCGCCGCCGCCATGACCGCCGCGGTGTGCCGGGGATCGAAGAAGATCGTGCTCGCCGCGCCCAGGGCCACGATGCCGACCCACAGGTAGATCAGCAGCACGACGCGGCGATGGGAGTGCCCGATCTCGAGCAGTCGGTGATGCAGGTGCATCTTGTCCGGGCTGAACGGGCTCAGCCCCGCGCGGGTGCGGCGGATGATCGCGAGCAGCATGTCGAGGGCGGGCACGAACATCACCGCGACCACGAGCAGGAAGGGTGACAGCAGCGCGAAGACGTCCCGTGCGCCGTAGGCCGTCTGCGAGATCGGCCCCGCGGCGGTGGTCGACGCGGCGGCCAACATCAGGCCGATCAGCATGGAGCCGGAGTCGCCCATGAAGATTCGGGCCTTGTGGAAGTTGTGCGGCAGGAAGCCCAGACACGCGCCCGCGAGCACCACGGAGATCACCGCGGGCGGGTAGTACAGCACGTCGCCGCCGTGATCGCGCAGCAAACCGATCGAGAAGATGCAGATCGCCGACGCGGTGATCAGTCCCAGCCCGGCCGCCAGCCCGTCGAGTCCGTCGACGAAGTTCATCGCGTTCACGATCGCGACGGTCAGCGCCAGCGTCAGCAGGATCGACGCGACCTGGTCCAGCACGATGGTGCCGACGCCGCCGATCGGGATGTAGAGCACGCTCCACGCGACGCCCATCGTGACCATCACGCTGGCCGCCGTGATCTGGCCGGCGAACTTGGTCAGCGCGTCGAGCCCCCACCGGTCGTCGATGAGCCCGACGACCATGATCAGGCCGCCCGCGACGACGACCGCCGGAAGGCCCGAGGAGTAGACGAAGCCGCGTGTCAGCGCCGGCAGCTGGGAGGCCAGCAGCACCGCGAACACCACGCCCACGTACATCGCGAGGCCGCCCATCCGCGGGGTCGGTTGCAGGTGGACGTCGCGTTCCCGCGGATAGGCCACCGCACCCCAGCGGGTCGCCAGCACCCGCACCCAGCCGGTGGCGAGGTAGGTGATGATCGTCGCGGTCAGGCCGACGAGCGCCAGCTCCCGCAGCGGTACGCCCGCCCCTCGGTCGGTGAGTGCCAGCAGCGTCGACGACACGGTCAGTCCGTCGTGGCGGTCAGGCTCGCGGCCTCCACGCCCAGCACGGCGGCGATGGCTTCCGCGGACACCGGACCCTGCCGCAGCACCCGGGGATGCGCGCCGGTCAGGTCGACGATTGTCGACGCGGCCTGCTGCTCGGCCGGACCGCCGTCGAGGTACACCTCGACCAGGTCGCCCAACTGATCGCGGGCCTGCGCGACGGTGACCGCCGGCGGCCGACCCGAGATGTTGGCGCTCGAGACGGCCATCGGGCCGACCTCGCGCAGCAGTTCGATCGCCACGGGATGCAGCGGCATCCGCAGCATGACGGTTCCGTTGGCGTCGCCGAGATCCCACTGCAGCGACGGAGCCTGCCGTACGACGAGGCTGAGCGCGCCGGGCCAGAACGCGCGGATCAACTCCTGGGCGCTCTGCGGCACCGAGTACACCAGGCCGCCGATGGTGTCCCAGGAGCCCACC
Organism: Mycolicibacterium chubuense; assembly: GCF_001044255.1. GTDB lineage: Bacteria > Actinomycetota > Actinomycetes > Mycobacteriales > Mycobacteriaceae > Mycobacterium > Mycobacterium chubuense. Next base: position 39,817 of record NZ_JYNX01000034.1, read on the forward strand.
AGCACAGGCACCGGCATGTCGCGCCCGCGCCCCTTGGCCGCCAGCAGCGCGGCGACGGCGTCGCTGTCGAAGGCGTCGGCGCCGATGCCGTAGACGGTGTCGGTGGGCATCACGACGAGGCGGCCGCCCTTGAGTGCGCTGATCGCCGACGCGATGCCCGTCTCGCGCTCGCCGGGGACGGCGCAGTCGAACTGTTCGCTCACGTCTTCCAGCCTCTCACTCGCTCCGCACGGCGGTCACGAAGCGTGGCCGCCCGGTGAGGTCGCGTCGCGCCGTCACGCTGCCGAAGTGTCCGGTGCCGGCGAACGCTTCCACGGTGCGCTGCGAGGTGGTGTCGTCGTGCTCGACGGCGCAAAGGCCGCCGGGGCGCAGCAACCGCGCGGCGACGTCGACGATCCGGTCGATCACCGCCATCCCGTCCGGGCCGCCGTACAACGCGTGCGCCGGATCATGGAGCGCCACTTCGGGTTCCAGCTCTGCATCGGCGGGGATGTAGGGCGGGTTGGCCACCAGGAGATCGACGGCGCCGTCGAGGTCGGCGAGAAGGTCGGATGCGGTGGCGTCGGCGCACAGCAGTTCCACCGCCGTGCCGGCGGTGTTGCGGCGGGCGTAGGTCAGGGCCTCGGCGGAGTCGTCGACGCCGATCACCCGCGCGGTCGGGCGCCCGGCAGCCAGCGCGACGGCCAGCGCACCCGAGCCGGTGCACAGGTCGACGATCACCGCCTCGGGCGGCAGGGGCTGGGCCAGCGCCCACTCCAGCAGCGCCTCGGTCTCGGGCCGCGGGACGAACACCCCGGGGCCGACGTGCAGGTCGACCGGACCGAACGCCGCGGTACCGGTGAGGTGCTGCAGCGGGATGCGCTCGGCGCGCCGGGCGACGAGTCCGCCGAAGCGTTCGGCGACATCGTCGTCGAGGGCGGTGAAGGTGAGCCGGCCACGGTCGGTCCCCGCGGCATGGGCGGCGAGCAGTTCGGCGTCGACGCGCGGTGACCCGACTCCTGCGGCGGCCAACTCGTCCGTGGCGGCGTCGATCAGCTGACGCATCGTCACGGGCCTGTCGGCGACGCTCACGAGGCGCTCTGCAGCCGGGCCTGCCGGTCGGCCGCGGCCAGCGCGTCGAACAAGGGATCAAGGTCCCCGTCGAGGACCTGGTCGAGGTTGTGGGCCTTGAAGTTGATCCGGTGGTCGGCGATGCGGTTCTCCGGGAAGTTGTAGGTCCGGATGCGCTCGCTGCGGTCGACGGTGCGGATCTGGCTCGCGCGGTCGGCCGACGCGTCGGCCTGGGCCTGCTCCTCGGCCAATGACTGCAGCCGGGCGGCGAGCACCTGCATCGCGCGCGCCTTGTTCTGCAACTGCGACCGCTCGTTCTGGCAGGTGACGACGATGCCGGTGGGCAGATGCGTGATGCGCACCGCCGAGTCGGTGGTGTTCACGCCCTGACCGCCCTTGCCCGAGGACCGGTAGACGTCGATGCGCAGATCGGACTCGTCGATCTGCACCTGCTCGACTTCCTCTGGCTCGGGGTACACCAGCACGCCCGCCGCGGAGGTGTGGACGCGCCCCTGCGACTCGGTGACCGGCACCCGCTGGACGCGGTGGACGCCGCCTTCGAACTTCAGGCGCGACCACACCCCGTCGGCGGCATCGCCCCTACTGCGGATGGACAGCGTCGCGTCCTTGTAGCCGCCGAGGTCGGATGCGGTCTCGTCGAGCACGGTCACGGTCCAGCCGTGCCGTTCGGCGTAGCGGGTGTACATGCGCGCGAGGTCGGCCGCGAACAACGCGGACTCCTCGCCGCCTTCACCGGACTTCACCTCGAGCACGATGTCGTCGGCGTCATGGGGGTCGCGCGGCGCGAGCAAGTCGGTCAGGGAGGTCTCGAGCCGCTCGACCGTCGCCGTCAGTTCGTCGACCTCCGCGGCGAACGATGTGTCGTCGGCGGCGAGTTCGCGGGCGGCCTCCAGATCACCTCGCGCGGTCTCGAGCTTGCGGTAGGTGGCCACGATCGGCGAGATCTGCGCGAACCGCCGACCGACCTTGCGGGCGGCGGCGGGATCGGCGTGCAGTTCGGGTTCGGACAGCCGCAGTTCCAGCTCGGCGTGCTCGGCAAGGATGGCATCGATCGCCGATGCGGTGTCGCTCATCTCGCCTCCTTGGCCTCGCGCGGTCGTACCCTACCCACGAAACGGCGCCCGGCCTGCGCATACAGCAGCAGAGCGGGCGCCGATCGGTCAGCTAGTTGGCGTCGGAAGCCCCAGCAGACTTGGTCCGCTTGCCGTAGCGCTTCTCGAAGCGCGCGACGCGGCCGCCGCTGTCGAGGATCTTCTGCTTGCCGGTGTAGAACGGGTGGCACTGCGAGCAGACCTCGACGGTGATGTTGCCGCTCTTCTTCGTGCTGCGGGTGGTGAAGCTCGCACCACAGCCGCACAGCACCGTGGTCTCGACATAGTCAGGGTGAATGCCCGATTTCATGGTTTCCTCTTCGATCGTGGGCCCCGGGTCGCCAACCCAAGTCGGGATGCTGCGGCGTGAACCGGAACCGAGGTGTCGGCGGCCCATTATGCCAGGTCAACCGCCAACAGCCTAAACACGCACCCGGCGGCCCCTATTCCTGCGCGCCGACCTCGGAGTAGGTGCGGCCGTCGCGGCGCCAGAGCCGCCTGCCCGCCGGTTCGGTGCCCAGGGCGACCAGTTCGCGCTTGAGCACCTTGTTGGTGGCGGTGCTGGGCAGCGCGTCGGCGATCCAGACATGGCGCGGCCAGGCCTTCGGCGAAAGATCCGGCTGCGCGGCGAGGAACGTGCCGAACTCGTCGGGCGTCAGCGTGGCAGCGCCTCCCAGCACGAGAGCGGCCATCACCTGATCGCCGACATGCTCGTCGGGCACCGGGTAGACGGCGACCTGGTTGATCGCGGGCTGGCGGATCAGGATGCGTTCGATCGGCGCCGCGGTCATGTTCTCGCCGTCCACCCGCATCCAGTCGGCGGTCCGGCCGGCCAGGTAGATCCAGCCGTCGGCGTCCCGGTAGGCCAGGTCGCCGGACCAGAACATGCCGTGCCGCATCCGCTCGTCGGTGGCGTCCCGATCGTTGTAGTAGCCGGCGAACATACCGGCGCCCTGCGTGTTGACCAGTTCCCCGATGGCGGCATCGCCGTTGACCAGCGCGCCGTGCTCGTCGAACTCGGCGACGGCGCATTCGGTGATCGTCGCCGGGTCGTAGATGGCCACGCCCGGGAAGCCCTTGCCGATCGAGCCTGGCGGGCAGCCGTCCTCGCGGGTCACGGTGACCGCATTCTCGGTGGACCCGAAGCCGTCCCAGACCTCGCAATCGAAGCGGCGCGCGAACTCCGCGATGTCCCGGTCACCGGCTTCGTTACCGAAGGCGACCCGCAGCGGATTGTCGTGATCGTCAGGCCGCTCCGGGCTGGCCAGGATGTAGGCCAGCGGCTTGCCGACGTAGTTCATGTAGGTGACGCCGTACCGGCGGACGTCGTCGAGGAATCGGGAGGCGCTGAAGCGGGCGGGGGCCATCGCCGCACCGGAGTTCAGCGCCACCGACCAGCCGGCGAGCACCGCGTTGCTGTGGAACAGCGGCATGGACAGGTAGCAGACGTCGTCGGCGGTGAGCTCGTAGCGGCCGGCCAGCGCCGCGCCGGCCAGCAGCACCATCGCGTGCATCATCTTGACGGCCTTCGGATCGCCGCTGGTTCCGGACGTGAAGATCAACATGAAGGTGTCGGTGGCACCGACCTCGCGATGGGGTGTCAGCGCGCCGGCCTGGGTCAGCAGTTCCTTCCACTCCCCGCTGCCGACCACGAGGAGGCGCAGCCCGGTGAGGTCCAGACCGGCCAGCAGACCGAGGTGCGTGTCGTCGGTGAGGAGGATCTGGCAGTCGGCCCGCCGGACATCGCGCAGGAGCGCCTCGCCGCGGCGGGTGTCGTTGATGCCGCACACCACGTACCCGCCCAGACCGGCGGCAGCCATCGCCGTGAGCATGTCGGGGGTGTTGCCGAGCAGGACGCCGACGTGGAGCGGGCGGTCGGGATCGGCGATCGCGATCAACGCCGCAGCCTGGGCCTCCGCTTCGGCCAGGTGCTCGCGCCAGGTCCAGCGCTGCCCGTCATAGGTGACCGCCACACCATCGTCACTTCGGAGTTCCCGGAGCAGCTGTTGCACCGTCTCGGCCACTCGTCCCCCTTGTGAACAGATCTCGCGATGTGTCTTCTGGACCAACCGCGCGCAGCGTACATCACCGACGATGAGCCGGTCATTTGCGAAGATAAGGCGGTGAGCGTGGACACCGGGACAGAATCAGTGACGGATTCCGCGGCCGCGCCGGCCGGCAGACCCGGAGCGCGGTCCGTTCGGGACCGGCTGATCGACGCGGCCGAAAAGTGCCTGACCGAGAAGGGAATCCGCGCCACGACCGTCTCCGAGGTCGCCGAGGTGGCCGGCGTCAGCCGCGGCTGGCTCTACCGGCACTTCCCGGACAAGGCCGAGCTGCTCGGAGCGGCCATCGTCCGTCTCAACGAGGCGTTCTGGACCGAGTCGCGCACCCGGCTGGACGCGGTGACCGGGCTCGATCAGCGGATCGCGGTCGGCGTGGCGCTGGCGCGCCGGGAGTCCGAGACCCCCGGGGCGCTGGTGCTCAAGCTGCGCCAGGAGGAGCCGGAGGCGTTCACCGCGTGCGTGGGCCTGGGCGTGCGCGGCCTCATCCCCGAGATCGCCGCGTTCTGGGTGCCCTACCTGCAGGCGGCCGTCGACAGCGGGGAGATCCATCCGGATACCGACTGCGCCGAGGCGGCCGAATGGATCGCCCGCATCATGATGAGCCTCGCGACCGTACCGGGTGAGCAGTGCGACCTCGACGACCACGAGTCCGTCCTGCGGCACGCGCGCCGCTACATCGTCGCCGGTCTGCGGGCCGAACCGGCCAACTGACCTATCCGGCGCCGGCGACAGCAACCCGCCTGCCGGTGAGCAGCAGGAGCAGATCGCGGATCGGCGCGGCCACCTCCCGCCCCTCCCCGACCGCGAAGTCGGCATCGGTGGCCACCAGGCGCCGGCCCACGTAGCGGCGACGGGCGCGGAACGGGAAGCCCATGTCCCACACCCGCTGTGCGGCGGTGACGGCGGCATCGGCGGGCACCGGGCGGTCGATGCCCAGCGGGACACACAGGTCCTGCCCGTGCACCAGCAGGTCGATCAGCGGTTCGACCGCCGATGTGCCGGGCGGATGGCGTCGGGAGTCGGCCACCGAACGCAACGTCGACGCGATCTGGGTCGGGGTGCTGCGGTCGGCGCGGGCCATGCGGTCGACCACGGCGTCGAACCGGAAGCCGCTGCGCGTGGCCTCGAAGAGCATCCGGGGCAGCGGGAGGGTTCCGTGGGTGAGATGGGCGGCCACGTCCCGCACGGTCCAGCCCTCGCACAGCGACGGGGTGGCCCAGACGCGCGGGTCGGTGTCCAGCCCCTCGATCAGGTCGGCGAGCTCGCGGCGCTGGGTGCCGATGTGGCGCCAGACGGTGTGTTCGTCCACGAAGCCCTCCGATAGTTAGGAATTCTGACTAAATTAGTCAGATCCTCGTACTAAAGTCAACGGGTGTGACCGAACTGCCCGGGACGGCGACGTTGATGTTCATCGCGCATCGCGATGCCGAGAGCAGGGTGATGGCAGCGCTGGCCCGCTCGGGCGTCACCGATGTGACCGTCGCGCAGTCGCGGCTGCTCCAGCGGCTGAACCCCGGCGGATCCCGGCTCACCGACCTCGCCGAGCAGACGCGGGTGACCAAGCAGACCGCCGGCGCGCTGGTCGACCAGCTCGAACGGGCGGGCTACGTCGTCCGTCGACCCGACCCGAGCGATGCGAGGGCGCGGCTGGTGACGTTGAGCGACAAGGGCGCCGACCTCTGCCGGACGGCCGCCGAGGAGGTCGCGCGCGTGGAACGCCAGTGGCGCGACCATCTCGGCCGGGAGTCCTTCGAGGCACTGCGGGCGGCGTTGATCTCGCTACGCGAGATCACCGATCCCTACCGCTGACGTCAGTCGTCGCCGTTGCCGCCGGGGGTGTTCTTCGAGACCTGGACCAGGAACTCGTAGTTGTTCTTGGTCTTGCGCAGCTGGCTCATCAGCAGGTCGATGGCCTGATGCGGGTCCAGCCCGGACAGCACCCGGCGCAGCTTGTGCACGATCGCGAACTCGTCGGGCGAGAGCAGCAGCTCGTCCTTGCGGGTGCCGGACGGGTTGACATCCACCGCGGGGAACACCCGGCGCTCGGCGATCTTGCGGTCGAGCTTGAGCTCGGCGTTACCCGTGCCCTTGAACTCCTCGAAGATGACCGTGTCGCCCGTGGACCCCGTCTCGACCATGGCCGTGGCGATGATCGTCAGCGAGCCGCCCTCCTCGATGTTGCGCGCCGCGCCGAGGAAGCGCTTCGGCGGGTACAACGCGGTCGAGTCGACACCACCGGACAGGATGCGGCCCGACGCCGGTGAGGCGTTGTTGTAGGCGCGGCCCAGACGGGTGATCGAGTCGAGCAGCACGACGACGTCCTTGCCCTGCTCGACCAGACGCTTGGCCCGCTCGATCGCGAGTTCGGCGGCCTGGGTGTGGTCTGACGGCGGCCGGTCGAAGGTCGAGGCGATGACCTCACCCTTGACCGAACGCTGCATGTCGGTGACCTCTTCGGGCCGCTCGTCGACGAGCACGACCATCAGGTGGCACTCGGGGTTGTTGCGGGTGATCGCGTTGGCGATGTCCTGCATGATCGTGGTCTTGCCGGCCTTGGGCGGCGACACGATCAGGGCGCGCTGCCCCTTGCCGATCGGCATGATCAGGTCGATCACGCGGGTGGTCAGCTTGTCGCCGCTGGTCTCCAGGCGCAGCCGCTGGTTCGGGTAGAGCGGGGTGAGCTTGGTGAACTCCGGCCGGTTGCGAGCCTCCTCGACCGGCTTGCCGTTGACCGAGTCGAGGCGGACCAGCGGGTTGAACTTCTGCCGGGAGTTCTGTCCCCCGCCGTCCCCGTCCTTGGGGACGCGCACCGCACCGGTCACCGCGTCACCGCGGCGCAGACCGTTCTTGCGCACCATGTTCATCGACACGTACACGTCGTTCGGCCCGGCCAGGTACCCCGAGGTGCGGACGAACGCGTAGTTGTCGAGCACGTCGAGGATGCCGGCGACCGGCTGGACGACGTCGTCCTCGCGCAGTTCGGTGTCGCGGTCGTTTCCGCCGCCACCTTCACCGCCGCGCTCACGGCGCCGGCGATCGCGGAACCGGCGGCCGCGACGGCCCTGCCGGCTGTCGTCGTCGTCGTTGTCGCCGCCGCCGCGCTGGGCGTCGTTCTGGCCGCGCCCGCCGCCATCGTTCTGATTGCGGTCGTTCTGACGGCCGCCGCCCTCGTTCTGATTGCGACCGCCGCCGTCGTTCTGGCCGCGCCCGCCGCCATCGTTCTGACGGCCGCCGCCCTCGTTCTGATTGCGACCGCCGCCGTCGTTCTGGCCGCGGTCGGTCTTCTCGGACTGGTCCTGGCGACCCTGATTGTCCTGCCGGCTCGCATTGTCCTGCCGGTTCTGGCTGCGACCCTCGTCGGTCTTGCGCTCAGCGGTGTCGGCAGCCTTCTCGGCGGCCTCCGGGCGCGCATCGTCTCGACCCTTGGGCTGGTCGGCAGCCGCAGGACCGCCCTGCTCGCGGGAGGCGGAGCGCCGCTCGCGACGCGGCGGGGCGGCCGGCGCCTGCTCGGCTGCAGTGTCGGCGGCCGGCGCCTGTTGGTTCGGGGCGGACTCGGCGGCCGGAGCGCCGCCGTTCTTCTCGCCGCGCCGTTCGCGGATGGCCGCGATGAGTTCGCTCTTGCGCATCCCGGAGGCGCCTTCGACGCCGATCTCCTTGGCCATCGCACGCAGTTCAGGCAGTACGAGGCTGGTCAGCGCGCCGCGGCGCGCTGGGGCCGCGGCAGGCGCGGACGGGGTGTCTGTGGCCACGGCCGTGGGCAGCGCATCGCTGCCGGTGCTGTCGCCAGCCGTGATGAGGTCCGTATCAGTCACGGATTTCCTTTCTTCCCTCGCTGAACTTTCGTCACGCGGGGGTTCTGTGCGTCCAGTCGATCCGCTGAACGCGGAGGTCACACCATTGCCACTGCAACGGTGATCGCCGGGGTTCGCCGGGATACGGCGCAACCGTCAGTCCACAAATTGAGCACCTGAGAGAAGGGGTTGTCCTGAGGTCTCCGCAGTCGGCGCAGGTAGAGACGCTGCGATTGCTGGACGAGAGCGAGAATAACCCGCATCTGGGCCGGAAGCAAGAAACACCGTGATTCGCCTGTTGCGTGTGTGACTGACCGGGTAAGCCATGCTCAGGGCCGGACGGCCACCCCGGACGACCACTTCACACCGTGTCCGACGGGTGTCCTCGCGACCGAGAACCCCAGCTTTCGACCGAACTCCAGGGCCTCCCCCGGCAGTTCGGTCCGAGTGCTCAGTGCCAGCACTGCAGGCCCGGCACCTGACAGCACCGCTGCCACCCCACAACGCCGCAGCACCGCGAGGTATTCCGCCGACGCCGGCATCGCCGGAGCGCGCTGCGGCTGGTGCAGCAGGTCCTCGGTCGCCGCCATCAGCAGGTCGGGCCGTTCGGTCAGGGCGACGACGAGCAGGGCCGCACGGCTCACGTTGAAGCGCGCGTCGACGTGGCTGACCTGTTCCGGCAGCAGGATCCGCGTTTCGGCCGTGGAGGACCGCACCGCGGGGACCGCGGTGAACAACGTGATGTCGGGATGCAACCGGATCGGGGCGGCCGCATAGCGAGCCGCGCCGGCGATGTTCTCGGTCCAGGAGACCACGGCTCCGCCCAGCACCGCGGCCGAGGCGTTGTCGGGATGCCCTTCGAATTCCGAGGAGACCTGCACCAGCGCTTCGGTGCTCATCGGAACCGAACCTGCCTGTGCGGCAAGACCATTGGCTGCCGCGAGGCCGCCGACCACCGCAGCAGCCGACGATCCGAGCCCGCGGGAGTGTGGGATGGCGTTGGTGCAGCGCACGATCAGCCCGGCGGCCGACACCGAGGTCTCCCGCAGGCCCCGCTCGATGGCGCGCACGACGAGGTGGGTGCGGTCCAGCGGCACCTGGCCCTCACCCTCGCCGCGGACCTCGACAACGAGGCCGGATTCCGTTGTCTCGACCACGATTTCGTCGTACAGGCTGACCGCCAGACCCATGCTGTCGAAGCCGGGGCCGAGGTTGGCGCTGGACGCTGCGACCACCGCGGTGGCCGTCAGTCCGGGAGGCAGGGTGCGGGTCACGGGCGTTCTTACACCAGACCGAGCTTCGCCACCACGGCGACCGGATCGACGGGTACCGGGATGACGGCGGGCATGCCCTTGAGCGCGGTGTCGGGATCCTTCAGGCCGTTGCCGGTCACGGTGCACACCACCGTGGAACCCTTGGCGACCCAACCGTCTTCGATCGACTTCAGCAGACCCGCGATGCTGGCTGCCGACGCGGGCTCGACGAACACGCCCTCGGCGCGGGCGACCAGGTGGTAGGCGGCGAGGATCTCCTCGTCGGTGGCGGCCAGGAAGCGCCCGTCGGACTGCTGCTGGGCTTCGACGGCCTGGGTCCACGACGCGGGCGAGCCGATGCGGATCGCGGTGGCGATGGTCTCCGGGTCGCTGACCGGCTCCCCGAGGACGAGTGGCGCGGCGCCGGCGGCCTGGGTGCCGAGCATGCGCGGCAGCCGGCCGGCCAGGCCGTCCCGGTGGTACTCGGTGTACCCCTTCCAGTACGCGGTGATGTTGCCTGCGTTGCCGACCGGCAGCGCGTGCACATCCGGCGCGTCACCGAGCGCGTCGACGATCTCGAACGCGGCGGTCTTCTGACCCTCGATCCGGAACGGGTTGACGGAGTTGACCAGTGACACCGTCGGGAAGTCGGCGGTCAGCTTGCGCGCCAGTTCCAGGCAGTCGTCGAAGTTCCCGTCGATCTGGATGATCTTGGCGCCGTGCATGACCGCCTGGGCGAGCTTGCCCAACGCGATCTTGCCCTGCGGCACCAGCACCGCACAGGTGATGCCCGCACGTGCGGCGTAGGCCGCGGCCGAGGCAGACGTGTTGCCCGTCGACGCGCACAGCACCGCCTGCTGACCGCGCGCCACCGCTTCGGTGACCGCCATCGTCATACCGCGGTCCTTGAACGAGCCGGTGGGATTGAGACCCTCGACCTTCAGATGCACGGTGCACCCGGTGTATTCGCTCAATCGCGGCGCCGGCAGCAGCGGGGTGCCACCCTCGCGCAGGGTGATCGGGGTCCAGGCGTCGTCGACGGGCAGCCGCTCGCGGTACGCCTCGATCAGGCCCGGCCAGGGCTGGTGCACGGCACGGGTGGTGCTCACTCGGTGGTCCCTTCCATCCGCAGGACGCTGTTGATGCTCGACACGACCTCTAGATCGGCCAGTGCCGCAACGGTTTCCGACAGTGCGGCGTCGGTGGCCTGGTGGGTCACCACGACGATGCGTGCGCCGCAACGCTGGCCACCCTCGTCGACCATGCCCTCCTGGCGCACCTCCGCGATGCTCACCTCACGCTTGGAGAACTCGGCCGCGACGGCCGACAGCACGCCGGGGCGGTCGGTGACGTTCATGTTGACGTAGTAGCGGGTCGGGATGAACCCGATGGGCGCCACGGGCAGCTTCGCGTATTTGGACTCGCGGGGGCCACGGCCCCCCTGAACGCGGTTGCGGGCGGCCATCACCAGATCACCCAGCACGGCCGACGCGGTGGGTGCTCCCCCGGCGCCCTGGCCGTAGAACATCAGCCGGCCGGCCGCCTCGGCTTCCACCACGACAGCGTTGAAGGCACCGTTGACCGACGCCAGCGGATGGTCCAACGGCACGAGGGCCGGGTACACCCGGGCCGAAACCCGTTGTTGACCCTCGTCGTTGGTGAGCCGCTCGCAGATCGCCAACAGCTTGATGGTGCAGCCCAGAGCGCGCGCCGACGCGAAGTCGGCCGATGTCACCTTCGTGATGCCCTCGCGGTAGACGTCGTCGGCGGTGACCCGGGTGTGGAACGCGATCGAGGCGAGGATGGCCGCCTTGGCGGCCGCATCGTAACCCTCGACGTCGGCGGTCGGATCGGCCTCGGCGTAGCCCAGCGCGCTGGCGTCGGCGAGGGCGCTGCCGTAATCGGCACCGGTGCTGTCCATCTCGGAGAGGATGTAGTTGGTGGTGCCGTTGACGATGCCGGCGACCCGCAGCACCGTGTCACCGGCCAGCGACTGGGTCAGCGGCCGGATGACCGGGATGGCGCCGGCGACGGCGGCCTCGAAGTAGAGATCCACGTGCGCGTTCTCGGCGGCCTGCGCCAGCTCCCCGGCCGACACCGCCATCAGCGCCTTGTTCGCGGTGACCACCGACTTGCCCCGCTCGAGCGCGGCCAGGATGGCCTTGCGCGCGGGTTCCACGGGGCCCATCAGTTCGACGACGATGTCGACGTCGTCGCGGGACACCAGCTCGTCGATGTCGTCGGTGAGAAGCTCCACCGGCACGCCGCGGTCGTCGGCGACCCGGCGGACCCCGACGCCGCGCAGCGCCAGCGGTGCCCCGATCCGCGCGGTCAGGTCGGCCGCGCTCTGCTCGATGATGCGCACCACCTCGCTGCCCACGTTGCCCAGACCGAGCACGGCCACCCCGATTTCGCGGCCCTTGTCGTCGCTCACCGCGTCACCTCACTTCCAGACTCAACAGATCGTCGACCGTCTCCCGGCGCAGGATCAGGCGGGTTCGCCCGTCGCGCACGGCCACCACGGCCGGCCGGCCGATCAGGTTGTACCGGCTCGACATCGAATAGCAGTATGCGCCCGTGGCGGCGACGCCGAGCAGGTCGCCCGGGCGGACGTCGTCGGGCAGCCATGCATCGCGCACCACGATGTCGCCGCTCTCGCAGTGTTTACCGACCACCCGGCACAGCGCCGGGGCGGCGTCGCCGGCGCGCGAGAGCAGCCGGACGTCGTACTCGGCCCCGTACAGCGAGGTCCTGATGTTGTCGCTCATCCCGCCGTCGACGCTGACGTAGCGCCGCTGCCGATCCGCGGCGACGGCCACGTCCTTGACGGTGCCGACCTCGTACAGGGTGATGGTGCCCGGGCCGGCGATGGCGCGTCCCGGTTCCACCACGAGCTTCGGCGCGGGCAGGCCGACGGCGGCCGACTCCTGCTCGACGATCGACCCGATCTTGGCCGCGAGGTCCTCCATCGGCGGCGGATCGTCGGAGGGCAGATACGAGATGCCCAGCCCACCACCGAGGTCGACGATCGACATCTGGGCGGTCTTGTCGACACCGAACTCGGCGACGACGTCGCGCAGCAGCCCGATCACGCGGTGCGCGGCCAGTTCGAAGCCGGCGACGTCGAAGATCTGGGAACCGATGTGGCTGTGCAACCCGACCAGACGCAGGTGGTCGGCCTCGAACACCTTGCGCACGGCGGCCATTGCCGCACCACTAGCCAGCGACAACCCGAACTTCTGATCCTCGTGCGCGGTGGAGATGAACTCGTGGGTGTGCGCCTCGACGCCCACCGTGACACGGATCAGCACGTCCTGCACGACGCCCGCATCACCGGCGATCGCGTCCAGCCGCTCGATCTCGGTCATCGAGTCGACCACCACGTGCTCGATGCCCGCCTTGACCGCGGCGGTCAGCTCGTCGATCGATTTGTTGTTGCCGTGCAGGGCGATTCGCTCCGCGGGAAAGCCCGCGTGCAGCGCGACCGCCAGCTCGCCGCCACTGGCCACGTCCAGCGACAGGCCCTCCTCGGCGATCCACCGCGCCACCTCGGTGCACAGGAATGCCTTGGCGGCGTAGCGCACGTGGTCGCCGCCGCCGAACGCCGCCGAGATCTGGCGGCAGCGGGTGCGGAAGTCGTCCTCGTCGATGACGAAGACCGGGGTGCCGTACTCGGCGGCGATGTCGGACACCGGCACACCGGCGATCGTCACGACACCGCCGTCACGGCGAACGGCGTTGCGGGGCCACACATTCGGGGCGAGCGCGGCGACCTCGGCCGCGGTCTGCGGGCGATCCGGGGCGCCGGCGTGGTGGACCTCTTCGGCGTGGCGGGGGCCGGCGGGATGGGCGATCACATCCGCTCCGGGGCGCTGACGCCGAGAATGCCCAGTCCGTTGGCGATGACCTGGCGGGTGGCCGCACACAGGGCCAACCGCGCGGCGTGCAACTCACCGGGCTCCTCGTCGCCCTGCGGCAGGACGCGGCAGGAGTCGTAGAAACGGTGATAGTCCCCGGCGAAATCCTCGAGATAGCGCGACACCCGGTGCGGTTCACGCAGCGCCGCGGCGGTGGCGAGCACGCGCGGGAACTCGCCGATGTTGCGGATCAGCGTGCCTTCTTTGTCGTGAGTGAGCAGGTCGAGGTGCGCGGTGTCGGGCGCGATCCCCAGTTCGGCGGCGTTGCGGGCCAGCGCGCACAGCCGGGCGTGCGCGTATTGCACGTAGTAGACCGGGTTTTCGGCCGACGCCGACGACCACAGCGCGAGGTCGATGTCGATCGGGGTGTCGACCGAACTGCGGATCAGCGCGTAGCGCGCGGCGTCGACGCCGATCGCCTCGACCAGGTCGTCGAGGGTGATCACGGTGCCGGCCCGCTTGCTCATCCGGACGGGCTGACCGTCGCGCACGAGGTTGACCATCTGGCCGATGAGCACTTCGACGGTGTCGGGGTCGTCACCGAGCGCGGCCGCGGCGGCCTTGAGACGGGCGATGTAGCCGTGGTGGTCGGCGCCCAGCATGTAGATGCACAGGTCGAAGCCGCGCTGGCGCTTGTCCAGGAAGTAGGCGAGGTCACCGGCGATGTAGGCCGGCTGGCCGTCGCTCTTGATGACGACGCGGTCCTTGTCGTCGCCGTAGTCGGTGGTGCGCAGCCACACCGCTCCGTCGGCTTCGTAGATGGAACCGTTCTCGCGCAGCTTCGCGATGGCCTGGTCCACCCGACCGGAGGTGTGCATGGAGTCTTCGTGGGTGTAGACGTCGAAGTCGGTGCCGAACTCGTGCAGCGAGGCCTTGATGTGGTCGAACATCAGGTTCACGCCGATCGCGCGGAAGGTCTCCCGCATCTGCTCGGCGGGCAGGCTCAGCGCGTCGGGTTCCTTGGCGAGCACCTGGGTGGCGATGTCGCCGATGTAGGAGCCGGCGTAGCCGTCCTCGGGTGTCGGCTCGCCCTGGGCGGCGGCGATCAGCGAGTTGGTGAACCGGTCGATCTGCGCGCCGTGGTCGTTGAAGTAGTACTCCCGTACCACCTCGGCGCCCTGGGTGCTGAGGAGCCGGCCCAGCGCGTCCCCGACGGCCGCCCACCGGGTGCCGCCGATGTGGATGGGTCCGGTCGGGTTGGCGGAGACGAACTCCAGGTTGACCCTGCGGCCACTCAGTTCGCCGGAGGTTCCGTAGCCGGTGCCTGCGGCGATGACGTCGCCGACCAGGACGTTCTGCGCCGCGGCCTCGATGCGCAGATTGACGAACCCGGGCCCGGCGACGTCGGCCGCCGCGATGCCGGCCTGCTCGGCCAGCGCGGCGGCCAGCCAGCCGGCCAGCTCGCGGGGGTTGGCGCCGACCTTCTTGCCGAGCTGCAGCGCCAGGTTGGTGGCATAGTCGCCGTGCTCGGGATTGCGTGGGCGCTCCACGGTCACGGTGGCCGGCAGCGCGGAGGAGTCCAGGCCGTGCGCGTCGAGCACCGCTGCAGCGGTGCTGCGGAGCAGCTCGGCCAGATCGGCGGGGGTCACGAGGGACCATCCTATGGTCTGGGGCCTTCCCGACCCGAATCCGTTTCCCCTCGTGGATGCGCTACGCTAGCCACGCCCGAACGGCGCAGTCTCGTCACGCGCCCCCGTAGCTCAGGGGATAGAGCGTCTGCCTCCGGAGCAGAAGGCCGCAGGTTCGAATCCTGCCGGGGGCACTCTCTTCGAATTCACCACGCCGAGTGTTCGCTTTGTGACGCGAAACGCGAGTGACGACGTCAGAAACCGTGCGTTCGGCGCGTCACGGCGAGCTTGCCGTCCCCCCGTCCGACGCCGTGCCTCCGGACGTGGTGTCCCCTGACGACGCCGTTCCGGTCGACGGCGAACCGGCCGTCGCCGACGGGTCGACCGTTGCAGTGGGGTCGGACACCACCACGGTCGACGTCGAGTCCGCCGTCGTCGTCGGCGCCGCGGAGGTCGACGGGGCGGCCGTCTCACTCGGTGACGCTTCGGCGCTGGCGCTGGGTTCCGGAACTCCACTGGTCAGCGTCGCCACCGGGGTGGCCGACACACTCGGCACCGCGCTGGACGTCGGGGCGGCGGGCGCGGACGTCGTGGCCGCGACCGTGGACGTCGAGAAGGTGCCGGGTTGGTCCTCTTCGACGATGGCCTTGATCTCGTCGGTGTACGCCTGCAGCTGCGGTTGGATGTCGTCGAGCTTCACCTGGCCCGCCTCGATCTGTTTCTGGAACGCGCCGACGCGCGCCCACACTTGGTCGATCTTCGCCATCGCCCCGGGCGAGAGCGGCTCGTCGACGGTGATGAACAGCTGCTGCGCCAGCGCGTAGGTCAGGCAGTTGATGCAGTCGTAGCTCAACGCGCCCGCGAGGTTCTGCGGCGTGGCCACGTTGTCGTTGGTGTCGTCGCCGTCGATGACGAACACCACCTGGTAGGCCACGGCGACTGCACCGCAATTGCGGCACGACGCATAGGCTTCCGCGTCGTTGATGTTCTCTGCGTAGTCCTCGTCGGTCTGCCACACCAAGGCGAAGGCTGCCTCGTAGACGACGGTGTTGTTCCGGGTGTTCACGGCCAGCGCCTGATTGTCGCCGGGCCCGGGGGTCAGCGGCTTGTCGACCGGGAACACCCAGCCCTTGTCGGCCACCGTCGTGACGCCGGCCGGTCCGCCACCGCCGCGCAGGATCCGGGGAATCATGACGACCATCAACCGCGGCTGCCCCGCCGCCGGCAGCGGCGTACGGGTATCCCACATCACCTGCATCACACCGCGCTGTCCGGGCGCGATCGTCCGCGACGCGGCGATGGGCCGGGTGGGCTCCGACCGCAAGGGTGGCGTACCGAGACGCTCCATGCCGAGCGCGTAGGCGATGTCACCGACGGTGCCCCGCTCCCACGGCTGGATGGGCCGGTAGTTCGACTCCCCCGGCCACCACGCATAGGCGACCCCGCTGGCAATCGCCGCGCCGGCCAGCACGACCAGCACCCGCATCAGCGGCTTGCCCGCCGTGGTCTTCCACGCACCCTGCGCGGTCTGCCGCACGAACCGGGCCAGCATGTAGAGCACACCGGCCACCGGGATGACGATCGCCACGATCGCCAGGACACGGGCGACGACCTGGATGAAGTCGCCGTCGGCCCACGAACTGGTGAGCACATCGCGCTGCGTACCCAGGGCCGACCACGCGGAGCCGAGCAGACGGGGCAACGCGAGGATCGCGCCGGCGATGGCGGACAGCAGCATCGGCACCACGACCAGCACCCAGACCGTGACAAGGATGCGGGCCCACGGCTTGAGCATGCGCGCGTGCGGGTCACCCCACCGCCACGGCAACAGCCCGAGCAGCGTCGGCTTGATCCGCGAGTAGAGGTCGGGGACACCGGTCAGGTCGGCCAGCACGTGGTAGCCGTCGAACCGCACCATCGGCGCGAGCTGGCGCAGCATCTGCAGGATCTGCGTCGCGACGACGAGCAGCAGCGCGTCGTACCGCAGCCACCACCACAGGCCCGCGATCGCCACCGCGACGATCGCGTTGAAGTACAGCCCGCCGAGGTCGGTGCGCACCCGGGCCCGTCGACCGAGGCGGTAGGTGTCGGTCACGTCGGTGTAGAACGCCGGCCAGACCAGGTAGACCCCGAATCCCATGGCGCCCGGCGTGGCGCCGCCGTAGCGCGCTGCGGCGGCATGCCCGAACTCGTGGAAGCCCGCGGACAGGATCGTCACGACGAACACGAGGATCAGCAGCCCGGGGCGCTCGAACGCGTCGTAGGCGGCGTGCGCCAGACCCTTGCGGAAGAACACCCACCAGCACACGACGGCGAACACTGCGAGTAGGGGAACGACCATCCATGGCCGGAACAGGAACCGGAAGGGATCGGTGAGCCGGCGGGTGCGGTCGGGTTCGGTCACCGCGTAGCGAAAGCGCAAGCCCAGCAACGGGTTTCGCTTCTTGGTCGCGGGCTGACTGCCGTCGGGGAGAACCAGCAGACCCAATGGCCGCAACTGCTTGTCGACGAGGTGGCGGATGTTGTCGTCGGTGACCGTGCGCTCGGTGGCCTCGGACACCGCGGCCGCGACCCCGTCGGCGGTGCGCGCACCGTCGATTTCACGCAGGATCGCGTAGAGCAGCGGCGTGAGCTGGATCGTCTGGCCGTCGGCGCGCCGGACCAGGGAGGGCGGGACTTTGTAGCCCGATCCCGCCATCTCCCCGATCAGTTCGACGCCGTCCGCCCGCCGCAGCACCTCCTGCGGAGGCGCCGACCCCTCGCTCGTCACGGTCACCTGGACACTCCTCGATCGTCGAACCGCGTCAGCGTTGGCCGTCAGGCAGCAGAGCCGGCGCCGCCGCTGGTGCCGGAGGTGCCGCTCGAGGTCGTGCCGGCGCTGCTGGTGGCGCCGTCGGCCGCGCTGCTGGTGCCGCCCTGCGAGATGCTCGAGGTCTGATCGGAATCCGCGGTTGCGTGGACGTCGTTCATGCTCTGCGTGATGGTGGCGTCCTGGATCGACACCGCGTCCGCTGTCGAATCGACGGAGCCGATGTTGGCCGCGACGCCGGCATTGATCGGGGCCGCCACGTTCGCGTTGGCCGCGACCGCGCCGGCGATCGGCGCCGCGAGGTCGGCGTTCAGGTCGACGTTGACGTCGACGTTGAGAAGCGCGCCGTCGGCAAAGGTTCCGGTGCCGGTGTCGACCGTCGCCCCGGTGTCGGTGCTCGTGTCGGTGCCGGTGTCCGTGCCGGGGCTGGTCACCGTTCCCGTCGATGTGTCGCCGGCCTGATCGATGCCGCTGTCCTGCAGCGACGTGGCATCGGCGGTCACGTCGTCCATCGACTGCATGATCACCACGCCGCCGTCGGCGGAGTGCGTGACCGTGGCGTCCGCACCCGAGCCGTAGGTCAGCACGTTGGCGCCGGCGCCGGCCTGAATGGGCGCGGCGACATTGAGATTCGCGGCCGCAGACAGGTCGATCGGTGACGCCGCGTCGATCCCGACGTTGATGTCGGCGTTCACGTCGATGATCGACACGACCTCCTTGTCCGGTAGCGCGATACCAACCTCCGCCTGCAGCTCCTCAGGGGTCAGTCCTTGATTAGCCATGGTTCCTTCTCCTGCGCTCGGCCGCGACCCCACCCTGGTGATCCGGGGCCATCTGTTCGTGAGCCTGGATGGACTTTTGACAGCGATGTCAAACACGTTTCTGAGAATTTCTCAGACTAAGGACGTTTGCTCGAGATCGCTGGAAGCGGATTGCCCGTCGACAACATACTGTTGAGCGGTCTTCAGTCAAGATCGATACGTTAGCTGCGTAGCTCAAAATTTCCTGTGCCAGCAATCACAGGGTGATGGGTTCCGAGCGCCGCTCCCATCACTGCCGGTGTGCACGACGCGCGCCGCGCCCCCTGTCTGTCCGTTCAACCAGTCGTTTGCCGGTCGAGGTCGTAGCGCGGTCCGCCCGAGATGCCCGAACGCCACGGGCGTGGTGCCCGCCCGCCGGGTCTGCCTCCCGGTCGCGGCGCTGAACCGTCGCCGGACCGACGTCGCGTTCCGTTGCCCCGCGATGTGCGCGCGCGTCCCCGATCGCCGTGGCGACGTGCTGCAGTCCCGTGCGCACCGTCTGGCCCACCACGGACACGGCGGCGTGAACATGACCCGCGGCGTTGCGCACCCCCGCGCGCACAGCACGACCGAGGTTTCCCGAATCGGCGAGCTCGCGGGCGAACGCGTCCGGAGCGTCGAACACCGCGGACAAGACCTCGTTGAATGCTGGGAAAATCACGGCGCCAACGACATTGAGCGACTCGACCGCCACGACCTGCAGGACCCCGTCGGGTCGTGCGGTCGGCGCGGGGTTCGCGACGATCGGCGCATTCAACGCGGTGAAGGTGTCCTCGCGGGCGGCCTGAAGCGCCCGCGCCACGCCAGGGATCCCGTCGGCTGTCGCCGGCAGCACGTCGAGCAGACCCACCACACCGACTTCCAGCGCGTTGAGGAACCGGGGTGCGACGCGCGAGCCGTCGGCGAGGATCGTTGCCTGCGCCGCCTCGTTGGTCGGCCCCGTGACCGAGGCAGCTGCCGCGCCGACGGCCTGCAGCAGGTCACCGGACCGCAGGGCGGTCAGAAACGTCACGGGCACGCCGAGCGTCGTCACGCCGGCCGTGACGGCCGTGTCGACGACGAGCGGACAGATGATCGCGCAGTACTTGACCTGGTTGATCAGCACGCTCGCCAGCAGGCCACCGGGCGGTACCGCCGCCGACGTCAAGGCGACGTCGCGCGCGACCGGAACCGGAGCGGGCCGCTCCGACAGCGGCGGACCGGCGATCACGGTGGCGACCGCCAGGGCGCAGAGCGCTGTCGTGGCGACACCGGTGTTCGTGGCACTGGACGGCTTCATCGTGGCCCCCTACATCGACGCTGATGTAGGGGGCACGATTCACAGCCCCGATCGGTTCAGTGCCCGCGGGGCCGAGCTATGTCCCGAGTTGCCGGTCGATCGCGGCAACCTGATCGTCGCCGTACTGGGTGGCGAGGTCGGGCGGGACCGGGTCGTTGAGCGGACCGTCGAACTGCACGTCGACCGCCGCGTTGCCCCGGGTGAACATCAGGACGCCCACCGACTGCGTGCCGTTCGGCGACACCCCGCTGACCCAGGTCCCGCCGGCGCCAACCGGAACCGGTCCGCTCGTCGGGTTGGTGACGACGGAGCCCAGCCCGTCGCGCCAGGCGTTCATCGCGTCGGTCGCCGCCTGCGCGGAGGGCAGAACGAGGATCGTCGTGGTGATCCCGCGGCTGCCGTCACGATGGTTGAACTCCTGCCGGACGCCCTGCTGGCCGTCGGGGTCGGAGACCGGCGGCGTGGGAACATACGCCGTCGAATCGGTGATGACGTTCGGGTTCACCGGCAGAGTCCCGTAATCCGGTGCGGCAGAGGCTGATCCGAAACCAACGGTGACCGTCGCCGCCACTGCGGCGACTCCCCCGAGGGCAAATGTGGACATCGTCTTCATGTGTCTCTCCTGCTGGTCGGTGGACGGTCGAATCAGCAGGGGTAGCACGCGTAGCCGCGCCACCCGTCGCGCCAGAACCAGCCCGGGCCGCAGCCCATCCAGCCGGTGGTCCCCGCGCAGTCGAACATCTGCACCACCGGGCGCTGCGGCGCGGGCGCCGGAATCGGAGCCGGCGCCGGGGCGGCGACCTGTGCCGCGCCGGCCGTGGGCGTCCCGAGCAGCGAGCCGACGATCATGGCCGTCGCACCCACGGTCGTGGCGAGTGTGCGCATGGTCAAATCCCCTCCTTGACGAGTTCCCTGGTCGAACACCTGGTGAGGCTACGCCGCAAACTGACGCTCGGGGCAATAACACGCATCGAGCGATGGCATTGTCCGCACCCGCGGGGGCACCGACCAACCAAGTGGTTAGTCTGCATGCAGGTCCATCGATGGAGCAGGAGGCCGCCATGCAGCTGGCACTGACACCCGAGGAAGCCGCCTTTCGCGACGAGCTTCGCACCTTCTACGCGACGGAGATCCCGGCCGAGATCCGAGAACGCAGCCGCGCGGGCACGGAGATCAGCAAGGACGACATCGTCACTACGCACAAGATCCTCAACGACCACGGCCTGGCGGTGCCCAGCTGGCCGGTCGAGTGGGGCGGCAAGGACTGGACGCCGACGCAGCATCAGATCTGGCTCGACGAGATGCAGCTGGCCTGCGTCCCCGAGCCGCTGAACTTCAACGCCAAGATGGTCGGGCCGGTGATCGCCGAGTTCGGTTCCCAGGCCGTCAAGGAGCGCTTCCTGCCGCCGACCGCCGCGCTCGACATCTGGTGGTGCCAGGGCTTCTCCGAGCCCGAGGCCGGCTCCGACCTGGCGTCGCTGCGCACCACGGCGCTGCGCGACGGCGACAGCTACGTGGTCAACGGGCAGAAGACGTGGACGACGCTGGGCCAGTACGCGGACTGGATCTTCTGCCTGGTCCGCACCGACCCCAACGCCCCGAAGAAGCAGGCCGGTATCTCCTTCCTGCTCATCGACCTCGACACCCCCGGCATCACCATGCGGCCGATCAAACTGGTCGACGGCAGCGTCGAGGTGAACGAGGTGTTCTTCGAAGACGTCAGGGTCCCCGCCGAGAACCTGGTCGGCGAGGAGAACCAGGGCTGGTCCTACGCGAAGTTCCTGCTGGGCAACGAGCGCACCGGCATCGCCCAGGTCGGCCGGACCAAGGTGAAGCTCGCCGAGGTCAAGGAGCGGGCCAAGGCCAACGGCCTGCTCGAGGACCCGTTGTTCGCCGCCCGGCTGGCCGAGGCCGAAAACGACGTTCTGGCACTGGAACTGACGCAGATGCGGGTTGCTTCGGGGTCGAAGGGCGGCAAACCCAACCCGGCGTCGTCGGTACTGAAACTGCGCGGCAGCCAACTGCAGCAGCTCGCCACCGAGCTGATGATGGAGGTGGCGGGCCCCGATATCCTGCCGTTCCCGAACGGTGCCGAGATCGCTTCACCGGACTGGGCGCAGCACAGCGCGCCGCGCTACCTCAACTACCGCAAGACCTCGATCTACGGCGGCAGCAACGAGGTGCAGCGCACGATCATCTCGTCGACCATCCTCGGACTGTAGAGACAAGGCGGACATCATGGACTTCCAACTCAGCGAAGAACAGACGCTGCTGCGCGACACCACCCGCGAAATGCTCACGCGCGCCTACGATCCCGAGAGCCGACTCAAGGCGCTCGACACCGAGCTCGGCTGGAACCGTGAGGTGTGGAGTCAGCTGGCCGAGGTCGGCGTGCTCGGCCTCGGATTCGACGAGGACGCCGGCGGCCAGATCGAGATCCACGCCGTACTCACCGAGGCCGGCCGCAGGCTGGCCCCGGAGCCGCTGCTGCACGCGGCGCTCGGACCCGGCGCGGTGATCGCCGAGGTGGGCACCGCCGAGCAACGCGCCCTCCTCGACGAGGTCGCCGCCGGCGAGCGGCTGCTGGCCTTCGCCCACACCGAGCCGGGAATGCGTCGGCCGACCGCCACTGTCTCGACAACCGCTACGCGCCAGGGTGATTCGTGGACGGTCAGCGGCCGCAAGAATCCTGTGCTGGCCGGCGACTGTGCCGACACCTTGGTGATCAGTGCGGCACTTCCCGACGGCGGCACCGGGCTGTTCCTCGTCGACGGCGGCGCGGTGCAGCGCCGGGCCTACCGCACCTTCGACGGTCAGCGGGGCGCCGAGATCGACCTCGACGCGACGGCCGCGGAGCCGCTCGGCGAGGCGGTGGACGCGTCGGCAGCGATCGAGCGGGCACTCGTGCGGTTCACCTCGGGCCTGTGCTCGGAGGCCCTCGGCGCGATGGAGGAGGCGCTGCGGCTGACCACGGAGTACCTGACCCAGCGCAAGCAGTTCGGCGTCACGCTCAACAAGTTCCAGACGCTGACCCAGCGCGCGGCCGACATGTACGTCTCGCTCGAACTGGCACGCAGCATGGCGCTGTACGCGGCGATGTCGATCGCCGACGGCGATCTGGACCCGACGATCGCCGCGCGGGCCAAGCTGCAGATCGGCCGCTCCGGCCGGCACATCAGCCAGGAGGCCATCCAGCTCCACGGTGGTATCGGGGTCACCGCGGAGTACCCGGTGGGCCATTACGCCGCGCGGCTGACGGCGATCGAGCAGACGCTGGGCTCGTCGCAGGACCATCTGCACACCCTCATGGGGCAACTCGACGGATACGAGGTCGTGACGATCTGAGGTCGCCGTTTCGGCCTGCTCGTTGCGGCGACATTGCGTAGCCTGCTGCAATGGTCGGCCACACCATCGTCAGCGGTGCCGACGCGCTGGCGGTGCGCATCGCCGAGGAGTTGCGTAGCGCCGGCGCCACGGTCACGGTGATCGACCGTGCCGATCAGCTGACGTCGGCCGGCATCGCCACGGCGGCATCGGTGGTGTGCGCCGGGTCCGACGACGCCGCGAATCTGGAGATCGCCCTGCTGGCACGTCGTCTCAGTTCGACCGTGCGGGTGGTGACCCGACTCGCCAACGGTGTGCTGCGGGAGGCGATGGTGGCCCGGAACGGGCCGGGCGCCGTCCTCGACGTCGCGGATCTGGCCGCACCGTCGGTGGTCGAGGCGTGCCTGCAGCGCACCACGCACTCCATCGCTGCCGGCGACCTGCGGTTCGTCGTCTCGGGCGCCGACACCCCGCGGTCGGGCACGCTGCGCGACATCTACGGTGATCTGGCGCCGGTGGCCGTCGTGCGGGGCGTGCATTCGCCGACCCCCGGTGAGGTGGCGGCCTGCCCCGGTCGCGATCTGCACGTCGACGAAGGCGACTGGGTGGCCATGATCGGCACCGAGGACGAACTGGCCGCCGACGGCCCGGTGGCCGGCGCGCGGGCGGCGGGGTCGCACCGCTCGCCACTGACTCGAATCGGCAACGCGGCGCGCGCCTTCCACGAGGACGTGAACCCCAACTTCTATCGGGCGCTGGCGGCGTCGCTGGGTCTGCTCCTCGGATCCACCATTCTGCTGTGGCTCACCTACGACATGCCGGGCATGAGTTTCGTCGACGCCCTCTACTTCTCCACCGAGACGATCGCGACCGTCGGTTATGGCGACTTCAGCTTCAGCGGCCAGCCCACCTGGCTGCGGCTGTTCAGCATCGTGCTGATGTTCGCGGGCATCACCACCACCGCGGTGCTCGTGGCCTTCGTCGCCGATCTGTTGCTCTCGCGGCGGCTGGCGTACTCGGCGGGCCGGCGCAAGGTGCGCGAACTGCAGGACCACATGATCGTCGTCGGGCTGGGCTCCTTCGGCGTCCGGGTCGCCTCCGACCTCAAGGCCGCCGGCCACGACGTCGCCGTGATCGAACTCAACGACGAGAACCGCTACCTTTCCGCCGCCGCAGATCTGGAGATTCCGGTGATCTTCGGCGACGCGACGCTGCCGTCGACGCTGGAGGCGGCGCGCATCGACGACGCGGTGGCGGTGGCCGTGCTGACCGACGACGACATGGTCAACATCGAGACGGCGATCGTGTCCCGCGAACGGTCCAAGGACCGGCCGCTGGACGTGCCGGTGGTTCTGCGCGTGTTCGACCGCGCCCTGGGTGCGGCGGTGGCCCACCGGTTCCGGTTCGAGAATGTGCTTTCCACCGTGGAATTGGCGGCGCCGTGGTTCATCGGCGCGGCGCTGGGGCTGACCGTGTTCGGCACCTTCTCGGTGGGTCAGGCGTCCTTCATGGTGGGCGGCGTGCGGGTCGGTGCCAGCAGCGAGCTCGACGGCATCCGCATGGCCGAGCTGTCGACACAGACCCGCGTCATTGCGATCGTGGGCCACGACGGC
Source organism: Mycolicibacterium chubuense (assembly GCF_001044255.1). Taxonomy (GTDB): domain Bacteria; phylum Actinomycetota; class Actinomycetes; order Mycobacteriales; family Mycobacteriaceae; genus Mycobacterium; species Mycobacterium chubuense. The sequence goes on from NZ_JYNX01000034.1 coordinate 64,399, forward strand.
GCCCGCGAACTGCATCCGCGCCGCGATTCGCAGCTGCACGCCGGCGACATCGCCTATCTGGTGGGGCCGTACCGCGAACTGCTCGACACGTTGCGCAAGGGGCAGGGCAGCAGCGCGGCGACGGCGATCACGTGAGGTCGGCGACCACCTCGGCGACCCGGCGCAGCTGCTCGAGATCGCTGCTGGTCGGAATCAGGTGGATCTCGTCGGTGCCGATGTCGGCGAACCTGGTGAGTACGGCACGCAAGTCGTCCTGGGTGCCGGCCCACCCCGTCGTCGGCGCCATCGCGTCGACGATGTCCGACGGGATCCAATTCATGTAGCGCAGCAGGTGACGGTGCACCTGCTCGCGTGGCGCGCTGCCCTCGCCGACGGCGAACCAGAAGGAGGTCGCCAGGTGCGGCGCGGTCCTGCCGGCCGCTCGCCATGCGTCACGCGCCACGTCGAACAGCGCGTTCTGCGCGTCAGCGTCGAGGTCCAGGGTGATGCCCGCCAGTCCGTCGGCCCAGCCCGCCGCACTGCGCACCGTCTTGGGACCCGTTGTGCCGACCAGCAATTCGGGTCCGCCGTGCTGTACCGGCGGCGGCCCCACCGGCAGCGTCGACTCGGTGACCTTCTCCCCCGCCCACACCCGCCGCATGATCGCGACCCTGTCGGCCATCTCTCGCATGGTCTGGGTCGCCGGATCGGCGCCGACGGCGCGGTAGTCCTCGTGCCGGCCGCCCACGCCGATGCCGACGGTCAGCCGTCCGCCGCTGAGCATGTCGCCGGTGGCCATCGCCTTGGCCAGCATCACCGGGTCGTGCAACTGGGGGATCACCACGGTGGTCACCAGCCGCACCCGGTCCGTCCACGCGGCCAGGGCGCCCAGCAGGGTCAGGCTCTCGGGATTGTCGAACGCGATCCGTTCACCCCAGCACAGCGACGAGAACGGACCGTCGTCGATCAACCTCGCCCAGTCGCGCAGCAACGCGCGGTCCAGGTCGGGTTCCATCACCGGCATCGTCATCCCGATTCGCACGTGGCGATTCTGACATGCCGGTGGACGGCGTCAGGACGGCTGCCCGTGCAGGTTCTTCGCCGTAGGCGATGTGGCCACCGCCCCCGGATCCGGATAGGTGCCCAGCACGCGATCGGCGGTGCCCGCGCTGGTGACGGTGAACCAGTAGTGCTCGTTCTTGAAGTGGTGCTGGCGATGGTTGTGCCAAATCGCCCGATAGAAAGCTGATTTGGGCTTGTAGTCGCTGTGCACCAGGTAGTGGCACCACTCGTAGCCCAGGCCCAGCAGCGCCAAGGCGGTCAGGAACGTCATGCCCAGTGGTGCGCGGGGGAAGGCGAGCAGCGCGACGGCGACCNACCACTCGTAGCCCAGGCCCAGCAGCGCCAAGGCGGTCAGGAACGTCATGCCCAGTGGTGCGCGGGGGAAGGCGAGCAGCGCGACGGCGACCGCGACGGGAAGTACCCAGAGCAGCGCCTGCCACGGGATGAAGATCAGCGCGATGTCACGCGGATTGCCATGGTGCTCGCGATGTTTGCGCGCCAGCAGAGGGTCAACGCGCACGGCCCCGATCTGCCGCGGACGCCAGTGCAGGATGCACACGTGCACCACCCATTCGACGAACGGGAAGGCGGCGAGCATCACGACGGGGACGGCGGCGTCGGCCCACGTCCAGTCGCCCAGCGTGATACGCACCCCCGCGGCGATCACCAGCGTCGCGCCGATCATCCACGGCGTCGGGTGGCGCCCGAACTCGCGTGCGGCGTCGCCGAGCGTGACGTGTCGGCGTCCCGAACGGGTGCGGGCGGGGGTGGTCATCGGCTCTCCTCCAGTTCGTTCAGCGCGTTCAGTAAGGCGGTGGTCGCGGGCTCCAGCAGGCGGTGGGCGTTGTCGCGGGCAGCTGTCGCGTCGCCGGACAGGACCGCCTCGGCCAGGGCCCGGTAGGCGTCGACCTGGCCGACCTCCCCGGTCATCACCGCAGCCAGGGCGGGCAGTGCGGGCTCGTAGGTGGCCCGCAGCGTGTTGAACATCAGCCGGAAGGCGATCGAATCGGCGCCGTCGACGATGTGGTCCCAAAAGTCGAGTGCATATCCTTGCGCAGCAACGGGATCGGCCTCCTCCGACAGCGCGCGCACCGCGGCCTCGAGGGCTTCGCGCGTGTCGGGGCCGTGGCGCCGGGCGGCCAGTTCGGCCACCTTGGGGCCGTTGTGCAGCCGGGTCTCGAGAATGCTGCGGACGACAGCGAGGTCGAGCTCGCCGCCGCGCATCAGCAGTTGCGGCAGGAGATCCAGCCCGGCGGTGCGCCGGAAGTCCCGGACCGTCGTCGAGCCGCCCTGTCGGACCTCGACCAGCCCCGCGGCCGCCAACCTCTTGAGCGCCTCCCGGATCGCCGGCCGGGACACCCCCAGCACCTCGGCCAGGCGCCGCTCGCTGGGCAGCGTCTCACCGGGCTGCATCTCCCCGCTGAGCACGTCGGACATCACCTGGTCGAACACGTCCTCGGGTACCGAGCGTCGGTGTACCGGTCGCAGAGCCATGTCCCCACCCTGACCTAGAAAGGCCAGGAGGTCAAGTGGTCATACCAGTGACGGTGGCCGCGTCAGTCCTTGGCCGCCCGGATGGGACCTGGCGCCGGCGGTGCGAACAGCCCGCCGCCCAGTCCGCCGCGCAGCGTGCGCACCGCGACCAGCAACCAGGTGCTGAGCAGGCCCAGATAGGCGATCGCGGCGGCCACCCGGAACGCGGGCAGTCCGGTGTGCGCCGCCAGCTGCGTCGTCCCGGTGACGAACGTGCCCACCGGGAACGTGAGGCTCCACCACGTCAGCGCGAACGGCATCCCGCGCCGCAGCGTGCGCACGGTCAGCGCCGTGGCCAGCCCGATCCACAGCACGGCGAAGCCCCACACCGGCACGCCGTAGAGCACCGCGAACACGCTCATACCGTCGGCCAGGCGCGGGTCCACGGCCAGCGCCGCGTCCGTGCCGAGAAGTCCTGCGACCGTGATGGATTGGCCGAGCGGGCCGAGAACGATCCACAGGGTCGGCACGCGGGCGGTGCCGGAGGTGCCGAAGTGCGCCAGCCGGCTCCACACCATCGTGATGATGATCAGCGAGGCGACCAGCGACAGCCCGAACATCGCGAAACAGCCGTAGAACATGGTGGCCCGGCCCGCGCCCGGGGCCATGTGCGGGATGAGCAGCGCACCCGTGGCCGCCGACACCATCGGCGGCACCACGGGCATCAGCCAGCCGCCGAACGCGGCATCGGGTTCCACCCGGTACTGGGTGAACATCAGATACGGGATACTCATCGCGGTGATCAGCCCGCCGACGGTGCCCGCCGTCCACAGCACCCACGCCACGTCCACCGCGGCGCGCTCGCCGACGAGATCCCTGCCGACCAGCAGCGCGCCGGAGGCCACGGTGAGCAGCGCCATCGGCGCCGCCCCGTAGAAGTGCGCCATCTGCGGATTGCGGACGTGGCTGCGCGCCACCGCCGGTGTGCGCACCCAGTGTCCGACCATCGCGATCAGCAGCACGACCAGCCACAGCGCGGACGCCACCCACACCGCGAGCGCGAAACCCCGCAGGCCGGGTACCTGCACCGGCAGGGTGGCGCCGGCGGTCGCGACGATGCCGGTGCCCATCACCGAGGCGAACCAGTTCGGTCCGAGGTAACTGAGGATCGCCGGCTGCGAGCCGGCCCTGTCGGTCACCACGACAGTATGGCGAGCCGGGGGTTAGCCCCCAGAGGAGTCTGGGGAAAACGCTGTGTCTCGGGCGCACCCGGGTCCCTAGGTTGGTGACATGACCGCAACAGCAGACACCGAGGAGATCATCGGCGCCGGGTCCGCCGACGTGGCGGCGCCCACGCCGGCGCCACCGCGGGTGCGGGGCCTGGGTCTCGTACCGACCGCCTCGATGGTCATCGGGGCCGCGTTGGGAAGTGTCTGGTTCTGGATACCGTTGGGCCTGCTCGTCATCGGCGTCTCGTCGATCCCGAGCGTCATCGGCTTCGTGCTGGCCGCCGTCGTGTTCGTCTACCTGATCCGCGGTGTCGACCGTGTCGAACGGGTGCGCAGCGAAGCGGTTTTCGGCATGGGTATCGGGATTCCGCCGCGGCGGCTGTCCCCGCACTCCGGCTTCCAACGCTGGGCACATCAACTGCTGCTGGACATCAGCAGCGCCCGGTTCTGGAAAACGGTGGCGCACCATTATCTTCGGATGACCTACGACATCCTGGTCACCGCTCTGGCACTGGCGCTGCTGGCGTTCGCGTTCCTGGCTCCCGCAGCAGCCATCGCGATCGGCAACAGCGACGCCGACGCCGGGCTGTCCTTCCTGCCGACCCCGGTGGCCTGGCTGCTGGCCGTGGTGGCGCTGGCCGTCGCGGTGGTCCTGCTGATCTTCGCCCCGGCACTGGACGCGACGATCGACCGCTGGCTGCTGTCGCCCTCCCCGACGGCCGCCCTGCAGTACCAGGTCAGCGCGCTGGCCGACGCCCGGCAGGGTGCGGTCACCTCCGCCCAGACCGAACGGCATCGCATCGAGCGCGACCTGCACGACGGCGTGCAGCCGCGACTGGTGTCGCTGGCCATGACGATCGGCCTGGCCCAGACCAAACTCGACACCGATCTGCCCGCAGCCAAGGCGCTGATCGCCGAGGCACACGACGACGCCAAGACCGCCCTGGTGGAACTGCGCAACGTGGTCCGCGGCATCGCGCCGACGATACTGTCCGACCGCGGCCTCGACGCCGCGCTGTCGGCGGTGGTGCAGCGCGCCACCAACTCCGGCGTGCCGACGACGCTCAGCGTGCACCTGCCCCGGCGGCTGCCCGAGGAAGTGGAGGCGTGCGCGTACTTCGTCGTCGCCGAGGCGCTGACCAACGTCACCCGGCACGCCGGCGCGACGCAGGCCGCGGTCACCGTCCGACTCGACGAGGCGGCAAACCTGTTGCACGTCACGGTCTTCGACGACGGTCGCGGGGGCGCGCGGATCGTCGCCGACGATGCGGGCGCCGACGCCACCGGGTTGCGTGGCCTCGACGAACGCGTGCGTGCGGCACGCGGCACCTTCGGGGTGTCGAGCCCCGTCACCGGTCCGACCGTCATCACCGCGGTGCTGCCATGCGCATCGTGATCGCCGAGGACTCGGCGCTGCTGCGGGCGGGCATCGAGCGGATCCTCACCGACGCCGGACACGAGGTGGTCGCCGGTGTGCCCGACGCGACCAACCTGCTACGGCTGGTGAACGAGACGCGACCGGACCTGGCTATTCTCGACGTGCGGATGCCGCCGACGTTCACCGACGAGGGCATCCGCGCCGCGGCGCTGCTGCGCAGCCAGAACCCGGAGTCACCGGTGCTGGTGCTCTCGCACTACGTCGAGGAGCGCTATGCCGCGGACCTGATCGCCTCGGACACCCGGGGTTTCGGCTACCTGCTGAAAGACCGGGTGGCCGACGTCCCGGCGTTCCTCGACGCCGTCGCCGTCGTGGGGGCCGGCGGCACCGTGCTCGACCCGGAGGTGGTGTCGCAGATCCTCGTCCGCTCGCACCGCCGCAATGCGCTGGACGCGCTCACCACGCGCGAGCACGAGGTGCTGCAACTGATGGCCGAGGGTAAGACGAACTCGGCCATCGCCGCAGCCCTGCACATGTCGGTCGGATCGGCCGAGAAGCACATCGCCTCGATCTTCACCAAGCTCGGCCTGGCGCCCGACGACAGCGGCAACCGCCGCGTCCTCGCGGTGCTCAGGTACCTCGAATCATGATCGTGTGGAAAGGACTTCGCCCGTGACCACCACCATCGCCCCTCCCGCCCCTCCCCCGCCGCTGTCCCCGGGCGGACGCACCGCGCTGCGCGCCGTGCTCGTCGTCGCCGCCGCGGTGTTCCTCGTCGGCACCGTGGTGTCCCTCGGTGTCTTCGCCTGGGGTGTCAGCACGTTCCGCGTCGTCACCGACAGCGTGGCTCTGCCGGCGACACTGCGCTCGATCGCCGTCGACACCGGCTCGGTTCCGGTGATCGTCCGTATCACCAGTGACCGGGATGCGCGCGAGCCGCGCGTCGACATGACGATGGTCAACTCGGCCCGCGCCGGATCCGATCCGTTGGCGGTGGACGCCGACGGCGTCTCGGCGCGCGTGACGATCGACGCCGAGCAGTCCCCGATCCTGGACTGGGGTCGCGCGTCGCAGATCACCCTCGTGCTGCCCGCCGAGTTGGCGCGACGCACGACCGTGACGACGCAGCAGGACACCGGTGTGGTGATGTTGCAGGCCGACATCGACCAGCTGGTGGCCCGCACCCGCGACGGCGCTGTGGTGCTGAGCGGCTCGGCGCGCGACATCGACATCAGCAACTCCCACGGCGACGTCGACACCCGCGACGCGGTGTCGGTGTCGGTGTCGTTCAAGGCCACCACCCAGACCGGTGACATCGACGTCGACTTCGCCGGCGCCCCCAAGACGCTGGACGCGCGGACCGACAACGGCGACGTGACGGTCGGCCTGCCGCAGCCCGGACCGTACGTCGTGGATGCGTCGACGGGCCAACCGTGGGGTTCCACCGTCGTTCGCGTACCGCAGACCCGCGACCCCCGCGCTGCCGCCTCCGTGGTGACCGTCCGCTCCGAAACCGGCGACGTCACCGTCGAATCGACGCGCTAGCCGCCCGTGAGCCTGCCGATGATCGCCGCCACGGGACCGGGTTCGGCGAGCCGGAACCCGGTGCCGGCCCAGATGTTCACCCCGTGCGGGTCGCCCGCGCGGACCGCGGCCGCGCGCAGCGGGCTCGTCAGATAGTGCACCTGGGGGTAGCCGAACGGAGCGCCCGCCTCGTGCTCGTCGACGAACCGGTTGCGCAGCCCGCGCGCGTAGCGACCGGAAAACGCTTTGGTGACAACGGTTTCGGTGAACTCCGGATTCGTCAGCGCCGCCCGGTGCACCGGGCTGCTGCCGGCCTCATCCGCGAGCAGGAACGCGGTGCCCAGTTGCGCGGCGACGGCGCCATCGCGGAGCACCCGTGCGATGTCGGCGGCGGTCATCAACCCGCCGGCCGCCACCACCGGCAGGTCCACGGCAGCCGCGATCCCGGCCAGCAGATCGTCGAGGGGTTCCTCCGACGGCCGCGCCGTCGCGTCGAACGTGCCGCGGTGCCCACCCGCCGCGGGCCCCTGCGCGACGAGCACGTCGACGCCGCGATCGGCCGCCACGCGGGCCTCGTCCAGCGTGGTCACCGTGCCGGCTACCGTGATGCCGGCGCCGCGCAGTCGCGTGAGTTCGTCGGCGTCGGGCAGACCGAAGGTGAACGACGCCACCGCCGGACGCACATCGAGCAGAACCTCGAGCTTGCCGCCCCAGGCGTCGTCGTCGAACCGGGGCTCACCGGGCGCGGCGCCGTATCGCTGCGCGTCGGGGGCCAGCTCGGCGGCGTAGGCGTCGATCGCGTCCGGGGTGCCGGCGCTGGGCTGCGGCACGAACAGGTTGGCGCCGACCGGGCCTGACGTGAGTCGTGTCGCGGCGACCAGGCGCTCGGCGAACGTGTCAGCGCTGAGGTAGCCCCCCGGGACGAACCCGAGCCCGCCGGCGTTGGTGCCCGCCGCGGCGAGCTCGGGCGTCGAGGGGCCGCCGGCCATCGGAGCGACCGACACCGGCGCGGCGAGGTCACGGAAGTCGAAAGCCATCACCCTTCCCTTCTGAGTTGCTAGGTCACGGACCGTCCGCGCTGTTCCTCCTGCGCGCGGTAGTCGTCGGCCAGCACCCGCACGTGGTCGGGCAGGTGCCCGGCGGCGACGTCGGCGAGGCTGGTCTTCTCGAGCACCGACCGCATGCTCGCCCGCAGCGCCCGCCACACATCGGTCAGCGCGGCGGTGGGGCCGCTGTACGGAAGGTCGCCGAGCCCGATGTCCCGCACGCTGGCCAGCGGGCCGTCGATACAGCGGAGCACATCGGCGATGCTGATCTGGGTGGCCTGCCGGGCGAGCTCGTACCCGCCGTCGCGGCCGCGGTGGCTGCGCACCAGCCGGTCGGTGCGCAGATCGGAGAGGATGTCCACCAGGAACTGCGCCGGAATGCCCTGCGCCTTGGCCAGATCCTCGGTTTTGACCACGACGCCGTCGTCAGCGGTGGCGAGCTGAACCATCGCGCGGATGGCATATTCCGCCTTCGCCGACATCCGCATAGGCCCAGGCTATCCGGGAATGTCCGCCGCTTTCGGCACGACCACGGCGAACAGGTCCGCGATCCCCGCGAGACTGGCCGCCTGGATCGCCGAGGCGGGCACCGTGTCTTGATCCAGACCGGGCAGCGCGCGCGTCGCGGTCGCCGCGGCGACGACGGTCGGCGCGTAGCCGAGATTGAACGCGCCGCGCGCGGTCGAGTTCACGCACATGTGCGTCATGAACCCGGCGAGCACGAGGTTCTGTACGCCGAGCGACTCCAGCCGGTCGGACAGGTCGGTCTGCACGAAGGCGTTCGGATAGTTCTTCACCACGATCGGTTCGTCGTCGCGCGGGGCCACCCGGTCGACGATCGCGCCGCTCTCCCCGTGGACGTCGTACAGCGAGCCGGGGCCGTCGTCGTGCTGGATGTGGATGACCGGGATACCTGCCGAACGGGCGCGGTCCAGCAGTTCGGCGGCCTCGTCGAGCGCGGCGTCAACGCCCTCGAGCTCCATCACCCCGCGGGTGTAGGTGTTCTGGCAGTCGATCATCACCAGCACCGACTCGTCGAGGCCGACCGGGGTCAGCGGCAGGCCGGACAGGGCGCGCATCGATCGGGGTTCAGCCACGTCCGCAGCCTACCGCCGGGCGGTGACCGCCAGCACCGCATCGGCCAGCTCGGGCCGGCACACGATCAGGTCCGGCAGCTTGGAGTCGCGCTGGTTGTAGATCAGCGGCGAGCCGTCGATGCGGGACGTGTGCAGACCGGCTGCCCGGGCGACCGCGACGGGCGCCGCGGAGTCCCACTCGTACTGGCCGCCCGCGTGCACGTACACATCCGAGAGGCCCTGCACCACCGACGCCACTTTCGCACCGGCCGAACCCATTTCGACGAGCGTGCCGTCGAGGGCGTCTTTGACCTCCAGCGCGACGGCCGGGGGCCGGGTGCGCGAGACCACGACGCGCGGCGCCCCGGGTTGCGCGGGCGGCGCGGGCACCGTCGGGGTGGCCAGCGTGATGCCTTGAGCAGGCAGCGCCACCGCGCCGGCCACGAGCTCACCGGACTCCCACAGCGCCACGTGCACGGCCCAGTCGGTGCGGCCCAATTCGGAGAACTCGCGGGTGCCGTCCAGCGGATCGACGATCCACACGCGGGTCGCCGACAGCCGCACCGGATCGTCCACACCCTCTTCGGAGAGCACCGCGTCGTCGGGCCGCTCGGCGGCCAGCGCCTCCATCAGGAAGTCGTGAGACCGCTTGTCCCCCGCCGCCTTCCGCTCGTCGGAGCTCGCGTCGGCGAACTCGGCGCGCACGTCGAGCAGCAGCGTGCCCGCCTCGGTGGCCAGTCGCGCGGCCACCTCGTGATCGGTCGCGGTCACGGAGTGGTTTCCAGCAGCTCGATGACCCGGTCGGCGAGTGCGTCGAGGGAGTGCTCGGGCGTCAGGTGCAAGTCCGGGTCCTTCGGTCGCTGGTAGGGGCTGTCGATGCCGGTGAAATGGGTGATCTCCCCGGCGCGGGCCTTGGCGTACAGCCCTTTCGGGTCGCGGCGCTCGCAGTCCTCGAGCGGAGTGTCCATGAACACCTCGAAGAAGTCCAGCCCCGCCGCGCAGGTCACCTCACGCGCCAGCGCGCGGTGCTCCTCGAGCGGGCTGATCGCCGGGACGAGCACCACCTGGCCGGAGTCGGCGAGGATGGCCGCAACGTGGGCGAGCCGGCGCTGATTCTCGGCGCGGTCGGCCATCGAGAAGCCGAGGTCGGCGTTGAGGCCGTGGCGCAGATTGTCCCCGTCGAGAACATAAGCAGGGACGCCTTTTTCGAGGAGCTTCTGCTCGACCAGCATCGCCACCGAGGACTTACCGGAGCCCGACAGGCCGGTGAACCACACGGTGCGGCCCTTGGACAGCCGGTCCTCGGCGGTGCACAGCGACTGGTGCCGCACGGTGTTGGGGCTCGCCGTCCGTGCGCTCACGTACGGCAGGATCATCCCCGCCGCGACGGTGCCGTTGGTGTTCGGATCGATGAGGATGAACGATCCGGTCGCGGCGTTGCGGCTGTACTCGTCGAGAAGCAACGGCACCTGGCTGCGCAACGACACCCGGCCCAGCTCGTTGAGCTTCAGCGCCGTCGCCGTCTTGTCGCGGTGCAGGGTGTTGACGTCGAGCCGGTAGTCCAGCGCGGTGACCCGCACACGCGTGGTCCTGGTCGTGTGCTTGATCAGATAGTCACGGCCCGGCTCCAGCGACGCCTCGTCGGCCATCCAGCACACTGTCGCGTCGAACTCCTGGGTGACGCGCGGCTGATTGTTGGGCCGGGCGATCAGGTCCCCGCGCGAGATGTCGATGTCGTCGGCCAGGCTGACCGATACCGCCATCGGCGGGAACGCCTCCTGCACAGGGCCGCCCGGGCCCTCGATCGCGGTGATCCGCGACGTCTTGCCCGTCGGCAGCACGACGACCTCGTCACCGGGCCGCATCACACCGCTCGCCACGGTGCCGGCGTAGCTGCGGTGATCGGCGTGCTCATGAGTCTGCGGCCGGATCACGTACTGCACCGGGAACCGGACATCGACGAGGTTGCGGTCACCCGCGATGTAGACGTCCTCGAGATGGCTCAGCAGGCACGGACCGTCGTACCACGGCGTGACGTCGGACTTGGTGACCACGTTGTCGCCGTTGAGCGCCGACAGCGGGATCGTCGTGACGTCCTGGACGTCCAGCCGCGCGGCGAACTCATGGAACTCGTCGCGGATCTTCTCGAACCGCTCCTGGCTCCAGTCGACCAGGTCCATCTTGTTGACGGCCAGCACGATGTGGCGGATCCCCAGCAGCGACGCCAGGAACGCGTGGCGCCGCGACTGCTCGAGCAGCCCGTGGCGGGCGTCGACGAGCACGATCGCCAGCTGCGCGGTCGACGTCCCGGTGACCATGTTGCGCGTGTACTGGATGTGACCCGGCGTGTCGGCGATGATGAATTTCCGCTTGGCCGTGGCGAAGTAGCGGTAGGCCACGTCGATCGTGATGCCCTGTTCCCGCTCGGCGCGCAGGCCGTCGGTGACCAGGGCCAGGTCGGTGTAGTCGTGACCGCGTTCCTTGGAGGTGCGCTCGACCGCCGCGAGCTGGTCCTCCATCACGGCCTTGCTGTCGAAGAGCAGCCGGCCGATCAGTGTCGACTTGCCGTCGTCGACCGATCCGGCTGTCGCGATGCGAAGCAACGTCGCCATCAGAAATACCCCTCGCGTTTGCGGTCTTCCATCCCCGCTTCGGAGATCCGGTCGTCGGCTCATCTGGGTCAAACGTGAGGCCCTTACCAATGCCCAGGGATGCGAGTTGGTGAATCATCGCCTTGNCCTCGGACACGGTGGCGGCGGTCGATTCGACGCAACCGGTGCAGGTGACGTCGCCGACGGTGCGGAACCGCACGGTCTTCTCGACCACCTGCTCGTCCTTGCGGGGCTGCAGGAACTTGTGCACCGCCAGCAGCATCCCGTCGCGCTCGAACACCTTGCGCTGATGCGCGTAGTAGATCGACGGGAGCTTGATCTTCTCGGCGCCGATGTAGGACCAGATGTCGAACTCGGTCCAGTTGGACAGCGGGAACGCGCGGATGTGCTCACCCTTGCGGTGCCTGCCGTTGTAGAGGCTCCACAGCTCGGGCCGCTGATTCTTCGGGTCCCACTGGCCGAACTCGTCGCGGAAGCTGAACACCCGCTCCTTGGCGCGGGCCTTCTCCTCGTCGCGGCGCGCACCGCCGAACGCGGCGTCGAACTTGTTCTCCCGGATGGCGCGCAACAGCGTGAACGTCTGCATCGGGTTGCGCGACGGGATCGTCTCGACCACTCGGCCGGCGTCGATGTCGTCCTGCACCTTCGCCACCACCAGGCGCACGCCCGACTCCGCGACCAGGTCGTCGCGAGCCTGCAGCACCTCGTCGAAGTTGTGGCCGGTGTCGACGTGCATCACCGGGAACGGCAGCCGGCCGGGCCGGAACGCCTTGATCGCCAGGTGCAGCATGACGATGGAGTCCTTGCCGCCCGAGAACAGCAGCACCGGACGCTCGAATTCGGCGGCCACCTCCCGGACGATGTGGATGGCCTCGGCCTCCAGCGCACGCAGGTGGCTCAGCTCGTAGCGCCCCGCGTTGGGGGCGATCTGTTCGGTCGCGGTCATCATTTCCCTGCAAAGTTGGTTGATTTGACCAGATTTACGATCATCAACGGGCAATCTAGCCGCCGACCGGCGGATGTGTCAACGGTGAGCGCGAGTGTGGGTGCTGCGCACGCGAAATTGGCCTCAGGCGTACCTGAGGCCCACAGTCGCGGCGGCTACAACGTGACTTCGTCCAACTTGCCGGTCGCGACGTCGAAGACGAAACCGCGCAGCGACTCGTGCTTGGTGACGAACGGGCTGGCCTCGATACGGCGCAGCGACTGCCGGACGTCCTCGGCGAGATCACCGAATGATTCGGCGGCCCACTCCGGCTTGATGCCGGTCTCCTCCTGGATGGCGCGTTTGAACTCGTCGTCGGTGAAGGTCAGCATGCCGCAGTCGGTGTGGTGGATCAGGATGATCTCCCGGGTGCCGAGCAGACGCTGGCTGATCGCCAGCGAGCGGATCTCGTCGTCGGTGACGACGCCGCCGGCATTGCGGATGACGTGCGCCTCGCCGTCGGAGAGCCCGAGGACGCGGTACACGTCGAGCCTTGCATCCATGCACGCGACCACCGCGACGTGCTTGCTGGGCGGCAGCGGCAGCGGCCCGGAGAACGTCTTCACGTACTCCTCGTTGTTCTTCAGGTACTCGTCTGTCACCGACATGGCGCGACCGTAGGGGGACGGCCGCGCCATGTCACGGGAAAGAATCAGTCAGCGCACAAGGTCTCGCGGCGAGTGTGAAGGCGCCTTCACGCTGGACGCCCAGCGTGACGACACCTTCACGCTCGGTCACCGCGCGAGGTCGTAGACCGTGGTGCCGCCGACGTCCATCGGGGTGAAGGTCTTCTCGACCCATGCGGTGATCTCGGCCGCCGCGCCGGAGTCGCCGCCCGGGCCGCGATGCCCGCCGGCGATGAAGTAGCGCACCTGCCCGTCGGCCACATAGGCCTGGAACTGCGCCAGCGTGGGCGAGTTGTCGCCGCCGGTGAAGCCGCCGATCGCCATCACCGAGGTGCCGGTCTGCAACTCCAGACTGCCCGCGGTCATGGAGCCCACACTGGCCGCGGCCCAGCGGTTGTCGGTCGCCTTCACGAGATTCTGCAGTTCCGTGTTCTCGGACACCGACTTCCCGAACCCACCGGGCCCGCCGGGGCCACCGGTGCCACCGGGGCCGCCCGGACCGCCGAAGCCGAAGTCGGCGTGGGCAGCCGCGGGGCCCGCCATGGCGCCCGGCCCGCTGGGGGCGTGCGCCGCGGTCTCGATCGCGTAGGCGGCCGACCCGGCACCGCCGACCAGGATGGCCGCGGCGGCCACCGCGACGGTGAGCCGGCCGAGCCGGTGCACACCGGCCGCGATGATCGCGGCGACGATGATCGAACCGACCAGCACCACCCACCGCAGCCACGGCTGCCAGTCGGGAGCCCGATCGAGCAGGATGAACGACCACACCCCGGTGACCGCCGACATCGCGGCCAGCACCGCGCGTGACGCCCAGAACTGCCTGCCGCGCCACAGTTCGGTCGCGCAGATTCCGACCAGCGCCGCCACCGCCGGCGCCAGCGCCAGCGTGTAGTACGGGTGGATCGTCCCGTCCATGAAGCTGAAGACGGCGGCGGTGACCAGTAACCATCCACCCCACAGCAGCAGGCTCGCGCGGACGGCCGCCGTCCGGGCGGTGCGGCGGGTGAACCACAGGCCGACGACCAGTCCGATCAGCGCGGCGGGCAACAGCCACGACGCCTCGGCGCCGAACGACGCCCCGAACATGCGGCCGATGCCGGGCTCTCCGCCGAAGAACAGGGCCGCTCCCCCACCGGGGCGGTCGCCTCCGCCGGGCATCCCGCCTTCACGGCCCATCACGCGCTGAATCCCGTTGTAGCCCAAAGCGAGTTGCAACAGGCTGTTGTCCGTGGAGCCGCCGATGTAGGGCCGGGAGTCGGCCGGCCACAGGCTCACCAGCGCCAGGAACGGGCCGGCGGTCGCGATCATCGCGGCCGCCCCCGCAGCAAGCTTGCCGACCCGTGGCCAGAAGGCGACCGGCGCGGCGACCAGGAACGCCAGCGCCAGGCCGGGCACCACGAGAAACGCCTGCAGCATCTTGGTCAGGAACGCGAAGCCGAGCACCACACCGGCGCCCACCACCCAGCGCGTGCCGCCGGTCTCGATCGCCCGCACCATCAGGTACGCGGCCACCACGAGCAGCAGCACCAGCAGCGCATCGGGGTTGTTGTACCGGAACATCGAGGCCGCCACCGGCGTGACCGCCAGCGCCAGGCCCGCGAGCAGGCCCGCACCGGGCCCGCTGACCCGGCGCACCGCGGCGTAGAGAACTCCGACGGACGCCACGCCCATCAGGGCCTGCGGCAGCAGCATCGTGAACGCGCTGAAGCCGAAGAGCCTGCCGGACAGAGCCATCACCCAAATGGCGGCGGGCGGCTTGTCGACGGTGATCGCGTTGCCCGCGTCCAGCGAGCCGAACAGCCATGCCTTCCAGCTCTGGGTGCCGGCCTGCGCGGCGGCGGCGTAGAAGTCGTTGGCCCAGCCCGAGGAGCCCAGGCCCCACAGGTAGAGCACCGCGGTGCCGGCCAGCAGCGCCACCAGGGCGGCACGGGTCCAGTGGTTCGGCCGTTCCCGCGGCGGGGCGGGCGTGGTGCTCACCGGGGTGTCAGCGGTGAGAGTCATCGGGTGATTCCTTCTGTGACGGTGCGGCGCGGGTGGAAGACCCAGCCACGCAGCAGGACGAAGCGGACCACGGTGGCGAGCAGATTGGCCGCGACGAGCACGGCGAGCTCGACCATGCGGTGGGGTGGTGCCGCAGCGGTGGCGTGCAGCAGGCTCAGGGCTCCGCTGGTGATGGTCAGGGCGATGCCGAAGACCAGCAGCCCCTCGAGATGGTGCCGGCCCAGCCGGGCACGTCCGGCCACCCCGAAGGTGAAGCGACGGTTGGCCGCGGTGTTCCCGACGGCGGTGAGCAGCAGCGCGAACAGGTTCGCCAGCTGCGCGCCGACGGCGCCCTGCAGCAGGACGAACAGCAGCACGTAGGCCGCGGTGGAGGCGACGCCGACCGCGCCGAACCGCACCACCTGCCGCAGCAGCGAGCTGGGCGGCGCCGATTCACGAGACGAACCCAGTTGCGCTGCAATGGTGTTCACCGGGATGGCGCCGGTAGCGAAGCCCCGCAGCAGCCGGCCGATGCCCCGCAGATCGGCCGCGGCCGTCGCCACGATGTCGACGCGGCTGTCGGGGTCGTCGACCCAGTCGACGGGCACCTCGTGGATGCGCAGACCGCTGCGCTCGGCGAGCACCAGCAGCTCGGTGTCGAAGAACCAGCCGGTGTCCTCCACGTGCGGCAGCAGACGTGCCGCCACGTCGGCGCGGATGGCCTTGAATCCGCATTGCGCATCCGAGAACCCGGCCGACAGCGTGGATTTCAGGATGAAGTTGTAGCAGCGGGAGATGATCTCCCTTTTCGGGCCGCGGGTCACCTGCGCGCCGCGCGCCAGCCGGGTGCCGATCGCCAAGTCGGAGTGCCCTGAGATCAGCGGGGCCACCAGCGGTCCCAGCGCAGCGAGGTCGGTCGACAAGTCGACGTCGGTGTAGACCAGCACCGCCGCGTCCGAGGTCGACCACACCTGGTGCAACGCGCGGCCGCGGCCCTTCTGCTCGAGGCGCACGACCCGCACGTCGGTCAGCTCCGCCGCGAGCGCCGCGGCGATGCGCGGGGTGTCGTCGGTGCTGGCGTTGTCGGCGATCGTGATCCGCGCCGGGAACGGCACCGCGTCGCGCAGGTAACGGTGCAGCCGGCGCACCGAGGCGGACAGTGCGGCCTGTTCGTTGTAGACGGGAACGACGACGTCCAGCACGGGCGCCCCGGTGGCGCGCGCGGTCCGCGCGGCATGCGGTCGGCGTTCGAACGGAATTCGGCCGCAACGTGTCTCGGCCACGAGCTCGGTGTCTGTCATGACGTCCATGGTCGGCCGCGCAGGTGTGCTCATCGTTGGCCCGCGCTATGCGCCGGCTGTGAGATGTCGGCGGTCAGGTCGTAGATGACCGTGCCGTCGACGGTCTGGGCCGGGAAGTGCGCGTCGACCCAGTTCCGGATCGCGACCGACTCCTTCGCCTCGCTGGCGTCGGAGCGACCCATCGTCATCACCCGGCCCTGGATGAAGTAGTGGATCCGGCCCTCCGACACGGCACGGACGAACTGGTCGAGCGTCGGCGAGGGATCGGTGCCGTTGAACCCGCCCACCGCCATCACCGGTGCGCCGGTGGCCAGTTGGTAGCCGGCGGCGTTGTTGGACCCGACCACGGCGGCGGCCCAGGTGAAGCGGTCGGCGTCGGCGGAGAGCACCCTGATCAGGGCGGGCCGCGGCGTCGGTGAGCTCAACAGCCCACCGCCGCTGAAACCGCCGCCGCGCGAGGGGCCCACTGACGGGAGCGCGCCGCTGTGCGGGGTCGCTGCGGTGGCCACCGCGTACGCAGCGGGCGCGGCCAGACACGACACCACGGCCACGCCCGCGACGACGCGCGCCGCGACCGGACCCAGCCGACCCGCGACGAGGATCAGTGCCGCGGCTCCCACACCGCCGACCGCGACGGCCGCCCGCAGCCACGGCATCCAGTCCGCGGTGCGCGACAGCAGTTGCGCGGCGAGCACCACCGTGACCACGACCGTGCCGGCAAGCGACGTCGCCGCGCGGATGTCGGTTCGGTTGCGCCACAACAACGTTGCGCCGATGCCGGTGCCGGCGGCGATCGCGGGGGCGAGCGCCACGGTGTAGTAGGGGTGCACGATGCCGTTCATGAAGCTGAACACCACGGCGGTGACGGCCAGCCACCCGCCCCACAGCACCAGCGCCGCGCGGGTGGGGTCGGTGCGGGGAGCGCGACGGGTGAGCACGATTCCGGCGGCGATGCAGATCACCGCCGCGGGCAACAGCCACCCGATGTCGGCGCCCATCCCGTAACCGAGCAGCCGGCCCCATCCGACGTCGTGGTTGAGGTTGCCCAGTCCGCCGGGTTCGTTGCCGGTGAGCCGGCCGACACCGTTGTAGCCCAGGGCGAGTTCGACGATGCTGTTGTGTTGCGAGCCGCCGATGTAGGGCCGGGCCGCGGCCGGCCAGAGTTCGACGAGCGCGACGTACCACCCGGCCGACACGACGACCGTGAGCGCCGCGAGCACGGTGTCGAGGAGGCGTGTGCGCAGCGGCCGGTGCCCGGCGAGAAGGTAGGCCGCGCCGAGCGCCGGCAGCACGAGGAGCGCCTGCAGCATCTTCGCCAGGAAGCCGAATCCGACGGCCGCGCCCGCCGCGACCAGCCACCACCGGCTGGCGTCCTTCTCACAGGCGCGCTGCGTGCAGTAGGCGGCGAGCACGAGCATCAGCACCAGCAGTGCATCGGGGTTGTTGAAGCGGAACATCAGCGCAGCCACCGGCGTCAGCGCGAGAATCGCACCGGCCAGCAGACCGGCCCCCGGCCCCAGCAGCCGGCACACGCCGGCGTAGATCAGCGCCACCGCGGCCACGCCCATCAACGCCTGCGGCACCAGCATGCTCCAGGGGTTGAAGCCGAACAGCCGCGCCGAGAGGTCCATCACCCACAGCGCCGCCGGGGTCTTGTCGACGGTGATTGCGTTGGCCGCATCGCTGGATCCGAACAACATCGCGGTGGCGTCGGTGGAACCGGCCTGCACCGCGGCGGCGTAGAACGCGTTGGCCCACTTCGAGGCGCCGAGGTCCCACAGGTACAGCACGGCGGTGCCGATCAGCAGCGCGACCAGGGCGGGCGAGCAGACGCGGCCTCGTGCTCCTGCGGCCCGGATCGGCCGAGTTCGCGTCTGCTCGGCCGACATCAGCAAGGTCACAGGTCGATCATCGGCGGCTCCGCTAGGCCTCTGATGGGCCTCCGCTGTGCCTTGGCTGTGAATCGCCGGGCAGCGTGACCACGAATTCCGTCCGCCCGGGCACGCTGTTCACGACGATCGTGCCCCCGTGCGCCCGGACCACCGCGGCCACGATGGCCAGGCCCAGACCGGTGCTGCCGCCCCGCCGGGACCGCGACGAGTCACCGCGCGCGAACCGCTCGAACACCTCCGGTTGCAGCCACACCGGAATCCCCGGGCCGTCGTCGAGCACCGTCAACACGGCATCACCGCGGTCGTCGACGGTCAGCGAGGTCGTCACCGTCGTGCCGGGCGGGGTGTGAGTGCGGGCGTTGGCCAGCAGGTTGGCCAGCACCTGGTGCAGCCGCGCCTCGTCGCCGGGCACCGCGACCGGCTCGTCGGGCAGGTCCAGCTCCCAGGTGTGGTCGGGGCCGGCGATGTGCGCATCGCTGACGGTGTCGACGATCAGGCGGGTGAGGTCGACGGGCTCGCGCTCGAGCGGGCGGCCGGTGTCCAGCCGGGCCAGCAGCAGCATGTCCTCCACCAGGCGGGTCATCCGCTCGGTCTCCGACTCGACACGGCTCATCGCGTGGGCGACGTCGTCGGGCAGCTCGTCGTGCTTGCGCTGCGCCAGTTCGGTGTAGCCGCGGATCGCGGCCAGCGGTGTGCGCAGTTCGTGGCTGGCGTCGGCGACGAACTGGCGCACCCGCGTCTCGCTGGCGTGCCGCGCCGACAGCGCCCCCGCGATCCGGTCGAGCATCCGGTTCAGCGCGGAGCCCAGCTGCCCGACCTCGGTGTTCGTCGCGGCGGGGTCGACCTTGACAATCGGGGTCGGCAACCGCACCTCGCCGCGGTCGAGCTCGAGGTCGGCGACCTGCTGAGCGGCGGCCGAGACCCGGGCCAGCGGGGCGAGCTGGCGGCGGATGATCACCACCCCGGCGGTGCCGGCGCCGGCCAGCGCGACCACGGCGACGATGCAGAAGATCGCCGCGACCCACAGCATCGTGTCGTCGACGTCGCTGGTCGGCAGCCCGGCGACGACGGACTGGCCGGGATGGTGCGCGGGGAAGCTCACCACCCGATAGCGGCCCAGGCCGTCGAGGTCGACCGTGACGGGGCGCTCGTCGGCCGGCAGCTCGGCGAGCTGCGCGGCGGCGGCGGCGGGGATCGCGGCCCGGGCGCCGTCCGTGGTGATCATTCCGGCGTCGAGCACCCGCCCGCCCGCGACGATGGCGCCGACGGTCAGGATGGCCTGCCCGGGCGCGTTCAGGAACTCCGGGCCGGGACCCTCGTTGTCGCGGATCATCAGGCGCCGCGACGGCCGGGGCAGCGGTTGGTCCGTCATCCCGTCGGGAGTCCCGAAGTCCGGCGGCGGCGGGGGCGGCCCGAACTCGTAGATGACCGACGACCGCCTGCCCGCCTCGACGACCTGTTCGTCGAGCTGATTCATCAGGAATCGTTGCAGTGCGAACTCGGTGGCCAGGCCGATGCCGGCGCACACCACGGCCAGCAGCAGCACCTGGGTAACGAGCAGCCGGGCGCGCAACGACCAGCTGCGCGGCGAGGTGATCACGCGCAGGCGCGACCGCTCAGCGCGCGGGCTTGAGGACATACCCGGCGCCACGCAGCGTGTGGATCATCGGCTCGCGGCCGCTGTCGATCTTCTTGCGCAGGTAGGACACGTACAGCTCGACGATGTTGGACCGCCCGCCGAAGTCGTAGCTCCACACCCGGTCGAGGATCTGGGCCTTGCTCAGCACCCGCTTGGCGTTGCGCATCATGAACCGCAGCAGCTCGAACTCGGTCGCGGTGAGCGTGATGACCTCACCCGCTCGGGTCACCTCGTGGCTGTCCTCGTCGAGCACCAGGTCGCCGACGACGATGGTGGCCCCGCCTGTCTCGGTGCTCACCCCGGTGCGGCGCAGCAGCGCCCGCAGCCGCAGCACGACTTCTTCGATACTGAACGGCTTCGTGACGTAGTCGTCGCCGCCTGCGGTCAGCCCGGCGATGCGATCCTCGACGGAGTCCTTGGCGGTGAGCAGCAGCAGGGGCAGGCCGGGAATCTGGCGGCGCAGCTGAGCCAGCACGTCCAGACCACTCATGTCGGGCAGCATCACGTCGAGCACGACGACGTCGGGCGGGTTGTCCTTCGCCAGCGCGATGGCCGTGGCGCCGTCACCGGCTGTCGAGATGTCCCAGCCCTCGTAGCGCAGCGCCATCGACACGAGTTCGGCCAGCACCGGTTCGTCGTCGACGACGAGCACGTGCACCGGGCTACCGTCGGCGCGGCGCATCGCGACCCGGGCGGCGTCGGTCCCGGTCGTCCCGGTGTCGAGAGGGTTGGCCACCGCCCCATTATGGGCGCGCGCACTAGGTGCCGACTGTGCCGTTCCTATGTGCGCGCTGTGAGCCGCCGGCGCACAGCCCGCACACATCTTGGACCGTCATCGTGGTGGCATGAGTGCTGATCACGTGACGTTCGACGATGCCGTCTGGGGCGCCCCGCAGCCGGAACCGCGCCGGTGGGGAGCACGGGAGACCGCGGTGGCGGTGGGTATCGCGGCGGTGATCGCCGGCCTCGGCGGCGCCGCGATCTACGCGGCGACCGGGCAGTCGGCCCACGGTGCGGGCCCGATGGGCAGCCATGCGTTCGGGCCGCCCGGGTTCCCGCCGCCGGGTGGACCGCCGGACGGTCAGGGCGGGCCCGGTGAGACCCGGGGTCCGGCGCTGCACGGCGAGTTCGTGGTGCCGGCCACCGAGGGCGGGTTCAGCACGTTGGAGATCCAGACCGGCACGGTGACGGCGGTGTCGCCGGGATCGGTGACGGTGCGCAGCGCCGACGGCTTCAGTCAGCAGTACACGATCGACGCCGGGCTGCGCGCCCCGGCCGTCGACGACCAGGTGACGATCCGGGCGGTGCGCCAGGGCGCCGCTGTCCGGATCACCGAGATCTTGGACCCGCGGGAGGCTCCCGGCATGGGTCCGCTGGGGGCCGCCGCGCCGCGCTGACGGGCGTCGACGCGCTGACCGGCGGTCACATCTCCTACCCTGTGCGCATGCAGCGCCGAGGCGGACCCGCCGGATGACCCGCTTTCTCGCGCGTCGGCTGCTGAACTATCTGGTGCTGCTGGGGCTCGCGTCGTTCCTGGCGTTCAGCCTGACGTCGCTGACCTTCCCCCCCCTCGACAGCCTGCTGGAGCGCAACCCGCGCCCGCCCCAGGCGGTGATCGACGCCAAGGCCGCCGAACTCGGTCTGGATCAGCCGATTCCGCTGCGGTACGCGCAGTGGGTCTCCGGCGCGGTGCGCGGCGACTTCGGCACCACGGTCGCCGGCCAACCGATCACCGACGAGCTGTGGCGGCGCGTCGGGGTGAGCCTGCGGCTCGTCGTGATCGGCTCGGTGCTGGGCACGATCATCGGCGTCGTGGTCGGCGCCTGGGGGGCGGTCCGGCAGTACCGACTGTCCGACCGCGTGATCACGGTGCTCTCGCTGCTGGTGATCAGCGCCCCCACGTTCGTGGTCGCCAACCTGCTCATCCTCGGCGCGCTGAAGGTCAACTCGGTGCTCGGCGTGCAGCTGTTCGAATACACCGGCGAGACGTCGTCGGATGCGGTCGGCGGCGGATGGAACCAGTTCGTCGACCGGCTCCAGCACCTGGTGCTGCCGACCGCCACGCTGGCCCTGGCCTCGATCGCCGGCTTCAGCCGCTATCAGCGCAACGCGATGCTCGACGTGCTCGGGCAGGACTTCATCCGGACCGCGCGGGCCAAGGGGCTGACCCGTCGTCAGGCACTGTTCAAGCACGGGCTGCGCACCGCTCTGATCCCGATGGCCACGCTGTTCGCCTACGGCATCAGCGGTCTGGTCACCGGCGCGGTGTTCGTCGAGAAGATCTTCGGCTGGCACGGCATGGGCGAGTGGTTCGTGCAGGGCATCTCGGCCCAGGACACCAACATCGTCGTCGCGTTCACGGTGTTCTCCGGCACCACGATCCTGCTCGGCGGGCTGCTGTCGGACGTCATCTACGCCGCCCTCGATCCGCGGGTGCGTGTCTCGTGACCGCACCGCAATTCGTGACCCGACGCACGCTGGTGTGGCGTCGCTTCCGCGCGAACCGGCCGGCGATGGTGTCGATGGTGGTGCTGGTCGTCCTGTTCGTCGGCTGCTGGGCGCTGCCGCCGCTGCTGCCCTACTCCTACACCGACCTCGACTACTACGCGCTGCAGCAGCCGCCGTCGCCCCAGCACTGGTTCGGCACCAACGCGCTGGGTCAGGACCTGCTCGCCCAGACCCTGCGCGGGATGCAGAAATCGCTGATCATCGGTGTCTGCGTGGCAGTGATGTCCACGCTGGTCGCCGCGACGGTGGGCGCCGTCGCCGGATACTTCGGCGGCTGGCGCGACACCGTGCTGATGTGGTTCGTCGACCTGCTGCTCGTCGTGCCGGGCTTCATCCTGATCGCGATCGTCACCCCGAGCACGCGGGGCAGCGGCACCGTGGTCTGGCTCATTGTGCTGCTGGCCGCGTTCAGCTGGATGATCAGCTCGCGCATGGTCCGCGGGTTGACGATGAGCCTGCGCGACCGCGAATTCGTCGCCGCCGCACGCTATATGGGCGTGAGCAACCGGCGGATCATCGCCCGCCACATCGTGCCGAACGTGGCGTCCATCCTGATCATCGACACCACGCTGAACGTCGGGGTCGCGATCCTCGCCGAAACCGGGCTCAGCTTCCTCGGTTTCGGGGTGCAGCCGCCCGACGTGTCACTGGGCACGCTGATCGCGGCAGGCACGGGTTCGGTGACGACGTTCCCGTGGGTGTTCCTGTTCCCCGCCGGCGTACTGGTGCTGATCGTGCTGTGCGCCAACCTGATCGGGGACGCGCTGCGCGACGCGCTCGACCCGGGGGTGCGGCCGGCCCGGCGGCGCGGGGCACGCCGATGAGCCTGCTCGAGGTGCGCGGGCTGACCGTCACGTTCCCCACCGACACCGAACGGGTGGCCGCGGTGCGGGGCCTGGACTACGACGTCGACTCCGGCGAGGTGGTCGCCCTGGTCGGCGAATCCGGCGCGGGCAAGTCGGCGGGCGCGATGGCCGTCGTCGGGCTGCTGCCCGAATACGCCGAGGTGTCCGGGTCGGTGCGGCTGCACGGTCAGGAACTGCTCACCGGGTCCGACGCCGAAATGTCGCGGGTGCGCGGCGCGAAGATCGGCACCGTCTTCCAGGATCCGATGTCGTCGCTGACGCCGGTCTACACGGTGGGTGACCAGATCGCCGAGGCGATCCGCATCCATCGCCGCGACGTGAGTCGCAGCGCCGCCCGCGCCCGTGCGGTCGAACTGCTGGAGCTGGTCGGCATCTCCCAGCCCGCGCAGCGGGCCCGGGCGTTCCCGCACGAGCTCTCCGGCGGGGAACGCCAACGGGTGGTGATCGCCATCGCGATCGCCAACGATCCCGACCTGCTGATCTGCGACGAACCGACCACCGCGCTGGACGTCACCGTGCAGGCCCAGATCCTCGACGTGCTGCGCACCGCCCGCGACGTGACCGGCGCGGGGGTGCTGATCATCACCCACGACCTCGGCGTCGTCGCGGAGTTCGCCGACAGGGCACTCGTGATGTACGCGGGCCGGGCCGTCGAGACGGCACCCGTCGCCGACCTCTACACTGAGCGCCGAATGCCCTACACCGCAGGCCTTCTCGGCTCGGTCCCGCGCCTCGACGCGCCGCAGGGCGCGCGGCTGGTGCCGATCCCGGGCGCTCCCCCGTCGCTGGCGGCGCTGCCCGCAGGCTGTCCGTTCACACCGCGCTGCCCGTTGGCCGTCGAAGAATGCAGCACCGCCGAGCCGGCGCTGGAAGCCGTCGGGCCCGACCACCGGGTCGCGTGCATCCGGCACGCGGACGTCGCCGGTCGCAGCGCGGCCGACATCTTCAGCGTCTCGACCGCACCGGCACCGGCCGCCGCGGACAGCGGTGAGCGGCCCGTCGTGCTCGCGGTGCGCGACCTGGTCAAGACCTTCCCGCTGACCAAGGGTGTGGTGTTGCGCCGCAAGGTCGGCGAGGTCCGTGCGGTCGACGGTGTCGACCTGACGCTGCGGCAGGGCCGGACGCTGGGCATCGTCGGCGAGTCCGGATCAGGCAAATCGACGACGCTGCACCAGATCCTGGGACTGGCCGCGCCGCAGCAGGGCAGCATCGAGGTGCTCGGCGCCGACGTCGCGACGCTCGACCGTGCCGGCCGCCGGGCCCTGCGCGGCGACCTGCAGGTGGTGTTCCAGGATCCGGTCGCATCGCTGGACCCGCGCCTGCCGGTCTTCGATGTCCTGGCAGAACCCCTGCAGGCCAGGGGATCCGACAAAGCTGCCATCGACGAGCGGGTCGCCGAGTTGCTGACGCTCGTGGGCCTGCGCCGCGAGGACGCCGGCCGCTACCCGGCGGAGTTCTCCGGCGGGCAGAAGCAGC
Source organism: Mycolicibacterium chubuense (assembly GCF_001044255.1). GTDB lineage: Bacteria > Actinomycetota > Actinomycetes > Mycobacteriales > Mycobacteriaceae > Mycobacterium > Mycobacterium chubuense. The sequence goes on from NZ_JYNX01000034.1 coordinate 89,051, forward strand.
GCATCGGCATCGCCCGGGCGCTGGCGCTGCAGCCGAAGATCCTGGCGCTCGACGAGCCGGTGTCGGCGCTGGACGTGTCGATCCAGGCCGGCATCATCAATCTGCTGCTCGACCTGCAGGACCGGTTCGGCCTGGCCTACCTGTTCGTCTCCCACGACCTGTCGGTGGTCAAGCACCTGGCCCACGACGTCGCGGTGATGCACCGGGGCCGCATCGTCGAACAGGGCAGCAGCGAGTCGGTGTTCGGCGACCCTCGCGACGAGTACACGCGGCGGTTGCTCGCGGCAGTCCCCCGGCCGCAGCCCGATCCCCGTTAGAGTCTGTCCGCATGACCCTGCTTCTGCGACTGCTCGCCGTCGGGCTGACCGCGGCCCTGGTCCTGACGGGCTGTTCCGGCTCGTCGCAGCCGGTCCCGTCCGCGGGTGGCAATGCCGAACTCGGCGCGACCGCCGACATCAACCCGCAGGACCCCACGACACTGCAGCAGGGCGGGAATCTCCGACTCGCCCTGACCGGTTTCCCGGCGAACTTCAACAACCTGCACATCGACGGCAACCTCGGCGAGATCGGTTCGATGTACCGCTGGACGCTGCCGCGCGCCTTCTTCATCAAGCCCGACGGGCAGATGACCGTCAACAGCGACTTCTTCACCAATGTCGAGCTGACGAGCACCGACCCGCAGGTCGTCACCTACACCATCAACCCGAAGGCGGTGTGGACCAACGGCAGGCCCGTCACCTGGGAGGACATCGCCGCCCAGATCAATGCGACCAGCGGCAAGGACAAGAGGTTCCTCTTCGCCGCGCCCAACGGGAGTGAGCGCGTCGCCTCGGTGACCAAGGGTGTCGACGATCGGCAGGCGGTCGTCACGTTCGCCAAGCACTACGCGGACTGGAAGGGCATGTTCGCCGGCAACGGCATGCTGTTCCCCAAGGAACTGACCGGTACACCCGAGGCGTTCAACACCGGGTTCCGCGATGCTCCCCCGCCCTCGGCGGGGCCGTTCATGGTCGGCAACGTCGACCGGGCGGCGCAGCGGATCGCGTTGACGCGCAATCCGAAGTGGTGGGGAACGCCCCCGCTGCTGAACACGGTCACCTACAGCGTGCTCGACGACGCGGCCCGCATCCCCGCCCTGCAGAACAACGCGCTCGACGCCACCGGCGTCGCATCCCTCGACGAGCTGACCATCGCCCGCCGCACGCCCGGCATCGCGATCCGGCGGGCGCCCTCGGCGAGCTGGTACCACCTGACCTTCAACGGCGCACCGGGATCGATCCTCGCCGACCCGGCGCTGCGGATGGCGATCGCCAAGGGCATCGACCGGCAGGCCATCGTCAACGTCGCCCAGAACGGCCTCGTCGACAAGCCGGTGCCGCTGAACAACCACATCTACGTGGCAGGCCAGGAGGGCTACCAGGACAACGCGATCGGCTTCGATCCCGAAGGGGCCAAGCGGGAACTCGATGCCCTGGGCTGGCGACTCAACGGCCAGTTCCGGGAAAAGGACGGCCGCAGGCTCACCGTGCGCAACGTGTTCTACGACGGCCAGAGCACGCGTCAGATCGCGACGATTGCGCAGAACAACCTGGCACAGATCGGTGTCGATCTGCAGCTGGTCCCCGCCGCCGGCGGCAAGCTGTTCCCCGACTTCGTCACGCCCGGCAACTTCGATGTCGTCCAATTCGCCTGGGGTGGCGATGCTTTTCCGTTGTCCGGCCTGAGCCAGATCTACGCGTCGCAGGGCGAGAGCAACTACGGCAAGATCGGCACCCCGGAGATCGACGCGAAGATCGAGCAGACTCTCTCCGAGCTGGACGCGGCCAAGGCCCGCACACTGGCCAACGAGCTCGACACGATGCTCTGGCAGGAGGTGTTCAGCCTGCCGCTGTTCCAGGCCCCGGGCAACGTCGCGGTGAAGAGCACGCTCGCCAACTACGGTCCGGCCGGCATCGGCGACATCAACTACACGGCCGTCGGGTTCATGAAGGACTGACCTGGCGCACCACCCGCGGCACCGCATCGGGCACCTTGCCCTCCGCCATGGCGGCCAGCCGGATCGCGGCCACCAGCAGCCGCACGCTGAGATTGGCCTGCAGCCGGTCGAGTTCGGCGGCGCGCGAGGGTAGTTGGTGGATCTTTCCGGCGACGACGGCCCGGCACACCTGCAGCGCCGCGTGTTCGCGAGTGTCGAGCATGCTGTGCCCGGCCGTCGGCAGATCGACGAGTACCGCGTCGGGAATCAGGTCGGCAACCTGGTGCGCGACCGCCGGTGGTGTGGTGAGGTCGCGACCTCCGGACAGCACCGCGGTGGGCCAGCTGAAGTCCGGCATGGCCGACACCAGGTCATAGGGTTCGGCCTCGAATTCGACGTCACCACTCGCCATTTCACGCAGGGCGATCGCCGGATCCAGGGGCTTGCCGTCGGGTTCGGCGCCGTAGTTCAACTCGCGGTATGCGATGCGTTCGACCAGGTCGGGCTCGTGCTGGTACGGGGTCTTGCGTTCGAGCAGGTTCCGCGCCCCGAATCCGACCGCCGCCCACAGCCAGTCGTGACCGGCCAGCAGCAGGTTCAGCTGCCGGCACAGCACCTCCGGCCCGGCGACGCCGTACATGTCGCCGATCAGCTGGACGTCCTTGGAGGTGACCACGCCCTCGCCGACCAGCCGGCGCACCTTGGCGGCCAGGTCCGCGGTTCCGGGCACAGTCCCGTCCCACAGCACCCGGCGGGTCTGGGCCCGTACCTCGGCGATGTCGGCACACGACAGCAACGGCGAGTCCAGCACCATGGCGTGCACCCGCGCCGGATGGGAGACACCCAATCCGGCGGCCAGGTAGGTGCCGTAGGACGCGCCGTAGACGATCGCCTTGTCGACCTGGGCGTCGTCGAGCACGGCGGCGAGGTCGTCCACCACGGCCCGCACGGTCAACGCCTCCGGCGGCAGGTCGGCGCCCCGGTCGTCGTGCCGGGACAGGCCGACCCCGCGGTGCTCGACCATGATCACGTCGAGGCCGGCGACCGCGGCGCGCCGCCGGAACGCCCGGTACAGCGCGACCGAGGCGGCGCCGGGCCCACCCGGGATGAGCAGCAGCGGGTGGGCGGACTTGCGGCCGGTCCGCACGTAGTAGACGTCGAACTCGTCGTCGCCGCCGGTGGCCGCACCGGTGCCGAACGGCCGGCGCACCGGCCGGACCCCCGGCAGCGCGGCGAGCTTGGCGTGCGCCCGGCGACGCTTGGCGTTCATCGTCATCGCGCCCCATTGTGCCCCGTTCCCGCAGGTCGGTCACACCGGCACCGGTTCGGTTCGGGCTGATCCAAAGACGTGCGCTGCGCCGCGGCCCGCCGGTACACATTGACTCCATGACCTCTGTGGACCACGCACACGCACTGCTTCCCGATTCCGCCGAGTTCGCGGCGCTGCTCGCCGAGATCGGCGCCGGTGCCAGCGATCGAGATCGCAACGACGAGAACCCTTTTGACCAGGTGATCGCGCTGAAGCGGGCCGGCTTCGGTGCGCTGCGCCTGCCTGAACGCTTCGGTGGGCCGGGATTGACTGTGCCGCAATTGTTCTCCACGATAATCGACGTCGCACGCGCGGATCCGATTGTGGCACACATCTTCCGAACCCACTTCTGGTTCGTCGAGGAGAGGTTGCGCACGGCTGACGAGCCCACCTCGCAGGCGTGGCTGGCCAAGGAGTTCCTGGTCGAGTTCGAACGCGACGGCGGCGAGATCCGCAACGGCTCGGATCTGCCCCGGATCGCGCGGGGCAACAAGATCCTCGATCTCGNGCTGGCCAAGGTGGCCGAGGGCAAGACGTTCGGCAACGCGTTCAGCGAGAAGGGCGCCAACGCGGTCGGCAGCCTGGTGTTCAACACCCGGTTGCTGCCCGCCGACGGCGGCTACCGCCTCGACGGGGAGAAGTTCTACAGCACCGGAACCCTGTTCTCCGACTACCTGACCGTCGCGGCCACCACCGACCACGACTCGGTGGCCACCGTCGTGGTGCCCGCCGACCGGGCCGGGGTGCGGCTGATCGACGACTGGGACGGCTTCGGGCAGCGCCGCACGGGTACCGGCACCACGGTGTTCAACGAGGTGGCGGTGGCCACCGACGAGGTGCTGAGCGACTCGCCGTACGACGCCGAACCGGAGCCGACGGTGCAGTACGCGTCGCTGCAGCTGTTCATCCACGCCGTGGTCGCCGGGATCCTCGAGTCGGTGGTCGACGACGGCGTGGCACTGTTGCGCTCCCGGGAGCGCAGTTTCAGCCACGCCGTCACCGAACGGCCCACCGAGGATCCGCTGCTGCAGCGCCAGCTCGGCGAGATCGCGAGCACCGCGTTCATCGCCCGCGCCGCCGTGCTCGACGCCGCCGCTGCCATCGGCGCCGCCACCGACTCACAAGCCGCCACCGGGGTGCCCGACGCCGACCTGGCGACCGAGGCGCAGCTCAAAGTCGCCAAGGTCAAGGTCCACCTCGACGCGGTGGCGCCCGAAGCGGCGACCCGACTGCTCGAGCTGGGCGGGGCGAGCGCGTCGAGCAGGACACGCAACCTCGACCGGCACTGGCGCAACATCCGCACCATCACGCTGCACAATCCCGTGGGCCTCAAGGCGCGCGCGATCGGCCAGAACCTCCTGCACGGCACCGCCCTGCCCGCCAACGCCTACTTCTGATCGCGATTTCGGCGTGCTGGGTCGCGGTGAGCGCGCACCTGGGCGGATTCCAGATCGCCTCACAGGTCACCCACTCCCACGCCGCCTGGCGTCATCCCGCCAGCGACACCCGCTTCACCACGCCCGACTACTACCACCGGATCGGACGCATCCTGGAACGCGGCAAGTTCGACTTCGTGTTCTTCGCCGACCTGCTGGCCGCGCCGGTGCGCTACGGCGACGACATCACCGAACCGCTGCGGCGCGGAACGCAGGCCACCGCGACCCTGGACCCCTCGATCGTGGCGGCCAGCATCGGGGCGGTCACCTCCAAGCTCGGGGTCGCGATCACCAAGTCGGCCACCTACTTCCACCCGTACGAGTTGGCGCGGATCTTCGCGAGCCTGGACCACATCACCGCGGGCCGGGTGGCCTGGAACATCGTGACCTCGCTGACGCAGAGTGAGGCGCAGAACTTCGGGCACGACGATCATCTCGCCCATGAGTACCGCTACCAGCGCGCCGACGAATTCGTGCGCACCGCACTGGAACTGTGGTCCAGCTGGGATCCCGACGCGCTGGTGCTGGACAAGGAGTCCGGCGTGTTCGCCGACCCGGCGCGCATCCGGCGCGTGGACCACGACGGCGAGTACTTCCGCACCCGCGGTCCCTTGAACGTGCCGCACTCGCCGCAGGGCCGTCCGGTGCTGATCCAGGCCGGATCGTCCGCGACGGGCAGGGACTTCGCCGCGCGGTGGGCCGAGGCGATCTTCGAGATCGACCCGACGCCGGAGGGCCGGCGCGCCTACTACGACGACATCAAGTCCCGCGCCTCCGACGTCGGCCGCGACCCCGACCGGGTGCTGATCTTCCCGGCGTTCATCCCCTTCATCGGGGAGACCGAATCGATCGCCCGGGAGAAGCAGGCGTTGCACAACGAACTCGCCGACCCGATCTCCGGGCTGATCACGCTGTCGGTGCACACCGACCACGACTTCTCGGTCTACGACCTCGACGCCCCGGTCGAGGATGTCACCGTGGGCGGCACCCAGGGGCTGTTCGACACCGCCCGTCGGGTCGCCAACCGGGACAACCTCACGTTGCGCGACATCGGGAACTGGTACGCCCAGGGGGTGCTGCTTCCGCAGTTCGTCGGCACCGCGAGCCAGGTCGCCGACCAGATCGAGGAGTCGTTCCGGGCCGGCGAGGCCGACGGGTTCATGGTGTCGGCGGCCCAGACTCCGGGCACCTTCAACGATTTCGTCGACGCGGTGGTCCCGGAGCTGCAGCGGCGCGGGCTGTTCCGCACCGAGTACACCGGGAACACGCTGCGCGACCATCTCGGCCTGGGACCGGTGAGCTTCGACGCGCCGCAGCGGTTGCAGTCAGTGAGCTGAGCGGATCAGATCGGCGGCCTTCTCACCGACGACCGTCGTCGGCGCGTGGGTGTGGCCGCGGATGAGCGTCGGCATCACCGACGCGTCGGCGATCCGCAGGGCTCGCACGCCGCGTACCCGCAGCTCCGGGTCGACGACGCTGGCGTCGTCGGTGCCCATCCGGCAGGTGCCCACGGGGTGATACAGGGTGTGCGACACCGTCTCCAGCGCACGAGCCAAGGTGTCGTCGTCGAGTTCGGTCGCGTCCAGCGGACGGGCGATCCGGCCGATGGTGCCGCGCAGCGCCGGCGACCTCGCGATGTCGGCGCACATCCGCAGGCCCGCCATCAGCGCCTCGCGATCGGCGCCGGCCGGGTCGGTCAGATAGCGGGGGTCGATCAGCGGCTTGTCGTACGGGTCCGCCGAGCGCAGCGCGATCACGCCGCTGCTGGCCGGGGTGAGCAGAATCGGGCCCATGACGACGGCGTGGTTGAGGTAGGGATCGCCGATGGCCTCGTCGAAAAACGGTGCGGGCGCGAAGATCAGCTCGAGGTCGGGCAGCTCCAGCTCGGGTCTGCTCTTGACGAAGCCGTACGCCTCCCCCACGTTGGAGGTGAGCATGCCGCGACGGCGCACCAGATAGTTGAGCAACTCGAGTGGCTTCTCCGCCGCGAACAAGGTGTCGTACGGCACGTCGAAGCCCAGCGGGACGACGAGATGGTCGAGCAGGTTCGCACCGACCGCCGGTCGATGGGCGACGGTGGTGATGCCGTGGCGGGCGAGCTGGCCGTGGTCGCCGACGCCCGAGAGCATCAGCAACTGCGGGGTGTTGATCGCCCCGGCGCAGAGCACGACCTCGCGCCGGGCCGTGACCACGGTGCGGCCGCCCTTGTGGTCGAACTCGACCCCGATCGCGCGGTCCCCCGCGAACACCACCCGCCTCGCGGTCGCCTCGGTGAGTACGGTCAGGTTCTTGCGCTTGCGGACGGGTTTCAGGTAGGCGTCGGCACTGCTCCACCGCGCGCCGCGCCGCTGCGTGACCCTGGTCTGGCAAAAGCCTTGCGGCTGAGCTGACGTCGGCTCCTCGACACGGTGGCCGCACTCCCGCACAGCGGTCAGCCACGCGGCGGTCGAGGCGCGCGGGCTGCGCTGCTCGGAGATGACGAGCGGACCGGACTCCACCTGGCGCAGATAGGGTTCGAGGTGGGCGAAATCCCATGACGGGCCGGCCTGCTCGCCCCAGGCGTCGTAGTCGGCGGCGAAGCCGGGCACCCACATCATCGCGTTCATCGACGACGACCCGCCGAGCATCTTGCCCCGCGGCCAGTACACCCGCCTGCCGGCCAGGCCCTGCTGCGGTTCGGTCAGGTAGTCCCAGTCCAGCGGACCGCGCATCAGCTTCGAGAAGCCGGCCGGGATGTGCACGAAGGGGTCGCGGTCCCGCTTGCCGGCCTCGAGGACCACCACCCGGACGGAGGGATCGGCACTGAGCCGGTTGGCCACCACCGCACCGGCCGAACCCGTCCCCACCACCACGTAGTCGGCATCCACGACCGCGAAGTCTAGCCGCGCGGCTACGAGGCCAGTTCGATGTGGCGCGCGGTCTGCACCCCCGCGTAGCGCTGCGGGCTGCAGGTCAGGATGATCACCTGCCCGTCGCCGGCCACTGCGTCGAACACCTCGGCCATCCGGGTCAACCGCTCGGCGTCGGTGAAGCCGAGCGCGTCGTCGATCACCACCGGCACGCTGTCCTCCTTGGCGACCAGCGCGGCCCCGGCCAGCCGGGCCACGATGCCCAGCTGTTCCTTGGCGCCGCCGGACAGCGATTCGTAGGGCACCGTGCGCCCGGACAGGGTGCGCTGGCCGATGCGGAGCTCACTGTCCACGTCGACCTCGAAGGTCTCGCCGAACACGATGCGGCCCAACCGTTCCACCTCGGTGCGGAACGGATCGACGTAGCGGGACCGCATGGCGTCGCGGTGCCGGCCCATCACGGTCCGCAGCAGCTGCGCGGCGCGGGCCCGGCGCTGCACCCGCCCGTAGTCGGCGCGGGCCCGTTCGCGTTCGGTCTCGGCGGCATCGAGACGGCCCTTGCGGCCTTCCGTGCCGAACACCTTCAGCTGCGCGGCGACCTCGCGCAGGGCTTCGGCCGCCTCGTCGTGGCGGGCGGCGGCGCTCGTGGCCGCGCGTTGCGCCTCGTCGAGGCGGGTGGCGACCTCCTGCGGGGCGTGGCCGGCCAGTTCCTCGGTGAGCCGGGCGACCTCTGCCGCGGCGGCGGTCGCCGCGTCGGCGTCAGCCTGAGCCGCGATGGCCAGCTGATCATCGCTCACCGTGGCGCGGGCCTCGGCCAGCCGGCGCCCCGCGGCGGCGAGTTCCTCGGCCACGACGGCGAGCTTCTCGGTGATGCGCGCGGCCCGTAGTTCGCGTTCGGCCACCAGCGTGGCGGCGGCTTCGGCGACCTTGGTGTGGGTCTGGCAGTCGAGGAGAGCCTGCTGGTGGGCCGCGGTGGCCTCGAGGAGCTCCCGCCGCTGCGCGGCGGGGTCCTGCACCGCGGCGGTGGTGGCGTCGAACAGGCCGTCCTCGGCCGGGAGCCGGCTCCGCACGTCGGCAAGCCGGGCCCGCAGCGCCTCGAGTGAATCCTCGGCGGACAGGGCTCCCAGGATCGCCCGCACCTGCTTGCCCGCCGCCTGCAGTTCCTGCCGGCGGGCGTCGAGCGCCCGGGCGGCGTCGAGGTCGGGCACCCCGGCTTCACGCAGTACGGCGCCCAGCGTCTCGGTCGCGCGGTCCAGTGCCGCCTGGGTGCTGGTGGCGGTGGCGCCGGCCACCACGCGCACCGTCAGGCCGCCTGGGAGGTCGAGTTCCGTCGCGCCGGTCACCGCCGCCGACCAGCTCTGGCCGGTCTGCAGGGTCACCGCCTCGCCGTCGACCGCGACGTCCACGTCGGCGGCCGCGATCATCTCGATACGGGCCGAGGTCAGGTCGACGGCCGAGGTGGCCCGGTCGACCGCGGCCGCCGCCTTCTCGATGGTCGACATCAGCTCGGCGGTGAGCGTGATATTCGCGAGATCCCTTGTGGTGGAGTCGAGTTCGCGCTGATGACGCTCGATGATGGCGATCCGCGCGGCGAGGCGATCGGCGTCCTCGCGGTCGGCCAGCAGGGCCACTGCGGCGTGCGCCGCGTCGACGCGCTGCTTGCAGGCCTCGAGCAGCGTCCGGGCCTGCTGGGCCGTCTCGTCGGCGGCCACTCGCATCTCGCGCGCGGTGTCGGCGTCGTCGGCGGCGGTCTCCGCCTCCTGCTGCAGGCGGGTGACGGCCGCGGTGCGCTCGTCGATCTCGGCGCGCGTCCGCCGCCGCTCGGTGAGGGCCGCCAGCGATGCGGCATGCGTGGAGTCCGCCGCCCCCGCACGCACCCTGGCCTGTGCGAGCTCACCGGTCAGGACGGCGATCGCCTCGGCTGCGGTGCGCGCTGCCGTGAGTTCAGCCGCGGCAGCGGATTTGGCGGAAGCCAACGCGGCCAGGTCGCCGGTGAGCGTCGCATGCCGGCGGACGGCGTCGTCGACCTCGGCGATCGCCGCGGCGCACCGGGCGACCTCCTCGTCGGCGCTGCGCAACCGGGTGGTGGCGGCCAGCCATTCACCGGTGGCCCGCCCGGTCGCGGTGAAGTAGCGGCGGTACTCCTCGTCGATCCGGTCCACCAGCAACGCGTCGACCGGGCCGGCCCCGGCGACAGGCGTCTCGTCGACCTGGCCGGCGACCACGTCCAGGGCCCGCGACAGCGCGTTGCAGCCGGACAGATCGGTCGCCGACGTCGACGCCGACTGGATGACCCGCTGCGCCTGCCACAGGTCGAGGTCGACGGTCTCGGCGAGGATCGCGCGCACCCGGTCGTGCGCGTCGTCGCCGGTGAGCTGTTCACGCCGCGGCGCGAGCACGGTCAGTTCCGTCTCGGGCTTCTTGTGAAAGCGTTTCCGGTAGACGAAACGATAAGGACCCGTGGAGATCTCGGCCGTCACCTCGGCGCCGACATCGGCGTGAGTGGGCTTGACCTGCTTGACGTCCTTCTTGGTGGACCGGTCCTTCGATTCCAGCAGCAGGTCCAGCGCCTCGAGCATCGACGATTTGCCGATCTCGTTCGCACCGCTGACGACGATGACACCACTGTCGGGAAAGCTGATGTCGCGGTGGGTGATTCCGCGGTAGTTGGTCAGCGTCAACCGGTGCAGCTTCACGCCGCTCCCCCCTCGGTCAGGCGCAACAGAAGGGCCAGCGCCGCGCGTGCGTCCTCGGCGTCCTCTCCCGAGGTGCGCGCGGTGGCGACCAGTTCGTCGACCGCGGAGGCGGCGAATCCTCCGATGCCCAGGTCGTCGAACTCCCCGTCGGCGGGCATCACCGCGATGTCGGTCTGCCTGTCCCACGGCACCAGCGCGGCGAACACCCGGGCGTAGCGGTCCAGGCAGACATCCAGGGCCGCTTTGTCGGTGACGGTCAGCGATCCCGTCAGCCCGAGCCGGATCACCGTGCGTTCTTTGTCTGGCATCAGGTCGAGATTGATGTCGAGGTCGGCGACGTCGCGGCTGGTGTCCACGCTGTGGCGCATCGACAGGAACCGCCAGGTGCCGACCCGGCGCGGATCGACCCGCACGGGCCTGCCGGCGTCGGACTCGTCGATGTCGACGACCAGCACGTTGCCCGGATCCGGTTCGACGTCGTCGAAGTTCGTCACCTCCGGCGCACCGGAATACCACACCCGCCCTGAGGAACCCACCTCGAACACAGAATGCTTGTCGCCCAACGCGACATAGTGCACCGCGCCGCGATCCAGCGCCGCCTCCAGCGCAGCCAGCCCGATCAGCGACGCCCGGTCCTTGTCCGGCACCAGGATGTCGACCGCGCCGTGCCCGACCACGATGCGCGTCACCCCGTCGCCGGGCAGACCGTCGAGCACCTGGGCGACCAGATCGGTGGTCGGGAACTTCGACGACCACGGCGCCGCGACCAGCTCCAGCCCCGGGCGCACCTGGTGGACGCCCGGCCGGTCGAGGACGATCACGTTGTCCGGGCGCTCGGCGGTGAACAGCGCACTGGTGTAGACCGACGCCGCGTCGAGCGGATCGTGGTTGCCGGGCAGCAGGTACACCGGCACCCCGATACCGCGCATCGCCTCGAGCGACTGGCTGACCTCCCGCGGGGCGAGCTGGTTGTGCTCGAAGACGTCCCCGGCGACGACCACGAACTCGGCGCCGGTCTCGGCGGCGAGGGGGCCCAGTGCGGTGACCGCGCCGCGCCGGGCGGCCGAATACCGGGGCTGGGCCTCGCCGCTGAGAAAGTGCCGGGTCATGCCGAGCTGCCAGTCGGCGGTGTGCAGAAATCGCATCGGATGACCGTCCTTTCCGTTGTCGGCGTGGTCGCTGCGGGAAGTCTAGGGCGGGCCGCCGACAAGTCCCGGGACGCGCACCGGATGGACTACCGTTATCTGCGATGAGCGATCCGACACGCACCCTGGTGCTGCTGCGCCACGCCAAATCGGACTACCCCGACGGGGTGGGCGATCACGAGCGTCCCCTCGCGCGGCGCGGCGTCCGGGAGGCCGAGCTGGCCGGCGACTGGATCCGGGAACGCCTCGGAGAGATCGACGCGGTGTTGTGTTCGACGGCCACCCGGACCCGGCAGACCCTGGAGCGCAGCGGAATTGCCGCGCCCGCACGGTTCTCGGGACGCCTCTACGAGGCCACGCCCGGCATCGTCATCGAGGAGATCAACGCGGTCAACGACGGCGTGGCCGCGCTGCTGGTGATCGGACACGAGCCGGTGATGTCGTCACTGGCGCTCGGACTGGCCGACGAGACCAGTGGCAACAGCGCTGTCGCGGAGAAGATCTCGGCGAAGTACCCGACGTCGGCGATCGCGGTGCTGCGCACCGCCGCGCCATGGGGGCGGCTCGGGCTCGGCGGGGCCGAACTCGTCGACTTCCACGTGCCGCGCTAGGCGCGGGTGGCGAGCGTGAGCTCCATCAGCTTGATCGCCATGCCGCAGGCGTCGATGCCGGGTGCCTGCGGGTTGACCCACCAGCCCACCACTCCGGCGGCGTCACTGGCCACGCCGCAGGCGCCGTTGGGGTCGTTGGGCCGCATCACGAACGACTGGATGCCCGCGATCGACCGGTTCTCGATCTGGTAGTTGAGCTGCTGGGCGGTCTTGCGCTCGTTCTCGATGTCGCCCTGCTCGAACCAGAACCGGGTGATGTCGACCAGACCCGCCGGGTTGGCGGCCTGCCACCTGCACACCGCGCCGACGAACGTGCTCTGGATGTCGAGCGGATCCGCCCCGACCGTCTGGGCCAGGATGTCCTCGGTGAGGACCTCGCACTCCTTGAGCAGGTTCGGGTACTGGCGCTGCGAGTCGTTGTTGCGGGGCACATCCCCGGAACCGGACTTGGCGGCGGTGCCCTCGACGGTCTGCGTGCATCCGGTCAGCACGACCAAGCCCGCCAGCGCGGCGACCGCCGCGACCTTTCCCCGGCGCATGCTCATTTCGAGTTCACAATCGATTGGCGGGTGAGTTCCTTGGCCACGTCGCACGGATCCGGGAACGGCTTCTGGGCGTAGCTGATCGACCACTCGATGAAGTCGTCGTCGAAACCGATGCCGATCTCGCAGAGGTTGGTGCCGAGGGTCGGATCGTCGTTGGAGGCGATGAAGCCGTCGTGGCCCTCGATGTTGATGTCCTCGACGCTGGTCCTCGACAGTTCCTCGGTCTTGCGTTCGCGGCCGATCGGGCTGCCGCGGAACCAGGTGAACGAGAAGTGCGGGCCGAGGATGGAGCCGCCGGCCAGCCACTGGCACCCCACCGAGTTCTGCGCCGTGTTGGTCAGTCCCTGCACCTGGGTCTGCTTGGCGATCTCCTCGTCGCTGATGCCGGCGCACTGCGGGAAGAACGGTCCGTGCTTGGCCGCCTGCGGCGGCGCGTCGGTCGACGGAACGGTCGGCGACGACGGCTGATCGTTCGAGCACGCCGCGAGCACGGGGATCATGGCCGCGGCAGCAACGACGGCCCTCATCGGCCGTCGGTGTCCACGCTGGCTTCCGGTCACGCCATGCACTGTAGCGGCAGGCTCCGCGGTCAACCACCGACAGGCCGATTGACCTGCAAGTTCAGCCGATTCTCAGGTGCGCCCGCCGGACGGGCACCGGCGTCGGCGGGTATGCGACAGTAGCGGGATGCTCTTCGGCCTGCTCCGACGGCATACCCGTCCGTACCGCCCGCTGCTGGCGATCGTGGCGGCACTGCAGGTGATCAGCACGCTGGCCACGCTGTATCTGCCCACCGTCAACGCCGCGATCATCGACGACGGTGTCGCCCAGGGCGACCTGCGCCGGATCGTCGAACTCGGCGCGGTGATGCTCGGGGTGTCCGCGCTGCAGGTGGTGTGCGCGGTGGGGGCGGTCTACTTCGGCTCGCGGGCCAGCATGGGCGTCGGACGCGACCTGCGGTCGCTGATCTTCCACCACGTCACCGGCTTCTCGGCCGAGGAGACCGCGCGCTTCGGCGCGCCGTCGCTGCTCACCCGCACCACCAACGACGTGCAGCAGATCCAGCTGCTGGTGCAGCTGACCGCCACCATGCTGATCACGGCCCCGATCATGTGTGTGGGCGGCATCGCGATGGCGGTGCACCAGGACGCGGGGCTGTCGTGGCTGCTGCTCGTCAGCGTCCCGGTGCTGGCGCTGGCCAACTACTGGATCGTCTCGCACCTCCTGCCGATCTTCCGTCGGCTGCAGCGGCTGATCGACGGCATCAACCGGGTGATGCGCGAACAGCTCACCGGATTGCGGGTGGTGCGCGCATTCGCGCGGGAAGGCTACGAGCGCAACCGTTTCGCCGAGGCCAACCATGCGCTGGCCGACGCCGCGATCGAGGCCGGGCGGTGGCAGGCGTTGATGCTGCCGGTGACGACGCTGGTGATCAACGTCTCCAGTGTCGCGCTGATCTGGTTCGGCGGCCTGCGCATAGACGCCGGCCAGATGCAGGTCGGCTCGCTGATCGCGTTCCTGTCCTACTTCATGCAGATCCTCTTCTCGGTCCTGATGGCGACGTTCATCCTGGTGATCATCCCGCGGGCCTCCGTGTGCGCCGAACGCATCACCGAGGTGCTGTCCACCCGGTCGGCGATCACCACTCCGGCCGCCGCGCTGACACCGGAGACGATCACCGGCGAGGTGCGGTTCGACAACGCGACGTTCAGCTATGCCGGCGCCGATCGGCCCGTGCTGCAGGATGTTTCGCTGATCGCCCGCCCGGGCAGGACCACCGCCATCGTCGGGTCGACGGGATCGGGGAAGTCGACGGTGGTGTCGCTGATCTGCCGGCTCTACGACGTCACCGACGGCGCGGTGCGCGTCGACGGGATCGACGTGCGCGACCTGGACATCGAGACACTCTGGGCGGCGATCGGTCTGGTCCCCCAGCGCGGCTACCTCTTCTCCGGCACGATCGCCGACAATCTGCGCTTCGGGAAGTCCGATGCGACGGACGCCGAGATGTGGGCGGCGTTGCGGGTGGCCGCGGCCGACGACTTCGTGGCCGCCCATCCCGACGGTCTCGACCAACCCGTCGCGCAGGGCGGCATGAACTTCTCCGGCGGGCAGCGGCAGCGCCTGGCGATCGCGCGGGCGGTGATCCGCAGACCCAGCCTCTATCTGTTCGACGACGCGTTCTCCGCGCTGGACGTGCACACCGACCGGACGGTCCGGTCCCGCCTGCGGGAGGTGTCCGCGGGAGCGACGGTGATCATGGTGGCGCAACGCATCTCGACGGTCGCCGAGGCCGATCACATCGTCGTCGTCGACGACGGGCGGGTGGTCGGCGCCGGCACCCACGACGAGTTGATCGGTTCCTGCGAGGAGTACCGGCAGTTCGCCGACTCCCAGTCGGTGGGGACGGCATGAGCGGACCGCTGGCCCGTTCCATGCGGATGGCCGAGCCCCCACAGGCCCGCTCACGCGATTTCACGGCCTCGGCGCTGCGGCTGCTGAGGCGGCTGACGCCGCACCGCGGACTGGCGATGACGGTGATGCTCCTGGGAATCGGCGGCATCGCGATCGGTGTCATCGGTCCGCGGATCCTCGGGCACGCCACCGACCTGCTGTTCAACGGGGTCATCGGCCGGCAGCTGCCCGCGGGACTGACCAAGGAGCAGGCCGTCGAGGCGGCCAGGGCACGTGGCGACACCACGTTCGCCGACCTGCTGTCGGGCATGAACGTGGTGCCGGGACAGGGCGTCGACTTCGGCGCGGTGGCCCGCACGCTCGCCCTGGCCCTGGGGCTGTATCTCGTTGCCGCGCTGATGGTCTGGCTCCAGGCACGGCTGCTCAACGTCGTGGTGCAGAAGACGATGGTGGCGCTGCGCTCCGACGTCGAGGACAAGGTGCACCGGTTGCCGTTGCGCTACTTCGACTCACGGCAACGCGGCGAGGTGCTCAGCCGGGTCACCAACGATGTCGACAACCTGCAGCAATCGTTGTCGATGTCCATCACCCAGCTGCTGACCTCGGTGCTGACCGTGGTCGCCGTACTGGTGATGATGCTGACGATCTCCCCGCTGCTGACCTTGCTCACCGTGGTGACGGTTCCGTTGTCGCTGTGGATCACGCGGTCGATCGCGCGGCGGTCGCGCCGGTTGTTCGTGGCGCAGTGGACCAACACCGGAAAGCTCAACGCGCACATCGAGGAGACCTACAGCGGCTTCACCGTCGTCACCACCTACGGTCACCGCGCGCTGGCCGAGGAACAGTTCCGCAAACTCAACGACGACGTGTACCACGCGAGCTTCGGCGCGCAATTCCTGTCGGGCCTGGTCTCCCCCGCGACCATCTTCGTCGGCAACCTGAGCTACGTGGCGGTGGCGGTGGTCGGCGGCCTGCAGGTGGCCACCGGGCAGATCACCCTCGGCGGGATCCAGGCGTTCATCCAGTACGTCCGCCAGTTCAACCAGCCGCTCACCCAGATCGCCGGGATGTACAACACGCTGCAGTCCGGGATCGCCAGCGCCGAGCGGGTTTTCGATCTGCTCGACGCCGAGGAGGAACCGCCGGCGTCGCTGCTCGAGCTTCCCGCCGGCGGGCCGGCCGGCGGCCGCGTCGAGTTCCGCGAGGTGTCGTTCGCGTACCGCCCGGGTGCGCCGGTGATCGAGGATCTCTCGCTGATCGCCGAGCCCGGCACCACGGTCGCCATCGTCGGGCCGACCGGCGCGGGCAAGACCACGCTGGTGAACCTGCTGATGCGGTTCTACGACGTCGACGCCGGCGCGATCCTGCTCGACGGTGTCGACATCACCTCTGTCAGCCGCGCCTCGCTGCGGTCCCGCATCGGCATGGTGTTGCAGGACACCTGGCTGTTCGCCGGCACGGTCTACGACAACATCGCCTACGGGCGTCCTGAGGCCGACCGCGACGAGGTCATCGAGGCGGCCACCGCGGCGTACGTCGACCGCTTCGTCCACACCCTGCCCGACGGTTACGACACCCGCATCGCCGACGGCGGCACGAACATCAGCGCGGGCGAGCGTCAGCTCATCACCATCGCGCGCGCCGTGCTGGCCCGGCCGGAGCTGCTGATTCTCGACGAGGCCACCAGCTCGGTGGACACCCGCACCGAGGTGCTGATCCAGCACGCGATGGCGTCGCTGCGCCGTGATCGCACCAGTTTCGTCATCGCGCACCGCCTTTCGACGATCCGCGACGCCGACATGATCCTCGTGATGGAGGCCGGCCGGATCGTCGAGCGCGGCACGCACAGCGAACTGGTGGCCCGCCGCGGCGAGTACTGGACGATGATCCAGGCCTGAGAGCCGACCACCTTCTCAATCATTGCTTTGTGCAACAATTGCGCTTAGCATGTTTTTGTCTGCGGTGGTTCGGCGACGTCGTCGAGCAGAGGCGGTGAGACACGCGGTGCAAGTGGTGATCTGCGGGGCAGGAATCGCCGGGCTGACTCTGGCCAACCGGCTGGCGAACTCCGGCGCCCACGTGGTGCTCCTGGAGCGCTGCGCCGGGCCGCGATCCCAGGGGTACATGATCGACTTCTTCGGGCTCGGCTACGACGCGGCGGAAGCCATGGGGCTGATCGCGGGCCTCTCGAGGATCGCCTACGACATCGGTCACGCCGACCTGGTGGACGAGCGCGGCCAGGTGCGCGCCCAGGCGCGCGCCAAACAATTCACCAGCGGCCCACTACTCGACGTCATGCGGCCCGATCTCGAACGCGTGCTCCGTGAGTCGCTCCCGAGCGCGGTGGACCTGCGTTTCGGCAGCTCACTCACCGCGGTGACCGACCTCGGAACGGCCGTGCGGGTCACCCTTGGCGACGGTTCGCACCTCGACGCCGATCTGCTGGTCGGCGCCGACGGCTTGCACTCGACGGTCCGCCGGCTGGTCTTCGGACCGGAGTCGGACTTCCTTCGTCACCTCGGCTTTCACACCGCAGCGTGGACGTTCTCCGACGCCGCGATCCACGCCGCGGTCGCGGGGCGCTTCTGCCTCACCGACACCATCGACAGGCAGGTGGGGCTCTACCCGCTGCGCGGTGACGGAGTCGCCGCTTTCGCTGTGCACCGCAGCGCGGACGAGGAGCTCCCCGACGATCCGCGCGCTGCGCTCCGGCGCGCGTACGACGGACTGGAATGGCTGGTGCCGGCCGCGCTCGACCGCTGCCCACCGGACCCGTACTACGACCAGGTCGCCCAGATCGTGATGCCCCGCTGGAGTGTTGGTCGCGTGGCGCTTCTCGGTGATGCGTGCTGCGCGGTGTCTCTGCTCGCCGGTCAGGGCGCGTCGTTGGCAGTGGCCGGCGCCTACGTCCTGGCGGCCCAGCTCGCGCAGGCGACGTCGATCGAGCAGGCGTTCGCGCGCTACGAGACCCTGTGGCGACCCGTGGCCGAGGGTAGACAAGAGGCCGGCCGCTCGGCGGCGCGGTGGGTGCTGCCTTCCTCGGTACGGCAGCTGCGGCTCCGTCGCGCGATGCTGCGGGCCACCCGGTTCCCGCTCGTCGACGCGGTGGTGGCGAGGGCGATGGTCGGCAGGCGCAGCAGCGTGATCGACGCGCTGACCGCCGCGGACTCCAGGCGGAATCCGGTGGCCGGCACCCGGGCGGGCGCACGGGTCATGCGGGCGGCGTTTCGTGCGCCGACGTGGTTGTACGACAAGGGTTTCGGCTGGGCGTTCGGGCAGCGCTTCCTGTGCCTGACCCATCGTGGCCGCACCTCGGGACGTCGCTACCGCACCGTGCTCGAGGTCATCGGCACCGAACCCGCAGCCGCTGAGTACCTGGTGATCGCCGGATTCGGCCGCTCGGCGGACTGGTACCGCAACATCGAGGCCAACCCGGAAGCCGACGTGACCGTCGGCCGTCACCACTTCGCGGCCCGACACCGGGTGTTGACCGAACCCGAGGCGGAGTCCGCGGTCGCCGCCTACGAACGCGCCCATCGCGCGATCACGCCCGTCATTCGCCGGGTGCTGAGCCGGCTACTGGGCTGGCGCTACGACGGCAGCGATGCCGCCCGCCGGCGACTGGCCGCCGAACTGCCCGTTGTGGCCCTCTGGCCGCTCACCGGCGGCCCGCGGGAGGGCGCGACGTGACATGACCTCGGCGATACGTGCGCTGCGCAAGAATTGCGTACTGGCGCACCTGCATTGGCGATACACCGGCCGAAAGCGGTGACTCACCGCGTGCGTTCCCCCACAATTCATGCCATGACGACCCCGCCGGGCCCCTTCACTCCTCGCCGGACTTCGTTGTCGAGACAAGTGGATGCCGTCGTGCGCGCGTCGCGCGCCCTGGTCGGCGTCGCCGCTGAATCCCTGGGAGAAGTGGGCGACGTGGTGACCGTGCCCCAGTTCAGGGTCCTCGTGTTGCTGCACACCCGCGGCCCTTTGAACCTGACGTCGGTGGCAGCCGAACTGGGAGTCAACCCGTCGAATGCCAGCCGGACCTGTGACCGACTGATCAAGGCGCAGTTGCTGGACCGCCGTGAGTCCGCGGTCGATCGTCGTCACGTCACGTTGACGATCAGACCTGCGGGGCGACGCCTGGTCGAGAAGGTGACCGAACACCGGCGAGCGGCCATCGAACGCGTCTTGCGCAGCATGAAGGCCGGCGAGCGCCAGATGGTCGCAACGGCACTGGAGTTGTTCGCCGTCGCCGCCGGCGAGCCCGACACCACTGTCGGTGTGCTCTGGCCGCCGGACGCCGACTGACGCCCGCTGCGCCCCGACGTCAAGCACTCTGCTCATTCGTATTCACCTGACGTCCGACGGCTGCTCGGGCACCATGACGCCATGACCCGGACCGTCCACACGTTCTGTCGGTACTGCCTGGCATCTTGCGGGGTGGCCGTCACCGTCGACGGCAACCGCGTGCTGAAGATCTCGCCCGACAAGCAGAACCCGCACACCTGGCGTGACTTCTGCGCGAAGGGCCGTACCGCCGCCGCGCTGGTCGAGCATCCGCGCCGCATCGTCGCTCCGATGCGGCGGGTCGGCGACGGCTATGTCGAGGCGACCTGGGAGGAGGCCATCGCCGACATCGCAGCCCGGATGACCGCGGCGATCGACGCGGACTGCCCCGACGCCGTCGGTGTCTACTACGGCAACCCGGCCGGCTTCTCGTCGTCGAACATCATCTTCATGAACGGCTGGCTCGACGCGATCGGCACCCAGAGCCGGTACTTCGTCGGCTCGATCGACCAGAACGCGATGCACGTGGTCGCCGAGGCCATGTACGGCTCCATGCTGATGGCCCCGGTCTCCGACATCGACAACTGCGACTACTTCCTGCTGGTCGGCACCAATCCCGCGGTGAGCGCCTGGAATTGGCTCGAGACGGTGCCCGGCGGCTGGCGACGGGCGCTGGACCGGCAGGCCCACGGCGCCACGATCGTCGTGGTCGATCCGCTGCGCACCGAATCGGCCGCCAAGGCCGATCTCCATCTCCCGGTCCGGCCGGCGCAGGACTGGGCGCTGCTGCTGGGGATGGTCAAGGTCATCTTCGACGAAGGTCTCGAGCATCGGCAGGACTGCGCCGACCTGGCCACCGGTGTCGAGGAGTTGCGCGCGCTGGCCGCCGAGGCGGACCTCGACGACCTGGCGCTGCGGTGCGGACTGCCGCGGGCTCAGATCGAGAGGGTGGCACGCGATTTCGCCACGGCGCGGGCGGCGATGGCGGTGACCCGCACCGGCGTGTCGATGCACCTGACCGGTACTGTCGGGGAGTGGCTTGGCCATGCGCTCAACGTCATCACCGGACGCATGGACCGCCCCGGCGGCCGGCGCTACGAACCCGGCTACGTCGACACGATCCGGATGTCGAGCAGGATAGACGCCAGCCGGCACCGCAACCGGCTGTCGGGGCGGCCGATGGTGGCCGGCGGGCACGCGCTGTCGGAACTCCCGGCCGAGATCACCACGCCGGGGCGGGGTCGGATCCGGGCGCTGGTGATCAACTGCGGCAACCCGGTGGTGTCGGGCCCGGACGGGGCTGCGCTCGACAGGGCGCTGGCCGACCTGGATCTGCTGGTGGCGATCGATTTCGTGCAGCGGGAGAGCCACCGGCATGCGCACTGGCTGCTGCCGGCGGTGCACTGGCTGGAACGTGATGACCTGCTGGCGTTCACGAGCAACATGCACGACGAGCCCTATATCCAGTACGGCGCGAAGGCCGTCGAGGCGCCGCCGGGTGCGCGTCAGGAGTGGCGCATCTTCGCCGACCTCGCGATCGCCATGCGCCGTCCGCTGTTTCGCGTGCCGGGTCTCAACACGGTCATCCGCGCCACCCGCCGCGCCGCACACATCACGGGCGTCGGCGGGCTGGAGTTCGGTCCGCAGTGGATCGACCGGCTGGTGCTGGCGACGAGCCGAAAGGTCAACGGCCGCAGGCTCCGATGGCGCGACGTGCGCGCCCACCCGCACGGTTGGGTACTCGGCCCGCGTGAGTTCGGGCACTTCCGCGGCGCGTTGCGCACCCCGGACCACAAGGTTCGCCTCGCGCCTGCCGAGTTCGTGGCCCGTGCCCGCGACCTCCTCGCCCGACCGCCGGCCGATCCCCCGCCGGAGTTTCCGTTCTTGCTGGCCAACCGACGCCGCAGGCACTCGATGAACTCCTGGCTCAACGAGCTGCCAGGCCTGCATCCCTCGGGCAAGGGCACCGACGTGGTGATCCACCCCGAGGACGCGCGCCGCCTCGGCATCACCGACGGCGACCGGGTCCGCGTCACGTCGCGCGTCGGCCGGATCGAGCTCATCGCGTCCGTCGACGACGAGCCGCGGCCCGGCGTGGTGATCATCGACCACGGCTGGGGGTCGAGGGTTCACGATCCGCGCGGCGGCACCCCCGCCGAGTCCTTCGGCGTCAACCGCAATCTGCTGGTCGACGCCGAGCCGGTGGATCCGCTGTCGCAGACCCCGGCGCTGAACTCGACGTTCGTGGCCGTCGAGAAGGTGGATCAGACCTGAGGACCCGACGAGCGCAGGTCGTCCACCTCACGCATCGCGTCACGCAGCTTGCCGAGCCACTCGTCGGCGTGTTCGCCGACCAGGCGCACCGACCACGCCAGCGCATCCGAGCGTGACCGGGCCACACCGGCGTCGACGAGGGTGTCGAGCACCTGGCGTTCGGGCTGACGGAGCCGGGTCATCACCGGTACCGCGATGTGGGTGAACAGGATTCGCTCGTCGCCGACCGTCACGCCCCAGGCCACCTTGCGGCCGTAGCGCGCCTCGGCCTCGTCGGCGATGCGCATGCGTTCGCCGCGGGTCTGTTCGCGGAATCGTGCGGCGCGACCGGACGCGCGCGCCTCGCTGTCGGGCTCGCCGTCGGGTTCGGGGAGGTGGCCCACGACGGTGATCTCCTCGCGGTCGACGATGACCTCGGGGTCACCGGCGAACCATTCGGTGGGCAGGCGGCCGGCGAACCACTCGGCGGCGTCGCGGGCATCGGGTTGGTCGGCTTGCTGCCAGCCGCCGGAGCGGCCCGACCTACGGCTGTGGGGTTGGTGTCTCATGATTACATGCTTACACCGTTACAACCACGGATTGTGGTCGTTCACCGACGGCGAAACGGGGGCACCTCGCCGAGCCCGCGGCGTCGGCCTCCCGACGGGCTGCGCGGCGCTTCAGCTAAGGTTTCTCGCGCCAGATGAGACATCAAGGCACAGCAGAAGTGTAGAGTCGGCTCCGAGCCAGCAACCAGACAGAGCCCGCGGCGGTCTGATTGCCGGCGTCTGCAGTGACAACGGGGCACGGGGCCGACATGCACGAGCAACCTCACACCGACGCCACCGCCGGCGACTTCGTCATCAACACGACGGATCTCCAGGAGGTCGAGAACTCGCTGAGCGCCCTGTTCGGGAACATTCGTCTCAGCACATCCCAGCCGCATGACAATGCCCGCAGCCGGATGTGGCGCAGCTACGTCGGCCCCCTGGCGATCGACGATGCGGAGTTCGCTTTCGGCATGGACTTCGAGATGGAGCCACCTGAAAGCGTGCTGCTGTGTCGGGTGCGGTCCGGGGTGCTCGAAGAGAAGTCCTGCCGGAAGGACAGTCACCGGTACGGAACGGGAACAGTCGTCGCCTTCGGCGCCGTCGAAGGGCGCCCGTTGGCCGGCGGGACCGAACAGCCGCGCTATCACGTGCTGACGCTGCCTCGCCGCTGTCTCGCCGAGGCCGCCGGCGACGTCGACGCGTCGACGTCGCCGGCCGCGGCGCTCACCGGTTCGCGGCCGTTGAGTCCGGCTGCCAATGATCATCTCGTCGACGTGATCGACCATATCCGTCACAGCGTCCTGGGCAATCCCCGCGCGGCGCGCGAACCCCTGGTCGCGGGCGCCGTGACGCGTTATGTGGCCGCCAGCGTGCTTGCGACCTTCCCCAATACCCTCAGCGGTGCGCCGAGGACGGCCCGCGACGACGACAACCACGATGCGCTTCGGCGCGCCACCGCGTTCATCGAAGACCACGTCAGCGAGGACATTTCGCTCGCCGGAATCGCCGGCGCGGCACGTGTGTCGCCCGGCGCACTGGGTGAGTTGTTCCGCCGGCACCGGGAGGTCACGCCCATGCAGTATCTCCGGCAGATGCGGCTGCACAACGCCCATCACGAGCTCGTCCGCACAGATCCGGCGACGGGCTCGGTGGACGATATCGCTCACCGTTGGGGGTTCTGGCATGTCGGCCGCTTCAGGGCTCTCTACGCCCGCACCTACGGCACCACCCCGGACTCCACCCTCGATCGCTGAGGTGCGTCAGCCGCGTTTGATCACCACGGCGGCGCCACCCCCGACGGCCATCGCGATCAGCAGCAGTGCGGCCCAGCCCGCGCCGACCAGCCACCACACCGCCGCCACCGCGACGACAGCGGGTGAGAGCGCGAACAGCACCATGCCGGGGTGCGCTCTGATGACCGCAAGGGCGCTCTGCACCCTGTGGCGGTCGATTTCCTTTGTCATCACCCCAGGATGCCAGCGCGTGTCGGCATAGGGTGAGGACACCAGAACACGGGAGGTGGCGACGGTGACAGCACCCGGACAAGGCAGTTGGCAGCCCGACCCTGAGGGGCGCTACGACTACCGCTGGTTCGACGGGCAGCGGTGGACGGATCAGGTGTCCAAGGGCGGACAGGTGATGCAGGCTCCGCTGGGCCAGGCACCGGGCCCGCAGGCCGGTCCCGCGCCCGGCCAGGCGCAGGCGCAGGTCCAGGCACAGGTCCAGCAGGGCCCTGGCGGCGGTGACGGGTTCGCCGGAATCACCGGCGATCTCGTCGACGGCCGGTTCAGTGAGAAGGAAGCCAAGGCGATCGCGAACCAGAACGCCAAGCTGCTCCGCGTCCGACTGGGCGAACCGTTCATGGCCCGGCAGGGCTCGATGGTCGCCTACCAGGGCAATGTCGAGTTCGCGTTCGAGGGCGGTGGGGCCTCGAAGTTCATCAAGAAGGCGCTGACCGGCGAGGGACTGCCGCTGATGCGGTGCGCCGGGCAGGGCGACGTCTTCCTGGCCGAGCGCGCCTACGACGTCCACCTGCTCAACCTGACCAACTCCGGCCTGTCGATCAGCGGCAAGAACGTGCTGGCGTTCTCGTCGAGCCTGGACTGGAACATCGAACGGGTGAAGGGCGGCAGCATCGCCACCGGCGGACTGTTCAACACCACGCTGCGCGGGACCGGCTGGGTGGCGCTCACCACTGACGGGCCGCCCGTGGTGCTCAACGCCGCCGAGGCCCCCACCTTCGCCGACACCAATGCGGTCGTGGCGTGGTCGGCCAACCTGCAGACGCAGCTGAAGACGAGCTTCAAGGCCGGAGCGCTGATCGGCCGCGGATCGGGCGAGGCGGTCCAAGTGTCTTTCCACGGCAACGGATTCGTGATCGTCCAGCCTTCCGAAGGCGTGCAGATCACCACGACGCAGTAGCTCACAGCTCCAGCTGCACGGTCACCGGACCGTCGTTGACGAGTGCGACGGCCATGTCGGCGCCGAACGCGCCGGTCTGCACGTGCGCCCCCAGCGCGCGCAGCGCGTCGGCGAACGCGTCGACCAGCGGCTCGGCGACGGCCCCGGGCGCGGCGGCGTTCCACGTCGGCCGCCGACCCTTGGTGGTGTTGCCGTAGAGGGTGAACTGGCTGACGACCAGGATCGGCGCACCGATGTCGCTGGCCGACTTCTCGCCGTCGAGAATCCGCAACTGCCAGAGCTTTTCGGCCAGACGCTGCGCCTTGGCCGGGTCGTCGTCATGGGTGACGCCGACCAGCGCGAGCAGCCCCTGGGTGGCCGGGGTGATCTCGCCGACCACCTCGCCGGCCACCGTCACGCGCGCGGACGTCACCCGCTGCACGAGCACCCGCATCTAGAGCGATCCGAGAATCTGCTTCATCGTGGCGATCTCGCGCTGCTGGGCGTCGATGATGTCGCGGGCCAGCTTCTTGGCGTCCTCAGCCTTGCCCGTGTCGAGCTCGGTCTGCGCCATGCGCACCGCGCCCTCGTGATGGGCGATCATGCCGGTGAGGAACTGTCGCGTGGCGTCGACACCCTGGGCCTGGCGGAGCTGCTCGAGCTGCTGGTCGCTCATCATCCCCATGCCCATGTCGCTCATGTCGTGGCCCTCGTGGTTCATCGCCGGGGCGCCCCACTCGGTGAGCCAGTTCTGCATCGTCGCGATCTCCGGGCCCTGGGCGGCTTTGATCTGGTTGGCGAGCTCGACCACGCGGGGATCGATGCCCTGCTTGGCGAGGATGATGTCGCTCATCACGATCGCCTGCTCATGGTGGGGAACCATGCCGGAGGCGAAGGAGACGTCGGCATCGTTGTGCGCCGCTGCCGGATCGGCAGTCTGCGACATCGACCCGTGATCGTGCGTGGGCGACGCACCGGCATCCTCGGTGCTGCTGGAGCTGTCGGTACACCCCGACAGTGAGAGAACCAGGGCAGCTCCCCCGGCTGCCGCTACGGCCTGCAGTCTGCGTGTGGACTTCATTGTCGCGCTCCCTTCGAACCTCATTGAATACCCTAGGGGGGTATGGTACACATGTCTGAGCGGGCGCTTCACACCGCCTGAGGAAAGGACTCCCATGAGCACCACGACCATCAGCGTCGAGGGTATGACCTGCGGGGGGTGCGCCAACTCGGTGCGAGCCGAACTGAGCCACATCCCCGGCGTCCACGACGTCGGCATCGACCTCTCCCACGGTACGGTCACGATCGCCAGCGACGCCCCCATCGACGCCGCCGACATCCGTGCCGCGGTCGAAGAGGCCGGCTACCAGCTGGCGAGCTGATCGCGGTGTCGGCCGCGACGAGGATCGGCGCCTTCACCGCCCTGCTCGGGGCGGTGTTCGCCGTATCGCTGTGGATCGGGCGCACCCTCGGCCCCGAGCCGGCCGCCCCGGCCGAGGTGACCCACCAGCACGAGGGAGGCCGGCCATGACCTCGGTCGAGCTGTCGATCGACGGGATGACGTGCGCGTCGTGCGCGGCCCGGGTCGAAAAGAAACTCAACAAACTCGACGGCGTCACAGCGACGGTCAACTTCGCGACCGAGAAGGCGCGCGTCGAGTACGGCGGAGCCGTGACGCCCGACGACCTCGTCGCCGCGGTGGAGGCGGCCGGGTATCACGCCGAGCTGCCGCAGCAGGCTCCCGCGGCTGAGGCGGCCGTCGACGACCCCGCCGCGGCGCTGCGACGCCGACTGCTGATCTGCCTGGCGTTGACGATTCCGGTGGTCGCGATGGCGATGGTGCCGGCGCTGCAGTTCACGTACTGGCAGTGGCTGTCGCTGACGCTCGCGGCGCCGGTCGTGGTCTGGGGGGCCTTCCCGTTCCACGCGGCCGCATGGACGAACCTGAGGCACGGCGCTGCGACGATGGACACGCTGATCTCGGTGGGCACGCTCGCCGCCTTCGGCTGGTCGATCTATGCGCTGTTCTGGGGCAGCGCGGGCATGCCGGGGATGACGCACCCTTTCGAGCTGACGATCGCCCGCACCGACGGCAGCGGCAACATCTACCTGGAGGCCGCGGCCGGGGTCACGACGTTCCTCCTGGCGGGCCGCTACTTCGAGGCACGGGCCAAGCGACAGTCGGGCGCGGCTCTGCGGGCGCTGCTCGACATGGGTGCCAAGGAGGTGTCGGTCCGCAAAAACGGCGCCGAACAACGTATTCCGATCGATCAGCTGAACTCCGGCGACGAGTTCGTGGTGCGGCCCGGCGAGAAGATCGCCGCCGACGGCGTGGTGGTCGAAGGGTGCTCGGCCGTGGACGCCTCGATGCTGACCGGGGAGTCGGTGCCCGCCGAAGTGGCGCCCGGTGACGAGGTGGTCGGTGCGACCGTGAACGTCGACGGGCTCCTCGTCGTGCGGGCGCGTCGGGTCGGTGCCGACTCCCAGCTGGCGCAGATGGCACGGATGGTCGAGGACGCGCAGAACGGCAAGGCCCACGCGCAGCGCCTCGCCGATCGGATCTCCGGCGTGTTCGTCCCGATCGTGATCGCGTTGTCCGTTGCGACACTCGGGTTTTGGCTCGGCACCGGCGCGCCGGTGGCGGCCGCGTTCACCGCGGCGGTCGCGGTGCTGATCATCGCGTGCCCGTGCGCGCTGGGACTGGCGACGCCGACGGCGCTGATGGTCGGCACCGGCCGCGGTGCGCAGCTGGGGATCCTGATCAAAGGCCCGGAAGTGCTGGAGTCGACCCGGCGGGTGGACACCGTCATCGTCGACAAGACGGGGACGGTGACCACCGGCACGATGACGCTGGACGATGTCGTCGCCGCTGACGGCGAGCAGCCCGACGAGGTGCTGCGCATCGCCGGCGCCGTGGAGAGTGCGTCCGAGCATCCGATCGCGCGGGCGATCACCGCCGGAGCGCGGGACAAGCTCGGGGAACTGCCGGCGGTGACGGCGTTCGAGAACCTGCGCGGCCTCGGCGTGCAGGGCACCGTCGACGGGGGGGCCGTGGTGCTGGGCCGGATCAGGTTGCTCGACGAGCGCGGGTTCGAGGTCCCGGCGGAGCTGACGGCCGCCGCGCACATGGCCGAGTCGGACGGCCGCACCGCAGTGGTGGTGGGCTGGGACGGTAGGGCACGTGGTGTGCTGACAGTGGCCGACGCTGTCAAAGCCACGTCAGCGGAAGCGGTTTCACTGCTGAAGAGGCTAGGCCTCGAGCCGATCATGGTGACCGGCGACAACGAGGCGGTCGCCCGCGCGGTGGCCGCGCAGGTCGGGATCAACCGGGTCATTGCGGGAGTGCTTCCGCAGGAGAAGGTAGACACCGTGGTGCGCCTGCAGGGCGAGGGCAAGGTCGTCGCGATGGTGGGCGACGGTGTCAACGACGCGGCCGCGCTGGCGCAGGCCGACCTCGGTCTGGCGATGGGCAGCGGCACCGACGTCGCGATCGAGGCGAGCGACCTGACGCTGGTGCGCGACGACCTGCGCGCCGTGCCGGACGCGATCCGGCTGTCGCGCAGGACATTGGCGACGATCAAGGGAAACCTGTTCTGGGCGTTCGCCTACAACGTCGCCGCGCTGCCGCTGGCGGCCGCAGGCCTGCTCAATCCGATGATCGCCGGTGCCGCGATGGCGTTCAGTTCGGTCTTCGTGGTGAGCAACAGCCTACGGCTCCGCGGTTTCACGCCGGCGCGCTGACCGGACCGCAGCGTGGCGCGTGCGAGTTGCGCATCGCTCGAGCCCACGGAAAAGATTGTCGGGGAACGCACCTCACGGTCCTTGGTCGTCTTCGGGCAGAAGGTGACGTTCGGGGTGGTGGTAGCCGTTGACGCGGTGCTGGCCGGTGTCGAGGTCGGGTGGGGGCACCCATTCGGTCTGGCCTTTGGTGTTTCGTTGGGTGGTCCAGTCGGTGGTCTCGATCATCCGGTTTTCCGGGCCGCAGGCCAGGGTCAGGGTGTCGACGTCGGTGCGCCCGCCGTTCTTCCAGTCCGTGACGTGATGCACCTGGCACCAGTAGCCCGGCACCGTGCAGCCGGGGCGGGTGCAGCCGCGGTCGCGGGCGTGCAGCACGATCCTCTGCGCCGGGCTCGCGATCCGTTTGGTGCGGCCCAGATACAGGGCTTGGCTGGTGTGCTGATCGAACACCGCCAGATAGTGGAACGCATGCGACGCCATGCGGATCAGATCACCCATCGGCAGCAGGGAGCCGCCGCCGGTGACCGCCACCCCCGCCCCCTTCTCCACCTCCTGCAGCGTTGTCGACACGATCACGGTGACCGGTAACCCGTTGTGCTGGCCCAGTTCCCCGGAGCACAGCGCCATGCGGCCCACGGCCAGCCAGGCGTCGNGTCGACACGATCACGGTGACCGGTAACCCGTTGTGCTGGCCCAGTTCCCCGGAGCACAGCGCCATGCGGCCCACGGCCAGCCAGGCGTCGTGGCGGCGCTGGGCTGGGCTGCGGGTGTCAGCGCGGCGCTGCTGCTCGTCGGGTTCGCCTTCGATGCACGGCTGCTCGTCGTCGGGGTTGCACACACCGGGGGCGGCGAGTTTGGCCTCGACCGCTTCGTAGACCGCCCGCCATTCCGGGGTGACCCAGCCTGAGAGCCGGCTCATGCCGTCGGCCTGCTGGTCACCCAGGGTGACGCCGCGGCGACGGGCGCGTTCGGCGTCGGTGGGTTCGGGGCCGTCCTGATCGATCATGGTGGCCAGCCGCTTCGCGGCCGCCTTCAACNCCCAGGGTGACGCCGCGGCGACGGGCGCGTTCGGCGTCGGTGGGTTCGGGGCCGTCCTGATCGATCATGGTGGCCAGCCGCTTCGCGGCCGCCTTCAACTCCTCCGGGCACAACCCGGCGCCGAGTCCGGCGAGTTGGCGGTCGGCCGAGGCGCGGGTGTCCCCATCCACCCACGACGGCAGGTTGTCGTGAAATGTCGCGATGACGGCCACGTGTTCCGCGTCGAGCAGACCCTGAGACTGCGCGGCGGCGGTCGCCTCCCATNCGACGGCAGGTTGTCGTGAAATGTCGCGATGACGGCCACGTGTTCCGCGTCGAGCAGACCCTGAGACTGCGCGGCGGCGGTCGCCTCCCATACCGGCGCCATCGGCTCCCCGGTCAACGCTTGTCGCGGTCCCAACGAGGCCGCGTGGGCCAGCCGTCGTTTGGCCTCGCGATCCGACACCCGTAGCGCGGTGGTGAGCACCGTCTTCCACGACGACTCACCCAACNCGCGGTCCCAACGAGGCCGCGTGGGCCAGCCGTCGTTTGGCCTCGCGATCCGACACCCGTAGCGCGGTGGTGAGCACCGTCTTCCACGACGACTCACCCAACCGGCGCGGTTCGGTCTCGGCGGTCAGCCGGGCCAACACCCGATGCTCCAACGCCGGCACGGTCCTGAGCACCGTCGTCACCTCGGCCAAAAGCTCCACCAGCTCGCGGTGGGACAGGGTGTCGCAGACCTCGTGCAGCATCGCGATCTGCGACCGGATCGCCTCCACCGCGCTCGCGACTTCACCCATACATCGAACACTAGTTCGAACCNTCGCAGACCTCGTGCAGCATCGCGATCTGCGACCGGATCGCCTCCACCGCGCTCGCGACTTCACCCATACATCGAACACTAGTTCGAACCACCGACAGATCAGTCACCGATTGTGACAGCTGAAACGCAAGTGGCCAAAGATTTTCGAGAGGTTGGCGGCGCCAATACAGCCCGGCGCCTACTCTCCGTCCGCTCCCGCGTGCCGGGCCCGGAACAGCTTGATGTCGGACTTGAAGCCCTTCAGGTGTCGGGCGCCGGCGAACGACCACGTGAACCGCTCGTCGTCGCCGATCGCCTCGCGCGCGGACTCGGACACCAGAACCGATCCGGGGCGTGCAGCCCCGGTCACGCGGGCGGCGAGGTTCACCGGGCTGCCGAACCAGTCCCCCTCCCGGCTCACCGCCATTCCGGTCGCCACGCCCACCCGCAGCCGCGGGAAATCACCGTCGTCGTCGGTCGCGTCGACCAGGCGCAGCACCGCCTCCAGCAGCGGCGCCGGCTCCGGACTAACCAGCATCACCTCGTCGCCGATGGTCTTGATGAAGCGCACCGGCGCGACGGCGACCTCGCGCGTCATGTCCGCCAGCCGCTGCGCGAGCCGCTCGAGATCCTCAGGCGGCAACGCCTCCCCGAGCCGGGTGAACCCGACGAGGTCGGCGAATGCGATGGTCACCAGCCGTGCGCCCGGCAGGTGCTGCCCCTCGGCGCGTTCGGTGGCGTTGACGGCCTCGGTCTCGATCGCATGCCGAAGCTGCAACAGCAGAACGTCCTGGATCAGCGGCCCGAGCAGAGGCGCCAGCCCAGAGACGAGCGACTCCGACGCCTTCGCGATCTCCAATTCCGTTGCCGCCGGGTGCAGCACGGCCGCCAGAGCCGCATAGCGCATCGCCTCCGCGGCGCGCGAGAGACCATCGCCGAGCAGCCGGGTGATCTGCACCAGCTCGTCGGGATCGATACCGGCCGCCAAGAAGTCGCGGGTGAACTTGGCCGCCTCGGCATCGGCACGCAACAACACGGCCGCGTCGGGATCCTCGATCCGCGGCAGCCCCATCGCCCGCTGGATCCGCTCGAAGAGCTCCAACTCGACGCCGTGCTTCTCGGCCGCCTCCCGCGCCGACACGTACACGCCGTCGTCGCCGATGACACGGCGCGACGCCAGCAGCATCGGCGAAGTGCTCGCCTTGATCTGCTCGATCGTCACCCCCCGTTCGAGCAGCCAGGGGATCAGCTCGGCACGCTCGGCGCGCGCGCTCCCCTCGAGCCCGTCGAGCAGCCCGGTCGCCTCGAGATCGACGTCGTCGGTCACCGGCTCAACCTACCGTGCGCTACACAGGAGTCATGACCTCACCGACGGTGCGCAGCTTTCCGCCGCTCGCGACGGCCGACGCCCGGATCCTGATCCTGGGCAACATGCCCGGAGTCGTGTCGCTGCAGGCCGACCAGTACTACGCGCATCCGCGCAACGCGTTCTGGCGGATCACCGCACAGCTTTTCGGGTTCGACGCCGAGGCACCGTACGACGACCGCGTCCGCCGGCTCACCGGGGCCGGGGTCGCCGTCTGGGACGTCCTGCAGTCGTGCCGCCGCATCGGCAGCCTCGACGCCGCCGTCGAACCGGACAGCATGGTGGCCAACGACTTCGCGGCCTTCTACGCCGCGCACCCGGGAATCAGCCACGTCTACTTCAACGGAGCGGCGGCCGAACGCAACTACCGTCGGCTGGTGGAGGTGACGGGGCCGCGGCAGTACACGCGGCTGCCATCGACCAGCCCGGCCCACACCTGGACCGTCGAGACGAAACTCGCCGCGTGGCGCGCGATCACGGCGTGAGGCGAGTGTGCGCGACGGCGTACTCCCCCGGCGTGCACCCCAGCATCGCGCGGAAGTCGTTGATGAAGTGAGCCTGGTCGTACCACCCCAGCCGGACCGCCAGGTCCGCGAAATCGACGTCGGTGCCGCTCTCGATCTCCAGCGCGGCGTTCTGCAGCCGGTAGCGGCACAGCACCCACTTGGCCGGCACCCCGACGTAGCGCCGGAACACACGCTGCGTCGTGCGCGCGCTCCACGGCGACAGCGCCATCACCTGCTCAACCCGATGGATGCCGGTGTCGTCGCGCATCCGGTCGACCAGGCCGGTCACCGCCCGGTAGGTCGCGTCCGGCTCAGGCGCCGCACCGATGAGCCGATCCCATTGTCCCGCAGCATCGTTCACGTCATCAGCGATCTGGACAGGGCCGCCGAACAGATCGTCGTCGACGGCCCGGATCCGGCCCGTCATCGCCGAGGCGTCCCCGCCGAACCTCGCGGTGAATCCACCGGGCCGGAACCGCGCACCGACGACGGCACCCCGCTGGCTGAGGGTGGTTCGGAACACGTGCGCCACGACGCCGTGCACCAGCGTGGCCGGTAGCGAAAACCCGTGTCGCACGCCGTCGGAACCCCATTCGTGCGTCAGATGCAGCGAAGGAAACGTGATCACCGTGTTCTCGACCGGCGACCGGCCGCGCAGGTCCCACGTGACCGACCAGAAGTGCTCGACGAACCGCGCGGTGTCGCTACTGGGTGCCCAGCGCTGCAGGTCGAAAAGCGACGAACTCGCGGACCGGCCGACCACACCGCGCATCGGCGGCTCGACTGTCGCCTTTTTCCAAGCCCCCATGGCATCGAGGCTACGAAACTCGGGGGCATGTCTGCACACCCGATCCCTTCCGGATACACCAGCCTGACCCCGTTCCTCTGTGTCGACGGAGCCACTGCGGCCATCGACTTCTACACCGCGGCGTTCGGCGCCGCGCTCGTCGAGAAGATGGACGGCCCCGACGGCACCGTCGCCCACGCCGAACTCGACTTCGGCTCCGGCCGTCTGCAACTCGGCGATCCGGCCGAGGCCTACAAGACCGCCGCGCCCGACCCCTCTGCCGATGTCGCGACATTCTCGATCGCGCTGTACTGCAGCGATGTCGACGACGTCGTGGACCGGGCGCGCCGGGCAGGCGCGACGGTGCGGGAGGAACCGCAGGACTTCGCCACCGGCGACAGGTTCGCCTCCCTGCGCGACCCGTTCGGGGTCCGCTGGACCGTGATGACACGCATCGAGGACGTCTCGGCCGAGGAGCGGGACCGGCGGCTGGGCGAATGGGCCGAGCAGAACGTCCACTAGCGTGGCGGGATGTCCTGCGTCTTCTGCGCCATCGTCGAGGGTGCCGCTCCCGCCATCAGGATCCACGAGGACGACGACTACCTCGCGATCCTCGACATCCGGCCCTTCACCCGCGGCCACACGCTGGTCATCCCGAAGCGCCACACCGTCGACCTGACCGACACCCCGCCGGAGACCGTGGCCGCGATGACCGTGCTCGGCCAGCGCATCGCCAAGGCGGCACGTGCCTCGGGTCTGCACGCCGACGGCAACAACATCGCGATCAACGACGGCAAAGCGGCCTTCCAGACGGTGTTCCACATCCACCTGCACGTCGTACCGCGCCGCGACGGCGACAAGCTGTCCTTCGCCAAGGGCATGCTGGTGCGCCGCGACAGCGACCGCGAGGAGACCGGGCGACTGCTGCGCGAGGCACTGGCGCAGATCGACACCGCCGAGTTGGATTGAGCAGATGAACATCGCTCTGTGGATCGAGCAGAACATCGGGACCCGGCTGCTGATGGTGCACGACAGCCTGTACAAACGCACCAACGGCCGAATCGGTCACCGCATCCCACTGCCCGGCGTGCCGCCGAGCGTGCTGCTGCACACCGTCGGCGCGAAGACCGGCAAGCAGCGGACCAACACGCTGTCGTACTTCCCCGACGGCGGCCACTACTACGTCGTCGCCTCCAAGGGCGGCGACCCCAGGGCGCCCGGCTGGTATCACAACCTCAAGGCGAATCCCGACATCGAGATCAACATCGGGCCACGGAGATTGGCGGTCAAGGCCACGCCGGTGCTGGCCGACGATCCCGCCTATCCGCGGCTGTGGGAGTTGGTCAACCGGGACAACAGCAACCGGTACAACGGCTACCAGAGCCGGACCAGCCGCAAGATCCCGCTGGTGCGGCTGACGCCGAAGAGCTAGAACAACTCCTTGGCGAGCAGCTCCAGGGTGGCCTCGCGGGCCGGCGCGGTCGCCGGATCGGTGCCGCGGTGCGCCGAGGCGACCGGATGGATCATCACCTCGTCGACGTCGAACGCGGCAGCCAGCGCACGTACCTGCTCGGCGGCCTCGGCCGGGCTGCCCACCACGGCCTGCCGCAGGCCCGCATCGATGACCTGTTGTGCACGGGGACCGAGGTCGGTCCTCTCGGCGTCCTCCACCAGATCCACCGCACCCAGCGGGGCCCCGGTCCGCAGCCGGGCCATCATCTGCAGGTTCGGCAGCACCAGACGCATTGCCTCGTCGTGTGTTTCGGCGACGACGGCGTTGACGGTCAGGAACGTGACAGGCTCGGGGGTCAGCTCGCTGGGCCGGAACTCGTCCCGGTAGGTCTGCAGCGCCTCCGCGGTGCCCTGACCCGAGAAGTGGTGGGCGAACACGTACGGCAGACCCTTGGCCGCGGCCAGGTGCGCCGAGTACATCGACGACCCGAGCAACCACAGCGTCGGCTCCGACGCGGCGGCCGGCGTGGCCTTGAGGATGTAGTTGTCGCGCATCAGGTCACGCGGCAACGCCACCCGTACTCCCCGGGCGCTCATCAGGGCGACGACGTCGTCGAGGTACTCGGGGAACGCCTCGATGTCCCGATCGTCCCGGCCGGCAGCACCGCGCAGCGCCATCGACGTCACCGGGTCCGAGCCGGGGGCGCGGCCGATCCCCAGGTCGATCCGCCCCGGATGGGCCGCCTCGAGCAGTGCGAACTGCTCGGCGACCGCCAGGGGCGCGTGGTTGGGCAGCATCACCCCGCCGGAACCGAGACGCAGGGCCGACGTGTGCGCGGCGAGATGGGCCAGCAGCACCGGCGGGCTGGTCGCCGCCACCGAAGCCATGTTGTGGTGCTCGGCCACCCAGTAGCGGGTGTATCCGAGCCGGTCGGCGGTCTGGGCCAGGCGCGTCGTCGCGGCCAGCGCATCGGAGGTGTTCTGGTCGGAGCGCACGGGCACGAGGTCGAGGACGGAAAGGCGCATTGACTTTGCAACGCGCCGAGGTGTCGCGACGTTCCCGATCACGCCGAAATCGCACGGGCCTGGGCGAAGATGTCGTCCATCATCGCGGGTGTCAGGCGCCCGGTGAACGTGTTCTGCTGGCTGGGGTGATAGCAGCCCAGCAGCACCAGGTCCCCCTGCGGTGTGGACAGCGGTGCCGTCACACCGTGACCGAACTTGGGCGCCGGCGTGCCCACCGCCCCGCCGGCCCGGCGGATCAGCGCCAGCGCTGCCTGCCACGCGATTCCGCCGAGGGCGACGATCACCCGCACGTGCGGGCCGATCAGCCTCCACTCGGCGTCCAGCCACGGCGCGCAGGTGCTGCGTTCGGCCGGCGTCGGAGCGTTGCCCGGCGGTGCACAGCGCACGGCTGCGGCCACCCGAATGTCGTTGAGCACCAAACCGTCTGCGCTGTCGGTGGCTGTCGGCTGATTGGCCAGGCCCGTGCGGTGCAGCGACCCGAACAGGAAGTCGCCCGACCGGTCGCCGGTGAACACCCGCCCGGTGCGGTTGGCGCCGTTGGCCGCAGGCGCGAGCCCGACGACAAGGATCCGCGGCTGTTCGGCGCCGAAGCCCGGGGCCGGCCGGCCCCAGTACGGCTGGTCGGCGAAGGACTTGCGCTTCACCGTCGCCACCTCCTCACGCCAGGCGACCAGCCGCGGGCAGGCCCGGCACACCGACACCTCGGCGTCGAGCTGGGCGACGGCGGTGGCGGCCTGCGCCAGCGCGGCCACCTCGGCGGGCGTCCCGGCGACCACGGTGCGTGCGTTCGCCGGGTCGCCCGGCCACCCGGAACCGGGGCGCACCGGGGAGTCGAACAGCGCACCCGTGCGCGGATGGGGCAAACTCACCGGTCCACCTGTTCGTTACCAGATCGCACGGTTCATCGTTACCACGAAACACCCTTCGCCTCAGCCGAGCGTCGCCGCACGTCCCGCACCATGGATCGCCTGAGAGTCATTGGCCACGGGGTGAGGTGGGGAGAAGTTCATGCGACGAGCGAGCGCTGCGGTGGTGGGAATCTGCGTCCTGGTGACCGGGTGCGGCGACACGATCAGCAACGCCGAGTCGCCGACACCGACCAGGACGATGATCCCGCGCCCGCTGATGGAGCGTGAGCTCGCCGGTCTGCTGCTGCGCCCCGAGCAGATCTCCGCCACGATGGGCGCGCCGATGGCGGTCACCGAGTCACAGTCCGCGATGTCGGACAACAGCGCGATCATGGCCCCGCCGGAGTGCCTGGCGATCGACGGCGCCGCCGAAGCCCAGGTGTACGCCAACAGCGGCTTCGGCGCCGAGCGCGACCAGAGTTTCAATGACGGCGACGCGTTCAAGCACTACTCCAAGCAGGCCGTCGTGATGTTCCCCTACCTGGAGAAGGCCGCCGAGTTCTTCGACGCGTCGGCCAACCAGTGGCCGGCCTGCCACGAATACACCCACACCCAGAGCGAGTCGCAGTGGACGGTCGGCGAGATCCGCAACGCCGACCACGTGCTGAGCACCGTTGCGATGCAGCGCGACGCCGCCGCCCCGGGGTGGGGCTGCGGACGGGCGCTGATGCAGCGCAACAACATCATCATCGACGTCAACACCTGCAGCGCGAACCCCGCCGACACGGCGGTCAAGATCGCCGACCAGATCGCCGCGAACGTCGCGGCGACGTGGTAGCCGCCCCGGGACTTGCTACCGTGCGGCCATGAATCGGCGCGGCCCGCTGCTGCTGATCCTGTTCGCCGCGCTCATGGCGGGCGCGGGTAACGGCATCTCGATCGTCGCGTTCCCGTGGCTGGTGCTGCAGCGCACCGGATCCGCGCTGGACGCGTCGATCGTCGCGATGGCCGGCACGCTGCCACTGCTCGCCGCGACACTGATCGCCGGCGCCGCGGTCGACTTGCTGGGCCGGCGCCGGGTGTCGATGATCTCCGACGCGCTGTCGGCGCTGTCGGTGGCCACCGTCCCGGTGCTGGCCCTGCTGTTCGGCGCACAGGCCGTCAACGTCGCGGTGCTCGCCGGATTGGCCGCCCTCGGAGCGCTTTTCGACCCGGCCGGCATGACGGCCCGGGAGACGATGCTGCCCGAGGCGGCAGGCCGGGCCGGCTGGACCCTCGACCACGCCAACAGCGTCTACGAGGCCGTGTTCAACCTGGCCTACATCGTGGGGCCCGGCATCGGCGGTCTGCTCATCGCGACGCTCGGCGGCATCAACACGATGTGGGTGACCGCCGCGGCGTTCGTGCTGTCGATCGCGGCGATCGCGGTGCTGCGCCTCGAAGGCGCGGGCCGGCCCGACCCGACGGCCATGAGCGACGGGGTGTGGGCGGGCATCGTCGAAGGGTTGCGTTTCGTGTGGCGGAACAAGGTGCTGCGCACCCTGGCGTTCGTCGACCTAGCCGCGACCGGGCTCTACATGCCGATGGAGAGCGTGCTGTTTCCCAAGTACTTCACCGACCGCAACGAACCCGCCCAGCTGGGCTGGGTGCTGATGGCGCTGAGCGTCGGCGGGTTGATCGGGGCGCTGGGCTATGCGGTGATGTCGAAGTACGCGCGCCGGCGCACGGTGATGCTGACCGCGGTGCTGACCCTGGGGGTGGCGATGACGATCATCGCGTTCCTGCCGCCGCTGCCGGTGATCCTGGTGCTGTGCGCGGTCGTCGGATTCGTCTACGGCCCGATCGCGCCGATCTACAACTACGTGATGCAGACCCGGGCGCCGCAGCACCTGCGCGGCCGCGTGGTCGGGGTGATGGGATCGCTGGCTTATGCGGCCGGGCCGCTCGGTCTGATCCTGGCCGGACCGCTCGCTGACGCCGCGGGGCTGCACGCGACGTTCCTGGCGCTGTCGCTGCCGATGCTGGCGCTCGGGGTGGCCGCGGTGTTCCTGCCGGCGCTGCGCGAACTCGACCGGCCAATCGAGCACCGGTAGCGTCACGCCGCGCGAAGCGCAGCCGCGAACAGGTTGATGCCCGTGGCCTCGCGCCGCACCTCGACGGGCGTATCGCCGAAGGCCGATTGCGCGAACAGGCCTTCGAGGTCGGCCGGCGACCGATGGATGAGCCGCCAATCCAGCAGATGGTCCATGAACGCCCTGTCCGGGTTGCCCACGTCGAAGTTGCCCACGACAGCGGTTCCACCGGGGCGCAGAACCCCGTGAATCCAGTCGAGCAGCCGGACGACGAGACCGTCGGACAGGTAGTCGATGAGGCCGATCGAATACACGAGATCCTGATCGGCCAACCCGAGAGTGTTGTGCCCGAGGGCCAGTTTGACGACATTGGCCTGGACGAACGAAACCCGTTCCGTCACATCGAGGCTGCGCGCGATGGCCCCGGCGTAGGCCAACGCCTGATCGTCGATGTCCAGGCAGGTGGCGACGACATCCGGAGGATCCGGTTCGCCGAAGACATCGAAGATCTCCCGGGCCGGCCCGCAGGCCAGGCTCATGATCGCGGTCGGCGCGCCCGGCCGGGCTCGCGCGGTGTCGACGATGATGTCGCGCAACAACCCTCGTCGGTTCTTGACCGCACACGAGGCCGGGATCCCGAGAAACCACCGATCGACGTACGGGCCGAGCCTGCGCACGCCCTGCGGTTGGTCGTCGTAGACCATCTGCAACGTCAGGAAGTCTCCGGCGTACCCGCGGGGCTTGGTGTAGGAGCGGTCGACCAGGGCGCTGAGGCTGAGGTACGGGTAAGCCTCACCGTGCACGAAAGCGCCGATGACCTCGACGCCCGGCTCGTCGGCCCTCAGGTGCGTGCGGACCTGCTCCGACAGGGCATCGCAGGCGGCGCTGACGCGGACCTGCACCTCGTCCTCGGTTGTCCGGCCGGAGACGATCAGCTTGTCCGCGGTCAGCATCGCCGCCTTGAAGTCCGCGGTGGCCACCGCCACAGGATGAGGGATTCCCCTGTCGGAGAGGGGAAATGACGGGACGGTACGACCGTTGCGGGGGGCGTCGTCGATCAGGGTCATCGCGTCTCCTCGAAAGGCGGATCAGAAGTGCGGATCGAGCTCGCGGGATGTACCGCGGTCAGAGAAATCCTCGGGCCCCGTCGCGGCCCCGCCCTCAGTAATGCACTACGTAACTTCCGGCACCCGCGCGGCAGGTTAGACAATCGACCTGTTGGGTAGCCCTCGATGACATGTGATCAGCGCCACAATCGAGGTCAGCCGTGTATCAGCAAGTTCTCGATCCGGTCGGGGGATCCCTCGCACTGAGCGCCGCGGTGGCGGCGATACCCCTGCTCCTGTTGTTCGTACTGCTCGGGGCGGTGAAGATGACGGCCTGGGTGGCGTCGCTGATCTCGCTGGCCGTCAGCATCGTGATCGCCGTTGCCGTGTACGGCATGCCCGTCGGCCAGACCCTGCTGGCCGGCACGGAAGGCGCCGCCTTCGGCTTCTTCCCGATCCTGTGGATCGTCATCAACGCCATCTGGGTGTATCAGATGACCGTCGAGACGGGACATTTCGACGTCCTGCGGCGGTCGTTCAGTTCCGTCAGCGACGACCAGCGCATCCAGGCCGTCATCATCGCGTTCTCGTTCGGCGCACTGCTCGAGGCCCTCGCCGGCTTCGGCACTCCGGTGGCGGTGACGTCGGTGATGTTGATGGCGCTCGGATTCCGGCCGCTCAAGGCGGCGGTGCTGGCCCTGGTCGCCAACACGGCTCCGGTGGCGTTCGGAGCGATGGCCACCCCGATCATCACGCTGGGCCGGGTCACCGAGTTGCCCGCCGACACCCTCGGCGCAATGGTCGGCAGGCAGACCCCGATCCTCGCGCTGTTCGTACCGCTGGTCCTGGTGCTGATCGTCGACGGCCGCCGCGGCGTGCGCGACACCTGGCCCGCAGCACTGATCTGCGGCGTGGTCTTCGCGGTCGCGCAGTATGCGACGTCGAACTTCCTGTCCGTACCGCTGGCCGACGTGGTGGCGTCGCTGCTCTCCGCGGCTGCGGTGGTCGCGCTGGTCCGGGTCTGGCAGCCGCGGCGCTCGCCGGAAACGCACCCCGCGGTCGTCGCCGGCGGCGCGGCCGACGAACCGACACCGGAATTCGCCGCGCGCGCCGGCCGCGTGGCACACGAGGAGCCCGATGCGCGGGCCGATGTGGTCCGCGCCTACGCGCCCTACGGCATCATCATCGCGGTCTTCGTAGTGTGTCAGATCCCCGCGGTCAAGCACCTGCTCGACGGTGCGACGTTCGCGTTCACCTGGCCGGGCCTGAACGTCGTCGACGCCGACGGCGACCCGTCCTCGCTGACCAAGTTCACGCTCAACCTGCTCACCACCCCGGGCACCCAGATGCTCGTGGCCGGCGTCCTCACCATGGTGGCGCTGCGGCTCTCGGTGC
The DNA here is from genome assembly GCF_001044255.1 of Mycolicibacterium chubuense. Taxonomy (GTDB): domain Bacteria; phylum Actinomycetota; class Actinomycetes; order Mycobacteriales; family Mycobacteriaceae; genus Mycobacterium; species Mycobacterium chubuense. Next base: position 129,581 of record NZ_JYNX01000034.1, read on the forward strand.
CGCGCGCACTCAAGGCCTACGGCGCCACGCTGCACCAGCTCCGCTGGGCCATCGTCACCGTGATGGCCGTCCTCGCACTGGCCTTCGTGATGAACCTGTCGGGGCAGACGATCACCCTGGGTACCTGGATGGCGGGTGCGGGCGGTGCGTTCGCCCTGCTGTCCCCCATCCTGGGGTGGCTCGGCGTCGCGGTCACCGGTTCCGACACATCGGCGAACTCACTGTTCGGCGCGCTGCAGGTGACCGCGGCCAACCAGGCGGGGCTCTCCGAGGTGCTGATGGCCGCGTCGAACAGCTCCGGCGGGGTGCTGGGCAAGATGATCTCCCCGCAGAACCTCGCGATCGCCGCCGCCGCGGTCGGACTGAACGGCAAGGAAGGCGACATCTTCCGGCGGGTTGTGCTGTGGAGCCTGGGCTTCCTGGCCCTGATGTGCATCCTGTCCGGACTGCAGGCCTCCGTGCTGTCGTGGATGGTCCCGTGACTCTTCTAGCATCGACAGGTGGTCTCCGACGTGCTCGCTGAACTGATCTCCGCGCTTCCCGACGGCACCGTCGTCACCGATCCCGACATCCTCGAGTCCTACCGGTACGACCGCGCGGCCGATCCCGGCGCCGGCACCCCGATGGCCGTCGTCCGTCCGCGCCGCACCGAGGAGGTCCAGGCGGTGCTGCGGTGGGCCAGCGCGCACCGCGTCGCCGTCGTCCCGCGCGGCATGGGCACCGGACTGTCCGGCGGCGCCACCGCACTCAACGGCGGAATCGTGCTGTCCACCGAGAAGATGCGCGACATCTCCGTCGACCCCGTCACCCGCACCGCCGTCGCGCAACCGGGGCTGCTGAACGCCGAGGTGAAGAAGGCGGTCGCCGAGTACGGGCTCTGGTATCCGCCGGACCCGTCGTCCTACGAGATCTGCAGCATCGGCGGCAACGTCGCCACCAACGCGGGCGGGCTGTGCTGCGTCAAGTACGGCGTCACCACCGACTACGTGCTGGGCATGCAGGTGGTGCTGGCCGACGGCACCGCGGTGCGCCTGGGCGGCCCCCGCCTGAAAGACGTTGCGGGACTGTCGTTGACGAAGCTGTTCGTCGGCAGTGAGGGGACGCTCGGCGTGGTCACCGAGGTCACCTTGAAGCTGTTGCCCGCCCAGCACGGCGCGTGCACGGTGGTCGCCACTTTCGACTCCGTCGAGGCCGCCGCGAACGCCGTGGTCACGATCACCGGCAAGATCCGGCCCTCCATGCTCGAGTTCATGGACGCCGCGGCCATCAACGCGGTGGAGGACAAACTGCGCATGGGTCTGGACCGCGACGCCGCGGCGATGATGGTCGCCGCCAGCGACGACCGAGGCCCGGCGGGGGCGCGGGACGCCGAGTACATGGCCGAGGTGTTCACCGAGCACGGCGCCAAGGAGGTGTTCTCGACCTCGGATCCCGAGGAGGGCGAGGCCTTCGTCGCAGCGCGGCGCTTCGCGATCCCCGCGGTCGAGGCGCGGGGATCGCTGCTGCTCGAGGACGTCGGTGTGCCGCTGCCCGCGCTGGCCGAACTGGTGGCCGGCGTCGAGAAGATCGCCGCCAACCACAACCTGCTGATCTCGGTGATCGCGCACGCCGGCGACGGGAACACCCACCCGCTGATCGTGTTCGACCCCGCCGACGCGGAGATGGAGAAGCGCGCCCAGCAGGCGTTCGGGGAGATCATGGATCTCGCCGTCGGACTGGGCGGCACGATCACCGGCGAGCACGGTGTCGGCCGGCTCAAGCGGCCCTGGCTCGCCGGTCAGCTCGGGCCGGAGGTCATGGAGCTCAACCGGCGGATCAAGGCCGCGCTGGACCCCGACGGCATCCTGAACCCGGGTGCGGCCATCTGACCCCTCCGGGTTCGTCGCCGTCAGCCGATCCGTCCCCGCGGATCGTCGAGATGCATTCGAGCCACGTCGTACCTCATCCCTTGACGATCGAGGATGCGGACGGTCCTCACCACGCTCGACAAGGCTGACAGGAAAGTCTCGGCGTAAAAGACGCAGCCCGGCATCTGTTGCGCCGCGGCCATTTCCGGCGTGACCGCGTCGATGAACGCCTGGCGGTAGTCCGGATGCACTCGGTAGTAAGCGCTGACGACGATGTCGGTTGCCACCGTCTTGTCGTGGTCTGCCATGGCAAAGCCTCCTGCGACGTCATCGGCGGCCGGCGCCGATAAGTGACATATCACGCATAGTACGCACGCCTACATCACCAAGAAGTCCCCCTCGGCGATGACTCGGGTATTGACAAAGCAGCCCCGTATGTCGCATACATGAGATATGTCAGCGCATCTGTCTCATCTGGCCCCGCCGTCGACGCCCGCACGCTTTCAGCTGGCTTCCGCGGCCACGTGGCCGGCGCCGTGGGACATGTACCGCGCGCTGCGCGACCACGATCCGGTGCATCACGTCGTGCCCGAGGACAGGCCTGACCACGATTACTACGTGCTGTCCCGGCACGCCGACATCTGGGCCGGCGCGCGCGACCACCAGACGTTCTCGTCGGCGCAGGGCCTGACCGTCAACTACGGCGAACTCGAGATGATCGGTCTGGCCGACAACCCGCCCATGGTCATGCAGGACCCGCCTGTGCACACCGAGTTCCGCAAGCTGGTCTCGAGGGGTTTCACGCCCCGCCAGGTCGAGGCGGTGGAACCGACAGTTCGCGAATTCGTCGTCGAGCGCATCGAGAGGTTGCGCGCCCACGGCGGCGGGGACATCGTCACCGAGTTGTTCAAGCCGCTGCCCTCGATGGTCGTCGCGCACTACCTCGGCGTGCCCGAGGCCGACCGCGGCAAGTTCGACGGCTGGACCGAGGCGATCGTCGCCGCAGGCACCACCGAGGGCGGGATCGCCGGCGCGCTGGGAGGCCTGGGCGATGCACTCGGCGAGATGATGGCCTACTTCACCGCGCTGATCGAACGGCGGCGCACCGATCCGGCCGACGACACCGTCTCCCACCTGGTGGCCGCGGGCGTCGGCGCCGACGGCGACATCGCCGGTGTACTGTCGATCCTCGCGTTCACGTTCACCATGGTCACGGGCGGCAACGACACCACCACCGGCATGCTCGGCGGCTCGGTGCACCTGCTGCACCAACGCCCCGATCAGCGCCGGTTGCTCACCGACGATCCGGGCCTGATCCCCGATGCCGTCGACGAGTTCCTGCGGCTCACCTCGCCGGTACAGGGCCTCGCGCGCACAGCCGCCCGCGACGTCACGATCGGCGATCGCACCATCCCCGAGGGCCGCAAGGTGCTCTTCCTCTACGGCTCGGCCAATCGCGACGAACGCGAATACGGGCCGGACGCAGACGAACTCGACGTCACCCGGCACCCCCGCAACATCCTCACGTTCAGCCACGGCGCGCACTTCTGCCTCGGCTCGGCGGCCGCGCGGATGCAGTCACGGGTGGCTTTGCACGAACTGCTCACCCGCATCCCGGATTTCGAGGTCGACGAGGCCGGAATCGTCTGGGCCGGCGGCAGTTACGTGCGCCGCCCGCTGTCGGTGCCGTTCACGGTGACGAGCTGATGGCCGGGGACTGGCTGGCCTCGCGCCGCACCGAGGTCGCGGCCGACCGCATTCTCGACGCCGCCGGCGAGTTGTTCGTCCACAAGGAGGCCGCCACCGTCGGCATGAACGAGATCGCCTCGGCCGCAGGGTGTTCCCGCGCAACGCTGTACCGCTACTTCGAGAACCGGGATGCGCTCTACACCGCCTACGTGCACCGCGAGAGCTACCGCCTCTACCGCGAGATGACCGAGCAGATCACGTCGATCGTCGACCCGCGCGAACGGCTCATCGAGGGCATGCTCTCCTCGCTGCGCAACGTCCGCAGCAGCCCCGCGCTGGCCTCGTGGTTCGCAACCACGCAGCGGCCCATCGGCGGCGAGATGGCCGAGCAGTCGGAGGTGATCAAGGCCCTCACCGAGGCTTTCGTCATCTCGCTGGGACCCGACGAACCGCACACCATCGAGCACCGGGCCCGCTGGCTGGTCCGCGTCATGACGTCCCTGCTCGTCTTCCCCGGACACGACGAGGCCGACGAGCGCAGCATGCTCGAAGAGTTCGTCGTGCCGATCGTGCTCCCGACCCGCGAAGCCGGTCAGGCCACCCAGTAGGCCTGTGCCTTGACCGATCTGCGCGCGATCCCGTAGTCCTCGCGCAGCACCCGGGCCACCGCGCGGGTGGTGCGGTTGTCACAGGCGACCCAGCCGAAGTGATGGGGAGCCTCGAAGGCCGCGGCGGCGACGGCATCGACGAGCGCGTCCCCGTCACGGTCGACCCACGTCGCGGGGCGCCGCACCGGCAGCAACCGGTCCTCGGCACGGGCGGCCTCGAGGAAGATGTGGGCGGGCGCGTCCCCGATGGCGTCGAGCAGGGAATTGATCGCCGGCAGCGAGGCGGTGTCGCCGACGACGACGTACCCGGCCGGCGCCGGGGTGGGCAGTGCGAAGATGCTGCCGAGGACAGTCGCCTCGATGGTGTCCCCCGGCTCGGCCTGCTGCGCCCAGCGCGCGGCGACCCCGTCGTGCAGGGCGAACTCGATATCGACGGTGTCGGCGGCCGGATCGGGATCGACCAGGGTGTAGCCACGCTGGTGCAGCCGCTCGCCGTCGGGGAACCACAGTCGGATCCACATCGTCGGATGCACCGCCCGGTCGGCCAGCAGGCCGCCCGCGGCGAAGCTCAGCCGCAGGTAGTGCGGCCCGATCTGGTGGCGACCCGTCACTGTCAGTTCGTAGTCGCCCGCACGCATCAGCTTGAGCACCGCCCCCGCGAAACCGCGGGACTGTCTCACCGTCGCCATTAGGCGAGGGTAACCTAACTCGAACGGACGGTGGGTCGCACGCGGGTGACGCGGTGCAGCAGCCATGCCAGCGGAACGGTGACCACGAGCGTGCCGAGAAACAGCAGCCACACCGAGCCGTTGTAGATCGGGTAGTGCAGGATCTCGACCATCACCAGCTCCATCGTCACCAGATGGATCAGGAAGATCTCGTAGGAGATCTCGCCGAGGAACACCATCGGCCTGCTGGCCATCAGCCGGGCGTACAGACCGTGCTGGGTTCCCAGCGCCAGCGGCGCCACCACCAGCGTCGCGATCACCGCGTAGAACACCGTCTTGGCCAACGCCTCCCACAGCATTGCCGGAGACGTCGTCGGCTCACCCCCGATCGGCGTCGACACGATGAAATAGCTGACGACCACGACCGGTAGACACACCAGCGCGTAGGCGCGCATCCGCATCGGCGCCAGCACCGCGAGCACCATGCCGCCGACGAACCACGCCAGGTATCCGGGCAACCACAGCCGGGCGCCGTCGGGCAGGAAGTCGGTCTTGTGGACGAGCGTCAGCCAGGCCGGAGAGATCAGGGCCAGGGCAGCCAGCCCGGCCAGCAGCAGGCGCGGCCGCCATTGCCGACGGCACAGCACGACGAGCAGCAGGTAGGCCATCACCGGCAGCGCCACGTAGAACGCTGCCTCGACGGCGAGGCTCCACATCTGCGTAAGACCTTGATGCAGAAACGAATACAGATAGTTGTCGGTGTAGATCTGAGTCAGGGTCAGGTTGCGCACCAGCCCCTCCCAGGTGTGTCCGGGGTTCGGCCCGGCCGTGCGGAAGTGATAGACGAGATAGGCCGCGAGGACGGTGACCGCATAGGCCGGCATGATGCGGCGCACCCGGTGCCACGCGTAGCGGCGCACCGACGGCGCAGGCGCGCCGGCGGCGCAGGCGTTCACCCACGGACCGAACAGCAGGAATCCCGAGAGCACGAAGAAGATCGGCACACCGATCTCCATCCGGGAGAACACCAGCCCGAGGTAGCCCTGCCCGTACTTGCCGGTCGTGTAGGCGGCGTGGGTGAGCACGACGAGCAACGCCGCAACGGCGCGGATTCCGGTCAGGGAGTCGACCCGGCCGGTGGCCGTGACCGATTCCAGGCCGCCCTGGGCGTCGGCGTCGCGGGAGAGCGTCATGGGGCGCTAGGGAGAGTTGCGGCGCGCCTTCGGCCCGCGATCGGGTTCGAGGTGGATCAGTTGGCCCTGGATACGGGTGTTCTCCAGCTTCTTCAGCGTCTCCTTGGACAGCTTGGCGGGCAACTCCACCAGCGAGTAGTCCAGTTTGATCGCGATGTGGCCGAAATCGCTGCGGTGCAGGCCACCCTCGTTGGCGATCGCGCCCACGATCGCACCCGGCATGGCTTTGTGCCGCTTGCCCACCGCGATGCGGTACGTCGCCAGGTCGCTGCGGCGCTCTCGCGGCTTGCGCGGTCCGCGGTCGTCGCGGTCGGGCCGGTCCGGCCGGTCGCGCTTCTCGCGGCGCTTCTCCGGCGGCGGCTCGGTCAGCAGGAACTCCTCGCCGTCGCGGCTCTGCAGCGCCAGCGCGGCAGCGATGTCGGCCATCGGCACGTCGTGATCGCGTTCGTAGCCCTCGACCAGCTTGCGGAACAACTCGATGCCGGGGGCCGCCAGCGCCGCGGTGATCGAGTCGCGGAACTTCTGCACGCGCCGCTCGTTCACGTCGTCGACGGACGGCAGTTCGGACTCGATCAGCTTCTGCCGGGTGACCCGCTCGATCGCGCCGAGTAGATGGCGCTCCCGCGGCGTCACGAACAGCAGCGCGGTGCCGGAACGACCGGCCCGCCCGGTGCGACCGATCCGGTGCACGTAGGACTCCGGGTCGTGCGGGATGTCGAAGTTCACCACGTGCGAGATGCGCTCCACGTCCAGCCCGCGCGCGGCGACGTCGGTGGCGACCAGGATGTCGATCGAGCCGTCCTTGAGCGAGTTGATCGTGCGTTCCCGGACCGCCTGCGGGATGTCGCCGTTGATGGCCGCCGCGGCGAACCCGCGGGCCTTGAGCTTCTCGGCCACCTCCTCGGTGGCCTGCTTGGTGCGGACGAACACGATCATCGCGTCGCCCTGCTCGACCTCGAGCAACCGCGTCAGCGCGTCCATCTTGCGCGGATACGACACCTGGATGTAGCGCTGGGTGATGTTCTCGGCGGTCTGGGTCTTGGACTTGACCGTCACCTCGACCGGGTCGTGCAGGTACTTGGCGGTGATCTTCTTGATCGCGGGCGGCATCGTCGCGGAGAACAAGGCGACCTGCTTGTACTCCGGGGTGTCGGCGAGGATGCGCTCGACGTCCTCGGCGAAGCCCATCTGCAGCATCTCGTCGGCCTCGTCGAGCACCATGTAGTCCAGGTGGCTGACGTCCAGCGTGCCCTTCTCCAGGTGATCGATCACCCGGCCCGGCGTGCCGACCACGATGTGGGCGCCGCGCCGGAGCCCGGCCAGCTGGGGGCCGTAGGAGCTGCCGCCGTACACCGGCAGCACGTTGACGTTCAGGTGCGCGCCGTAGCGGCTGAACGCCTCGGCGACCTGCAGGGCCAATTCCCGGGTCGGGGCGAGCACAAGCGCCTGCGTGGTGCGGCTGGAGGTGTCGATCTTGCTGAGGATCGGGATCGCGAACGCGGCGGTCTTGCCGGTGCCGGTCTGCGCCAGACCGACGACGTCGGAGCCGGCCAGCATCGCCGGGATCGTCGCCGCCTGGATGGGCGAAGGCGACTCGTAGCCGACGTCGTTGACCGCCTGCAGCACCGACGGGTGGATCTGCAGGTCGGCGAACGTCGTTTCACCAGGCAGATCCACGGTGTCGGAGGCGGTATCGGAGGAGGTCATCGTGGTGGCAGTCTAGTGCCCTTCGGGCGCCTTACCGCACCGCGCGCCTGTTGGCCAGCCCCAGGGTGGGGACGGTACGGTCGCCACTTGTGAAATGGGCAGCGGTCGTCGGCGCCGCCGCGCTCGTTCTGGCGGGGTGCGGCTCCGGGGACTCGACGGCGTCGAAAACCCCCGGGCCGACGGCGGCGTCACCGCCCGCGGCTTCCCCGCCGTCAGCGCCGGCGCCCCTGGGTCCGCCGCCGGGGCCGACGGCGTCGGAGGACCCGTGCGCCACCGACCTGGCCGCGCCCGAGATCGCCAAGGCGGTCTCCGAACTGCCCCGCGACCCGCGCAGCAACCAGGCGTGGAGCCCCGAACCGGTGGCCGGCAACTACAACGAGTGCGCCCAACTGTCGGCGGTGATCGTCAAGGCGAACACGAACTCGCAGAACCCCAACACCCGCGCGGTGATGTTCCACCGCGGCAAGTTCATCCCCACCGGCGTGCCCGACACCTACGGCTTCAACGGCCTCGACAGCGTCGGCACCACCGGCGACACCGTGGCGCTGAAGTACTCCAACGGCGTGCCCGGCCTCGACAGCATCGTGAAGTTCCGCTGGAACGGCAGCGGTGTCGAGCTGATCGGCAACACGCCGCGCTGACCCGCGGCTGACCCCGCCGCGGAATAGCATTCCGGGCTGCGATTTCCGCCGGGCAGCGACCAGGAATGCGCTTCCGCGGAGGACGAGGGCGTCGGACCCCTGCCTTACAGTGGCGACGTGTTCGTCATCGAGGGCCGCGTGGTCTACAGCGCCTCGGATCTCGCCGCGGCCGCGCGCTGCGAGTACGCGCTGCTACGGGCCTTCGACGTCAAGCTCGGCCGCGGGCCCGCGGTGTCCGGTGACGACGAATTGCTGGCTCGCACTTCGCAACTCGGCGACCAGCACGAGCAGCGGCACCTCGACGCGCTGCGCCGCGACAGCGAGGTCACCGTCATCGGCCGTCCCGACTACACCCTCGCCGGCCTGACCGCGGCCGCCGACCACACGCTGCGCGCGATCGAGCGCAGGGCGCCGGTGATCTTCCAGGCCGCGATGTTCGACGGCCGGTTCGTCGGTTTCGCGGACTTCCTGCTGCTCGAGGATTCCGAGCAGGGGCCGCGCTACCGGCTCCGGGACACCAAGCTGGCCCGCTCGGTCAAGGTCGAGGCGCTGCTGCAGTTGGCGGCCTACGTCGACACCCTCACCGCGGCCGGGGTGCCGGTCGCACCGGAGGTGGACCTGGTGCTCGGCGACGGCGCGACCGTCAGCTACCCCGTCGACGAGCTGCTGCCGGTGTACCGCCCCCGCCGCGCCGCGTTGCAACGCCTGCTCGACGACCACCTGGCCGGCGACGCGCCGGTGGCCTGGGAGGACGAGTCGGTGCGCGCCTGCTTCCGCTGCGCCGAATGCGAGCAGGAGGTCCGCGCCCGCGACGATCTGCTGCTTGTCGCCGGCATGCGGGTCAGTCAACGGGCCCGGCTGTTCGACGCGGGCATCACCACCGTGCGCGACCTCGCCGCCCACGAGGGCCCGGTCGCCGAACTCCCGGCCCGCACCGTCGGCGCCCTGACGGCGCAGGCCCGGCTGCAGATCGCCGAGCGGCCCGACGGCAAACCGCCCTATCGGCTTGTCGATCCGCAACCGCTGATGGTGCTGCCCGACGCCGACAAGGGCGACCTGTTCTTCGACTTCGAGGGCGATCCGCTGTGGACCGCCGACGGCCACGAGTGGGGGCTGGAATACCTCTGGGGTGTGCTGACCGTCGCCGACGAGTTCTCCCCGCTGTGGGCGCACACCCGCGCCGAGGAACGCGCGGCGCTGGGCGCGTTCCTCGACCTGGTGCGCAAGCGGCGGCGGCGCTACCCCGGCATGCACATCTACCACTACGCGGCCTACGAGAAGAGCACGCTGCTGCGGTTGGCCGGCCGCTACGGCGTCGGGGAGCGCGACGTCGACGAGCTGCTGCGCGAGGGCGTTTTAGTCGACCTGTATCCGTTGGTGCGCAAGAGCATTCGCGTCGGTACCGAGAACTACAGCATCAAGTCGCTCGAGCCGCTCTACATGGGCAACGAGCTGCGCGACGGCGAGGTCACCACGGCCACCGCGTCGATCACCGAGTACGCCCGCTACTGCGAGCTGCGCGACGCGGGCCGCGCCGACGACGCCGCGACGGTGCTCAAGGAGATCGAGGAGTACAACCGCTACGACTGCCGGTCGACCCGCCGGCTGCGGGACTGGCTGGTGGCGCGCGCCATCGAGTGCGGGGTGCCACCGCGCGGACCGGTGCCGGTCGACGGCGCCAAGCCCGACGCGGTCCAGGTGGACGCCGTCGAGCGCCGGCTACTGAAGTTCGCCGGGGACGGCGTCCAGGCGCGCACGCCCGAGCAGACGGCGGTCGCGTTGATCGCCGCCGCGAAGGGCTTCCACAAACGTGAGGACAAACCGTTCTGGTGGGGGCACTTCGACCGGGTCAACAACCCGGTGGAGGAGTGGTCCGACAGCAGCGGCGTGTTCCTCGTCGACAGCCACGAGATCGCCGAGGACTGGCACCAGCCGCCGAAAGCCCGGAAACCGCAGCGCCGCCTGATCCTTCGCGGCGAGATCGCCAACGGCGACCTGGACCGCGACATGTACGCGCTCTACGACCCACCCGCCCCGGCGGGACTGGCCGACGACCCCGACCGCCGCGGCTACGGCACCGTGACGGTCGTCGACTGCGACAACGTCGAGGCGCCCACCGAGGTGACCGTCGTCGAGCGGCAACCCAAAGGCGGCGACGTCTTCACCCAGGTGCCGTTCGCGCTGACCCCGGGACCGCCGATCAGCACCAAGCCGCTGGCCGAGTCGATCGCCGCCGCCGCGCAGGAGGTCGCCGACGCGCTCCCCCGGCTCCGTCCGGGCGCGATGACCGACCTGCTGCTGCGGCGTGCGCCGCGCACTCTCAGCGGCGCCGCCCTGCCCGGCACCGGCGCCGTCGTCGCCGACATCACCGCGGCGCTGCTCGATCTCGACGCGTCGTACCTCGCGGTGCACGGCCCGCCGGGCACCGGCAAGACGTTCACCGCCGCGCAGGTCATCGCATCGCTGGTCGTGGAACACGGCTGGCGGGTCGGGGTGGTCGCGCAGGCGCACGCCGTCGTGGAGAACCTGTTCGCCGGCATCCTGCGGGCGGGTGTCGACGCCGATCGGGTGGGCAAGAAGAAGTCCGCGGGCGCACCATGGCGGGACATCGACGAGAAGGAATATCCGGCGTTCATCGCCGACTGCGAGGGCTGCGTGATCGGCGGTACCGCATGGGACTTCGCCAACGACCGTCGTGTTCCGGCCGCATCGCTGGACCTGCTCGTCGTCGAGGAGGCGGGCCAGTTCAGCCTCGCCAACACGATCGCGGTGGCGCGCGCGGCGCGCAACCTGCTGCTGCTCGGCGATCCGCAGCAGCTGCCGCAGGTCAGCCAGGGCACCCATCCCGAGCCGGTCGACGGGTCGGCGTTGGCCTGGCTGGTCGACGGTCACCACACATTGCCGGCCGAACGCGGCTACTTCCTGGACCGCTCCTACCGGATGCACCCCGACGTGTGCCGTGGAGTGTCCCGGCTGTCCTACGACAACCGGCTGCACTCCCATGTGGACGTCACCGCGGCCCGCCGGCTCGACGGCGTCGCGCCCGGGGTCCGCACCCTGGCCGTCGACCATCAGGGCAACGCCACCGACAGCCCCGAGGAGGCCGCGGCCATCGTCGCCACGCTGCGGGAACTGCTCGGCACCCCGTGGACCGACGAGGACGGCACCCGACCGCTCGGCCAGGGCGACGTGCTCGTCGTGACCCCCTACAACGCGCAGGTGGTGCTGATGCGCAGCCACCTCGACGCGGCGGGGTTCACCGACGTGGCGGTCGGCACGGTCGACAAGTTCCAGGGTCAGCAGGCGCCGGTGGTGTTCCTGTCGATGACCGCGTCCTCGATCGACGACGTGCCCCGCGGAATCGCGTTCCTGCTCAACAGGAACCGGTTGAACGTCGCGGTGAGCCGGGCGAAGTACCTGGCGGTGATCGTGCGGTCGGCCCAGCTGACGGACTACCTGCCCGGCACGCCCGACCGCCTGGTCGAGCTGGGCGCGTTCCTGTCGCTGAGCTCATGTGATACACCGGGCCGATGACCGAAGCGCTGACCGGACGGCTCGCCGCGATCGTGGGCGCCTCGCAGGTGAGCACCGATCCCGACGTGCTCGGCGGCCGCAGCGTCGACTACACCGGCCGGTACCGGGGCCGCGCGGCCGTGCTGGTGCGGCCGGGGTCGGCCGAGGAGGTCGCGGCGGTGCTGACCGCGTGCCGCGACGCCGGGGTGAGCGTGACCGTGCAGGGCGGCCGGACGTCGCTGGTGGCGGGCACCGTGCCCGAGCACGACGACGTGCTGCTGTCGACCGAGCGGCTGCGCGGGATCGATGAGGTCGACACGGTGGAGCGCCGGGTGCACGTCGGCGCCGGGGTGACGCTGGCCGAGGTGCAGCGGGCCGCGACGGCGGCGGGACTGGTGTTCGGGGTGGACTTGGCGGCGCGCGACTCGGCCACGGTCGGCGGCATGGCGTCGACCAACGCCGGCGGATTGCGCACCGTCTGCTACGGCAACATGGGCGAGCAGGTGCTCGGCCTCGACGTGGTGCTGCCCGACGGGTCGGTGGTGCACCGGCACAGCCAGGTGCGCAGCGACAACACCGGCTACGACCTGGCATCGCTGTTCGTCGGCGCCGAGGGCACGCTCGGGGTGATCACCGGGCTCGATCTGCGCCTGCACCCCACCCCGCGGCAGCGGGTGACCGCGATCTGCGGCTACGCCGATCTCGAAGCGCTGATCGCGACCGCCCGCGTGTTCCGCGACATGGACGGCATCGCGGCTCTGGAGCTCATCGACGCCCGGGCCAGCGCGCTGACCGCCGAGCACGCCGGCGTCGCCGCCCCGGTCGAGGGCGCCTGGCAGCTGCTGATCGAGCTGGCCGGGGAGACCGACCTGACCGACCGGCTCGCCGAGGCGCTGTCGGAGGCCGATCTGTGCGGAGAGCCCGCCGTGGGAATCGACGGTGCCGCCCAGCAGCGGCTGTGGCAGGTGCGCGAGGCGGTGGCCGACGTGCTGGGCGTCTACGGGCCCCCGCTGAAATTCGATGTGTCGCTGCCTCTTTCATCGATCAACGGGTTCGCGGCCGAGTCCGCCGGGCTGATCGCCGACCACGCCCCTGACGCCATCCCCGTGCTGTTCGGGCACGTCGGGGAGGGCAACCTGCACCTGAACATCGTGCGGTGCACACTGAGCGGCGACCGCGAGCACGCTCTCTACACCGCGATGATGGCGCTGATCGCCCGTCACGACGGCAACGTCAGCTCCGAACACGGGGTGGGCACCCGCAAGCGGGACTACGTGTCGATGTCGCGCACCGACGCCGACATCGCGGCGATGCGGGCGGTCAAGGCGGCGTTCGACCCCACCGGCTACCTGAACCCCGCGGTGCTGTTCGGCTGACGCGGCGACGTGACGTAGCGTGGCGGCGATGACCAGCATCGAGGCTGACTATCTCGTCATCGGCGCGGGCGCGATGGGTATGGCGTTCGTCGACACGATGCTCACCGAGACCGGCTCGACGATCGTGCTCGTCGACGACAATCACCAGCCCGGGGGCCACTGGAACTGGGTGTATCCGTTCGTGCGGCTGCATCAGCCGTCCGCGTACTACGGCGTGAACTCGCGGGCGCTGGGCAACGAGGACTGGATCGACGAGGCCGGGCCGAACGCGGGCTTCTTCGAGCTGGCCACCGGACACGAGGTGTGTGCCTACTACGACCAGGTGATGCGCCACCAGCTGCTGCCCACCGGCCGACTGTCGTACTTTCCCTCGTCACACTATCTGGGCGACAACAGGTTTCGGACCCTCGACGGCGCCGAACACACGGTGGCGGTGCGGCGCCGGGTGGTCGATGCGACGTACCTGCTGACGGTCGTGCAGTCGATGCGTTCGGCGCCGTTCTCGGTCGACGACGGCGTGGACGTCGTCACCCCCAACGACCTGCCGCGCCGGGCGGCGGGCCGTGAGCACTACACGATCGTCGGCGGCGGCAAGACCGGCATGGACTGCTGCCTGTGGCTGATGCGCTCCGGAGTCGGGCCCGAGAGACTGCGGTGGATCATGCCGCGTGACTCGTGGCTGCTCAACCGTGCCAACATCCAGCCCGGCGAACGGTTCGTCAAGACGTTGCGGGAGTCGATCGCCTCCCGGATGGCCGCGATCGCCGAGGCGACGTCGATCGACGACCTGTTCCTGCGACTCGAGGCCGACGGCACCGTCTTCCGGCTGGACCCGGACAGGACGCCGACGATGTACCACTGCGCCATCGTCTCCGCCGGGGAACTCGAGCAACTGCGTCTCATCCAGGACGTGGTGCGGCAGGGCCACCTCGAACGCGCCGAGCACGACCGCATCGTGCTGCGCGGCGGCGAACTGGAGGTGCCGGCGCCGTCGCTGTACGTGGACTGCACGACCCAGGGGCTGCCGCGACCCCCGTCGGTGCCGGTGTTCGACGGTGACCGGATCACGCTGCAGAGCGTGCGCGGATGCCAGCAGGTGTTCAGCTCGGCGTTCATCGCCCATGTCGAAGCCGGCTACGCCGACGACGCCACTCGCAACGACCTGTGCGCGCCGATCCCCCACCCCGACGCGCCGGTCGACTGGCTGCGAATCCTGCTCTCCGACAACGAAGCCCAGGTGCGCTGGCTCAAGGACCCCGAGCTGATGGACTGGCTGAAGGCGTGCCGGCTCAATGTGCTGCGTGACCTGTTCCCCGACTTCACCGACAAGCCGCGGGTGCGTGACCGGGCGTTCGGGGCACTGACCTCGGCGCTGACGAAGACCAACGCGCAGCTCGAAGCCCTGATGGAGCGCGGCTAAGCGGATTCCGGGCCGCGCGAGTGCCGGCCGTAGGAGTTCGCCTCGCCGTCGGCGCCGGATCCGTTGCGCCCGTTGCGGGGCGCCGACTCGGCCAGCAGCTGGTCGAGGATGGTGCGCCACTCGTGGGTCGTCGTCTCGGCGTCCGGGCCGGCCGGCGGCTCGGGAGTGGCCCGGTTCAGGACGTCGGTGTCGGCCTCGGCGCTGGAATCAGTGCCGGAATCGGTGCCGCCCCAGTCGACGACGTACTCGACGTACTCGTCGTCGTCGGCGGCGAAGTCACCGTCATCGTCGACGCGAGCGTCCGGCTCGGCCTGCGGCGCGGCCGGGGTGACACGGCTGCCGACCATGCCGATCAGGAACAGCGCGGCCACCACACCGAACAACGCGATGAAGGCGGGCAGCAGCATCGCCTGCGACATCGCGGCCGCGAACGGGGCGTGCAGGAAGCCGGGCAGCTGCGCGACGGAGCCCTCGGACTGCGGAGCCGCGTCGGCCGCGCCGGGCATCTCCGCCGAGAGCCGGGACGCCATGAACGCGGCCATGCCGGCGCTGCCCAGCACCGAGCCGACCTGCCGCGTCGTGTTGTACACCCCGGATCCGGCGCCGGCGAGCTGCGGCGGCAGGTTGCGGGTGGCCGTGGCGGCCAACGGCGACCAGATGAACGCCATCCCCACACCCATGGCGGTCAGCGGAAGTACCAACCGCCAGATCGGGGTCGTCGGCGTCATCTCCACCGACAGCCAGGTGAGCCCGATCGCCATGACCGAGAACCCGAAGCCGATGACCGGGCGCGGGTGCGCGCGGTCGACGATCTTGCCGACCGCCGGGGCGAGCACCCCGGTCGCGACCGCCATCGGCGCGGTCAGCAGCGCCGCCCGCGTCGGGGTGAGCCCGCACACCGCCTGGGCGTAGAACATCAGCGGCAGGATCATCGACGTCGCGACGAACCCGATCGTCGCGACACCGATGTTGGACATCGAGAAGTCGCGATCACCGAAGATCACCAGCGGGATGAGCGGCTCCCCGCGGTTGACCGACTGCCACACCACGAACGCCGCCATCACCGCGACACCGATCGCCATCGTCGCCCAGATCCAGGGCGCCCAGTCGTGGGACTGGCCCTCCTGCAGCGCGAACACGATCAGGAACATGCCGACCCCGGAGAGCACGACACCCGGCAGGTCGAAGTGATGGCTCTGGGTCGGCAGCGAGGGCACCAGCCGCACGGCCAGCGCCAGCCCGATCAGGCCGACCGGCACGTTGACGAAGAAGATCCACTGCCACCCCAGGTGGTCGACCAGCACGCCGCCGGCCAGCGGCCCCACCAGCGTGGCCACCCCGGCCGTCGCCCCCCACACACTCATCGCGACACCGCGCCGCTCCGCCGGGAACGTCCTGGTGATCACCGAGAGGGTCTGCGGGGTGAGCAGCGCCGCGCCCACCCCCTGCAGCACGCGGGCCGCGACCAGCACGCCGATCGTGTCGGCCAGCCCGCACCACAGCGAGGCCAGCGTGAACACCGTGAGCCCGAGCAGGTAGACGTTCTTGGGCCCGTACCGGTCGCCGAGGCGCCCGGCGATCAGCAGCGGCACCGCATACGCCAGCAGGTAGGCGCTGGTCACCCAGATCACCGCGTCGTAGCCGACCCCGAGGTTGGTCATGATCGCCGGGTTCGCGACCGCGACGATGGTCGCGTCGACCAGGATCATGAAGAAGCCGACGAGAAGCGCCCACAGGGCGTGCCAGGGGTTGACCCCCGGCGCGCGCGGCGTCACGGATTCGAGCATGGTGGAAGACAACTGGGCATCAATCGACGAATGGCTACGGTTTCGGCCGACGCTACGGACCGGCGAGATTCACGACAAGTCGGCGCCCGCCGCGACGGCGTCCGGGTCGGCGGCGGGGGCACGGTGCTCGCCGGTCAGCAGGAGTGCGCCCAGCGCGACGATGACGCCGGTGGCCATCACGGCCGCCATCGCCAGTTCGTCGTTGCCGAGCACGCCGACGACCGGCGCGACGGCGGCGCCCATCCCGAACTGGAACGCGCCCAGCAGCGCCGCGGCGGTGCCCGCGGCGTCGGGGTGGCGCGTCAGCGCGACCGCGGGGGCGTTCGGGATGACCAGACCCATCGCGGCGAGGATGGCCCACACCGGCAGGACGAAGCCGAACAGTCCGCCGACGTGCGCCGCGGACACCGCGACGAACACCACACCGGCCAGCGCGGCGGCGGCCAGCGCCCACACCATGATCTGCTGCGGCGAGAAGCGCCGCAGCAGCACGACGTTGCACTGGGTGGACCCGATCAGCGCGATCGCGCCCGCGCCGAACACCAGCGCGAACGCCGTCTGCCCGAGGCCGTAGCGGCCCTGCAGCACGAACGAGGCGCCCGCGATGTAGGCGAACAGCCCGGACATGCCCAGCGCGCCGACCAGCACCAGCATCACGAACCGGGTGTCGCGCAGCAGCTCGACGTAGGTCCGGGCGATGCCGGTCACCTTCAGCGGCCGCCGATGCCGCACCGGGAGAGTCTCGGGCAGCGCCAGCACCGCCATCACCAGGAGTGCACCCGCGGCGACGACGAGGGCGGCGAACACCCAGTGCCACGAGGCGTGCAGCAGCACCGCGGCGCCCAGCGACGGAGCCAGCACGGGTGCGACGCCGAGCACCAGCATCAGCCGCGACATCACCGTCGCCGCGACGTTGTCCTTGTACAGATCGCCGACCACCGCGATCGCCACCACCATGCCCGCCGCGGCGCCGACGCCCTGCAGCCCGCGGGCGATGCCCAGCACCGCGATGTTCGGGGCGAACAGGCACAGCAGCGACGCCAGCATGTGCAGCACGATGCCGCCGATCAGCGGTTTGCGGCGGCCCAGCGAGTCCGACAGCGGACCGATGATCAGCTGCCCGAGCGCCAGGCCGGCCAGCGTGCCGGTCAACGTCAACTGCGCCACCGACGACGACACCGACAGGTCGTCGGCGATCTTGGGCAGCGCGGGCAGGTACATGTCGATGGTCAGCGGGCCCAGTGCCACGAGCAGGCCCAGCACCACGATCATCCGGATTCGGCCGGGCTGGGCCGCGGGTGCGGTGTCCAGCGGCGTCACGTCCACGTCTGGGGATACTGCCATGCAATTGGTTAGCGCGGCTTCCCGATAAATCCTTCCCCTCGCGGCGAACAGTGACCGCCGTCACGGTGCGGCACCCCGCGCGGACCGCCGTTCGTTGTCTGCATGTTTCCAGGGACTAGCCTGGAGGTTCGCACGACGAGAGGTCGCCGATGAGTGCATGGTCACGGGCCAAGAGCCAGGAGCTCGCAGTCAACGACGAGGACCCCGGCGCCGCGGCCAAGGCGCTGAGCCAGATCATCGAGCGTGGAGCGCGGGTGCAGGGGCCCGCCGTCCGGTCGTATGTCGCACGGTTGCGGGCCGCCAACCCCGAAGCCGGCCCGGCCGAGATCGTCGGCAAGCTCGAGAAGCACTACATGGCGGCGGTGATGGCCAGCGGAGCGGCCGTCGGCTCGGCGGCCGCCTTCCCCGGCATCGGCACGCTGGTGGCGATGTCCGCGGTGGCCGGCGAGACCGTCGTGTTCCTGGAGGCGACGGCCGTCTACGTGCTGGCCGTCGCCGAGGTGTACGGCATTCCCGCCGACCACCGGGAACGGCGCCGCGCGCTCGTGCTGGCGGTGCTCGTCGGCGAGGACAGCAAGGGTGCGGTGGCCGACCTGCTCGGCCGCGGCCGCACCAGCGGCGGCTGGCTGTCCGAGGGCGCGGCGTCGCTGCCGCTGCCCGCGGTGTCCCAGCTCAACAACCGGTTGCTCAGATACTTCGTCAAGCGCTACACGCTCAAGCGCGGCGTGATGATGTTCGGCAAGATGCTGCCGGTCGGCATCGGGGCGGTCGTCGGCGGCGTCGGCAACCGGATGATGGGCAAGAAGATCGTCGCGAACGCCCGCAATGCGTTCGGCGCCCCGCCGCCGCGGTGGCCTGCGCCGCTGCATCTGCTGCCCGCACCGCGCGCCTGAGCGCGCTCCGCAGACCGTTGAGCGGCACCCCGTGCGCCGCTCGCCGTGTCCGCAATGACCATAAGGACGTTGCGTGGTCCCGCCGGTCGCCGAAGCGCTAGCCTTTATACGGCGGAAACGCGGGTAACCGCACACCGGGTTCAACAAGGGGTGGCCGGCTGCAGCGGAGCACTGGCCGGGAACGAAGAATTGAGGCGAACAGCAGCCGTGAATTCACCTTCACCATTCGGTCAGAACGAGTGGTTGGTCGAAGAGATGTACCGCAAGTTCCGCGAGGATCCCTCGTCGGTGGACCCGAGTTGGCACGAGTTCCTCGTCGACTACTCCCCCGAACCCACCACCGACGCCACCTCCGGCGGCAACGGCGCCTCCGCCCCACGCCGGTCGACCCCGGTGAGTCCGCCCGAACCCGCGCCGGCACCGCCGCCGAAGGCCGCGAGCAGCAACGGCACACCGAAAACCGCTGAGGCGGCGCCGAAGGACAAGGCGCCCGAGAAGCCCGTGGAGAAATCCGCCGAGAAGCCCAAGGCGTCCGAGAAGACGTCGGAGAAGGCTCCGGAGAAGAAGGAACCGGCCCCGGCCGCCAAGGCCCCGGAGAAGGCCCCCGAGAAGAAGGCCGCGCCGGCGAGCGACGGCGAAGAGACCCAGGTGCTGCGCGGCGCCGCGGCGGCCGTCGTCAAGAACATGTCCGCGTCGCTGGAGGTGCCGACTGCCACCAGCGTGCGGGCCATCCCGGCCAAGGCGATGATCGACAACCGCATCGTCATCAACAACCACCTCAAGCGCACGCGCGGCGGCAAGATCTCGTTCACCCACCTGCTGGGTTACGCGATCGTGCAGGCGGTCAAGAAGTTCCCGAACATGAACCGGCACTTCGCCGAGGTCGACGGCAAGCCCACCGCGGTCACGCCGGCCCACACGAACCTGGGTCTGGCGATCGACCTGGTGGGTAAGAACGGCCGCCAGCTCGTCGTGGCGTCGATCAAGAACTGCGAGGCCATGCGGTTCGGCCAGTTCATCGCGGCCTACGAGGACATCGTGCGCCGGGCCCGCGACGGCAAGCTGACCGCCGAAGACTTTGCGGGCGTGACGATTTCGCTGACCAACCCGGGCACCATCGGCACCGTGCACTCGGTGCCGCGACTGATGCAGGGCCAGGGCGCGATCATCGGCGCCGGCGCGATGGAGTACCCGGCGGAGTTCCAGGGCGCCAGCGAGGAGCGCATCAACGAGGTCGGCATCGGCAAGCTGATGACGCTGACGTCGACCTACGACCACCGCATCATCCAGGGCGCGGAGTCGGGCGACTTCCTGCGCACCATCCACCAGTTGCTGCTCGACGACGAGTTCTACGACGAGATCTTCCGCGAGCTCGGCATCCCCTACGAGCCGGTGCGCTGGCGCATCGACAACCCGGACTCGATCGAGGACAAGAACGCCCGCGTCATCGAGCTGATCGCGGCCTACCGCAACCGCGGCCATCTGATGGCCGACATCGACCCGCTGCGGCTGGACAACACCCGCTTCCGCAGCCACCCCGACCTGGACGTCAACACCCACGGGCTGACGCTGTGGGATCTCGACCGCGAGTTCAAGGTCAACGGTTTCGCCGGCCAGACGCACAAGAAGCTGCGTGACATCCTGGGCCTGCTGCGCGACGCGTACTGCCGCCACGTCGGCGTCGAGTACACCCACATCCTCGAGCCCGAGCAGCAGCAGTGGCTGCAGGACCGCATCGAGATCAAGCACGAGAAGCCGACGGTCGCCGAGCAGAAGTACATCCTGAGCAAGCTGAACGCCGCCGAGGCGTTCGAGACCTTCCTGCAGACCAAATACGTTGGGCAGAAACGGTTCTCGCTGGAGGGCGCCGAGACCGTCATCCCGATGATGGACGCGGCGATCGACCAGGCCGCCGAACACGGGCTGCACGAGGTCGTCATCGGCATGCCGCACCGCGGCCGACTCAACGTGCTGGCCAACATCGTCGGCAAGCCCTACAGCCAGATCTTCACCGAGTTCGAGGGCAACCTGAACCCGTCGCAGGCGCACGGCTCCGGCGACGTCAAGTACCACCTCGGCGCGACCGGCACCTACATCCAGATGTTCGGCGACAACGACATCGCGGTGTCCCTGGTCGCCAATCCCAGCCACCTCGAGGCCGTCGACCCGGTGCTCGAGGGCATCGTGCGCGCCAAGCAGGACATGCTCGACACCGGCGAGGAGACCAACGGGTCCAACGACTTCACCGTCGTGCCGATGATGCTGCACGGCGACGCGGCGTTCGCCGGGCAGGGCGTGGTGGCGGAGACGCTCAACCTGGCGCTGCTGCGCGGCTACCGCACCGGCGGCACGATCCACATCATCGTCAACAACCAGATCGGCTTCACCACCTCGCCGTTCGACTCGCGCTCCTCGGAGTACTGCACGGACGTCGCGAAGATGATCGGCGCCCCGATCTTCCACGTCAACGGCGACGACCCCGAAGCCGCGGTGTGGGTGGCCAAGCTCGCGATGGACTTCCGGCAGAAGTTCAAGAAGGACGTCGTCATCGACATGCTGTGCTACCGCCGGCGCGGGCACAACGAGGGCGACGACCCGTCTATGACGCAGCCCAACATGTACGACGTCATCGACACCAAGCGCGGCGTCCGCAAGAGCTACACCGAAGCGTTGATCGGCCGCGGCGACATCTCGATGAAGGAAGCCGAAGACGCCCTGCGCGATTACCAGGGGCAGCTGGAGCGGGTCTTCAACGAGGTCCGGGACCTCGAGAAGCACGCCATCGAACCCAGCCACTCGGTCGAGGCTGACCAGATGGTCCCCGCCGGCACCAACACGGCGGTGGAGAAGTCGCTGCTGCAGCGCATCGGCGACGCCCACCTGGCGGCCGGCGAGGACTTCAACGTCCACCCACGCGTCAAGCCGGTGCTCGAGAAGCGCCGCGAGATGGCCTACGAGGGCAAGGTCGACTGGGCCTTCGCGGAACTGCTGGCGCTCGGGTCGTTCCTGTCCGAGGGCCGCACCATCCGGCTGACCGGGCAGGACACCCGTCGCGGCACGTTCACCCAACGGCACTCGGTGATCATCGACCGCAAGACCGGCAAAGAGTTCACGCCGCTGGATCTGCTGACCGTCGACTCCGACGGCAACCCGACCGGCGGCCGGTTCATGGTGTACGACTCGGCGCTCTCGGAGTACGCCGCGGTCGGCTTCGAGTACGGCTACTCGGTGGGCAACCCCGACGCGCTGGTGCTGTGGGAGGCGCAGTTCGGCGACTTCGTCAACGGGGCGCAGTCGATCATCGACGAGTTCATCAGCTCCGGTGAGGCCAAGTGGGGTCAGCTCTCCGACGTCGTGCTGCTGCTGCCGCACGGTCACGAGGGGCAGGGCCCCGACCACACGTCGGGCCGCATCGAGCGGTTCCTGCTGCTGTGGGCCGAGGGGTCGATGACGATCGCGATGCCCTCGACCCCCGCGAACTACTTCCACCTGCTGCGCCGTCACGGCCTCGACGGGATCCACCGGCCGCTGATCGTGTTCACGCCGAAGTCGATGCTGCGCAACAAGGCCGCGGTCAGCGACCTCAAGGAGTTCACCGAGCAGAAGTTCCGCTCGGTGCTCGAGGAGCCCACCTACGACGAGGGTGACGGCGACCGGTCCAAGGTCACCCGCATCCTGCTGACCAGCGGCAAGCTGTACTACGAGCTGGCGGCGCGCAAGAGCAAGGACAAGCGCGAGGACGTGGCGATTCTGCGCGTCGAGCAGCTGGCGCCGCTGCCGAAGCGGCGGCTCGCCGAGACGCTGGACCGCTACCCGAACGCCACGGAGAAGTTCTGGGTGCAGGAGGAGCCGGCCAACCAGGGTGCGTGGCCGACGATGGGGCTGACGCTGCCCGAGCTGCTGCCCGACCACCTCGCCGGGATCAAGCGGATCTCCCGGCGGGCGATGTCGGCGCCGTCGTCAGGATCGTCGAAGGTGCACGCCGTCGAGCAGCAGGAGATCATCGACGAGGCGTTCGCCTGACCCCTACTGCTTGGGGGTCAACCGGGCGACGACCCGCGGGAACAGGCCCTGGTAGCCGGCGCCGACGAAGCGGATGACGTACTCGAACATCCGCGCGTCGTTGCCGACCAGGATCCGGGCCTTGTTCTTGCGGACGCCGTCGAGGATGATCCGGGCGGCCTTCTCCGGCGTGGTGCTGGCGAGTTTCTTGTCGAACGTCTTGGCCAGCTCGTCGGCGTCGAGCCCTTCGGCGGCGGTGGCGTTGCGGGCGATGGCGGTCTTGATGCCGCCGGGATGCACGCAGCTGACCTTGACCGGATGTCCGGCCAGCGCCATCTCCTGGCGCAGCGCCTCGGTGAACCCGCGCACCGCGAACTTCGCGGAGTTGTAGGCGGCCTGCCCCGGCACGGCGAACAGCCCGAACACGCTGGAGACGTTGACGACGTGACCGTCGCCAGAGGCGATCAGGTGCGGCAGGAACGCCTTCGTCCCGTTGACGACACCCCAGTAGTCGACGTCCATCACCCGTTCCATGTCCTTGAACTGGGAGATCTCGACGTCGCCGGTGAACGCGATGCCGGCGTTGTTGTAGATCTGGTTGACCTTGCCGAAGTGCTCGGCCACGCCGTCGGCGTAGAGGTGGAACTCCTCACGCTCGACGACGTTGAGGCGGTCGGCCTTGACCTGCGCCCCGATCGCCTTGAGCCGCTCCTCGGTGGCGGCCAGCCCCTCGGTGTCGACGTCGCTGATCGCGACGTGGGCGCCCGAGCGGCCCAGTTCGATCGCCAGCGCCTGACCGATGCCCGAGCCGGCGCCGGTCACGACGGCCACCTTTCCGGCGAAGCCCTGCATATCCGCTCCTGTTGTTCGACGTGTGTCCAGTTCGGCCCACCATAGCGGTACCGCGGGTACCGGTATCCGCAGGGGGCGGGCCGGGACGCGTAATGCCGCGCGTCCCATCGACGACAATAAAGGCATGACGTTGAAGTTCCCGGCCGTGGCGACCTTGGTGGCGGCCACCGTGACGATCGCGGCGGCGGCCACCGTGACCGTCGCGGCGGCGGCCCCCGCCCGGGCCGACTCCACCACCGATGTCTTCCTCTCGGCGCTCGACCACTACCGCCTCGGTGACATCGATGCCGGCACCGCCACCCGCGTCGGCGAACAGGTGTGCCCGATGCTGGCCGAACCGGGACAGAACGCCGCGAACGTCGCCGCGAAGGTGGCCGACGAACTGGGCCGCCCCCTCGGGCCGGCGACGATGTTCACCGGACTGGCGATCCAGATCTTCTGCCCGCGGGCGGTCACCGCGCTGACCGACGGGGTGCCGTTCTCCTTCTTCGGCTGATCGCTGCCGGGCTAGTTGCTGGTGCCGAGCGGATGGGCGTCGAGCCACTGCCCGGCGACCAGGCCCGGGTCGGCGCCCTCGGCGATCTTGCGCCGCATGTCGGCCAGCGACCCGGTGTCGAGCACGCCCGCGATCTCGTTGAGCGCGAGCACCTGTGACTCGCTGAGCACGTTGCGCCGGTACAGCGGGACCAGGTTCTCGGCGCGGATCAGCGACGTCTTGTCCGAGAGCACCACCACGTCCGACGGCACATCGGCGGCGGCCGTCGACGTCCACGCCGCGTCCACCTCCCCGGCCCGCAGTGACGCGAAAAGCGTTGTCGGATCGGCGAACTCACGGGCGCGGGGCAGTGTGCACGTGCCGAGCGACGATGGCCGCGGCGCGCCGGTCACCGCGCCGACCGAGATGTCCGGGCAGCGGCGCGCGAACGCCGACACGTCCCGGCCCCACTCCCCGGCCGCGGCGTCGGTGACCGCCACGGCGGGTTTGTCCTCGGCCGAGACCGTGTAATCGCCGGCGGCGACGCCTTCGGGCAGCGCGGAGAGCAGCGAGCGGTACACCTGGACGTCGGAGCGGGCAGGCGCGTCCGGGTCGAACCGCTCGAGCAGTCGCCCGGTGAATCCCGGCACGACGGTGGCCTCGGCCGAGTCGAGCTCCGCCAGCGGATCCTCCGAGGCGCGGACATAGGCGGGGCTGCCGTAGAACCCCAGCGCCGCCGCGTAGAGGTGCGCGACGAGTTGCGACTCGGGCTCAGCGCTCGCCGCCACCGGGACCGGGGGCGGTCCCGGCCGTGCGCCGCAGGCGCCGACGAGCACCGCCACGGCCAGTGCGGCCGCCAGCCGCCATGTCCTGCGCAGCCGACTCAGTCCTCGGACGCGGCGGCCACCGCCGCCGCCACCGCCGGGCCCACGCGCGGATCCAGTGCGCTGGGCACGATGTGGTCGACGGCCAGCTCGTCGCCGACGACCGAGAAGATCGCCTCGGCCGCCGCGACCTTCATCTTCTCGGTGATGCGCCGGGCGCCGGCGTCGAGCGCCCCGCGGAACACGCCCGGGAACGCCAGCACGTTGTTGATCTGGTTCGGGAAGTCGCTGCGTCCGGTCGCGACCACCGCGGCGTACTTGCGCGCCACGTCCGGGTGGATCTCGGGATCGGGGTTGGACATCGCGAACACGATGCCGCCCGGGGCCATCGTGGCGATCAGCTCCTCGGGCACCAGCCCCGCCGACACCCCCATGAACACGTCGGCGCCGTCGAGCGCCTCGGCCAGCCCGCCGTGCAGGCCGCGCGGGTTCGACCGGGTGGCCAGCTCGGCCTTGTACGGGTTGAGGTCAGTGCGGGCCGACGACAGGATGCCCTTGCTGTCGAGCACCGTGATGTCGTTGATGCCCTTGGCCAGAAGGATGTTCGCGCAGGCGATCCCGGCGGCACCGGCGCCGGAGATCACGATCTTGAGCGTGTGCATGTCCCGCTGCAGCACCGTGGCCGCGCCGTGCAGCGCCGCGAGCACGACGATCGCCGTGCCGTGCTGGTCGTCGTGCATCACCGGGCAGTCGAGCGCCTCGATCACCCGCTGCTCGATCTCGAAACAGCGTGGCGCCGAGATGTCTTCGAGGTTCACCGCCCCGAAGGTCGGACGCAGCCGGATCAGCGTCTCGACGATCTCGTCGGGATCGTTGGTGTCGAGCACGATCGGGATTGAGTCCAGCCCGCCGAAGGCCTTGAACAGCGCGCTCTTGCCTTCCATCACCGGAAGCGACGCAGCGGCGCCGATGTCGCCGAGTCCGAGCACCGCGCTGCCGTCGCTGACCACCGCGACCAGCCGGTGCGCCCACGTGTAGCGGGCCGCCAGCGTCTTGTCGGTGGCGATCGCCCGGCTGACCTTCGCCACCCCGGGGGTGTAGGCGATCGACAGCGCCCGCTGGGTGTCCAGCGGCGAGCTCATCCCGACCGAGAGCTTGCCGCCCTCGTGCGCTTCGAAGATCTCGTGGTCCTCGACGACCACCTGGGGGGTCCGCGCCGCCGAAGGCTCACGCGAAGGGGAAACCACACTGTCCGCCACGGGCGTCAGGGTAACCGACCACCCGTTCTCTCAGGACCGGGTTGGCCGTCGCTGAGAGGTTTCGATCAGGCTCCCCGCGTACGATCCGACTAGCTGGAGGGCACGGCGTGCCCGGAGGGAGGTCTGCGCATGCCGTCGTTTCGCGCGTTGCCGCCGTCGCTCATGCGTCAGGGCGGCCGGCCCCGCCCCGACGATCCGGACGCCCGCCGCATCCACGTGCCGGTCGCGCGCGCGATGGTCGACTGCGGCGTCTACTGCGACGGCAACCGGCTGCCCGGCAAGTACACCCACGCCGCGGCGCTGGACAAGGTGCACCAGATCGAGGCCGAGGGCCGGCCGGCGTTCGTCTGGATCGGCCTGCACGAACCCGACGAGCACCAGATGCAGGCCGTGGCCGATGTGTTCGGTCTCCACGAGCTCGCCGTCGAGGACGCCGTGCACGCCCACCAGCGACCCAAACTCGAGCGCTACGACACCATGCTGTTCCTCGTGCTCAAGACGGTGAAGTACGTCGACCACGAGTCGATCGCCAACGTGCGCGAGATCGTCGAGACCGGGGAGATCATGATCTTCGTCGGCCCCGACTTCGTGGTGACCGTGCGCCACGGCGAACACGGCGGACTGGCCGGGGTACGCAAGCGGCTGGAGGCCACGCCCGCCTCGCTCAGGTTGGGGCCCTACTCGGTGATGCACGCGATCGCCGACAGCGTGGTCGACACCTACCTCGACGTCACCGATCTGATCGAGACCGACATCGACGCGATGGAGGAGGACATCTTCTCGCCGCGGCCGCTGACCGAGATCGAGACCATCTATCTGCTCAAGCGTGAGGTCGTCGAGCTGCGCCGTGCGGTGAGCCCGCTGGCCACCGACCTGGAACGGATCGGCACCCACCACGACGACCTGGTCGATGTCGAGATCCGCCGCTACATGCGCGACGTGCTCGACCACACGATCAAGGCGGCCGACCGCATCGCCAGCTTCGACGAACTGCTCAGCTCCCTGGTGCAGGCCGCGCTCGGCAAGGTCGCCATGCAGCAGAACGTCGACATGCGCAAGATCTCGGCCTGGGTGGCGATCGCGGCGGTGCCGACCGCGATGGCGGGCATCTACGGCATGAACTTCGACAACATGCCCGAACTGCACTGGACGTGGGGGTATCCGGCCGTGCTGCTGGTGATGGTCACCGTGTGCCTGCTGCTGCACCGCACGTTCCGGCACAACCACTGGCTGTAGCGGCCCGTCAGGCCGGGCTGGCCGCCCGTCGGCGTGGGTCGGTCACGTCGACGCCGTCCTGTTCCCAGGCCTCCCGCATCGCCGGCGCGCCCTTGAGCCGGACCCAGGCGGCCTCGGTCGCGGTGATCGGCACCGCCGACAGCACGCTCACCGGCGACAACGGCCCCGGCAGCGCGACGTCGTCGATGTCGCTGCGGCCCAACAGGAACGCGGTGAACGGCGCGCCCTGCCACAGCGGCGTCTCCAGGTCGATCAGCGCGTCGGGTTCGAGCACCAGGCCCTCGACGGCCGGCGCAGCCGCGACCACCGCCACCGACCGGGCCAGCCCGACCGGCGACGGGCCGCGCAGGGACACGATCACCTCGGCCCGGGGACCCCGCACCGGATCGGCCATCAGGTCGGCGGGATCCCCCATCGGGTGCGCCGAACATCCGAGCGAAACATAGTGCGCTGCACCGTCATCGGGGCTGCCGAAGCGCAGGATGACCATCCGGTCGGCACCCAGGAAGGTCACGCTGGCCTCGTCGGGCTCCGTCGCGAAGTGGTCGAGCAAGCTCGCCCGCACCGTCGCCAGGACATCGGCCACGTCAGATCTTCAAACGGGCCAACAGATCCCGGCCCCGCTCCGCGCTCTGCGGGTCACACAGCACGTCGTAGCGCCCGGCCACCAGTTGCAGCGTGGAGCTGAAATCCCTTGTGCCGCGGGCCATTGCGTACGGCACAGCGGAGGTGATCAGGCCGAAGAACACACCGGCGATCAGACCGGTGATCAGCGACCCCCAGGGGCTGGGGCTGAAGAATCCCAGGATCAGGCCGATGAACAGGCCCAACCAGGCGCCGGTGAGCACGCCGCCGCCGAGCACCTTGGGCCAGGTCAGTCGGCCGGTGACCCGTTCGACCTGCATCAGATCGACGCCCACGATGGTGACCTGTTCGACCGGAAACTGCTGGTCGGACAGGTAATCCACCGCGCGCTGGGCTTCGGCGTACGTCGGGTAGGACCCGATGGGCCACCCCTTCGGCGGGGTGGGCAGACCCACCGGACGGCCACGGCCCGACGCGGCAGCACCCGGTGTCTGGCCTGGCTGGAACGGGCTGGTCATGGTCGTGCACTCCTTCGATCCGCAAGAACCTCGTTGCTCTGTCAACGCCCGGGACGGGCCAAAGGTGCCCCGCTGCGCGTTCCTCTCGACTCACCTGTACGTACGCTAGGTTGATCAGCATGACAAGTTCGGACGACGACGCAGGCCGAAACGACCGTTCCGACTCCCCTGCCGGCGGGTCCGAGCAGTCGTCCGCGGGCTACGAAGCCCCCCCGATCGAGCAGTCCTCCACTCCCCCCGATTACACGCCGCCGCCGGCATACAACCCGGCGCCGCCGCAGTACTCGTCGCCGACGGACTATCCCCCGCCCCCGTCCGGCTACGCACCGCCGTACCCGGATCAGAACACCGGCCCGTCGCCCTACCCGGGCGCCGGCTACGGGGGTCCGTCCTACCCGCCGCCCCCGCCCTACGGGACCGCGCCTGGCGGGTACCCGCCGCCGCCGATGGGCGGTTACCCGAACGCCGACTACGGCTACGGAGCGCCGCAGGCTCCCCCGGGCACCAACACGATGGCGATCGCATCGCTGGTCGCGTCGATCGTCGGGGTGTGTTGCGGTATCGGCTCGATCATCGGGATCGTGCTCGGCATCCTGGCGCTCAACCAGATCAAGCAGACCCGTCAGGCCGGTCACGGGCTGGCGGTCGCCGGTATCGCGGTCGGCGCGGTATCGCTGGTGATCAGCCTGGTGTGGAACATCTACGTCTTCAGTTCATGACAGTCTTCAGTTCCTGACCTTCCCGAAGTTGCACCGATGACCACGAGCGGCCCCGAGCAACCCTACGACGACGCCGGGTTGCCGCCGCCGGTGTATCCGGGTGCACCGCCCGGCTACGGCGCCGTGCCGTACCCGGCCTATCCGTCGTACTCGGACTATTCGTCGTACCCGGCCTATCCGTCGTATCCGGGGTATCCGGCGCGGCCGCCGGGCACCAACGGCAAGGCGATCGCCGCGCTGGCGACGGCGCTGGGCGGTCTGATCTGCTGCGGGCTGCCCTCGATCGTGGGATTGGTGCTCGGCGTGATCGCGATGCGCGAGACCCGGCGCACCGGCCAGAAGGGCTTCGGGCTGGCCGTGGCCGCCGTGGTGATCAGCACGCTGCTGATCATCGTCGGCGTCCTCTATGTCGCGCTCACGACGGTGCTGTACGCCGGCAACTGGCAGTGGGCGCCCTAGCCACTCGGGGGGACGAACCGCTCGCCCAGGCGGCGCATACCGGCCGCTCGGCCCTTGCCGGCGATGACGAGCGCCATCTTGCGGCTGGCCTCGTCGATCATCTCGTCGCCCAGCATCACCGCACCCCGGGCCCCGCCCGCCCGGGAGGTGTGCCACTCGTAGGCCTCGAGGATCAGCTCGGCGTGGTCGTAGGCTTCCTGGCGGGGGCTGAAGATCTCGTTGCCCGCCGCGATCTGGTCGGGGTGCAGCACCCACTTGCCGTCGAAACCCAGCGCCGCGGCCCGACCGGCCACCCGGCGGAAGGCCTCGACGTCGCGCACCTTCAGATACGGCCCGTCGATCGCGTTGATCCCGTTGGCGCGCGCCGCGATCAGGATCCGCATCAGCACATGGTGGTAGGCGTCGCCGACGTCGTACCCCTCGGGTTGCTCCCCCACCTCCAGCGTGCGCATGTTCAGGCTGGCCATCAGGTCGGCGGGACCGAGCACCAGCGCCTGCACGCGCGGGGCGGCGGCGATCGCGTCGACGTTCGTCAGCCCGCGGGCGTCCTCGATCTGGGCTTCGATGCCGATGCGTCCGACCGGCAGACCGTGCGCGGCCTCCACCTGACCGAGCAGCAGATCCAGCGCATGCACATGTGAGACGTCGGTCACCTTCGGCAGCACGACGATGTCGACCGACGCTCCCGCCCGGCCGATCACGTCGATCACATCGGTATGGGTCCACGGCGTGGTCCAGTCGTTGACGCGCACACCGCGCAGCTGTCCCGCCCATCCCGGTGCCGCCAGCGCGGCCGCGACCTGCTCGCGCGCTTGGGCTTTGGCGTCGGCGGCCACCGCGTCCTCGAGGTCGAGGAACACCTCGTCGGCGGGCAGCGTCTTGGCCTTCTCGATCATCTTCGCGCTGCTGCCCGGCACTGACAGGCACGTTCGACGGGGTCGATACCGGTTTTCCACAACCACACTCTCTACTCTGACAACCATGGCGTCGGTCAACAGGGTCTATGCGGCCCGGCTCGCGGGAATGGTGGTGCTGGGTCCCGACGGCGAATCGATCGGCCGCGTGCGTGACGTGGTGATCAGTATCAGCCTGGTCCGGCAACAACCTCGTGTTCTCGGCCTGGTCATCGAATTGCTCACGCGCAAGCGAATTTTCGTGCCGATCCTGCGCGTGACGGCGATCGAGCCGGGGGCGGTCACACTGTCCACCGGAAGTGTGTCGCTGCGCCGCTTCTCCCAGCGCCCCGGCGAGGTGCTGGTGCTGGGCCAGGTACTCGAAACCCGGGTGCGCGTCGACGATCCCGACCTGACCGAGCTGGCCGGGATCGACGTCGTGGTGGTGGATCTGGGCATCGAGCAGACCCGCACGCGCGACTGGGTGGTCACCAGGGTCGCCGTCCGTCCACAGCGGCGGCTGGGCCGGCGCAGCAACGTCCACACCGTGGACTGGCAGCACGTCCAAGGCCTGACGCCCTCGGGGCTGGCGATGCCCGACCAGGGCGTGGCTCAGCTGCTCGAGCAGTTCGAGGGTCAGCGCCCCATCGAGGTGGCCGACGCGATCCGCGAACTGCCCGCCAAGCGGCGCAACGAAGTGGTCAACGCGCTCGACGACGAACGACTCGCCGACGTGCTGCAGGAGCTCCCCGAAGACGAACAGGTCGCGCTGCTGCGGCAGCTCAAGACCGAGCGCGCCGCCGACGTGCTCGAGGCGATGGACCCCGACGACGCCGCCGACCTGCTGGGAACGATGACCCCGGCCGACGCCGAGCAGCTTCTGCGCCGGATGGACCCGGAGGACTCCGAGGACGTCCGGCGCCTGCTCAGCCACTCACCGAACACCGCCGGCGGTCTGATGACCTCGGAGCCGGTGGTGCTCGCACCCGACACCACGGTTGCCGAAGCCCTTGCGCGCGTGCGTGATCCGGATCTGACGCCGGCGCTGGCGTCGCTGGTGTTCGTGGTCCGGCCGCCGACGGCGACACCGACGGGACGCTATCTGGGCTGCGTGCACCTGCAGCGGCTGCTGCGCGAACCCCCGGCCGCGCTCGTCAGCGGCATGGTCGACAAGGACCTGCCCAGCCTGCGGCCGGAGGATTCGCTGGGCGCGCTGAGCCGATACTTCGCCGCCTACAACCTGGTGTGCGGCCCGGTCGTCGACGAGGAGAGCCACCTGCTCGGCGCGGTCTCCGTCGACGACGTCCTCGACCACCTGCTGCCCGACGACTGGCGGGAACGCGAAGCCGAACCCGAGATCGTGACCGCCGAGAGGACGACATGAGCGACCTGTCAGCTCGGCAGCGCCTCGACACGCCCAAGAGCTCCCGCTCGTTCGCGCCGCGGCTGGACGTCGAGGCGGTCGGCCGGGTCAGCGAGCGGATCGCGCGCTTCCTCGGCACCGGGCGCTACCTGGCCATCCAGACGATCTTCGTCATCGTCTGGGTGTTCCTGAACATCGGCGCCTTCGCCTGGCAGTGGGACCCCTATCCGTTCATCCTGCTGAACCTGGCGTTCTCCACCCAGGCGGCCTACGCCGCACCGCTGATCCTGTTGGCGCAGAACCGGCAGGAGAACCGGGACCGGGTGTCGCTCGAAGAGGACCGCCGGCGCGCCGAGCAGACCAAGGCCGACACCGAGTACCTGGCCCGCGAACTCGCGGCGCTGCGGCTCGCGGTCGGCGAGGTGGCCACCCGTGACTACCTGCGCCGCGAGCTCGAGGAGATCCGCGAGATGATCTTTGAGCTCCGTCCCGACGATGCCGCGGGCGACGGCGAATCGAGCAAACCCGACGCTGAGCGGCGGTCCCGGAAATCCGGATGAGACAGCTGTGGCCAATGCTGTTACACGGTCGTAGCCGAATAGGTATGGTGACGGGGTTCACAGGCGATCTCACAGCTAGGACGGTTGAGTGCACATAGGGGGAGGAGCGGCCCTCGGAGCAGCGAGGAGTCGTGCCGGACGCATCGTCCGGATGCCGGCTTTCGGCGTTGCCGCAGTGTTGACCCCCCTGGTGCTCGCCGGCGCCGTCGGCGCCTCCGCGCCGTCGACCAACGCCCCGACCCGCGATGCGGCGGTGATGCCGCTGGCGGCCGTTGCGCCATCGCCCGGCGAATCCGGCGTGTCGGTGGTGGCGGTGGCCAAGACCCCGACCCCGATGCGCATCGCCGCGGCCACGGTGTCTGCTCCCCCACCCGCGGTCGTCGTGAATTCGCCTGGCACGCTGCGTATCCCGTCGATGGCACTGGCGGCCTACCGGAACGCCGAAACAAAGATGGCCTCGGCCGCGCCCGGCTGCGGCGTGAGCTGGAATCTGCTGGCCGGCATCGGCCGCATCGAGTCGATGCACGCCAACGGCGGCGCCACCGATGCGCGGGGCACCGCGGTGCGGCCGATCTACGGCCCCAGCCTCGACGGCACCCTGCCCGGTAACGAGGTCATCGTGCAGAGCCGCAACGCCGATCGCGTCGTGTACGCCAGGGCGCTGGGACCCATGCAGTTCCTGCCCGGCACCTGGTCGCGGTACGCCGCCGACGGGGACGGCGACGGCAAAGCCGACGTGCAGAACGTCTTCGACGCGTCGCTGGCCGCCGCCCGATACCTGTGCAGCGGCGGCCTGAACCTGCGCAGCCAGACCGATGTCCTGAGCGCGATTCTGCGCTACAACAACTCGATGGCCTACGCCCGCAACGTGCTGGCCTGGGCCGCGTCGTACGCCACCGGCGTGGTGCCCGTCGACCTGCCGCCGATCACCGGTGAGGTGCCCGCCCTCGGGGACAGCCACCTCGACCGACCCGAAGGGCTCGGGCCCGGCCTGCCGCTCAACGCCGCCGGCCTGCCCGCCAACGATCCGCTGGCCCTGCTCCAACTCGGGCAGCGCACCGACGTCGCCAGCCTGATCAGCACCAACGTGCCCGGCTTCGCGCCCGGGCAGTCACTCGGCCCGCTGCCCGGTCCCGCGCCGGCCCCGCAGGCCGCGCCGCAACCCGTGGCGCCCCCGCCGCCGGCCTGGGTGCCGCCGTGGGTGACGCCCCCGCCGGCCCAGCAGCAGCCCGAGTGCGCGGTGTTCTGCATCACCAACACCCCTGCTCCCGCCGCGGCGCCCGTTCTCCCGGCTCCCGCCGCCCCACCGGTCGCGCCGTGGGCGCCGCCCATGCCGGCCGACCCGGTGGCCCCCGGCCCCGTACTGCCTCCCGCGCTGGGTCCGGCGCCCGGCCCGGCCGCCTGAGCTCTCGGCCGCCGCCGGAGGACCGTCGACTGCGGCCTACACTCGCGGGTGATGCCTGCGAATACTGCTGACCTGACCGCGGCTGTGCGCGCGTCGCTGACCAAGGTGATCGACCCCGAACTGCGGCGCCCCATCACCGAGGTCGGCATGGTCAAGAACGTCACCGTCGACGACGACGGATCCGTGCACGTCGAGATCTACCTGACCACCTCGGCGTGCCCGAAGAAGACCGAGATCTCCGAGCGCGTCACCCGGGCCGCCAGCGACGTGCCCGGCACCGGCGCGGTGCGGGTCACGCTCGACGTGATGAACGACGAACAGCGCGCCGAACTTCGCACGCTGCTACGCGGCGACTCGCGCGAACCGGTGATCCCGTTCGCCCAGCCCGGCTCGCTGACCCGCGTGTACGCGGTGGCCTCCGGCAAGGGCGGGGTCGGCAAGTCCAGCGTCACGGTGAACCTGGCCGCCGCGATGGCCGCCCGCGGCCTCTCGGTGGGCCTGCTCGACGCCGACATCTACGGCCACTCGGTGCCCCGCATGATGGGCACCACCGACCGGCCCACCCAGGTCGATTCGATGATCCTGCCGCCGGTCGCCCACGACGTGCGGGTGATCTCGATCGCGATGTTCACCCAGGGCAACACCCCGGTGGTGTGGCGCGGCCCGATGCTGCACCGCGCGCTGCAACAGTTCCTCGCCGACGTGTACTGGGGCGACCTCGACGTGCTGTTGCTGGACCTGCCGCCGGGCACCGGCGACATCGCGATCTCGGTGGCGCAGCTGATCCCCGGCGCGGAGATCCTGGTGGTCACCACTCCCCAGCTCGCGGCGGCCGAGGTCGCCGAGCGGGCGGGTGCAATCGCGCTGCAGACCCGTCAGCGCATCGCCGGCGTCGTCGAGAACATGTCCGGGCTGCTGATGCCGGACGGGTCGGTGATGCAGCTGTTCGGCGAGGGCGGTGGCCGCCAGGTCGCCGAGAGCCTGTCGCGCTCCGTCGGCGCCGACGTTCCTCTGCTGGGCCAGGTGCCGCTGGATCCGGCGCTGGTGGCCGCCGGGGACACCGGGGTGCCGCTGGTGCTCAGCGCCCCCGACTCGCCGGCAGGTGTCGAACTGCGCAAGGTCGCGGACTCGCTGTCCAGCCGCAAACGCGGGCTGGCCGGCATGTCGCTGGGCCTGGACCCCGCCGGCCGCTAGCGCTAGGTGGCGTCCGGGTCGAATCGCGTCGGCCCCGAGTTGTCGACCGGACCGGGCCCCGACTGCGGTTTCTCCGGTGGCGTCTGCGGCTTCTCCGGCGTGCTCGGCGTGTCGAAGCGGCCGGTGAATATCGAGTCGTCCCCGTCGAGCAGATGCTTGGTCAGCGCCGCGCGCGGCGTCATGCCCCGCAGCTTCTGCAGCTCCGACAGTGGTTCGCGTAGATCGTCGAATTCCGGGCCCAGATCCTGGCGCAGCTGGCTGGTGGCACCGGAGATGTAGTCGCGCGCCTGGCGCACCGCACCGGAGGTCCAGCGGATCGCGCCGGGCAGCCGCTCAGGTCCGAGGATCACCAGCCCGGCGATCACCAGGACCAGCATCTCGCCCCAGCCGACGTTGGCGAACATGGCCTACGTGCTGTTGTCGGCGCCGGGGGTCACCGTCAAGGTGACGCGACGGCCGTCGCGAACGACCTCGACCGGGGCGGGTTCGCCGATCTTGAGCTGACGGACGGCGACGACCATCTCGTCGGCGTCGGCGACCTCGCGGTTGCCGATCTTGACGACGACGTCGTTCTCCAGGATGCCGGCCCGCTCGGCGGGACCGCCCGCCGTCACATTGGCGATCTGGGCGCCCTTGGACACGTCGTTGCTCACCGAGCGCGCGGTCAGACCCAGGGTGGGGTGCGCCATCTTGCCGCTTTGGATCAGCGTCTCCACGACCTGCTTGACCTCGTTGACCGGGATCGCGAACCCGAGCCCGCTGGCGCTGTCCGACAGCGACTTGCCCGCGGTGTTGATGCCGATGACCTCAGAGTTCATATTGATCAGCGGGCCGCCGGAGTTGCCGTGGTTGATCGACGCGTCGGTCTGCACGCCGTCGATGACGGTGTCGGTGTCCGAACCGTCGCCGGACAGCGGCACGGGTCGGTGCAGCGCGCTGATGATGCCGTGGGTGACCGTGCTGCGCAGGCCCAGCGGGGCACCGGCGGCGATCACCTCTTCGCCGACGCGCAGCTTCTCGGAGTCCCCGAGCCGGGCAACGACGAGGTTGTCGACGTTGTCGACCTTGAGCACCGCCAGGTCGGTCTTCGGGTCACGGCCGACCAGGTTGGCGGGGACCTCTTTGCCGTCGTTGAAGACGACCGACATCTTGAACTTGCTCGGGTTGGTGGCCGCCTCGGAGATGACGTGATTGTTGGTCACGATGTAGCCGCGGCCGTCGACGATGACCCCGGAGCCCTGGGCTCCCTCGGTGTCGCTGGTCGCCTCCACAGTCACCACCGAATCGGCAACGGCGGCAGCCACTTTCGCGAACTGACCCTGCGGCGGCTCGCCGTTGTCGCTGGTCTCCAACGTCACCTTCGACGTGGTGAACGCCTCGACCACCTCGGCGGTCTTGCGGCCCACCAGGCCGCCGGCGATGCCGATCACCAGCGCGACGATGGCCAGCACGCCCAACGCGACGTAGGACACCTTCCCGCCGAACAGCACGTCGCGCACACCCAACTTGGCGGCCGGCGCGCTGACCGCGGCGGGGGCGCTGTGGGTGAGCGCCGGGGTGCCCAGCCCGACGGGCGCGCCCGGATTACGCCACGGATCGTCGGCATCGTCCCCGGCGCCGTCGCGCTCGGAGTCGAGCGCTCCCGCGTCGGTGGGGTGTCGCTGCAGCGAGTCGCCGCCCTGGTACGGCCGACCGAAGGCCTCGGCCAGCACCGGGTCCGGGGGTTGGTCCTTGGGGGCGTACTCGCCCTGATCGCGCGCCTGACCCTTGTTGACGAACGAGCCGTCCACGCCGTCGGGCCTGCCGAAGGCGCGCTGAGCCGCCGGATCAACCGGCGGACGCGACACGGGGCGCGGTTCGAGACGTTCCCGACCGGTCTGGTCCAGATTGGTCACCCGTACATCAACCTTTCGTGCACCATTCGTGCCCTTCCGTACCCAACGCACCACGATCACGGTGCCGGCGATTCCCCGACGCGCATGTCCGGTCGACGCGCCCTCACCCTACCGACGCTTGCGACGGGCGCGCGGCGCGCCGTCGGCCCACTGCGCCGAGTCGGCCGGTTCCGGGTGCTCGATCGGTGCGTGCTGCGGGATCTGGGACAACAGCCCCAGAAGTGAACTCGGCATCGCCACCGGACAGGCGTCACGCAGCACCTCGCGCGCTTGACGCTGGGCGTCGACCTCGGTGGCGCACTGCGGACACATCGACATGTGGTGCGCGGCGCGCAGGTGCGCGCTCATCCGCAACTCACCGTCGACGAACGCGGCGACGGCCTCGGTGGACAGATGCTCGGTGGAACCGAACTGCCGCGGCCCGACAGGGGCGTCACTCTGCGAGGCGAACTGGGTGGGGAGCCAGGAGAAAGCGCGACGGAACGCGTGTCCGGGATCGAACACCACCTGACTCCTCTCCGGTCATGTCGTATCGACGGGTCTTCCTCGAATGTAGCGCGGCATGCTGTGAACCCGCCGACGAACGTCAGGCCGATCTGGCCGCGTCGCGCACGTCGGTGTCGGAGTGCCGGGCCAGGTAGTCGCGCAGCGCTTGGCGGCCACGGTGGATGCGGCTGCGCACGGTGCCCAGCTTGACGCCCAGCGTCGCGCCGATCTCCTCGTAGGAGAGCCCCTCGATGTCGCACAGCACCACGGCGGCGCGGAACTCCGGGGGAAGGGAGTCGAGCGCGGCCTGCAGGTCGGGGCCCAGCCGGGAGTCGTGGTAGATCTGCTCCGGATTGGGCTCGTCGGCGGGCACCCGCTCGTAGTCCTCGGGCAGCGCTTCCATCCGGATGCGGCCGCGGCGGCGGACCATGTCGAGGAACAGGTTGGTGGTGATGCGGTGCAGCCAGCCCTCGAACGTGCCGGGCTGGTAGTTCTGCACGGAGCGGAACACCCGGATGAAGGTCTCCTGCGTCAGGTCCTCGGCGTCGTGCTGATTACCCGAGAGGCGGTAGGCCAGCCGGTACACCCGGTCGGCGTGCTGACGCACCAACTCGTCCCAGCTGGGCATCGCGGCCTGATCACCGGTGGCGTCGAAGACCGCGGTGCCGGTGAGCTCGTCGGTCGTCTCCACCCATTCGGCATCGGTGAACTGCTCGAGGTGTGCCATCGAAACAGGAGCGGCGGTAGGGCCGGTCACAGTGGTGGTCGTCGGATCCTCCATGTCGTGCGAGTCGCGGTCGTCGAGAGACCGCTCGATGGAGTCAACACGGCGCAGTGACGCTTTCTTCCCGCCGTCGGGCAGTCCGATCTGGTCGCGGTGCGCGCCGTCTGTCATGCGATCACGTTCTCCCGTGCTGGTGTGCCAGGCATATGAGCAAACTGAACATTTCCTGAGAATGAGTGCTACCCAATTTCGACCTGCGGAAACGGTGCGGGTCGGGGCCGCGGCGGGCGAATTCCGGGGACGGGCGTGTCGACGTCCCGGCGTCGCCGCCGACGCTCTACGCTCGCGGGCATGGCGAGCACCGACGAGCCCGCAGGCGGCGCCGGCGATTCTGGATCCCGGCCCAGCCCGGCCGAGGCGATCGTCCGTCACGCCGAGCACTCGATCTCCGAGGACGCGATCGTCGCCGCCGCGCGGGAACGCGCCGTCGACATCGGCGCGGGCGCGGTGACCCCGGCCGTCGGCGCCCTCCTGTGCGTTCTCGCGAAGCTGACCAGCGCCAAGGCGGTGGTCGAGGTCGGCACCGGGGCGGGTGTCAGCGGTTTGTGGCTGCTCTCGGGGATGCGCGAAGACGGCGTGCTCACCACGATCGACGTCGAGCCCGAACACCAGCGCATCGCCAAGCAGGCGTTCACCGAAGCCGGCGTCGGGCCGGGGCGGACCCGGCTGATCGGCGGGCGTGCGCAGGAGGTGCTCACCCGGCTCGCCGACGAGTCCTACGACCTGGTGTTCATCGACGCCGATCCGGCCGACCAGCCGCAGTTCGTCGTCGAGGGCGTGCGCCTGCTGCGGCCGGGCGGTGTCATCGTCGTGCACCGCGCCGCGCTGGGCGGCCGGGCCGGCGACGCCACGGCCAACGACGCCGAAGTCGCTGCCGTGCGGGAGGCCGCGCGGCTGATCGCCGAGGACGAGCGGCTGACCCCGGTGCTGATCCCCCTGGGCGACGGCCTGCTCGCCGCCGCCCGCGACTGACCCCCTCTTCCCCTTTACCGCGGAAGCGCATTCCTGGTCGCTGATCCGGCCTTTTCGCAACCCGGAACGCTATTCCGCGGTGAACTCTTGACCGCGGACTAAACGCGTGTTTAGCATGTTGAACATGCGTTCAGCGGACGATCTCACCGCGGTGGCACGGATCCGTGACGCCGCGATCGACCTGTTCGGCCGCGAAGGCTTCGGGGTGAGCGTGCGGGCCATCGCGACGGCCGCCGGGGTGAGCCCCGGCCTGGTCATCCACCACTTCGGATCCAAGGAGAAGCTGCACCGCGCCTGCGACGACTACGTCGCCGAAACCGTGCGGACGAGCAAGACGGAGACGATCCGCAGCTCCGATCCGGCGACCTGGCTGGCGCAGATGGCCGAGATCGAGGACTACGCCCCGATGATGGCGTACCTGGTGCGCAGCATGAGCAGCGGCGGTGAGCTCGCGAAGATGTTGTGGCGCAGCATGATCGACAACGCCGAGCAGTACATCGAGGAGGGCGTGCGGGCCGGCACCATCAAGCCCAGCGTCGACCCCAAGGCGCGCGCCCGCTTCGTCGCGATGGCCAACGGCGGCGGATTCCTGCTCTACCTGCAGTTGCACGAGAACCCGACGGACCTGCGTGCGGTGCTGCGCGATTACGCCGAGGACATGGTGCTGCCCGCCCTGGAGCTCTACACCCACGGCCTGATGGCCGACTCGACGATGTACGACGCCTTTCTGGCCCAGCGCGAGAAGGGCATTCCGTTCACCCCCACCCAAGGAGATCACCGTGACTGATCACCACACCTCCCCCGCCGTCGAGATCCGCGGACTGATCAAGAACTTCGGCGCCGTGCGCGCCCTCGACGGCCTCGATCTGACCGTCGCCGAGGGCGAGGTGCACGGCTTCCTCGGACCCAACGGCGCCGGCAAGTCGACGACGATCCGCATCCTGCTCGGGCTGGCGCGCGCCGACGCGGGCACCGTCCGTCTGCTCGGCGGCGACCCGTGGACCGACGCCGTCACGCTGCATCGCCGACTCGCCTACGTGCCCGGCGATGTGACGCTGTGGCCCACGCTCACCGGCGGCGAGACCATCGACCTGCTGGCCCGCATGCGGGGCGGCATCGACGAGACGCGGCGCGCGGAACTCATCGAGCGGTTCGACCTCGACCCCACCAAGAAGGCGCGCACCTACTCGAAGGGAAACCGGCAGAAGGTGTCGCTGGTCTCGGCGTTCTCGTCGAACGCCGGCCTCCTGCTGCTCGACGAACCGAGCAGCGGGCTGGATCCGTTGATGGAGAACGTTTTCCAGCAGTGCGTCGGGGAGGCCCGCGATCGCGGCGTCACCGTCCTGCTGTCCAGCCACATCCTCGCCGAGACCGAGGCCCTCTGTGACCGGGTCACCATCATCCGGGCCGGCCGCACCGTGGAGAGCGGCACGCTGGATTCGATGCGGCATCTGTCCCGCACCTCCATCAAGGCCGAGATGATCGGCGACGCGGTCGATCTCGGCCGCATCCCCGGCGTCGAGGACGTCAGCGTCGACGGGCGCACCGTGCGCGCGCAGGTCGACAGCGGCAGCCTGGCCGAGGTGATCCGGGTCCTCGGCGACGCGGGGGTGCGCAGCCTGATCAGTCAGCCGCCCACGCTGGAGGAACTCTTCCTGCGGCACTACCACACGTCGGACACCCCCGAGCAGGTGACCGCATGACCACGCTGCTCGAGCGCCCGCACCGGCCCGCGCACGAAGCGCCCCGGCCCGGCACCGCTCTGACGGGAACCCTTGGGCTGCTTCGGCTCTACGCCCGGCGCGATCGGGTGGTGCTGCCGCTGTGGGTGCTGCTGCTGTCGGTGCCGCTGTCGACGGTGTACGTCGGCAGCATC
Source organism: Mycolicibacterium chubuense (assembly GCF_001044255.1). Classification (GTDB taxonomy): domain Bacteria; phylum Actinomycetota; class Actinomycetes; order Mycobacteriales; family Mycobacteriaceae; genus Mycobacterium; species Mycobacterium chubuense. The sequence continues at coordinate 170,624 of NZ_JYNX01000034.1, forward strand.
CAGGCCGTCTATCCGACGGCGGCTGATCGCGCGACGTTCGCCGCGTCGATCATGGCCAGCCCCGCGCAGCGCGCACTCTACGGTCAGGTCTTCAACGACAGCCTCGGCGCGGTGGGGATCTGGAAGGCCGGCATGTTCCACGTGCTGATCGCCGTCGCGGTCATCCTCACCGTGATCCGCCACACGCGCGCCGACGAGGAGAACGGCCGCGGCGAGCTCCTCGACTCGACCGCGGTCGGCCGGTACGCCGGCCTGACGGCGGCGCTGCTGCTCGCCGGCGGCGCCTCGGTGCTGACGGGCGTCATCGGCGCCGCGGGCCTGCTGACGCAGGACGTCCCGGCGGCCGGGTCGCTGGCGTTCGGCGCCGCGCTGGCCTGTTCGGGGCTGGTGTTCGCCGCGGTGGCTGCGGTCAGCGCACAGGTGTCCTCGAGCGCGCGGTTCTCACGCGGTGTCGCGTTCGCCGCGCTCGGGGTGGCGTTCACGCTGCGGGCGGTCGGTGACGCGGGCGCCGGGGCGCAGGTGCTGACGTGGTTGTCGCCGCTGGGCTGGTCGCTGCAGGTGCGCCCCTACGCGGGCGACCGGTTCTGGGTGCTCGGCCTGCACGTGACGCTCACCGCCGTCCTTCTCGTGCTCGCCTACGTCCTGTTGTCCCGACGCGATGTCGGCGCGGGACTGCTCGCCGAGCGCCTGGGTCCGCCGCGCGGCGGGCGCCGCCTGCACGGGGTGCTGGGCCTGGCCTGGCGGCTGGACCGCGGGTCGCTGATCGTGTGGACCGTCGGTCTGGGCCTCTACGGCGCGATCATCGGCAGCATCGTGCACGGTATCGGCGACGAGATCGGCGGCAGCCAGATCGCCCGCGACGTGGTCGCACGCCTGGGCGGCACCGATGCGATGGAGCAGGCGTTCATCGCGGTCGCGTTCAGCATGCTCGGCATGATCACCGCGGCGTTCGCGATCTCGCTGACCCTGCGGCTGCACCAGGAGGAGTCCAGCGGACACGCCGAGACGGTGCTGGCCGGCGCGGTCAGCCGAACCCGTTGGTTGACAAGCCATTTGGCATTCGCGCTGGGCGGCCCCGCCGCGGCCCTGCTGGTCGCAGGTCTCGTCACCGGGCTCACCTACGGGGCCAGTGCGGGCGACATCGGCGGCACGCTGCCGAGGGTGCTCGGCACGGCGGCCGTCCAACTGCCCGCGGTGTGGCTGCTCGCCGCCGTCACGGTGGCACTGTTCGGTGCACTGCCGCGCTTCACACCGGTGGGCTGGGGTGTACTCGTCGCGTTCATCGCGGTGTTCATGCTCGGCTCCCTGTCCGGCTCACCGCAGTGGCTGCTCGACCTCGAACCCTTCACCCACATCCCGCATGTCGGCATCGGCGCTTTCACCCCCGCCCCGCTGCTGTGGCTGCTGGCCCTCGACGCGGCTCTGATCCTGCTGGGCGCCATCGCCTTTCGCCGCCGCGACCTACGCTGAGGAGGACGCGTGAAACTGGCCGTGCAGACCGCGACCTCGATCGTGCTGGGGCTGGGTTTCTTCGGGCTGGTCCTGTTCCTACCGGCGGGCACGTTCCACTACTGGCAGGCCTGGGTGTTCGTCGCGGTGTTCGCGGTGTCGACGTTCGTGCCCAGCGTCTATCTGGCGGTCCGCCACCCCGACGCGCTGGCCCGCCGGATGAAGGCCGGACCGAAGGCCGAAACCCGCCCCGTGCAACGCGTCATCATCACCGCGACCTTCCTGGCGGGCATCGCGGTGATGGTGATCAGCGCGCTGGACTGGCGCTTCGGCTGGTCGTCGGTGCCGCTGTGGCTGGTGATCTCCGGCGACGTGATGGTGGGCGTCGGACTGCTCGGCGCTCAGCTGGTGGTGGTCCAGAACAACTACGCCGGCGCGAGCATCACCGTCGAAGAGGGCCAGCCGCTGGTGTCGACCGGTCTGTACGGGATCGTGCGGCACCCGATGTACGCCGCTTCCCTGATCATGATGCTCGGCACTCCCCCGGCGCTGGGCTCGCTGTGGGGTCTGACGGCCGTGCTCGCGGCAGTGCCGGTGCTGATGGCCCGCCTCCTCGACGAGGAGAAGGCGCTGACCGACGACCTTGCCGGGTACGCCGAGTACACCCGTCAGGTGCGATATCGGCTGATCCCCGGCGTGTGGTGACGCGGCGCCCATACTGATGCCATGGAGCTGCTGACCGGGTTCGGGCTGGCGACCGCCGCGGGGCTCAACGCCTACATCCCGCTGCTGGCGCTGGGGCTGCTCGCCCGGTTCACCGACCTCGTCTCGCTGCCCGCCGGGTGGGCCTGGCTGGAGAACGGGTGGGTGATGGCGATCGTGGCCGTGCTGCTCGCGGTCGAGGTCGTGGCCGACAAGGTGCCCGCGCTCGACACGGTCAACGACACGGTCCAGACCTTCGTCCGGCCGACCGCGGGCGGCATCGTGTTCGGCTCGGGCACCGCAGCGCAGACCGCCGCCGTCACCGACCCCGGCGCCTTCGCCCAGTCCGGACAGTGGATTCCCGTCGCCCTCGGCGTCGTCGTGGCGCTGGTCGTGTCGCTGACCAAATCGACGGTGCGGCCCGCCGCGAACGTCGCCACGGCCGGCATGGCGGCGCCGGTGCTCAGTACGGTCGAGGACATCGTCAGCGTCGTGCTCGTGGTGCTCGCGATCCTGCTGCCGGTCCTGGTGCTGGTCGCGATCGTCGCGCTCGGCTGGGCCGCGTTCCGGCTGATCCGGCGCCGCAGGCGCAGACCCGCGGCGGGGCACGGCACTCGCTGACGGACGCGGTCACCGGGCCGGACTACGTGTCGCCGACAGGCCGGCGGCGCCCATCGGGCACCTCACCGGTCCCGGCGGTGCGGTACCCGTTGCGGCCCGCGGCCTTCACCGAATACATGGCTTCGTCGGCGGCGCGCAGCACGGCCTCCCCGTCACGCGACGACCCCGACACGACCGCGATCCCGATGCTCAGGCCGATGGTTCCCGACCATCCCGCGATCGCCAGAGGCGATGCGACCGCGTCGATCAGGCGTTGCGCCAGCGCCTCGGCCGAGGCGGACACCGCACGGTCGGGAACGTGGATGATCACGAACTCGTCGCCGCCGCGGCGGGCCACCATGTCGGGCCGATCGACGCACGACAGCAGCCGCTCCCCCACCGAGACCAGCACGGAGTCGCCGACCGCGTGGCCGAGTTCGTCGTTGACCGCTTTGAACCCGTCGAGGTCCAGACACAGGACCGCGAATTCGCCACCCCCGTCGATCTCCTGCGCGAGCCGCTCGTACAGCAGCGCACGATTGGGCAGACCGGTCAGCACATCATGAAAAGCGTTGTGCACCAACTGCGTTTCGAACTCCTTGCGGCGTGACGTGTCGCGCACCGACACCACGTAACCGTCTCGTTCGCCGGTCGCCTCATCGCAGGTGACCTGCACGAACGCCTCCAGCCAGACCCAGTAGCCGTCCTTGTGGCGCTGGCGGTGCTCGGTGGTGAAGGTGTCGATGCGGCCGTCTCCCAGTGCGGCCATCTGCGCGGCGAACTCGTCGAGGTCGTCGGGATGGACGTTGTCTCGCGCGCGAAGGCCCACCAGTTCGTGGGCCTCGTAACCGAGCAGGGTCCGGATCGAGGGCGACACATAGCGACGAACGCCGTCGAGGCTGCCCCGGATCAGGGTGTCCGCCGAGTTCTCCGCCACCACGCGGAAAAGGTCCGCGTCGGCGCCGCGCTGCAGATGCAGCGAGGCCACGTGCCCGAAGCGGGTCAGCAGACCCACCAATTCTGGGTCGTGCGGCCGTGGGGCCGCATCGGTCACGCAGAGCATGCCGGCGACCGTGCGGTCGCGCGTGATCGGGACGGCGGCGACGAATTCGGCGTCGGGGAACGCCGCGGCCAGTGGTTGATCCGACGCCCCGGTGTCCGGAATCACCACCACCGTCCCCGGCGCCGGCCAGTGTTCGGGGGCGACACCCTCGTCGGGGGTGCCGCCATGGACGGATCCGTCCTCGAAGCAGATGAGAGCTCGCCGGCATCTCAGCGAATCACGCACGAGGTGGGACAGGGCGTCGTAAAACGACGGTGCGGTGTGACGGTGGCCCGGCTCCTCTGTCGGGCGCGATGTCAGACCCAGACTCCCTTGCCGACCGCCACCACGCCGCCCGCGCTGACCGAGAACCGTTCGCGGTCCTTCTCGAGATCCACCCCGACCATCTCGCCGGGCCCGACGACCACGTTCTTGTCCAGGATGGCGTGCCGCACCACCGCACCGCGGCCGATCCGGGCGCCGGGCATGATCACGCTGCCCTCGACGATGGCGCCGTCGTCGACGACGACGTTCGACGAGAGCACCGAGTTGCGTACCGACGCAGCCGAAATGATGCTGCCGGCACCGACGACGGACTCCTGCGCCGATCCGCCGTTGACGAACTTCGCGGGCGCGAGGTTCTCCGAGCTGCCGCGGATGGGCCACCGCTTGTTGTAGAGGTTGAAGATCGGGTGCACGGACACCAGGTCCATGTGCGCGTCGTAGAAGGCGTCGAGGGTGCCGACGTCGCGCCAGTAGCCGTGGTCACGCTCGGTGGCGCCGGGCACCTCGTTGTTGTTGAAGTCGTACACCGAGGCCATGCCGTCGGACACCAGCCGCGGGATGATGTCCCCACCCATGTCGTGGTCGGAGTCGTCGTCCTCGGCGTCGGCGCGGATCGCGTCGATCAGCACCTTGGTGGTGAAGATGTAGTTGCCCATCGACACGAACGTCTGCTCGGGGTCGTCGGGTGTCCCCGGCGGGTCGGCCGGCTTCTCGATGAACCCGCGGATGCGGCCCGAGTCGTCGGCATCGATGCACCCGAACGCGCTCGCCTCGGCGCGCGGAACCCGGATTCCGGCGACCGTGGCACCCGCGCCGCTCTCGATGTGCTGCTGGACCATCTGCTCCGGATCCATCCGGTACACGTGATCGGCACCGAAGATCACGATGTAGTCGGGGTCCTCGTCGTAGATGAGGTTCATCGACTGATAGATCGCGTCGGCCGATCCGGTGTACCACCGCGGCCCGAGCCGCTGCTGGGCCGGCACCGGCGTGATGTACTCCCCGGCAAGCCCCGACAACCGCCAGTTCTGCGAGATGTGGCGATCCAGCGAATGCGACTTGTATTGGGTCAGAACGCAGATCCGCAGGAATCGGGCATTCACGAGATTCGAGAGCACGAAGTCGATCAACCGGTAGGCGCCTCCGAACGGAACCGCGGGCTTGGCCCGGTCGGCCGTCAACGGGTACAGCCGCTTGCCTTCCCCGCCGGCGAGGACGATGCCCAGCACGTGTGGCGCTTCCCTCATGAACCCAACCTAACGGCCGGTTGGGACAGGGGCCAGCTATTGCCGGTCTTTGGCGGGTTCTCGGGCTGTCCATCAAGACAATTGGTGATGCCACGCGAGCCGCCCGGGATTCTGGGTACGGTCACACCATGCGGGTGGCGATGATGACTCGGGAGTATCCCCCCGAGGTGTACGGCGGTGCGGGCGTTCATGTCACGGAACTGGTTGCGCAGTTGAGGCACCTGTGCGAGGTCGACGTGCACTGTATGGGCGCGCCACGGCCGGGAGTGACCGTCGCCGCGCCCGATCCGGCGCTCGCGGGCGCCAACGCCGCGCTCGCGACATTGTCGGCCGATCTCAACATGGTCAACACCAGCTCGCAGGCCACGGTGGTGCATTCGCACACCTGGTACACCGGCATGGCCGGGCATCTGGCGGCTCTGCTCTACGGCGTGCCGCACGTGCTGACCGCGCACTCGCTGGAGCCGATGCGGCCGTGGAAGGCCGAGCAGCTCGGCGGCGGCTACCGCATCTCGTCGTGGGTGGAGAAGACGGCCGTCGAGGCCGCGGACGCGGTGATCGCGGTCAGCTCCGGGATGCGCGACGACGTGCTCCGGACCTACCCGGGTCTGGACCCCGACCGGGTGCACGTCGTACGCAACGGCATCGACACCGACGTCTGGTATCCGGCCGAGCCCGACCCGGGGCAGTCGGTGCTCGCCGAGCTCGGCGTCGACCCCGGCCGCCCCATCGTCGCGTTCGTCGGCCGCATCACCCGGCAGAAGGGGGTCGCCCACCTGGTGAAGGCGGCCCACCACTTCGCCCCGGAGGTCCAGCTCGTGCTGTGCGCGGGCGCCCCGGACACCCCCGAGATCGCCGAGGAGGTGGCCTCGGCGGTGCACGAGTTGTCCCGCGCGCGCACCGGCGTGTTCTGGGTGCGCGAGATGCTGCCGACCGCCAAGATCCGCGAAATCCTCACCGCAGCAACGACATTCGTGTGCCCATCGGTGTACGAGCCGCTGGGCATCGTCAACCTCGAGGCGATGGCGTGCGGGACCGCCGTGGTGGCCTCGGATGTCGGCGGCATCCCGGAGGTGGTCGCCGACGGCCGGACCGGCCTGCTGGTGCACTACGACGCGGACGACACCGCGTCCTTCGAACGCGACCTCGCCGAAGGCGTCAACGCGCTGGTGGCCGATCCGGACAGGGCCGGCGACTTCGGCGCCGCGGGCCGGCAGCGCTGCATCGACGAGTTCTCGTGGGCACAGATCGCCGAACAGACCCTGGAGATCTACCGCAAGGTCTCGTCGTAGGGCGGTGCAGCGCTAGCTGGTGACGCCCTTGAGTTCGTCGCCCAGGGCGGCTGCCTCATCCGGGGTCAGCTCGACGACAAGTCGGCCCCCGCCTTCCAGTGGTACCCGCATCACGATGCCGCGCCCCTCCTTGGTTGCTTCCAGTGGACCGTCGCCGGTCCGGGGCTTCATCGCCGCCATCGAGTGCCTCCTCCACAATGGGCGTGCCCGTCAGGGCCCGATTCGTCGTACGAGCCATGACGTCGAATGCTGACAGCATCGGCTCTGAACTGCTCTAGACGTCCATTGTTCCCTATCCGGGCCAGCTCGTGTGCCAAGACCCGCTATCGCTGCGCGTCCGGCCCCTTGTGCGCCTCGACGAAGAAGCCGCCGCCGGTGGCCGCATCGGGCCATCGACCGAACGCCGCGCCGGGCTCGGCCACGTCGGTCACGGTGGCCCGCCAGCCCAGCGATTCGGCCAGCTCCCCCGGCGCGTCACTGCCGAACAGCCACGGCGATCCCTGCGCGGCCATCGCGGCGAGCAGACCCGCCATCGCGGGTGCGGTCAACAGCGTCGCGCTGACGATGTCGTACAGCAGCACCGAGCCGGGCGCCGACAGCGCGTCCACCCGGTCGAACAACCGCTGCACGGCGTCGCCGTCGAGGTACTGCAGCAGGCCCTCGATCAGCCAGGCGGTGGGCTGCGAGGGATCCAGGCCGGCGGCGGTCACCGCGGCAGTCCAGTCGCCGGCCAGATCGGCACCGAGGGTCACCCGCGCGCAGCGCGGCTGCTCATCGGCGAGCACACCGTCTTTGGCGGCGATGACGGCGGGCAGGTCCACCTCGAAGACGGTGGTGCCCGGCGGCCACGCGAGCCGGAACGCGCGGGCGTCGAGCCCGGCGGCCAGGATGACCACCTGCCGTGCGGTCTGCGCGGCGCGCAGCAGCGCCTCGTCCCAGAACCGGGTCCGCACCACGATCTGGGCGGTCGACTGCTCCCCCGCCTCGGCGACCATGCGCGCGAGCATCTCCCGGCCCGCGTCGCCGGCCAGGCGCGCGGCGAACGGGTCCTCGAACAGCGGATCGTCCCGCCGCGACTCGTCGGCCCGGATGGCGGCGACGAGGACCGCGGTGCGCGCGACCGCCTCCGCGGTCACGAGCGGGGCACCCAGCAGTCGGCGACATGGTCGTCGACCATGCCCGTGGCCTGCATCAGCGCGTACGCCGTGGTCGGGCCGACGAAGCGGAAGCCCCGCCGCTTGAGCTCCTTGGCCATCGCCGTGGACTCCGCGGTGACGGCGGCGACCGCCGACAGATCGCCCGGCCGCGGCCGGGTGGCGCGGTCGGCGGGGGCGAACGACCACAGCAGCTCGGCCAGGTCGTCGCCCGCGTCGGCGAGATCGGCCACCGCGCGGGCGTTGGAGATGGTGGCCTCGATCTTCGACCGGTTGCGCACGATGCCCGGGTCGGCCATCAACCGGTCGACGTCGCGGTCGGTGTAGCGGGCGACGCGGTCGACGTCGAAGCCGTCGAACGCCGCCCGGAAGTTGTCCCGCTTACGCAGGATGATCAGCCAGGACAACCCGCTCTGGAATGCCTCGAGGCTGATCCGTTCGAACAGCGCGGCGGAGTCACGTAACGGGCGTCCCCACTCGGTGTCGTGGTAATCGCGATAGAGCACGAAATCGTCGGCCGACAGGCGTGACCGGTCGATCCAGCCGCACCGGATCCGGTCGTCCGGTGGCGCCTCGGTCACCCCTCGCCGCCCGCCGTCTCGGACGCCCGGATGGCCGCCAGCTCACCGCGGAGATCGTCGATCTCGCGGGCCAACCGCTCCAGCACCCAGTCGACCTCGGCGGCCTTGTAGCCGCGCAGCGTCTGGGTGAACTTCAGCGCGTCGACGTCGGCGCCGGTGACACCCGCCGCGGGCAGCACGGTGGCCGTCGTCGCCTTCGGCAGCGGGGGCAGCACCTCGCCGCGGCCGAACAGCACACTGCCGGTCGCGAACAGCACGATCCCGACCAGCACGAGCACCACGAGGTAGAGCAGTACGAGCGTCACACGTCGATACTGCCGGATGCTTCCGACAAACCGGGAGCCGAACCGTCAGCGCGGGCGCAGCGTGATCATCGGCGGACGGTCGTCCAGCGACACCGCCGACGTCCGCGGCGTGTAGTCCTCGCCGTCGGCGAAGAACTGGGTGAGCCCGACCCCGGAGTCCGGGACACCGCAGCGCTGCAGCAGCGTGCCGATGACCTGACGGCTCATCGCGGCCAGCTCGGTCAGCGGGCGGTTGCGGTGGGTGCGCACCCCGAGGTTGACCTGCGCGATCGCGTCGAGTCCGAGCCGGTCGTAGGTGTCGACCAGCAGACCGATCTCCACGCCGTAGCCCGGCGCGAACGGCACCGCCGTCAGCAGCTCCCGGGTGCCGGCGTACTCCCCGCCCAGCGGCTGGTACAGGCAGGACAGCTCGGGCCGCAGCGCGGCCAGCAGCGGGCGGGCCACCAGCTCGGTGACGCGGCCGCCGCCGTTGGCGTCCTCGCGGCCGCTGACCTTGAGCGGGCGCCGGTAGAACCCCTTGACCAGGTGCACGCCCTCAGCGGTCAGCAGCGGGCCGAGCAGCTTGGGCACGAACATCGGATCGGGGTCCAGCAGGTCGGAATCGACGAACGCGATCAGGTCGCCGGTGGTCGCGGCGAGCGAGCGCCACAGCACCTCGCCCTTGCCGGGTTGCGGGGCCACCTCGGGCAGCGCGACCTCGCGGCTGACCACCCGTGCGCCGGCGGCCACCGCGCGGATCTCGGTGTCGTCGGTGGAGCCGGAGTCGAGCACGATGAGTTCGTCGACCAGCCCGCCGAGCAGCGGCGTGATCGTCTCGACCACCCCGGCGACCGTCTCCTCCTCGTTGAGCGCGGGCAGCACGACCGAGACGGTGCGGCCCTTCTTGGCGGCTTCCAGCTCTGCGACCGTCCAGGACGGCCGGCTCCAGCTGTGGTCGGTCAGCCACCGGTGCTCGGCCATCCCATCGGCGACCGTGTCCGTGACGCGATCAGACAACACCGTCATGCCAGTCCTCTCACCGTGCGTTGCGGTGGACGGACGCCGTGGATCGACGCCACCATCTCCAGTACCCGACGTGTGGGGCCCACCTCGTGCACCCGGAACATCGCGGCACCGTCAGCGGCGGCGAGCGCGGTCGCAGCCAGGGTGCCCTCGAGGCGGTCGGTGAGTCCCACCCCCAGAGTCTCCCCGACGAAATCCTTGTTGCTCAGCGCCATCAGGACCGGCCATCCAGTGTTTACAAGCTCTTTTACGTGGCGCAACAAACTAAGACCGTGGTAAGTGTTCTTGCCGAAATCGTGGGTCGGATCGATGACGATGCCGTCCCGGCGCACCCCGAGCGCCACCGCGCGCTCGGCGGCCGTGGTGACCTCCGTGATCACGTCGTCGACCACGCCGCGCTCGGCGATGCCGTAGTTCACCCGGAACGGCCGCGTCCGGGGAACCGCGCCGCCGGTGTGCGAGCACACCAGGCCCGCGCCGAACTCGGCGGCGACAGCCGGCAGGTCCGGATCGGCGCCCGCCCACGTGTCGTTGATCAGGTCCGCACCGGCCGCGCACGCCTGCTTGGCGACCTCGGCTCGCCAGGTGTCGACGCTGATCAGCTGGTCGGGGAAGGTGCCGCGGAGCCATTCGATGAACGGCACGACGCGGGCGATCTCCTCGTCGACACCGACCGTCTGCCCCGGGCCGGCCTTCACCCCACCGACGTCCACGATGTCGGCGCCGTCGGCGACCACCCGGTGGGCCGCCTGCTTGGCGGCCTCGTCGGTGAACGTGGCGCCACGGTCGTAGAACGAGTCCGGCGTCCGGTTCACGATCGCCATGATCAGCGCCCGATCACCGGCCACCGGCCGCCCGAGAAACGTCGACTGCACGCCTACCAGGCTACGGACTCGCGATTTCGGTGTAGATCGTCACGCTGAGGGTGACCAACTACACCGAGATCACTCGTTACTTGGGCTTCTTGCCCGCCGCGACCTCTTCGGGGTACTCGTCGTAGAACGGCACGTACCCCTCGTCCTTGCCGGACAGCACGTAGATCGGATCGTCGATCTCGACGTCCTCGGAATCGTCGTCGTCGCCGGACGCCTTGCCGTAGCCCTCCTTGCGCAGATCACCCTTCTGCGACTTGAACGTCGACGTGTGCGCCAACTCCTCGACCACCCGGACGAACAGCGGCACCGCGTACCCGGGCAGCTTGTCGAACGCCGCCTTGGCCAGCGACTTGCCGTCGAACTCCTGGCCCTCCTTGAGCTGCACCGCCGCCATCCCGGCGCGGCCGCCCGCGCCGGGCACCTCGACGCCGAAGACCGTGGCCTCCTCGACCTGGGGATCGGTCGAGATCGCCGCCTCGACCTCGGTGGTGGCGACGTTCTCGCCCTTCCACCGGAACGTGTCGCCGAGCCGGTCGGTGAACGCGGCGTGCCCGAAGCCCTGGGCGCGCATCAGGTCGCCGGTGTTGAACCAGACGTCGCCCTCCTTGAAGGCGTCGCGCACCAGTTTCTTCTCGGTGGCCTCCTTGTCGGTGTAGCCGTCGAAGGGCTGGAAGTTGCTCACCTTGGACAGCAGCAGACCGGGCTGGCCGTTCTTGACTTTGCGCAGCCGGCCGTTGTCGTCGCGCTTGGGCTCGCCGGTGTCCTGGTCGTATTCGACGAACGCGACCGGGGTCGGGCAGATCCCGGTGGTCTTGTCGATGTTGAGGACGTTGACGAACGCGGTGTTGCCCTCGCTGGCGGCGTAGAACTCGCAGACCCGCTTGATGCCGAACCGCTCGGTGAAGTCGTCCCAGATGGCCGGGCGCAGACCGTTGCCCGCGATGACCCGCACCTTGTGCTGGCGGTCGGTCGGCTTCTCTTCCTTGCCCAGCAGGTAGGTGCAGATCTCGCCGATGTAGACGAACGCGGTGGCCTCGTAGCGGATGACGTCGTCCCAGAACTTCGACGCCGAGAACGACTTGCCCAGCGCGAGGGTCGCCCCCGAGTTCAGCACCGACGACAGCGCGACCGTCAGCGCGTTGTTGTGGTAGAGCGGCAGGCAGCAGTACAACGTGTCGCTGCTGTTCAGGCGCATGCCCAGGCCGCCGAAGCCGGCCAGTGCGCGCAGCCAGCGGTAGTGCGTCATCACGCTGGCCTTCGGCATCCCGGTGGTGCCCGAGGTGAAGATGTAGAACGCCTTGTCCTTGGCGAGCACCGCCGAGGTGGCGGCCGGGTTGGTGGTCGGTGCGGTGGCGGCGAGCTGCTTCATCTCGTCGACGGTGACCAGGCCGGAGGTGTCGGCGCCGCTCTCGTTGATCGGCTCGACCAGGTCGACCTCGGCGACGACGACCTTCGCCTCCAGCAGCCCCAGGCTGTGGGAGAGCACGTCGCCACGCTGGTGGTAATTGATCATCCCGGCGATCGCGCCGCACTTGACCGCGGCGAGCATCAGCAGCACCGAGTCCGGCGAGTTGCGCAGCATGACGCCGACGACGTCGCCGTGCCCGACGCCGCGCGCGGCCAGCACCGCGGCGTAGCGGTTGACGGTCTCGTTGGCCTCGCCGTACGTCAGCTCGGTGTCCTCGAACTTGATGAAGACCTTGTCCGCATAGCGGGACGCGCGATCCTGGAACACCTTGCCGATGGACGTCTTGGCCGTCGGCCGGGCGAGGAATCCGGTGACGACCCCCTGCAGGATCGTGGGCGTGTCCATCAGTAGTCCCGGTACCTGGCCCGCGATGTCGAGTACCCCGACACTGCTCCGTTTGCCGGACTTCCCGCTCATTCCCCGCTCCTCATGTCGTTGTGTCGGTCATCCCGACCGGGCGCGCACGCGGCCAGAGCGGATTCGACGTCGTCGACGACGACGAGACGCGCCAGCGCGCCTTCGGCGACGTACCCGCTTCCGACCAGCCCACGTAGCCAGGCCAGCAGTCCGTCGTAGTGCCCGAGAGTGTCGAGCATCACGATCGGCTTGGAGTGCATACCCAAATAGCCCGCTGTCCAGGCTTCGAAGAATTCCTCGAGTGTGCCGATGCCGCCGGGCAGCGCGATGAACGCGTCGGCGCGGTCCTCCATCACCTGTTTGCGCTCACGCATGGAGTCGGTGACGACGAGTTCGTCGGCCTCGGTGTCGGCGACCTCGCGGTGCACGAGGGCCTTGGGGATGACCCCGATGGTGTGGCCGCCGTGGGAGCGGGCCGCGGCGGCCACCTCTCCCATCGCCGAGACGTTGCCGCCCCCGGACACCAGCGCCCAGCCCCGGTCGGCGATGCCGGTGCCGACCCGGCGCGCGAGGTCGAGAAGTTCGGGATGGGTGGGGCCCGATGCGCAATAGACGCAGACGGCCCATCGACGGTCAGGTTCTTGGGACACGAGCTAAAACTTAGCCATAGACTCCGGCGGTGCCTGTGCCCGCGCCTGTCCCCTGGGTGACCGCACCGGACGAACCTGCGCTGGCACAACTCGAGTCGGGGGTGCAGCACCGATCGGGCGCGGCGCTGATCGGACCCGCCGGCGTCGGCAAGACCTGGCTGACGCGCCGCGCCGTCGAGCGCCTCGGGTCGGGCTTCCCGCGGGTCGACTGGGTGCGTGCCACCTCGGCGCGCCGGCCTCTTCCGTTCGCCGCGTTCGAGCACCTCCTCGAGGTGCCGGAGACCGGGAAGACCGCCGCGGTGTTGCGCGTCGCCCGCGAGAGTCTCGGGGACGGTCGGCTGCTGGTGATCGACGACGCGCACCTGCTCGACTCGCTGTCGGCGGCACTGGTCTATCAGCTGGCGGTGAGCGCGACGGTGCGAATACTGCTGTCCGCCACCGACAACGAGGCCCCCGCCGAGATCGCCGCGCTGTGGCGCGACGGCCTGGTGACCCGGATCGACCTGGACCCGCCGGGCCACGACGACGAGCGGCTGATGGCGCACGTCACCGACTTCGTCGACACGCTGCCTGCCGCCTCCCGGCGGGTGCTGGAGGTGCTGTCGGTGTACGAGCCGCTCAGCCTCGAGGACGTGGCGGTGCTGACGAGCGCGCACGCCGTCGACGAGGCCGCGCAGGCGGGCGCGATCGCCGTCGACGAGGACGGGGTACGTCCGGCGCATCCGCTGTTCTGCGACGCGGTGCGCGGCGAGCTGGGCGGCCCTGATCTACGCCGGCTGCGGTCCGCGGTGGTGGGGCGTCTGGCGGCGGCGGGCCCGCGCGGCGTCGTCGCCCGGCTCCGGCTGGCGACGCTGGCCATCGACAGCGACCGGCCGCAGCCGGTGGCCGAGGTGTGCGCGGCCGCGCGGGATGCGTTGCGGTTGGGTGATCTGGAGCTGAGCGAACGGCTGGGGAGGGCCGCGCTCTCGCGGGAACCCGGGCTGGACGCCCGCCTGACCGTCGGGTACGCGTTGGCGTGGCAGGGCCGCGGCCGCGACGCCGACGCGGTGCTCGCCGAGATCGATCCCTCCGCACTGGGGGAAGAGGAGCTGATGGCCTGGGCGCTGCCCACCGCGGCCAACCAGTTCTGGATGCTGTCCGAACCGGAGCGCGCGACGGCGTTCCTGCAGGCCACCCGCAGCAAGGTCGGCTCCGCGGCGGCCCGCACGACGCTCGACGCGCTGTCGGCCACGTTCGCCATGAACGCCGGAAACCTCGGTAGAGCAACCGAACTCGCACACGAGGTGCTGGACTCGCCGACGGCCGACGAGACCGCGATCGGGTGGGCAGGTTCGGCGGCGGCGTTGTGCGCGGCCCGGATGGGCCGGCTCGCCGAGGTCGACGCGCTGGCCGAGCGGGCCATGTCGGCCGGGCAGCCGGGACTACTGCGGTTCACCAGCGGCTTCGGTCAGACCACGGCGCTGCTGCTCACCGGTGAGCCCGACCGGGCGCTGGCACTGGCGCAGCGGCTCACCGATTTCGCGCAGCGCAGGCAACCCGGCCGCGCGATCGGCGAGGTCCTGACCGCCGACGTGCTGATCGCCACCGGCCAGACGGCGCGGGCGGTGCCGCTGCTGCGGGAGGCGGCCGTGACGCTGGCGCCGACGGGGTATTCCTGGGGGCCGCTGGCGTGGATGCTGCTGGCGCAGGCGCTGGGCCGGCTCGGGGAGACCGTCGAGGCGGGAAAGACATTGGCCCGCGCCGAATCCCGGCACGGGCTGAAGTCGATGCTGTTCGCCCCGGAGCTGGCCCTGGCCCGGGCGTGGACCACGTCGGCGCGCCGCGACAGCCACGGCGCGGTGGCCGCGGTGCGCGACGCCGTCAAGGCCGCCGAACGCGGCGGGCAGCACGCCGTGGCGCTGCGGGCGGCCGCCGACGCGGTGCAGTTGGGTGATCCGCGCGGGACCGAGACGCTGCGCCGGCTGTGCGCCACCGTCGACTGCGCGTTCGGGCGGTCCGCCCTGGCCGCAGCCGAAAACAGCTGAGGCTCAGCGCATCACGCCGTCGGCGATGCGCAGGGTGCGGTCGACGCCGATCCCGGCCAGGAACGCGTCGTCGTGGCTGACCACGACGAACGCGCCCCGGTAGGCAGCCAGGGCGGCTTCGAGCTGGGCGACGCTGACCAGATCCAGATTGTTGGTCGGTTCGTCGAGCAGCAGCAGCTGCGGCGCCGGTTCGGCGAACAGCACGCACGCCAGCGTCGCGCGGAGTCGCTCTCCGCCCGACAGCGCGCCGACTGGGAGCTCGACAGCGTCACCGCGGAACAGGAACTGCGCCAGCAGATGTCGTCGTCGGGTCACCGACAGTGTCGGCGCGGTCGCGGCGAGGTTGTCGGCGACCGTGCGCTCGTCGTCGAGCAGGTCCAGCCGCTGCGACAGATAGGCGATTCGTCCGCCGAAGCGTTCGACCGTGCCGCCGTCGGGCTCGACCTCCCCGAGCAGAGTCCGCAGCAGCGTGGTCTTCCCGCTGCCGTTGGGTCCGGTCAGGGCGATCCGCTCGGGACCACGCACGGTCAGGTTCACTCCGGCGAGCACCTGCCGTCCGCCACGTCCGAGTCGAACGTCGTTCAGCTGCACCAGCGTCCGGCCTGCCGGCACCGTGGTGTCCGGCAGATCCAGGACCAGTGCGTCGTCGTCGCGGACGGCACGTTCGGCCTCGTCGAGCCGGACGCGGGCGTCGTCGAGCCGCCGGGCGTGCACGTCGTCGGTGCGCCCGGCCGTCTCCTGCGCGCGCCGCTTCATCGCGCCGGCGACGATCTTGGGCAGGCCCGCGTCGGGCAGTGAGCGCTTCGCGGTGCCGGCGCGCCGGTCGGCGCGCTCACGCGCCTGCTGACGCTGCCGCTTCTCGCGCTGCAGTTGCTGCTCGGCCTGCCGGACCGCACTGCGGGCGGCCTGATCGGCATTCTCGACGGCATCCCGGTAGGCGCTGAAAGACCCTCCGTAGAGTGTGATCTCGTCGCCGCGCAGCTCCGCGATGCGGTCCATGCGGTCGAGGAGCACCCGGTCGTGGCTGACCAGCAGCAGGCAGCCGCTGAAGTCGTCGAGCGCCTCGTAGAGCCGGTCGCGGGCGTCGTGGTCCAGATTGTTCGTCGGCTCGTCGAGGAGCAGAACATCGCTGCGGCGCAGCAGCTCCCGCGCCAGCCCGAGGGTGACCACCTCGCCACCGGACAGCGTGCGCAGGGACCGATCCAGGCCGATGTGGCCGAGCCCGAGGCGATCCAGCTGGGCGCGGGCCCGCTCCTCGGCGTCCCAGTCGTCACCGATCGCGGCGAACACCTGCTCACCCGCATCGCCGCGGGCCAGCGCGTCCAGCGCGGCCATCACGCCGGCGACACCGAGAAGTTCGGCGACCGTGCGGTCGTCGAGCAGCGGCAGCGTCTGGGGCAGGTAGCCGACGGCGCCGTCGACGGTGATCGTGCCCGCGGCGGGGGTCAGCTCACCGGCGACGAGTGCGAGCAGCGTGCTCTTGCCCGCGCCGTTGGGGGCGACGAGCCCGGTGCGGCCGGGCCCGACCGAGAACGACAGGTCGGTGAACACCGGGGTGTCGTCGGGCCAGGAGAACGAGACGTGGGACAGGACGATCGATGGCATGGGGGAACTCTCGAGACGTACTCAGGGGAAAGACGGCGGGACGGAGTCGTCAGCGCGAGAGCATGGGACCAGGGTAACCGGACCCGTCAACCGATTAAGTACCGCCGCAACATCTCGGTGACCGCGGTGATCTGATCGACATCGACGTGTTCGTCGGCGCGGTGCGCCGTGTTCGGGTCACCCGGACCGTAGTTGACCGCGGGCACGCCCAGCGCCGCGAACCGGGACACGTCGGTCCAGCCGTACTTCGCCCGGACCTCTCCCCCGGCGGCGGCGACCAGCGCGGCCGCCGCCGGCCGGCTCAGGCCGGGCAGCGCGCCCGCCGCGGCATCGGTCAGCTCGACGGCCACGTCGAGGCCGTCGAAGACCTCGCGCACGTGCGCGTAGGCCTGCTCGGTGCTGCGGTCGGGCGCGAAGCGGAAGTTCACCGTCAAGGAGGCGGCGTCGGGGATGACGTTGCCGGCCACGCCGCCGTCGATCCGCACCGCCGACAGGCCTTCGCGGTACACGCAGCCGTCGATGTCGACGCTTCTGGCCTGATAGGCCTCGAGCCGGGCCAGCACGGCACCGAGTTTGTGGATCGCGTTGTCGCCCAACCAGGATCGAGCCGAGTGCGCGCGGGTCCCGGAGGCGCTGATGACCACCCGCAGGGTGCCCTGGCAGCCGGCCTCGATCAGTCCGCCCGACGGCTCCCCGAGGATCGCGACGTCGGCGGTCAGCCAGTCGGGCATCTCCCTCTCGATGCGGCCGAGGCCGTTGGCCGACGCCTCGATCTCCTCGCAGTCGTACATCACCAGCGTGATGTCGTGCGCCGGGTCGGCGACCGTGGCGGCCAGGTGCAGGAACACCGCGTCGCCGGATTTCATGTCGGAGGTGCCGCAGCCGTACAGCAGCCGGCCGTCCCGGCGGCTGGGCAGGTTGTCGGCGGCGGGGACGGTGTCGGTGTGGCCGGCCAGCAGGACCCGCGAGGGCCGGCCGAAGTCGGTGCGGGCCAGCACCGCGTCGCCGTTGCGGACGATCTCGAAGCCGGTGGTCTGTGCGCGCAGCGCGGTCTCGATCTCGTCGGCGATGCGCTGCTCGTGGCGGGATTCGCTGGGGATGTCCACCAGCGCCGCGGTCAGCGCGATCGGATCACCGTGGAGGTCGAGCACGAGACACCACGTTAGCCGGTTCGCTAGCGTGAGAACGCCGGACGCGTCCGCCGGCAAGGGAGGCACCAGCCGAATGACGCCGACGCCCCAGGAGCCGGACTACCGGTTCACCCTCGCCAATGAGCGGACGTTCCTGGCGTGGATCCGCACCGCGCTGGCGCTGATCGCGGGCGGGGTCGCCATCGTGCAGTTCGCGCCGGCGTTCGGCATCGCCGGGGTCCGGCACATCCTGAGTGTGGCGCTGACCGCCGCCGGCGGTGCGCTCGCCGTGCTGGCCGTCCGGCGGTGGCAGGTGGTGCAGGAGGCGATGCGCACCGGCGCGGACCTGCCGCGCACCCGGATCCCCCTGGCGCTGGCCGCGGGCATCTTCCTGGTGACCGTCGGCGTCGTCGTCGTCCTGCTGATCTGGCCACCGGGAAGCCGCTGACATGCCCCAGACCGCCAAGCCCGGGCTGCAGGCCGAACGCACCCTGCTGTCATGGGAGCGCAGTTCCCTGGGGCTGCTCGTCGGCGGCGTCCTGCTGCTGATCCGCCACCACGGCCCGCCCATCGCGGGGCGGGCCGTGCTGGCGGTGACGGCCGGGTTGTTGGCGCTGGTGGTGCTCGGCCTCGGCTATCGACGGGCGCGGCGCCTGCGCGGCGAGCGCGGCGTCGAGGTGCCGTCGCTGGAGGTGCTGATCCTCGGCTACGGGACGGCGGCCTTCGGTCTGGCCGTGGCGGTCGCGCTGGTGCTGTCGCGGTGAGCGGTCAGTACTCGATGGCCTCGATCAGCGGCGACGGCTCGTCCATCAGTGCCCAGAACCGGTCCCGGATGGCGACGGTCATCGGACCGGGCGCACCGGAGCCGATCGGCTCCCCGTCGAGGGTGTTGATCGGCGTGACCCCGCCGGCGGTGGTGACCGCCATGATCTCGTCGGCCTCGTAGAGCTCGTGGCTGGTGACGTCACGCAGCGTCGCCTCGATGCCCATCGCGTCGGCGATCTCGAACACCGTCTTGCGGGTGATGCCAGGCAGCGCGTTGCGCGACGGGGATGCCAGCACGCCGTCCTTGACGATGCACACGTTGAAGCCGGGGCCCTCGGCCACACAGTTGTCGGAGTCGAGCAGGATCGCGGTGCGGGCGCCGCGGTCCTTGGCCTCGAAGCTGGCCGCGGTGAGATCGCCCCACTGGTAGTTCTTGATCGTCGGATCGACGGTGTTGCGGCCGGCGCGCCGGACGTGCCGGGGCACCACCGCGGTGGTGCCGAAGATCTGCTCGGACGGCGGGAACGCCCACAGGTACGGAATGGCATAGATGTACACCTGGTGGGTGAGCTTGGACAGGTCCTTCTCACCCTTGCGGCGTCCGTAACCCCGGGTGACCGTCAGGTTCACGAACGACTCCCGCAGCTGCGACATGCTCACGCACTTCTTGGTGATCTCGGCGAGTTCGTCCTTGCTCATTCCGGCGTCCAGGCGAAGCTTGCGGGCGCCGTCGAGCAGCCGGTCGAGGTGATCCCCGAGGCGGAAGATGTTGCCGTGCCACACATGCGCGACGGTGTAGGTCAGATCGGAGTGCCCGAACCCGGTGTCGAAGATCGAGATCCGCGCGTCCTCCGCGGGGATGAACTCGCCCTCGATCCAGGCCACGCCGCCCGCGTACGGGCTCGAGGTGTCCAGTTCGTAGTCGCTGTACTGGATCACCGAGCCGGGCGGGGTGTCCTCGCGGATGGCGCCGGGCTCGACGGCGACGAGGTTGGACTTTCCTGTGTCAGTAACAGTCATGGGAGACAATGCCTTTCGGTTATCAGGGGTGGCGCTCACAGATTGTGGTTCTTGGCGTAGGTCGCGCCGGCGTCACCGCGCGCGAGGCGCGACTTGAGGCCGGTGGCCCACCACAGCGCCGCGACGGCGACGATGCCGAGGAACACCCACTTGTTGCTGGTGAACTGCGGGAGGAAGAGCAGGGCCACCGCGACGGCGAGGAACACCACCAGTGCCGTCACGTAGAGCGGAAGCCGGAACCGGCCGAGGTCGAAGGTGCCGGGCTCACCCTGGGGGATCGTGCCGCGCCGGTAGCCGACGATCAGGCCGATGGTCTGCAGGATGTAGACGAAGAAGAACAGCAGGGACGCGATGCCGATGATGTAGTTGAACGCCTTCTCGTTGACCAGCGCCGAGAGCAGCAGAACCGTTGACAGGCAGCCCAATCCGAGCACCGCGTACGTCGGCGCCTTGGACTTCGGCGAGACGTGACGCCACACGTGGGAGAACGGCAGCATGTTGTCGCGGGCCATCGAGTACGTCAGCCGGGTGGCCACCAGGATGTTGGCCAGCAGGCACGCCAGGATGTTCGTCAGCGCCACGGCGACCACGATCTTCGTGACGACCGGGCCGGCCTGCTGGGTGATGATCTCCTCGATCGGCGCGGCCGAATTCGCTTCGACCGCAGCGGCATCCTTGATGGCCAGCACGTACACCACGTACATCAGGAATTCGATGACGATCGAGGTGATGAGCGCATAGAACATGGTCTTCGGCACCACGCGGCGGGCGTTCTTGGTCTCCTCGGCCACATCGGCCCCGGATTCGACGCCGATCAGACCGAAGAACGGTCCCAAGGCGGCGGCGAGCCACGCCAGCATGTAGGAGTCCTTGTCGCCGGACTGCCCGCCGGTGAACAGGGTGGAGATCGGCTGGTGGTTCTCCGGTGACGAGAAGGCGATGATCGCGATCAGTGCGGTGGCGCCGACGGTGATGACCAGCTCGAGGCTGACGCCGATGTTGTTGACCATCGTCGCGAACCGCACGCCGTAGATGTTGATGAGCACGCAGACGAACACCACGGCGATGGCCAGGAGGATCTGCGCGCTCTGGCTCATGCTCCAGCCGAACAGCCCGCCCAGGTAGCCGGAGAGGATGAATCCGACGCCCGTCATGCCGCAGACCCAGCCCAACAGCGCGATCACGCCGGTGAACCACGCCAGATTGGGCCCGTTGATCCGGCTGATCCATTGATAGGAGTAACCCGCGAGGGGGAGCTTCGCGGTCAGGTCGGCGGCGATGAACGTCCACAGTGCGAACACCGCGCCGGCCAGCAGCAGCGTCCACACGAACGGTGCGCCGGCGGTGAAGTAGCCGGCGCCGAAGCCGGTGAACACCGCGGTGGTGGCGCTGATCGTCGCGAACCCGATCGCGAACGAGGCCAGCGTGCCGACCGAGCGGTCCAGCTTCTGGGTGTAACCGAGCTCGGCCAGGACCGCGTCCTCGGCGTTGGGCGCGGGGGGTCGTTCTGAATGAGTCGGTCGGATCACTGCGTCTGTCATGGTCGCTCCAGGTCAGGCCGTGGGGATGAACACCTGCAGACAGACAACCGCCATCTCGGCGCCACCGGAAGTTCGATGTTTTGATCTGGTCATAAACTGCGGTTATCACTGCCGCTCAGGTGACGGCTCGCCGCCGCTCCACTGCTCCTGGACGAGCCGGACCAGGGCGTCGGCCTGCGGGGTCAGGCTGCCGGGGTTCCAGGCCAGCGCGGTGTGGCTGGGCGGCCGGTCGCTGATCGGGACGTACGCGATGCCGGGCCGGTCGTAGAACCGGGCGACCGACGAGGTGGTGAAGCTGATGCCCAGCCCGCGGGCGATCGCGGTGGTCTCGGCCTCGTAGGTGGCGGCGACCGCGGCGATGGTCGGGGGCCGGTTGCCGCGTACGTCCATCGCCAGCCAGTAGTCGCGCCAGGTGCCCGCCGTGAGCGGCGCACACACGATCGGATCGTCGAGCAGCTCGACGATCGAGACCTCGGGGCGCCCCGCGAGCCGGTGATCCCGGGGCAGGCAGGCCACCCACGACTCGGAGTCCAGGATCAGCATGCGGTGCTCGGGCAGATCCACCGGCGGCCGGATGATCGCGACCTCGGTGGTGCCGTCGGCCAGGCCCGCCGTCGGGTCGGCGAAGTCGAACTCGATCGGTTCGACGGTGACGTCGGGGTAGGCGGCCTCGAAGTGTCGCACCAGCCGGAACAAAAGGTCGGCGCCGGTGCCGATGAGGTAGCCGACGCGCAGCACTCCCAGCCGGGTGCCCGACAGCGTGACCAGGTTGTCCACGACCGCGTCCACCCCGGACAGGGCCTGCTGCACCTGCGGCAGCCAGGCGGCGCCGAGATCGGTGAGCGCGACCTCGCGGGTGTTGCGCCGGAACAGCACGACGCCGAAGTGGTGCTCGAGTTGTTTGATCGCGGTGGACAGCGCGGGCTGGGTGATGAACAGCTTCTCGGCGGCGCGCCGGTAGTTGAGCTCCTGGCCGAGGACGGCGAAGTAGCGCAGTTGGCGCAACGTCACGTCGGTGCTCGTGGTTCGCCTCCCGTCCTGTCGAGGCCCGGGTCGGGACCTGTGAAGCGATGCTAGGCGCACCGGTAGCCTGAAGCACCGTGACTTCAGGAGCTTCAGGTATCGGCGTGGCGACGCTCGCAGCCGACGGATCCGTTCTCGACGTGTGGTTCCCCGCGCCGGAACTGTCCGAGCAATCCAGTGCCGGCACGGTGCGGCTGTCGGTGGCCGAGGTACCCGCCGAACTGGCCGAGCTCGCCGGCCGCGACGAGGACCGCGACGTCGAGACGGTGATCGTGCGCACCGCGATCGCCTCACTGGAGGACAAGGCCGTCGACGCCTACGACGCGTATCTGCGCCTGCATCTGCTCTCGCACCGGCTGGTGGCGCCACACGGGCTGAACGCCGACGGGCTGTTCGGCGTGCTCACCAACGTCGCGTGGACCAACTACGGACCGTGCGCCATCGAGGGATTCGAGATCACGCGGGGTCGGTTGCGCCGCCGCGGTCCGGTCACGGTCTACGGCGTCGACAAGTTCCCGCGCATGGTCGACTACGTGATGCCCTCCGGCGTGCGCATCGCCGACGCTGACCGGGTGCGCCTCGGTGCCCATCTGGCTCCGGGCACGACGGTCATGCACGAGGGCTTCGTGAACTTCAACGCCGGGACCCTGGGCAGCTCGATGGTCGAGGGGCGCATCTCGGCGGGCGTCGTGGTGGGCGACGGGTCCGATGTCGGGGGCGGCGCGTCGATCATGGGCACGCTCTCCGGCGGTGGCACGCAGGTGATCTCCGTCGGCAAGCGCTGCCTGCTGGGCGCCAACGCCGGCCTGGGCATCTCGCTGGGCGACGATTGCGTGATCGAGGCCGGCCTGTACGTCACCGCCGGCACGAAAGTCGTGACCGGTGACGGGCAGAGCGTGAAGGCCCGCGAGCTCTCCGGCGCGAACAACCTGCTGTTCCGCCGCAATTCGTTGACCGGGGCGGTCGAGGTGGTCAAGCGCGACGGCACCGGCATCACGCTGAACGAGGCCCTGCACGCCAATTGAGCGCGCCCGTCACGCACGGTGGCGCGCCGCCCACGCGGCCAGCGCGTCGGGCGTCGTGACGTGGTCGAGCGCCCGAATCACCGCACCGTGCAAGGGGCCGTCCTCACCGTGCTGGGCGTCGCGCACCGGCGGCGGCGATTCCTTGCGGAACGCCATCAGGGCGTCGCGGTAGGCGGCCTCGAATTCCTCGGTGGCACAGGCCCGCAGCAGCGCCGCGACACCTCCCAGCGTCACCACCTGGGGATCGTGGAGGTTCACCAGCGCCCCGGCGCCCCGGCCGAGCGAGATCGTGACCTTCCGAAAAGCACTGCGCGTCTTGGCATCCCGACGGCCGAGTAGCCCGTGCAGATAGTCGACGGGGTCGGCGGGCTCGTCGACGCCGAGGTGACGCGCCATCGCGCGGCCGTCCACGGTGAGGTCCCAGCAGCCGCGGGCACCGCAGGGGCAGATCAGCGCCGGATCACCGAACGGGATGTGGCCGTACTCCCCCGCTGCGCCGTGCGCTCCGGACACCGGCTCGCCGTGCACCACCAGCACCCCACCGACACCTTTGGCGACCATCAGGTGTAGCGCGGTCGACGCGGCGCGGGCGGCCCCCGTGCGGGCCTCGGCGAGCCCGGCCAGCGTGGCGTCATTGCCGACCAGGACGGGAATGTTGGCGCGGCGAGGGATCTTCGCGGTCAGCACCGACAGGTCGACGTCGCGGCGCCCGCGCGAGGTGAACTGCACCAGCCGGGCATCGCTGACCGTTCCCGCCACCGACACCGAGACGGCCGTGAGCCGGGGGGCATGGCGGCGGTAGACGGTGCCGATCGCGCCGGCCAGCCGGCCGAGTGCGTCGTCGAGGTCGCCCGGATAGCCATGCCGGGCCACCATGTCGGGTCTGCCGTCGAGGCCGGCGAGCGCCAGCCGCCAGTCAGCGGCCCGCAACTCCGCCGCCAGCACGAGCGGTCCCTCGTCGTGGCCGCCGAGCACGGTCGTCGGCCGGCCCCGGCCCCGGGCCGGAGCGGGCGCCTCGTCGAGCAGCCGGGCTGCGCGCATCCGGGAGATCAGTTCACTGGCCCCGCCGCTGCCGATCCCGAGGCGCGCGGCCGCCGCGGCCCGGGTGATGCCCGGCTCGGCACGCACGACCCCGAGAAGCTCGGCGGCACTGTGCCACCGGAGCCGTCCGGACTGCGGGGAAACCATGACGTGAGTATTCCTTTGGTTTAAACTCGCCCGTTGAGTATATTCACACCGCGTGAGTGTGACCATCGATCAGGCCGCGACGCGCGGACTCCGCGACGCCCTGCCGGCGCTGCTCTCGCTGGCGCTGGCCTCGTGCCTGGCGGTGACCACGGAGATGCTCCCGGTGGGCCTGCTGCCCGACCTCGGCGCGGCGTTCGGGGTGTCGGACGCCACGACCGGCCTCCTCGTCGGGCTGTACGCGGTGATGGTGGCCGTGTTCGCGGTGCCGCTGACGATGGTCACCTCGCGGTTCGCCCGCAAGCCGCTGCTGATGGCCACCGTGGCGGGGTACGCGGTGAGCAATGCCGCGGTCGCCCTGGCGCCGTCGTTCGCGGTCGTCGCGGCGGGCCGGACCGTCGGCGGTCTCACCCACGCCCTGTTCTTCTCGCTGCTGATCGGGTACACGCCACGGCTGGTGTCCCGGGCACTCGTGGGCAGAGCGCTGGCGATCGCAGGATGCGGCGTCTCGGCCGGCCTGGTGCTCGGCGTGCCGCTGCTGACGTCACTCGGCGCGGCCACCGGCTGGCGCACGCCGTTCGCGGCGCTCGCCGTCGCGGCCGTCGGCACCCTCGCGTGGATCGGCGCCGTGCTACCGGGCGTAGCCAACACCAGCGAAACCGGAGCACGCGAGCCGGGCCGTCGCGGCCGGCTGGTGGCCGTGTCGGCGTCCAACATGCTCGTGTTCATCGGACATTTCACCGCCTACACCTTCATCAGCCTGCTGCTCATCGGCAGCGGCGTGGATGCGGCGTTCATCGGCCCGATCCTGCTCGGGTGCGGCGCCTGCGGGCTGATCGGACTGTGGTACGCGGGCCGCGGCCTGGATCGCAATCCGCGCCGAACCACGCTGATCATCCTCTGCGTCACGATGATCGCGGTGGCCGTGCTGGGTGTCGCGTGGCCGGTGATGGCCGGCGTGCTGGCCGCGACGGCGATCTGGTGCGGCGCGTTCGGCGGGGTGCCGTCGCTGTATCAGGCGTGCGCGGTGCGCACCCACGCGGTGTCGCCCGAACGCGCGGGGGCCTGGGTCAACGCCACGTCGAACGTGGGAATCGCCGGTGGATCGGCCATCGGCGCCGCGCTACTCGAGACCGCCGGCCTGGGCGTGCTCCCCTGGGTCGCCATCGCACTGATCGGCGCGGGCACCGCCGTCGTCGCACTGTCCCGCAATGCCTTTCCGGCTCAGCCGTAGGTCAGCCCGCGGCGTTGGGCCGCAGCGGCGGACAGTTGCCCTGCGCGTCGGCGGCGAGCTCGAAGTGCCAGATCTCGTTGGCGTAGATCTGGCACAGCCCGAACTGCCTTCCGTTGGCGATCAGCCACTGATCCGCCTCGGGCGGACCGATGTCGATGGCCTGACCGGTGACGTGCTTGGACACCTCGGGGGTCGCGACGAACTGCGCGGCCGCCGCGACGCTGCCGTAGGTCCCCACCGCGTCGTCGAACAGCCTCTGCTGGAAGCCTTTCGAGCGCCAGCCCGAGGTGACGCGCAGCTCGATACCCGCGGCCTCGGCGGCCCGCGCGGCGTTCTGCACAGCGGTCAGCAGTGCCGGATCGATCTGCGAGAGAATCGGATTCGTGACATCGAACGGTGAGAGTGTGGTGCCGTCGGGCAGCCAGCCGCCGGTGGTGTCGACAGCGGCGGGACCGATCACCAGCTGATCACCGGGCGGGGGCGGCGTCACCGGCTCGGGCGGCGGCGGGGGCAGTTCGATGCTGGTCTGGACGAGCATCACCTCGGGTGACTGGCCGCACGCCGTCAGCGCGAACGCCAGCGCTCCGCCGAGCGCCGCGAGCGTGCGCGGAATGCCGGAACGGCGCGGCGTGTCGCGTGCAGACCCGCACGCTCGCGGGGAAACGGGATTCACTCGTCGGCTGCCAGGATGCAGAACTCGTTGCCCTCGGGGTCGGCGAGCACCACCCAGCTCTCGTCACCCTGACCGATATCCACCCGGCGCGCTCCGAGCTCCAGCACGCGGGCGACCTCGGCGTCCTGGTCGTCGGGGGTGAAGTCGAAGTGGATCCGGTTCTTCACCACCTTCTCGTCCGGCACGGCGAGGAACAGCCAGTCCGGGCCGGCGCCCGCCGGGGCGCGCAGCGCGACGTCGCCGTCGTCGGTGTCCTCGGCCGGCCAGCCCAGGACTCGGGCCCACCAGGCCGCCAGCGCCTGCGTGTCGTGAGCGTCGATGCACACCTCGGAGAACCTCAGACCCATTGCAGCAGTTCCTTCTTCAAGACCTTCCCCATCGCGTTGCGTGGCAGGGCGTCCACGACGCGGACCTCACGCGGTCGCTTGTGCACCGAAAGCTGCTGTGCGACATGATTGATCAACTCCTCGGGGGCTGCATCGCCGACCACGAACGCGACGATCCGTTGCCCGAGGTCGGCGTCGGGCGCCCCGATGACCGCGGCCTCGGCCACCCCGGAATGACCGAGGAGCACGGTCTCGATCTCGCCCGCACCGATCCGGAAGCCGCCGCTCTTGATCAGGTCGACCGACGCGCGGCCCACGATGCGGTGCATCCCGCCCGCGTCGATCACCGCGACATCGCCGGTGTGGTACCAGCCGTCGGCGTCCAGCACCTCGGCAGTGGCGTCGGGGCGATTCAGATAGCCGTCGAACAGCGTGGGGCTCTGCAGGTGCAGCGCCCCGATGCTCTCGCCGTCGTGCGGCACGGCGGTGCCGTCCTCGGCGACCAGTCGGGTGGTGACCCCCTCGAGCGGCAGCCCGACCCAGCCGGGACGGCGCTCCCCGGCGGCCAGGGTGCTCAGCGTGATCAGAGCTTCGGTACTGCCGTACCGTTCCACCGGCTGGTGGCCGCTGAGCGCGGCCAGCCCGTCGAACACCGGCACGGGCAGCGGCGCACTGCCCGAGACCAGCAGCCGGGCCGGCGCCAGCGCGCGGGCGGCGTCGCCGTCGGCGACGATCCGCGACCAGACGGTGGGCACGCCGAACACCAGCGACCCGCCCCCGGCCACGGCCTGCGCGTAGTTCTCCGGCGTGGGCTTGCCGGTGTGGACGAAGCGGTTGCCGACCCGCAGCGATCCCAGCAGGCCCAGCACCAGGCCGTGCACGTGGTACAGCGGCAGCCCGTGAACAAGGGTGTCCTCGGCCGTCCACTGCCACGCCGCGGCGAGCATGTCCAGGTCGGCGGCGATCGCCCGGCGGCTGAGCAGCACGCCCTTGGGCAGGCCGGTGGTGCCGGAGGTGTAGACGATCAGCGCGGTGGCGTCCGGTGGCGGTTCGGCGTAGCGGTGCCAGGACCGCGCGTGCAGCCGCACCGGAATGTGCGCCAAGCCGTCGGTGTCGTCGGGCCGTTCGCCCAGCCATGCCTGGGCGCCGGAGTCGGTGAGGATGTGTCGGCGCTCGGCGGCGCCCACGTCGGCGGGCACGGGGACGACGGGCACCCCGGCGATCAGGCAGCCGACGACGGCGAGCACCGTGGTCGGTGTCGGGCGGGCCAGCACGGCGACCGCGGCGGCGCCACCCACCCGTTCGGCGACCGAGGTGGCCGCGCCCACCAGATCGCTGCGACTGAGCGTCACGCCGTCGATGCGCACGGCGTCGTCGATGTCGGCGCCCGCGGCGACGGCCGCGGGGTTCAGGGAGGCCAGCAGCACGAGAACTGAGGCTACCCGCCGGTCATACTGATGCGATGGATTCGATCCGGGCGCTCGCCTCCCGCCAGGTGTACCAGAACAACTGGTTGACGATCCGTGAGGACGACATCCGCAGGCCCGACGGCAGCAGCGGCATCTACGCGGTGGTCGACAAGCCGACGTACGCGCTGGTGATCCCCCGTGACGGGGACCGGTTCCATCTGGTGGAGCAGTTCCGCTATCCGCTGGGGTTGCGGCGCTGGGAGTTTCCGCAGGGCACCGCGCCCGACCGGGCCGATCTCGAGCCGGCCGCGCTGGCGGCCCGCGAACTGCGCGAGGAGACCGGCCTGACCGCGGCATCGCTGGTCGAACTCGGCATGCTCGACGTCGCGCCCGGGATGAGCAGCCAACGAGGTCGGGTCTTCCTGGCCACCGGGATCGTCGAGGGGCCGCACGACCGCGAACACGAGGAGCAGGACATGCGCAGCGCGTGGTTCGAGCGCGCCGAGATCGAACAGATGATGCGCGACGGCGTGATCACCGACGCGCAGTCGATGGCCGCCTGGACGCTGCTGCTGCTCGCGGGACACTGACGCGCGCCGGCGAGACCAACCCGTGACGCAACCGTGCCCGTGGGTGTCGTGTCGAAGGGCCACCGCGGGGTCCCGGACCGATACGTTGCAGAGGTCACTGGAGAACCATTGCGAGGGACCATGTCTGCCCGACGGAGTGCACTGGCGGCGGCGACGCTCGTCGCGGCGGCCTGTGTCTGCCCCGGTGCCACCGCCGCGGCGGCGCCGCCGGAGTGGAGTGGGCGCTACACGGTGATCACCTTCGCGTCGAACAAGCTGGGCACCAGCATCGCGGCCCGCCAGCCCGAACCGGATTTTCGTGCGCAGTACACCTTCAGCACCTCGTGCGCGGGCACCTGCGTGGCGACCGCGAAAGACGGTCCCGCGCCGAGCAATCCGACGATCCCCCAGCCGAGCCGGTACACGTGGGACGGCAAGCAGTGGGTGTTCAACTACAACTGGCAGTGGGAGTGTTTCCGCGGCGACGACGTGCCGCGCGAGTACGCCCCGGCGCGCTCACTGGTGTTCTACGCACCGACGCTGGACGGCTCGATGTACGGCAGCTGGCGCACCGAGATCCTCGACGGCATCTGCAAGGGCACCGTGGTGATGCCCGTCGCCGCCTATCCGGCCTGAGCGCGCCGCTCGGTCAACGCCCGCAGGAAGAACGTCAGATTGGCCGGCCGCTCGGCGAGCCTGCGCACGAAGTAGCCGTACCACTGCGAGCCGAACGGCACGTACACCCGCACGTGGTTGCCCTCGTCGGCCAGCCGGCGCTGCTCGCCGTCGCGGATTCCGTAGAGCATCTGGTACTCGAAATCGTCGGTGCTGCGTTGATTCTCGCGGACCATCGGCGCCACCGCGGCGATGATCTCCGGATCGTGTGAGGCCACCATCGGGTAGCCGCGGCCGGCCATCAGGATGCGCAGACACCCCAGGTAGGAGTCGGTGATCTGGTCGGTGTCGCGGTAGGCCACCGACGCCGGCTCGTCATAAGCGCCCTTGCACAACCTGATTCGGGCCCCCGAGGCCGCAAACTCCGAGCAGTCGGCCTTGGTCCGCTTGAGGTAGGCCTGCAGCACGGTGCCCACCCACTCGAAGTCGACCCGCAGGTCCCGCACGATCGACAGCGTCGAATCCGTCGTGGTGTGGTCCTCCGCGTCCACGGTCACCCACACCCCGGCGCGGTGCGCGGCTTCGCAGATGGTGCGCGCGTTCTCCAGGGCGATCTTCTCGCCGTCGTGCGGCAATGCCTGCCCGAGGGCGGAGAGCTTCAGTGACACCTCGAGCGGACGCACCCGCGGCTCCGCCGCCTCCGACCGGCCGGCGAGCGCGGCGAGCAGGCCCAGGTACGCCTGGACCGTCGCATCGGCGGCATCGGCGTCGGTGACGTCCTCGCCGAGGTAGTCGATCGACACCAGCCGGGACGAATCCCGCAGCGCGACAATCGCCGTCATCACGTCGTCGAGTCCTTCACCCGGCACGAAGCGGTGCACCACCCGCCGGGTCAGCGGGACCCGTTCGGCGGCGCGGCGCAGGCCGTCCTGCTTGGCGGCGGCCAGGATGACCGGTCGCGCGAACTGTCCGAACACGCCCATGACTCAGCCCTCCATGTGGGGATAGGTGTGGTGGGTGGGGGGGACGAAGGTCTCCTTGATGGAGCGGGCCGACGTCCACCGCGTCAGGTTCAGCGCCGAACCGGCCTTGTCGTTGGTGCCCGAGGCCCGTGAGCCGCCGAAGGGCTGCTGGCCCACGACGGCGCCGGTCGGCTTGTCGTTGACGTAGAAGTTGCCCGCCGCGTGCCGGAGTCGCTGCTGCGCGGTGAGCACCGCGGCGCGGTCGTTGGCGATCACCGCACCGGTCAGCGCGTACCGGGCCCCGCCGTCGACGACGTCGAGGATGCGGTCGTAGTCGTCGTCGGGGTAGACGTGCACGGCCAGCAGCGGCCCGAAGTACTCGGTCGAGAACGCCTCGTCGGTCGGATCATCGGACAGCAGCACGGTGGGGCGGACGAAATAGCCTTCGCTGTCGTCGTATTCGCCGCCGGCGGCCAGCGTGACACCCGCCGCGCCCTTGGCCCGCTCGATCGCGGCCACGTTCTTGGCGAACGCCCGCTCGTCGATCAGCGCGCCGCCGAAGTTGGTCAGGTCGGTGACGTCGCCGTAGCGCAGCGCTTCGGTGGCGCCGAGGAAGTCGTCGCCCATCTGCTGCCACACCGAGCGCGCGACGTAGGCCCGCGATGCGGCCGAGCACTTCTGCCCCTGGTAGTCGAACGCACCGCGAATCAGGGCGGTACGCAACACATCCGGATGCGCGGATGCGTGGGCGACGACGAAGTCCTTGCCGCCGGTCTCCCCGACCAGCCGCGGGTAGGTGTCGTAGCGGTCGATGTGGGTGCCGACCTCGCGCCACAGGTGCTGGAACGTCGCGGTGGACCCGGTGAAGTGGATGCCCGCCAGCCGCGGGTCGGCCAGCGCGACGTCGGACACTGCCTTGCCGTCACCGGCGACGAGGTTGATGACCCCCGGCGGCAGGCCGGCCGCCTCGAGCAGCTGCATGGTCATGTACGCCGCGAACGTCTGCGTGGGCGACGGCTTCCACACCACGGTGTTGCCCATCAGAGCGGGTGCGGTGGGCAGGTTGCCGGCGATCGCGGTGAAGTTGAACGGGGTGATCGCGTAGACGAAGCCCTCGAGCGGGCGGTGATCGGTGCGGTTCCACACCCCGTGTCCGCTGACGGGTTGCTCGGCGAGGATCTGCCGGGCGAACGCGACGTTGAACCGCCAGAAGTCGACGAGCTCGCACGGCGCGTCGATCTCGGCCTGGTAGGCGGACTTGGACTGGCCGAGCATCGTGGCGGCGGCGATCTTCTCACGCCACGGTCCGGCGAGCAGGTCGGCCGCGCGCAGGAACACCGCGGCGCGCTCGTCGAACGGGGTGGCCTCCCAGTCGGCCTTGGCGGCGAGCGCGGCCTCGACGGCGGCGGTGGCGTCGGCGTGGTCGGCGTTGGTCAGCGTGCCCAGCCGCGCGGCGTGCCGGTGCGGCTGCACGACGTCGATACGCTCGCCGGCACCCATGCGGTGCCGGCCGCCGATGACGTGCGGCAGGTCGATCGGGTCGGCGGCGAGCCGGGTCAGTGCGTCGAGCAGCCTCGCGCGTTCCGGGGAACCGGGGGCGAAGTCCCCGACCGGCTCGTTGGCGGGCAGCGGTACGTCGGTGATCGCATCCATGTGCCCAAGCATGCCCACTTCGGCCGCGTTATCCGATGGCCGATCGAACAACACCTGGCAGACTTGTTGGTTGGATCACACAAGAGGGAGGCGCCATGGCGGCGACATCGACGGGCCTGGGCCTGGGCCAGCTCCTCCTGGCGCTCGACCGCACGATGGTGACGCTCGTCGAGGCGCCGCGCGGGCTGGACATGCCGGTGAGCTCGGTGGCGCTCGTCGACGCCGACGACGTGCGTCTCGGGCTGGCCGTCGGCCCCGGGCCGGCCGACGTGTTCTTCCTGCTCGGGGTCTCCGATATCGAGGCGGTCGGATGGCTCGAACGGCATGCCGGCCGGCCCGCGGCGATCTTCGTCAAGGAACCCACCGCGGCGGCGGTCACCCGGGCGGCGGCACTGGGCGCCGCGGTGGTCGCCGTCGAACCGCAGGCCCGCTGGGAACACCTGTACCGCCTCGTCAACCACGCCTTCGAGCACCACGGCGATCGCGCTGACCCGCAGCATGATTCGGG
Source organism: Mycolicibacterium chubuense (assembly GCF_001044255.1). Lineage (GTDB taxonomy): Bacteria > Actinomycetota > Actinomycetes > Mycobacteriales > Mycobacteriaceae > Mycobacterium > Mycobacterium chubuense. The sequence continues at coordinate 202,900 of NZ_JYNX01000034.1, forward strand.
CACCGACCTGTTCGGGCTGGCCCAGTCGATCGCCGACCGCACCCGCGGCATGGTGTGCATCGAGGACGCCGACAGCCGGATGCTCGCGTACTCGGCCTCCAGCGGGGAGGCCGACGAGCTGCGCCGGCTGACGATCCTGGGCCGGTCCGGTCCGCCCGAGCATCTGGAGTGGATCGGCCAGTGGGGCATCTTCGATGCGCTGCGCGCCGGCTCGGAGGTGGTGCGGGTCGCCGAGCGTCCCGAACTCGGGTTGCGGCCGCGGCTGGCGGTCGGCGTGCATCTTCCGTCCGGGGACCGGGAGCGGCCGGGCTTCGCCGGGACGATCTGGCTCCAGCAGGGGTCGGCGCCGCTGGCTGACGACGTCGAGGAGATTCTGCGCGGCGGGGCCGTGCTGGCGGCGCGCATCATGGCACGGCTGGCCGCGGCGCCGTCGCAGCACACCGCGCGGGTGCAGCAGCTGCTGGGCCTCGCCGGCACGGACGCCGACGACGTGGCGGCGCTGGCCCGCGATCTCGGTATCCCCGCCGACGCCCGCGCGGCGGTGGTCGGGTTCCGCGGCCTGGACCATTCGGTGCCCGCCGATGTGATCGCGTTGAGCGCGACTGCTTTTCGCGCCGACGCACAGGTGGTCAGCGCGGGCGACCGGGTGTTCGTGGTGCTGCCCAAGGTCTCCGGGGCCGCGTCGGTGACCTCGTGGGCGCGCGGCCTGGTCGCCGCGCTGCGCCGCGAACTCGACCTTGAGGTGCGGGCGGTGACGGCCTGCCCGCTGGCGGGCGTGGCCGCCGCNTGACCTCGTGGGCGCGCGGCCTGGTCGCCGCGCTGCGCCGCGAACTCGACCTTGAGGTGCGGGCGGTGACGGCCTGCCCGCTGGCGGGCGTGGCCGCCGCGGCGGCGGCCCGGGCCGAGGTGGATCGCGTGTTCGACAGCGCGCAGCGCCATCCCGGCGCGATCGGTCAGGTCACGACGGTCGACGAGGCCCGCACGACGGTGCTGCTCGACGAGATCGTCTCGCAGGTGGCGGCGCAGCCGCGGCTCGTCGATCCGCGGGTGCGCGCGCTGCGCGAGCAGGAGCCGATGCTGGCGACCACGCTGCAGGCCTTCCTCGACGGCTTCGGTGACATCGGGGCGATCGCCCAGCGTCTGCACGTGCATCCCAACACCGTGCGCTACCGCATCCGGCGGGTGGAGAAGCTGCTGGCGACCTCGCTGGACGACCCCGACGACCGCCTGGTGCTGGCATTGGCGCTGCGCGCCACAGAGGTGTAGCGAATCGGGCGCGCGCACTAACCCTCAAGGTGCGTCAGCGCGCCGAATCCGCCAGGCGGGCCGCCGCGGCGGCGATGCGCTCGTCGGTCGCGGTCAATGCGACCCGGACGTGCTGCGCACCGCGGGGGCCGTAGAACTCGCCCGGCGCGACGAGGATGCCGCGCTCGGCGAGCCAGGCCAGGGTGTCCCGGCAGGGCTCGCCGCGGGTGGCCCACAGATACAGCCCGGCCTCGGAGTGGTCCACGGTGAAACCCGCACCCCGCAGCGCAGGCAAGAGCTGCTCGCGGCGGCGCGCATAGCGGGCGCGCTGCTCGCGTTCGTGCTCGTCGTCGTCGAGGGCGGCCACCATCGCGGCCTGCACCGGGGTGGGCACCATCATGCCGGCGTGCTTGCGGACCGCGAGCAGCTCGGCGACCACGGCCGCGTCCCCGGCGACGAATCCGGCCCGGTAGCCGGCCAGTGACGACGTCTTCGACAGCGAGTGCAACGCCAGCAGACCGGTGTGGTCACCGTCGCAGACATCGGGATGGAGCACCGACAGCGGCGCGGTGTCCCAACCCAGCCCCAGGTAGCACTCGTCGGAGGCGACGAGCACGCCCCGCTCACGGGCCCAGCCGACCACCTTGCGCAGGTGCTCGACGCCGAGGACCTTGCCGGTCGGGTTGCTCGGCGAGTTGAGGTACACCAGCGCGGGTACCGACGGCCCGAGCTGGGTCAGCGAGTCGGCGCGCGCGACGGCGGCACCGGCGAGCAGCGCGCCCACCTCGTAGGTGGGATAGGCAAGCTCGGGGACGACGACCGTGTCCGCGGCGCCGAGGCCGAGCAGCGTCGGCAGCCACGCGATCAGTTCCTTGGTGCCGATCACCGGCAGCACCGCGGTCGGCGTGAGACCGGTGATCCCGTACCGGCGGTCCAGCGCGGCGACCGCGGCCTCGCGCAGCGCGGCGGTGCCCGCAGTGGTCGGATAGCCGGGCGCGGCGCTGGCCGCAGCCAGCGCCTCCCGGATCACCGGCGCGACGGGATCGACCGGCGTGCCGACCGACAGGTCGACGATGCCGTCGGGGTGTGCGCGGGCGGTCGCCGTGACGTCGGCGAGGGTGTCCCAGGGGAACACCGGCAGCGCCGCCGACCGCAGTGGCCGGCGCGCCTCAGGCCGTGGGGTCGTGCTCAGTCTTCGCCCTGCGGGGGCAGGTCCTTGACCGCCTGCGGGTCGTTGTCGGTCTGGCCGACCTTCGACGCGCCGCCGGGCGACCCGAGTTCGCTGAAGAAATCCGCGTTGATCTGGGTGTAGCTGCTCCACTGGTCCGGCACATCGTCTTCGTAGTAGATGGCCTCGACAGGGCACACCGGCTCACAGGCGCCGCAGTCGACGCACTCGTCCGGGTGGATGTACAGCATGCGTGCGCCCTCGTAGATGCAATCGACCGGGCACTCCTCGATACATGCCTTGTCTTTGACGTCGACGCAGGGCTCGGCAATCGTGTACGTCACGAACTTCTCCTAAGTCCTCTCGAACTACCTGTCCGGTGGGGCTGTCCCGGCAAGCGCACTGGTGGGCGCAACCGTTGTGGCAAGTATCCCTGCCGCTGGTTGGACGCGCGTGCCAGTGTGCCCTAACTCGTACGCGCAACCGGGTTAGGGGTTGCGCGTGGTTACAGATACTAAACGTCTCATTTACTGGACGCCTAGCACCACACGCATCTGCGTCAGCCCGGGCCGGCGTCCACCATGCCGGCGACCACGCGACCCAGGATCGCGGACCGGACACGGCGAGGCAGCGGCGCCAGCGCGAGCGTCAGCCCCCGGCCCCGGACGCCGGGCACCGCGGTCACGCCGTGGCCGAGTCTCCTCAGCGCGCCCGCGGCGACGACGTCGGGCGCGGTGGCCGATCGCATCGTCATGCGGGCGCGCGCCGCGAAACCGGAGTGCACCGGGCCGGGCGCGACGGACACGACGTCGACGCCGCGGTCGGCCAGTTCGCGGTGCAGCCCCTCGCCAGCGTCTGGACGTATGCCTTCGTGGCCGCATAGACGGCCTGCCCGGGCACGCCCTGCCACCCCAGGATCGAGCCGAACACCACGATGCCGCCGCGGCCGCGCGCTACCAGTCGGCCGCCCATGACATGGGTGAGCGCGGTGACCGCGGTGACGTTGACGTCGATCATCTCCAGCGCAGTGGCCGACGGCGACGCCAGGAAAGGGCCCGCCGCGCCGAAGCCCGCGGCGAGCACGACGAGGCCGACGTCGACGCCCGCACACGCGTCGGCCACCTCGGCGGCCGCGGCAGGACGGGCCAGGTCGACGGCCACCACCCGGGTCTGGATGTGATGGCTGCGCTCGAGCTCCTCGGCGAGGTCCCGCAGAGCGGGCTCACGTCGCGCGACCAGCACCACGTGCACGCCGGCCGCGGCGAGGTGCCGGGCGGTCGCCTGGCCGATCCCGTCGCTGGCGCCCGTGACCAGCGCCCACGGCCCGTACCGGTCGGCGATCGTCATGCCGGAACCTCGGCCCGCGGGTGGGCGGGCAGGAACGCCGCGACGAACACCGCGCCTGCCAGGCACACGGCGGCCGCGGTCAGGCAGCCCGCCCCGAGACCGGACAGGAACGCGTCGGTGACACCGGCTCGCAGGGCTGTCGCGACAGGTTCGGGCGCCTGCGCCGCGACGCCCAGACCCTGTGCCAGCCCTTCGCCGACCAGACTGCGCAGCGCCGGGGGCAGCAGTGCGACGGCCGGGGTGTCGCCGAGGCCGCCGGTGTAGAGCGTGGCGAAGATGCTGCCGATCACGGCGACCCCGAGCGTTCCGCCGACCTGGCGGGTGGCGTCGTTGACGGCCGAGCCCGCGCCGGCCTGCTCGGGGCGCACCACCCCCATGATCGAGTCGGTCGCCGGTGCCGAGGTCAGGCCCAGCCCGCCGCCGAGCAGCACCATCTGCGCCGCCATCTCGAGGTAGGAGACGGTGAGGTCGATCGTGGAGATCCACGCGAACGACGCCGCCATCATCAACAAGCCCACTGCGACAATCATTTTCGTGCCGACCCGGGTGACCGCGAGCCGGGTGCCGAGCACCGAGCCGACCGCGATCGACAGCGCGACCGGCAGGATGCGCACGCCCGTGCCCAGAGGGCTGAACCCTTGGAGCAACTGCATGAACTGGGTGATCAGGAAGATGAATCCGAACAGCGCGAAGAACGCCACGGTGACCGCGCCGCTGGCGGCACTGAACCTCAGGTTGGCGAACAGCGACACGTCGATCAGTGGATCGGGACGGCGGCGTTCCCATCCGACGAACACCAGCCCGGCGCAGAGCGCGACGGCGAAGCCGCCGAGCGTTGCGGCGCTGCCCCATCCGCGGGCGGGCGCCTCGATGATCGTGTAGACGAGCGCGCCGAGCAGGATCACCGACACCGCCACCCCGCCGAGGTCCATCCGTGTCCGGTCGGCCGGCGCCGCCGCGCGGATCGCCCACGGAGCAGCGAGCGCGGCCAGCAGCGCGATGGGTGCGAGCGCCAGGAAAAGGCTTCCCCACCAGAAGCTTTCGAGAAGCGCTCCGCCGAGGATCGGGCCGATGGCGACCCCGAGGCCGGTCACCGCCCCCCACGCCCCGATCGCTGCGGCGCGCCGACGCGGGTCGCGGAACGTGTCGGTGATGATCGCCAGCGTGGTCGGATAGATCAGCGCCGAGGCCACGCCCATCACCACCCGCATCAGGATCAGCGCGTCGGTCGTCGTGCACAGGGCCGCACCGACGCTCGCCGCGGCGAACAGCAGCAGACCGGCGATCAGCGTGCGTCGCCGACCGAACTTGTCGCCGACGGTGCCGCCCGCGAGCACCAGCGCGGCGAACGCGAGGTTGTAGGCGTCGACGATCCACTGCAGCCCTCGGGTCGAGGCACCCAGTTCCGAATTCAGGGTCGGCAGAGCGACGTTGACGATCGTCGTCTCCACGTTGATGGCCAGTGCGGCCACCAGCGTGACGACCAGTGCGGCAATCGGTTTCGACGACGCGGCCATGCGGTGCCGGGGCGGGACTGCGGTCAGGGACATGGCGGCCACCTCTATGTTGACAGTGTTAACACCTGCGAGCATGGCAGGCCAAGTTAACGCTGTCAACATGGAGTCAGGCGCGTGGCGCCGATCGCAGTCCGTCCTCGACGACCTGGAGAAGCCGCTCGCTGATCAGCCGCTTCTCCTCGGCGCCGGCGTGGCTCAGCGGCCCGTCGAGAAAGAGCGTCGCCAGACCGTGCACGGCGGCCCATGCCGCCTCGTCGAAGCCGGCGCGACGGTCCGCGGCCAGCACCCCGACCTCCACGAGGTCGTCGATGCAGCCGGTCAGGATCTGGAACGGATGGCGCGACGGGTCGACGTCCTCGTCGGCACGGTCGGGTCCGTCCTTGGCGAATGCGGTGCGGAAGAGCCCGGGCTCGGCGAGCGCGAAGTCGACGTAGGCGCGGCCCGTCGCCCTGAGCCGGGCCAGCGCCCGGCGGTCCCGCGGCCCGCGGTTGGGCACCGCCGCCACCGCGTCGCGCATGGCCTCGCCCAGTTGGGTCATCGCATGAATCTGCACCGCGCCCAGCAGGGCACGGCGGTCGGCGTAGTGCCGGTAGGCCGCCGAATTGCTGACACCGGCCAGGCGCTGGACGTCGCGCAGCACCACGGCGTCGGGGCCGCCGGCGCGGGCCAGCGCGACGCCGTGGTCGAGCAGCGTCTGCCGGAGGTTGCCGTGGTGGTACGACGTGGCCGCCATGTTGACAAGTCTTACATCGACGCGGTCTCGGATGCCGCGACGCCGCCGGGAATGAATTCGGACTGCGGTCCGTTTATCCGGGCGTGATCGTCGGATCGGCCGACGCGCTCTCGGAAGGAACACCCATGACCAGCCCCGTTTCCGTCGCCACCGCCCTGCCCACCGGCACCTGGGCGATCGACCCCGTCCACTCCTCGGTCGGCTTCTCGGTACGCCACCTGATGGTCAGCAAGGTGCGCGGCGAATTCGACACGTTCAGCGGCGCCATCACCGTCGCCGAGGACGGCACCCCGTCGGTGACCGCCGAGATCGCCGTCGACTCCGTCAACACCCGCAACGAGCAGCGCGACGCGCACCTGCGGGCCGCTGATTTCTTCGACGTCGAGAACCACCCCGTTGCGACCTTCACCTCGACGGCGGTGCGGGCCGACGGTGACCACTACGTCCTCGACGGCGACTTCACCCTCAAGGGCGTCACCAAGCCGATCTCGTTGACGCTGGAGTTCAACGGTGTCAACCCCGGCATGGGCCACGGCGAGGTCGCCGGCTTCGAGGCCTCGGTGGTGCTCAACCGCAAGGACTTCGGGATCGACATCGACATGCCGCTGGAGACCGGCGGGGCCGTCGTCGGCGACAAGGTGACGATCACCCTCGAGATCGAGGCCCTCAAGCAAGCCTGACGCCGTGGGCTCGGGCCGCATCGGTGATGCGGCCCGAGTCGGTCACCGCACGATGGCTTCCTTCAGTCCGGCGGTCACGGCCTTGGTCGCGACCGCGCGGCCCTTGTGTCGCTTGCCCGAGGACCGCGCGGACCCCGAGGACGCAGTCCGACTCCGCCGCCGCAGCAACAGCGCCGCGACAAGGGCGGCGCCGACCACCGCCAGTACGGCGACGAACGTCGAGTCGGAGGCCGTTTCGGTGACCGCGTGCTTCACCTCGACCGCCTTGTCCTGCGCGGAATCGGCGACATCGGACACCTTCTCGCTGACCGCCTGCTTGACATCCTCGGCCTTGTCCTGCGCCGAATCGGCGATGTCGGAGGCCTTTTCGGTGACGGCCTGCTTCACGTCGTCGACCTTCTGCTTCACCTCGGCCTCGGCCTTGTCCGCGGCGCCCTCGGCGCGCAGGTTGTCATCGCCGGTGACGTCGCCGGCGGCTTTCTTTGCGCGACCGGCGAATTCCTGAGCCTTGTCGGACAGATCTCCCATGATTGCCACTCCTTCGATTTCCGTTACTGCCCTTGAGACGGCGGGCAGGCGGCAAACCGAACGGCACGGGGCCGGTGACGTCCGCCACAGGCTATTCGGTGCCCCACTTCGCTTCGGCGCCCGAATGTCCGATGCCGACGACCCCGACGATCGCCGACGCGCCGACCAGGACGGCCGCCACCGCGACGACGACGGTGGCCACGGTCCGCGTCTTGTCGGTGCGATGCGCCAGCACGTGCAGCACCGCGATCGCGAGGGCGACCACGAGCAGTCCGATGGAGTAGTAGATCATCGTCTCGCCGAGCTCCTCGTGCTTCTCGAGGATCGGCCGGTGCTCGCTTTCCTGGTTGTACAGCCACTGACCGGCCGAGGTGGTCAGCGGTGTCAGCGCCAGGTTGATCGCCGCCAGCGCCACCACCAGCCAGACGAAGCGCTGTCGCGCTGCGGGCCAGACCGCGCACAGGATGGCCAGGATCGCCGTCAGCGGCGCCAGAACGACGACGCCGTGGACGAGCAGAGCGTGCGCGGGCAGGCCGGCAAGAGTGGTCATGGGGTCTCCTCGGAACTCACGATGGAATGGCTGATCTCGCCGATCTGGTCGATGGCCAACGTCAGTCGATCGCCGGGGCGCAGCCAGTGGCCCGTCTCCATACCGCTTCCACCGGGCACGGTTCCCATGGCGAACAGTTCACCGGGATAGAGTCTTTCGTCCCGGGATGCGTGCGCGAGCACCTCGCCCAGCGTCCACTGCATGCCGCGACTGAACACCGTGGCCACCGTCGTGCCGTTCACGGTGACGGACCCCGTCAGATCGTCGATGTGCGGCAGGATCTCGTCGGCGGTCACGGCCAGCACCGACATCGACGAGGCGAAGTGTTTGGCCTTCTGCGGCCCCAGTCCCGTTGCCATCTCGCTTCGTTGTACGTCGCGGGCGCTGAAATCGTTCACCACGACGAAGGCCCCGATCGCGTCGAGCGCCTCGGCGGGCGCGGCGTCGAGCAGCGGCGCGCGCAGCACGAAGCCCACCTCCAGCTCGAAATCCAGTGCGCGCGAGTAGGACGGAACCGCCACCGGGGTACCGCTGGGCACGAAGCTCAGATGGTTGGACATGTAGTAGATGGGTTGCCGGTAGAACAGCGGCTTGGGTCTGAACAGCGGGAACGGTTTCCGGCTCAGTCTCTCGACGACACCGGTGACGCGCGACTGACCCGGATGGAACCGGCGCACCAGACCGCGGGCCGCGTCGATCGCGTGCCTCTCGTAGAGCATGAAGTCGCGGAACGACGCGGGCGCGAAGGGCAGGACGTTGCCCGACGCCTGGTGATGGCGCTGCGCGCAGGCGAGCTCCCACTCCGCGTCGAAGACCCGACCGCCCAGCGCCGCATCGTCCGACGTGGCGTGCCACGCACCGTCGGCGTCGAGCGACTGCAGCTCGAGCCCGCCGCCGGTCAGCACCCGCCGCAGTTTCACAGTGACTGTGATACCAGTCGCAGCTGTGAATCGGCGCCACGACAGGCGCGCCGAAAAGTTACGCGGCCAGCGGCCTGTAGTCCGTCGAGCGCTGGCGTGCCGGACGGCCGATGCCCTCGGCGATCGCAACCAGTTCGGCGACGGTCTTGGCGCTGCCGTTCTCCGAGCCCGCCATCCGCGAGATCGTCTCCTCCATCAGCGTGCCGCCCAGATCGTTGGCGCCACCGGTGAGCATCACCTGGGTGCGTTCGACACCGAGCTTCACCCAGCTGGTCTGGATGTTGGAGATCCTGCCGTGCAACATGATCCGCGCCAACGCGTGCACCGCGCGGTTGTCGCGATGCGTCGGCCCCGGCCGCGCCCCGCCGGCCAGGTACAGCGGCGAGGACTGGTGCACGAACGGGAGCGGCACGAATTCGGTGAATCCGCCTGTGCGGTCCTGGATTCCGCGCAGCACCCGCAGATGTCCCACCCAGTGCCGGGGCTGGTCGACGTGCCCGTACATCATCGTCGAGCTCGAGCGCAGCCCGACCTCGTGGGCGGTGGTGATCACGTCGATCCACAGCGAGGTCGGCAGCTTGCCCTTGGTCAGGACCCAGCGCACCTCGTCATCGAGGATCTCCGCCGCGGTCCCCGGGATGGTGTCCAGTCCGGCCTCCCGCAGCGCGGTCAGCCACTCGCGGATGCTCATGCCGCTCTTGGTCGCCCCGTTGGCGATCTCCATGGGGGAGAACGCGTGCACATGCATCGAGGGCACCCGCTTCTTGACCGCGCGCACCAGGTCGGCATAGCCGGTCACGGGAAGCTCCGGGTCGATGCCACCCTGCATGCACACCTCGGTGGCGCCGGCGACGTGCGCCTCCCACGCCCGGGCGGCGACCTCGTCGGTCGACAGCGAGTACGCGTCGGCGTCGCCCTTGCGCTGCGCGAACGCGCAGAACCGGCAGCCCGTGTAGCAGATGTTGGTGAAGTTGATGTTGCGGTTGACGACGAACGTCACATCATCGCCGACGGTGTCCCGGCGCAACGAATCCGCCAGCGCGGCAACCGCTTCCAGCGCGGGACCGTCGGCGGTGGCCAGGGCCAGGTACTCGTCGTCGGTGCAGCCGGCGGGATCGCGCTCGGCCGAGCGCAGCGCGGCCAGCACATCGGTGTCCAGGCGTTCGGGGGCACGGGCTGCCAGCTCGCTGACCTTCTCCCGGATCGACTCCCAGTCCCCGAACGCGCTGCCCAGATCGCTGCGCGTCTCGGTCAGCCGTCCTTGCGAGTCGATCGCGGTGTGCAGGTCGGTGCGGCCCAGCGACTCGGCGGCCTCGTCGGGCTCCTGCCACGGCCGCCCGACCGGATTGACATCCAGCGCGTAGCCGGTGTCGGGGTCGGCCAGCGCGTTGACGTGACCCTGCACCCGCGGGTCGATCCACGCGGCGCCGGCCTGTACGTACTGCGGCTGCGCGGTGAGCCGCTGCACCAGGTCGTATCCCGCCTCGGCGGTCACCGCGGCCAGCTCGTCGAGCGCCGGCCACGGCCGCTCCGGGTTCACATGGTCAGGCGTCAGAGGTGACACCCCGCCCCAGTCGTCGACGCCCGCGCCGATCAGCGCCAGGCACTCCTGCCGCGACACCAGATTCGGCGGGGCCTGGATGCGCATCTTCGGCCCCATCACCAAGCGTGTGACGGCCAGGGTGGCCAGGAAGTCATCGATCCCGGCGTCGGGCACCGAGGCCATCGCGGTGTGGTCCTTGGCGCGGAAGTTCTGCACGATCACTTCCTGCACGTGGCCGAACTCCTTGTGCGAGCGCCGGATCGCGTGGATCGTGTCTGCGCGTTCGGCGAGCGTCTCACCGATGCCGACGAGCAGCCCGGTGGTGAACGGGATGGACAGCCGGCCGGCGTCGGCCAGCGTGCGCAACCGCACCTCGGGGTCCTTGTCGGGGCTGCCGTAGTGCGCCTCCCCGCGGGTCTCGAACAGGCGGCGCGACGTCGTCTCGAGCATCATGCCCATCGACGGAGCGACGGGCTTGAGCCGGGACAGCTCCGACCAGCTCATTACCCCGGGGTTCAGATGCGGCAGCAGCCCGGTCTCCTCGAGCACCCGGATCGCCATGGCCCGCACGTAGTCCAGCGTCGAGTCGTAGCCGCGCTCGTCGAGCCACTGGCGCGCCTCCTCCCAGCGCGCCTCCGGCCGGTCCCCCAGCGTGAACAAGGCTTCCTTGCAGCCCAATTCGGCGCCGCGGCGGGCCACCTCGAGGATCTCGTCGGCCTCCATGAACATGCCCTTGCCGGCGGCGCGCAGCCGGCCCGGCACCGTGACGAACGTGCAGTAGTGGCAGGTGTCGCGGCACAGATGCGTGACGGGGATGAAGACCTTGCGGGAGTAGCTGACCGGCAGCTTGCCGGTGGCCCCGCGACGGCCGGCGGCCTCCAGGCCGGCGTCGCGCACCCGCGCCGCGCTGGCGCACAGGTCGGCCAGGTCGTCGCCGCGCGCCGTCAACGCGATCGCGGCTTCGTCGACGTTGAGCGCCACGCCGTCACGCGCGCGGCGCAACACCCTCCGCAGCGCGGCCGCGGACGGCGCGCTCGAGACAGGGGGGACGCTGGGGCTGGGCAGGTCGGTGCCGCGCTGGGGGTTCAGAGCCACTTCCTCATAACCCCGGCATGGCCGCGGATCTTCCGCGGGTCACACATTCGACGAACCCAGGCGCCTGGCATACCGGCCACAGTAGTCAACGAGCGCGCGTCCGGGCGCCCGCCCCGGTGCTGGGGGCCGCGGCCCGCCGCCGGCTCAGCAGCCAGCCCGCCGGCAGCGCACCGACGGCGATGAGCAGCACCGACGCGTACTCCATCAGTCCGGAGCCGCCGAACACGATGTCGTCGCCGGGACCGCCGAACGTGCACAGCAGCACCGTCGCCAGCCAGGTCCACAGCGGCAGCGCCGCCAGCCGCGGCGACGTGGTCCACTGCAGCGCCACCCACACCAGCCCGACGTTCAGCGCACCGCTGAGCACCGCACTGATCGGAAGGGGGACGCCGCCGATGCGCAGCGGCAGGAAGAACACGGCCATCAGCGCGGAGAGAACACCGTCGAGCGCGAGCACGCCCAGGACGAGGAGCCGGAGCCGATCGGGCCCCGGCGCGGTCGGCGCCGTCAGGTCGGAATGCTGTCGAGCACGGACACCAGGGAACCGACGACCCACTGGAAGTTGTCCAGACGGTCCTGCCAGTGCTGCAGGTTGGGATCGAGATCCGGATCCATGTGCATGCCTTCCGCGCGCGCCGTGCAGTTGAGGGCACTGTACCCCGTCGGGCCCGCCCTCACCCCAGGCTCAGACCGGCCAGCAGATCGGTTTCCCAGCCCCGGTCGTCGCGCTCCCCCGCAACGCCCTCGACCAGGGTGTAGTGCTCCACCAACGGCACCGGCAACGCGATGCCGTTGGACAGCGCCATCGCGGTGCCGTCCGGTGACACCTGCACCTGCGTCGCGTGCGCCCGCAGCGCCGCCAGCTTCGCGGGCACGTGCGCGGCGACGTCGAGCGCCGCGTCGATCGCGTCGTCGGCGTAGCCGATGATCGGCAGGGCCCCGGCGTCCACGCGGATCCACCCCTCGGGCACGTTCGTCAGCGCCTCCAGCCCGGCGGACAGGGCGGTCCATGACATCACCGTCCAGTACACCTTCGGCACCCGCCAGCGTGCCGCGGCGACGCCGGCCATCGTGACCCGGTGGGCGTGGATGTGGTCGGGGTGGCCGTAGCCGCCCTGCGGGTCGTAGGTGACGACGACGTGCGGGCGCAGCTCGTCGACGACGGCGGCGAGTACCGCGGTCTGCTCCGCGAAGTCCCCGTCGACGAACCGCTGCCGATGCCGCGGTGCGGTTCCCTCCATGCCGGAGTCCCGCCACCGGCCGGCGCCGCCCAGGAAGCGTGGCCGGTCCACCCCGAGCGCGGCCAGCGCGGCGGTCAGCTCCCCGATCCGGTAGCCGCCGAGCTGGTCGGCACGGTCCACGGCCAGCTGCGCCCACTGCTCGCCGATGACCTCGCCCTCCTCGCCGAGCGTGCAGGTCAGCACCTGCACCTGCGCGCCGCGCGCGCAGTAGTGCGCGATGGTCGCGCCGGTGGTCAGGGTCTCGTCGTCGGGGTGGGCGTGCACGAAAAGAAGCCGCGGCGTCTCCATGCGCTCAGCTTGCCTTAGATTCCCCTGGTGAGCCGCCGCGCTGTCGAGTACGGGTGCGCCGTCGTGCTCATCGGTCTGCTCGCCGGTGTGGCAGGCGCAGCGACGACACTGCTGCTGCACGCCGTCGAACATCTCACCTACCGGTACACGTTCGGCACCCTGCTCACGGGCGTGGAGAACAGCGGCGACCTGCGCCGTGCGCTGGGGCCGATGGTCGGCGGAGCGCTGGCGGGCTTCGGGTGGTGGCTGCTGCGACGCCGGCGCCCGGTCCAGGGGATGTCCGCGGTGCTGGCCGGCGAGCGGCCGGTCCGCCGTCTCGGCTTGACCGTCGACGCCGGACTGCAGGTGCTGCTCGTCGGGTCCGGGGCGTCGCTCGGCCGCGAAGGAGCACCGCGGCAGCTCGCCGTGGCCTGGGGTGACCTCGGCACGTCGCGGTGGGCGCTCACCGCACGCGACCGCGAGATCCTGCTGGCCTGCGCGGCGGGCGCGGGGCTGGGTGCGGTGTACAGCGTGCCGCTGGGCGGCGCGCTGTTCGCGACGCGGATCCTGCTCGGCACGTGGCATCCGCGGGCCTGGGGAACGGCCCTGATCACCTCGAGCCTGGCCGTCGCCGTGGCCGCGCCGGTCACCCACCTCGAACACCCGCTGGTGTGGCCGGACGCAGACCTGTCGTACCTGTTCGGGTTCCTCGCGGTGGCGCTGGCGCCGCTCGCGGTCGCGGTCGGGCTGGCGTTCGACCGGCTGACCGCCGCCGCGCGACCGGCGACCACGCCGCGGTCGGCCGCGCTGATTCCGGCGATCGCGGCGGCCGGACTGCTCACCGGCGTGTGTTCGATCTGGCTGCCCGAGCTCCCGGGCAACGGCCGCAGCGTCCTCGAGGTGAGCGTCAACAGCGGGCTCACGCTCACCGCGGCGGCTGCCATCCTGGTGCTCAAGCCGGTGCTGACGGCGCTGTTCCTGCGGGCGGGCGCGGTGGGCGGGATGCTCACCCCGGCGCTGGCGACCGGTGCGGCGGCGGGCTCGGTGGTGGCGCTCGCGCTCAACGCGGGGGCGGGAACCGCGCTGCCGGTGGCGGCGGTGTCGCTGACGTGTGCGGCGGGCGTGCTGGCGATCACCCAGCGCTCGCCGCTGTTCGCGACGCTGTTCGTCTGGGAGCTGGCTCGCCCGCCGGTCTGGCTGCTGGCGGTGTTCGCGCTCGCGGCGTTCACCTCCGCCGGTCTGGCGGCGCTGCGGCGGCGCCGACGGTCCGCTACTGCGGCAGCTTGACCCACTGCCCGGCGTCGCCGACGATCCCGACCGGCACCGCCCCGGTCAGGCTGACGCCCTGCACGCTCGGTCCGGCGGCGACGATCGTGGTGTCCTGCAGGATCGGCAGCACCGTGGCCATGTCCCACAGTCGCGGCTCGACCTCGTCGATCACCTCGCCGATGTCGGCGGTTCCCTGCAGCGCCGCGTCGATGCGCGGCTGGATCGCCCGGTCGCAGATGCCGGTGATGTTGCTGGGCGCCTGGACGAGCTGACCCGATTCCGGCGCCGGCGGCGCAGACGTCGGCGTCGTCGCCGGGGCGGACGGCCGGGACGGCGTCGGGGACGGCGACGGGGTGGGGCTGTCACCGGTGGACGGCAGCGCCGTCGCGGTGGGGATGGCGGTCGCCTCCAGGGCGGGGCAGCCGTAGCGCGACGCCAGCGCGGTCGCCAGATCGCCACCGGCCTGGTGCCACCCGACCACCGCGTCGACGCGGTTGTTGACCAACGCGTCGCCGTAGAGCGTCACCGGGTCCAGAGCCGAGACCGACGCAGCGATGCCGACACTGCGCAGTTGGTCGGCCGCGGTGTTGGCCACCGCGACCGCGGTCGGATCGTTGTTGGCCACCCCGAGCACCAGCGTCAGCGGCTCACCGTCCTTGGTCAGCTGACCGCGGTTGCTCTCCGGCGGGGTCGGTCCGGGCGGCTGCTGGCCGGGGGTGGAGGTGGGCGCGGGGTCCACGCGGTAACCGGCGGCGCCCAGCAGCGCCATCGCCTCCTCGCGCGTCATCGCCGCCGGCGCCGTCGGCACGTAGCCCGGGTCGGACGGGGAACGCACCTGCGCCTGCGCCAACGTCACGGTGTTGTCGTCGCCGGCACCGACCGCGGCCAGCAGGTCGACGTCGAGCAGACCGAGGACCGCCTTGCGCACCTGGACGTCGGTCAGGGCGGGCTGCTGGGCGCGCAGCGACAGCTGCATGACGCGCGGGGTCACGATGCGGGCCGTGCGGACGTCGGGGATCGCGGACAGCTGCGCGAACACCGCCGAACCGCCGTGCACCTGGGCGACCTGGGTGTCGCCGTTGCGGATCGAGTCGGCCAGCGCGGCCGGGGCGCCACCGCGCCGGAACAGGATGAGATCCGGGGTGGCCGGCTTGCCCCAGTAGCGGTCGTTGCGGGCCAGCAGGATCTCGTCGCGCTGCGGGTCGATGCTCTCCACCCGGAACTGTCCGCCGGTCACCGGCAACGCCTGCGCCAGACCGGCGGGGAAACCGCCGGGCACGTCCTTGACGATGTGCGCCGGCAGGATGTCGTTGAACAGCTCGCGCCAGGCCGGGTACGGCTGGGCGAAGGTGACCACCGCGGTCTTGCCGCCCTCCACCGACTGCACGCCGGTGATCAGGTCGTAGCCGGCCGGGTCCACGGCGCCGGGCTGGCTGACCATCTGCCGCCACAGGTACCAGAAGTCGTCGGCGCCGATGGGCGCGTTGTCCGTCCACTGCGCCTCGGGGCGGATCTTGTAGGTGACGGTGAACGGGTCCTGGCTGGTGACCTCGGCGGATTCCAGCAGTGAGGTGTCCAGCTCCCAGCGCGACCCGGTCGGGGTGCGGGAATCCGGGATCGGCCGGAACGAGCTCGGCAGCACCAGCGAGCTGATCGCCGCGTTGACCGGCGACTGGTCGGAGAGCAGGTGGGCGTTGAAGCCCGGACCGATCGAGTCGATCGCCATGATGATCTGCGTCGCCTTCGTCGGCGGCGGGGCCGTGGATTCGGTGGTGTCGGTGCTCTGCGGCGCGGGCGGTGGACTCACCGTGCAGCCCGCCAGGAGCACCATCACCGCGACCGCGCAGGTCAGCACACGGCGGGCGGTCGGCACGCTGCCAGCGTATCGACCGCCGGATCGGCGGCGACGCGTGCCGACGGCCGGCTACGAATTGGCCTGCTTGGCCCGCGCCTTGGCCCGCGCCCGCAGCGACGCCGTCAGCTCCACCTTGCGCACGCGCACGATCTCCGGGGTGACCTCCACGCACTCGTCCTCGGCGCAGAACTCCATCGCCTTCTCGAGGTCGAGTTCCAGCGGGCGGGCCAGCGTCTCCATCACGTCGGCCGTGGACGACCGCATGTTGGTGAGCTTCTTCTCGCGGGTGATGTTGATGTCGAGGTCCTCGGCGCGCGGGTTGATCCCGACGACCTGGCCCTCGTAGGTCTCCTGGCCGGGCTCGACGAAGAACTGCCCACGGTCGGCGAGCTGGATCATCGCGAACGGGGTGATCTGACCGCTGCGGTCGGACACCAACGAGCCGCTGTGGCGGGCGCGGATCTCCCCCGCCCACGGCCGGTAGCCGTCGAACACCGCGTTGGCGATGCCGGTGCCGCGGGTCAGCGTCAGGAAGTCGGTGCGGAACCCGATCAGTCCACGGCTGGGCACGATGAAGTCCATCCGGACCCAGCCGGCGGCGTGGTTGGTCATCTCTTCCATGCGGCCCTTGCGGGCGGCCATCAGCTGGGTGATGGCGCCGACGAACTCCTCCGGGCAGTCGATCGTCATCGCCTCGAACGGCTCGTGCAGCTTGCCGTCGATGGTGCGGGTGACCACCTGCGGCTTGCCGACGGTCAGCTCGAAGCCTTCGCGGCGCATCTGCTCGACGAGGACCGCCAGCGCCAGCTCGCCGCGGCCCTGCACCTCCCAGGCGTCCGGGCGGCCGATGTCGACGACCTTGATCGACACGTTGCCGACGAGTTCGGCGTCCAGCCGGCTCTTCACCATGCGCGCGGTGAGCTTGTGCCCGGACACCTTGCCCGCGATCGGGGAGGTGTTGGTGCCGATGGTCACCGAGATCGCCGGTTCGTCGACGGTGATGCGGGGCAGCGCGTGCGCGTGGTCGGGGTCGGCCAGGGTGTCACCGATCATGATGTCGGGGATACCGGCGACGGCGACGATGTCACCGGCCGAAGCGGAGTCCGCCGCAGTTCTCTCGATACCCTCGGTGACCAGCAGCTCGGTGATCTTCGCGGTGGTGATGACGGGGTGGCCGTCGACCTCGCGCATCCAGGCGACCTGCTGGCCCTTGCGGATGCGTCCCTTGTAGATCCGGATCAGCGCGAGCCGGCCCAGGAACGCCGACGCGTCGAGGTTGGTGACGAGCGCCTGCAGCGGCGCCTCGGGGTCGCCCTGCGGCGGCGGGATGTGCTCGAGCAGCACATCGAACAGCGGGTCGAGGTTCTCCCCGTCGGGGTTCTCGCCGTTGGCGGGCTGGGTGGTGCTGGCGATGCCGGCGCGGCCCGACGCGTACAGCGTGGGCAGGTCGAGCGCTTTCTCGGCGGCCGCCTGCGCCTCTTCGTCGAGGTCGGAGGCGACATCGAGCAGCAGGTCGTGGCTCTCCTCGACGACCTCGGCGATGCGGGCGTCGGGCCGGTCGGTCTTGTTGACCACGACGATCACCGGCAGGTGCGCGGCCAGCGCCTTGCGCAGCACGAACCGGGTCTGCGGCAGCGGACCCTCGGAGGCGTCGACGAGCAGCAGCACGCCGTCGACCATCGACAGGCCGCGCTCGACCTCGCCGCCGAAGTCGGCGTGACCCGGGGTGTCGATGACATTGATCACGGTCATGCCGCCGTCGGCGTGGTGCCGGTGCACCGCGGTGTTCTTGGCCAGGATGGTGATGCCCTTTTCTTTTTCCAGGTCACCGGAGTCCATGAGCCGTTCGATCGCGTCGTCACCGCGGTGGGTCAGCGCCCCGGACTGGCGCAGCATCGCGTCGACCAGCGTGGTCTTGCCGTGGTCGACGTGGGCCACAATGGCGACGTTGCGGAAATCGGGGCGTGCAGTCACGCCGGTGATTGTCGCAGTGCCGTGCACCGATCGCGAAAACGAGAGACACCCGTCACGTGGCCCGCAAGCTCACCGAGCTCACCCCGAAGAAGAAGTGCTGCCGCAGTAAACCCCGCTGCAAGCGGTGCCCGGTGGTGCTGCACAAGGTCAGCAGGGCCGAGCGCAACGGGATCCGCGGCAAGGACCTGGAGAAGGTCTTCAAGAGAGCGCGAAAGGCCTGATCCGCGCCTGGTCAGCGGCGTACCGTGGAGGAATCCGTCAGGCAGTTTCGTGGAGAAGGTAGGCCGATATGACGGTTTACGAGGTACTGACCGTTGCCCTCATCACGGCGCTGGCCACGCTGGCCGCGCTCGCGATCTATCTGGGTTTGCTGAACTGGATCGGCGCGCTGTACGTGGTGCGGTGCTCGGCCTGTCACCACCTCGCATTCAACTCCCGGCGAGACCCGAGGGTGTCCTGCCCCCACTGCGAGCATCCGAGCTTGCTGCACCCGATCTATGCGGCGCGCCACCGCGACGCCCCGGTCCACGTGCTCGACGACCGGCTGCGGTACTAGACCTCAGCGCGGGACGTCGGGCGGGCTGATGCTGCGCGGCGGCAGCCCCAGCGCGCGCACGTGCGTCGCGATTTCGCCGAGGCTGGTGGTCCACACGTCGTCGTGACCGGCCACGTACCCGATCAGGTCGTTGAGTTCGGCTGCGCGCGAAGGTCTTCCGGTCAGAAAGGGATGGTTGGTCAGCACCCAGCAGCCGCCGACCCCGCGCAGTGCGTCGAACTCGAGCTGCCACAGTTCCCTTGCCTTGCGCGGTGATTCGATGAGCCCGCTGCCCGAGACGTCGGGCAGGAAGCAGTACTGCTCCCAGTCGTCGAGCGCCCACTGGATGGGGATCTCGACGAGGTGGTCGTCACCGACTGCGAGCTCGTAGGGATGGTCGGCGTCCATCAGGCTGGAGTCGTAGAGGAAGCCGCGTTCCACCAGCAGCGCGGGCGTGCGCCAGGACAGGTCCCACATCGGCGCCCGATAGCCCACCGGCCGCACCCCGGCGACGTCGGCCAGCGCCGCCAATCCCCGGTCCAGCGCGTCGATCTCACCCTCCAGCGACAGGCGGGTGGGCTGCTCGTGCAGATAGCCGTGATGGGCGATCTCGTGACCGGCCGCCACGACGGCGCGGATCGCCTCGGGGTAACGGTCGGCGGTGTGGCCGGGTACGAAGAACGTCGAGGCGATCTGGTGCCGCTCGAGCAGAGTCAGGATGCGGGGCAGGCCGACGAGCGGGCCGTAGGCCTGATGGCTCATCACGCTCATCCGGGCGCCCACCGACTCCCAGTCGCCCGAGGCGTCCCACAGCACCGCCGACTCGGCGTCGACGTCGAACGTGAACGCCGCCGCCGCGACCTTGCCTTGCGGCCAAGCGAATTCGGTCATCGTCCCGCCATCAGGGTGATCAGCTCGTAGGCGAGGTTCGCCGCCGCGACGGCGGTCACCTCGGCATGATCGTAGGCCGGCGAGACCTCGACGACGTCGGCGCCGACGATCGGCAGCTCCCGCATCGCGCGCAACACGGCGACCAGCTCGCGGCTGGTCATCCCGCCGATCTCCGGGGTGCCGGTGCCGGGCGCAAACGCGGGATCGAGAACGTCGATGTCGATGGACACGTACACCGGATGGTCGCCCACCCGCTCCAGGATCCGCTCGATGGTGCCGTCCACACCGATGCGGTCGATGTCGCGGCAGTGCACCACCGTGAACCCGAGTTCGGCGTCGTCGAGCAGATCGGCCCGGTCGTACAGCGACCCCCGAATCCCGACGTGCGCCGACCGGTCCTTGACCAGCAGCCCCTGCTCAGCGGCGCGCCGGAACGGCGTGCCGTGCGTGCACGGCGCCCCGAAATACGTGTCCCACGTGTCGAGGTGCGCGTCGAAGTGCACCAGCGCGAGCGGACCGTGCACGGCGTGCAGCGCCTGCAGTGACGGCAGCGCGATCGTGTGATCGCCACCGAGAAGCACCACCCGGTGGCCATCCTCGGTCAGCAACGCCGCCACGCCGTCGCGGATCTGGTCGACCGCGGCGGAGATGTCGAACGGGTTGGCCGCGATGTCCCCGGCGTCGACCACCTGCGCCGCGGTGAACGGCGTGGCGTCGAGTGCCGGATGGTAGGGCTTGAGCAGCCGCGAGGCCTGCCGGATCGCGGCCGGACCGAAGCGTGCCCCGGGTCGGTAAGTCACGCCGCTGTCGAACGGAACGCCCACCACCGCGATGTCGTAGCGCTCGACCTCGTGGCGCTGCGGAAGCCGCGCGAACGTGCCCAGCCCCGCGTAGCGGGGCACCTGCTGGGCGTCGACCTGTCCGAGCGTGCCGCTCTCGGTGCGCACATGGGATCCCTGTGCCATGGCTACTTCCTTTCGCGTCCTTTTCACACCCGCGACCGCGTGGACCCGCCGTTGCAGGACAGCACCTGTCCCACCACGGCCGAGACCTCGAAGTCGGCGAGCAGTTCCACGGCGGCCGCGATCTCGGCAGCGGATCCGATGCGGCCCAAAGGAATGCCCTGGGCATACTGGGCGTGCACGGTGGCCAGGTCGACACCCGCGGCGGCGGCGTCGACCTCCAGTTGCGGGGTGTCGGTGACGCCGGGCGCGACGGCGTTGACGATGATGCGCTCCGGTGCCAGTTCGCGGCCGAGGGTCTTCACCAGCGAGATCAACCCCGCCTTGGACGCCGCGTAGGCCGTCGCCTCCGGCCAGCCGGTGACTCCCCATTCACTGGTGATCACCACGATGCGCCCCTCCCCGTGGCGCCGCATGTGCGGGAGCACCGCCTGCACCAGGAAGAAGGTGCCGCCGAGGTTGGTGTCGACGACCGCCCACCAGTCGGCATCGTCGTGCTCGAGCAGCGGCGCCATCGTCATGTAGGCGTGGTTGGCCACCAGCACGTCCAGTCGGCCGGCGGTGTCGGCGACGGTGTCGGCGATCCGCACGCATTCGGCCGGGTCGGAGACGTCGCCGGGCACCGCGAATCCGCCGATGCTGTCGGCCAATTCGGTCAGGGCGGCTCTCTCGCGCAGATCGTTGACCGCGACGGTGGCTCCCGCGGCGGCCAACCGCCGGGCGTGGGCGACGCCCATTCCCTGGGCGGCGCCGGTGACCAGGGCGACGCGGTCTGTCAGTGACGTCGTCATATCACCGCTCCGGAGTTGACGTTGACCACGTCCCCGGCGCTGAAGCCGGCGTCGCACACCAGGTACTCGACGCAGCGGGCCACCTCGTGCGGCAGGGCGAGCCGCCGCAGCGGCAGCGTGTCCAGGTATTCGCTTGCGCGCCAGGGAGAGTCGGCCGCCAGCAGGGGCGTGTCGGTGGGTCCGGGGGCGACGGCGTTCACCCGGACGCCCACCGGGGCGACCTCCGCGGCCAGGCTGCGCACCGCGCCCAGCAGGGCGCCCTTGGCCGCGGCGTAGTGCGCGTCGTGGTCGCCTCCGCCGACGGCGAGTTCGCTCGCGATGGCCACCAGCGCGCCGCGGTGCGCCGTCAGGTCGGGCAGGCAGGCGCGCGCGAGGTTGACGAAGCCACCCAGGTGCACCCGCAGCATGCGTCGCCACGCGGTCACGCTGATCTGGTCGACCGGCGCCATCTCGTAGTGGCCCGCGACGCTGACGGCCGCGTGCACCGGTCCGAGCCGGCCGCGGACGTCGTCAACCGCCGACGCGACCGCCGCGGGATCGGAGACGTCGGCGCGCACTGCATGGTCGACTCCGTCCGCGTCGACGAGATCGATTCCGGCGACGGCGAATCCGCGGCTCCGCAACGCGTCGACGACGGCGGCGCCGATGCCACTGGCCGCACCCGTCACGATCGCCGCCGGGCGCTCGCTCACGTGTACCGCCGCGTCTCGTCGGCGGCTTCGTCGGCCGCTTCGGCCTCTTCGATGACGCTGACCGCGACGATGCGGGACCGGACGGCCGTGAAGATCACCGCACCGAGCAGCGCCAGCACCGCCACCCCGATCCACACCGACCAGTCGAGGTACCGCTGCTCGTAGACCGCGCGCGGCCAGGAGATGTTGAGCATCTGCAGCACCGCCCACACCACCGCGACAGCGCCGACCGGCAGCGCGAGACGGCCGAGGGAGAAGGACGGCGCGGTCCAGGTGCGGCGGAGCTGGACGACGAGGAACCCGATCAGCGGGAACAGGAACGCCAGGTAGAACCCGCCGGTGGTGAAGTTGACCATCAGGGAGTAGATGTCGCCGGCGACGATCGACAGCGCGAACAGCGCACCGCCCACCACCGTCGTCACCCCGATCGCCGTCACGGGCATCCGGCTGGCTCCGCCCAGCCGCGCCAGCACACCGGACGCGGGCAGCGCGCCGTCGCGGGCGTAGGCCCAGATGACGCGCGAGGCCGCGGTCTGCAGCGCCAGGAAGCTGGCCAGGAAGCCGACCACGAACAGCACCTCGACCGGCTTGGCGATGCCGGCGCCCAGGGCCGCGGTCAGGGTGTCGTAGACGGGGTCGGCCACCGATCCGGCCGTGACCGCGGCCATGTCGGGGATGGCCAGGATGATCGCGAGGCTCGAGTACGCGACGACGATCGCGATGAAGGTCAGCGAGAACAGCACGGCCTTGGGCAGATCGCGGCGGGGCTCGTGCACCTCCTCGGCGATCGCGCCCGCACTTTCGAAGCCGACGAACGAGAACCCGATGAACGCCACGGCGATCAGGAACGGCCCCGACAGGTAGGACCAGGTGTCGGCGCCGGCGCCGCCGCCGTCGAACAGCACCGACAGCGAGTTGTTGCGGTGGAACAGCAGCAGCCAGGTGCCCAGCCCGATGGAGCCGAGCACCTCGGCGACGATGCTCGCGGTCATGAAGACCTTGAGCGCGCCGCGGCCGATCAGGTTGATCACGGTGCCGCCCAGCAGGATCACCAGGGCGATGCCCGCGCGCAGACCGCCCGAGGGCGCCTCGACACCGGCGATGTTGGCGATGAACCCGGCCGCGCCCAGCGCGACCGTGGCCATCGCGATCACCAGCGTCCACATGTAGAACCAGCCGGCGAACCAGCCGTATCCGGTGCCCATCAGCCGACGCGACCACTGGTAGATCGACCCCTCCAGCGGCCAGCGTGACACCAGGGTGGCGAACACGAACGCCACCAGCAGCTGGCCGCCGAACACCAGCAGGAAGCCCCACCAGAAACTCGGGCCGGCCGCGGTCAGCGCCAGCCCGAAGATGCCGTAGAGGGCGACGATCGGGGAGATGAAGGCGAACGCGAACGCGAACGCCGACCAGAGCGAGAACTCCCGCCGCAGTGCGTACGGCGAGTCGACGCTGTCTACCGATGACGACATGTGTGCTCCCAATTCCGGTGCAGGTTGGGTGCAACTATCGATCCGCGCACCGATGATCACCAGCGCCTGTGCCGAAATCGCTGCGATCGCACCGGCCACGGGGGCTCGCATTGGAGGATCGCACAACGCAGCGCGGCCGCGATGTGACGGCGGCGTTACGCTCGGCCCCATGACCGACCCGCGGGACGTCGGCGCGGCCGCGCCGACCGTGCGCGACCTGCTGGCCGGTGCCCAGTTGGGCCTGATCGAGCCCCCGGGCGCCGCGCAGGACCTCGACCGGCCGATCAGCTGGGTGCACACCACCGAACTGCGGGATCCGGCGCGCTATCTGCGCGGCGGCGAGCTGGTCTGCACCGTCGGCGTGCTGCTGCAGACCCCGCAGGACTGCCGGACGTTCGCCGATGCCCTGGCCCGCTCCAGCGCCGCGGGCGTGTGTTTCGGCACCGGCGACGGTCACGACGACGTCCCCGCGGAGCTGCTGTCCCGCTGCCGAGCCCACGGTCTGCCGGTGCTGGTGGCGCCACAGAGCGTGCCGTTCGAGACGGTGAGCCGGTTCGTCGCCGACTACCGGCTCGGCACCGAGATCGCCATCGCGCGTGCCACCAATACCCTTGTGCCGGAGATGATCTCGGCGCTGCGTCGCCGCGAGTCGGTACGCCGGCTGCTCGACCAGGCCGGCGAGATGCTGGACTGCTACTTCATTCTCGACGAGCACGAGACGCGGCCGCCGACCGCTGACGACACCGCCGAGGCGACGGTGCCGATTCCCGAGCTGGGCACGCTGGTGTGGATCGGTCGCGGCGCCCGGCCCGACCCTGCGCTGCTGGAGTTGATCGGGCGTTTCGTGCAGGCCGCCCAGGTCGAGCACGACATCGAGGCCGCACTGACGCGCGAACGGGTGGGCCAGCTGCTGTCCCTCGTGGAACGCCGGATGCTGCTCCCCGACGCGCTGCACCAGCTGGTGGGCTGGCCGCCCGCGCCGTCGGCGACGGTGCGGTGCTCGGCCTGGCCCGGTGGCGCCGGAGCGTTGCTGTCCCTCGCGTTCCCCGACGCGCTGGTCGGCGACGCCCCCGATGTGTGTCTCGTGCTCACCGAGACCGGACCGGTGGACCCCGTCGCCGAGACGCTGTCGCTGCCTTCCGGGCACTCCGCCGAGGTGCCGATCACCGAGCTGGGCCCCGCGATCACCCAGGCCCGGATCGCACTGAGTCTGGCCCACCAGCACGGCGGCAGCATCGGTCCGGACCAGCTCAGCACGCTCGACAGCCTCATCGAGCAGCTGCCCGGCGCGCAGCTGACGCCGTTCGTCGCCCAGCTGATCGAGCCGCTCGAGCGGCTCGACCGGGACCGCGGCACCCAGCACGTCCGCACCCTGCGGGCGTTCCTGGCCGCCAACGGGTCACTGTCGGAAACCGCCCGCGAGTTGTTCCTGCACACCAACACCGTGCGCCACCGGCTGGGCCGGATCCACGAGATCACCGGACGGGACCCGCTGAGCTTCGACGACCAGACCGCCTTCGCGATCGGGCTGCGCGCGCACGACCGCTCGACCGGCGGCGTCAGCCGCGATCAGGGGTAGGACAGCAGCACCATCACCCGGCCGTCAGTCGGGGGTGGGGGGAAGGCTTCGACGTCGAATCCGTAGTACTCGACCTGGTCTTCGGTGATCTCGTCGATGACCTTGCCCTGAGTGCGGACGGAACTGCCGTGCGCGTCAGCCATCGCACCGACGAAGTCGGGCACCGACATCGACTCGGCCAGCAGCAGCGCCTGACCGCCCGACGAAAGATCAACCAGCACAACGGCTCCCGCGAAGTTGTTGCCGCCGCGCCCGGTACCGCGGGGCGCCCAGTACACCGGTTCGGACGCGAGCTCACCTTCCACCCGCCGGTATTCGCCGGGGTGCGCGGCGTCGGCGACCCGCACGACGGGCAGGGCGGCGATGGTGCGGTGCTGCTGGGCGAACATCCACCCCAGCGGGATCGCGACGATCGCGTACACCACCACCGTCAGCATCAGGACCGGTTTCCAGGCGATCTCCCACGAGAGCCGGCGCTGCGACATCCCGGTCCGGGCGACCTGCCGGTCGAGTGCGCCGCGTCCGAACCGGAAGACGTACCAGGCCAGCAGCCGGGCGATCGCCATCAGCGCGAGCACGGTCAGGCCGACGATGCCGGCCACCCGGAAGTAGAACGTGCTGTCGCCGTTGTTCTCGGTGGCGAGCACCATCGCGGCGGGGATCGGCGCAGTCAGCAACAGCAGCAGCGCATAGGAAGGGTGACTGGTCAGGTAGACGTAGTGCGCGGTCCACTGCGGGTTGCCCACTGCGACGGTGTAGTCCCCGACGTCGGCGCGCACCAGCGGCGTCCACGAACCCTCGACCACCCGGGGGCGGATCAGGCCGCGGACGAAGAAGAAGCCGGCGACCAGGGACACCGCGAGCGCCCCCCAGAAGACCGCAGGGACCGGTTCGCCGGTGCCGGGTACGCCGAACGCGCCACTGATGTCGATGAGCTTCGCGATGAAGAACGTCAGCGGCATCGCGAAGAACAGCTCCAGCAGCCACATCTGGATCAGTTGCGGGATCCGCGACCCGATGCGGTCGAAGGCCAGCACACCTCCCCAGATGAACCTCAGCACCCGCATGGATCGGGACACTAATGTGCGCTGCGCAGCGCGGGGGCGAACTTCAGGTGCGCAGCAGCGTCGACAGTTCGGGCAGCCACGCCCGGTCGGCCGGCACCCACGCTAGCCCGTCGAGGTCATCACCGGCGACCCAGCGCAACGCGCGGTGATCGTGCGGGTGCAGGTCGCCACCGGCGCGGGTGACCAGGTAGGCCCGCAGCGTCGCCGTCGTGCTCAGGGCGACGTCGACGCCCAGACGCGCGCCCACGGCGACCTCGATGCCCAGTTCCTCGTGGAGCTCCCGCGCCAGCGCGTCGGCGTCGCTCTCCCCCGGCGCCACCTTGCCGCCGGGCAGTTCCCAGCGCCCGGCGAGCTCCGGCGGCCGCGCCCGCTGCGCGACCAGCAGCATCCCCCGCTCGATCAGCGCTCCGGCGACGACAACGAGGGTGGACATGGGCAGCGACGATATCTGGACCGGTATACCGTCGAGGGCATGGCCGTGTTATCAGACGACGAAGTCGACGCCGCCCTGCCCGAACTCGACGGCTGGGAACGCGCCGACGGCGCACTGCGCCGCAGCGTGACATTCCCGGGGTTCCTCGACGGCATCGAGGCGGTGCGCCGGGTGGCCGACCACGCGGAGGCCGCCGACCATCATCCGGACATCGACATCCGCTGGCGCACAGTGACTTTCACGTTGGTGACGCACTCCGAGGGCGGCATCACGGACAAGGATGTGGCGATGGCACGCGAGATCGACGGCCTCCTCGGCTAGCGATCCAGCCCAGCGTCGCCAGCGTGGCGACGATGTAGATCAGGCCGGCCCACGCCAGGTACCAGGGCCGGGAGATCACCCAGATGGTCGGCTGGGCGAAGCTGAGCAGCCACGGCACCCCGATCAGCGTCAGCACCAGCCAGCCCCAGCCGAGCATGCGCGCGCCGCGTTCGTCGCGCAGCGGTCCGTGCAGCAACCAGATCATCAGCGGGATCAGCCACACCCAGTGGTGGGTCCAGGAGATCGGCGAGAGCAGCAGACCGAACAGCGACACGATGACCACGGCACCGAGCCGGTCGGCGGCCCCACCCACAGCGCGCCAGGCGAGCACCGCCAGCACGGCCGTCACCAGGATGCCCGCGACGACGACGGGACCGTAACCGGCGTCGTGACCGAGGATCCGGGAGATCCCACCGCGCCACGACTGGTTGAACGACGTACCGACCGGGCCGACACGCCGGGCGTCGCCGAGCAGATCGGTGAAGTAGTAGCGGGCCTGCTCGCCGACCACCGCGACCGACAGCAGGATCGTCGCCAGGAACACCACCGCGGAGAACACGACCGTCGCCCACCGGCGGGCACCGGCGAAGTACAGACCCGAGACGGCCGGCGTCAGCTTGATCCCTGCCGCCAGCCCGACCAGTAGCCCCGATACCCACCACCTGTTGCTGTACACCGCGTACAGGATGCCCAGCACCAGAATGACGTTCACCTGGCCGTAGTCGAACGTGCTGCGCAGCGGTTCGGTCCAGATGCCGACCGCGGTCCACAGCATCGCGGTCCGGCGACCACCCGGCGCCGACGAGTCGGTCAGCAGCCGCTGGCTCAGCCGCACCACGCCGTAGAGCGCCGCGACGATGCCGACCGACCACAGGAACGCCACCAGCCCGAACGGCAGCAGATGCAGCGGATAGAACACCACCGCGGCGAACGGCGGATAGGTGAACGGCAGCGGGAAGTCGGGGGTCTGGTCGGCGTAGACGTAGTCGTAGAGGGCGCCGGGGTGGTCGAGGGCGGCCGCGCCGCCGACGTAGACGTGCAGGTCGACGAAGTTGGCGCCGTTGGGCAGGAGGTAGGTCCAGGCCAGCCGGGCACCGATGCTCAGGATCAGCAGCACGGGCGCGGCGGCGGACAGCCGGTCCGCCCACCGCGAGCCGGGTGTCGCGTCGATGGTGTCGATGCCCAGAACTCTAGCGATCGGTCACCATCCGCCTTCACCTCCGTAACGGTTGCATAAATGCCACACATGTCACTTGAGTAACTCTAGTAACAGGCTAGCTTCGGGTTCAGGCATGCCACTACATCGATTGGGAGACCTCATGCACCGCACCCGGAAACTGTTCGCCACCACGATGATCGCTGCGGCAGGAGCGGTTTCGGCTGCTGTCGCCCTGAGTGCCACCGCGGCTGCGCAGCCCGCGCCTGCCCCGGCTCCGGCGCCCGCGCCCGGCGTGCCCGGTCTGCCGTTCCTGCAGCAACTCGCCGCCAACCCGGCGGCCGCGACCCAGTTGATGCAGGGCTTCGCCAACCTGATGGGCAACGCCGCCCCGGCC
>NZ_JYNX01000035.1 GCF_001044255.1 Mycolicibacterium chubuense
GCACGGGCAGGCCGGCGAGCAGGGTCGACTCCTCGTTGCGCGGCACCACCTGGTCGGGCGGCGCGAAGTACGGCCACGGGGCCGGCAGCGGGCCCGGCTCGTTGGGCGGCACCGGCAGCGGGAACGGCGCGTGCGGGGCCGGTCCCGGACCGGGGACGGCACCCGGCGGCAGCTGGACGACGGGCGGCCCGGGATCCGGATCGACCTGGGGCGGGATGAACGGGAACTTGTTGGGCGGCAGGATGTTGCGCCCGTCCTCGATCGGCGTCCCGAGCGGCACCGGCGGTCCCCGCCAGGGATTGGTGCCCACCGGAACGTAACCCTTGGGATCGCGGCACAGCTGGATCGTCGGTGCGCGCTTGCCCGGGAACTCCTGGCACGGGTAATTGCGCGCCCCGCGCACGACGGCCGGATCGTTCTGCGGCGTCTTGCAGTACAGATCGGTGGGCAGTTCGCGCAGCGTCGTGTCGGCCGGTGAGCGGATCTGCGTCGGCGGGATGAACCCGACCGAACAGCTCGGCGGATCGTTCAGGTGGATCTTGAAGTCCAGCTTGCCGCCCTCGTCGGCCGGCACGCCGCCGGCCACGGTGTTCAGTGCCGCGAGCAGAGCCGGGAAGATCACCAGGGCCTGCTCGATCGACTTGTTGTAGATGACCCCGATCCGGCCCAGGTTCGCGAGGTTGGCGGCGAGCATCGGGAAGTTCGGCCGGATGCCCTCGAAGGTGTCGCTCGCGACGCCGGCGGCGCCGGGTGCGGTCTGCAGCAGCGTGCGCAGCTGCGGATCGGCGTTGGCCACCTCGCCGGTGAACCGTGCCAGGCCGTCGGCCAGTGAGCGGATGCTGTCCCCGCTGGCGATCTGCGAATCGAGGAACGGCCCCGCCTGGTCGATCAGCTGGGTGGTCTGCCCGTAGTTGGCATTGGCCTCGTCGACGAGGAGCCGGGCGGACTGGATCAGCCGGGCGAGCTCGGGCCCGGAACCGTTGAACGCCTTGAACGTCTCGCGGAGCAGGTCCTTGATGCGGCTGTTGCCGACGCTGTTGACCAACGACTCGGCCTGGTTCAGCAGGCCCGCGATGTCCTGGCCGATCGCCGTGCGGTCCACGGGGATGTCGGAGCCGTTGCGCAGCGTCGCCGTCGCGGCCTTCGCGGGCGGGACCAGATCGACGTACTGCTCGCCCACCGCGGACACGCTCTTGACCGTCGCGGTCACGTTGTCCGGCACCGGGGTTCCGCTGTCGAGCCGCATGTGCGCGACGACCCCGGTGTCGCTGAGACCGACCGACTCGACCTGGCCCACCGTCACCCCGCGGTAGGTCACGTTGGCGTTCTGGTACAGACCGCCGGCCGCGGTGAAGTTCGCGGTCACCTGGTATGAGTTCAGCCCGATCGCCTCGGGCACGCGCAGGTAGAAGATCGAGATCGCCCCGACGGTCAGCACCGTGACGACCGCGAAGATCGAGAGTTGAATCCTGGAGAGCCGGTCCAGCATCTACGGTGCCCCCTCGTGCTGGGTCGCCGTGCCCGGCGGGATCTTGAAGGGATCGGCCGCCTGCCCGGACAGGTTCGCCATCGCCCCGGTCAGGAAGTCGGGCGGGTTGATGATCTCCCCCATCCGCTTCATGTTCGGGTCCAGCCCGAGCGAGGTGGTGAACACCGACTCCCCGAGGCGGCGCAGCGTGAGGTCGAA
Source organism: Mycolicibacterium chubuense (assembly GCF_001044255.1). Taxonomy (GTDB): domain Bacteria; phylum Actinomycetota; class Actinomycetes; order Mycobacteriales; family Mycobacteriaceae; genus Mycobacterium; species Mycobacterium chubuense. The sequence continues at coordinate 1,688 of NZ_JYNX01000035.1, forward strand.
CGTGACGAACACGTTCAGGTAGTCGCCGCGGACCGCCTTGCGCAGGTACTGGTAGTGGAACGGGAATGTCGGGAGGAACTCGAGGTCCTTGATGAAGTCGTCGGCGTTGTCGTTGAGCGCCTTGATCACCGGGAAGAAGTCCTTCAGATCCTCGGCGAGGTCGACCTTCGTCTCGGACAGGATCTTCGAGCCGACGACGGCGAGCCGCCGCAGCGCGGTGAAGGTGTCCACGATCGTGGCGCTGTTGCGGTCGAGCACCTCCAGGGCGGCGGGCAGGGTGTCCAGCGTGCGGCCCAGGCTGTCCTTGCTGCGCGCGAGGATGCCCGCGAACCGGTCCAGCCCTTCGGCGGCGGCGATGATGTCGTTGGTCTGGCGGTCCAGCGACGACGTCAGTTCCGCCAGGCGCGGAATCAGATCGGTGAAGGTGCCCTGCCGGTCGACGACCGCGTTGTAGAACTCCTCGGTGATGTCCTGCAACGCACCGAGATTGCCCTTGTTGACGACGACGCCCAGCGAGGACAGCACTTCCTCGGTCGTCGGATAGCGACCGGTGCGGTCCAGCGGGATCTTGTCGCCCTGCGCCAGCCGGCCCACGGCCTTGCCTTCCGGCGCGGCGAGCTCGACGTGCTGAGAGCCCAGCAGCGAGGTCTGGGCCACCTTGGCCACGGCGTTGGCCGGCAGAGTGACGTCCTTGTCGAGCGACAGTTTGACCGCCGCGTAGAACGAGCCGTCGGCGCGCTGCACGGCGTCGATGCCCGAGACGCTGCCGACCGTCACGTCGTTGACCATGACCGGTGAGTTCTGCGGCAGCGTCGCGACATCGGGCAACTCGACGGTGATGGAGAACGCGCCCTCGCCGTGACCGGCGGTGCCCGGCATGTTCAGCGAGTTGAGCCCGCCGAACTCGCACCCCGAGACCAGCACCGTCAGCATGCCGAGAGCCACGGCCGGTTTGACGACGTTGCGCATCAGCCACCCCCTCCGGCCGGTGCGGGCCCGGGTGCGGGCCCGGGTGCGGGCCCTGGCGCCGGTGCGGCCGCGGGACCGCCGTTGTGCGACGAACCCTGCGGCGCGGCAGCACTACTCGGCGTCGTCGGCAGGAACAGCGAGGTGAGGTCGGCGCCCGGCGCCAGCTGCGGCGGTGTGGTGCCGGGTGCGTTCTGCCACTGCAGGTACGGCACCGGGGTCTGGGCCTTGGCCTCCGTCGCCGGGGTGTCGTAGATGATCTGACCCTTGTAGGCGGTGATGCTGTTGATCGGGTGGAACAGCAGCGGCGGGAAGTTCATCGCGATCCGCTTGAACACCGGACCCATCCGCTGACGGCAGATCTCTGCGCGCTTGTAGTTGTCCGGGTTGGCGCCGATGTCGAAGGTGCCACCGCAGATGAACTGCACCGGGTTGGCGAAGTTGGGCAGCGTCAGCAGGCCACCGACGGTGCCCTGGGCGGGGTTGTAGATGTTGTAGAAGTTCGCCAGGCCGTTCGGGGTGATGTGCAGGATCTGCTCGATGTCGTCACTGTGCTCGGTGAGCAGGTTGGTGAAATCGGTCAGCTTGGCGACCTGGTCGATCAGCGCCTTGTTGTTCTCGCCCAGCAGTCCCTTGACGTCGGACAGCGCCTGGTTCAGCGTGCCCAGCGTGTTGTCCAGATCGGTGGAGCTGTCGGCGAGCACCTGGGACACCGACGCCACGTGATTGGTGAACTGGACGATCTGCTGGTTGCTGTTCGACAGCGCGTTCACCAGCACCTGCAGATTGCGGACCGTGCCGAACAGGTCGGTGCGGGAGTCACCGAGCCGCCCCGCCGTCTGGGACAGTTCGCGGATCGCCTGCCGGAACGAATCGCCGTTGCCGTCGAGGGTGTCGGCAGCCTGGTCCACGAACGCCTTGAGCGGTCCCTGCACCGAGTTCTGCTGCGGACCCAGCTGCGAACTGAGTTGCGTCAGCTGCTCTTTGACCTCGTCCCACTCGACCGGCACGGCGGTGCGGTCCAGGCCGATCTCGGCGCCGTCGGCCATCACCGGACCACCGGTGTAGGCGGGGGCGAGCTGAATGAAGCGCGCCGCCACCAGGTTCGGCGAGATGATCAACGCCTGGGCGTTCGCCGGCAGCTTGATCCCGTCGTCGATGGTCATGGTGATCTTGACGTCGTCGGCGCGAGGCTCGATCGAGTCGATGCGCCCCACCGGCACGCCGATGACGCGCACTTCGTCACCCGAGTACAGGCCGACCGCGGAGGAGAAGTAGGCGACCACCTTGTGCCCGGTGCGCGACGGCCACAGCAGATACGCGCCCGACGCCAGCACCGCGACGAGGACCACCGCCAGTGCGATACGCAGCACGCGGCCTTTCCCGGAGTTCGACTTCTGTTCGGTCATGGCGACTTCGGCCTGATGATGAGCCGCTCGGAGATGAATCCGCGCAGGTAGTCGGCAAGGCTGTCGGGCAGTTTGCCCGGCTGGAAGTAGGTGTCGAGCAGCACCTCGGACAGCGTGGCGGGCGGCAGGCCGTAGAGGTTGATCTGGAATCCCGGGCCCGATCCGACGACCTCGCCGAGCGCGGTGGCGTACGGCGGCAGCCGCTTGAGCGCCTCGCCGATGTGGTCGCGGCGCTCCAACAGGTTGTCCATCACCAGGTTCAGCTTCTCCAGGGCCGGACCGAATTCGCGCTTGTTGTCGGCCACGAAGCCCGACAGTTGCGCCGAGACGTCGTCGATGCCGGCGATCAGGTTGCTCAGTGCCTGACGGCGCTCGTCCAGGGCGGCGAACAGCATGTTGCCGTCGATGATGAGCTGGTTGACCTGACCCGAACGCTGGGCCAGCGTGTCGGACACCCGCTTGGCGTGGGTGAGCAGCTGTTCGAGGGCCTCGTCGCGCTTGTTGAGGCTGCGCGACAGGCTGGCGACGCCGTCGAGAGCGCTGCGCAACTGCGGCTTGGCGTCGCGCAGCGAATCGGTGAGCGTCTGCAGCGCCTGCTCGAAGCGTGGCTTGTCCAGTTCGCTGGCGTTCTGCCCGAGATCCTGCAGCGCGGTGTTGAGCGTGTACGGAGTGGTGGTGCGGCCCAACGGGATCGACGTGACCGAGCCGGCGCCCCTCGGGGTGACCGCCAGCGACTTCTCGCCGAGCACGGTGTCGGTCTTGATCGCCACCAGCGACTGGTCACCGACGCGGATCTTGCGGTCCACGGTGAACGCCACCTTCGCGGTGTCCCCCGCCAGCTCGACGCTCTTGACCTTGCCGACGTTGATGCCCGAGACATTGACGTCGTTGCCCGGCGAGATGCCGCCGGCATCGGTGAAGAACGCCTCATAGGGCTTGCCCTGCGGCATGAACGGCAGGTTGCTGTAGCCGAACGAGACCAGCACCAGGCAGGTCACCAGCACGATGCCGAAGATGCCTGTGCGGAGCGGGTTTCCGCCCTCGGGGCTAGCCATTGTCGGAACACCTCCCCTTGGACGGGTCCGACGGTCCGCCGAACGGGATCAGGATGTCGCTACCCGCCGGGCCGTTGATCTTCATCCGGATCGAGCAGTAGTAGATGTTGAAGAACGATCCATACGCGCCGAGAGCGTTGAGCCGCAGGTAGTTCTCCGCGAGCGGTTCGATCACCTTGTTGACGTCGCCCTTGCGCTCGTCGAGGCGCTGCGCCAGGGGGCGGACGTTCTCGAGCACGCCCTGCAGCGGCCGCCGGCTGTTCTGCAGTGTCTCGGTCAGGTCGTTGGTGGCCGAGGCGAGCGGGCTGATGGCACCGGCGATGGGGTCACGCCCCTCGGCCAGACTGGTCAGCAGTTTCTGCAGTCGATCGACGGTGGCGTCGAACTGCGCGCCCTTCTCGTCGACCGTGCCCAACACCGTGTTGAGATCGTTGATCACGTCGCCGATCAGCTGGTCGCGCGCCGACAGGTTCTGCGTGAAAGCGCTGGTGCTGGAGAGCATCTGGGACAGCGCGCCGCCCTGCCCCTGAAGGAGTTCGATGATCGCGTTGCTGACCTCGTTGATCTTCTGTCCGTCGAGACCCTTGAACACCGGACGCAGGCCGCCGAGGAGCGCGTCGAGATCCAGCGCCGGCGCGGTGTTGGTCAGCGTGCCGCCGGGCGGCACCTTCACCAGATCTCCCGGCCCCGACACGATCTCCAGGTAGCGGTCGCCGACCAGGTTCTCGTAGCGCACCACCGCCCGGGTCGACGTGTAGAGCTGATAGCGCTCGCTGAGGTTGAACGCCACGTCGACGGTGTTGTCGTCGTTGAGCGTGACGTCCTTGACGCTGCCCACCGGCACTCCGGCGATCCGGACGTCCTGACCTGCCTTCAGCCGCGACGCGTCGGTGAACGTCGCGTGGTAGTTCTTGTCCGATCCGAAGCGGAACTCCCCGAACACCACCACCAGCATCGCGCCCACCAGCAGCATGACCACGGTGAACACCCCGACGTTGATCAGGATGCGGTTCTCCCTGTTGAGTCTGCTCATCAGAAGTCGTCCCTTTCGGCGTATGCGCCGTTGAACAGGAACTGCAGGGTCGAGGGTGCGTCGAACTGCAGCTCGGTGTTCGGCTGGAACGGCACGTAGGCGTTGTCGGTGACGAGGAACGGGGTGCGATACCAGCTGCCGCCGTACTGCTTGCTCGGAACGTTGGGCAGGCCACGGCAATTGGGGCCACCAGAGGCGTTGACGATCGGCAGGCTCTCCGGATAGGTGTACGCCGGCGCGCCGGGGAGGAAGTTCGACGAGACGAACAGGCCGGGCCGGATGCCACCGATGATCGGCGCGAACCGGTCGATGGCGTTCGAGGTGCCTTCGAGCACGCAGCCGATCTCCGGTGAGTATTCGCCGGCCACCCGTAGCGGCGCCCGCAACCGCTGGATCGCGGCGATGAAGTCGTTCGCACCGGGCTCCAGGGTGTCCGCCGCCGAGTTGCCCAGGCCGGTGGCGGCCAGCAGCGTCGCGTTGAGGTTGTCCTGTTCCTCGACCACGGTCCGGCTGATCGCCGGCGCGTTGTCGAACACCTTCACCAGGTCGGGTGCCGCGTCGCCGTAGATGTTGGTGACGATGGCGGTCTTGCGGAAGTCGTCCTGCAGAGTCGGCAGCTTCGGGTTCAGTTGCTGCAGATAGTAATTCAGCCCTGACAGGCCGGCGCCCAGGTCGTCGCCGTGGCCGCGCAGGCCCTCGGCCAGCGCGGAGAGCGTCGCGTTCAGGTTCACCGGGTCGATCTTGCCCAGCACATCGCTGAGGGTCTGGAACAGCGTGTTGACCTCGAGTTGGACGTCCTGGGCGCGCACCTCGGTACCCGGTCGCAGCGACGTCTTGTCGGGATCCGACGGGGTCAGGAACTCCACGGACTTGGCGCCGAAGATCGTGTTGCCCGCGATGCGGACCGTGGCGTTGGACGGGATGTAGCGCAAGTCGCCACGGTTGATGGCCAGCGTCAGTTTGGCGTCGTCCCCGGCGTATTCGATGGCCTCGACCTGGCCGACCTGCAGGCCGCGGTACTTGACCTTGGCCTTGGCCTCCATCACCAGGCCCGCCCGCGGCGACAGGATCGTCACCTTGTCGGTGGGCGTGAACGCCGCGGTGTAGGACAGGTAGGTGAACACCGCGGCGGCGAGCACCAGCGCAGCGAGGATCGCCGCAGCGATCCTCACGTGGCTGCGCTTGGCGTCACCGTTGGCCATCGATGTCCTGTCTTATCCGGAGAGGTTGAAGTTGCCCGAGGCGCCGTAGACGGCCAGGGAGATGAACAGCACGATCGTCACGACGACGATCAGCGAGGTGCGCACGGCCTGACCCACGGCGATGCCCACGCCGACCGGGCCGCCGGAGGCGTTGTAGCCGTAGTAGGTGTGCACGAGCATGACCGCGATCGACATGACGATGGCCTGCAGGAACGACCACAGCAGGTCGCTGGGCACCAGGAAGGTGTTGAAGTAGTGGTCGTAGAGGCCCGCGGACTGGCCGTTGATGTAGACGGTGGTGAACCGGGCGGCGAAGAACGCCGCCAGCACCGACAGCGCGTAGAGCGGGACGATCGCGATCAGCCCGGCGATCAGCCGGGTGGAGACGAGATACGAGACCGAGTGCACGGCCATCGATTCGACGGCGTCGATCTCCTCGGCGACCCGCATTGCGCCCAGTTGGGCGGTGGCGCCGGCGCCGATCGTCGCCGCGAGCGCGATGCCGGCGATCACCGGGGCGACGATGCGCACGTTGAGGAAGGCCGAGAGGAACCCGGTGAGGGCCTCGATGCCGATGTTGCCCAGCGACGAGTAGCCCTGCACGGCGATGACGCCGCCGGAGGCCAGCGTCATGAACGCCGCGACACCGACCGTCCCGCCGATCATCACGAGCGCGCCGGTACCCATCGTCATCTCGGCGATAAGCCGCACGGTCTCACGCCGGTAGCGGGTGATCGCGTTGGGGATGTAGCGCACCGATTCGCCGTAGAACAGCGCCTGCTCACCCACGGTGTCCACCATGCGCGGCACCCCGCGGAACGCGCGCCGCAGCCGCAGCGTGACGTCGTAACTCATGAGGCGCTCACCGGGCCAGCACCCGCACCCCGACGGCCGTCATGATCACGTTGATCACGAACAGACAGATGAACGCGTAGACCACGGTCTCGTTGACCGCGTTGCCGACCCCTTTGGGGCCGCCTTTGACCGTGAGCCCGCGGTAGCAGCCCACCAGCCCGGCGACGACACCGAACAGCAGCGCCTTGATCTCGGCGAGTACCAACTCCCCCAGACCGGTCAGCACGGTGAGCCCGTTGATGAAGGCGCCCGGATTGACCCCCTGCAGGAAGACGGAGAAGACGTAGCCGCCGGACAGGCCGATCAGGCAGACCAGACCGTTGAGCAGCAGCGCCACGAACGTCGACGCCAGCACGCGCGGCACGACCAGACGCTGGATGGGGTCGATGCCCAGTACCCGCATCGCGTCGATCTCCTCGCGGATGGTGCGAGCACCCAGGTCGGCACAGATGGCAGTGGCCCCCGCGCCGGCGACCACCAGCACCGTCACCACGGGGCCGAGCTGGGTGATGGTGCCGAACGCCGTGCCGGCCCCCGACAGATCGGCCGCACCGATCTCGCGCAGCAGGATATTGAGCGTGAACGCCACGAGGACCGTGAACGGGATCGCCACCAGCAGCGTGGGCACCAGCGACACCCGCGCGATCATCCAGGTCTGGTCGAGGAACTCACGAAACTGGAACGGGCGGCGGAAGGTCTTGGCGAAGGTGTCCAGGGACATCTCGACGAACCCGCCCACGGCCCGCGCGGGCGCCGCAAGCTGTTCGATCAACCTCTGCTCCGATCTCGGTCCAGGGCATCGACGACGTGCGCGTTGGCGAACTCATATAACGAAGCCGACCGCGACGGAATCCCACCCTTGTGCTCAACGATGCTCTTCGTGAGCCGGATCATACTAACTAGAACACGTTCGCCGTGTCAAAGTCCGGCAAATCGGGCCAAGTTCTTATATTATCGCAGTTCAGAGCCAGTGTGACCCACATCATTCTAGAACACGTTCTAGTCGATGGGAAGCACTGACAACCGAGACTGTCAGTCTCTGTCCCCGAGGCCCATAGCCGCCGAGAAACTCTTCTCTGGATCGCGATCAGCAAAGTAATCCTGCAGGGTCGCTGAAAGCGCTGACGGATCCCATTCGTCGCCGTCGGCACTGAACTGTTTCTCTGCCGTCGGCGCCGCAAGAAGCGTCACCGTCGGACCATAGACGATGAACAGCTGTCCGTTGACGGCTTCGGCCGCAGGCGAGGCCAGGAATCGGACCAGGTTGACCACGTGCTCGGGCGACAGCGGGTCCACTGCGCCGTCGGCGAGCTCGGGCGCGTCGCCGAACACATCCGCGGTCATGGCGGTGCGGGCGCGCGGGGCGATCGCGTTGGCGCGCACGCCGAAGCGGCCGAGCGCGCGGGCCGCCGACAGCGTCAGCGCCGTGATCCCGGCCTTGGCGGCGCCGTAGTTGGGCTGCCCGATCGGGCCGGACAGACCCGCCTCCGAAGACGTGTTGATGATCCGCCCGTACACCTGGCCGTCGCCGGCCTTGGCCTTGGACCGCCAGTAGGTGGCCGCGTTGCGGGTCAGCAGGAAGTGGCCGCGCAGGTGCACCGCGATGACCGCATCCCACTCCTCGTCGGTCATGTTGAACAGGATGCGATCCCGGGTGATGCCGGCGTTGTTGACGACGATGCCCAGGCCGCCGAGTCCCTCGGCGGTCTCGACGAGCTCGTCGGCGGTGGAGCGCTCACTGATGTCGCCCGCAACGGCGACGCCCTTCGAGCCCGCACCGGCGATCTCGTCGAGGACGTCGGAGCGGTCGAGCGCCGGGGCGATGTCATTGACGACGACGGTGGCGCCGGCCCGGGCGAGTCCGATGGCTTCGGCACGGCCCAGGCCGGCGGCGGCGCCGGTGACGACCGCGACGCGGCCGGACAGATCGATGTCGGTCAACTTATGAATACCTCTAGTCGTGTCGGATCAGGGCGGCGCGCGGGCACTCGGCGACGGCCTGCTCGGCCACCGCCTCCTCGTCGGCGGGGACGGGGTCGGCCTTCACCACCGCGTAGTCCTCGTCGTCGAGCTCGAACAGGTCGGGGGCTATTCCGACGCAGACGGCGTTGCCTTCACAACGGTCACGATCCACTTCCACTCGCATGACAACCTCCTGACGGTCCTTCGCTGACGGGCGCTGCGCGGAGCACCCAGTGTGGCACCACCCTGGACCCCAAGACTAGAACGTGTTACAACCGGGGAAGACCTGAGGTGTTCACATGGGCATCCGGGATGGCACCGGGATACAGGCTCGCAGACTAGTGAGGACGCGCGATGCGGATCGGCTACACCCCCGAACAAGAGGAGTTGCGTCGCGAACTGCGCGCCTACTTCTCGAAGCTCATGACGCCCGAGCGCGCCGAAGCGCTGGCGAGCAACGACGGTGAGATGGGGCGCGGAAACGTCTACCGCGAGACCGTCGCCCAGATGGGCAAGGACGGGTGGCTGACGCTGTCCTGGCCGAAGGAGTACGGCGGGCAGGCGCGTCCCCCCATGGACGGGCTGATCTTCAACGACGAGGCGGCGATCGCCAACGTCCCGGTGCCGTTCCTGACGATCAACAGCGTCGCGCCGACGATCATGGGTTTCGGTAGCGACGAGCAGAAGGCGTTCTTCCTGCCCAAGATCGCCGCCGGGGAACTGCACTTCTCGATCGGGTATTCCGAGCCGGGTGCCGGCACCGACCTCGCCTCGCTGCGCACCACCGCGGTGCGCGACGGCGACGACTACGTGATCAACGGCCAGAAGATGTGGACGTCGCTGATCGCCTACGCCGACTACGTGTGGCTGGCAGCGCGGACGAACCCGGACGCCAAGAAGCACCGCGGCATCTCGATGCTGATCGTGCCGACCACGGCGGAGGGTTTCTCGTGGACGCCGGTGCACACCATGGCCGGTGTGGACACCAGCGCGACCTACTACCAGGACGTCCGGGTACCGGTGACCAGCCTCGTCGGCGAGGAGAACGCCGGCTGGAAGCTGGTCACCAACCAGCTCAACCACGAGCGGGTGGCCCTGGTCTCGGCACAGCCCATCTTCCTGGCGCTCAATGCCGTTCGCGAGTGGGCGCAGAACACCAAGGACGTGCACGGCAACCGGCTCATCGATTCGGAGTGGGTGCAACTCAACCTCGCCCGGGTGCATGCCAAGGCCGAGGTGCTCAAGCTGATCAACTGGGAGCTCGCCTCGACCGAGAACGCGGCCCCGTCACCGGCCGACGCGTCGGCGGCCAAGGTCTACGGCACCGAGTTGGCGACCGAGGCCTACCGCCTGCTGATGGAGGTGCTGGGAACCGCCGCCACGCTGCGCACGAACTCGCCGGGTGCGCTGCTGCGCGGCCGCATCGAGCGTATGCACCGCTCCTGTTTGATCCTGACCTTCGGGGGCGGCACCAACGAGATCCAGCGCGACATCATCGGCATGGTCGCGCTCGGCCTGCCCCGAGTGAACCGGTAAGGAGACGTCCCGGATGGACTTCACGACCACAGAGGCCAGCGAGGATCTCGGCGGCCTGGTGCGCACCATCACCGAGTCGATCTGCACGCCCGAGCATCAGCGCGCACTCGACGGCCTCGGCCCCGACGCGGGCGGGCGGTTCGACCGTGATCTCTGGAGCAAGCTGATCGACGCCGACATCCTGTCCACCACGTCGCCGGAGTCGTTGGGCGGTGTCGGTTTCGGGGTGCTGGAGGAGGTCGCGGTACTGGTGGCGCTGGGCCGTCAACTGGCCGCGGTGCCCTACCTCGAATCGGTGGTGCTCGGCGCGGGTGCGCTCGCCACGTTCGGCTTTGAGGCGCTGCAGCAGGAGTGGGCGGCACCGGCGATCGCGGGCGAGAAGATCCTCACGATCGCACTCGACGGCGAGATGGGTGAGGGCCCGGTCCGCGCGCAGGGCACCGGGTCGGGCTTCACGCTCACCGGGACGCGCACGCTGGTCGCCTACGGGCCGCACGCCGACGCCTTCCTGGTGCCGGCCGAAACCGATTCGGGAACCGGCGTTTTCGTCGTCGCCGCGACGGACCCCGGTGTCACGGTGACGGCGCTGGACACCACCGGACACGGCAGTGTCGGCGCGCTGGAGCTGCACGGTGTCGAGGTGCCCGCCGAGCGCCGGGTCGGCGGGGCCGAGGTGCTGGATTGGCTGGTCACCCGCGCCGCGCTGGGCCGCAGCGCCTACCAGCTGGGTGTGCTGGAGCGGGCGCTCGAGCTCACCGCGGTCTACGCGCGTGAGCGTGAGCAGTTCGACCGGCCCATCGGCAGTTTCCAGGCGGTGTCCTCGCGGCTGGCCGACGGCTACATCGACATCAAGGGGCTGCGGCTGACCCTCACGCAGGCGGCCTGGCGGCTCTCCGAAGATCTGGCGGCCGACGTCGACGTGGCCAGTGCCGCGTTCTGGGCGGCCGAGGCGGGCCACCGGGTGGCGCACACCACGGTGCACGTGCACGGCGGTGTCGGCATCGACACCGACCATCCGGTGCACCGCCACGTGATCGACGCCGCCGCCGCAGCGTTCCCCGCCTGGCGGGACACCTCGCTGGCCAAACGCACCNACGCGGCCATGGCCAACATCGTGCGCACCATCGCCGACGATCCGCGGGTGGGGCTGACGATTCCGAGGCTGCTGAGGAAGTTGCGACCCATGTTCATGGCTGACTGACGTCGAGGACCGAGGCGTCTACGATATCGATGGCGCCGGAGAGCCGTCGTTCGTGAACTGGCGCAGCCACATTCGGCAGGCCGCCGCGCTGGCGGCGGCGCTGCGGGTGCGCCTGGATCCGACACGGCCACCCCATGTCGGGGTACTGGCGGGCAACACGCCGTTCTTCTCCGCGGTGCTGGTGGCCGCGGCGCTCTCGGGCGTCGTGCCGGTCGGGCTGAACCCCACCCGGCGCGGGGCGGCATTGCAACGCGACATCGACCACGCGGACTGCCAGCTGGTCCTGGCCGACCGCGCCAGCGCCGTGGACGGCATCGCGGCGATCGACGTCGAATCCTGTTCCTTCGCCGAGGAACTGGCCGCGCACGCCGATGCCGACGTCGAGTTCCGCCGCGCGGACCCCGACGACCTGTTCATGCTGATCTTCACCTCGGGCACCAGCGGGGATCCCAAGGCGGTGCGCTGCACCCACGAGAAGGTCGCCGTCCCCGGGCAGATGCTGGCCCAGCGGTTCGGCCTCGGCACCTCGGACACCTGCTACCTGTCCATGCCGCTGTTCCACTCGAACGCGATCATGGCCGGGTGGGCACCCGCGGTGGCCGCGGGCGCGTCGATCGCGCTGCGACGCAGGTTCTCCGCCTCGCAGTTCTTCTCCGACATCCGCCGTGTCGGGGCCACGTACGCCAACTACGTCGGCAAGCCGCTGTCCTACATCCTGGCCACGCTCGAGCGCCCAGACGACACCGACAACCCGCTGCGCGTCGCCTACGGCAACGAGGGCGCGCCGCGGGATCTGACGCGCTTCGCGCGCCGGTTCGCCGTCGAGGTGGTCGACGGGTTCGGGTCGAGCGAAGGCGGGGTGTCGATCGCGCGTACGCCCGACACACCCGAGGGTGCGCTCGGTCCGCTCGTCGGCGGCGTGACGATCCTCGATGTCGACACCGGCGAGGAGTGCCCACCCGGGGTGATCGGCGAACTGGTCAACACCGACGGGCCGGGCCAGTTCCGCGGCTACTACCGGGATCCCGACGCCGAAGCCGACCGCATGCGGGGCGGGGTCTACCACAGCGGTGACCTGGCCTACCGGGACGCGAACGGTTTCGCCTACTTCGCCGGCCGCCTCGGTGACTGGATGCGGGTCGACGGCGAGAACCTCGGGACCGCGCCGATCGAGCGCATCCTCATGCGCTACCCCGGCGTCACCGAGGCCGTGGTCTACCCGATTCCCGACGAGGCTGTCGGGGACCGGGTGATGGCAGCGCTGGTCCTGCCCGATCCGGCGGACTTCGATCCGTCGGCATTCGCCGAATTCCTCTCTCGCCAGGACGATCTCGGCCCCAAACAGTGGCCCGCGTTCGTGCGGATCGCCACCGCGCTGCCACGCACCGAGACGTTCAAGGTGGTCAAGCGCCGGCTATCGGCCGACGCCACCGACTGCGATGATCCCGTGCACGAGATCGTCCGGCCGTGATCGGATCCCGGCGCACCGACGTCGCCACGATGCTGCTCGACCGTCGCGGCGACCGGCACCCCGGTCTGCGCACCCGAGAGCGGCAGTGGTCGTGGGACGAGGTGGTGGCCGAATCGGCCGCGCGTGCCAGGCTGGCGACCGCACTGCATCACCAAAGATCCGACGACGCACCGTTTCACATCGGCGTCCTGCTCGACAACGTGCCGGACTTCGTGTTCTGGCTGGGCGGCGCCGCCCTCGCGGGCGCGACCGTCGTCGGCTTGAACCCCACCCGCGGTGCCTCGGATCTGGCCGCCGACATCCGGCACGCCGACTGCGCGATGATCGTCACCGACGCCGGTGGCGCTGCGCGCCTCGCCGATCTAGATCACGGCGTCGCGGCCGACCTGATCCTGCGGGTCGACGACGACGGCTACCGCCGTCGCGTCGAGGAGTGTCGCGGAACAGCAGTTGCCGCCAAGGGTGTCGATGCGGACACCCTTCTGCTGCTGTTGTTCACCTCCGGCACCACCGGTACGTCGAAAGCCGTGCGTTGCACCCAGGGCAGGCTGGCCCGGATCGCCTACGCCGCGACCGACAAGTTCGGCCATCACCGCGGCGACGTCGACTACTGCTGCATGCCGCTGTTCCACGGCAACGCGCTGATGGCGCTGTGGGCGCCGGCGCTGGCCAACGGTGCGACGGTGTGCCTGACCCCGACGTTCTCGGCGTCCGGCTTCCTGCCCGACGTCCGGTTCTTCGGCGCCACGTTCTTCACCTACGTCGGCAAGGCACTGGCCTACCTGATGGCCACCCCCGAGGCCCCCGACGACGCCGACAACACCCTGCAACGCGGATTCGGCACCGAGGCCTCCCCCGAGGACCAGAAGGAGTTCCGGCGCCGGTTCGGCGCCGAGTTGTTCGAGGGATACGGCTCCAGCGAGGGCGGCGCGGTCGCCGTACCGGACCCGGCCGCCCCGTCCGGCGCCCTGGGCCGTCCCGCCCACCCCGACGTGGTGGTCGTCGACCCAGGCACCGGAACGCCCTGTCCGCCTGCGGCTCTCTCCGCCACCGGACGGGTCCGCAACGCGGACGAGGCCATCGGCGAGATCGTAGACCGGCGTGCGGCGCGGGACTTCGAAGGCTACTACCGCAACGACGCCGCCGACGCCGAGCGGACCCGCAACGGCTGGTACTGGACCGGCGACCTCGGCTACGTCGACACCGAAGGGTTCCTGTACTTCGCGGGCCGACGAGGCGACTGGATCCGCGTCGACGGCGAGAACATCTCGGCACTGACCGTCGAACGCGTGCTGCGACGCCGTCCCGACGTCATCGCCGCCGCGGTGTACGGAGTTCCCGACCCGCGTTCGGGAGACCAGGTGATGGCCGCGGTCGAGGTCGCCGATCCGCGCACCTTCGACGCCGTCGGCTTCGCCGACTTCATCGCCTCGCAGGATGATCTGGGCGCCAAGGGGTTTCCGCGACTGCTCCGGGTGTCGGCGAACCTGCCGGCCACCGGGTCGAACAAGATCCTCAAACGCGATCTGCAGGCAGAGCGCTGGCACACCGCGGAGGAGGTGTACCGCTGGACCGGCCGCGGGCAACCGGAGTACCGCCTCATGAGCGCCGCCGACCGGCAGGCGCTCGACGACGAGTTCGCCGCGTACGGAAGGAAAGCCCATGTCTGACGGGATGAGCGCTCGCGCGAAGACCATCCAGCACTGGGACGAAGAGACCGACGTGCTGGTCGCCGGGTCGGGTGCAGGCGGGGTCACCGGCGCCTACACCGCGGCGCGCGAGGGCCTCGACGTCCTGCTGATCGAGGCGTCGGACAGGTTCGGCGGCACCACCGCATATTCCGGCGGCGGCGGCATGTGGTTCCCGTGCAACCCCGTCCTGCAGCGCGCCGGCGTCGACGACACCCTCGACGACGCATTGGAGTACTACAACGCCGTCGTCGGCGACCGCACACCCGCCGCGCTGCGCGAGGCCTACGTGCGTGGCGGCGCACCGCTGATCGCCTACCTCGAAGCCGATGAGCAACTGAAGTTCTCGCTGCTGCCCTGGCCCGACTACTTCGGCTCCGCCCCGAAGGCACGCACCGACGGTATGCGGCACATCGCGGCCAAGCCGCTACGGACCGCCGCCGCAACCGATCTCATCGAGCTCATCCGCGGCCCGCTCGACACCGATCGTCTCGGCCGTCCACAGCCCGAGGACTACTTCGTCGGCGGCCGTGCACTGATCGCCCGCTTCCTCATCGCGCTGCGCCGCCACCCCCACGCCGCCGTCCGGCTGAACACCGCGCTGACCCGCCTCGTCGTCGAGGACGGCGCGGTGGTGGGCGCGGTGGTGACGACCGACGAGGGCAGCCGGGCCATTCGGACCCGCCGCGGCGTGCTGCTCGCTGCGGGCGGATTCGAGCACAACGACGAGATGCGGTCCCACTACGGCGTGCCGGGCCGATCCACCGACACGATGGGGCCGCCGTCGAATCGCGGGCTGGCGCATCTGGCGGGGATCGCCGCCGGCGCCGACACGGATCTGATGGACCAGGCCTGGTGGTCGCCCGGCCTCACCCATCCCGACGGCACATCGGCCTTCGCCCTGTGGTTCACCGGCGGCATCTTCGTCGACGACGACGGCCGGCGGTTCGTCAACGAGTCGGCGGCCTACGACCGGCTGGGCCGGGGGGTGCTGGCGGCGATGGCCGACGGCGCGGTGACGTTGCCCTACTGGATGGTCTACGACGACCGTGAGGGGGTCGTGCCGCCGGTGAAGGCGCCGAACGTGTCGATGGTCGAGACCGAGCGCTACGTGGAGGCCGGATTGTGGCGCACCGCAGACACTCTCGCCGACCTGGCCGCGGCGATCGGCGTGCCCGCGTCGAATCTGGAGGACACCGTGGCGCGCTTCAACGAGTTCGCGCGCAGCGGCGTCGACGAGGACTTCGGCCGTGGCGCCGAAGCCTACGACCGCGCGTTCTCCGGCGGGGCGTCACCGCTGGTTCCGATCGATCACCCGCCGTTCCACGCGGCCGCGTTCGGCGTTTCCGATCTGGGCACCAAGGGCGGCCTGCGCACCGACGCCGCGGCGCGGGTCCTCGACACCGCGGGCGCGGTGATCCCGGGTCTCTACGCAGCGGGAAACACGATGGCCGCCCCCAGCGGCACCGCCTACCCCGGCGGCGGCAACCCCATCGGCACCAGCATGGTGTTCAGCCACCTGGCCGTGCTGGACATGACAGGAAGGACCCGTCCATGACCGAGCAGATCCGTGAGATCGACACCGGGGCCGCGATGACACGCTACGCCCGCGGCTGGCACTGCCTCGGGCTCGCCGAGACGTTTCGGGATGGAAAGCCGCACAGCATTAACGCTTTCGGCACCATGCTCGTGGTCTTCGCCGATTCCACCGGCGCGCTCAAAGTCCTCGACGGGTACTGCCGCCACATGGGCGGCAACCTCGGCCAGGGCACCGTCAAGGGCGACGACATCGCGTGCCCGTTCCACGACTGGCGGTGGCGCGGCGACGGCAGATGCTCACTGGTGCCGTACGCGAAGCGGACCCCGCGGATGGCGCGGACCAGAGCGTGGCGCACCACCGAGGTGAACGGCCAGCTGCTGGTCTGGCACGACCCGGAGGGCTCCACGCCGCCGGCCGAGCTCACCCCGCCGACGATCGAGGGCTACGACGAGGGCCGCTGGTCGCCCTGGCAGTGGAGTTCCATCCTCATCGAGGGCGCGCACTGCCGCGAGATCGTCGACAACAACGTCGACATGGCGCACTTCTTCTACATCCACCACGCGTATCCGACCTACTTCAAGAACGTGATCGAAGGGCACACCGCCAGCCAGTACATGGAGTCCAAACCGCGGCCCGACTACACAGCAGATCCCGAGAAGCTCTGGGAAGGAACACACCTGAGGTCGGAGGCCACGTACTTCGGGCCCGCCTACATGATCAACTGGCTGCACAACGACCTGGCGCCCGGTTTCACCGTCGAGGTGGCGCTGATCAACTGCCACTACCCGGTGACACACCACTCCTTCGTGCTGCAGTGGGGCGTGGCCGTCGCCGAGATGCCCGGACTGCCCGCCGACAAGGCCGCCAAGCTCGCGGCGGCGATGAACCGGACGTTCGGCGAAGGCTTCCTCCAGGACGTCGAAATCTGGAAGAACAAGACCCGCATCGACAACCCGTTGCTGACCGAGGAGGACGGCCCGGTGTACCAGCACCGGCGCTGGTATCAGCAGTTCTACGTCGACGCCGCCGACGTCACGCCCGACATGACCGACCGCTTCGAGCAGGAGGTCGACACCACCCACGCCTTTGATCTGTGGCAACAGGAGGTGGAACACAACCTGGCCCGCATCGCCGCGGACAAGACGGCCGCACCGACAGACACAGCAAACAAGTAGTTGCAAAGGCCAGTTCCCTGGACAAGGCCGATGTCGGAACGGCAGGATTTCAGCCATGATCCGAGCCGCCGTCGTCCGGTTCGTCGCGGTGGCGTCGGCCGCGCTCGTCGTGACCTCCTGCGGCTCGCCCACCGGAGGGGATCCGTCCGCATCGGCGCCGGCGGGTCCCGTCGCCAGCGCCCCGCCTCCGGCCACCGCAGAGCCGAGCGCGCCTGCGCCGAAGGCCCAGACGATTCGCGACTACATCACGGCTAACGGCCTGCAGGAGACCGTGATCCACCGCGGGGACGCCGGCGCCCCGACTGTCGACCTGCCGTGGATGGACGGCTGGGAGGACGCGGGTTCCCTCACCCCGGAGTGGGCCTATTCCGCCGTCGTCTACCGGGGACCCCGGCCCGAGGACTACACACCGAACATCGTGGTGCTGATGTCGAAGCTGACCGGCGCCGCCGATCCGCAGGCGCTGATCGACTCGGCTCCCGGCGAGCTCGCGGCCCTCACCGGCTGGACGCCGATCGGGGAACAGGGTCCGGGCGGTCGCGACGACTACCCCAGCTACCGGCTCGACGGCACGTGGGTGCGAGACGGCGTCACCAAGGTCGTGGCGCAGACGACGGTGGTGGTCCCCGCCGACGACGGCGTCTATGTGGTGCAGTTCAACGCTGATGCCGCGCAGAGCGAATTCGACATCGCTACAGCCGGTTTGACCACCATCACCCAGCAGGCCATCATCCTGCCCTGAGGCGGGTCAGGACAGCAGCGACGGCACGATCGCGTCGATCAGGTGCGGGCCCGGCTCGGCGAACGCGTCGGCCAGCGCCGCCGTCAGCTCCTCTGCGGTGCGGACACGGCGGCCGGGCACGCCGAGGCCTTCGGCGATCCGCACGAAATCGATGGCGGGAGAACCCAGGTCGAGCAGTTCGCGCGCCTTCGGGCCGGGCTGGGCGCCGCTGCCGGCACCCACGCGCTGCAGCTCGATCCGCAGGATGTCGTAGGCGCCGTTGTTGAAGATCACCGTCGTGACGTCGAGATTCTCGCGGGCCTGCGTCCACAGCGCCGAAAGGGTGTAGAGCGCCGAACCGTCGGCCTGCAACGACACCACCGGGCGGTCCGGGGCGGCGATCGCCGCGCCCACCGCGGCCGGGATGCCGTAGCCGATGGCGCCTCCGGTCAGGGTCAGCACGTCGTGGGCCGGGGCGCCGGCGGTCGCCGCGGCGACACCGACTCCCGCGGTGTTGGATTCGTCGACGACGATGGCCCCCTCGGGCAGCAGGGCGCCGATCACGGTGGCCGCGGCGAACGCGTTCAGCTCGCCGGTCGGCAGATCCGGCCGTGCCGCGGGCGCCACGGTCGCGGTGCTGCCCGGCGCCACCTCGTCGGCCAGATGTTCCAGCGCCGCGGCCGCGCCGCGATGCGACGCGAGCGTGTGCACCGTGCACCCGTCGGGCACCAGATCGCTCGGCTTGCCGGGATAGGCGAAGAACGACACCGGAGACACCGCACCCGCCAGCACCAGGTGTCGCGCCCCGGCCAGCTGTTCGGCGGCGGCCTCGGCGAAGTACGCGAGCCGCTCCACCGCGGGCACCCCCGCACCCCGCTCGAGCCGCGCCGGGAACGTCTCGCAGAGCACCGTCGCTCCGGTGGCCTCGCCGATGCGGACCGCGGCTGCGAGTCCCGGTCCGTGGGTCGCGTCGCCGCCGATGAGCAGCACGGTGCGTTCCCCGGAGCGCAGCGCCGACGCGGCGACGCGTACCGCGTCGTCATCGAGGATGCCGTCGAGTGCGAAGCCATCGCCACGCTCGGCGCCGACCGTGCCGGTGGCTTCACGCTCGGCCGACGTGGCCCCGTCGCTCCACGAGACGTCGGCGGGCAGGATCAGCGTCGACACCACGCCGCGCCGGGCAGCCTCGAGGGCGGCCACGGTGTCGGCCGCGACGTCGCCGGGCCGCAGCGTGCGGTGCACCCACCCCGACACGGAGCCCGCGACCGCGTCGATGTCGGATTCCAGTGGGGCGTCGTACTTCTTGTGATAGGTGGCGTGATCGCCGACCACGACGACCATCGGGGTGTGCGCACGGCGCGCGTTGTGGAGGTTGGCCAGGCCGTTGCCCAGCCCGGGACCGAGGTGCAGAAGGACCGCGGCCGGTGTGCCGGCGATCCGGGCGTACCCGTCGGCGGCGCCGGTGGCCACGCCCTCGAAAAGCGTGAGCACGCCGCGCATGCCGCCGACGGTGTCCAGCGCGGCGACGAAGTGCATCTCCGACGTGCCGGGGTTGGCGAAGCAGACGTCGACGCCCGCACCGACGAGGGTGGTCAGCAGGGAATGCGCACCGTTCATGTGTGCTCCTCGGAATCGTCCGTGCGATAGTGAGCCCTCCGGCACTGTGTCAGGATTGCGTGCCGACTGGGCGGGCTCGGCGAAAATCGCCTGTCATCAGGGCCCCTGGTCACGTACTTTGAGCCGATGACCGACCCGCTGATCGAGAGTCTGCGACGCGCCGTCGAGCGCGCGCCCGACGACGCTCTCCTTCGGCTGCACCTTGCCGAGCAGTTGCTGGCTGCCGGCGCTGTCGACGACGCCATCGCCGAATGCGCGACGGTGCTATCTCAGGATCCAACCTGTGGCGAGGCGCGACAGCTGATGGCCCGGTCGGTGACGCCCGCCGAGCCTGCGGCCGGCGGTTTCGACTGGTCGGCCGCTGACCGTGAACTCGACGAGATCGTCGCACCGATGTTCGTCGGCGATGAGGCCGGACGGGGCCAGGCGGTGTGTGCCTGGGAGGCGGAGAACGCGGGCGTCACCCTGGCCGACGTGGGCGGGATGCACACCGTCAAAGACCGTCTGGAGGCAGCGTTTCTCGCGCCCATGCGTAACCCCGAGTTGCGAAAGCTGTACGGCAAGAGCCTGCGCGGCGGTCTGCTGATGTACGGCCCGCCGGGCTGCGGGAAGACGTTCCTCGCCCGCGCAGTGGCGGGTGAGTTGGGAGCGCGGTTCGTCAGTGTCGGACTGGCCGACGTGCTGGACATGTACGTCGGCAACTCCGAACGCAACATCGCAGAGCTGTTCGACCTGGTGCGCCGGGAAGCGCCCTGCGTGCTCTTCCTCGACGAGATCGATGCGCTCGGCCAGAAGCGCAGCGGAACACACAACGCTGCGATGCGCGGTGCCGTCGTCCAGCTGTTGACCGAGCTCGACGGTGTGGCACATCGCAACGACGGCGTGTTCGTGTTGGCCGCGACCAATCAGCCGTGGGATGTCGATCCCGCACTGCGTCGGCCGGGTCGGTTGGACCGGACGCTGCTGGTGCAACCCCCTGATGTCGAAGCACGGGCATCGGTGTTCCGCTACCACCTGCGGCACCGTCCCGTCGCGGGCATCGATCTGGCCCGGTTGGCCAAGGACACCAACGGTTTCTCTGGTGCCGATATCGCGCATGTCTGCGAGACCGCGTCGGAACGGGCACTGCTCGACAGCGCCCGCAGCGGCGAGGTCCGCATGATCGAGATGCGGGACCTCGTCGCCGCTCTCAGCGAGGTTCGTCCCTCCATCGGGGAGTGGTTGCAGACCGCACGCAACGTGGTGCTGTTCGCCGACGACGACGGCACCTATGCCGACCTGCGGACGTACCTGAAGAGGGTCAGGAAGCTGTGAGCGCCAACAGTTTCGATGATGATGTGGGAGGCGCGCTGATCCGAGCCCATCACCTCATCGAGATCCATCGCCCCGACGAAGCGCTGCGCATGCTCGCCGCAGCGTTGGCCGAGGATCCGGACAACCCCGACGTTCTGTGCGCCGCCGCGAGGGCCTCATTGGACTCGAGCCGCTGTCGAGAGGCCGGCGAACTGGCCACCCGCGCGGCGGCGGCTGCTCCTCGGTGGGAGTATCCGCAGCGGCTGCGCGCAACGGCCCTGCACTTGCTGGGCTGGTCCGACGAGGCCGCCACCGCAGCGAGGAGAGCGGTCGCCCTCGCGCCCGACACGTGGAACACGCACTACGTACGGGCTTTGGTCTGCTCCACCTCGCGGCACTCTTCCCAGGAGGCGTACGCCGCCGCGCGGCGAGCAATCCACCTCGCACCGAACGAGGCGGATACGTGGGCCGTTCTCGGCCACGTCGCCGTCGAGAACAGAGACCAGGACACCGCGCAGAAAGCACTCGAGAAGGCGCTGTCGCTGGAGCCCAACCACTCCTCGGCACGTAACGATCTCGGTCGCCTCCACCTGTTGCGCGACGACCCGGTCGGGGCAGCCGGTCATTTCGCCGGGGCCGTCGCCAGTGACGTACGGTGCCGAGAAGCAGCGCTGAACCTTGAATCCACTGTGTCCGCGGCGTTCTCGGACATCATCATCGTTTTCGGCATCGTGCTGGCGCTGATCGAGTGGACCGTCATCGCCATCGGCGCAGACCCGTCGGCGTCCACGAGACTGGTGGTGGGCGTCTTCTGCCTTCGTGTCGTCGGCTATCTGCTGATCAAACAGATCGTGCCGCTGTTGCGCGCGCCGCCCGGGCGCTACATGTTCTCACTGCTTCGTCTGTATCCCGAGCTGATCGCCGCGGGCGCACTGCAGTTCACCGGCTTCGCCCTCCTGACGGCGGTGTGGGCGCTCCCCGGGCGAGCCTGGCTGTGGTTGACGGCCATCGGTACCGCGGCTCTGTTCGGCAGCGTGCTGCTGCACGTGCGGCACGTACGCGGGCGCCTGTCGACCTGACTACTCAGGCGTCGCGGATGCCGTCCAGACGTTTCGTCGCCTCGTCGAACCCGCTGACCAGTTCCGCGATGATGTCGGCGACGGGGCGGATCTCGTTCATCCGGCCGACGATCTGCCCGACCGGCATCGCCACCGCCGTGGGATCGGAGGATTCACTCATCCGCTGATGGGCCTCACTGACGAGGATGTTCTGCAGCGGCATCGGCAGCGGTTCGGGGGCGCCGTCGGCGTCCCAGGCGTCGGTCCAGCGGCTCTTGAGCAGTCGGGCGGGCTTGCCGGTGTAGATGCGCCGGCGCACCGTGTCGGCGGAAGTGGCGCTGAGCATGGCCTCCTGGATCACCGAGCGACCCGACTCGAGGCGCACCCCGAGGTCGTACTCGGCCGAGGTGAGGAAGGCCGAGCCCATCCAGACGCCCTGTGCGCCCAGGGCCAGCGCGGCCGCCACCTGCCGGCCGGTGCCGATGCCGCCCGCGGCGAGCACCGGATTGGGATGGCCGAGGGCGCGCAGTCCATCCACGACCTCCGGCCACAGCACCATCGAGCCGATCTCGCCGGTGTGTCCGCCGGCCTCGTGGCCCTGGGCGACGACGATGTCGACGCCGTTCTCGGCATGGCGCAGAGCGTGTTTGGCCGAACCGGCGAGTGCGGCGATGGGCACCCCGGCCTCGTGCACCTGGTCGATGACGTCTTTGGGCGGGGAGCCCAGCGCGTTGGCGATGAGCTTGATCGGGTGCTTGAGAGCCACCTCGACGTGGCTGCGCGCCACCGAATGCAGCCATCCCAGAACGCCTTCGGAGCGTTCCTCGTCGGCGGGCAGGGGCGGCACCCCGAGGTCGGCGAGCGTCTTGTCGACGAACTCACGGTGCTCGGCGGGGATGAGCTTGTTGATGTCGACCGACGTGCCCTCGGTGGGCACCTTCGCCGGCATCACGATGTCGACACCGTACGGCTTGCCGTCGGTGTTGGCGTCCATCCACTGCAGGACGTTCTCGAGATCGTCGGCGTCGTTGAACCGCACGCAACCCAGCACCCCCAGGCCGCCCGCGCGGGTGACGGCCGCGGCGACCTTCTCCGAGGGGGTGAAGACGAAGATCGGGTAGTCGATGCCGAAGCGATCGCACAGTTCCGTTCTCATGACTGCGCCGCCGCATGCTTCTCGTGCACCTCGTCGGCGGGCCTCTGTTCGGTCACGTCCTTGGCCCACCGGTAGTCGGGTTTGCCTGCGGGCGAGCGCTTCACCTCGTCGACCAGCCACAGGCTGCGCGGCACCTTGTAGCCGGCGATCTCGCTGCGCACAAAGGCATCCAGGTCGGCCAGCGTCGGGCGGGTGCCCTCGCGGGCGTGCACGACGGCGGCCACGTGCTGACCGAAGCGGGGATCCGGGACGCCGACCACCAGCGCGTCGAACACGTCGGGGTGACCCTTGAGCGCGGCCTCCACCTCTTCGGGGTAGATCTTCTCGCCGCCGCTGTTGATCGACACCGAGCCGCGGCCCAGCATCGTCACGGTGCCGTCGGCCTCCACCTCGGCGTAATCGCCGGGGATCGCGTAGCGCACGCCGTTGATGGTCTTGAACGTCTCCGCCGTCTTCTTCTCGTCTTTGAAGTAGCCGACCGGGATGTGGCCGCGCTTGGCGATGATGCCGCGCTTACCCGAGCCCGGCACGACCTCGTTGCCGTCCTCGTCGAGGACGACGGTGTTCTTGTCGATCGTCACCCGCGGTCCGCCGGTGTGCGACTCACCCTTGGCCACCACGCTGGTGCCGCCGAAACCCGTCTCCGAGGAGCCGATCGAGTCGGTGATGATGCGGTTGGGCAGCAGCTCGAGGAACTTCTCCTTGATGCTGGTGGAGAACAGCGCGGCGGTGCTGGCGAGCAGGAACAGGCTCGACAGGTCGTACTCGTTGCCGGCGTCCTGATGGGCGAGCAACGCGTCGAGCAGCGGCCGGGCCATCGCGTCGCCGGTGAAGAACAGCAGGTTCACCTTGTGCTCGTGGATGGTGCGCCACACTGCGTCGGCGTCGAATTCCGGTACCAGCACGGTGGTCTGGCCGGAGAACAGCGCCATCCAGGTGGCCGACTGCGTGGCGCCGTGGATCATCGGCGGGATCGGGTAGCGGACCATCGGCCCGTTCTCGGCCGCCTGCTTGGCCAGGCCGTACTCGTCGGCGATCGGCTCGCCGGTCGCGAAGTCGGTGCCGCCGAACAGGACTCGGTAGATGTCCTCGTGGCGCCACATGACGCCCTTGGGGAACCCGGTGGTGCCGCCGGTGTAGAGCAGGTAGATGTCGTCCTCGCTGCGCGGGCCGAAGTCCCGCTCGGGGGAGCCCTCCGCGAGCGCGGCGTAGAACTCGACACCGCCGTACCGCTGGTAGTCCTCGTCGGTCCCGTCTTCGACGACGAGGATGGTCTTCACGTTCGGGGTCTCCGGGAGGACGTTGGCCACCCGGTCGGCGTAGCGGCGCTCGTGCACGAGCGCCACCATGTCGGAGTTGTCGAACAGGTACTTGAGCTCACCCTCGACGTACCGGAAGTTGACGTTGACCAGGATCGCGCCGGCCTTGACGATGCCGAGCATCGCGATGACGATCTCGATGCGGTTGCGGCAGTACAGCCCGACCTTGTCGTCCTTCGTGACGCCGTGGTCGAGCAGGTAGTGCGCGAGCCGGTTCGACTTCTCCTCGAGCTCGGCGTACGTCAGCTTCTCGTCGCCCGAGATCAGGGCGACGCGGTCAGGCACGGCGTCGATGGCGTGCTCGGCGAGATCGGCGATGTTCAGGGCCACGGCTCTAAATTAGAACGTGTTACATTTCCAGACAAGTCGCTGTCTTCGATGCGGAAAGGCGGACACCCGTGAGCGAACCCCAGAAGCAGCCCGATTGCCTCGTTGAGCAGCGCGGACACACGCTGATCGTGACGATGAACCGACCCGAGGCGCGCAACGCGCTCTCCGGCGAGATGCTCTCGATCATGGTCGAGTCCTGGGACCGCGTCGACAACGATCCGGAGATCCGCACCTGCATCCTCACCGGCGCGGGCGGCTACTTCTGCGCGGGCATGGACCTCAAGGCCGCGTCGGCCAAGCCGCCGGGCGATTCGTTCAAGGACGGCAGCTACGACCCGTCGCGCATCGACGGTCTGCTCAAGGGCCGGCGGCTGAAGAAGCCGTTGATCGCGGCGGTCGAGGGGCCGGCGATCGCGGGCGGCACCGAGATCCTGCAGGGCACCGACATCCGGGTGGCCGGGGAGAGCGCGAAGTTCGGCATCTCCGAGGCGAAGTGGAGCCTGTACCCGATGGGCGGCTCGGCGGTGCGGCTGGTGCGCCAGATTCCCTACACGATCGCGTGCGATCTGCTGCTGACCGGCCGCCACATCACCGCGGCCGAGGCGCTGTCCTACGGCTTGATCGGCTACGTGGTGCCCGACGGCAGCGCGCTGGACAAGGCGCTCGAGATCGCCGAGGTGATCAACAACAACGGGCCGCTCGCGGTGCAGGCGATCCTGAAGACCATCCGCGAGACCGAGGGCATGCACGAGGAAGAGGCGTTCAAGCCCGACACCGCCAACGGCATCCCGGTGTTCCTCTCCGAGGACGCCAAGGAGGGCCCGCGGGCGTTCAAGGAGAAGCGCGCCCCGAACTTCCAGATGAAGTAGCCGCTGGTGTGCGTCCAGATCGCGATTCCGAGCGACATCGCGATCTGGGCGCACACTCGGCGTCATTCGCCGTGGAGTTCGGCTGCATATCTGGCATCGAGTTCGGCGTAGGCGGCGTCGAGATCATCGACCTCGAAGATCACCGTCGCGGTCATGCGACCTCTGTCATCGACCTCGGTGAGCGCCAACATGTCGGTGTGGACCTGGTTGGAATCGACATCTCTCTGCCGGAGACTGGTGCGCGAGAGCACGAGAAGCCTGCCCCTGGTCGCAACGACGGTGAAAGTCACATCAGTGAGTCCCAGTTCGGTGAAAGCCCGAAGATCCTCTATCTCGGCATCTCGACCCTCCCGGAATCCAGCACCCACCACGCGGCGGCGATCGTCCAGGGTGAATCCGCTATGAATAACGTCCGTCACGGCATCAAGATCTCGGCACCGAAAGGACTTCACGAACCGCTCCACTGTTCTGCTCGCCAGGTTCTGCGCCGCCGTTCGTCCGCCGAGCTCGTCGAACCTGGCGAGCGCAGTATCCAGATCTCGCTCGTCGAACAGCTCGCAGCGGTTGATCGCATCGCCGTCGAAGGTGAGGAGAGCGACCTCGCGCCACTCCGCCTCAAAGCCCTGCCCGGATGTGCCACGTTCGGTATGAGTGAAAACTGCTCCGAGATCGCTCAGCCGATGCACGGCCACGATGCGAGTACGGACATCGGGCACCACCTCCCACATCGCACTGACGTAAGTGTTCATCTCGCCGATCGCGGATCCGACGCCAAGACGGTGGTCGATGTTCACCCAGTCCGGCGTCGTCTTCGACAACTCCTTCCGGTTGAACGCCGCGTACGTCTGGGTCACCAGAGACCAGATGTCCGCGTACGGCGCTCCCTCACCTGTCATGAACCGTGCATCGAGCTCGAACAGGGCGGCGTCGACGTCGTCTGGATCGAACAGCACCCCTGCCTGACATCGGTCGTGTTCATCGATCTCGCAGACGATCAGCAGTTCGAGGCCGAATGCATCCTGTCGCTGGTCGCCGGAGACTCGCGTGTACATCAACGCCAGTTGCTGTCCGCGGGTGGCGATGACGCGACATTCGGCGTTTCTGACTCCCACGTCGGCCGCCGCCCGCATGCTCGCAGTTTGAGCGTCGAGACCGCGTCGAACGCCATCACTGACGACTCGACGGCGATCGTCGGTGTAGATGTCGGCGGCCGAGATCTCCGTCATCCCTTCCCAGTCGCCCTCGACCAGACACGCGTTATATCTCTGGAAGAGTCGACTTGCCCGGTTGTCGCCGCACGAGGCGCTGAGTTCGTCGAAATGGGCGAGTGCGGACCCCACGTCCGGCTCCTCGAAGCGGTTGCTGCACAGGACTGTGTCACCCCGGACGATGGAGGTGCAGACCTTGCGCGACGTCGTCTGGCCCACGGGGTCGCGAGCGACGGAGGTGTACACCGCGCCGAGATCACTCAGCCGATGCACGGCCTCGATATACGTCGTCAAGGGAACGGCCTGTGTGATCGCAGTCCACACCGTCGCGTGAGCGGCCGCCTCGCCGGCGACGAACCGAGCGTCGAGCTCCGTCAGCGCAGCATCGAAATCGTCTGGATCGAAGGCGTCGCCACGGACGATGCGCCCGCCGGAATTCACCTCGACAACGTTGAGGACCTCGAAACCGAACGCATCGGGTCCTGCACCACCCGATACGCGCTGACTGAAGAGGACCAGGTGATCACCACGGGTCGCGATGACACGTGGCTCGAAATTGGTCACTCCGACAGCTGCGATGGCCCTGATGTCGGCGATCATGGAGTCTCGGCCACGTTGCACTCCCCCATTGACGACCCGGCGTCGATCGTGGTGGACATGTTCTTCCACGAGGAGCGCTGACATCGCGTTCCAGTCGTGTGCCCTGTACATCGCCAGCCAGCGTTCGTAGGTTCGGCTGGCCGTGTTGTGGATCTCCCCCATAGCGCCGGTCACTTCGTCGAAACGTGCCAGTGCCATGTCTACGTCGTCCTCGTCGAACATCTCGCAGCGGTCGAAAAGGTCGCCCTCGACAGTGAGAAGGTCGACCATTCGCCATTCGAGACCAACCCCTTCCGGCGAGAATCCGGTTGCCACATGGGTGATGACCGCGCCCCGCTCGTTCAGTCGGTGAACGGTTTCCACGTACAGGCGGTTGTTCTCCGTGTCCTGCAAAGCGACCGCCAGGTACGCCTTGAGATCACCCGATCTGAGTCCCGCTCCAGACCGATGGTCGACGTCGGCGAAATGTATTGTCGTCGGGGAAACCTCACGCCTGTGCCGAGCCGAGAACCCTTGCGCGACGACCGAGAATGTCCGCGCGAACGGTGCAGCCTCGCCTGCCAAGTATCGCGCGTCCAGCTCGGCGATCGCGGCGTCGAAGTCATCGAGATCGAACATGACGAGTGCCGAGAGCCTCCCGTCAGCATGAATCTCCGCGATACCGAGCCACTCAGCGCGAAATGTCGCACCAGAATGTCGTGAATCGAACCATTCGACCCGCAGCAGGGCGAGATGATTTCCGCGCGTGGCAATCTCGACCCAGGCCAGGTCGTCGAAACCCACGTCCGCGGCGGTCTGCAGACCATGTACCTCGGCTTGTCGACCGCGCCGAATCCCGCCGTTCACCGTCCGACGGCGATCGTCGAGGGTGAAGCCATCGGCCAGCATCGTCCCTATGGCTTCCCAGTCTCGGAGCACGAAGTTTTGCCGAAAGCGCTCCGCCCATCGGCTCGTCTCGCTGCGGAGCAGTGGCGTACCTGGCGTGAGCTCATCGAATCGCGCGATCGCGCTGTCGAGGTCGTCCGCGTCGAACAGCTCGCTGCGGGTGACGAGGTCGCCTTCCACCGTCAACATGTTGACGTCCCGCCACTCCGCCTCGAAGCCGGCGTTCGAGGTTCCCCTCGCGGCGTGCGTCACGACGGCGCCTGCTTCTGTCAAACGGTGTACCGCTTCGACGTAGATCCTGGTATCCGGTGAGTCGGCCCACGCTGCCGACAGGTATGCAGTCATCTCGCCTGAGGCGAATGCTGCAGCTCGACGGTGGTCGACGTTCGACCAACCCGGAGACGTCGGGGCTACCTCACGCCGGTTGAACGCGGCGTAGGCGCCTGCGATGACCGACCATGCGCGCGCGAAAGGTGCAGCCTCACCTGCCAAATATCTCGCATCGAGCTCGACGATTGCGGCATCGAGGTCGTCGACTTCGAAGGCAGCGAACCCCGTCATCTCACCGGACTCACCGACCTCGGCGAGGTGGAGGACCTCGGTGGAGAAGGCGTCGGGTCGCACGTCGCGACCACCGAAGTGAGCACGCACCAGTGCCAGACGACCTCCCCGGGTGGCGAGAATCGTCGACGTCGCCTCGGTGACGCCGAGATCCGCGAGAACCCGGACGTGTTTGATCGCAGCGTCACGACCGACCCGACCCGACCCCACGACGCGCCGAGCATCGTCTGCGACGAAGTCGTCCGCCAGGGTCGCGGCCAACCCCTCCCGATCGCCGGTGACCATGCATGCGTTGAAGCGCTGGTAGCACCGGGTTGCCTCGTTCTCCAGCGACCGCTGCGGCCGACTCAGCTCGGCGAACCGCGCCAGCGCCTCCTCGAGGTCACTCTCATCGAACACCTCGGTCCGCGCGATCAACCTTCCTTCGAAGAGGATCACACCGATCGATCGCCACTCGGCTTCGAATCCCTGGGGGGATGACCCCGTGGTGACTGTGGTGATGACGGCCGCACAATCCGAGAGTCGATGGACAGCCTCGACGTACATCTCGATGCCGGGCGTATCCAGTGCCGATTCCCGCACGTAGGCCTTCATGTCTTCCGGCGCCGACGTTGCGCCCGAACGATGGTCGACGCCCACGAAATCAGCGGTGATAGGCCAGGTTCCGTGGATCTTGAGGAAGGCGCAGCCCTCGACGATGATCGTCCAGGCCTCTGTATGCGCGCTCGCCTCGCCGGCGGCGTAGCGGGCGTCGAGTTCGGCGAAGGCGTCATCGCGGTCATCGATGTCGAAGAGGACGCGGGCCGTCATCCGATTCTCGCGGTTGACTTCCACCACGCCGAGCATCTCGGTGCAGAACGCCTCCGGTCGCTGATCTCTCCCCGACAAACGGATGCGCACCAATGCCAGTCGCTCACCCCGAACGGCGATCACGGTCGACGCCGCGGTGTGTGTACCGAGTTCCGCGGTAGCCCGCATGTCCGCCACCTTCGCGTCACGGCCTCGTCGCACTCCGGCATTCACGATGTGGCGGCGATCGTCGGCGAATAGATCGTCGTCAAGAAGTTCGGCCATCGAGACCCAATCACGGTTCGCAAAACAGCTCTGGAATCGTGCGTCGACTCGACTGGCTGCGTTGTCGAGTCGCGGGCTCGGCCGGTGTGGGTCGAACCGTGCGTTCTCGGGTCGGACGTCCGCCGCCTCGGACGCTGTCGCGAGAGTTGACGCGCCCCGCCCACCGTGCAACCGCCGCGCCTTCTCCGCCAGCGCCGCGGCGCCCTTCATCTCATACAGATCTGCTGCGCGCTCCGCAGCCGCCCGTGAAGCTGTCGCATCCCCGGCGATTCCGAGCACCACTGCGAGCGCCAGGCACGCGTCGCCGTGATCGACAAGAGCGTCGGTTGCCCCCGCGATCGCCACGGCCTCCTCCCCCACCCGCCGCGCCTCTTCGTGCGCACCGCCCCGCGCCAGCAACTGCGCTCGCACCGTCCGCCAGGAAATCGACGCCTTCAGCGCGTGGCCGGCGAGTCTTTGACTCTGCGAACACAACTCATCTGCTTCGGCATCCCGATCCAGAGCCAGGCACGCCCGCGCCAGCAAGGCGGCGGTCTCCGCGGCGTCGGCGTCCAGGCCCATACGGCGAAAGCCGCGGTATGCCCGCCGCAGATGTTGCTCTGCGGCGGCGGGCTCGTCGGCGACCAGCTCGATGATCCCCGCGAACTGCTCCACCTCCATCAACGCGTGCCGCATGCCCAACTCGGAGAGCGACCGCCTCGCCGATTCGATCAGTTGTCGACCTGCGTCGGCTCGGCCACGGAACGCATCCAGTACCGCCTGGCAGCGTGTGGACGTGGCCTCCACGACCGGTGATCCAGTCGTGATTCGCAGCAGCCGTACGACGTCGAGGCACCGCCCGCCCGCACGCGGAACCGCGCTCGGTCCCCACAGAGCCGCCAGCGGGGCGCCGGCCAGAACCGCGTTGACGCGCCGGTGATCCCGCGCGCGTCGTGCTGCAGTCAGTGCCTGGTCCAGCGCCGCCTCGCAGTCACCGATCCGACCCAGACGGGCGCGACATCCGGCGCGAACAGTGTGCGCCTTGGCCTCCCCCGCCGCATCCTCCAGCTCGGCCAGCGTCGCGGCCGCCTCGCCGACCGAAGCCTCGATCTCGTCCAGTCTTTCCGGGTCGGTGAGCGCGGAGAGTTCGCCGTCGAAGCACACACCCCACGCCGCGAGCCGCCTGGAATCGCCTGCTGCTCGGCGCAATTGCGTAACGGCACCCACAGCCGAAGCGACATCACCCGCTGCGAGCAGGGCCTCGCAGCGCGCAATCAACAACTCGCCCTGCAGTTGGTCGCGGTCCTCCAGGTCATCGTCGAGTTCTTCGAGCGCATGGAGCGCCTTGTCGTAGAGGTCCGCCGCACCTTCGTACGCCAGCCGCGCCATCGCCTGGTCGGCGGCCCGCCTGCAGTAGTCGACCGCCTTGGCGGCATTGCCTGCCCACGCGCACTCGAAGTAGTGATAAGCCAATTCGGCCAACAGATCACCAGCCCCCGGCTCCGACTCCAGTGCCGCGGCGATTCGCTGGTGCAGTCGCATGCGCCGAACGGACGCCAGTTCCGCGAGCAGTGACTGCCGGACCAGCGCGTGGTTGAACCGGTACAGCCCACCCGGCTCCTCGACGACGATGCCCGCCGTCGACGCCTCGTCGAAGGCATCGACGAGATCCTGGTCGAGCACCCGCTCGATCAGGTCGACGGCGAACCGGCTGCCGACGACGGCAGCCGCACCCAGTGCCTTGTTCGTCTCGACCGACAGCCGAGACAGCCTGCGCGTCAAGGCTTCTCGAACTCCCTGCGGCAGCGTGTTCGGATCCCAACGGCCACCGCTCTCGTCCACATGGCGCAGCGCCTCGATGAGGAAGAACGGATTGCCGCCGGTCACCGAGGCCAGTGCCCGGGCCAGGTCCTCATCGTCATAGCCTGCCGCGACGAGATACGCCGTGACGTCGTCCTGCTCGAGGCCGCCGAGCTGCAGCCTGTTGGCGGTGCCGTCGCGATTGAGATCGGCCAGCATCGCCGCCAGCGGATGCGACCGGTCGAGGTCGGTGCTGCGGTAGGTTCCGATGATCTGTAGCCGTGTGTGCTCGCCGAAACGGAGCAGATGCCGCAGCAGCAACAGCGTGGGTTTGGCCGCCCAGTGGAGATCGTCGAGAACGAGAATCACGGGCACGCTGGCGGACACGGCCCCCATCACGGCGACCACCGCGTCGAAGAGTGCGTAGCGTTCGGTGTCGGGGTCAGCGCGCGGCGGAGCCGCCAACTCGGGCAGGACGTCGAGCAGGCCCGGCACAAGTGGCAGGAGCGCTTCGATCCCACGGGTGCCACGCAGCCGCTCGGACCCCATGCACGGCAGCAGTGATCGCAGCGCCTCCGCGAACGGCTGGTACGGCGCACCGAGGTCCTCATCGCAGCGCCCGTACAGAACGACCGCACCCTGCTCGTACCCACGACGCGACCACTCCCCGGCCAGCCGCGTCTTCCCGACGCCGGGCTCGCCCGAGATGAGCACCGCCCGCGCTCCGGCGTCGAGCGTCGTCTGCCATCCGGCGAGCAGCAGTTCGAGCTCGCCGACTCTGCCGACGAACGGACCGGAGCCGGCCAGCACGGTGGGCATGACCGGTCGTTCGATGGGGACATCGAGCGCGGGCGGACGGGAGTCGTCAGGAGTTTCCAGGCGCAGCTCGAACACACGCTCCGGCCGCGGGAGGTTCTTCAGCTGCCGCGTGCCGAGATCGGCCAGCACGACGTCGTCGGCCAGCGAATCGATGACCAGTTCAGCCGTCGCCCCCGAGCACAGGATCTGGCCGCCCTCCGCCAGCGACCGCAGGCGAGCGGCTCGGTTGACCGCGCGGCCGAAGTAGTCGCCGTCGCGGAGCTCGACCTCGCCAGTGTGCAGGGCGATCCGAATCCGCATCGGATCAGCGAGCGCCCACGGTTCGAGGCGGATGGCTTCCTGCAGTTCGATGGCGGCCGCAGCCGCCCCCGACGGGCGGTCGAACACCGAGAACGTCGCATCACCTTCGCCGCGGGTCTTGATGAGCCGCCCGCCGCGCGAGGTGACCACCTGCTCGACGATCTCGTCGTGGCGCGCGAGCGCCACCGCCATCGCGTCGGAATCCCGCTCCCACGCCGCCGTTGACCCCTCGATGTCGGTCAGCAGAAACGTCACCGCACGCATGACGGACGAAACGTTCTGGTAGACAGGCAGTTCGAGCGACTCATCTTGGACGACGATCTTAGACTCGAGCCGGCGGAGCTCGGGTCCGGGATCGACACCCAACTCGTCGGCAAGCAGCGCGCGGACCCGCTGGTAGGCCGCAAGTGCTTCGCCTTGCCGACCGGCCCGGTAGAGGGCGAGCATCAGTTGTCCCCACCGCCGCTCGCGCAGCGGTGCCTCGGCGATCGCGGCTTCGAGTTCGCCGATGAGCTCAGCGGCTCGGCCCGTCGCCAGCAGCGCGTCGGCCCGGTCCTCGACCAGGGCGGCGTGCCCCTCGGTCCAGCGAGTCCGTTCCGCGCTGCCACGCCGGCTGTCGGGCAGCTCCGGCGCGCCACGCCACAGTCTGAGCGCCTCGTCGAAGCAGGACACCGCGTGACCGACGTCCCCGGCGGCCATCGCCTCACGACCTCGTGCAGCGGCCGTTCCGTAGCGAACGGCGTCGATGTCGGGTGTGTTCACGGTCCATCCCATGCCCTGGGTGAGCACGAAGCCGTCGCCCAGCGCGCGACGCAGCGCAGAGATGTGCGTTTGCAGAGCTTTCGCGGCGGTGCGCGGCGGATCCATCCCCCACAGCAGTTCGACGAGCGTGTCCCCGGGAACGACAGCACCGCCGTGCAACCCGAGCATCGTCAAGATGGCCCGCGGCTTGGCGCCCGGGATCGCGACCGGAAGACCGAACTGCCGGACGTGCAGAGGGCCCAGAACCCCCAGTTCCACCGAAGAAAGGCTACTCACGCTCACCACGTTGGTGGGGCGTATTCAGCGGCCGGTCAAGGTCCGGTAAAGGCAGACAGGATTCTGGTGTGCGTCCAGATCGCGATATCGGGTCTGCGCACGATCTGAGCGCACACTA
This sequence comes from Mycolicibacterium chubuense, assembly GCF_001044255.1. Taxonomy (GTDB): domain Bacteria; phylum Actinomycetota; class Actinomycetes; order Mycobacteriales; family Mycobacteriaceae; genus Mycobacterium; species Mycobacterium chubuense. The sequence continues at coordinate 35,526 of NZ_JYNX01000035.1, forward strand.
GATCAGCCGAGCGCCTTCGCGGTCGGGGTGAACACCACCGGCATCGACTCCAGCCCGCTGACGAAGTTCGCCGGGCGCAGCGGCAGCATGTTCTCGTCGGCCAGCCGCAGATCCGGCAGGCGGGTCAGCACCTTGGTCATCATGATCTTCAGCTCGAGCCGGGCCAGCTGATTGCCCAGGCAGAAGTGCGTGCCGAAGCCGAAGGCCAAGTGGCTGTTCGGGTTCCGGTCGATACGGAAGTTCTGCGGGTCGCCGAACACGGACTCGTCGAAGTTGGCCGCCTCGAACATGAGCATGATCTTCTCGCCGGCCGTCAGCGACGTGCCGTGGAATTCGGTGTCCGCGGTCAGTGTGCGGCACATGTTCTTCACCGGTGACGTCCAGCGCAGCATCTCCTCGATGGCGCCGGGCAACAATTCGTGGTCGGCCGCCAGCCGCTGCCACTGGTCCTGGTGCCTCAGCACCTGCTCGGTGCCACCCGAAAGCGTGTGCCGGGTGGTCTCGTCACCGCCGATGAGGATCAACAGCGTCTCGAACACGATCTCGTCGTCGGACATCTTCTGACCCTCGACCTCGGCGTTGACCAGCACCGAGAACAGGTCGTCGGTCGGGTTGGCGCGACGGTCGGCGATCACCTCCATCGTGAAGGCAGTGTACGCGGCGAACGTGTCCATCAGCTTCTGGATCGTCTGCTCGTCGACCGTTGACGACAGCCCGCACACCAGGTCGTCGGACCACTCCAGCAGCTTGTCGCGCTCTTCAGGCAGCACGCCGAGCATGTCGCCGATGACGGCCATCGGCAGCGGCGCCGCGATGTCGCGGACGAAGTCGGCCTCGCCACGCTCACACACCCCGTCGATCAGCGCGTCGCAGAGCCGCTCGATCGACGGCACCTTGTCCATCACCCGCTTGCGGGTGAACCCGGAGTTCACCAGCTTGCGGCGCAGGATGTGCGACGGGTCGTCCATGTCGATCATGTACGGCATGCCGGGCTGATCGGGTCGGATCCCGCCGGTGCTGGAGAACAATTCGGGGTTGCGCTCGGCGTCGAGCACCGCCTGATACGTCGTCGCGGCCGCCAGCCCGTTGCGATCCCGGAACACCGGTTGGTTGGCGCGCATCCACGCGTAGGCTTCCCGCGCCGCGCGGCCGTCGGCGTAGAAGTTGCCGTCGGCGAGGTCGACGTCGGGCTTGGCGGGGGCAATGGCGGTCACACGATCTCCTTGGCGTCGCCGAATGTCATGTCCACGTTGGCAGCCGAACTCGACACCAGGGCGCGTTTCGGCAGTCCGAGTGCAGCGAGTTCGGCGGCGTAGGGATGGTCGCCGAGCCGGACGTCCACCCCGCCGGGCCGGTACCGCACGCCCGTCATCCGCATCTCCCCCGGCGTCTCCCGGATCACGCCGTCGGCGTACGAGTACGTCGAATGCACCTGCGGGCGGGACGTGAACGTCCCCGGCACTGGCACGCCGGGCTTGAAGTCCATGCCGACCGCCAGCTGCCCGTCGATACGCACGTCGAACCCGAACGTGCGCCCGTCCCGAATGGAGAAGTCGGCCATCACCTTCGGATAACCCCAGATCGTGCGGCCCGCCTCAAGGGTGAACGCCTGGTCGACGGGGAGGTGATGCACGAACGCGCCTGCGGACTGCAGCGCCTGCAGTCCGCTCGCCTGCGAGCCCGGCGGGTTCACCATCACGTTGGTGCCGTACTCCCAGTACTGGCCGAGATCGGTGTCCTCGTACCGCATCAGCATCAGCACCGCGAGCGCGCGACCCCGGCCGAAGCGGCACACCCGCAGTCCGCTGTAGTCGATCATCCGCTGCGCGGCATCGGCGTTCACGACGAACATCGCGGTGTGCTGGTGTGCGGTGCGCACGCGCACCGGCATCGTCAGCACGGTCCCGGCGATGGTGTGTTGAGTCACACCGCCAATCTAGAACGTGTTCTAGACAGACGGCAAGAACTGTCTACACCAGCGCGGCGAGATCCCGGATCTGTTCGGTGGAGCGGGCACCGACCACCATCATCGTCACGCCGGCGGCTTCCCACGCCTTGATCTGCTCCTGCACGTAGGCCAGATCCCCGACGATCGCCGAGTCGTCCACCAGCTCGTCCGGGATGATCTTGGCCGCCTCGTCCTTACGGTCACTGCGGAACAGCTTCGTCACGTCGTCGACCACCTCGGCGTACCCCATCCGCCGGTAGACGTCGGCGTGGAAGTTCGTGTCCTCGGCACCCATCCCGCCCATGTAGAGCGCGAGGTGCGGCTTCATCAGCTCCATGATCGCCGGGCGGTCATCGGTGACGACGACCTGCGCGGTGGCGCAGATCTCGAAAGTCTCCCGGGTGCGGCGCGCCCCGGGACGGGCGAAGCCCTCGTCGAGCCACTCGTTGTACATGCCCGCGATCCGCGGTGAATAGAAGATCGGCAGCCACCCGTCACAGATCTCGGCGGCCAGCGCGACGTTCTTCGGCCCCTCGGCGCCCAGCATGACCGGGATGTCGGCGCGCAGCGGGTGCGTGATGGGCTTCAGGTTCTTGCCCAGACCGGTGGTGCCCTCGCCGGTCAGCGGCAGCGGGTAGTGCGGTCCGTCGCTGTGGACCGGCGCCTGCCGGGCCCACACCTGGCGCAGGATGTCGACGTATTCGCGGGTGCGGGCCAGCGGCTTCGGGAACTTGGCGCCATACCACCCCTCGACCACCTGCGGGCCGGAGACGCCGAGGCCGAGGATGTGCCGGCCACCCGAGAGGTGATCGAGCGTCAGCGCCGCCATCGCGCACGCGGTCGGGGTGCGCGCGGAGAGCTGGATGACCGAGGTGCCCAGCCGCATCCGCGTGGTTTCGCGGCCCCACCACGCCAGCGGGGTGTAGGCGTCCGAGCCCCACGCCTCGGCGGTGAACACCGTGTCGAAGCCCGCCTCCTCGGCCGCGGCGACGAGTTCGGCGTGGTTGTCCGGCGGCTGTGCGCCCCAGTATCCGAGCTGCAATCCCAACTTCATGCCGTCGCCTCCGCACCTGTTCTTGAAACCATTCTTAGAACCTGTTCTACTCGATGCCGTGACCACCAGCCAAAGCAGTCCGGTGCAGATCGACCCGCATGAGCCGCCGCTGTCAGCGCCGTTGAGGCTCGCTTTCGACTACACCCGTTCAGTCGGACCACTCCTCGGCGAGTTCTTCACCGCTCTGCGCGAGCGACGCATCGTCGGGGTGCGCGGATCCGACGGCCGGGTGCACGTTCCGCCGGCCGAGTACGACCCCGTCACCTACGAACAATTGACCGAGATCGTACCGGTGGCGAGCGTCGGCACGGTGCTGTCGTGGACGTGGCAGCCCGAGCCGCTGGAGGGGCAGCCGCTGGACCGGCCGTTCGCGTGGGCGCTGATCCGCCTCGACGGCGCCGACACCCCCCTGCTGCACGCCGTCGCGGCCGACGGCCCCGAGGCCGTGAGCACCGGCGCGCGGGTGCACGCCCACTGGGTCGAGGAGACCGTCGGCGCGATCACCGACATCGCCTACTTCGCCCTCGGCGACGAGGCCGAAGAGGTGCCGCCGCCGGCCGAAGGACTCGACCCCGTCACGACACTCGTCGTGCCGACCTCACTCGAAGTTCTGCACACCGCGTCGATGCCCGAGAGCACGTTCCTGCGCGCGCTGGAGAAGGGCACGCTGCTGGGCGCCCGTTCCGGCGATGACGGGAAGGTGTACTTCCCGCCCCGCGAGGCGAACCCGGCCACCGGTCAAACGCTCGACCAGTTCATCGAGCTGGCCGACACGGGCACGGTCACGACGTTCGCGATCATCAACATCCCGTTTGCGGGGCAACGCATCAAGCCGCCCTATGTCGCGGCCTATGTGCTGCTCGACGGCGCGGACATCCCGGTGCTGCACCTGGTGTCCGACATCGACGCCAACGAGGTCCGGATGGGCATGCGCGTCAAGGCGGTCTGGAAGCCCCGCGAGGAGTGGGGGCTGGGCATCGACAACATCGAGTACTTCCGGCCGTCGGGCGAACCCGACGCCGAGTACGACACCTACAAGCATCACCTCTGAGGAGGGGCCACACCCATGACTGACGTAGCAGTGGTCGGCTTCGCGCACGCACCGCATGTTCGCCGTACCGAAGGCACCACCAACGGCGTGGAGATGCTGATGCCGTGCTTCGCCGAGATCTACGCCGAGTTGGGCATCGGTGTTCCCGACATCGGGTTCTGGTGCTCGGGCTCCTCGGATTACCTTGCCGGCCGGGCATTCTCGTTCATCTCCGCGATCGACTCCATCGGGGCGGTGCCGCCGATCAACGAGTCGCACGTCGAGATGGACGCCGCCTGGGCGCTCTACGAGGCCTACATCAAGATCCTCACCGGCGAGGTGGAGACCGCGCTGGTATACGGGTTCGGCAAGTCCAGCGCCGGCACGCTGCGGCGCGTGCTCGCGCTGCAGACCGATCCGTACACCGTCGCGCCGCTGTGGCCTGATTCGGTCAGCATGGCCGGGCTGCAGGCCCGGTTCGGGCTGGACGCGGGCACGTGGACCGCCGAGCAGATGGCCCAGGTGGCGCTCGAATCGCTGAACGCTGCCCCTCGCGTAGACCGCATCGAGGGCGGCAGCATCGAGGAGCTGCTGGAGCGTCCGTACTTCGCAGAACCGTTGCGCCGCCACGACATCGCGCCGATCACCGACGGCGCGTCCGCGATCGTGCTGGCCGCCGGTGACCGCGCCCGCGAACTGCGTGAGCGGCCCGCCTGGATCACCGGTTTCGAGCATCGCATCGAGACGCCGGTGCTCGGCGCCCGCGACCTGACCACCTCGCCGTCGACGGCGGCGTCGGCGCAGGCGGCCACCGGCGGGGACACCTCCTCCATCGAGGTCGCCGAGCTCTACGCACCGTTCAGCCACCAGCAGCTGATCCTCAAGGAGGCCATCGGCCTCGATGATGCGACGAGGATCAATCCGTCCGGCGGCGCGCTCGCCGCCAACCCGATGTTCTCTGCCGGCCTGGAGCGGATCGGCTTCGCCGCCCGGCACATCTTCGAGGGCAACGCCTCCCGCGTGCTGGCGCACGCCACGAGCGGCCCTGCGCTGCAACAGAATCTGGTCGCGGTTTTGGAGGGTGACTTGCGATGAGCCGCTCGCGCGAAGAGGAGATGATGTAGTCATGGCCAAGAATCTCGCCGCCGTCCTGGGCACCGGCCAGACCAAGTACGTCGCCAAGCGCAAGGACGTCTCGATGAACGGCCTGGTGCGTGAGGCGATCGACCGCGCGCTGGTCGACGCGGGCGTGACGATGGCCGACATCGACGCGGTCGTCGTCGGTAAGGCGCCGGACTTCTTCGAGGGCGTCATGATGCCCGAACTGTTCATGGCCGACGCGACCGGGGCGACGAACAAGCCGCTGATCCGCGTGCACACCGCCGGCTCGGTGGGCGGGTCGACGGCGATCGTGGCGGCCAGCCTGGTGCAGTCGGGCAAGTACCGCCGGGTGCTGACGATGGCGTGGGAGAAGCAGTCCGAGTCGAACGCCATGTGGGCGTTGAGCATTCCGGTGCCGTTCACCAAGCCGGTCGGTGCGGGTGCGGGCGGCTACTTCGCCCCGCACATCCGCGCCTACATCCGGCGCTCCGGCGCACCGACGCACATCGGCGCGATGGTCGCGGTGAAGGACCGGCTCAACGGGACCAGGAATCCCCTGGCGCACTTGCATCAGCCCGACATCACGCTGGAGAAGGTGATGGAGTCCCCGATGCTGTGGGATCCGATCCGCTACGACGAGACGTGCCCGTCCTCGGACGGCGCGGCCGCGCTGGTGATCGGGGACGAGGCCAGCGCCGACGCGCGTGTCGCCGACGGGCATCAGGTCGCGTGGATCCACGCCACCGCGCTGCGCACCGAACCGCTGGCCTACGCGGGCCGCGATCAGGTCAATCCGCGGGCCAGCCGGGACGCCGCGGCGGCGCTGTGGAAGGCCGCCGGGATCACCAGTCCGATCGACGAGATCGACGTCGCGGAGGTGTACGTGCCGTTCTCGTGGTACGAGCCGATGTGGCTGGAGAGCTTGGGTTTCGCCCCCGAGGGCGAGGGCTGGAAGCTGACCGAGGCCGGCGAGACGGCGATGGACGGCCGTATCCCGTTCAACCCGTCGGGCGGAGTGCTGTCGTCCAATCCGATCGGTGCCTCCGGCATGATCCGATTCGCCGAATCGGCCATCCAGGTGATGGGCAAGGGCGGCGAGCACCAGGTGCCGGGTGCGCGCAAGGCCCTTGGCCACGCGTACGGCGGTGGCGCACAGTACTACTCGATGTGGGTGGTCTCCAGCGACAAGCCCGGCGCGTGATGCAGTACACCTGCAGCGTGGCGATGGGACCCATCGACCAACTGCTCGAGATCGCCCGCACCGCCGAGGAGGTGGGCTTCGACTCGATCGCGCTGCCAGACTCGCTGTTCTACATGGAGAAGCAGTCGGCGGACTACCCGTACACCCCCGACGGCTCGCGGATGTGGAACGAGGACACCCCGTGGGTCGACCCGCTGATCGCCGCGGGCGCGATGGGGGCGGTGACCTCGACGCTGCGCTTCTACACCAACGTGATGAAGCTGGGCTCCCGCAATCCGCTGCTGCTGGCCCGGCAGGTCGGCTCGGTGGCGAACCTGACGGGTGACCGGTTCGGATTCGGGGTCGGGATCGGCTGGGCGCCGGAGGAATTCGAGTGGTGCGGGGTGCCCTACGCCAAGCGTGGCAAGCGCGTCGACGAGATGATCGAGGTGATCAAGCTGGTGCTCGGCGGCGGCATGGTCGAATTCCACGGCGAGTTCTACGATTTCGATCGACTGCAGATGAGCCCCGCTCCGAGTGCACCGGTGCCGTTCTACGTCGGCGGCCACACCGACGTCGCGCTCAAGCGCGCCGCCCGCGTCGGCGACGGATGGACGAGTGCGATGATGACCGGCGAGCAGCTCGCCGAGACCATCGGCAAGATCAACGCGCTGCGCGCCGAATACGGCCGGGCCGACCAGCCGTTCGAGTTCCAGGCCGTCTGCATCGACAAGTTCGGCGTCGACGGCCATCGTGAGCTCGCCGAAGCGGGCGTCACCGACAACATCGTGATCCCCTGGGTGTTCGACGGACTCGGCTTCGACGCGCCGATCGAGCAGAAGAAGGACTCGCTGAAGCGCTTCGCCGACACCTACATCCACTCCGGCTGGCAAGACCGCTAGACACAGCCGCGCCACACGGTGTCGACCAGGGCGGTGACCGCCTCGTCGGACAGCGGCGGCATGCCGAACACGAGCCGGTAGTAGGGAGGCGACACCAGCGCGTCGACCACCACCTCGATGTCGGCGCCGGCGTCGAGTTCCCCGGCGGCGACGGCGTCGCGCAGCGCTGTCACCACCGCGGCGCGCCGCGGCTCGATCCATTTCTCGAGCAGCGCCGACTGGATCGCCGGATCCCCTGCCGCGGCGGACATCACGTTGCGCAGCAGCGGCCCCACGGTCGGGTCGGCCAGGATGGCGTTGAGCGCCCCGACGTGATGGATCAGCGCCTGCGCGGTCGTGCTTCCGGGTGGGCGCACGATCGATTCGCGCACCGAGTCGAGCAGACCCTCGAGCACGATCGCCGCCGCCGACGGCCACCACTTGTAGATGGTCGTCCGGCTGACTTCCGCGCGCCGGGCGATCGCGTCGATCGTCGCCGCGCCGGGGCCGCCGTGGCGTGCCAAGTCTGCCGCGGCGGCGAGTACGGCACTACGTACGGCTTCGCTGCGGGGACGTCCGCGGCGGGTGGCCATCCGCCAACCCTAGAACCGACGTGCCCCGGCCAGCGTGACAACCAGGCAGCCCAGTGCGACGACCGCCCCCACGCCGAACATCACCGGGTAGCCCACCCCCGACGCGAAGCCGTACGCCAGCACGGCAGGCACTCCGAAGCCCAGATAGCTGAGGCTGTAGAACAGCGCGGTCATCCCGGCCAGGTCGTCGGGACCGGCGAGGCGCTGGATCTCCTGCAGCCCGGCCAGCAGCGCCATCCCGTACCCCGCGCCGAGCACTGCGGCCGCCACGAGCGCCGCGGGCACCGTCAACGTCGCGGCCGCCCACGCCGCGCAGCCCATCCCGGCAGCGATCAGCAGCAGCGCGATCGCCACCCCGCGGGGTCCGTCGGCGCCCAGCGTCCGTCCGGCCCGCTGCACCGCGAAACCCACGCCCAGCGCCACGACGCACAGCAGCGCCGAGAACGCGATCGGGGTGCCGCCTGCGCGGTCGGCCATCAGCGCGGGCAGCACCGCGTAGGCCGAGCCCGCCGCACCGAACACCCAGGGCGCGACCGGCAGCACGACGAGCAGGAAGCGCCGCCGCACCGGCGCCGGGACGGCCAGGTCCGTCCACCACGGGCGGCCGGACTCGTGGCGCTGCCGGGTCTCGGGTGCGACGGTGAGCACGGCCGCGGCCGCCAGCGCCATGGCGGCGTTGCAGGCGTAGGACAGTACCGCGGGTGCCGGACCCCACTGGGCGAGTATGCCCGCCGCACCCGCGCCGAGGCCGAAACCCGCCGTCAGGCTCATGGCAGCGCGCCGGGCGCCGGCCGTCCCGTCGCCCCACGGCGGGGCCGACAGCTCCTTGAGCCAGCTGCCGCCCACGGCCATCGCCAGGCCGAGCGCCAGCCCACTGAACACGCGGCCCGCGGCGAGCACCGTTGCCGACTGGGCACCCGCCGCCAGGATCAGCGAGCCTGCCGCGGCCAGCAGCGGAGCCGGCAGCATCAGGGGGCGGCGGCCGAAGCGGTCCGACAGCGGTCCACCGACGAGCAGCGCGGGCACGATGCCCAGGACGTACGCGAACAGCAGCAGGTCGACCGTCAGCGCGGAGAAGCGCTCGCCCTCGCGGTACATGACCAGCAGCGGGGTGAACTCGTTGCCGCCCCACGCGACCGCGAACGTCGCCGCGGCGACGGCGAGCCAGCGTCGCGACGCCACCACCGCGCGGTTCGGGGTCTCCGTAATAGTGGACACGCTGTGCACTATATCTCCGTCGGTAGGTCCACGACGACGCGGGTACCCGCTGCCCGACAATGGTTCGGGGTGGGATAGGCAACATTTTCCGCAGGTGAACGTCCATTGGATTGCGCGACAGAGGCCAAAAACTGTAACGTGTTCTAATTCGAGAGATGAAATGGGGAGGCCCGAGGTGAGCACCGATACTGCGGGGACCGCGAGCATTCGTGAGATCGACACGGGCACGCTGCCCGACCGCTTCGCGCGCGGCTGGCACTGCCTGGGGCCGGTCAAGGACTACCTCGACGGCCAGCCACACGGCATCGAGATCTTCGGCACCATGCTCGTCGTCTTCGCCGACTCGGCGGGCGAGCTGAAGGTGCTGGACGGTTACTGCCGACACATGGGCGGAAACCTGGCGCAGGGCACCATCAAGGGCGACGAGGTCGCCTGCCCGTTCCACGACTGGCGGTGGGGCGGGGACGGCAAGTGCAAGCTCGTCCCCTACGCCAAGCGCCCCCCCCGGTTGGCGCGCACCCGCGCCTGGCACACCGACGTGCGCGGCGGGCTGCTGTTCGTGTGGCACGACCACGAGGGCAACCCCCCGCAAGAAGAGGTCCGCATCCCCGAGATCCCCGAGTGGGCCAGCGGCGAGTGGACCGACTGGAAATGGAACACGATGCTCATCGAGGGCAGCAACTGCCGCGAGATCATCGACAACGTCACCGATATGGCGCACTTCTTCTACATCCACTTCGGGCTGCCGACGTACTTCAAGAACGTCTTCGAGGGGCACATCGCCTCGCAGTACCTGCACAACGTGGGCCGACCCGACATCAACGACATGGGCACCGCCTACGGCGAGGCCAAGCTCGACTCCGAGGCCAGCTACTTCGGGCCGTCGTTCATGATCAACTGGCTGCACAACACCTACGGCGACTTCAAGGCCGAGTCGATCCTGATCAACTGCCATTACCCGGTGACCCAGGATTCGTTCGTCCTGCAGTGGGGCGTCATCGTCGAAAAGCCCAAGGGCCTGGACGACAAGACCACCGAGAAGCTCGCCGACGCGTTCACCGACGGGGTCAGCAAGGGCTTCCTGCAGGACGTCGAGATCTGGAAGCACAAGACCCGCATCGACAATCCGCTCCTGGTCGAGGAGGACGGCGCCGTCTACCAGATGCGCCGCTGGTACCAGCAGTTCTACGTCGACGTCGCCGACGTGACACCGGACATGACCGACCGCTTCGAGATGGAGGTCGACACGACGGTGGCCAACCAGAAGTGGCATGTCGAGGTCGAGGAGAACCTCAAGGCCCGGGAAGCCGAGAAGCAGGCCACGTGAACGACACCCCGGATGTGGACCGGCTCGCACGGTCGATGCTGCTGCTGCACGGGCATGACGACGAGGAGCACGAGCACGGCCACCATCCGGCCCCCGACGGCGCAACGCCCGGATCATGGCGCAAGGCACCGGATTTCGCCGCCGATCCGGACCGCGCCGCCGCTGTGCGGGAGAGCACGCAGCGCGATCGCGAACGGTACCTGACCTCGGGCCTGGCGTCGGTGGACTGCCGCTTCTGCCACGTCGCGGTGCGCGTCAAGAAGCTCGGGCCGACGCACACGTCCGTGCAGTGGACCTCCGAGGCAACCACACGGTGCGCGCACTTCGCCGAGATTCGCGCGGCCGGCGGCGATCCCGCGCGGGAGCGGTCGTGCCCGCGCCTGGCGGACAGCATCCGCCACGCCGTCGCGGAGGGCTGCCTGGAGGAGTACTCCAGCGCGCCCTCCCCCGGTGACGGCTGACCTTCCCGCCGCTCAGGCGGTCAACCGGACCGGGATGCGCTTGAACGAGTTGACCAGGTTCGACCGCACCCGCACCGGCTCGCCGGTGAGTTCGATGACCGGGAACGTCTCGAGAAGCGCCTGGAGGAACAGCCGCGCCTCCAGTCGGGCCAGATGGGCACCGAGGCAGAAGTGCGCTCCCATCCCGAACGACACATGCGGGTTGGGACGCCTCCGGATGTCGAACGTCTGCGCGTCGGGGAAGACGTCCTCGTCCCGGTTCGCCGAGGTGTAGTACATCGCCACCTTGTCGCCGGCGGCGATGTGCGTGCCGCCGAGTTCCGTGTCGACGAGCGCGGTACGCCGGAAGTAGTGCAGAGGATTGTCGTAGCGCAAGATCTCCTCCACGGCGCCGGCCATCAGTGTCGGGTCCGCGCGCAGTTCGGCGAGTTGCTCCGGGTGCCGTAGCAGCGTCACGAGTCCCGAGGACAGCAGGCTCTTGGTGGTGTCGTTACCGGCGGTGACCAGCTGCACGAAGAACCCACCGAAGTCGGCGTCGCTCATGGGCTGACCCCCGAAATCGGCCGACAGGATCACACTCGTCATGTCGTCGGCAAGTCCGCGCCTGCGTCGATCGGCAGCGAATTCCACTGCATAGCAGGCCATCTCGAGGCCCCCGGTACCGTCAGCCGCGTCCGGACCGGCCAGGTCGGGATCCTGGGCGGACGTGATGCGCTCTGCCAGTTCCTGGATGTGGCGCCAGTCGCTGCGCGGCAGGCCGAAGAGCTCGCCGATCACCTGCGTCGGCAACGGGGCGACGACCTCGTGGACGAATTCCACGTCCACGCGTTCGCGCGCCTCGGCCATGACGGCGCGGCACAGGTCGCGGACCCGGTGCTCGAGCCGCGCGATCATCCGCGGCCGGAAATGCACCGAGACCGGCGAGCGGTAGTGGCCGTGGCGGGGCGGGTCCATGGCCAGCAGCATGGTGCGCATCCGGGCGAGCGTCTCGGGCGAAAGCGTCTCGATGACGACGCCCCCTTCACTGGACGAGTAGACGTCGTGGCGGCGGGCCACCTCGACCACGTCGGCGTGCCGCAGCACGGCCCAGAACCCCTGCTCGCCGCGCATCGGCTGCCAGAGCACCGGATCGGTGCGCCGCACCGCCGCCAACGCCTCGTGGGGGGCGCCGTTGCGGAACGTGTCCGGGTCGGCGAGGTCGACCACGGCGGTGTCCGTGCCGGTCACGGCTCAGCCGATCAGCACGTGGGGGCGCGGATGACCGGCTGCCTCGCACAACGACAGGTAGACCGCGAGCGCGCTCGTCCCGTCGGTGACGCTCTCGACGTTGCCGTCCTCGTCGAGGTTGAGGTTGGCTCCGTAGATCTGGAACCACACGTGGGTGTCGTCCTCGAGGACCTGCAGCGTGTGCACGGAATTGGCCGGTTCGTAGAGGAACGATCCGGCGCGGTTGACGTCGTCGTACTCCTTGTACCGCCACGCCCCCGACGTCGTGTAGGCGTACACCGGGCCGGTGTGTTTGTGGCGTTGCACCTCGTAGCCGGCGCGGAAGACGTTCTCCACGATCCACAGGCCCTCGGCGTGCTTGACCTGGATCACCTTGAGTTTCGAGCCGTCCGGCAGGTCGACGAAGGGTAACTCGTCGACTCCCACGTGCACCGCGGTCGGAATGTCGGTCATCGTCATCTGCAGATCCCTTCGCTCGGGAACGTCACACCCACGAAGAGATTAGCACGTATTTAAAAACATGTAATATAGTTCGTATATACCTGTCAGAGTCCGTCGAACTGCTTCTTGACCTGCTCCTCGGTCAGCCCGTAGTCCGCGAGCGAGTAGCTGTGTTTGGGCGCCCGCGGTCCCTGCCGGCTCTCCTCGTGGGTCTTCTCCATCGCCACACGCGCCTCGTCGGTGAAGTCGATGCCGAACGCCCGGTAGATGTCCTCGACGGCGCCGATCGGATTCTTGATCAGTGCAAAGTAGTCCAGGTCGTAGAACTGCGCCGGATCGTGCTTGGCACGTTCGGCGTTGAACAACCGCAGACCACGCGACCAGGTCTCCAGGGAGTCCTCGCCGATCACGCTGCCCACGAAGGTGTTCGACCACCCCTCGGTGGTGTGCTGGGCCAACGAGCACATCGAGGCCATGATCGTCTCCGCCGGCCGATGACACTGGATCACCAAGGCGTCCGGATAGGTGGCGAACAACGCGTCGAGGGCGAACAGGTGGCTCGGGTTCTTCAGCACCCAGCGCTTGCCGACATCGTTGAGCCCGATCAGCTGCAGGTTCTTGCGATGCCGCCGATAGGGCTTCGTCCAGTCCTGTCGGGACAGCCATTGCGAGTACGTGGGCAGATGCGCCAACGTCTCGTAGCTCACCGAGTGCAGCGACTGCCGCAGTAGCTGCCAGCACTCCTCGACCTCGTCGGCCGTCATGTAGTGCAGCCCCGTGTAGTCCGGGTTCTCCGCGTGCGCCTTGCTGAACTGCGCATCGAGCTGCTGGAAAACCGGGTTCTGGGACCAGGTTTCACGAGGCGGCCGGGGCTGGGGAAATTCCGCGAGCCACAACTCCAGCCCCTGGTGGCGCGGATCTGCGGCGAGCAATCGGTGCACAGCCGTGGTGCCGGTGCGCGGCAGACCGGTGACGAAGATCGGCCGCTCGATCGGCACGTCGACATGCTGCGGGTATTGCTTGAACGCCGCCTCCGACACCAGCCTGGCCACCAGAGCGTTGCGCACGAAGAAGCGCTGCATCTTGCTGCCGAACTCGGTGAGGTCGGCGTCGCGCTGGTAGGACTCGAGCAGGACGCCCAGAGCCTCCCGGTAGTTGTCGTCGTCGCTGCCGAAATCATCGAGGCCGCAGGCCTTCACCGCCGACGCGTGCAGATCCTCGACGGTGCCGACGTTTGTGCGGGAGGAGCTCACGCCTTGTACTCCCCGCAGTTGACGTCGAGCGCCTGACCGGTGATCCCACTGGACAGGTCGCTGGCCATGAACAGAATCGCCGAGGCCACCTCGTCCTCGGTGGGCAGCCGCTTGAGGTCGCTGTTGACCGCAGCCGCCTTGTAGATCTCCTCGACCGTGGTGCCGTACTTGCCGGCCTGATGCTCGAAGTAGCCCTGCAGTGTGCCACCCCAGATATAGCCCGGCAAAACGGAATTCACCCGGATGCCCTGGGTGCCCAGTTCACTGGCCAGCGACTGCGACATCGCCAGCAGCGCCGACTTGGCCATCTTGTAGGCGCCCTGCTTGGGATCGGAGTGCCGCACCACCATCGAGTTCACATTGACCACCGAGCCTTTGGTCTCGGTCAGCGCCGGGGTCAGCCCCTGGATCAGGCGCAGCGCGCCGAGCACCGTGAGCTCGAACGTCTCACGGATGTGCTCGAAGCTGGTCTTGGCCAACGGCTTCATCGACGGCACCTTGAACGCGTTGTTGATCAGGACGTCGACCTTGCCGTACGCCTCGAGGCTCTTCTCGACGAGATTGGTCACCTGGGCCTCGTCGGTGATGTCGGTGCCCACCGACACCGCTCGCCGGCCGATGCGGTCGATCTCGGCGGCGACGCCCTCGAGCCTCTCGACGGTGCGCGCGGCCAGCACCAGGTCCGCCCCCTCCAGGGCGCAGCGGCGCGCCAGCGTCGTCCCGAGCGCCGGTCCCACGCCACTGATCACGACGACCTTGTTCTCGAGCATGCCCATCTCAGCCCACCATCCTGTAGCCGATCAGCTGCTGGCGCAACGCGATCCGCGCCCGCCAGTCCTCGTCGGAGATCTTGTTGTCCTGGTAGTACGGCAGCGCGCCGGCGACCTCGTCGACGCCCATCACGGCCACCTCCGGTCCGTCGGCCTCCGTCAGCTGCCGGGACACCCGCTGCCAGCGGAACTGCAGATAACCCTTACGGTGCCCGAGGGTCTCCACCCAGTTGGTCACGCCGGGGTTGGCATCGGAGACGACGATGCGGATCTTGCCATCCGGATCGGCCTGCGCCTGAGTCCCGTTCAACGACGTCTGGTGGTTGATGTAGTCCAGCGAGATGTACCAGAGGCTGCCCAGCTGGAAGCCCATGTACGGTGCGTCCGACACGGGCACCGTGATGACCATCGCCTGATCGGGCGCCAGGTCGAAGTGCCCGACCGACGAGTACTGCGTGGCCAGCCCGCCCGGGGTGAGCCGCGGTGCGACCATCGTGTTCACCGGCAGCGTGTTGTAGAACCACTGCGGGAACTGCAGCCAGGTCTTGACCCGCTGCACCAGTTGCTTTCCGGCGACGGCGTAGCGCTTCTCGATCAGCTCCGTCGTCAGCGGTGGCGGTGCAGTGCCCGCGGTGTCGGTGCGGGAGATCGCCAGCGTGCCGCGCTGCGCCGACCAGTCGTTGTACACCTCGCGAATCACCAATTGGGCCGGCGATTTCGGCACTACCCGCCACTCGAAGGAGCCGTCAACGGCGATGTCGAGTTCGCGGTCGTCGAAGGCTGTCTCGCTGTCGGGGACGTTGTCGTCGGTGTACTCGCCGCCGAGCATCTGGAAGCTCAGATCCGTGGTGCTGCCCCGGCGGCCGGTGACGACGTACTCGTGCCCCGGGACCACCCTGGTGCCGAAGTACAGCGTGTCGGGATTGTCCAGACCCATCTTGGTGAACGGGCCGGTGCCGCTGTGCAGGAACGGATGGTCGCGGTCGTAGTCGAACGCGACGTGCGTGCAGGCTGCGACGCACCCGGCGAAGTACTGGAGCCCCTCGAGGAGGTCGGCTTCGGTCTCGATGAACGGGGCGGCGGCGACGAGCGCCTCCGCCTCGGCGATCGCGTCGATCAGCGGCTGGGAGTACACGCCCCTGAAACTAGAACGCGTTCTAGCAGTAGTCAATATTTCGACCGCGCTGTTCCATATGTGTACCGAGCCGTATGCTGCTTCCGTGGCCGAGACCTCCCGCCGCATGTCGCCCCCGACTGACCGCGTCGTTGCCGTGCTGGACTTCCTCGCCGCGCGGCCGGCCGAACGCTTCGGGGTCTCGGAGCTGGCCCGCCGGCTCGGCCTGAGCAAGCCGACCTGCCTGGGCATCGTCACCTCGCTGGCCGACGCCGGCTACCTCGTCCGTGACGGCGTCGACAAGACCTACCGGCTGGGGCCCTCGCTGATCACGCTTGGCCACCGGGCACAGGAGTCGATGCGGGTCAGTCCGACCGCCCGGGAGGCACTGCGCCGGCTCTCAGCGAAGTTCGGGATCACCGCCGCGCTGTCGGGCGTGATCGACGACCGCATCACGCTGCTGGACATCGTGGCGCCGCCGGGGGCCCGCCCCGGTGTGGAGGTCGGGCAGAGCTATCCGTTCGCGCCGCCGGTGGGGCTGATGTTCGTGCTGTGGGACGACGATGCCGTGCGGGAGTGGCTGGCCAGGGAACCGACGATCCCGCTGCGCACCGACACCGACCGGCTCGACCGGGTGATCGCCGGGTGCCGCGCCGATGGCTATCTGGTGGAGCGGCTGACGCCCGGTGGCCGCCGGTTGTACAGCCTGATGGCCGGCATGTCGGCCACGCTGCCCGACGAATTACGGGCGCTGCTGGGCGAATTGGTGTCCGACATCGGCGAGCGGGTGTCCCTGCGGGAGGACAGGTCGGCACGGAAGCGCCATGACATCAGCGTGATCTCCGCGCCCGTGTACGACCACTACCGGCGGCAGGCGATGGTCGCCTCCATGCACGTCGGAGCCTCGTTGAGTGAGCGCGAGATCATCGAACGGGCCCGCGCGGTGGTGACGAGCGCCGACGAGGTCACCGCGCAGCTGGGCGGTAGCAAGCCGCGGTGGGGCTGACGTCAGCTGGTGCCGGCCAGTGCGAACGGCAGCACCTCGGCGGCGCCCGCCGCGCGCAGGACCCGGGCGGCCATCGTCAGCGTCCATCCGGTGTCGGCGAGGTCGTCGACGAGAAGGACCGGACCGGCGTCGGCAGGCACCGGCTCGGGTGGTGACCACGCCCCGCTGAGCGCCGCGACGCGATACGCCGAGTTCGCCGCCGTCGCCGGACGGCGCCCGGGGGCGTAGCGGAGCGTACCGAGATCGGTCAACCGGCCCAGCTCGGCCAGCCGGGACCTCAACGAGGTGATCAGCACCGGGTGCGTCGCGGAATCGAGCGACATCACCGCGGTGGGCCGGACCGCCCAGTCCCACGCGGCGAGCACCTTCACCGCCGCGGCCACCACGTCATCGGGCACCTCGCCGTCCGGCCCGTCGAGCAGCGCGCGCAGCCGCGCTCCCCAGCCCAGATCCGTCAGCCTGCCGATCACACGGCCCGGCTGCGGTCCATCGGTGATCCGGCCCGACAGTTCGATGCCGAGCTTGGCGAGGCCGGTCGGCCACTGTTTGCGCGGTGACAGTTCCACCCCGGGTCGCATCAGGGTCCGCCGGGTGTCCTCGGCGGCCGCCGCGTCGACGTCGGCGCTGTACCGCTCACCCGTGCAGTTGTCGCACCGGCCGCACCGCTCGTCCGCGCCGAGTTCGGGATCGTCGAGCTGGGCACGCAGGAACGCCATCCGGCAGCCCTGCGTCGCCTGGTAGTCGAGCATCGCCTGCTGTTCGCGCCTGCGGGCCTCGTCGAGGGTGCGGTAGCGCGCCTCGTCGTACTCCCACGGCGCCCCGGTGCCGATCCAGCCGCCCTTCACGCGGCGGACCGCGCCGTCGACGTCGAGCACCTTCAGCACCATCTCCAGCCGCGACCGATTCAGGTCGACCAGCGGTTCGAGCGCGGCCGTCGACAGCGGGCGCTCGGTGTCGAGCTCGCGAATCACCTTGCGCACCAGCGATTCCGCCGGGAACGCCACCGACGCGAAATAGCGCCATACATCGGCGTCCTCACGTCCCGGCAGCAGGATCACCTCCGCGCGTTCCGTCGCGCGACCGGCACGGCCGACCTGCTGGTAGTAGGCGATCGGCGAGGACGGCGCACCCAGGTGCACGACGAATCCGAGATCGGGCTTGTCGAAACCCATGCCGAGCGCCGACGTGGCGATCAGGGCCTTGACCCGGTCGGCGAGCAGGTCCGCCTCGAGCTGCTCGCGCTCGGCGGTCTCCGTGGCGCCGGTGTACGCGGCGACCGGGTGTCCCCGCTCGCGCAGCAGAGCCGCCACGTCATGGGCCTGCGCCACTGTCAGCGTGTAGACGATGCCCGATCCCGGCAGCGACCCGATGTGGTCGGCGAGCCACGCGGCACGCTGGGCGGGATTGCCTGCCTGCACCACCGACAACCGCAGCGATTCGCGGTCGAGGCCACCGCGCAGCACGAGGGTGTCGCGACCACCCACTCCCAGTTGCGCGGCGACGTCCTCGACGACGCGATCGTTTGCGGTGGCGGTGGTCGCCAGCACCGGGACGTCGCTGCCCAGTTCGGCGATCAGCGAGCGGATCCGGCGGTAGTCGGGCCGGAAGTCGTGGCCCCAGTCCGAGACGCAGTGCGCCTCATCGACGACCACCAGCCCGGCGTCGCGCGCGAGCGCCGGCAGCACGGCGTCCCGGAAATCGGGGTTGTTGAGCCGCTCGGGGCTGACCAGCAGCACGTCCAGATCGGCGTCGCGCACCCGTCGGTGGATGTCGTCCCATTCGGCGACGTTGCTCGAGTTGATCGTGGCCGCGTGCACGCCGGCTCGTTCGGCGGCGGCCACCTGGTTGCGCATCAGGGCCAGCAGCGGGGAGACGATGACCGTCGCGCCGTGCCCGGTGCCGCGCAGCAGTTTCGCGGCGATGAAATAGACGGCCGATTTGCCCCACCCCGTGCGCTGGACGACCAGCGCACGGCGCCGCTGCACCACAAGGGCCTCGATCGCGGTCCATTGATCGTCGCGCAGCAGCGCCCCCGGTCCGGCCAGTTGTTCGAGGATGGCCTGCGCGTCGTCTCGGGTCACCATGGCCCCCATCGTGCCGTCAGCGGACGACAAGCCAAATGGCGGCGAAGTGGCACGCTGCCGCGGCGGCGGTGAACGCGTGGAAGAACTCGTGATGCCCGAACGTGGCGGGCCAGGGGTTGGGCCAGCGGGCGCCGTAGAGGATCGCGCCGATGTTGTACAGCACGCCTCCGGCGACCAGCAGGGCGACCACCGTCGCCCCCGCGCCGTCGAGCAGCACCTCGGCGAACGCGATGGCGACGTACCCGAGCAAAAGATACGGCGGCACCCCGACCCAGCGCGGGGCCGACGGCCAGCACATCTTCAGCGCGACCCCGGCGGCCGCGCCCGTCCAGACGATGACGAGCACGTCCGCGCCGACGTCGGGCGGCATCGCCAGGAGCGCGAACGGGGTGTAACTCGCCGCGATGAACACGAAGATCACCGAGTGGTCGAGCCGCATCATCCACTTCTCGGCAGCTTCGGACCCCCACTGCACCCGGTGGTAGGTCGCGCTGACCGTGAACATCGCGACGACGGCGGTCACGTACACCACCACCGCCCCGAGCGCTCCTGGCGACGTGGCGATCCACGCGGCCTTCAGCAGGGCGACCCCGGCGACGACGGCGAGCACCGCGCAGCACAGGTGGATCCAGCCGCGGGCGCGGGGCGCGCGGGCGAGGAGAAGGCCGTCGGTCAGAAGGACTCCGATGTCGCGGACGGGCCGAACCCTCCGGCAGGCCGACGCAAATCGCGCCGGCGCAGCATGAGCGTACCGGCCACGAACGAACTCACCGCGCCTGCCGGGGCAGACGCGGTGAGTGTCGTCGAATCGTCAGAGACTATGCCGTGGGCGTCTCCGGCATCTCGGGCTCCATCGGAGCGCCGGGCGCCGGGGTCACCGGAACCTCGGGAGCCTGGTCGTCGGTGCTGAACACCGCCTGAGCCACCGGGGTCGGCGAGACGGTCAGGCCGCACCGATCCTGCAGCGCGCTGACCGGTTCATGGATGGTCTTGAGCTGCTGCTCGACCTGCGGGTTCTCGGCGAAGTACGCCATGTAGGCCTGCTTGGCCTGCGGCTGGGGCTGGGCCGAGATCTGCGTCAGCGCCTCGTTGGTCTGCGGGTTGGCCGTCAGGTAGGCGCCCTCAGACGCGGCCGCCGTGCTGACGGTGCCTGCAACACTGCTGGCCGAGCAATCGGGGGCGGGCGCCGGACCGGGCGCCGGCTGAGCGCTGGCCACTGGGGCGATGATCGCCGCCGAGCCGAAGGCGAGCAGGCCGCCGGCGAACATGCCGAACAGTCCACGTCGAACGGTCGTAGCGGTAGTCACGAGAAATCACTCCTTTGGGTCTGCGATCAGTTGGTCGCACCCCAAGGCCTAGCCGATCGGCGCCGATGCCAAACACCGGGCACCGTCGGACAGCTCACATCGAGCGGTATCTTCGCTGGTCAGAGGCCCGGAGAAATTTTCGGCGTCACCGCGCTCACCCGGCCGGTGCGGCGTCCATTTCGCGTTTGATTTCCAGGGCGATGTCGATCAGCTGGTCTTCCTGGCCGCCGATGAGTTTGCGTTGCCCGGCGCGGTGCAGCAGTTTGTGCGCGGGCACGCCGTAGCGCTCGGACTGCCGGATGGCGTGCTTGAGGAAGCTCGAATACACCCCGGAGTAGCCCATGATCAGCGCGTTGCGGTCCAGCAGACATTCGGCCGGCATCGCGGGCGCGACGACCTCTTCGGCGGCGTCGGCGATGTCGAAGAAATCGATACCGGTCTTGACCCCGATCTTGTCGAACACCCCGATCAGCGCCTCGACCGGTGCGTTGCCCGCCCCGGCGCCGAACCGGCGGCACGACCCGTCGATCTGCTTGGCCCCCGCACGCACGGCCTCGATCGAGTTGGCCACCCCCAACCCGAGGTTCTCGTGCCCGTGGAAACCCACCTGCGCGTCGTCGCCGAGTTCGGCCACCAACGCCGCCACCCGGTCGGCCACCCCTTCGAGCACCAGCGCACCCGCCGAATCCACCACATACACGCACTGACAGCCCGCATCAGCCATGATCCGGGCCTGCGCGGCAAGTTTCTCCGGGGGGATGGTGTGGCTCATCATCAGAAACCCGACGGTCTCCAAGCCCAGTTCGCGGGCGAGCCCGAAGTGCTGGATCGAGACGTCGGCCTCGGTGCAGTGGGTGGCGATCCGGCAGATCGACCCGCCGTTGTTCTGCGCCTCCTTGATGTCCTCCTTGGTGCCCACCCCGGGCAGCATCAGGAACGCGATCTTCGATTCCTTCGCGGTCTCGGCCGCGAGCTTGATCAGCTCCTGCTCCGGGGTTTTGGAGAACCCGTAGTTGAAGCTCGACCCGCCCAGCCCGTCGCCGTGGGTCACCTCGATGACCGGCACCCCGGCCGCATCCAGGGCCGCCACGATCGCGCCGACCTCGTCGGTGGTGAACTGGTGGCGCTTGTGATGGGAGCCGTCGCGCAGCGACGTGTCGGTCATCCGCACGTCCCACATCGGGTTGAAGTAGATGTCGCTCATGCGTGACCTCCGGTCGTCGCGGCCAGGACTTCCTTCGCGATCTCCTCGCCGACCTTCGTCGCCGCGGCGGTCATGATGTCCAGATTTCCAGCGTAGGGCGGCAGGTAGTCCCCCGCACCCTCCACTTCGATGAACGTGGTGACGACGTGGTTGCCGCCGTTGACCACCGACGGCTCGTCGAACTGCGGCTCGTTGAGCAACCGGTAGCCCGGCACGTAGGTCTGCACCTCGGCCACCACATCCTTGATCGACTGCGTGATCGCCGCGTGGTCGGCGTCCTCAGGGATCGCGCAGAAGATGGTGTCGCGCATGATCATCGGCGGATCCGCCGGGTTGAGGATGATGATCGCCTTACCCCGCGCCGCGCCGCCGATGTGCTGCACACCCGCGCTGGTCGTCTTGGTGAACTCGTCGATGTTGGCCCGCGTGCCCGGCCCGGCCGACGCCGAGGACACCGACGCCACGATCTCGGCATACGGCACCCCGACCACCCGGCTGACCGCATACACGATCGGGATGGTCGCCTGCCCACCGCAGGTCACCATGTTCACGTTCGGGGCATCGAGGTGCTCGCGCAGATTCGCCGGCGGGATCACCCCCGGCCCGACCGCCGCCGGAGTCAGATCGACCGCCCGGATCCCCGCCTCGGCGTAGCGCGGTGCGGCGTCCCGGTGCACATAGGCGCTGGTGGCCTCGAACACCATGTCGGGCATCTCATCGCGCGCCAACAACCAGTCCACACCTTCATGGCTGGTCTCCAACCCCAGCTTGCGCGCCCGCGCCAGACCCTCACTGTCCGGATCGATACCGATCATCCAGCGCGGCTCCAACCACTCCGAACGCAGAAGCTTGTACAACAGATCGGTACTGATGTTGCCCGACCCGACGATCGCCACAGTCGCTTTGTTGCCGGCCATTGAGGCTCCTATTCGAAATCCAGTCGTACTGAACCTAACCCGCTGAAGTCGGCGACGAAATGGCTGCCCGGGGGTGCATCTATCGCACGCGTGCACGACCCCGGCAGCACGATGTCGCCGGCCCGGAGGCGGACGCCGAAACTCTCGACCTTGCGGGCCAGCCAGGCCACCGCGGTCACCGGATTGCCCAGCACCGCATCGCTGCGCCCCTCGGCGACGACATCACCGTTGTTGGTGAGTACCGCGTCGATCGCACGGATATCGATGTCCTTGGGCGACACCCGAGCCTCACCGAGCACCCACCCCGCCGACGACGCGTTGTCGGCGATGGTGTCGCACAACTTGATCTGCCAGTTGGTGATCCGGGTGTCGATCAACTCGATCGCGGGCGCGAAGGCCGCTGTCGCCGCCAGCACATCGTCCTCGGTGCACCCCGCCCCGGGAAGGTCGTCGGACAGGATGAACCCGACCTCGACCTCGACCCGCGGATAGAGGTATTTCGCCGACTCGACCGGGCGATTCTCGAAGACCTCCATGTCGTCGAGCAGATGCCCGTAGTCCGGCTCGTCGACGTTCATCATCTTCTGCATGGCCTCCGAGGAGAGGCCCACCTTGTGGCCGATCACCCGGGCACCGTCGGCGATCTTCGCCCGGATGTTGATCAGCTGGATCTCGTAGGCGTCGACGACATCGATGTCGGCGTGCCGCTCGGTCAGCGGGGAGATCGGCTCGCGGGTCCGCTCGGCCTCGGCCAGCTCGGCGGCGAGCTTCTCGCGCACCTCGGTGGGCAACATTTGGTGAAGTCCCCTCGTTTCGTCGACCGGCACAGTTGTTAGTCGGCCGGGCAATTCTATAACGTGTTCTACATGACGGAGCAGGAGTATGACGTCGTCGTGGTGGGCAGCGGCGCCGCGGGCATGGTCGCCGCCCTCACCGCCGCTCACCAGGGCCTCTCGACGATAGTCGTCGAGAAGGCCCCGCACTACGGTGGTTCCACCGCCCGTTCGGGCGGCGGAGTGTGGATTCCGAACAACGAGATCCTGAAGCGGGACGGGGTGACCGACACTCGCGAGGCCGCGCGCACCTACCTGCACGCGATCATCGGTGACGTGGTGCCGCCCGAGAAGATCGACACCTATCTCGACCGGGGCCCGGAGATGTTGTCGTTCGTGCTGAAGCACTCGCCGTTGAAGCTGTGCTGGGTGCCGAACTACTCCGACTACTACCCCGAGTCCCCGGGCGGAAAGTCCACCGGACGATCGGTGGAACCCAAACCCTTCGACGCCAAGAAGCTCGGAGCCGACATGAAAGGCCTCGAGCCGCCGTACGGCAAGGTGCCGCTCAACGTGGTCGTCATGCAGCAGGACTATGTGCGGCTCAACCAGCTCAAGCGGCATCCGCGCGGAGTGCTGCGCAGCCTCAAGGTCGGCGCCCGCACGATGTGGGCGCAGGCGACGGGAAAGAACCTCGTCGGTATGGGCCGCGCGCTCATCGCGCCGCTGCGCATCGGCCTCAAGGAGGCCGGCGTGCCGGTGCGGCTGAACACGGCGATGACCGACCTGTATGTCGAGGACGGTGTGGTACGCGGCATCTACATCCGCAACACCGATGATCCGGAAAGCGCTGAGCCGCAATTGATCCGGGCCCGGCGAGGGGTGATCCTGGGCAGCGGCGGATTCGAGCACAACGAGCAGATGCGGGTCAAGTACCAGCGCGCGCCCATCACCACCGAGTGGACGGTCGGCGCGGTGGCCAACACCGGCGACGGCATCGTCGCCGCCGAGAAGCTGGGCGCCGCACTCGACGTCATGGAGGACGCGTGGTGGGGCCCGACGGTGCCGCTGGTCGGGGCGCCGTGGTTCGCACTGTCGGAGCGCAACTCCCCGGGCTCGATCATCGTCAACATGAACGGCAAGCGGTTCATGAACGAGTCGATGCCCTACGTCGAGGCGTGCCACCACATGTATGGCGGCCAGTACGGACAGGGCCAGGGCCCCGGCGAGAACATCCCGGCCTGGCTGGTGTTCGACCAGCAGTATCGGGACCGCTACATCTTCGCTGGACTTCAACCGGGACAACGGATTCCGAACAAGTGGATGGAATCCGGAGTCATCGTCAAGGCCGACACCCTCGCCGAGCTGGCCGCCAAGACCGGCCTGCCCGCCGATACGTTCACCGCCACCGTCGAGCGCTTCAACGGATTCGCCCGCACCGGGGTCGACGAGGACTTCAAGCGTGGGCAGAGCGCGTACGACCGCTACTACGGCGATCCGACGAACAAGCCGAATCCGAACCTCGGCGAGATCAGCCACGGCCCGTTCTACGCCGCCAAGATGGTACCCGGCGACCTGGGCACCAAGGGCGGCATCGTCACCGACACCCACGGCCGCGCGCTGCGCGACGACGGCTCCGTCATCGAGGGCCTCTACGCCGCGGGTAACGTCAGCGCACCGGTGATGGGCCACACCTATCCCGGTCCGGGCGGCACCATCGGCCCGGCCATGACGTTCGGTTATCTGGCGGCACTTCACCTGGCCGGCAAGGAGTAACGCGTGCCCATCAACCTCGACGAGGCCATCGGCGCCGAACTCGCCCCGGTCGAGTTCTCGTGGAGCAGCAGCGACATTCAGCTCTACCACCTCGGCCTCGGCGCGGGCGCCGACCCGATGGACAAGCGGGAGCTGCGCTATCTGACCGACGGCACACCTCAGGTGCTGCCGACATTCGGCAATGTGGCACAGAGCTTCCACATGACCGAGCCGCCGGCGGTGAGGTTCCCCGGCATCGACATCGAGTTGAGCAGGGTGCTGCACGCCAGCGAGGCCGTCACTGTCCCCGGCCCGATCCCCCCTGCGGGCACCGGCATCGCCGTCACCCGCTTTACCGAGATCTGGGACAAGGGCAAGGCCGCGGTCATCTGGTCCGAGACGGAGGTCAAGGATCCCGACGGCACGCTGCTGTGGACCCAGAAGCGATCGATCTTCGCCCGCGGCGAGGGCGGTTTCGGCGGCGACCGCGGCCCGTCCGGGTCGTCTGCGGCGCCGGAGCGAGCGCCCGATATCGAGCTCTCGCTGCCGACGTCACCGCAGCAGGCGCTGCTCTACCGGATGTGCGGAGACCGCAATCCGCTGCACTCCGATCCGGATTTCGCTGCGGCAGCAGGTTTTCCGCGCCCCATCCTGCACGGGCTGTGCACCTACGGCATGACGTGCAAGGTGCTAGTGGACAACCTGCTCGACGGCGACGTGCGCGGCGTGAAGTCCTACGGCGCACGGATGGCCGGCGTGGTGTTCCCCGGCGAGACGCTGCGCATCAGCGTCTGGAAGAACTCCGGCGACGACCGGGCCGGATACTCCGCGGTGGTCACCGCACCGGAGCGGGATGACGCGGTGGCTCTGGCCGGTATCGAGTTCGTCCCCGTCTGATCCCGATCGCCCGCACCGTCGTGTGGCGACGGTACGGGCGCCGATGCCGACGCCCGTACCGTCCTTGCCGTGCTGACCCTTTAGTCGTCGCTGCTGGTCTTGGCGCTCTGCGAGGCGCTCGGGGAGCCTGCCTTCCCGTCGGCCCCGTCGCTTCCGAACGTTCCGCCGGCACCGCCGCTGCCTGCCGAACCGCCCTTGGCCGTGCCGGTCGTGACCGCGTCGCCGCCGTCGCCGCCGTCGCCGCCGTTGCCGGTGAAGCCGGTGGAGTCGCCACCGTTGCCACCCGCGCCGCCGGTGGCCTTGCCGCTACCGCTGGTCGCCTTCCCGCCGTTTCCGGCCGAGCCGCCGGTACCCGAACCTCCGGCGCCACCACCGTTTCCGCCCTTGCCGCCCGTGGCCGCCGAGCCGCCGCCGGCCGTGGCGGAACCGCCGTTGCCGGCCTCGCCCCCGGTGCCGCCGACCGACGACTCGCCGCCGGCGCCACCGGCTCCACCGGTCGCCGAGCCACCCGTGCCGCTCGTCGCGTTACCGCCGTCGCCGCCCTTGCCGGCCACGCCGCTGGCGTCGTGGTTCAGGCCGCCCCGTCCACCGCTTCCACCCTTGGCGCTGCCGTTCACCGACGTCGCGTTGCCGCCCTTGCCGCCGTCACCGGACTGCCCGCCGAAGGTGCCGCCCTCACCACCGGCGCCACCGGCGCCACCGACCGCGTCGCCTTCGTTGACGGTTGTCGTCGCGGGATTGTCGGCAGTGGAGTTCGTGATGTCGGCACCGGCACCACCCTTGCCGCCGTTGCCGAACAGTCCGGCACTGCCGCCTGCGCCGCCGGCACCGCCGTTGACTCCTGCCTTGCCGGCGCCGCCGTCACCGCCGTTACCGAAATACAGACCGGCCTTGCCGCCCGATCCGCCGTTGGCTCCGTCGCCGCCGTTGCCTCCGAGGAGTCCGCCGTTCTGACCGTTGCACGCTCTACCCGTGCAGTCCGCGGCGGCATCGGCGCCGTCACCGATCAGCCAGCCGTTCGGCCCGATGATCGGACGCAGCGCCGCGGCGGCCGAAGGAGTGGCCGCAGCGACGGCGGGGCCGTCAGCGCCGGTCACGCAATCCGCGCCCGCGACCGTGCAGTCCTGGCCGGTGGACGCCAACAGCACGTCGTAGGAGACGGGCG
Source organism: Mycolicibacterium chubuense (assembly GCF_001044255.1). GTDB lineage: Bacteria > Actinomycetota > Actinomycetes > Mycobacteriales > Mycobacteriaceae > Mycobacterium > Mycobacterium chubuense. Next base: position 62,232 of record NZ_JYNX01000035.1, read on the forward strand.
CCGTCGAGTCATGCGGTACCAGAGACAGCGCTCCGGCGTAGGCGAGCGCCGCTCCACCGACACCGGCTGCAGTCACGCCGGCTTTCAGGTAGGTACGGACCGGCGCTGAGCGAGCGCTGTTGCGGGCATGTTTGGCCATGCGAGGACTCCCCCTTTTGGTTTGTTGGTAATTGGATCCCCTGTAGCAGCCGTCACACTAGCCAATTGACACCGGCGAAACGACCGAATTAGCGATTTGCTGGCCACCGTGTCTGTGCCGCCGACGCCCGGCGGGCGCCGAAGGCGGCATGCCCGCCACCGGCTGTGCGGGCGCACAACCTGCACCGATGTCCCCGCGTCGTCGACCGGCACATCGCCGGGCACGAGCGTCGGTGAAGACGATGTGCCACAACGCCTCTCGATGCAAGGCGCACGCCGGCTCGGCGCGATCGGGCAGATTCCCACATAACTTCACTTACATCGCGGCGAGGCGCCGTGCCGCCGCGGCCAGTGGCAATCGTTCGCCGGCGAGGCCTATCGGCAGAGCGTGTCGATCTTCGCCGCGGTCGCCTGCGCAGTCTTCTCCCGGTTGGACTGCGCGGGATCGTCTGCCGGTGCCCCGGCGAGCTGACCCATGCCGATGTAGGTCAGATCGTCTGCGAAGGACCGCACCGCGTCGGCGAGATCCCCGGGCACCGACGAGTTGAGGCGGGACAGGAGGAACTCTCCCCCGCCCAGCGTCGCCAGCCTGGCGTTGGCGGCGACTGCCTGCTGAGCTACTCGATCATTGCCGAGGTCGGCATTGGTCTGCAGGGACACCGCGTTGCGCACCATCGTGAATGCATCGCAGACCTGCGTTTTCTGGTCGCCGGACTGCACACCACCGCCCGAGGCGACCTCGCCGGAACCCGACGGGCGGAGAAGACCCCATGCCGCGAGGGCGATGGCGACGACTCCGACCGCGAGGGCGACAGGGGCGATCCAGGCCGCGCGGGTGCTGCTAGCCGACGATTGCGGCCTCGTGTCCGACATGGGCGCGATCATAGCTGCAAACGCTTTGCCTGCTAATGGATCTCGCTGCGACGCGCCGCACTGGGTGATGAGGCGGTGGCCTGTCGGGATATTGGTGCACGGAGCAGGGGTGGTGACCTGTTAGGTTGCTCGGGGGGTCAACCTCGCTGCTCGCTCAACGAAACAGGAGGACATCGTCGTGCACATCAAGCCCGCTCTGGTCGCCGTCACCGCCGCGGCCGCCGTCGGCGTGGCCGGCGCGCCGTTTGCTTCGGCCGATCCGGAGGTCAAGTACCTCGGACAGCCCGGAGAACTCGTCAACGGCGCCGTCGTCCAGCACTGGACCGTCACCGGCCTGAAGCCGAGCAACGACACGATCCCCTATCAGCCCGTCGGCACGTTGTGGGAGGCCACCGCCACCGACGAGGCCATCGCCGGCTCGGTAGCCCCCATCGTCTCCAACCTGAATGCACGCGCCCGCAACGGCGACACCTATCGCGTGCTGTTCGGCGTCGCGACACCGCAGGGCGTGAATCCGTCGACCTTGTCACAGGGCGAGAAGACCACCGGGAAGATCTACTTCGACGTCACCGGCGAGAAGCCCGACAGCGTCTTCTACGCCACCGGCGGCCCTGACCCGGTGCTGCTGTGGGTGGAGGCGCCGCCCGCCCCGCCGAGCGCATCGGGCGGGGCCCGCACCCCGGCGTACACCGGTTCGTCGCCGGCCTCGTCGGGCGCGGCCGAGACGTCTCCGGAGGCTCCGGAGACGTCGACGACACCTACGCCCGGTGCCGCGCCGGCTTCGGCAACCCCCGCGCCGACGGCCACCCCGGTGCCCGCGGGCAGCGCGGGCACCCCGCTGCCGCAGGGCAGCTCGGGCACCCCGCTTCCCGCCGGTAGTGCGGGCACGCCGCTCCCCGAGGGCGCCGCAGCGAGTCCGACCCCGGTGCCGGCCGCCGTCAGCCCGGCCCCGGCGCCTGCCGCGGTCGCCCCGGCTCCAGCCGGCAGTGCGGGAACGCCGCTGCCCGCGGGCAGCGCCGGCACTCCGATCCAGGATGCGACCGCTCCGGCGACCGGCCAGGCCCCCGGCCCCGCGACGACCGTCGTCGTTCCGCCCCCGGCCTGACATCCGCCGGGTCGGCGCGCGCTAGGAGTGCGAAGCCCACCAGGTGTACAGCTGAACCATGTTGGGGCCCTGCGGTCCCGACTGCACCGCACTGACCATCAGATCGGCGTCCGTGGTCCACGCGACGGTCGGCTTGCTCTGCTGAAAGCCGCACACCAGCGTCCCGGCGGTCTGCTGCGGGGTGGCGTTGCGCCGCCAGGGTCCCGGTGACTGGATGTTGCCGGGACAGTCTACGACCGACGACGTGTTGACCACGTCGTCGAACAGACCCTTGAGCGCGTCCTTGTCCTCGGCCAGCGTGTACGTGGCGGACAGTGGACCCCCGGTATCGGCGTTGGGGGCACAACTGAGTTGTGCCAGCGCCCCTTTGGCGGGCACGACCGCTTCGCAGGAGTCCGCGGCATAACCTCTCGGCAACATCCCGCGCAGGCGCGCTTCCGCCTGCTCCGGCGATTCGGTCTGCGTGGTGGCGCCCGCATCGCCGGACGGCGCATCGGCGTCTTGCGAGGAGGGCCAGAACGACCAGGCGAGAACCCCGAGGGCCACGACGGCGACGGTGGCGGCCGCAACGAGCACGACGGGCCGGTTGTCCCGCCGGACCGGGCGGGGGTTCACCGACAGCGGCGCGTCGAATCGGCGGTCCGCGGCGGCCGCCGCCGGCGGCCGCGCGTCGCGCACGGGCAGCGGTCCGGTATCCGCGTCATCGGGTTCGGGCTCGTGCGAGCTCATTCCGACAAGGGTAGTGGGCGCCGCGTCGTGGTCCTGTGAGGCGCACCCCGGAGATGCGGTCCGCCGCGGTCACCCACCATCGCTTCCCGAATCGCCCGACGACCCGCCACCGGAGGGTCCGTTGTCCGGACCCGACGCGCCGCCCGAACCCTGACCTCCGTCAGATCCGGCATCGCTGCCGCGGGACGTGTCGCTACCCGCATCGGCACCTTCCTGGGTACCGGAACCGCCACCCTGGCCGCCGCTGGGCGGATCCTCGCCCGGCCCCGAATCGCCGCCGGTGCCCGCGTTCCCGGTGTCGTCGGTGCCCGCGTTTCCGACGTCGTCGTCAGCCTCCGGTACGGGAGCGTCGGGCGTGACCTCGGGCGTGACCTCGGGCGTGACCGAAGGTGGTGCGGGCGTCGAGATCTCGACGGTGGGCGGGGCCGGCACGTCCACCGGCGGCGGCGCCACGACGACCGGTGTCGGGGGCGGAGGCGGTGGGGTCGGCGTGGCGACCGGCGGTGGTGGTGGCGGGGGCGCGCTGATCACGCTCGGCGGCGCGATGGGCGGTGCCGCAGGGGCGGGAGGTGCCGCGGGTGCGGGCGGTGCGGGCGCTGCGGCAACGGACAGCACCTGCACCGCATGCTGAACCTGCGCCGCGCCGGCCGAGGCCGGGATGAACGCGGCGACGACGTCGGTCAGTCCCTGGATCAGCGCCGCCGGCAGCTGCTGCATGAGGTACTGCCACAGCAACTCCAGATCCGCCATCCCGATCGGCGATCCCGCCGAACCGGCTCCGCCGCCCCCGCCACCGCCGCTGAACAGCAGCGCGGATGCCGGCATCGCGAAGCCCGCGGACGCCAACACCTCGAGGGTTCTGACGATCTGCGGTAACCCGTGCTTCTCCACGGCGCTCAGGAAGACCTCGGCGCGCACGCTGGGGAAGTTGTTCTGCAGGATGTCCGCGAGGTGGGCAAGGGTCGGCAACGCAGCGGTGGTGAAGTCGATCAGCTGGGTGGTCGCCACGTCTCCGAGCCGATCGGGCAGCGTCGACAAGGATCCGTGGTCCTCCTCCCCGAGGACCACCCCCGTCCGGTCGCCCGGAAGGTGATACAGCGAGACGCTGAACACGAGCCCCACCGCGACGACGGCCGCACCCGCGATACGCCCGATCGAGCGGTCGTCGGGGTCGCGACACACCTGTCGGCTGACCCCCGCACGCCTGGCTCTACCGCCTATGACATCCGTCAATGACCTCGCCCCCTCGATGACCGACCGGGCAGCTGGCACCAGTCCCGTCGGATTCAGTATGGGGATTTGCTGAAAATGCGGTCAAGATGACTTTTCGCCGTCAGACCCTCATTGCTTCCGATCTCAACGAAACCATGGCCAAGGGTCGCACGAATCTGTCCACTTACGGCTGATCGAACGCTTTCCACACGCCAGCGTGATCTTGACTGGTCCGTCGATTCGACGCGCAACCGGCGAACGCATTCGGGAACGCGGCAGGTCGTTGCCCGTCACCGTGTCGTCGCCGACCGCGCCTACGACGCCATCCGAGTTTGCTGAACGACGTCGATCAGCCGAGGATGAGTCCCGATGTCGGCACGCCCGTGCCCGCGGTGACGAGCACGTGCTCGACGTCGGGCACCGGGTTGACCGAGGTTCCGCGGAGTTGGCGTACCCCCTCGGCGATGCCGTTCATGCCGTGGATGTAGGCCTCGCCGAGCTGCCCGCCGTGGGTGTTGATGGGCAGTCTGCCGCCGATCTCGATCGCGCCGTCGGCCACGAAATCCTTGGCCTCACCCTGGCCGCAGAACCCGAGCTCTTCGAGCTGGATCAGCGTGAAGGGCGTGAAGTGGTCGTAGAGGATCGCGGTCTGGATGTCCGCGGGCGTCAGGCCCGACTGCTCCCAGAGCTGTCGGCCGACCAATCCCATCTCCGGCAGCCCCAGCTCGGGACGGTAGTAGCTCACCATCGAGTACTGGTCGGGGCTCGAGCCCTGCGAGGCGGCCTCGATGACCGCGGGCCGGTGCTTGAGATCCTTCGCCCGCTCCGGCGTCGTCACGACGAGCGCAACGCCGCCATCGGTCTCCTGACAGCAGTCCAGCAGCCGCAACGGTTCGGCGATCCACCGCGAATTCTGGTGGTCGTCGATGGTGATCGGCTTACCGTAGAAATAGGCCTTCGGATTGTTGGCCGCGTGCTTGCGGTCGGCCACCGACACCGCGCCGAAGTCGCGGCTCGTCGCCCCGGACAGATGCATGTAGCGCCGCGCGATCATCGCCACCTGCGCCGCGGGGGTCGACAGGCCGTGCGGATAGGAGAACGAATTGTCCACCCCGGTGGAGTCGGCGTTCTCGACCAGCCGCATCTGCACCTGACCGAAGCGCATCCCCGAACGTTCGTTGAAAGCACGATAGGCGACAACGCATTCCGCCACGCCCGTGGCGACGGCCAAGGCCGCCTGCTGAATCGTGGCGCAGGCCGCGCCGCCGCCGTGGTGGATCTTGGAGAAGAACTTCAGCTCACCGATGCCGGTGGCGCGGGCCACCGCGACCTCGGTGTTGGAGTCCATCGTGAAGGTCACCATGCCGTCGACGTCGGCGGGGGTCAGCCCGGCGTCGTCGAGCGCGTCGAGTACCGCCTCGGCGGCCAACCGCAACTCGCTGCGTCCGGAGTTCTTGGAGAAATCGGTGGCGCCGATCCCGACGATCGCCGCCTTGCCGGACAGACCGTCGCTCACGCGGCACCTCCTAAGACCAGCGTGGCGGTCGCGATGACATGGTCGCCGAGGCTGTTGCGGCCCACGATCTTCAGCGTGACGAGGTCGTCGACGATGTCGGTCACCTCACCGCTGAACGTCACCGTGTCGTAGGCGTACCACGGCACACCGAGGCGCAGAGAGATCGTCTTGATCACCGCCGCGGGCCCCGCCCAGTCGGTGATGAACCGCTGCACCAGGCCGGTGTCGGTGAGGATGTTGACGAAGATGTCCTTGGAACCCTTGGCCTGCGCCTTGTCCCGGTCGTGGTGGACGTCCTGGTAGTCACGGGTGGCGATCGCGGTCGACACGATGAACGTGGGATCACCGTAGAGCGCGAGTTCGGGGAGCTTGGTGCCGACCTCGACGGCAGGGGCGCTCATGCGTCGGGCTCCCAGGCGTACAGCGTCCACGCGGGCCCGGAACTGCTGTCCGGGAAATCGATATACGTTGCGCGCACAGGCATTCCGATCTTCACGGCGGCAGGATCGACGTCGCGGAGCTCACCGAGCATGCGCACCCCTTCTTCGAGTTCGACGAGCGCGATGACGAACGGCAGCGTCCGGCCCGGCACCTTCGGGGCGTGGTGCACCACGTAGCTGAACACGGTGCCCCTGCCTGACGCGACGAGATAATCTGACGGCGCCACTTCATCTTTGGGGTCGGCCCACAGGGCGGGCACCGGCGGGTGCTGCAGCGTGCCGTCGGGACGCTTCTGGATCCGCAGTTCGTGGGCGTTGACGCCGTCCCAGAAGAACTTGGTGTCCTTCGACGACGCCGGCCGCATCATCGACTCGACATCGAGGTCCTCGGGGACTTCCGAGGCGGGCACGTCCTGGTCCGCGGGGCGGAACTTCATGATGCGCCAGAGCATTTCGGCGACGGGTTCGTCGTCGACGGTCCATGTGATCGTCTGCGTGATGAAGAAGCCCTCGCCCAGCGCGGTGCGCTTGGGGCCGACGACGTCGGTCAACTCGGCGGTGACGCTGACCTGTTCACCCGGCCGCAGGTAGCGGTGATAGGTCTGCTCGCAGTTGGTGGCGACGACGCCGACATACCCTGCCTCGTCGAACAATTCGAGGATCTTGCCCAGTGGATCGTCGTCGGGGCGGACGCCGCCCAGCCCCATCATCGTCCACACCTGGATCATGGCCGGCGGTGCCACCACACCGGGGTGCCCGGCGGCCTTCGCGGCCTCCTCGTCGACGTAGATGGGGTTCTGATCGCCCATGGCGTCGAGCCAGTGGTCGACCATCGGCTGGTTCACCGGGTGCCGCGCTTGCCGCGGCGCGCTCTTGCCCTCGGCCTTGACGCGTTCCGCCGCGGCCCGGATGTCGTCGACGGTCACCTGGGGACCCTCGGAACCTTCAGCCCCGACGCCGCGATCATCTCGCGCATCACCTCGTTGACACCCCCGCCGAACGTGATGACGAGGTTGCGCTTGGTCATCTTGTCCAGCCAGTCGAGCAGCTCGCCGGTCTGCGGATCCGCCGGGTTGCCGTACGTGCCGACGATCTCCTCGGCGAGCCGGCCGACCTCCTGGATGCGTTCGGTCGAGAAGACCTTGGTGGCCGCGGCATCGGCGACGGCAATGGTCTCCCCCGACGCGGCCACCTGCCAGTTCAACAGCTCGTTGACCCGCCAGATCGCCTTGATCTGCCCCAGCAGCCGCTTCACGTCGGGCTGCTCGATCGGCGTGACGCCGTCAGAGCCGGGCTTGGACGCCCACGCGTGCACCTGGTCGTAGATGCCGGCGACGCGCCCGGCCGGGCCGAGGCCCACCCGCTCGTGGTTGAGCTGGGTGGTGATCAGCTTCCAGCCGCCGTTCTCCTCGCCGACGAGCATGTCGGCCGGCACCCGCACGTCGTTGTAGTACGACGCGTTGGTGTGGTGCGCCCCGTCGGACAGGATGATCGGCGTCCAGGAGAAGCCCGGATCCTTGGTGTCGACGATCAGGATCGAGATGCCCTTGTGCTTGGCGGCTTCGGGATCGGTGCGGCACGCCAGCCAGATGTAGTCGGCGTCATGCGCGCCGGTCGTCCACATCTTCTGCCCGTTGACGATGTATTCGTCGCCGTGGCGGACAGCTGTCGTTCGCAGCGAGGCCAGGTCGGTACCCGCGTCGGGTTCGGAGTAACCGATCGCGAAATGAATGTCGCCCGAGAGGATTCCGGGGAGAAACTTCTTCTTCTGCTCCTCGGTGCCGTACACCTGCAGCGTGGGGCCGACGGTCTGCAGCGTCACCAGCGGCAGCGGGACGTCGGCACGGTTGGCCTCGTTGACGAAGATCTGCTGTTCGATCGGGCCGAAACCGAGGCCGCCGTACTCCTTCGGCCAGCCCATGCCGAGCTTGCCGTCCGAACCCATCCGCTTGATCACCGCGCGGTAGGCCTCGTTGTGCCGGTTCGACTCCATCGCCTCGGCCTCTTCGGGCGTGATGAGCGTCGAGAAGTACTGTCGCAGTTCGGCTTGCAGAGCCCGCTGCTCGGGGGTCAGTTCGATGTACATTTACGCTCCCACCAGATCGAGACGGTGTGTCGGACCGCCCAGCACCCGGGTCAGATCCTTGATCGACGAGAAGTAGCGGTTCATCGGGTAGGTGATGTCCATACCCATACCGCCGTGCAGGTGGTGGCACAGCCGCATCGCCGGTGGCGCCTGCGAGGTGAGCCAGTATCCCAGGAGCGCCAGTTCGCCTTCGACATCCGAGCCGGCGTCACGACCTTTCGCGAGCGACCACACCGCCGACGTGGCCACCAGCGAGACGGTCCGGGAGGCGATGTAGACCTCGGACAGTTGCGCCGCGACGGTCTGGAACGTCGACAGCGGCCGGCCGAACTGCTCCCGGGTCGCGACGTAGTCAGCGGTCAACCGGAGCGCTCCGGCGACCAGGCCGGCGGCAAAGGCACCGAAGGCGGCCAGCGCCAGCTGATTCACGCGGAGGGGGGTGGCCCCGGCGAGCACATCACCGTCGTCGACGGCGACGTCGGCGAACGTGACCACGAACTCGTCGGCGCCGGTCGACGTCGGCGTCTTCGTCGCCGAGATCCCGTCGGCGTCGCCGCGCACCACGACCACGCCGTTGTCGGTGGTGACGACCAGCCACTCCGCCTGACCGGCGTAGCCGACGGCGAGCTTGGTGCCGTTGAGCCGGCCGGCCGCGAAGGTGGTCGCCGGCCGGTCGGGCTGTGAGACGCCGGGCTCGTTGAGCGCCAGGCTGAGCACCGCCCCCTTGGCCAGACCCGCGAGGTAGCGGTCCTGCTGGGGTTCGGAGGCCAGCTCGCCCAGCACCGCCGCCGCAGCGAGGGTGACCGGCGCCGGGCTGATCGTCCCGTGCCTGCCGATCTCGGTCAGCGCGGTCGCGACCTCGGCGAGGCCGAGCCCGTCACCGCCCAGCCGTTCCGGGGCGGCCAGCGCCGGTACACCGCCGGAAACCAAAGCCTCCCAGCTGTTGTCGCGTTCCAGCACGGACGTCACCACATCGGCGACCGCCTGCTGACCCTCGTCTGGACTGAAGTCCACCCGACACCTCCTCGAGTCTCGATGTGTCAGTGGCTGACCGGGCAGCCCTTGCCGGTGTAGTCCACCTGCCAGTGTTTGATGCCGTTGAGCCAGCCCGACTTTAACCGCTCCGGATCACCGATCGGCTTGAGTTCCGGCATGTTGTCGGCGACGGCGTTGAAGATCAGGTTGATCGTCATCTTCGCCAGGTTCGCCCCGATGCAATAGTGCGCTCCGGTGCCGCCGAAACCGACGTGCGGGTTCGGGCTACGCGTGATGTCGAACCGGTCCGGGTTCTCGAAGACCTCTTCGTCGAAGTTGGCCGAGCGGTAGGACATCACGACGCGCTCGCCCTTCTTGATGGTCACCCCGCCGAGTTCGGTGTCCTCCAGCGCGGTGCGCTGGAAGGCCGACACCGGCGTGGCCCAGCGGACGATCTCGTCGGCGGCGGTCTCCGGCCGTTCCTTCTTGTAGAGCTCCCACTGCTCGGGGTTCTGCGAGAACGCGATCATGCCGTGGGTGATCGAATTGCGGGTGGTCTCGTTGCCGGCCACCGCCAGCATCACCACGAAGAAGCCGAACTCGTCGTCGGAGAGCTTCTCGCCCTCGATGTCGGCTTCGATGAGCTTGGTGACGATGTCCTCGGTCGGGTTGTTCTTGCGCTCCTCGGCCATCTTCATCGCGTAGGTGATGAGCTCGAAGGACGACATCGCCGGGTCGACGTCGGCGTACTCGGGGTCCTCACCGGCGGTCATCTCGTTCGACCACCGGAACAGCTTGTCGCGATCCTCCTGCGGGACTCCGAGGAGACCGGCGATGGCCTGCAGCGGCAGCTCACACGACACCTGCTCGACGAAGTCGCCCGAGCCCTCGGCGGCGGCGGTGCGGGCGATCTGCTGCGCGCGGTCGCGCAACTCTGCCTCGAGCCGTCCCACGGCGCGCGGCGTGAACCCGCGGGAGATGATCTTGCGCAGCCGGGTGTGCTGGGGCGCATCCATGTTCAGCAGCACGGCCTTCTGCAGGTCGATCGCGTCGCGGGTCATACCCTGCGGCCACGTCGGGATCGCGCCGTCGGGCGAGCTGCCGAACAGGTCGTTGCGCTTGGACACCTCCTTGACGTCGGCGTGCTTGGTCACCAGCCAGTAACCCTTGTCGCCGAAGCCTCCCGTGCCGCCCGGCACGTCCACCCAGTGGACGGGCTCGGAATGCCGGAGTTCCGCCAACTCTTCTACGGGCAGACGCTCGAGATTCAGGCTCGCGTCGAGGAAGTCGAAGTCGGGGCTGATCGGGCAAGAGTTCGGGCTAGGCATAGGGAAGCACTCCTCAATTGCAACGTGTTCTAGTGCCAGTAAAACATGCCTCCACCGCAGATAAAAGGCACGGCGGCATCGCCGCTTGTCAGAGTAATGAAACGTGTTCTAGCCTGGCGCCATGGGTAACCCTGTCATCGTCGAAGCCACCCGTAGCCCCATCGGTAAGCGCAACGGCTGGCTCTCCGGACTGCACGCCACCGAGCTGCTCGGGGCCGTCCAGAAGGCGCTCATCGAGAAGGCCGGTATCGACGCCGGCGAGGTCGAGCAGGTCATCGGCGGCTGCGTCACGCAGTTCGGCGAGCAGTCCAACAACATCACCCGGGTCGGCTGGCTCGTGGCCGGGCTGCCCGATCACGTCGGCGCGGTGACCATCGACTGCCAGTGCGGCAGCGGCCAGCAGGCCAACGGTCTGGTGGCGGGTCTGATCGCTTCCGGCGCCATTGATGTCGGCATCGCGTGCGGCATCGAGGCGATGAGCCGCGTGGGACTGGGCGCCAATGCCGGCCCGGACCGCAGCATCATCCGCCCGGCGTCGTGGGACATCGATCTGCCCGACCAGTTCACCGCGGCCGAACGGATCGCCAAGCGGCGCGGCATCAGCCGGGAGGAGATCGACCGCTTCGGCTTCGAGTCACAGCGCAAGGCCAAGCAGGCCTGGGCCGAGGGCCGGTTCGACCGGGAGATCAGCCCGATCGAGGCCCCTGTGCTCGACGAGAACAAGAAGCCCACCGACGAGCGGGCGCCCGTGACCCGCGACCAGGGGCTGCGGGACACCACCCTTGAGGGGCTGGCGTCCCTGAATCCGGTGCTGGAGGGCGGCATTCACACCGCGGGCACCTCGTCGCAGATCTCCGACGGTGCCGCCGCGGTGCTGTGGATGGATGAGGACAAGGCGCGCGCACTCGGCCTGCGGCCCCGGGCGCGCATCGTCAGCCAGGCCCTCGTCGGCGCCGAGCCGTATTACCACCTCGACGGGCCGGTGCAGTCGACGGCCAAGGTCCTCGAGAAGGCCGGCATGAAGATGGGCGACATCGACATCACGGAGATCAACGAGGCGTTCGCGTCGGTCGTACTCTCCTGGGCCCGGGTGCACGAGCCCGACATGGACACCGTCAACGTCAACGGCGGGGCGATCGCGCTCGGTCACCCGGTGGGCAGCACCGGCAGCCGGCTCATCACCACCGCGCTGCACGAGCTCGAGCGCACCGACAAGACCACCGCGCTGATCACGATGTGCGCCGGCGGTGCGCTGTCGACCGGAACCATCATCGAGCGGGTTTAAGGGATTGCCCGTGATTCCGGACGCGGACCGCATCGCCGCGGCGCAGGCCTACATCAGCGCGCTGGCGAGCCACGACGCCGACGGTGTCCCGTTCGCGCCGGGGTGCACCCGTGTCGAGGTCGGCGTCAAGACGGGCTTTTCGGGAAACCACCTGCGGCGCAGCCTGAACGGCGGCCTGCAGTACCGGGTGATCGACGCGGTCAACACCCCGGAGTTCACCGTCGACGGCGACACGGTCCGGGCTCGCTTCGACCTGGTGACCAAGCCGCGACTGGCCGGCCGCCGGGTGGGCGCTCACATCGACGAGACGTTCCTGATCCCCGCCGACGACCCCTCCGGCCGGGCCCAGATCCACCACATCAACGCTTCCATTCGCCCGTTCCTGACGCGATAAGGTGCACGCCGTGGCCGAACCCTCCCGTCCGCTGTCGGACAAGCAGATCAAGAGTCTGAACTCCAAGCCCGTCGCCATCGCCATCAAGTGGATGTCGCGCGGGCAGACCTGGCTGTTCAAGAAGACCAACGGCCGGTTCGGCGACAAGTTCCTGCGCGGGTCTGAGGTCGGCATCCTGACCACGAAGGGCCGCAAGACGGGCGAACCCCGTGAGGTGCCACTTCTGTTCCTGCAGGAGGACCAGCGGATCGTGCTCGTCGCTTCCCAGGGCGGCCGCGACACCCACCCCATGTGGTACCTGAACATCAAGACACACGCGACCGTGTCTTTCCAGACCAAGCGCGAGACGCTGTCCCTCATCGCGCGCGAGGCCGATGACGCTGAGCGCGAGCACTACTGGCCCAAGCTCGACGCGATGTACCCCGACTACGCCAACTACCGGTCCTACACCACGCGCAAGATCCCGATCATCATCTGCGACCCAGCCTGAATCACGCCCCGTAGACGGGCACCGCGGGGCGCGCCTTGGACAGCAGGTCGGCGACGACGGGGCCGAGTTCGGCCGGATCCCACTTCGCGCCCTTGTCGATCTCCGGTCCGTGCGCCCATCCCTCGGCGACGCGGATCTTGCCGCCCTCGACCTCGAACATCTTGCCGGTGACGTCCCTCGATTCGACGCTGCCCAGCCACACCACCAGCGGCGAGATGTTCTCCGGCGCCATCGCGTCGAAATCCTGGTCCTGCGTGGACATCATGTCCGCGAAGACGGTCTCGGTCATCCGGGTGCGCGCCGACGGCGCGATCGCGTTGACCGACACCCCGTAGCGGCCCATCTCAGCGGCGGCGACGAGCGTCAGCGCCGCGATGCCCGCCTTGGCGGCGCTGTAGTTGGCCTGCCCGACGCTGCCCTGCAGTCCCGCACCGGAACTGGTGTTGATGATGCGGGCGTCCACCTGTTCGCCGGCCTTGGACTTGGCCCGCCAGTACGCGGCCGCGTGCTTCATCGTCGCGAAGTGCCCCTTGAGGTGCACCGCCGTGACCGCGTCGAACTCCTCTTCACTGGTGTTCGCGAACATCCGGTCCCGCACGATGCCGGCGTTGTTGACCAGGACATCGAGCCCGCCGAAAGCGTCGACGGCCGTCTGGATGAGGCCCTCGGCCTGCGCCCAGTCCGCGACGTTGGCGCCACTGGTGACGGCTTCGCCTCCGGCGGAGACGATCTCGTCGACGACGCTCTGCGCGGCGCTGCCGCCGCCGGCCGGCGATCCATCCAGGCCCACACCGATGTCGTTGACCACCACCCGCGCACCTTCGGCGGCGAAGGCCAGGGCGTGCGCCCGGCCGATTCCGCCGCCCGCACCCGTCACGATGACCACACGGCCGTCGAGCAATCCCATGTGTGTTGTCTCCTTCAGTGTTTGATGTCCGCAGTGGTGGTCGACAGGTAGTGCGGCGGCTCACCGCCGCCGTGCACCTCGAGCGACGCCCCACTGATGTAGGACGCCGCCGGGGATGCCAGGAACGCGGTGGCCCAGCCGATGTCCTCCGGTCGGGCGAGCCGGCCGAGTGGCACGTTGCGCGAGATCGCGGCGATCGAGTCGGCGTCGCCGTAGAACAGTTCGGACTGCTCGGTCTCGACCATGCCGACGACCACCGAGTTCACTCGCACCTTGGGCGCCCACTCGACGGCGAGCGTGGCCGTCATGTTCTCGATGCCGGCCTTCGCCGCGCCGTAGGCGACCGTGCCGGGGGTGGGCCGCCGGCCGCTGACACTGGAGATGTTCACGATCGACCCACCCGAATCCTGCTGCTGCATCACCGCATTGGCGTGTGTCGACACCGACAGCGCGCCGAGCAGGTTGAGCTCGACGATCTTGCGGCTGAACTTCGCGGACGCCTCGGCGGCCGGGACGTAGGGCGAGCCGCCGGCGTTGTTCACCACGACGTCGAGGCGGCCGTGGTCGGCGGCGATGCCGTCGACGAGCGCGGCGACCGCGTCGTCGTCGCGGATGTCGCAGGCCCGGAACTCGAACGGGGATCCGTCGACGGGACGGCGCGCACACGTCACGACGGTGGCGCCCTGCTCGGCGAAGACCCTGCTGATACCGGCGCCGACACCGCGCACACCGCCGGTCACGAGCACGACGCGGCCGCTGAGGGCGAGGCGGATGGCGCTGTCGACGGCGTCAGTCACTGTGCTAGCGTACCAAGCAAGTGCTTGCTTAGGTAGCCACCCAGGAGTTGCGCATGCCGATCACCACCGCGACGGTGGAACCGGGAATCGTCTCGGTCACCGTCGACTACCCACCCGTCAACGCGATCCCGTCGCGCGGCTGGTTCGAACTCGCCGACGCGATCACCGCCGCGGGGCGTGACCTCAGCACACATGTCGTGATCCTGCGCGCCGAGGGTCGCGGCTTCAACGCCGGTGTCGACATCAAGGAGATGCAGAAGACCGAGGGCTTCACCGCGCTGATCGACGCCAACCGCGGCTGCTTCGAGGCGTTCCGCGCGGTGTACGAGTGCGCGGTGCCGGTGGTGGCCGCGGTCAACGGATTCTGCGTGGGCGGCGGCATCGGGCTCGTCGGCAACGCCGACGTCATCGTCGCCTCCGACGACGCGAAGTTCGGGCTGCCCGAGGTCGAGCGCGGCGCGCTCGGCGCGGCGACGCACCTGTCTCGCCTTGTGCCGCAACACATGATGCGTCGGCTGTTCTTCACGGCGGCCACCGTCGACGCCGCGACGCTGCACCACTTCGGATCGGTGCACGAGGTCGTCCCGCGCGCGGAGCTCGACGACGCCGCGCTGCGGGTGGCGCGTGACATCGCGTCCAAGGACACCCGGGTGATCCGCGCTGCCAAGGAGGCGCTGAACTTCATCGACATCCAGCCGGTCAACGCGCGCTACCGCATGGAGCAGGGCTTCACGTTCGAACTCAACCTCGCCGGCGTGTCCGACGAGCACCGGGACGCGTTCGCGGGGACGGACAAGGGATCGAAGTGATTCGGCGGGCACGAGCGAAGCGAGCGGGGAAGTAGTGACCGACAAGAGAACGACTCTCGACGAGGCGGTCGCCGGGATCGAGAGCGGCATGACGATCGGCATCGGCGGATGGGGATCGCGGCGCAAGCCGATGGCGTTCATGCGGGCGCTGCTGCGCACTGACGTCACCGACCTGACCGTGGTGAGCTACGGCGGACCCGACATCGGCCTGCTGTGCTCGGCCGGCAAGATCAAGCGGGTCTACTACGGCTTCGTTTCGCTGGACTCACCGCCGTTCTACGATCCGTGGTTCGCCAAGGCGCGCACGTCCGGAAGCATCGAGGCGCGCGAGATGGACGAGGGCATGCTGCGCTGCGGACTGCAGGCCGCCGCGCAGCGGCTGCCGTTCCTGCCGATCCGCGCCGGACTGGGCAGCGACGTCCGCGCGTTCTGGGGAGACGAGCTCAAGACCGTGCGCTCGCCCTACCCCGTACCGAATCCCGGGTCGCTGCGCTCCTGCCCTCCGGAAGGCGAAGGCTTCGAGGAACTCATCGCGATGCCCGCGCTGAACCTCGACGCCGCGTTCGTGCACATGAACGTCGGTGACGCGCGAGGCAACGCGGCCTACACGGGTATCGACCCGTACTTCGACGACCTGTTCCTGATGTCGGCCGAGAAGCGCTATCTGTCGGTCGAGAAGGTGGTGCCGACCGAGGAACTGGTGAAATCGGTTCCGCCGCAGGCCCTACTGATCAACCGGATGATGGTCGACACCGTCGTCGAGGCGCCGGGCGGTGCGCACTTCACCACCGCCGAGCCCGACTATCGGCGCGACGAGAAGTTCCAACGGCACTACGCCGAGGCCGCCGGATCCGACGAGACGTGGTCGACGTTCGTCCAGACGTACCTGTCCGGCAGCGAGGCCGACTACCAGGCGGCCGTGCGCACGTTCAAGGAGTCCACCGAGGGGGACCGAGCATGATCTCCGCAACCCGCGCCGATGTGTGCGCCGTCGCCTGCGCCGAATTGTTCCGTGACGCAGGCGAGATCATGGTCAGCCCGATGACCACGATCGTCTCGATCGGCGCCCGGCTGGCGCGGCTGACCTTCTCCCCCGACATCCTGCTCACCGACGGCGAGGCCCGGCTGATCGCCGACACCCCCGCCATCGGCGCGGCCGCGGCGATCGAGGGCTGGATGCCGTTCGGCCGGGTGTTCGAGACGCTGGCCTGGGGCCGTCGTCATGTCGTGATGGGCGCCAACCAGATCGACCGCTACGGCAACCAGAACCTGTCGGCGTTCGGGCCTCTGCAGCACCCGACCCGGCAGATGTTCGGCGTGCGCGGCGCACCGGGCAACACGATCAACCACGCCACCAGCTACTGGGTGGGCAACCACTCCACCCGGGTGTTCGGCGACTCTGTCGACGTGGTCTCCGGAATCGGCTGGGACAAGGTCGATCCGGACAATCCCGCCTACCGGTTCGTCAACGTCTTCCGGGTCGTGACCAACCTGGGCGTGTTCGACTTCAACGGACCGGACCACCAGATGCGGGCGGTGTCCCTGCATCCCGGGATCGAGCCCGAGCAGGTCGCCGAGAACACGTCGTTCGAGGTGCACGGACTCGGTGAGGCCGACACCACCCGGCTGCCGACCTCCGACGAGCTGACGATCCTGCGCGAGGTGATCGACCCGAAGGCGCTGCGCGACAAAGAGGTGAGGGTATGAGCCGCCTGCGGACTCCGCTCACCGAGCTTGTGGGCATCGAACATCCCGTCGTGCAGACCGGGATGGGGTGGGTGGCCGGCGCCCGGCTGGTGGCGGCGACCTCGAACGCGGGCGGCCTCGGCATCCTCGCCTCGGCGACCATGACGCTCGAGGAGCTGACGACCGCCGTGGCCAAGGTCAAGGCCGCGACCGACAAACCCTTCGGCATCAACATCCGCGCCGACGCCGGCGACGCGAACGACCGCGTCGACCTCCTGATCCGCGAAGGAGTCAAAGTCGCCTCCTTCGCCCTGGCTCCCAAGCCCGATCTGATCGCACGGCTCAAAGAGGCCGGTGTGGTGGTGATCCCGTCCGTGGGGCTGGCCAAGCACGCGAAGAAGGTCGCCGGCTGGGGCGCCGACGCCGTCATCGTGCAGGGCGGCGAGGGCGGCGGGCACACCGGTCCGATCGCGACCACGCTGCTGCTGCCGTCGGTGCTCGACGCGGTGGCCGACACCGGGATGCCGGTGATCGCCGCAGGCGGCTTCTTCGACGGGCGGGGACTCGCGGCCGCGCTGTCCTACGGCGCCGCAGGCGTCGCCATGGGCACCCGCTTCCTGCTGACCTCCGACTCGACCGTGCCCGACGCGGTGAAGCAGCGCTACCTGCAGGCGGCACTGGACGGCACCGTCGTCTCCACCCGGGTGGACGGCATGCCGCACCGGGTCCTACGCACCGGCCTGGTGGAGAAGCTGGAGAGCGGATCCCCGGTGCGCGGCCTCGCCGCGGCGGTGACCAATGCACAGAAGTTCAAGAAGATGACCGGCATGACGTGGCGGTCGATGATCCGCGACGGCATGGCGATGCGGCACGGCAAGGACCTGAGCTGGTCGCAGGTGGTGATGGCCGCCAACACCCCGATGCTGCTGAAAGCCGGCCTGGTGGAGGGCAATACCGACGCCGGCGTGCTCGCCTCCGGTCAGGTCGCCGGCATCATCTCCGACCTGCCGTCGTGCGCCGAGCTGATCGAGAGCATCGTGAGCGAGGCGATCGAGCACGTGGAAGCCGCCACCGCCTACATCACGAAGTGAAGCAATCAGCTTCATAGATACAAAATGAAGCTATAGTCTTCATATGGCTCGAATGAAGCGCCTGGCTTCAATGTTGTGCGCGACGGTCATCGGAGACGTCGTGGGCTCCCGCGAGTTCGCCGACCGGCGCGGGCTGCACCGACGGCTGACCGCGGCGTTGGCGGCCGTCGCCGACGGCGCCGCCGATCCGCCCGCCATCACGGTCGGCGACGAATTCCAGGGCGCGTACCCCACCGTGGGGCATGCGATCGACGCGGCGTGGGCGCTGCGGCTGACCCTGGCGCCCGACGTCGACGTCCGGTTCGGCATCGGCTGGGGTGCGGTCACCGCACTCGACGAGACGGGCGTGCAGGACGGGCCGGGATGGTGGGCGGCCCGCGAGGCCATCGAGTGGACGGCAGCCGCCCAGCGGCAGCCCGGACTGGCGCACGTACGCACCGCGTTCCGCAACGGCACCGGCGAGGGAGCCGACCCGCACGCCGTCAACGCCGCCCTGATGTGTCGGGACCATCTGCTTGGATCGCTGGACGAGCGGGCCCTGCGGATTCTGGCCGGGATGCGGGCGGGACGTTCCAAGAAGGAGGTGGCGATGGCGGAGGGCATCAGCGCCTCGGCGGTGTCCCAGCGCGCCGGACGGGCCGGGCTGGACCTGCTCCTCGTCGCCGCCGAGGAACTCCGGGACATCCGATGAGCGCCCTGGCCGTGTTCCTGATCGCCGTCGGCATCGCCGACATCTGCCGCAAACTCAGCACGCACCGGTGGCCGGGCCTGGTCGCCGGCCCGCTGGCCGTCATCGCGTGCGCGGCCTCGGCCGGGCTGTGGCACCGCGGGGACATCGCGCTGCTCGTCGTCGCCGCCGCGGTGTCGGTCGCGTGGGTGGTCCTCGGCGGTGCGTCCGAGCGCACCGGGACCCGGCACGGCCGGGCGCTGACCGTGTTCGGGGTCGGCGCTGCGCTCATGGTCGCGTTCGGCGGCTGGGCGTCGGAGGTGGCCGGGCCGCTGGGCCGGTGGCTGCCCTGGGTCGGGCTGGACGAGGTGGAGCCGGGCCGAGCACTGATGATCCTCGCGATCGTCCTGCTGCAGTTGGTCACCGCAAATCAATTGGTGCGCTTGATCCTGGGTGCGGTCGGCGCGGTCCGCCCCGCCGGTGTGCCGCAACCCTCGGACCGCCTCAAGGGCGGCCGGCTGCTCGGACCGATGGAGCGGCTGCTGATCGTCGGGCTCGGCCTGGGCGGTCAGTTCGGCGCGGCCTCGGCGGTGATCGCGGCCAAGGGCATCATCCGTTTCCCCGAGCTCAACGCCGCACGCAAGGAGTCGGCGGACAGCGGCGACTCCGCCGGCTCCGGCATCGATGAAGTAACCGAGTACTTTCTGGTCGGCAGCTTCGCGAGCTGGCTGATCGCGCTGGCCGGCCTCGCCCTCACTGCGGCCTGACCGAATCCGCCGCGGCGGCCGAGCCGCCTTCCTAGACTCGGCCCGATGAAGACCAACGCGGCCATCCTCTGGGAGTACGGGTCCGACTGGACCGTCGAAGAGATCGATCTCGACCCGCCGGGCGACGGCGAGGTGCTGGTGTCGTGGGAGGCGACCGGGCTGTGCCACTCCGACGAGCACATCCGCACCGGCGACCTGCCGGTGCCGCTGCCGATGATCGGCGGTCACGAAGGCGCCGGGATCGTGCGCGAAGTGGGCGCCGGCGTCACCGGTCTTGCGCCAGGCGACCATGTCGTCGCCTCGTTCCTGCCCGCCTGCGGCCGATGCCGGTGGTGCTCGACCGGTCACCAGAACCTGTGCGACCTCGGCGCGATCATCATGGCCGGCACGCAGTTGGACGGCACCTACCGGCGCCGCGCCCGCGGGCAGAACATCGGTGTGATGGCGCTCGTCGGCACGTTCTCCCAGTACGGCACTGTTCCGGAGGCGTCGATCGTCAAGATCGACGACGACCTTCCGCTGTCCCGGGCGTGCCTGCTCGGCTGCGGCGTCACCACCGGGTGGGGGTCGGCGGTCAACACCGCCGACGTGCAACCGGGCGACACGGTGGTGGTGATCGGGTTCGGCGGGATCGGCAGCGGCGCGGTCCAGGGCGCGCGGATCGCCGGCGCGGAGAGGATCGTGGTCGTCGAGCCCGTCGAGGACAAGCGGGCCAAGGCGATGCAGCTGGGCGCAACACATTTCGTCACGTCCCTGCCCGAAGCGACAGCGCTGGTCGCGGAGCTGACCCGCGGGGTGATGGCCGACTCGGCGATCCTGACGGTCGGGCTGCTGGAAGGGTCGATGCTCGACGACGCGGTCAACATCATCCGCAAGGGCGGCGCCGTGGTGATGACGGCCCTGTCCTCGATGACCGACAACCAGGCGACGCTGGGCATGATGATGTTCACGCTGTTCCAGAAGCGGCTATTGGGAAGCCTTTACGGCGAGGCCAACCCGCGCGCGGACATCCCGCGGCTGCTGTCGCTGTACCGCGAGGGCAAGCTGCTGCTCGACGAGACCGTCACCCACGAGTACAAACTGGCCGAGGTCAACGAGGGCTACGAGGACATGCGCGCCGGCCGCAACATCCGCGGGGTCATCCTGCACGACCACTGAGCATCGGCGGGAGAACTACAGCCGCTCGATGATCGTGACGTTGGCCGTGCCGCCGCCTTCGCACATCGTCTGCAGGCCGTAGCGCCCGCCGGTGCGCTCCAGCGTGTTCAGCATCGTCGCGAAAAGCTTTGCGCCCGTGGCACCGAGCGGATGGCCGAGCGCGATCGCGCCACCGCTGGGGTTGACCTTCTCGGGATCGGCCTTGGTCTCCTTGAGCCAGGCCTGCACCACCGGCGCGAACGCCTCGTTGATCTCCACGGTGTCGATGTCGTCGATCGACAGCCCTGTCTTGTCCAGCGCATAGCGGGTGGCGGGGATGGGACCGGTGAGCATGAACACCGGGTCGGCGCCGCGGGCGCTGATGTGGTGGATGCGGGCGCGTGGTTTCAGGCCGTGGTCCTTGACCGCCTGCTCGGAGGCCAGCAGCACCGCGCTCGCGCCGTCGGAGATCTGGCTGGCCATCGCCGCGGTCAGCCGGCCACCGTCGACGAGGGTCTTCAGCGTCGCCATCTTCTCCAGCGACGTGTCGCGGGGTCCCTCGTCGACCCGGAACCCGTCCACCTCGAGGATCTCGTTGTCGAAGTGGCCGGCGCGGATCGCGGCCTGGGCGCGCTGATGGCTGGTCAGCGCGTACTGCTCCATCTCCTCCCGGGAGATGCCCCACTTCTCGGCGATCAGTTCCGCGCCGCGGAACTGCGAGATCTCCTGGTCGCCGTAGCGGTGCAGCCAGCTCTTGGATTCGTTGGTAGGCGAGGTGAATCCGAACTGCTCGCCGACGATCATCGCCGAACTGATCGGGATCTGGCTCATGTTCTGCATGCCGCCGGCCACGATCAGGTCGGCGGTACCCGACATGATCGCCTGCGCGCCGAACGACACCGCCTGCTGGCTCGACCCGCACTGCCGGTCGACGGTCACGCCCGGCACTTCTTCGGGGAAGCCGGCGGCCAGCCACGACAGCCGCGCGATGTTGCCGGCCTGCGGGCCGATCGCATCGACGCATCCGGCGATCACATCGTCGACGGCTCCCGGGTCGACGTCGTTGCGGTCGAACAGGCCGCGCCACCCGGCCGCCCCGAGGTCGACCGGGTGCACACCGGCCAGCGATCCGTTGCGCTTGCCGATGGCGGTGCGGACGGCGTCGATGACGTATGCCTCACTCATGAGGAGCTCCTTCTGTGGTGGTGATACCGCCGAGGACGATCGAAAGATACTGCCGTCCAACCTCTTCGGCGGTCAGCGGCCCGCCCGGTTGGAACCAGCGAACCGACACCCAGGTGGTGTCGCGGATGAACCGGTAGACGAGATCGACGTCGACGTCGGGGCGGAAGTAGCCCTCCTCGATGCCCTGGGTGAGGACGTCGACCCACATCTTGCGCTGCTCTTTGTTGCGCTCCTCGACGTAGGAGAACCGCTCCTGCGCCGACAACCGCTTGGCCTCGTCCTGGTAGATCACGACCTCGGCGTGCCGGGTGGCGATCGCCTCGAAGGACGCCATGAACAGACCCTTGAGGCGCTCCAACGGATTCGGCTCGGTCTCCACGATCTGGCGGTAGCGCTCGAAGAGCCAGTCGAGGAACCCGCGCAGCACCTCGTCGACCATCTCCTCCTTCGACGAGAAGTGGTGGTACAGGCTGCCGGAGAGGATTCCGGCGGAGTCGGCGATGTCGCGGACCGTGGTGGCCCGCAGCCCGCGCTCGGCGAACATCGTCGCGGCGAGCGAGAGAAGCTCGTCACGACGGGTGTTGGCGGGTCCGGCGCTCATGGGTGCTGACTCGACACCGAGATCACCTCGCCGGTCAGGTAACTGGAGTAGTCGCTGGCCAGGAACGCGATGGTGGCCGCGACCTCCCACGGTTCGGCGGCGCGGCCGAACGCCTCGCCCTGGGACAGCCGGTCGAGCAGCTCACTGCTCGAGGTCTTCTCCAGGAACTTGTGCCGCGCGATGCTGGGTGACACCGCGTTGATCCGCACGCCGAACTCGACGGCCTCGATCGCGCTGCATCGCGTCAGCGCCATCACACCGGCTTTGGCTGCGGCGTAATGGGATTGGGAGTGCTGCGCGCGCCAGCCGAGGACGCTGGCGTTGTTGACGATCACGCCGCCGTGGCCGGTGTCGCGGAAGTACCGCAGCGCGGCGCGCGTCGCCCGCATCACCGAGGTCAGCGTCACGTTGAGCACCCGGTCCCACTCGTCGTCGGTCATGTCGACCACCGGGGTCTGGCCGCCGAGCCCGGCGTTGTTCACCAGGACGTCGAGCCGGCCGGCCTGTTCCACGGTCGAGGTGATCAACGCGTCGACGGCCTCGGTGGAGGTGACGTCGCACACGACGGCGTGCACGGCGCCCAGACCGAGGGCCGCGAGTTCGTCGCGCGTCTCACCCAACCGGCGTTCGTGGTAGTCGGAGACGACGACGTCGGCGCCCTCGGCCAGGGCGCGGCGAGCGGTCGTCGACCCGATGCCGGTACCGGCGGCGGCGGTGACGAGGACGACCTTGCCGGCCAGCAGGTTGTGGCCCTCGATCTCGGCGGGGGCGACGGACAGATCGGTCACGGGCGCGCCTCTCTGGGCAGGCCGAGCACCCGCTCGGCGATGATGTTGCGCTGCACCTCGTTCGAGCCGCCGTAGATCGTGTCGGCGCGCGAGAACAGGTACAGCCGTTGCCACTCGCTGAACTCACCGTCCGGCAGCGTCAGCCCCGACATCCCGATCACGTCCATCGCGATCTCCCCCAGCTCGCGATGCCAGTTGGCCCACAACAACTTCGACACGCAGTCGGCCCCCGGCCGGTCTTCGTCCATCGTGGCCAGCGCGTAGGACCGCATCGCGTTCAGACCCGCCCACGACCGGACCAGCCGTTCCCGGATCAACGGGTCGTCGGCGGCGCCGGTGCGCTTGGCCACCTCCACGAGGTTCGAATGCTCACGTGCATAACGGATCTGCTGGCCCAGCGTGGACACGCCACGCTCGAACGTCAGCAGTCCCATCGCCACGCGCCACCCGTCGCCGGGCTCGCCGACCACGAGGTCGGCATCGGTGCGGGCGTCGTCGAAGAACACCTCGTTGAACTCGGAGTCGCCGGTCAACTGGATGATCGGGCGGATCTCGACGCCGGGCTGGTCGAGCGGCACCAGGAGGAACGACAGGCCGGCGTGGCGCTTGGAGCCCTTCTCTGTGCGGGCCACCACGAAACACCACTGCGCCCAGTGCGCCAGCGACGTCCACACCTTCTGGCCATTGAGACGCCACTGCTCACCATCGAGCACGGCGGTGGTGGCGACGTTGGCCAGATCGCTGCCCGCTCCCGGTTCCGAGTAGCCCTGAGACCACAGCTCGGTGACGTCGAGGATCTTCGGTAGGAAGCGCTTCTGCTGTTCGGGGGTGCCGTAGGCGATCAGCGTCGGGCCGAGTAGCTCCTCACCCAGGTGGTTGACCTTGTCGGGGGCGTCGGCCTTCGCGTACTCCTCGTAGAACGCGACGCGGTGCGCCACCGAGAGCCCGCGGCCGCCGTGCTCGGTCGGCCAGCCCAGGCAGGTGAGGCCGGCCGCCGCCAGGTGGCGGTTCCACTCCAGCCGTTCCTCGAAGGCTTCGTGCTCGCGGCCGGGACCGCCGAGACCCTTGAGCGCGGCGAACTCGCCGACGAGGTTCTCGGCGAGCCAGTCGCGCACCTGCGCCCTGAACTCCTGGACCTCTATCACCCCTGTAGGCTAACCTACCAAGCACTTGCTTTGTTAGAGGGACAGAGGACGACCCGGGAATGTCACCACAGCGGACCACTCCCGCGGTTCTGGACCGGATCGCGCGCGAGCTCCCCGACCACCCCGCGGTGGTCACGCCCACCAGGACACTTTCGTTCGCCGGGCTGCGCGCCGAGGTTCGCCAGGCCGCCGCGGCGATCATCGAGGCCGGCGTCGCACCCGGCGACCGGGTCGCGATCTGGTCGCCGAACACCTGGCACTGGGTGGTGGCCTGCCTGGCCATTCACCACGCCGGCGGGGTGCTCGTCCCGCTCAACACCCGTTACACCGCCAGTGAGGCCACCGACATCCTGGCCCGTACCGCGGCGCCGCTGCTGTTCGCCTCGGGCGAGTTCCTCGGCGCCGACAAGGCGGCGAGCGTCGAACGGTCGTCGCTGCCCGCACTCCGTCAAGTCGTGCGCATCCCGGTCGAGCAGGACGACGGGACGTGGGACGAGTTCGTGGCGACGGGCAGGGGTGACTCCGCCCTCGCCGCGGTGGACGCGCGCGCCGCGGCCGTCGGCCCCGATGACGTCTCCGACATCCTGTTCACCTCCGGCACCACCGGTCGCAGCAAGGGGGTGCGCTGCGCGCAGCGGCAGTCCCTCGACGCGTCGGCGGCGTGGGCGGCCTGCGGGCAGGTCACCAGCGCCGACCGCTATCTGTGCATCAACCCGTTCTTCCACAACTTCGGCTACAAGGCCGGCATCCTGGCATGCCTGCAGACCGGCGCGACGCTGTTTCCGGAGCTGACCTTCGACCCGGAGAAGACGATGCGGGCCGTGCAGGAGCACCGCATCACGGTGCTGCCCGGGCCGCCGACGATCTACCAGACCCTGCTCGACCACCCGAAGCGCGCCGAATTCGACCTCAGCTCATTGCGATTCGCGGTCACCGGGGCCGCCACGATCCCGGTGGTGCTGATCGAACGGATGCAGAACGAGCTCGACATCGACATCGTGCTGACCGCCTACGGTCTGACCGAGGCCGCCGGGTTCGGCACGATGTGCCGTGCCGACGACGACGCGGTGACCGTTGCGACGACGTCGGGCCGCCCGATCGCCGACTTCGAGTTGCGCATCGGTGACGCCGGCGAGGTGCTGCTCCGCGGACCCAACGTGATGCTGGGCTACCTCGACGACCCGGAGGCCACGGCCGCGGCGATCGACGCCGACGGCTGGCTGCACACCGGCGACGTCGGCGAGCTCGACGAGGCCGGCAATCTGAAGATCACCGACCGCCTCAAGGACATGTACATCTGCGGCGGCTTCAACGTCTACCCGGCCGAGATCGAACAGGTGCTCGCGCGGCTGCCCGGAGTCGCCGAAGCGGCGGTGATCGGGGTGCCCGACGACCGGCTCGGCGAGGTCGGCAAGGCGTTCGTCGTCACCCTGCCCGGCGCCGATCTCGACGAGAAGACCGTCATCGAGCACGCGCGCGCCCACCTGGCCAACTTCAAGACCCCGCGCTCGGTCGAGTTCCTCGACGCGCTGCCGCGCAACCCCGGCGGCAAGGTGGTCAAGCCCCAACTGCGAGGGAGAAGCTGATGGACCTGACCTTCGACGAGGCCACCGAGGAGTTCCGCACCGAGGTGCGCGAGTTCCTCGCCGCCCACACCGACGACTTCCCCACCGAGTCCTACGACACCGCAGAGGGTTTCGAACAGCACCGCCGCTGGGACAAGGTGCTCTTCGACGCCGGGCTGTCGGTGATCACCTGGCCGGAACAGTACGGCGGGCGTGACGCGTCGCTGCTGCAGTGGATCGTCTACGAGGAGGAGTACTTCCGCGCCGGCGCCCCGGGACGGGCGAGCGCCAACGGCACGTCGATGCTCGCGCCCACCCTGTTCGCCCACGGCACCGAGGAGCAACGCGACCGCGTACTGCCGAAGATGGCCAGCGGCGAGGAGATCTGGGCCCAGGCCTGGTCGGAACCGGAATCCGGTAGCGATCTGGCGTCGCTGCGCTCGACGGCCACCAGGACCGACGGCGGCTGGCTGCTCAACGGCCAGAAGATCTGGAGCTCGCGAGCGGTGTTCGGTGAGCGCGCCTTCGGCCTGTTCCGCTCCGACCCCGAGGCGCAGCGGCACAAGGGCCTCACCTACGTGATGTTCGACCTGAAGGCCGACGGGGTGACGGTGCGGCCGATCGCGCAGCTCGGCGGCGCCACCGGGTTCGGGGAGATCTTCCTCGACGACGTTTTCGTGCCCGACGAAGACGTGATCGGCGGGGTGCACGACGGGTGGCGGGCGGCGATGAGCACGTCGAGCAACGAGCGGGGCATGTCGTTGCGCAGCCCGGCGCGTTTCCTGGCGCCGGCGGAACGTCTTGTTGCGCAATGGAAGAACGATCCCGACCCGGCCTTCACCGACCGCGTCGCCGACGCGTGGATCAAGGCGCAGGCCTACCGCCTGCACACGTTCGGCACCGTGACGCGGGTGAGCAACGGCGGCGAACTGGGCGCCGAATCCTCGATCACCAAGGTGTTCTGGTCCGAGCTCGACGTGGCCCTGCACCAGACCGCGCTGGATCTGCGCGGCGCCGACGGGGAACTGATGGACTCGGTCACCGAGGGCCTGCTGTTCGCGCTCGGCGGCCCGATCTATGCCGGAACCAACGAGATCCAGCGCAACATCATCGCCGAGCGGCTGCTGGGCCTGCCCCGAAAGTAGATGACGTGAACTTCGAGATCGACGATCAGCAGCGGGATTTCGCGGCGAGTATCGATGCCGCCCTGAGTGCTGCGAACCTGCCCGACGCCGTGCGGGCCTGGGCCGCCGGCGACGCCGCGCCTGGACGCAAGGTGTGGGCGCAGCTGTCCGACCTGGGCGTGACCGCCCTGCTGGTGCCCGAGCGTTTCGACGGCATCGACGCCCATCCCGTCGACCTGGTGGTGGCGTTGGAGCGGCTGGGCCGCTGGAATGTGCCGGGGCCCGTGACGGAATCGATCGCGGTGGCCCCGATCCTGCTGGCCGACGACGAGCGCGCGGGTGCGCTGGCGTCCGGGGAACTCGTCGTCACCGTGGCCGCCCCGCCTTTGGTCGCCCGCGCGGTCGACGCCGACACCGCCGGGCTGGTGCTGCTCGCCGCCGACGGCGAGGTCAGTGACGCCGCGCCCGCCGCGCGGCAGGAATCGGTCGATCCGAGCCGGCACCTGTTCGACGTCACCGCCGCCGGCGACGGCCGGCCCGCCGACGTGGCGCGGGCGTTCGAATTCGGCGCCATGGCCACCGCGGCACAGCTGATCGGCGCCGCACAGGCGATGCTCGACGCCTCGGTCGACTACGCCAAGCAGCGCAGCCAGTTCGGCACCATCATCGGCACCTACCAGGCGATCAAGCACAAGCTCGCCGACGTGCTGATCGCGGTCGAGATGGCGCGGCCGCTGGTGTACGGAGCCGCGCTGTCCCTGGCGGACGGCTCCGGCGACACCGCCCGCGACGTCAGCGCCGCCAAGGTCGCCGCGGCCGACGCCGCGCTGCTCGCCGCCCGTTCGGCACTGCAGACCCACGGCGCGATCGGCTACACCCAGGAGCACGACCTGTCGCTGATGCTGTTGCGGGTGCAGGCGCTGCGCCCCGCATGGGGCGACCCGACGTGGCACCGTCGACGAGTGTTGGAGGCACTGTGAGTTCAAGCGAAGAACGGGAGTTGTTGCGCGACACCGTCGCTGCGCTGGTCGACAAACACGCCTCCTCCGAGGCCGTGCGCGCGGCGGCGGCGTCGGAACGCGGTTACGACGAGGCGCTGTGGACGATGCTGTGCGAACAGGTCGGCGCCGCCGCGCTGGTGGTGCCCGAGGAACTCGGCGGCGCGGGCGGCGAACTCGCCGACGCCGCGGTGGTGCTCGAGGAACTGGGCAAGGCGTTGGTGCCGACGCCGCTGCTCGGCACGATCCTGGCCCAACTGGCCCTGCTGTCGCTCGACGACCCCGACACGGATCTGTTGGAGGCGCTGGCCGAGGGCAGCGCCATCGGCACCGTCGTGTTCGACCCGGGCTACGTCGTCAACGGCAACGTGGCCGACGTGGTGATCGCCGCCGACGGCGAATCCCTCACGCAGTGGCGCTCTTTCGCCATGACACCGGCCGTCGCGATGGACATCACCCGCCCATTGGCCGCGCTGGAACCCACCGAGACCGCGACGCTCGGTCGGGACCCCGGGCTGGCCGACACCGCGGCGCTCCTGCTGGCGGCAGAGCAGGTCGGCGCGGCGTCACGATGCCTGGACCGCACGGTCGCCTACACCAAGGACCGCGTGCAGTTCGGCCGCCCGATCGGCAGCTTCCAGGCGCTCAAGCACCGGATGGCCGACATGCACGTCGCCGTCGAATCGGCCAGGGCTGTCGTCGACGGGGCGATCGCCGAACCCTCGGCAGCCTCCGCGGCGCTGGCCCGGCTGGCCGCCAGTGAGGCCCTGTCGCTGGTGGCCGCCGAGGCGGTGCAGCTGCACGGCGGCATCGCGATCACCTGGGAGAGCGATATCCAGCTCTACTTCAAGCGCGCGCACGGCAGCGCGCAGCTGCTCGGTCCGCCGCGCGAGCAGCTGCGCCGCCTCGAATCCGAGGTGTTCTAGCCTGGCGGGATGAGCGTCTCGCTGCGGGCCGGCATCCCCCCGTTCTATGTGATGGACGTGTGGCTGGCCGCCGCGGAGCGGGCGCGCACGCACGGCGACCTGGTCAACCTGTCCGCCGGACAGCCGAGCGCCGGTGCGCCGGCGGCGGTCCGGGACGCTGCCGTCACCGCCCTGCAGCACGACCGGCTCGGCTACACCGTCGCCCTCGGCATCCCAGAGCTGCGCGCCGCGATCGCCGGGGCGTACGAACACCGCCACGGACTCACCGTCGACCCCGACGACGTCGTGATCACGACGGGCTCCTCCGGGGGCTTCCTGCTGGCGTTCCTGGCCTGTTTCGACGCCGGCGACCGGGTGGCGATCGCCAGCCCCGGATATCCCTGCTATCGCAACATCCTGACGGCCCTCGGCTGCGAGGTCGTCGAGTTGCCGTGCGGCCCCGACACCCGGTTCCAGCCGGCGCTGGCGATGCTCACCGAACTGGATCCGCCGGTCGCCGGGGTGATCGTCGCGAGTCCGGCCAATCCGACCGGCACCGTGATCCCGCCCGACGAGCTCGCCGCGATCGCCGGCTGGTGCGCATCGTCGGGGGTGCGCCTGATCAGCGACGAGGTCTACCACGGGCTGGTGTATCCCGGAGCCCCGGCGACCAGCTGCGCCTGGGAGACCTCCCGGGAATCCGTTGTGATGAACAGTTTCTCGAAGTACTTCGCGATGACGGGCTGGCGGCTGGGATGGATGCTGGTACCCCGGGAGCTCAGGCGCGCCGTCGATCGCCTGACGGGCAACTTCACCATCTGTCCGCCGGTGCTGCCGCAGCTGGCCGCCGTCGCCGCGTTCACGCCGGAGTCGATCGCCGAGGCGGAGTCCCTGCTCGACGGGTACGCGGCCAACCGCACGCTGCTGCTCGACGGCCTGCGCGCGATCGGGGTCGATCGGCTCGCACCCACCGACGGGGCGTTCTACGTCTACGCCGACGTGTCGCAGTGGACCACCGACTCGCTGAGCTTCTGTTCGAAGCTGTTGAGTGACACCGGGGTTGCGATCGCTCCGGGCGTCGACTTCGACACCGTGCGCGGCGGCGCGTACGTCCGGCTGTCCTTCGCCGGGCCGACCGCCGACATCGAGGAGGCGCTGCGCCGCATCGGCGGCTGGCTGAGCTGAGCGCTCACCCCAGCCCGGTCGACGAGCGACGGCGCCGCGAGATCGCGTCCACGCTCGCGGCGAGCAGCAGCACGCCGCCGGTCACCAGGAAGTTGATGTACGACGACTGGTTGAGCAGCCCGAGCCCGTTGGCGATCGTTGCCACGACGACGCCGCCGATCACCGCGTCGACCGCGCGGCCGCGGCCACCGAACAGGCTGGTGCCGCCGATCACCGCCGCACCGACCGCGTACAGCAGCGTGTTGCCCGCCCCCGACGACGCGGACACCTTCCCGGCGTAGGACGCGGCGATGATCCCGCTCAGCGCGGCCAGCGACGAGCAGGCGATGAACACCGAAACCCGGATACGGTTGACCGAGATGCCGGCCCGGCGGGCAGCCTCGGCGTTACCGCCGACGGCGTAGATGTGCCGTCCGTACGCAGTCCGCTTGAGCAGCAGCGTCATCGCGATCAGCAGCACCAGGATCAGTGGCAGCACATAGGGCACCCCGCGGATCTGCACGTTCGGGTTGACGCTGCGATTCACGCTCAGCACGAACGTGACACCGAGAACCACGGCGGCGACGGCGACCACACGCGCGATGACCACGCCGAGCGGGGCGTGCGCCAACTGCAGGGACCGCTTGCGCTGGTACTGCCAGACCTCGAGCGCGCCGAACCCGACGACCACCGCGAACGCGATCGCCCATCCGACCGTCACGGGCAGGTTGCTCACCGTCAGACCGCGGATGACCGGGTTGTCCACGCGCACCGAGCCGCCCTCCCCGATGAGCTTGAGGGTGACGCCCTGCAACCCGAGGAAGAACGCCAACGTCACGACGAACGACGGGATTCCGAGCTTGGCTCGCAGCACGCCGATGGCCAGACCGATCGCCGCGCCGCACGCGATGCCGGCCAGCACCGCCGCCCACCACGGCCACTGCGCCTCCACGATGGTCAGTGCCATCACGCACGCCGACACCCCGCCCGCCACGCCGGCGGACAGGTCGATGTCGCCGAGCAGCAGCACGAACACCAGGCCCATCGCCAGCACACAGATCGAGCCGGCCTGCGTGATCAGGTTGGCCAAGTTCAGCGCCGACATGAAGCGGTCGTTCGCGAGACCGAACACCACGAACAGCACGATGAGCCCCAGCACCGCGGGAAGTGACCCCATGTCACCGCCGCGGACCCGGCGGACGTACGCCCGCACCGCGTCACCGAACCCGGCGTCCGAGTGCGTGTCCGCGGCGAAATCGGACGCGGCCACCGCACCGCCGGCGGGCGAACCGAGTGTGGTCATTGCGTGTCCTTCACTACATCGACTCCGCGGCCTCGGCCGGCGCCAGCCCGAGGCTGCCGGAGCGCCCGGCGGTGATCAGTTCGACGACCTGGCTGTGGGTCACGTCGGTGGTCTTGACATCCGCAGCCACCCGGCCCAGATACAGCGCACAGATCCGGTCGGCCACCTCGAAGACGTCGGCCAGGTTGTGCGAGATCAGCACGACGCCCACCCCCTGGTCGGCCAGCCGGCGCACCAGATCGATGACCTGTTTGGTCTGTGCGACGCCGAGCGCGGCCGTGGGCTCGTCCAGCAGAACAACTTTCGAGTTCCACAGCACCGACTTCGCGATCGCTACAGTCTGGCGCTGCCCGCCCGACAGGCTCGACACCGTCTGGCGCACCGAGGTGACGGTGCGCACCGACAGCGACTTCAGCGCGTCGCGCGCCATCGTCTCCATGCGGGCCTCGTCGAGCACGCCGCGGTGGGTCAGTTCCCTTCCCAGGAACATGTTCTCGACGATGTCGAGGTTGTCGCACAGCGCCAGATCCTGATAGACGACCTCGACGCCGAGCGCCGCGACGTCGTTGGGACCGTGCACGGTGACCGGCTGCCCCTCGAAGAGGTAGGTGCCGGTGTCGATGGGATGGATCCCCGCGATCGCCTTGACCAGAGTGGACTTTCCCGCGCCGTTGTCACCGACCAGCGCGGTGACCTGTCCGGGATAGACCCGGAAGTCGATGTCGTGCAGCACGTGCACGACGCCGAAACTCTTGTTGACAGAGCGCAGTTCGAGGATGGGCTCGCTGGCCGAGACCGTGCCGACCCTATCGACCATGTCGGCTCTACAGTCCCGCCGCCGAGCACATCGCCGCGAACTGGCCGGCGCACACCTCGTCCTTGGACTGGCCGCCGTCAGTGAACACGACGTCGACGTTGTCCTTGGTGATCGACTTCGGCGTCAGGAGCACCGACGGCACGTCGCGGTTGCCCTGATCGTCACGGGAGGTGCTGTTGGTCTCGGGCGTCTGACCGTTGGCCAACGCGATCGCGGCCTTGGCCAGCGCGCCCGCCTCCTCGGTGGCGGACTTGTACACGGTCATGCACTGGGTGCCGGCGAGGATGTTCTGCAGGCCCTCGACGGTGGCGTCCTGCCCGGTGACCGGCACCTGGCCGGCGCGCTTGTTCTTGTCCAGGATCGAGATCACCGAGCCGGCCAGCCCGTCGTTGGCGGCGTAGACGCCGTCGACCTTTCCGCCTGCCGCGGTGTAGAGCTGCTCGAAGATGGTGACCGCCTTGTCGTTGTCCCAATCCGGCACGGCCTGCTCCCCCACGTTCTTGATGCTCGGGGTCGCGTCGATCACCGAGTGTGCGCCGGTGGAGAACAGGGTGGCGTTGTTGTCGGTGGGCGAGCCGTTGAGGAACACCACATTGGCGGGCTTACCGCCGAGGCAGTCCACGAGGCCCTGGCCCTGCAGCTCACCGACTTTGGTGTTGTCGAACGAGACGTAGGCATCGGCCGAACCGCCGAGGGTGAGCCGGTCGTAGTCGATGGTCTTGACCCCTTGTGATGCGGCCTTCTGCTGGATGGAGGCGCCGCTGTCGGAATCCAGGTTGACGATCGCCAGCACCGTGACGCCATCGGCGATCATGCCGTCGGCGATGGTCGCCATCTGGTCGGCCGAACCCTCGGCGTTCTGGATGTTGTACTCCACCCCCGCCTCCTTGAAGGCGGCCTCGAGCGCGGGACGGTCCTTGGTCTCCCACCGCACCGACGATTTCGTGTCGGGCAGGATGACGCCGATCTTGCCTTTACCGCTCTGGCTGCTTCCGCCGCCGGAATCGGAACTGCTGCAGCCGCTGAGGCTGACCGCCACGACGGTGGTCGTGAGCAGGGCGGTGAGCAGGGTGCGCGTACGTTTCACGGGACTGGCCTCCGAACGAGTTTTGTTATCTGGGGCAACTTATAACGTGATACACGTCACGTCCAGCGGCTCACCGCGCGCCCATCAGGTGCTCGAGCGCCAGCTGGTTGAGCGCGACGAAGCCGAATCCCTTTGCGCCGAAGTAGGAATCGGTGTCGAAATCCTCGTAGGCGGACCGGTCGGCGAGCAGGTCGGCATAGGTTTCGCCAGGATCGAGCGTCGGCGCCCGCAGATCGGCGACCTTAGCCTGGGTCATTGCCTCGACGACGGCGGGATCGGCGCGGAACGCGGCGGCACGTTCGCGCAGAAGCAGATACATCCGCATGTTCGCCGCCGCCGACGCCCACACCCCCGCCATGTCTTCGGTGCGACTGGGCTTGTAGTCGAAGTGCCGCGGCCCGGTGTAGGCAGGGCCGCCCTCCGGTCCGCCGTGTTCGAGCAGATCGACCAGTGCGAACGCGTTGGCCAGATCGCCGTGGCCGAACACGAGGTCCTGGTCGAACTTGATGCCGCGCTGACCGTTGAGGTCGATGTGGAAGAGCTTGCCGCTGTAGAGCGCCTGGCTGATGCCGTGCATGAAATTCAAACCGGCCATCTGCTCGTGGCCCGTCTCGGGATTGACGCCGACCATCTCGGGGTGGGCGAGGGTGTCGATGAACGCCAGCGCGTGCCCGACGGTCGGCAGCAGGATGTCGCCGCGGGGTTCGTTGGGCTTGGGCTCGATGGCGAACCGCAGTCCGCTGCCCTGGTCGATCACATACTGGCACAACAGATCCAGCGCCTCGCGGTAGCGCTCGAAGGCGGCCTGCACGTCCTTGGCCGAATCGTATTCACTGCCCTCGCGCCCGCCCCACAGCACGAACGTCTCGGCGCCGAGTTCCATGGCGAGGTCGAGGTTGCGCAGGACCTTGCGCAACGCGAAACGACGCACCCCGCGGTCGTTGCTGGTGAACCCGCCGTCTTTGAACACCGGCTGGGTGAACAGGTTGGTGGTCACCATCGGCACCACCAGCCCGGTGGCCGACAGCGCGGCACTCAGCCTGTCGATCATCCGCCGCCGCTCGGCCTCGGAGCTGCCGAACGGGAAGAGGTCGTCGTCGTGGAAGGTCAGCCCGTAGGCACCCAGTTCGGCGAGCCGCTCGACGGCCTCCACCACGTCGAGCGCGGGCCGGGTGGCGACGCCGAACGGGTCGTTCGCCGGCCAGCCGATGGTCCACAGACCGAAGGAGAATTTGTCGGACGGGGTCGGCGACAGCGCATCCGAGGCGGCGGTGCCGGATTCCAGAACGGTCATGAGAAAGCTCCAGGATGTGTATTTTGTTCTCTGCGCGAACATAAGATGTGGCCTGCACCACTGTCAAGGCCGAAGGCGAGGGCATGCATGGAACCGAGCGAGGGTCGCCGGGGCGCCCGCATGGGCACCAGCGCCGATGACGTCAGGCGGCGCAACCTGTCCAGCGTCCTGACCCTCGTCCACCGCAATCGCGCTCTCAGCCGCGCCGAGCTGACCCGTCGCACCGGGTTGTCCCGTTCCACCACAAAGGATCTCGTCGAGGAGTTGACGGCGCGGGGTCTGGTCGAGGAATCGCCTGCCCCATCGATCTCGCAAGTCGGCAGGCCGAGTCCCATCGTGCGTCCCGCCCGTCGAATCCTGGCCGCCACCGTCACCCCGGAGGTCGACGCTGTCAGTATCGGAGTGGTCGCGATGGGCGGGGCGGTACTCGAGATCGTCCGCCGCCCCACCGACCGCGTGCCGACGCCGGCGGACACGGTGGTGGTGGCGACGGACGTCATCGACCGCATCCGTCGCGATCTGCCCGACGGGGCGGCGCTGACGGCCGTCGGTGTCGCGGTGCCCGGGCTGGTGCACGGCCCCGAGTCGGTGGTTCAGCTGGCGCCCAATCTCGACTGGCACGATGTCGCGATCGGCGAGATGCTCTGTGCAGCAACGGGATTGCTGGTCTATGCCGCCAACGACGCCAACGTCGGAGCCACCGCAGAGCATCTGTTCGGCGACCATCACGACGCCGGTCACCTGATCTACGTCAACGGCGGACCGAGCGGCATCGGGGCGGGTTTCGTCGTCGCCGGCGGATTGCTCGAGGGGGTCGCCGGTTATGCGGGCGAGTTGGGGCACACCTATGTGGGCGGGAGCGAACCGTGCCACTGCGGCAGCGTCGGCTGCCTGGAGACCGAGGTGACCCAGGCGCCTCTGGCGCGGCTGATCGCCGAACTGGACCGTGCCGATCCGTCGGCGCCACCGCCCTGCCCCACCGACGCCGAGCGCGACGTGCTCCACCGGCAGGCCCGCGCCCTTGCCGTCGCTCTGGGTAACGCGATCAACATGCTGAACCCGCGCCTGATCGTCCTCGGCGGATTCCTGCGGGCCTTCCCCGCCTACGCAGGTGGCGTGCTCCGGGAGGAACTGTCCCGCCGCAGCATGGGCGGGCCGAGGGACCTGGTCCGCGTCGTCGCCGCCACGCTCGGAGCCGAGACATTGATGATCGGCGCGGCCGAGCTCGCGTTCGCACCGGTGCTCGCCGACCCGGCGAGAGCGTGACTTGTCCGGCCTCTGCACCAGATCGATCCAGTGCGGTACTCCCGCCGTGAATACCAGGAGGACGGGCACAGAGTGCTGATGGGAGTGACACCATGTCGAGGTGATCGACGGTCCTGCCGGCGACGATTCGCTCGCCCCCCTCGGGCGCGGCGAGATCGTTGCAGTCACGATGTTCTTCGCCGACCTGGTGGATTCGACGGCGTTGTCCGCCCGAATGGAACCCGAGACGTATCGGATGGTGGTGGGGCGCTACCGCGAGCAGGTGCTGCATGCGGTCGAACGGCACCAGGGACGTATCGGTTCCACCAAGGGCGACGGACTGTTGGCCGTATTCGGTCATCCGATCTCTAGGTCCGACGATGCGCATCGTGCGATCCGGGCGGGACTGGAGATCGTGCGTGAGGTTTCCAGGCTCAGTGAACAAGTCGAGCGTCGCTGGGGTTTCCGCGTCGAAGTCCGGGTGGGTGTGCATTCGGGTCCTGCCTATCTCGCCGCCGATCTCGACGGAGCTCAACCGGATTTCGCCGGATCGACCGCCAATCAGGCGACCCGGATCTCCGGGCTCGCATCACCGGGTGCTGTCGTGATCACGCCGGAACTGCTTGCTACGGTCGGCGACGACTTCGACCTGCAAGCGCAGTCCTCACCGCAGGCCGGGGATCCCGAAGAGAAGGTGATCTACCTTCGAGTGCTGAGTGAGCGCCTTCCGAGCCGGTGACATCCAACGCCCAGCGGACTGCGCGCCGTTCCATCACTGTGCCTCCGGAGTGGCTGCCGCCAGGACAGCCAGGCAACGGGTTCGCTCCGGGAGCGGGTTGTCGATGGCGAACCGACCGTTCACGGCCGACAGGGCACCCCGGGCGGGTTCCCCGCGTAGCGCGAAATCGTCGAGTGCGGAACGCAATTCGTACAGATGGGCACGCTGATCGCGGGCTATGTCGAGGGCTGCCGCCAGATCTGCCCGGCCGGAGTCGAGATCGGTGTGGGTGTGCGCCCGAAGACGGAGCAATTCGGCCTCGTAGAAGCGCATACCGATGTCGCTGCCCAGCGCGAGTGCTCTGTCGAGGCGGACGCGGGCGTCCTCCCTCCGACCACCGGCGGTCAGTACCTTCGCCAGAGCGCCGTCGAACAACGTAATGAACACGTTCAGTCCGACTCGGCGGACCGACTCGATGATGGCGGTCGCGCGGTCTGTGCGCTCAGAAAGAACCTCGGCGTCACCGCCGATGGCACTCAGAGCGTCGACAACAGCGCGTTGAGCGTCGCCCCACAATGCCCACACCTCGAAGCCGTATCGATCGGCGTGCTTGATCAACCCGTCGGCCAGCGCAGCGGCTTGCCCGAATTGGCCTGCCTCGATGCAGATCCAGGTCTCGAAAAAGCGAGTGAAAGCCCAACTGAACGGGCCTTGCGGGAAGCTCAAGAGTGCAGCGCGGCGCGCGGCCAGCGCGATCTGTGCCTCCGCCGCCGCGAGGTCGCCGCCGGCAATCCGATCCAGACCGAGGACCCCGTGCGCCATGACGATCGGGTCGGTCGGGGCGAACCACAGCGATTCCAGGCTGCGGTGACCCGCGGCGGCGAACGCGGCCGTCGCCTCGGCCATCTGCTCGCGTGCCACCGCGAAGGCGCCGTTCATCCACTCCTCGACACCGAGGCAGGCGTCGACAACTGTTCGGAAGTACGCCCGCTCGTCGGTCATGCCCGCGCGTAGGGAGCCAAGTACCGCCGTGGATCGAAACAGATCTCCGACGGCGAAGTAGTAGCCGCCCAGGGCAAGCAGTGTGCCGACCACGTCGTCGTCGTGCACGTCCGCGCCGCCCAACCGCAGGCACTCCTCGAAGTCCCTCGATGTCGCGGGATTCATCGGACCCTCGGCGGCGCTCGCCAGGAAGCCCCGTTCCAGACGTACCGCCAGCTCGCGCTTGTCACGGCCCCGACCTGGTGGCTGAGCGTCGACCTGAGCCAGTGCGCGGGAGAGGTGCCCGCGTGCCTCCGCGAGTGCACCGCGCCGACGCGCGCCCACCGATGCCCGCTGATACGCCGACACCGCCTCACCGTGGTTCTCGGCCTGCTCGTAGTGCGTGGCCACCAGTTGCCAGTCGAGCTCTGCTCCCACGCCACCGACGAGAGCGGCGGCGATCTTGGCATGCAGGGTGCGGCGCAGACTCGGCGGCGCCAACTCCGTAGCGAGCTCGCGAAGCAGTTCATGGCGGAAACGCCACGCGCTCGGTCCCGCCGGCTCGAGCACCCGCGCGTCCGCGAGCTCGTCGAGGATCCGGTCGAGCGCGTCGTCGCTCAGGTCGACCACGGAGCGCAACACGTCGGCGTCAAGCCTGCGGCCGATCAATGCCGCTGCCTCCACGACCGGGACCACGCCGGCGCTCGCGCGCAGCCGGGCGAGCAAGGGCTCGTAGAGTCCTTCCGGAACGCCGGTCTGGGTGAGCCCGCTCGCGACCTGCTCGATGTAGAACGGGATCCCGTCGCAGCGCTCGACCACCGCTGCCCGGACATCCGCCGACACGTCCGGGGCGAGGACGCTGATCAGGGCCTCGGCCTCATCACGGGTCAACGGGTGCAGATCGAGCACGGTCACGGGCCAATCGGCCGGCAGCCACGCGCCGGGGCGGCCCGTTACCACCACGAGCAGTCGGCCGTCGGCAGCCACCAGAAGTGAGCCGATCGTCTCGACGGTGGTCCGATCGAGGACGTGTCCGTCCTCGATCAGCATCAGTGCCGGATCAGGGCCGAGACACGCCGACAGATAGCGCTGAACCGCCTCTCCGACAAGGCGATAGAGCCGTCCTCCTTCCGCGGCGGCGGGCTCGTAACCGTGCTCGGGCCCGATGCCCAGCACCGGCGCCAGCAACGGAACATCACACGCTGGATCTCGCCCCAGCCCTACCAACTCTGCCTCGAGCAACTCCAGACAGTCGGATGGGGACGTGATTCTGGTTATGTTGCAACGAGTTGCCATAAGGCGACGGATCGGATGCAGACCGGTTTCAGTGTGCATCGCCGACCCGCCCAAGGTCAGCACCACCGCGCCGGAGTCCTGCGCACGTCGCACCGCGGCGGCCGCCAGCGATGACTTGCCGATACCCGCCTCGCCGCGCAATACCACGCCCGGAGTGGTCAAGGCGGCGGACTGCGCCTGCGCCCAGAAACGTCGTAACTGCGCCAGTTCGCGGTCGCGTCCCACGAGCGGAATGCAGACGGTCTGGGTCATTCGTTCACCCAGCACGCGGTGGTGGGTGACCAACTCGGCGACTCCTTTGACCGTGGCCGGTTCGCACGCAGCCAAGTCGAAGACGTTTCCGATCAACCGGGCGATCGACGCGGACACCACCACGGTTCCCGGAGATGCCAGGCCGGCCACTCGGGCCGCTAGATTGGCGCCCAGACCGTAGACGTCGTTCTGCGCGGTGTCGAGGTAGACGAGTCCTCGGTGAACGCCCGCCCGCACCGCGATCCGCATGCCGAAACGGTGCTCAAACGACCGGCCCACCCCTTCCGCCTCATCGGTGATCTCCAGAGCCGCAAGCACCGCGCGCCGCGCATCGTCTTCATGGGCGACCGGGTGACCGAAGACCGCGAGGATTGTCTCGCCGGTCGGGCAGTCGACGTAGCCGTCGTAGTGAAGGACGGTGCCCACCACCACGTCGTGATAGCGGCGGATCAAGTCTCCGTACGCGTCGAGGCCGCCTTGGTCCGCCAGCACCGCTGAATCCACAAGATCGACATAAAGAATGGTCAATCGCCGGATCTCGCCGCCTTCGGGGGCGGTGAGCAGATCCTCGGCTTCGGCGTTCCCATGGTCGACCGACAACACATTGTCTGCCAGCGCGGTGGCGGTGACGCGATCGCCGCGATTGATCGCCGCCACTGCCTGATCCATCAGATCGTCGATAGACGGGTTGACGCCTGGGCGATCCCCACCGATCGGGCCCCTACCGCCGCTCATCACGCGGTCACGTCGCGCTCCGTCGACGGCTGCTACCCACGCCGTTCCTACCGGGTAAGCGGTATCCATCAGTGTCGGACAACGTCACGAGGTCGGCCTCGGCGGGCCTGACGGCGCCTGCTGGCGCGCCGGATCGGTCATAACGATCACCCCCGTCTGCGCTCGGCGCCACCGCAGGCCAGCATGCGCCGCCACGAACGTCCACGGGCTGTATCGCGCGGATCAGGGCCGTACTTCGACAGCGTGTCCGGCGCCGAGCCGGCGAGAGCGTGACTTGTCGGTGGGGCGAGGTAGAGTCGGGGCCATGTTCGAACACATGTTCGATTTCGATGCGACGGCCTCCGAGGCCGAGCTGCGCGACCTCGTGACGCGCTGCGAGCGGCTGAAGGCTGCCGCGGCGGCGGCGCAGGCGCGGGCGACGGCATTGTGGGCGGCGCAGCGCCGCGCGGCCGAGGACGCCGCCGGGGTGCCGGCGCGGAAGCGGGGGCGGGGGTTGGCAACGGAGATCGCGCTGGCCCGCCTCGACGCCCCGGTCACCGGCAACACCCACCTCGGGATGGCGAATGCGCTGGTGCACGAGATGCCGCACACCCTGGCGGCGTTGGAGGCGGGGGTGCTCACCGAGTACCGGGCCACCCTGATCGTCAAAGCCTCGGCCTGCCTGACCGTGGAAGACCGCCGGGTGTTGGATGCCGAACTGTGCGCCGANCGGGCCACCCTGATCGTCAAAGCCTCGGCCTGCCTGACCGTGGAAGACCGCCGGGTGTTGGATGCCGAACTGTGCGCCGATCAGCAGGCGCTGGTCGGGTTGGGCAACAAGCGCATCGAAGCCGCGTCCGCGGCGATCGCCGCCCGCCTGGACGCCGCCGCGGTGGTCGAGCGGAAGAACCGCGCTGCGCAGAGTGCGGGGGTGTGGACCCGGTGCGCCCCGAACGGGATGGTGTANCGCCCGCCTGGACGCCGCCGCGGTGGTCGAGCGGAAGAACCGCGCTGCGCAGAGTGCGGGGGTGTGGACCCGGTGCGCCCCGAACGGGATGGTGTACCTGACGTTCCTGATGCCGCTGTCCCAGGGCATCGGGGTCTACGCCGCGTTGAAGCGGGAAGCCGACACCACCAGTGATGGGCGGTCGCGGGGGCAGGTCATGACCGACACCCTCTACCAGCGCGTGACTGCCCGCCCCGCCGCGCAACCCGCCCCGATTGCGCTGAACCTGGTGCTGGCCGACACCACGCTGTTCGGGGAGGACGATGCCCCGGGCTGGGTGCAGGGCTACGGTCCGGTTCCGGCGGTGGTCGCGCGCGACCTGGTCTCCGATGCGGTCACTGATGAGGCCGCCAAGGCCACACTGCGGCGGCTCTACCGGCACCCGTCCAGCGGGCAGTTGGTGGCGATGGAGAGCAGGGCGCGGCTGTTTCCGAAGGGGTTGGCGGCGTTCATCGGGCTGCGCGACCAGACCTGCCGCACCCCGTACTGCAACGCCCCGATCCGCCACCACGACCACGCCANTTTCCGAAGGGGTTGGCGGCGTTCATCGGGCTGCGCGACCAGACCTGCCGCACCCCGTACTGCAACGCCCCGATCCGCCACCACGACCACGCCACCCCCCACCATCAAGGCGGAAAAACCAGCGCGAGCAACGGGGCAGGGTCCTGCGAAGCCTGCAACTACGCCAAAGAAGCCCCCGGCTGGCAGGTCAGCACCACCGACCACGACGGCCGCCACACCGCCGAATACCGAACCCCCACCGGCGCCACCTACCACTCCACCGCCCCACCACTACCCGGACCCACACGACGACACAGCGCGATCGAAGGCAGGCTCAGCATCGACATCGTCGAGCTGAAACGCACTGCGTGAGAAGGTCACACCGTGCTGAGTCGACGACCGCTCACGACGATGCTCCGGCCGGGTAGGTCGTATCCGTCAGGGCCCGCGAAAGCAGCGAAGTCGGCCTCGGCCCTCGTCCTGATGCCCGCGGTCATCTCCGCGGGCAGGCTCTCCAGAAGAGAGGCGAGTGGGCCCGCCAGGGACGGAACCAGGGACCACCACTGCTCGAATGACGCCACGTGCAGCGGGGTTTCGACGTCGCACACCATCACCTCGGTGAACTCGGCCGCATCCAGCAGGTCCTCGAGGGCGCCGGTCTCGGCGAGAGAGAACGGGCCCGGCATCCCCGGCGGCGGGACCGGCACCCCGAGTTCGGCGGCGACCGCGTCGAGCAGCACCCCCAGCCAGGGGTTGTGTCGGCGATCCGCCCATACGGCGAACGCCGCCCGGCCGCCGGGTCGCAGGACGCGGTGGACCTCTCGCACCGCCGTTGTCGGGTCGGCTACGAGCATCACCCCGTCCCGGCACAGCACGACGTCGAACGATGCTGCTGGACAGTCGATCTTCTCGAGGTCCAGTACACGGGTGGTGACGTTCTCGAGGCCGCGACGGTGTGCGCGCTCCGCGGCGATCGCCGCCATCTGCGGTTCGACGTCGGACACGACAACCGAGCCCTCCGGCCCGACGACCTCCGCGGCCGCCACACCGACGCTGCCGGGCCCCGCAGCGAGTTCGAGAACATCGTCTCCGCGTGTGAGGTCGACGGCGTCGAACATCGCGCGGGTCACCACGGCGCCCCGGCCGTCGATCGCGTCGGCGTGCTCACCCCACGCCGGTGCGACCGCCGCCCAGATCGCGCGCAACGCCACGCGCGCCGGATCGGTCATCGTGACCACCCCCGTCTGCGCTCGATACCTCGATCAGCATGCGCCGGATCAGAACGGTGTGTCGACCCCGCCGTTGGTGGTGTTGGCCTCGTCGTGATTGCTGTCGACGTAACCCAGGCGCACCGGGGCAATCGGCTCCGTGCCGAACGGGATCAGCGGGTCGGTGCCGATGTTCTGGCCGGTTCCGACCGGATGCCCGTCGGCGAGGGCGGTGGTGTCGGCGGCAGCGGCGGGCGCGAACGCGATCACCATGCCGGTCAGTGCGGCGGTGATGGTGGCCAGTGCGGCGGTCCTGGTGGTCATGTCGTCCTCCTGTGGACGTCGGATCTGTTGACTCCTCGATCCTCACGCGCCGGCGCCCGCGCGTCGCCATGGCTGGCCACCAATCACCAGGTAGGGCTACCTGCAAGAGCCTCAGGCTCGACGCTGCGTGACGTACCAGTCGAGCAGCGCGGGATCGTCGACGGCGCTGCGTTCGACGACCTTGGCGGCGTCGCCGCCCTGGAAGAGCTTCTTGATCGGCACCTCGAGCTTCTTGCCGGTGCGGGTGTGCGGAACGCCCGGGGCGACGATGATCTCGTCGGGGACGTGGCGCGGCGAGACCTCGGTGCGGATGACGTCGTTGATGCGGTCACGCAGGGTTGCGTCGAGATCGACGCCGTCGCCGAGCACCACGAACAGCGGCATCCAGTAGCCGCCGTCGGGTTGCTCGGCGCCGATCACCAGCGCCTCCACGATCTCGGGCAGGCTCTCCACCGCCTGGTAGATGTCGGCGCTGCCCATGCGGATGCCGTGCCGGTTGAGGGTCGAATCCGAGCGGCCGTGCACGATGACGCTGCCGTGGTCGGTGATCGTGATCCAGTCGCCGTGCCGCCACACACCGGGATAGGTCTCGAAATAGGCTTCACGATAACGACTTTGGTCGGGATCGTTCCAGAACGCGACCGGCATCGAGGGCATCGGCTTGGTGATCACCAGCTCACCGACCTCGCCGCGCACCGGGTTGCCCGACTCGTCCCACGCGTCCAGCGCCACCCCGAGGAACGGCGCCGACAGCTCACCGGGCCACACCGGAACGGTGCGCACCCCCCCAATGAACGCCGAGACCACGTCGGTGCCGCCGCTGATCGACGCCACCTGCACCCCGACGTTGTCCGCCAGCCACAGCGACGACGACGCGGGCAGC
Source organism: Mycolicibacterium chubuense (assembly GCF_001044255.1). Taxonomy (GTDB): domain Bacteria; phylum Actinomycetota; class Actinomycetes; order Mycobacteriales; family Mycobacteriaceae; genus Mycobacterium; species Mycobacterium chubuense. The sequence goes on from NZ_JYNX01000035.1 coordinate 105,768, forward strand.
GACGATCCGGTGATGCCGACGCTGCGCAGCGCCGACAGATCGTGGGTGGCCGCGGGGCGCGCGTCGGCCTTCATGCAGCCGAGCACATAACCCGGGCTGGTCCCCAGCACGGTCGCGCCGACCCGGGCCGCGATCGCCCACAGCGCATCGGATTCCGGGGCACTGGGGCTCCCGTCGTAGCAGACGATCGTGGCGCCGACGAGCAGCCCGGCGATCTGGAAGTTCCACATCATCCAACTCGGACTGGTGAACCAGAAGAACGTGTCGTCATGGCCCATGTCCGATTGCAGCGCAACGGCTTTGAGATGTTCGACCAAGACGCCGCCGTGGCCGTGCACGATGCCCTTCGGCAACCCCGTGGTGCCCGACGAGAACAGGATCCACAGCGGGTGATCGAACGGCACCGCGACGCTGTCGAGAACGTGCGAGGCAACCTCGGTCAGATCGGCGAGCGAGAACGTGGCCACCAGGCTCGGCAGTCCGTCGCGCAGCGCGGCGACGTCGTCGCGCTTGTCGCGATACTTGCCGGCGAACTGGTACCCGTCGGCCGCGACGAGCACCTTGGGCTCGAGCTGACCCAGACGGTCCAGCGCGGCCTTGGCCGAGTAGTCCTGGCCGCAGGCGCTCCACACCGCCCCGATGCTCGCCGTCGCGAGGAACGCGATCACCGCCTCGGCGATGTTCGGCAGGTAGCCGACCACGCGATCGCCCGGCTCGACACCACTGGCCCGCAGCCTGTCCGCGAAGGCGGCGGCGCGGCCGAGCAGCTCGGCCCAGGACATCTCGCGGTCCGGCCCGTCCTCGGTGACCGCGATGATCGCCGGCCGGTCGGTGCGAGCGTTGCGGACGATCTGGTCGACGTAGTTGCACGTCGTCCCGGGAAACCAACGCGCACCGGGCATCTCGACGCTCTCCAGCACCGTCGACCCGCGCTCACCGAGATCGAAGTAGTCCCACAGCGTCGACCAGAAGCCCTCGATGTCGTCGACCGACCACTGCCACAGCGCCCGGTAGTCGGGATAGTCACCACCGGTCCGCCTCTCGGCGAACCGGGCGAAGTCGGTGACGCGCGCGCCGTTGACGTCGTCCTCGGTCGGCACCCACTGCGGCGCGTCGGTCGTCGCCGTCAACGGGCGCTCCATCCACCGTCCATCGTGTACGACGCTCCGGTCACCATCCCTGCCGACGGCGTGGCCAGCCATCCCACCAACGCGCCCACCTCCTCGGGTTCCACGAGCCGCTTCACCGCACTCTCCTTGAGGAGGATGTCGGTGATGACCTGATCCTCGGCGATGTTATGCGTTCGGGCCTGATCGGCGATCTGCTTGGTCACCAAAGGGGTGCGCACGTAACCGGGATTGACGCAGTTGCTCGTCACGCCGTGCGGCCCGGCCTCGAGTGCGGTCACCTTGGACAGACCCTCGAGCGCATGCTTGGCGGTCACGTAGGCGACCTTGAACGGCGAGGCCCGCAACCCGTGGATCGACGAGATGTTGATGACGCGTCCGTAGCCCTCGCGGCACATGTGCGGCAACGCCGCCCGGATCAACAGGAACGGCGCCTCCACCATCAGCGCCAGCATGGTGCGGAACTTCTCCGGCGGGAACTCGGCGATCTCGTTGATGCTCTGGATGCCGGCGTTGTTGACCAGGATGTCGACGTCGAGCTGCAGATCCTCCAGCGCGGCAACGTCGGACAGGTCGAGTGCCCATGCCGTTCCGCCGATCTCCTGGGCGAGCGCCTTCGCGCCGACGTCGTCGATGTCGGCGACGGTGACCGCCACGCCGCGCGCCGCGAGTTCCCGCGCGCAGGCGGCCCCGATGCCGCTCGCCCCGCCGGTCACCAGCGCGGTGCGGCCCGCGAGATCGCTCACAGCACGCCCGCCTTCGCGAGCTGCTCGCGATCGGCCTCGTCGAGCGTCTTGAGGTCCAGACCGTTGGTCTCCCGGTTGAACAGGGCGGCGACCAGCGTGATCGCCGCGGCACCGGCGAGGTACACCGCGATCGGCACCCACGTACCGAACCTGTCGAGCAGCCAGGTGGCGATCGCCGGCGCCAGCGACCCGGCGACGATCGACGTCACCTGATAGCCCAGGGACACACCGGAATACCGCATCCGGGTCGGGAACATCTCCGCCATGATCGCGGGCTGCGGCGCGTACATCAGCGCGTGGATCATCAGGCCGAGGATGACCGCGGCCATGATCAGCAGATAGTCCCCGGTGTTCATCATCGGGAAGGCGAAGAAGCCCCAGGTGGCGGCCAGGATCGCGCCGACGATGTACACCGGGCGGCGGCCGTACCGATCCGAGAGCCGCCCGACCTGCGGGATGACCAGGAAGTGCACGGCGTGTGCGGCCAGGAGCCACCACAGGATGTCGCTGGTGTCGGCGCCGACATGGGTCTTGAGGTAGACGATCGAGAACGTGACGACGAGGTAGTACATGATGTTCTCCGCGAACCGCAGCCCCATCGCCGTGAAAACCCCACGGGGATAACGCTTCAGCACCTCGAACACTCCGTAGGACACCGCCTTGACGCGCTCGACCTCCTGCTGGGCCTCCACGAAGATCGGCGCGTCGGTGACCTTGGTGCGGATGTAGTACCCGATCAGCACCACCACCGCCGACAGCCAGAAGGCCACGCGCCAGCCCCACGACAGGAACGCCTCGTCGGACAGCGTGCCGGTGAGCACCAGCAACACCACAGTGGCCAGCATGTTGCCGACCGGTACCGCGGCCTGCGGCCAGCTGGCCCAGAACGCCCGGTCCTTGTTCGGGCTGTGCTCGGCGACCAACAGCACCGCGCCGCCCCACTCCCCACCGACGGCGAAGCCCTGGAGGAATCGCAACAGCACGAGCAGGATCGGCGCCCACACGCCGATCTGCGCGTAGGTGGGCAGGCAGCCCATCAGGAACGTCACGACGCCGACGAGCAGGATCGCGAACTGGAGGAGCTTCTTGCGGCCGTGCTTGTCGCCGAAGTGGCCGAACACCACGCCGCCGAGCGGGCGGGCGACGAAGCCGACGGCATAGGTCAGCAGTGCGGCGATCAGCCCGGCGGCCTCGCTGGTGCCTTCCGCGAAGAACACCTTGTTGAAGACCAGAGTGGCTGCGGTGGCGTAGAGAAAGAACTCGTACCACTCGACGACGGTGCCCGCCATCGACGCGGCGACGACGCGCTTGAGACCCGTCGTCACCGGCCCGGACCCGGCAGGTCCCGTGTCGTGTTGCGTGCTCATCCCACACCCCTCCTTTGTGATGCCGACCACAGATCTCAGTGAGTATTCCTGCAGCTACCCACCGCAGCAATGACCAAAACCGCAGCAGGGATCTGCAAAACTGCACATATGACGACGGCAAACCGACGGCCGAGCGCGGACGACCTCCTGGTGCTGCTCGCGGTCGGCCGGACCGGCCGGTACACCACCGCGGCCGAGGAGCTGGGGCTCAACCACACGACCATCAGCCGCCGCATCGCCGCGCTCGAGCAGGCGATGGGTGGCCGGGTGCTGGCCCGGGTGGCCGGCGGCTGGGAGCTGACCGACCTGGGCCGCGACGCGCTGGCCGCCGCCGAAGCCGTCGAATCGGCGGTGCGCTCCCTGACACTCGACGCCGGCGGCAGCCGCATGCTCGAAGGCGTCGTGCGCATCTCGGCGACCGACGGCTTCTCGGCCTACATCGCCGCACCCGCCGCCGCCTCGGTGCAGCGCCGGCATCCGAAGGTGGCGGTGGAGATCGTGGCCGCCACCCGGCGCGCCAGCCAGCAACGCTCGGGGCTCGACGTGGAGGTCGTGGTCGGCGAGCCCACGGTGCACCGCGCCACCGCGATACGGCTGGGCGACTACTGCCTGGGCCTGTACGGCTCGCGGGACTACCTCGCCGAACACGGATCCCCCGCGAATGTGGCTGATCTGCAACGCTTTCCGCTGGTCTACTTCATCGACTCCATGTTGCAGGTCGACGATCTGGACCTGGCGGCCAGCTTTGCCCCCGCCATGCGCGAATCGGTCACGTCGACCAACGTGTTCGTCCACGTCGAGGCCACCAGGGCGGCGGCCGGCCTCGGGCTGCTGCCCTGCTTCATGGCCGACCGGCACGACGATCTGGTGCGCGTGCTGGCCGACACGGTGTCGATCCGGCTCGCGTACTGGTTGGTCACCCGCCCCGAGACACTCCGCCGGCCGGAGGTGGCCGCCGTCGTCGACGCGATCGCGGCGCGGATGGACGACCAGCGCGACGTCCTGCTCGGCGCGCGGCTATAGGCCGAGCGTCCTGGCCGCACGGTCGGCGGCACGCGGACCGGCGAGGTGTCGCATCAGCAGCAACCCGTCGACCAGTGCCATGGTCGCCTCCGCCTCCCGCGTGCGCCGGGCGCGCGAGCCGGAGAAGAAGTCGGCCAGCCAGTCCACCCACGCGGCCATCAGCTGCGGCGCAACCTCGTGGAACGGCGCCTGGTGCGCCGCGGCGAGACCGCAGGCCTCGAAGTAGACCGCGAACAGCGGGTCCACCGCCGAGTTCGCCAGCACCGGGTAGGCCGCAGCCACCATCTGCCGGTGATCGGCGGCCTTGTCGGGGAACGCTCCCGCCAACACCGCTTGCAGACGGACTCCGATCGCCACGAGGACGTCGGTGACGAGCGCGTTCTTCGTCGGGAAGTAGTACACGATGACGCGGTCGCTGGTGCCGAGACGGCGCGCCAGTCGGCCGAAGGTCAACGAACTCAGGCCGTGGTCGACCGCGGCCTGCACCGCACCCTCGAGGATCTCGTCGCGGGAGTATTTGTGGCCCATCGCCCTTGATCGTAGTGGTGACTACAATCTAGTGTTTGTAGTGACCGCTACAAATGAGGAGATCTCCATGCCGTCCACCGCATCCCTGTCCCCCGCCCTCCGCGCGATGGCGGTGTCGCGCGCCTTCGCCGGCGCTCGTCATGGATCAGCCCCCGCCACGCGTGGCGCGTCTTCCTCCTCGGGCCGATGCCCGACGCCGGCAGCACAGGACTGATCTCCCGGCTGTTCGGTATCCGGGACCTCGTGCTGGCCCTGGGCCTCACACACTCCGACCCGGCGGTCCGCCGCGCGGTGCTGACGGCGGGCGTCGTCGTCGACAGCGCCGACGTCGTCGCGACCGTCCTCGCCCTGCGCACGGGCGCACCCCGCACGACGCTGCTGACGGTCGCGGCAGGCGCGGGCACGTTCATCGCGATCGGTGCGACGGCGCTGGCACACTCCGATTAGACGTCGCGCGCGCCGAACCCTTGCGCCGTGACGGGCGACCTGGTGCAGTCAGCCCGTGCCCTTCCTCGAACATCCCCGCGGCCGCGCCTACTACCGGCACTGGGCCGCGCCCGATCCCCAGGCCGCAGTCGTCTTCCTGCACGGATTCGGCGAGCACACCGGCCTGTACCATCGGTACGGCTTCGCGCTGAATGCGGCCGGGATCGACCTGTGGGCCGTCGACCAGTTCGGCCACGGCCTCACCGTCGGCAACCGTGGCGACTTCGGCACGATCGAGGACAGTTCGGCGCTGGCCGATGCGCTGACCGAACTGGCCCGGCAGGAGCATCCCGGCGTGCCGGTGATCGCGCAGGGCCACTCGTACGGCGCTGTCGTGACGCTGTTCCGCGCACTCGAGGACGGGGACCGCTATCCCGGAGCGGTGATCTCCGGCGCCCCGCTGGTCGCGGTGCCCGAACTTCTCGATGCCGACACGTCCATCGATCTGGATCCGGAGTGGCTCTCGTCCGACCCCTTCTACCTCGACTCGATCGTCAACGACCCGCTCGCCTTCGTCGACGCCGACAGCCGCGCCCTGACCCGCGAGCTGGACCGGGCGTGGGACCGGTTCGGCGCCGAACTGCCGACGCTGGCCGTGCCGACCCTGGCCGTCCACGGCGCCAACGACCCCATCGCCCCGGTCGGCGCCGTGGACGGCCAGGGTCGGCACGGCCAGCGTCGGCAGTTCGGCGCCGAACCGGTCCCACGCCCGTATTGGATCCCGACGAGGCCGTCTACGACCTGCCCACNGGGGGGCGGGCCCGGGTGCTGCGCGACGCTACCCGGCTGATTCTCGGCTGAATCACACGGGTGTCATTCATCCACAGGGTTATCCCCACTGTGGATGAATGACACCCGTGTGATTCAGCCGAGAATCAGCCGGGTAGCGTCGCGCAGCACCCGGGCCCGCCCGCCGACGACGTCGGCGGCGATCAGGTGGTCCCCGATCACCAGAGAGAACGCCAGCATCGCCCGCGCCTCGACCTCCCCGGCGTCATCGGAGATCGCCGAGATCAGTTCCCGCAGGTAGTCCATCCTGCGGTTGTCGACCCGGCGCAACCGCGCCGCGACCGCGGTGTCGCGCCGGGCCCACTCCCGCACGGCGAGATCGATCGGCACCAGATCCGGCGCGAAGGTCAGCATCCCGGCCTTGCGCGCCTTGCCCGCGGCGTCACCGCCCTCGGCCTCGACGCGGCGGCGCACGTCGTCGATGCTGCGGCGCTCCCAGGCGTCCAGCATCGCGTCGACCAAATCGGCGCGTCCACCGAACTGCCGGTAGAAACCGCCGCGCGTCACGCCGAGACGTTGCGCGAGCACCTCGACCCGCACGGCGCCGGGCCCCTCGGTGGCCAGCAGATCCAGGCCGGTGTCGATCCAGAGCGCTCGCGATGTTCGTACTGGTGGTGCCACGTTAGATACAGTACAGTTCTGTATCTATGGAACCTGATACCGACACACTGCGGGCGTGCTGCACGCTCGATCGCATCGACCATGTCGACACCCACCTGCTCGCCACCGACTCCGCCCGCGCCAGGACGCCCGAGCAGTGGGCCCGCGAGATTCTCGAAGGACCTTCGGCCGTGATGCGGGCGCGATTGACGGCGGGCTGGACCATGCTGGGGCTACGGGTGCTCCACCTGGGCCCGGACTCGATCGCCGGCTGGCCCATCGCCCATCGGGACGCGGACTGTGTTCGGCTGCAGGGTGATTCGCTGCTCGGCCTGACCGGTCAGCTGGTGACGCGGGTGACCGACGGCGGCGTCGAGTTCGCCACATTCGCCCAGCTGGACAACGCGGTGGCACGGGCGATGTGGGCCCGGGTCCTGCCCACGCACCTGCAGATCGTCGAGCGCCTGCTGCGCGAGGCGGCCGCGCGCACCCGCTAGAGCCAGGTGTCGTCAGTGGTCGCGGTGAGAAACGCCTCGAGGTCATTGCGCCAGTCGGCCGGGGTGGTCTTGTCCGGCTCGATGCCGGTGTACTGCCCCTGATAGAAGAGCAGCGGCCGCGGCTTCTTTCTCGGCACATCGGAGAGCGAATGCACCGCGCCGAAGACCACGAAGTGGTCACCGCCGTCGTGCACCGAGGCCACCGTGCAGTCGATGTGGGCCAGCGTGCCGCCGATGATCGGCGACCCCAGCGCAGACGGTGACCAGTCGAGTCCGGCGAACTTGTCCGGCTCACGGGAACCGAAGCGCGCCGACACGTCCTTCTGGTTCTCGTGCAGGATGTTCACGCAGAACCGGCCGCTTGCCTCGATCGCCTGCCACGACCGGCTGACCTTCGTCGGGCAGAACAGCACCAGCGGCGGCTCCAGCGAGAGCGCGGCGAAGGACTGGCAGGCGAAGCCGACCGGAACCTCCTCGTGCACCGTGGTGATCACCGTGATGCCCGTACAGAACTGGCCCAGCACATTGCGGAATGTGCGCGGGTCGATGGGTGCGCCGGACACCGCTACTTGAAGCCCACGCTGAAGTCGTGACCCCACAGCGATACCGCGGTGCTCTCCCGGGCGACCCAGCTGTGGTCGTCCACTTCGAGCCCCTCGCAACCGAATTCGATGTCGAAGCCACCGGGGGTCTTCATGTAGAAGGACAGCATCTTGTCGTTGACGTGCCGGCCCAGCGTCGCCGACATCTTGACCTTGCGGCGCAGCGCACGGTCCAGGCACAGCCCGACGTCATCTGCGTTCTCCACCTCGACCATCAGATGCACGATCCCGCTGGGTGTTTCGCCCGGCATGAACGCCAGGCTGTGGTGACGGGGATTGACCCCGAGGAAGCGCAGCCAGGCCGGCGCGCCGTCGGCCGGGCGGCCGACCAGTTGCGGCGGCAGCTTCATCGAGTCGCGCAGACTGAAGCCGAGCACATCGCGGTAGAAGTGCAGCGTCTCCACGTCGTCGCGGGTGGTCAGCACGACGTGGCCGAGGCCCTGCTCCTCGGTGACGAATTTGTGGCCGTAGGGGCTGACGACGCGGCGGTGCTCCAGCGCGACACCGTGGAACACCTCCAGGGTGTTGCCCGACGGATCGTCGAACACGATCATCTCGTCGACGCGCCGCTCGGCGAGTTCGGCGGAGGTGCCCTCCTTGTACGGCGTGCCGTGCACGTCCAACCGCTGCCGGATCTCCTGCAGCCCAGCTGCATTGGCCGTCTCCCAGCCCGACACCAGCAGCCGGTCGTGCTCACCGGGGACGATCACCAGCCGGGCCGGGAACTCGTCCATGCGCAGATACAGCGCGCCCTCACCGGGGCCGGATCCCTCCACCATGCCGAGCACCTTCAACCCGTACTCGCGCCACGCACCGACGTCGGTGCTCTCGATGCGCAGGTACCCCAGTGAACGGATGGACACGGCTTCAGCCTCCGAGGAAATCGATGGTCAGCTTGTTGAATTCGTCGAACTTCTCCAGCTGCGCCCAGTGCCCGCACTGCCCGAACACGTGCAGCTGCACCCGTGGAATCTGCTTGAGCGCCACCAGTGCTCCGTCGAGCGGGTTCACTCGGTCCTCGCGACCCCAGATCAGCAGGACCGGCTGACGCAGCTTGTACACGTCGCGCCACATCATGCCGAGCTCGAAATCAGCCCCGGCGAACGACTTCCCCATCGCCTTGGTGGCCGCCAGCGACTCCGGGGTGCTGGCGATCTGGAACCGCTCCTCGACGAGTTCGGGCGTGATCAGGGACTGGTCGAAGACCATGATGCGCAGGAACTTCTCGATGTTCTCGCGGGTCGGGTCGTTGGCGAACCGGCCCAGCAGCTTGACACCCTCGGTGGGATCCGGCGCGAACAGGTTGACGCTCAGCCCGCCCGGGCCCATCAGCACCAGCCGGCCTGCCCGCTTGGGGTTGTCCAGCGCGAAGCGCACCGCCGTCCCCCCACCCAGCGAATTTCCGACCAGCGCAGCGCGTTCGATGCCCAGGTGATCGAACAGCCCGAGCAGCGCCGTCGCGCTGTAGCGGTTGTACTGCTCGTGCTCGGTGTGCTTGTCGGAGTGCCCGTAGCCGGGCTGATCGACGGCGAGCACGTGGAAATGCTTGGCCAGCACCCCGATGTTGCGGCTGAAATTCGACCAGCTCGAGGCGCCGGGTCCACCGCCGTGCAGCAGCACGACAGTGGGCGACTCCGGGTCGCCTGCCTCGTGGTAGTGCAGCCTCATGTCGTCGGCGACCTGCGCATAGCGTGAGGTCGACTCGAACGTGATCTCCTGCTGCTGGGCAGCTTCCGCGGCGAACGAGGTCATCTAGACCATCGTGTCCTGGGGCGGGAGGCCGAACGCGTCGTTGCCGAAGATCAGGTAGGCACGCTCGGGCTCGTTGGCCGCGTGCACCCGGCCCGCATGCGCGTCGCGCCAGAACCGCTGCACCGGCTGATCGAGATTCAGCGCGGTCGCACCCGATGCCTCGAACAGCAGGTCGATCGACGCGATCGCGCGCGCGGTGGCCCGCACCTGATCGCGGCGGGCGCGGGCGCGCAACGAGAACGGGATCTCCTGGCCGGACTGCAGCAGCTGGTATTCCTCGCCGACGTTGCCGATCAGTTGACGCCAGCCGGCGTCGATGTCGCTGGCGGCCTCGGCGATCCGGATCTTGGCGAACGGATCCTCCTTGGACTTCTCGCCGGCGAACGCCGCGCGCACCCGCTTGCCCTGATGCTCGACGTGGGCGTCGTACGCGCCGTAGGCCATACCCATGATCGGCGCGCTGATCGTCGTCGGATGCATGGTGCCCCACGGCATCTTGTAGACCGGCGCGGAGTTGGTCTGGTAGCCACCGGCACTGCCGTCGTTCATCGCCTTGTAGGACAGGAAGCGGTGACGCGGGACGAACACGTCCTTGACCACGACGGTGTTGCTACCGGTGGCCTTGAGCCCCACGACGTTCCACACGTCGTCGATGCGGTAGTCGTCCCGCGGGATCAGGAAGCTGCCGAAGTCGACCGGCCGGCCGTCCTTGATCACCGGGCCGCCGAGGAACGCCCACGTCGCGTGGTCGCAGCCCGACGACCACTGCCAGGCGCCGCTGACCAGGTAGCCGCCGTCGACGACGGTGCCCGCGCCCATCGGCGCGTAGGAGGACGACACCCGAACGGTGGGATCGTCGCCCCACACGTCCTCCTGGGCCTGCTGGTCGAACAGTGCGAGGTGCCAGTTGTGCACGCCGATGATCGACGAGACCCAACCGGTGGACCCGCAGGCGCTGGCGATGCGCCGGACGGCCTCGTAGAAGACCGTCGGATCGCACTGCAGGCCGCCCCACTGCTCGGGCTGCAGCAGCTTGAAGAACCCGACCTCGTCGAGTTCGGCCACGGTGTCATCGGGCAGGCGCCGCAGTTCCTCGGCAGCCGGGGCGCGTTTGGCGATCCGCGGCAGCAGATCGTCGATGCCGGCTAGAACCGACTGCACGTCGCGCTGTTCAATGGACGTCACTGTTGTGCCTCCCGGGAGTAGGGACCTGCTCAAAGATTAGAACACGTTACGATTTGTGTCGAGTAGCGGTGTCCTGTGGCCGCTGGACCAGCACACATGCATTTCTGTAACCTGTTCTAGTTATGAACGCCCGATGGTGGGGAAGAGAGAGTCGACCGTGACCGACGAGCCTTTGGGCAACCACGTGCTGGAACTGGAGATCGCCCAGGTGATCGACGAGACGTCCGACGCCCGGTCCCTGGTGTTCACCGCCCCCGCCGATGCGCCCGTCCCCGAGGACAAGCTGCGGTACTCGCCGGGGCAGTTCCTCACGCTGCGGGTGCCCAGCGAGCGGACGGGTTCGGTCGCCCGGTGCTACTCGCTGTGCAGCTCGCCGTTGACCGGCGACCCGATGACCGTCACCGTCAAGCGGACCGCCGACGGGTACGCCTCGAACTGGCTGTGCGACCACGCCCACCCCGGCATGCGCGTGCACGTGCTGGCGCCGTCGGGGACGTTCGTCCCCCGCACGCTCGACGCCGACTTCCTGCTGCTGGCCGCGGGCAGCGGCATCACCCCGATGATGGCCATCCTCAAGTCGGCGCTGGCCGAGGGCGGCGGCAAGGTCACGCTCGTCTACGCCAACCGCGACGAGACCTCCGTGATCTTCGCCGCCGCGCTGCGCGACCTGGCGGCCAAGTATCCCGACCGGCTGACCGTCGTGCACTGGCTGGAATCGGTGCAGGGACTGCCGAACGCGGCCGGGCTCGCCGAACTGTTCGCGCCCTACCGCGAGCGGGAGGCCTTCCTCTGCGGACCCGCGCCGTTCATGGCGGCCGCGCAGGAGGCGCTCACCGCCTGCGGAACCCCCGCCGAACGCGTCCACATCGAGGTGTTCAAATCGCTCGAGTCCGACCCGTTCGCCGCCGTGGTCATCGCCGACGACGACAGCGACGAAGGCCCTGCGACCGCGGTGGTGACGCTGGACGGCGCCACCCACGAGGTGTCCTGGCCGAGGCGGGCGAAGTTGCTCGACGTCCTGCTGGACAAGGGGCTCGACGCGCCGTTCTCCTGCCGCGAGGGGCACTGCGGCGCGTGCGCGGTGGTCAAGAAGTCCGGCGAGATCGAGATGGAGGTCAACGATGTGCTCGAAGACCAGGATCTCGACGAGGGCCTGATCCTCGCCTGCCAGGCCCACCCGCTCTCGGATTCGGTCGAAGTGACCTATGACGAGTGACGAGCGGATAGGTTTGCCAGGATGAACCGGCTCGCAGCAGCAGGCGCCACGGTGATGGCGCTGCTGACCACGGTCCTCGTCCACCCGGCGACGGCGGCCGCCGCATCGGACACGAAGACGTCCTCGATTCCCGTCGACCCCGCGACCTCGATCCAGATGCAGGTGTCGGCGAATTGCGATGCGGCCCAGGCGCGGTGCTTCTTCACCACCACCGCGAGCCTGCTGACGCCGGAGGGTCCCACCGGGTTCCCCGGTGACACCTGGGCGCGCCAGACGGTCACGCTGCGCAGTTCCAGCAGGGACGTCTGGCAGCAGGCCTGGTACAGCGCACCGTCGGGCAACCCGCGTGAGCTCAAGGGCGCCAATCACGAGAACGTGCTGTCGAAGATGTACCGGGCCCTCGACGACGTCGAGCTGTCCATCACCTACTTCGGCGGCGGCCCCATCGCGCGCTTCACCGCCGACGGCGATTCGGTGCCCACGCAGTGGCGGACCGGTCTGCCGGCCACCGACGCGGACTTCATCGCCTGCTCCCAGATCCAGGTCGTCTACAGCGGGGTGAACCTCACCACGCCCACCGCCTGCGCGCAGACCCGGTTCGGTTAACGCGGCAGGCCGAGCAGCCGCTCCCCCGCCATCGTCAGCAGGATCTGCTCGGTGCCGCCCGCGATGGTCAGGCACCGGGTGTTGAGGAAGTCGTGCACCTGCTGGTTCTCCACCGCGCCGGCGCCCTCGGACAGCTCCATCCGGAACTCCGCGAGCGCCTGGCGGTAGCGCACACCGATCAGCTTGCGGGCGCTGGCCTGCGGCCCGGGATCGCGCCCGCCGACCGCGAGCTGGGCGATGCGCTGATCCAGCAGCGAGCCCACCTGCGCGGTGACGATCAGCTCGCCGAGCCGATCCCGTTGCGCGTCATCGACATCCGACTCGGACACCACCCGTAGCAGCTCCTCCATCGGGTTGCCCAGCGCGGTGCCCTGCGCCATCGCCACGCGCTCGTTGGCCAGCGTGGTGCGCGCCAGCTTCCACCCGTCGTCGACGCCGCCGACCACCATCTCGTCAGGCACGAAGACGTCGTCGAAGAACACCTCGTTGAACAGTTCGTCGCCGGTGATCTCGCGCAGCGGCCGGATCACGATGCCGGGACTCTTCATGTCGATGAGGAAGTACGTGATGCCCTTGTGTTTCGGAGCGTCGGGATCGGTGCGGGCCAGGCACACCCCCCAGTGCGCCTTCTGCGCCGCCGAGGTCCACACCTTCTGCCCGGTGAGCTTCCAACCCCCTTCGGCGCGAACGGCTTTGGTGCGCAGCGCCGCCAGGTCCGAGCCGGCGCCCGGCTCGCTGAACAGCTGGCACCACATGAGGTCGCCGCGCAGTGTCGCCGGGACGAACTGCTCGATCTGCTCGGCGCTGCCGTGCTCGAGGATCGTCGGCACGGCCCACCACCCGATCACCAGGTCGGGCCGGGTGATGCCGGCCGCAGCCAGTTCCTGGTCGATCAGCAACTGCTCGGCTGGGCCGGCTCCGCGCCCGTGCGGCCGCGGCCAGTGCGGCGCAAGCAGGCCCGTCTCCGCCATCACGGCCTGCCGCCGGTCGGCCGGAGCGGCCGCGACTTCGGCCACCGCGGAAGCGATTTCGGGCCGCAGGTCGGCCACCGAGGCGAGGTCGATGTGCAGGTCGCGGCGCACCCCCTGCTGGGTCAGCGCGGCCACCCGGCGCAGCCAGTGCGACCGGCCGCCGAGGAATTGGGCCAGGCCGTAGGCCCGCCGCAGATACAGGTGCGCGTCGTGCTCCCACGTGATGCCGATCCCGCCGAGCACCTGGATGCAGTCCTTGGCGTTGGCCTTCGCGGCCTCGATGCCCACTGAGGCGGCCAGCGCCGCCGCGATCGACAGCTGGGCGTCATCGGCGTCACCGGCGGCGCGTGCCGCGTCGGCCGCGGCGACCGACGCCTGCTCGGAGCGCAGCAGCATCTCGGCGCACATGTGCTTGATGGCCTGGAAGCTGCCGATCGGCTTGCCGAACTGCTCGCGCACCTTCGCGTACTCGGTCGCCGTCCGCAGCAGCCAGCGCGCCACCCCGGCGGCCTCGGCCGCGGCCAGCGTCACCGCGAGGTCGGTCACCCGCTCCGCCGACATCGCCACCGGCACCGCGGCCGCGCGGTCGAGCACCACCCGAGCCAGCGGGCGGGAGAAGTCGGTCGCCTTGCGCGGTTCGACGGTGACGCCCGGCGTCGCGGCGTCGACCACCACCCACCCGTCGCCGGCCGGCAGCAGCAGGAGTCCGTCGGCCGTGGCGCCGAGCACGGCCGGCACCGTCCCGGACACGGCGCCGTCGGCGACCGTCAGGTCGGCGATCAGCGCGGCACCGGCGGTGCGCTGACCGGAGGCCAGGGCCCCGAGCCACTCGGCCTGCGCGTCCCCCAGCACCAGCGTGGCGAGCGCCGTCGTCGCCACGGGGCCGGGCACCAGGGCGGCCGCGGCCTCCTCGAGCATCGCGCACAGATCGGCGACCGTGCCGTCGGCGCCGCCGTGCTCCTCGGCCAGCGCGACGCCGAACATCCCCAGGTCGGCCAGCGCGGCGTACGGCCCGCGCCACGCGTCGGCGGTGCCGTGCTCGACATCGCGAACCGCGTCGACGGAGCCCGAGCCCGCCGCCCAGCTCCGGACGAGGTCGCGCGCTTCGGCCTGCTCGTCGGTGATGGTCGCAGACACCGTGACTCCTAGGGTTTGGGTGAGAACAGCGTGCGTCCCACTAGAACGTGTTCTAATAGTGCCAGCGTTCGACCGTCAAGTCGAACGCCATCACAGCAGACCACTGTCGTGATCGACACAGTGCGGCGGTGGGAAACCTACGACCGGTATGCGTATCGTTTTCACCAGTTGCACCGCACACCGAAGGAGCCGCGCACCGCATGTCCGGGTCGTCTGAGTCGTCACCAGGCACGTCGGCGCGCGCCGGCGCGGCGGGATCGGACACCCGTCCCCGCCAGGTGATGAACGTCGCGGTGCTGGCCGAATCGGAACTGGGCTCCGAGGCGCAACGTGAACGCCGCAAGCGCATCCTGGACGCCACGCTGGCGATCGCGTCCAAGGGTGGCTACGAGGCCGTGCAGATGCGGGCGGTGGCCGAACGCGCCGACGTCGCGGTCGGCACGCTCTACCGATACTTCCCGTCGAAGGTGCACCTGCTGGTCTCGGCGCTGGGCCGCGAGTTCGAGCGCATCGACGCCAAGACCGACCGATCCGTGCTGGCCGCGGGCGCGACGCCGTATCAACGGCTCAACATCATGGTCGGCAAGCTGAACCGCGCCATGCAGCGCAACCCGCTGCTGACCGAGGCGATGACGCGGGCGTTTGTGTTCGCCGACGCGTCGGCCGCCGGCGAGGTCGACTACGTCGGCAAGCTGATGGACTCGATGTTCGCCCGCGCGATGAGCGACGGCGAACCCACCGAGGATCAGTACCACATCGCCCGCGTGATCTCCGACGTGTGGCTGTCCAACCTGCTCGCGTGGCTGACCCGCCGGGCGTCGGCGACCGACGTGAGCAAGCGGCTCGATCTGGCGATGCGGCTGCTCATCGGCGACGGCGAGCAGCCTAAGATCTGACCTTGTGCTGCCGTCCGAGCTCTCGACCGCCCTCGAGGCCGCGGCCCGGGTGCCGCGACTGCTGATCACGTCCGACTTCGACGGCACGCTGTCCCCGATCGTCAACAACCCCGCCGATGCGCGGCCCCTGCCCGACGCGGGCCGCGCGCTTGTCGCGCTGGCCGAGCTGCCGTCCACCGAGGTCGCGCTGATTTCCGGGCGTGCGCTGCGCGACCTGCGTGTGCTGTCGTCGATGCCCGACGCCGTCCACCTGGTCGGCAGCCACGGCGCCGAGTTCGACTCCGGGTTCTCCCACGACATCGACACCGACCTGCTCGCGGCCATCACCGAGACGCTGAACGCGATCGCCGCCGACAAGGCGGGGGTGACGGTGGAGACCAAACCGGCGAGCGTGGCCCTGCACGTGCGCAACGCGTCGGACGACGACGGCGAGGCCGCGCTCGCCGCCGCCTGGGAGGCGGCCACCGGGTGGGATGCGCATGCGACGACGGGCAAGGCGGTGCTCGAGTTCGCGGTGATCTCCACCGACAAGGGCGAGGCGATCGACATCCTGCGGGCGGAGCACGACGCGTCGGCGGTGGTGTTCTTCGGCGACGACGTGACCGACGAGAAGGCGTTCCGCCGGCTGACCGACGCCGACGTCGGGGTGAAGGTCGGGCCCGGCGATACCGCGGCGACGCACCGGGTGTCCTCGCCCGAGGACGTCGCCGCCGCGCTGCAGTTCCTGCTTTCCGCGCGCGCGGGAGGTTAGGCCGGCGGACCCGAGGTGCGCCCCCGCACCACCTCGGTGTCGAGCACCTCGACGACCAGCAGCCCCGACCGGGGCGGGCTGTGCAGCAATTCCCCTGCGCGCCTGCCTTTTTCGATGCTCGGCTGGCGCACGGTGGTCAGTCCCCGCGACAGCGCTTCGGGCACCCCGTCGAAGCCGGTCACCGTCATCTGGCCGGGCACGTACACGCCGCGGGCGCGCAGCCGGTCCATCGCGGAGAGGGCGAGCACGTCGGCGGTGCACATCAGCGCAGTGATGCGCGGATTGGCGTCCAACGCCACGTCGGCGCCGGCACCCCCGGACGTGGGCAGGTGCTCGTAGCTCTCCACCACGGTCAGCGAATCCGGGTCGAGGCCGGCAGCGGCCATCGCGTCCCGCACACCGGCGATGCGTTCACTCTGGACGTGGAAGTCCGGGTTGCGGACCCGCTCGGGGTCCGCGAGCGCCGGTCCCGGGCCGCCGTGCGGCCAGTCGCGGCCCAGCCGCATGGTCAGCAGCCCGATCTCGCGGTGCCCCAGGTCGAGCACGTGCTCGGCCAGCGCGCGCATCGCGGCACGGTCGTCGATGCCGACCCGCGACGTCCCGGGCACATCCCTGGGCTGGTCGACGACCACCACGGGCAGATGCCGCTGGAGCACCACCGGCAGGTAGGGGTCGTCGTCGGAGGCCGAGTAGATCACGAACCCGTCGACGCCCGCGGCCAGCACGGCGGCCGAGCCGTCGCTCACGCTGCGGTTGGGCCCGACCGCGACCAGTAGCAGCCCCTGCCCGACGGCCTCGCACGATTCGGCCAGCCCGGCGACGAAGTCCAGCGCGGCGGGATCGCTGAACGAATAGTTCAGCGGTTCGGTGATGATCAGACCCACCGCACCGGCCCTGCGGGTGCGCAGCGAGCGGGCCACCGGATCGGGGCCCGGATAGCCGAGCCGCTTGGCGGTGGACAGCACTCGCTCGCGCAGCTCGGCCGACAGCTGATCCGGCCGGTTGTAGGCGTTGGAGACGGTGGTGCGCGAGACCTTGAGTTCGGCAGCCAGAGAGGCCAGGGTCGCGCGCCGTCTCGGCGTCGGAGTCCTGGACATGCTCTGTAGAGGGTAATTCATCCCCATCGCCCCGGCGCCGAGCACGCACCGGCACACATGCGCTACATTGGCGAAGTTATTGGAAACGATTTTCATTTGTATCAGGAGTTGCGCATGCGAGCCCTCGCCGCCCTGCCCGCCATGGCCGTGGCCGCCGTGCTGACGGTCGCCGTGGCCGGCTGTTCCCAGCAGCAGCCGAACACCGAGCACGGCACCGCCAACGTGGTCGCCTCCACCGACGTGTGGGGCAGCGTCGCCGCCGCCGTCGTCGGCGACCACGCGACCGTCAAGTCCATCGTGAGCGGGACCGTCGCCGACCCGCACTCCTTCGAGGCCAGCCCGTCCGACGTCGCCGAGATCGCCGACGCCTCACTGGTCGTCTACAACGGCGACCACTACGACCACTGGATCGACGACGTCCTGCAGAACTCGCACGACATCCCGACCGTCGACGCGTCGTCGCTCTCGCCGACCCAGCCACCGCCCAACGAGCACGTCTTCTACGACCTGCCCACCGTCAAGGCCGTCGCCGACCGCATCGCCGAGACCCTCGGGCAGTCCGATGCCGAGCACGCCGCCGATTACACGGCCAACGCGCAGAAGTTCGGCGACGCGCTGGACACGCTCACCCTCGCGCAGCACGGCATCGGCGAAGCCCACCCCGGCGCCTCGGTGGTCTCCACCGAACCCGTCGCGTACTACGCCCTGCGCAACGCCGGCATCGCCGACAAGACGCCGCCGTCGTTCGCGAACGCGGTCGAGGAGGGCGGCGACCCGTCGCCCGGCGATCTGGCCGCCGTGCTGGACCTGATCAACAACCGGCAGGTGTCGGCGATCGTCGTGAACACCCAGACCGAGGGCCCGGTCAGCAAGCAGCTGGCCGACGCGGCGCGACAGGCCGTGCTGCCCGTCATCTCGGTCACCGAGACGCTGCCCGACGGCATGGACTACCTGCAGTGGCAGCGCAAGACCGTCGACGAGATCGCGGCCGCGCTGGACAGTCCGCCGCCACCGAGCCGATAGTCACCGTCTGTGCCCACCGACGACCTCGTAGAACTGCGCCACGCGCGGCTCGCCTTCGGCGACCGCGTGCTGTGGGACGACCTGGACCTCACGGTGCGCGCCGGCGAGTTCATCGCCATCCTCGGACCCAACGGCACCGGCAAGACGTCGCTGCTCAAGGTGCTGCTGGGGCAGGTTCCCCTCAGCGCGGGCGACGTGCGGATCGCCGGCGAGCCCGTCACGACCGGCAGCCGGAAGATCGGCTACGTCCCCCAGCACCGGTCGATGGACCGCGGGCTGTCGCTGCGCGCCTCGGATCTGGTGGCGCTCGGCTACGACGGGCACCAGTGGGGCTTCGCCGGCTGGAGCCCCGCCGCGCGGCGGGCCAAGCGTGAGGCGGTGCGCCAGGCGCTGGCCCAGGTCAACGGCACCGACTTGGCGCACGCGTCGGTCGGCGTGATGTCCGGCGGCGAACTGCAACGCATCCGGGTGGCCCAGGCTCTGGTGACCGATCCCGTGCTGCTGCTGTGCGACGAACCGCTGCTGAATCTCGATCCCGCCAACGCGGGCCTGGTCTCCGCGCTGATCGACCGGCGTCGCCGCGACGCCGGCACCGCGGTTCTGTTCGTCACCCACGAGGTCGACCCCGTGCTGCCGTACGTGGACCGGGTGATCTACCTCGTCGACGGCCGGTTCCGTGTCGGCACCGTCGCCGAGGTGATGACATCGGCGACGCTGTCGGAGCTCTACGGCGCCGAGATCGAGGTGCTCGAAGTGGGCGGGCGCTTCATCGTCATCGGGGAACACAGCCAGTACCAGCACGACCACTGCGAGGGCCGAGGGCACGCCCATGAATGACAAGCTCTCCGACGTCGTCTCCCACTTCTTCGACTTCGGCGCCACCGCCGACCTGCTCAGCCGCGACTTCGTCCAGCAGGCGCTGCTCGCCTCGGCGCTGCTGGCGCTGGTGTCCGGCATCGTCGGGCCGCTGATCGTCATGCGGCAGATGTCCTTCGCGGTGCACGGCTCCAGCGAACTGTCGCTGACCGGCGCGGCCTTCGCGCTGCTGGCCGGCTTCAACATCGGCATCGGCGCGCTGCTGGGATCGGCGCTGGCGGCCGTGCTGTTCGGCATCCTCGGCCAGCGGGCCCGCGAACGCGACTCCGCGATCGGCGTGGTGCTGGCCTTCGGCCTGGGTCTGGCCGTGCTGTTCATCCACCTCTACCCCGGCCGCACCGGCACCAGCTTCGCGCTGCTGACCGGCCAGATCGTCGGCGTCGGATACTCCGGGCTGGCGCTGCTGACCGTGGTGGCCGTCGTCGTCATCGCCGTGCTCGCGGTGTCCTACCGGCCCCTGCTGTTCGCGACCGTCGACCCCGAGGTGGCCGCGGGCCGCGGCGTCCCGGTGCGCGGGCTGGGCATCGTGTTCGCCGCGCTGGTGGGCGTCACCGCCGCCCAGGGCGTGCAGATCGTCGGGGCGCTGCTGGTGATGTCGCTGCTGATCACGCCGGCGGCCGCGGCGGCGCGGGTGTTCACCTCGCCGGTCAAGGCGATGGGCGCCTCGGTGCTGTTCGCCGAGACAGCCGCCATCGGCGGCCTGGTGCTGTCCCTGGCCCCCGGCGTGCCGGTGTCGGTGTTCGTCACGACGATCTCGTTCGCGATCTTCCTGGTCTGCTGGCTGGTCGGCAGCCGCCGTTAGGCTGGTCGTCGTGGCCACCCGCACGGTCGACCTGAACGCCGATCTCGGCGAGGGCTTCGGGGTGTGGCAACTCGGCGACGACGACGCGATGCTGGGCATCGTCACCAGCGCCAACGTCGCCTGCGGCTTCCACGCCGGGGACTCGGCGACGCTGGCGCGCACCTGCAGGCTCGCCGCCGAACGCGGCGTGCGGATCGGCGCCCAGGTCAGCTACCGCGACTTCGCCGGCTTCGGCCGCCGGTTCATCGACGTGCCGCCCGAGGAACTGGCCGCCGACGTGATGTACCAGATCGGTGCCCTGTCCGCTCTCGCCAAGGCCGCCGGGTCGACGGTGTCCTATGTCAAGCCGCACGGCGCCCTCTACAACGCGGTGGTCACGCACCGCGATCAGGCCCGCGCGGTGGCCGAGGCGGTGCATGCGGTGGACCCGGAGCTCCCGCTGCTCGGCCTCGCCGGCTCGGTGCTGTTCGACGCGGCGGCCGAGCTCGGGCTGCGCACGGTCGCCGAGGCGTTCGCCGACCGGTCCTACCGGCCCGACGGGCAGCTGGTGTCGCGGCGGGAACGCAACGCGGTGCTGAGCGATCCCGACGAGATCGCCGAGCGGGTGATCTCGATGGTCACCGCGGGCCGGGTGGCGGCGGTGGACGGTTCGACGATCCCGATCACCGTGGAATCGGTGTGCGTGCACGGCGATTCCGAGGGTGCGGTGCGGATCGCCACCGCGGTGCGGACCCGGCTGCTGGCCGAGGGTGTCGACCTCTCGCCGTTCAGCTGACCGGGGCGCCGGCGTCGCGGTTCGCGCAGGAAACCACGCTGCCCAGCAGCCCCGGCAGGGCCGTCTCCACCTCGTCGACGCGCAGCCGCTGGAACGTCAGCCCGTCGATCACCAGGCGCTCGGTCACGCCGGCCTCGCGCAGGATCTTGAAGTGGTGGGTGGCCGTCGACTTGTTGATGCCGTCGTAGAGCGCCCCGCACTGCAGCGGCCCGCCGGCGTTGTGCAGCCGTCGCACGATCTCCAGTCGGACCGGATCGTGCAGCGCTGCCAGCACCTGCTGCACCCGGGCGACCGGGTGCGCGTCGTCGGCCATGAGTGTCCTTCACCACGCGGGGTTTGATGATCGTCGAACCCAGCGTACGCTCGATCGGGTTCGATGTCTGTCAAACCGTATCGACCGGAAGTGGGGCACCCGATGGTGGCGATCGACCGTCCGATCAGCGAGACGCAGCGTTGGGCCTACCCGCTGCTGCTCGTCCTGAGCGGCGTCGCGCTCGGGGTATCGGGGCTGCCCGCGCCGCTGTACGGCATCTACGAGTCGGACTGGCACCTCTCGCCGCTGGCCACCACGATCGTGTTCGCCGTCTACGCCGTCGCCGCGCTCGCCGCGGTGCTGGTGTCGGGCCGGATCTCCGACGTGGTGGGCCGCAAACCGGTGCTCGTCGGCGCCCTGATCGCGCTGCTGGTCGGGCTGGGGGTCTTCCTCATCGCCGACAACATGGCGCTGCTACTGCTCGCCCGCACCATCCACGGCGCGGCCGTCGGCTCGATCGTCGTCGC
Source organism: Mycolicibacterium chubuense (assembly GCF_001044255.1). Taxonomy (GTDB): domain Bacteria; phylum Actinomycetota; class Actinomycetes; order Mycobacteriales; family Mycobacteriaceae; genus Mycobacterium; species Mycobacterium chubuense. Next base: position 127,400 of record NZ_JYNX01000035.1, read on the forward strand.
CGGCGCGGCGGCCCTGCTGGACCTGCGCCCCGACCACGGCGTGCGCTCGGGTCAGCTCTCCGGCGTCAGCTTCAACGTCGGGATGACCGTCGCCATCCTGGGCTCCGCGCTGCTCGCCCAGTACGCACCACACCCGCTGCGCACGCCGTACGCGGTGGTCGCCGTGATCTGCCTGATCGTCGGGATCGGGGTGCTCGCCCTGCGCGAGCCGCACACCGCACGCGCCGAGGGTCCGATCCGCATCGCCAAACCCGCTGTGCCGCAAGAGATCCGGTCAGACTTCTGGTTCTCCGCGCTCGGCGCGATGGCGTCCTGGTCGGTGCTCGGCGTGCTGCTGTCGCTGTACCCGTCGCTGGCCGCGCGGCAGACCCACATCGACAACCTCGTCTTCGGCGGCGCCGTCGTCGGCACCACCGCGTTCGCCGCAGCGCTGGCCCAGCTGGCCGCGACCCGGCTGCCCGCCAAGTACTCCGCGATCATCGGCGACGTCGGAATGGCCGTGTCGCTGCTGCTGACCATCCCGGTGCTGCTCACCCACCAGCCGCAGCTGGTGTTCGTGGCCGCTGCGCTACTGGGCGCGACGTTCGGGCTCGGCTTCGGCGGCTCGCTGCGCCACCTGTCCGATGTCGTGCCCGCCGGCCGCCGCGGCGAGACGATGTCGGCGTTCTACCTGCTGGCCTACACCGCGATGGCGGTGCCCACGCTGGTCGCGGGCTGGGCGGCCACGCAGTGGGACCTGGCGTCGGTGTTCCCGTGGTTCGCCGGCGCGGTCGCCGCCGCCTGCCTCGGCGCGGCCGTCGCAGGGCTGCGTGGCGTCCGGGCGGCGCGCACACCCTAGGGTGGCCGTCATGCGTTTGAGGCTCGGCCGTCCCGATCTCGCCGCCTACGCCCGCCGGTTCGACGTGCCCGCCGCGGCCGCGACGACCCCGGTAACGGTGACGTGGGCCGGCGTCACGACGCTGCTGATCGACGACGGCGACTCCGCGGTGATGACCGACGGGTTCTTCTCCCGGCCGGGCCTGCTCACCGTCGCGTCCCGTCCGCTGCGCCCGTCGCTGCCCCGAATCCAGCACGCCCTGAACCGGCTCGGCGTCGAGCGTCTCGACGCGGTCACCCCGGTGCACACCCACTTCGACCACGCGATGGACTCGGCCGTCGTCGCCGGCCGCACCGGGGCGCGACTCATCGGCGGTGCGTCGGCCGCGCAGGTCGGACGTGGCGCCGACCTGGACCGCGTCGACGTCGTCACGCCGGGCGAACCGATCACGGCCGGGGCGTACGACATCACGCTGATCGAAGGGCACCACTGCCCGCCCGATCGCTTCCCCGGACAGATCACCGCGCCGGTGCGGCCACCGGCGCGGGCGTCGGTGTACCGCTGCGGCGAGGCCTGGTCCACGTTGGTCACCCACCGGCCCAGCGGCCGCACGCTGCTGATCGTCGGCAGCGCCGGCTATGTGCGCGGCGCGCTGCGCGGCCGCACCGCGGACGTGGCCTACCTCGGCGTCGGGCAACTCGGGCTGCAGCCGGAGAGCTACCTCGTCGAGTACTGGACCGAGACCGTGCGCACGGTCGGGGCGCGCCGGGTGGTGCTCATCCACTGGGACGACTTCTTCCGCCCCCTCGACCAGCCGCTGCGCGCGTTGCCGTTCGCCGCCGACGACCTCGACGCCTCGATGCGGGTGCTCAGCCGGCTGGCGGCCGAGGACGGCGTCGATCTGCACCTGCCGACCCTCTGGCAGCGCGCCGATCCATGGAACTGATCCTGTCGGTGGCCGCGCTCGTCGCGGTCCTCGGGTTCGCCCTGCTGCGCCCGCACGGCTGGCCCGAGGCCGTCGTCGCGGTGCCCGCCGCCGCGCTGGTGATCGTGGCCGGCGCGATCGACTGGCACGACGCCTTGGCCGAAGTGTCCCGGCTGGCACCTGTGGTCGGTTTCCTGGCGGCGGTGCTGGTGCTCGCCCGGCTGTGCGACGACGAGGGCCTGTTCCACGCGGCAGGCGTGCTGATGGCCCGAGCCACCTCGGGCGGACAGACCCGGCTGCTGGTGTCGGTGTTCGGGATCTCCGCCGCCGTCACCGCGATCCTCAGCCTGGACGCCACGGTCGTGCTGCTGACTCCGGTGGTGCTGGCCACCGCGCGCACACTCGCCGTGCCTGCCCGGCCGCACGCGTATGCGACCGCGCACCTGTCCAACAGCGCGTCCCTGCTGCTGCCGGTGTCCAACCTGACCAACCTGCTGGCGTTCGGCGCGGCGGGGCTGACGTTCCTGCACTTCGCCGCGCTGATGACGTTGCCGTGGCTGGCCGCGATCGCCGTCGAGTTCGTGCTGCTGCGACTGCTGTTCGCCAAGGACCTGCGGGTGGCTCCGCAGGAGGCACCCCGCGAGCCCGTCGATGTACCGCTGTTCGCGCTGGTGGTCGTCGGCCTGACGCTGGCCGGCTTCGCGGTCACCTCGTTGCTCGGGCTGTCGCCGGCCTGGGCCGCGCTGGCGGGCGCCGTGGTCCTCGGTGCACGGGGGCTCGTGACGCGGCGCAGCTCGGTCGCGAAGATCACCGCCGCGCTGGATCTGCCGTTCCTGGCGTTCGTGCTGTGTCTGGGCGTGGTGGTCGCCGCGGTGATGCGCAACGGGCTGGAGACGGCGATGCAGAGAGTGCTGCCCGACGGGCAGGGTCTGCTCGCGCTGCTCGGCATCGCGGCCGTCGCCGCGGTGCTCTCCAACGTCGTCAACAACCTGCCCGCGGTGCTGGTGCTGCTGCCGCTGGTCACCCCGGTCGGTCCCGCGGCCGTGCTGGCGGTGCTGATCGGCGTCAACGTCGGCCCCAACCTGACCTACGTCGGGTCACTGGCGAACCTGCTGTGGCGCAGCGTGGTCCGCCGGGACATGAACCCCAGCTTCGCGGAGTTCAGCCGCATCGGACTGGCCACCACACCGCCCGTGCTGATCGCGTCGGTGCTGGCGCTGTGGGCGGGCTTGCAGCTGTTCGGGGTCTAACCGCGGCGCTGGCGCGCGATCTCGGCGAGCACGACGCCCGCGGCCACCGATGCGTTGAGCGATTCGGTGGGCCCGGCCATCGGGATCGACACGATGGCGTCGCAGTTCTCCCGCACCAGCCGGGACAATCCCTTGCCCTCCGATCCGACCACCACCATGATCGGGCCGCTGCCGTCGATCTCGTCGATCGCTGTGTCTCCGCCGGCATCGAGGCCGACGATCTGCACGCCGGCATCGGCGTACTGCTTGAGCGCGCGGTTGAGGTTGGTCGCCCGTGCCACCGGGGTGCGGGCCGCCGCACCCGCGCTGGTGCGCCACGCCACCGCGGTCACCGACGCGGACCGGCGCTGCGGGATCAGCACGCCGTGACCGCCGAACGCCGCGACCGAGCGCACGATCGCGCCCAGGTTGCGCGGGTCGGAGATGTTGTCCAGGGCGACCAGAAGCGGCGGCGCCGCGTCCTTCTTCGCCGCGGCCAGCAGATCGTCGGGGTGGGCGTAGCTGTAGGGCGGCACCTGCAGCGCCAGGCCCTGGTGCATGCCGTTGGCGGCGATCCGGTCGAGGTCGTGGCGCGGCACCTCGAGGATCGCGATCCCCTTGTCGGCCGCGGTCTGCACCGCCTCGGTCAGGCGTTCGTCGGAGTCGGCGCCCAGGGCGACGTAGAGCGCCGTGGCGGGCACGCCCGCGCGCAGGCACTCCACCACCGGATTGCGGCCGAGCACGATCTCGGTGTCGTCGGTCTTGCGGTGCCGGCCCTGCTGCTGGCGGGCGGCCTTCGCGGCGCGCTTGGCCGCCGGGTGGTGGGGCCGCTGATGCGCAGGCGGAGTCGCACCCTTGCCTTCCAGCCCGCGGCGGCGCACACCACCGGAGCCGACCGTCGGGCCCTTCTTCGTGCCGGCCTTGCGGACCGCGCCGCGCCGTTGGGAGTTGCCCGCCATTACTTGTCCGTCCCGTCCAACAGTGACCACTGGGGACCGTCGGAGGTGTCGGTCACCTCGATGCCCGCCTCCTTGAGCCGGTCGCGGATCGCGTCGGCCTCGGCCCAGTCGCGCCGCGCCCTCGCGTCTTCGCGCCGTCGTACCTCGGCCTGCACCAGCACGTCGACCGCGGCCAGCGCCGCCGACGTCTCGTCGCGGGACTCCCAGCGTTCGTCGAGCGGATCCGCCCCGAGGATGCCCATCATCGCGCGGATCGACATCGCGTGCGTGAGTGCCGACTCGTGGTCGCCCGCATCGAGGGCCCGGTTGCCCTCGGCGCGCGCGGCGTGCACCTCGGCCAGCGCGATCGGCACCGACAGGTCGTCGTCGAGTGCGGCACCGAACTTCGGGGTCCACTCACCCGGCACCACCGCGCCGACCCGGGTGCGCACCCGGTGCAGGAAGTCCTCGATACCCGTGTAGGCCTTCGCGGCGTCGGCCAGTGCCGTCTCGGAGAACTCGAGCATCGACCGGTAGTGCGCACTGCCCAGGTAGTAGCGCAGCTCGGCGGCCCGGACTCGTTGCAGCACAGCGGGAATCGCCAGGACGTTGCCCAGCGACTTGCTCATCTTCTCGCCGCCCATGGTGACCCAGCCGTTGTGCAGCCAGAACCGGGCGAAGCCGTCGCCGGCGGCCTCGGCCTGGGCGATCTCGTTCTCGTGGTGCGGGAACACCAGGTCCATGCCGCCGGCGTGGATGTCGAATTCGGCGCCGAGGTACTCGTGGGCCATCGCGACGCACTCGGTGTGCCAGCCGGGGCGGCCGCGGCCCCACGGCGTCGGCCACGACGGCTCGCCGGGTTTGGCGCCCTTCCACAGGGTGAAGTCCCGCTGGTCACGCTTGCCCGTCGCGACGCCCTCACCCTGGTGCACGTCGTCGATCCGGTGACCGGACAGCTTGCCGTACTCCGGCAGCGTCGCGACGTCGAAATACACGTCGCCCGCCCCGGTGTAGGCGTGGCCGCGACCGATGAGCCGCTCGATGAGCTCCACCATCTGGGTGATGTGCCCGGTGGCACGCGGCTCCGCCGACGGGGGAAGCACCCCCAGCGCGTCGTACGCGGCCGAGAACGCCCGCTCGTAGGTCGACGCCCATTCCCACCACGGCCGGCCCGCGTCGGCGGCCTTGGTGAGGATCTTGTCGTCGATGTCGGTGACGTTGCGGATGAACGCGACGTCGAAGCCCTTGGCGGTCAGCCAGCGGCGCAGCACGTCGAACGCGACACCACTGCGGACGTGCCCGATGTGCGGCAGGCCCTGCACCGTGGCGCCACACAGGTAGATCGAGACGTGGCCGGGCCGCAGTGGCGCGAAATCGCGCACACCGCCAGACAAGGTGTCATAGAGCCGCATGACAGCTGCGGGGCGTTCGGTCACGACGGGCCAGCTTACCGGCCCGATCAGGCGAAACCCTCATCGCGGTTTGTCTGCTCTTCGCGCAAGCGCTCATCGCCGAAAACCAGGGCCGTCGCGATCGCCGCCAGCCCCTCCCCACGGCCGGTCAGACCGAGGCCGTCGGTGGTGGTGGCGGACACCGAAACGGGGGCCCCCAGCAACGCGGAGAGCACCCGTTGGGCCTCCGCACGGCGCGGACCGACCTTGGGCCGGTTGCCGATGACCTGCACGGCGGCGTTGCCGACCCGCAGGCCGGCGCCGTCGAGCAGGGAGCGCACGTGGCGCAGCATGTCGGCACCGGACACCCCCCGCCACTGCGGGCGGTCGGTGCCGAAGACTTCGCCGATGTCGCCCATGCCCGCTGCGGACAGCAGAGCATCGCAGAGGGCATGGGCGGCGACGTCTCCGTCGGAGTGACCGGCACAACCGTCGGCGTCGTCGAACAGCAGACCCAGCAGCCAGCACGGACGTCCGGCTTCGAGGGGGTGGACGTCGGTACCCAGACCGACGCGGGGAATCACGTCCTTCAGGACGCGGCGGCGAGAGCCTCGTCGAGAATGGTCGCAGCCTTCTCGTCGTCGGTGTTCTCGGCCAGCGCGAGTTCACCCACCAGGATCTGACGGGCCTTGGCCAGCATGCGCTTCTCGCCGGCGGACAGACCACGCTCCTGGTCGCGGCGCCACAGGTCACGCACGACCTCGGCCACCTTGTTCACATCACCGGAGGCGAGCTTCTCCAGATTGGCCTTGTACCGGCGCGACCAGTTGGTCGGCTCCTCGGTATGCGGGGCACGGAGCACCTGGAAGACCTTGTCGAGGCCCTCCTGTCCGACGACATCGCGCACACCCACGTATTCGGCGTTGTCCGCGGGCACCCGAACGGTGAGATCACCCTGGGCGACCTTCAAGACGAGATATTCCTTCTGCTCGCCTTTGATGGTCCGGGTTTCGATCGCCTCGATCAACGCAGCACCGTGGTGTGGATAGACAACGGTGTCTCCGACCTTGAAAATCATCAGTTTCGAGCCCCTTTCACATGACGAGTTTAACACGCGCCGCCGACAGGGGTGCGCCAACAATGCAGGTCAGGGGCACAGTCGGCGAACACCAGGGGTTGACACACCGGCGAATCCGTGCAAGGCGCGCACCTGTCGCGCCCTGCGCTACCGCACGCAATCCCGACCTACTACTCTGCATAGTCGAACCAGGAAGACCGGCATGTCACGTCGCGTTGTCGGCCGAGCAGGAGGCACCCAGTGAACCCCTTAGAACGGCGCACTTCTGTCATCACCGCCGCCGTGGCGACCGCCGCGGTGGGCCTGTCCATGGTCCTGAGCGGCTGCGGCGCGGGTCAGGTCTCCCAGACCGCGACGCAGGAGCCGGCGATCAACGGCACCAGCGGCAAAGCCGGCCCGATCGCGTTGCGCAACGTGCACCTGCGCGCCCAGCAGACCGCGGACTACGTCCAGCCGGGCCGCGACGTCGAGCTGATCTTCACCGCCGCCAACACCTCGGCCGATGTCAACGACAAGCTGGTCCGGATCACGTCCGACGTCGGCTCGGTGACGCTGACCGGCGACGGAGCGCTGCCGGCCAACGGTGTGTTGGTGGTGGGCACCCCCGACGGTCAGACGGCGGCGCTGGAGAGCATCGAGCCCGCCGACGCCGCCGAGGCCAAGGTCGCGCTGAGCAAGCCGGTCACCAACGGGCTGACCTACGACTTCACGTTCACCTTCGAGAAGTCCGGCGAGACCACCGTGGCGGTCCCGATCTCGGCGGGCGAGTCGCCGCGGCGCGAGGTCACCGACGACGGCGCTCCGGCCGAAGGCCACTCCGGCGGGCACTAGCCCCCGCATCGGGCGCGCCGCGCCCGATCTGTCGGTCCCGCCGGATACCGTCACCCCGTGGCCCGGACTTCGAAAACACGTTCGCAATACCGGTGTTCGGAATGCCACCACATCACGCCCAAATGGGTGGGCCGCTGCTCTGAGTGCGGCACCTGGGGCACGGTCGACGAAGTCGCGCTGACCGCGGTGGGCGGTTCGGCCACCCGGCGTGTCGTGGCCCCCACGTCCCCCGCGGTGCCGATCAGCTCCATTGACCCGGGCAGCACACGGCACTTCCACACCGGGGTCAGCGAACTCGACCGCGTGCTGGGCGGGGGTCTGGTGCCCGGCTCGGTGACGCTGCTGGCCGGCGATCCGGGGGTCGGCAAGTCCACGCTGCTGCTCGAGGTCGCCCACCGCTGGGCTCAGACCGGCCGGCGCGCGCTGTACCTGTCGGGCGAGGAGTCGGCCGGCCAGATCCGGCTCCGCGCCGAACGCACCGGCTGCGCGCACGACGAGGTCTATCTCGCCGCGGAATCGGATCTGCAGACGGCCTTGGGCCATATCGAGGCGGTCGCACCGTCGCTGGTCGTCGTCGACTCGGTGCAGACCATGTCGACCACCGAGGCCGACGGGGTGACCGGCGGCGTCACCCAGGTGCGCGCGGTCACGACGGCGCTGACGATGACCGCCAAGACCACCGGCGTGGCGATGCTGCTCGTCGGCCACGTCACCAAGGACGGCGCGATCGCCGGGCCGCGTTCCCTCGAGCATCTCGTCGACGTCGTGCTGCACTTCGAGGGCGATCGGGCGTCGTCGCTGCGGATGGTGCGCGGCGTCAAGAACCGGTTCGGGGCCGCCGACGAGGTCGGCTGTTTCCTGTTGCACGACAACGGGATCGAGTGTGTGTCCGATCCCTCGGGGCTGTTCCTCGACCAGCGCCCCAAGGCGGTGCCGGGCACGTCGGTCACGGTGACGCTGGACGGCAAGCGGCCGATGATCGGCGAGGTGCAGGCACTGATCGGCTCACCCGCGAGCGGTAGTCCGCGCCGGGCGGTCAGCGGCATCGACTCCTCGCGGGCGGCGATGATCACCGCCGTGCTGGAGAAGCGGGCCCGGCTGCCCGTCGGCGCCAACGACATCTATCTGTCCACCGTCGGCGGGATGCGTCTGACCGACTCGTCGTCTGATCTCGCGGTGGCGCTGGCCATCGCGTCGGCGTTCACCGACCTGCCGATGCCGACCAATGCGATCGCGATCGGGGAGGTCGGCCTCGCCGGTGACCTCCGCCGGGTGACGGGCATGGACCGCCGGCTGTCCGAGGCCGCGCGGCTGGGGTTCACCTGCGCCGTGGTGCCTGCCGGGGTGGCCTCTCCCCCGGCCGGGCTGCGCGCCATCCCGGCCGACGACATCACCTCGGCATTGCAGGTCCTGCGGCGGATCAGCCAGAATGACGCGAACTGAGGCGGATCCGAGGGGAACAGATGGCCGTGAAGTCGACGGGACGGGCCTCACGCACGGTCGTGCAACTGGCACGGCCGACACTGCGGGAGACGATCGCCCGGCTCGCGCCCGGCACCCCGCTCCGTGACGGCCTGGAACGCATCCTGCGGGGTCGCACCGGTGCGTTGATCGTCATCGGCTACGACGACAGTGTCGAGGCGATCTGCGACGGCGGCTTCTCCCTCGACGTGCGCTACGCCCCGACCCGGCTGCGCGAGCTGTCGAAGATGGACGGCGCCGTGGTGCTCTCCAGCGACGGCAGCCGCATCCTGCGGGCCAACGTCCAACTGGTGCCCGACCCGTCGATCCCGACCGAGGAGTCCGGCACCCGGCACCGCTCGGCCGAGCGCACCGCGATCCAGACCGGCTACCCGGTGATCTCCGTCAGCCACTCGATGAGCATCGTGACGGTGTACGTGGCCGGCGAGCGGCACGTCGTGCCGGAATCGGCGACGATCCTGTCCCGGGCCAACCAGACCATCGACACGCTGGAGCGCTACAAGACCCGCCTCGACGAGGTGAGCCGGCAGTTGTCGATGGCCGAGATCGAGGACTTCGTGACGCTGCGGGACGTCATGACCGTGGTGCAGCGCCTGGAGATGGTGCGGCGGATCAGCCTGGAGATCGACTCCGACGTCGTCGAGCTCGGCACCGACGGCAGGCAGCTCAAACTGCAGCTCGACGAGCTGGTGGGCGACAACGACACCGACCGCGAGCTGATCGTGCGCGACTACCACGCCAACCCGGACCCGCCGACGGCCGCCCAGGTCACCGCCACCCTGGAGGAGCTCGACGGGCTCTCCGACAGCGAACTTCTCGACTTCACCACGCTGGCAAGGGTTTTCGGTTACCCGTCGACGGCCGAGGCGCAGGACTCGGCGATGAGCTCCCGCGGCTACCGGGCGATGGCGGGCATCCCGCGGTTGCAGTTCGCGCACGTCGACCTGCTGGTGCGCAACTTCGGCTCGTTGCAGGGTCTGCTCGCCGCGAGCGCCAGCGACCTGCAGTCGGTGGAGGGCATCGGCTCGATGTGGGCGCGCCACATCCGCGAGGGTCTGTCGCAGCTGGCCGAGTCGACGATCGCCGACCGGCTGGCCTGACTCAGCCGGCCGGTGCGGGCGCGGGCGCCGGTGCCGGAACCGCTCCCGGCGCACCCGGCGGCAACTGCTGCGGCTGCGCGAGGATGAACGGCACCGTCGCCGAGCGCAGGTTGCCCAGCTGGACCACCAGGTTGTAGGTGCCCGGCCCGATCGGCTGACGCGGCAGCGGGCAGTTCGGCGCCGAACCCATCCCGGTCCACGTGACCTCGGTGGTCACCTGCTCACCCGGCTGGAAGGTCTTGATCAGCGTCTCGTTGGACGGCGCGCAGTCCAGGTTCGACCACAGTCGCTGGTTGTCCAGCGAGTAGACGTAGGCCGCGAGCACCGCGGCGCCCACGTCGCGCTGGCAGGCGACCAGGCCGATATTGGTGACGACCATCGTGAACTTCGGCTGGTCGCCGACGACGTACTGCGGCTCGTTGGTGATGCCCTTGACCGCCAGCGTCGAGTCGGGGCAGTCGTCGCCCTCCTTGAGGATCGGCGCGGGCACCACGGCGGCCGTCGGAGTGGCGGTCGGCGGCGGGGCTTGCTGCGCCGGCGCCTGGATCGGGGTCTTGACCTCGGGATTTCCGCCGGGAAGCGGCGTCGGCGGCGCGGCCGCCTGCGTCTGCTGCGACTCGTTGGCGGTGGGCTGCTCGTTGCTGGTGCTGTTCATGACGACGACCGCGACCACCGCGGCGATGACGCCGATGACGAGCACGGCCACGCCGAGCGCGAGGGCCCTGCGTCGCCAATAGATCTGTTGGGGCAGCGGGCCATGCGGTTCTAGATCCAGCACGAGATCACGGTAAGGGCAGGTCAGCACACCATGTCCGACGTTGCCCGGCGTGTCGCCTTTCAGTTCTCGCCGATGTCGCCTATGTGGTCGCGCAGCACCACCTGGCCGTCGGCCAGGTGGTAGGTCAGCCCGGCGATCGCGAGCCGGCCCTCGCGCACGGCGTCGGCGATCGTGGTCGAGCGACTGAGCAGCTGCTTGCCGGTCTCGGTGACGTGCCGCGCCTCGAATTCGTCGACCCGGGTGAGGCCCTCGCGGCGGCCGACCAGGATGGACGGCGTCACCCGCTCGACGATGTCGCGGATGTAGCCGCTGGGTACCGCGCCGTCATCGAGCGCGGCCAGGGTCGCCCCGACCGCACCGCAGCTGTCGTGCCCGAGCACCACGATGAGTGGCACGTTGAGCACGGCGACCGCGTATTCGATCGACCCGAGCACCGCGCTGTCGATGACGTGTCCGGCGGTGCGCACCACGAACATGTCGCCGAGGCCCTGGTCGAAGATGATCTCGGCCGCGACCCGGCTGTCACCACAGCCGAAGACGACCGCCGTCGGCTTCTGGGCAGCGGTCAGGCTGGCACGACGCTCGATGCTCTGGCTGGGATGCTCGGGCTTGCCCGCGACGAAGCGCTCGTTACCCTCCTTGAGTGCTTTCCACGCGGTCAACGGATTCGTGTTCGGCATGGCGGACATTCTGCCCGAGCCGGCACCGATGATCGACACCGGTGAGCTGCTGGACTGGTATGCCACCGCGCAGCGGGATCTGCCGTGGCGCCGGCCTGGCGTCTCGGCGTGGCAGATCCTGGTCAGCGAGTTCATGCTGCAGCAGACACCGGTCGCGCGGGTGGAGCCCATCTGGCTGGACTGGGTGGCCCGCTGGCCGACGCCGTCGGCGACCGCGGCGGCCGGCGCGGCCGACGTGCTGCGGGCGTGGGGCAAGCTCGGGTACCCGCGCCGGGCCAAGCGGCTGCACGAGTGCGCGACAGTGATCGCCACCGAGCACGGCGACGTCGTGCCCGAGGACGTCGACACGCTGCTGTCGCTGCCCGGCATCGGCACCTACACGGCCCGGGCGGTGGCCTGCTTCGCCTACCGGCAGCGGGTGCCGGTAGTTGACACCAACGTGCGCCGGGTGGTGGCGCGCGCGGTGCACGGCCGCGACGACGCCGCCGCGGCCTCGACGCGCGACCTCGACGACGTCGCCGCGCTGCTGCCCGACGACGACACCGCGCCGACGTTCTCGGTGGCGCTGATGGAACTGGGCGCGACCGTGTGCACGGCGCGCTCCCCCAAGTGCGGCGTGTGCCCGCTGAGCCACTGCACGTGGCGTTCGCTGGGCTTCCCCGCGGGCACCGGACCGGCGCGCAAGGTCCAGAAGTACGCCGGCACCGACCGGCAGGTGCGGGGCCGGTTGCTGGATGTGTTGCGCGGCAGCACATCCCCGGTCAGCCGCGCCGAACTCGACGTGGCGTGGACCACCGACACCGCTCAGCGCGACCGCTGCCTGGACTCACTGCTGGTCGACGGTCTGGTGGAACAGACCGAGGACGGCCGGTTCGCGCTGGCGGGTGAGGGCGGCGAGGTCAGACCACCGTCCGCGGTCTGAAGGTGGCCACCGTCGCGCGCTACACCTGCTTCGGCACTATCCGTAGTCTGGTGATGGATCCAGCGAGGTTCGCAGCGTAGATGTACCCGTCAGGTCCCTGGCTGAAGGCGACGGGGACGAGTTGGCTGCCGTACAGATACTTCACGTCGCTGTTGTTGTTGATGTCGACGACGTACACCTCGCCCTCGTTGACGTCGGAGAAGAAGATGTCGTTCTGGAATTCCGCGGGATACTGCGATCCCGTGTACACCCCGTCGACGCCCACGATGGCCCCGATCTGGAAGCCCGGCGCGTTCGGGTCGTGGGCGAAAGCGCGGTACGCGGGCGTCATCGTCATCGCACCACTGGCGACTGCCGCGTAGAAGTCGGCAGCGCTGGGTAGTCCGCGGGCGGGGTCGCTGGGCAGGTCGCGATACCCGGGTGCGGGTAGCACCACGCCGTTGTCCCCCCCTTCGTAGTACGGCCAACCGAAATTCGCGCCGGCATATCCGCTTTCGATCTCCTCCCAGCTGTACCAACCCGTATTCGAGATGAAGAGGCGACCATCCCCGGCGAACCCGATGGAGAACGGATTTCGCAGACCCAGCTGATACACCTTGGAATGGTTGGCGTTGAGATCGTCGCCCGGTTTCACGAACGGGTTGTCCGGCAATCCTGAGCCTGTCGTCGGGTCGATGCGCAGAATCTTGCCGGACAGACTGTTGATGTTCTGGACACTGCGGGTGCGCGGGTCGACCAGATCGAAAGACGTGCCATCTCCGATGCCGACATACAGAGCCCCATCCGGACCGAACGCCAGCGATCCTCCCGCGTGACTCCGCGAATCGACCTTGATGTAGTTGTCGACGTATTTCCCCGTCGTGGCGTTGAACCCGGACTCGGGAAGGCTGGTGTTGCTGGTGCTGTCGATCGTTCCGGCTCCGCTGATGTCGCTGAGCGTGACACCGGCGCCCCCCAGAAGAATGACCTCGCTGCCGGGGATCGCCGTCGTGTAATTCGTTGCCGCGTCGGCGGTGAAGCGCACGACGTAGGCGAAGCGGTTCCCGCCGCCGTCCGGCCCTGCGTTCGTCCCGGCAGGATTACCGGCCGTACCGGGAGGGTCGACCACATAGAACGCGTAGACGTAATTGTGCTCCGGCTGCCCCTGCGCAACGGGCTGCCCGAACCTGGGGTCCAACGCGATGTCGAGGAGCCCGCGATCCTGAGCGTTGTTCACTTTGGAACGGATATCGACGAAGGTCGATTGTTGAGCCCCAGTGACGACGTTGAAAACTCTTATCAGGCCGCCTTTTTCAGCCACATACACCAGCGAGGGATTCTGGGGGGCGAATTGAAACGCCAACGGCTGATCGAGCCCTGAGATGACGTACTGCTCCGTGACGCTGTAGTTCGACGTCAGCGGTGGTGACACCGGGTCGATGACGGGATTCTCGTCGTCGAGGATGTTGATGCGCGCCGTTCTCGGGAACAGCAGCGTCGAGCCACTGTCGACATTGATGATCGAGACCACGAATGTCTCCGTCGACTCGGAAATGCTGTCATTGGTGATCTGCACCGGGATGAAGACACGGGCCACGCCCGCCGCCATCGTGATCGTTCCACTTCCGCCCACGTAGTCCACTCCGGCGGTTGCGGTGTCCGGTGTTATTCCGTACTCGATGGTGGACGTGCGCGTCAGATCGCCGCTGCGGCCGATGGGCACCATCACGGTCCCGCTTGCCTCACCGACGCTCGGGCTGCCCTCGAAGAAGATCGATGTCGTCGTCGCCGGCGCAGCTGCGTTGCTGACGGTGATGGTGACCGGCGCCGACAGCGTGGCGTTGCCGCTGGTGTCGGTGGCCCGCGCGGTGATGGTGTGGGTGCCGTTGGCCACCGTGGTGCTGTTCCAGGACACGCTGTACGGCGAAGTTGTGTCCTGCGCGCCGACCGCGGTGTTGTCGATCAGGAACTGCACCCCGGCCACCGCGACGTTGTCAGAAGCGTTCGCGCCGAGACTCACAGTGCCCGACACCGTTCCGCCGGCGGTGGTCACCGTCACCGTGGGAGCGGTCGTATCGGCGCCGGAGGTCGAGGCGGCCTTGAATGTGGCCGCCTGCAGCAGCCAGGCCGCGGATCCGCTCAACGCTGCTGTGGCGCTGTAGGTTCCGGCGGTTCCGGCCAGCCTGTCCTGGGCGATGTCCAGATCCGGGGTGGTGATGATCCGCGACGTGAAGCCCGTCCCCGGGGCGCTGAACCCACCTGTGGTCATACCCGCCGTGAAGATCAGCTCATTCGCTGTCGTCGTGGTCACCGACCCCGCACTGGCCGAGGCCCCCGTACCCGAGGCCGACGCCCCCACCCCGAACGGGTTGGCCGGATCGAGGCCGCTGTACTCCAGCGCCCGCACGTCCACGTAGGGGGTGGCGGTGTTGAACACCACCGTGACCGTATTCGTCCCCGCTGCAGCCGCTTTGATGTTCGAGGCGTAGTAGATCGCCTGGCTCACCCCGGTCCCCCGGGCGGTGGGAACCGCGACCTTGTAGGTATTGCCCGCCGAATCGGTCACCGAGGTGATCGTCGACGTCGTGTTGTTCCATCCGACGGCGAGCACATTGGTGTCGCCGGCGGTCTGGGCACCGGTGTACTTCACCGCCACCGATGACTGATTCGTCTGCGGCGTCACCGCTGACACCTGCACAAATCCAGGGGGCGCGGCCACCGCATTGTTGACGGTGACACTCACCGGAGCCGACAGCGTGGTGTTGCCACTGGAATCCGTGGCCCGGGCGGAAATGGTGTGGGTGCCGTTGGTCACCGTGGCGCTGTTCCAGGTCAGGCTGTAGGGCGAGGTCGTGTCCTGCGACCCGACCGCGGTGTTGTCGACCAGGAACTGCACCCCGGCCACCGCGACGTTGTCAGAAGCGTTGGCACTGAGGGTCACCGTGCCCGACACCGTCCCGCTCGGCGCGGTCAGAGAAACCGTGGGGGCGATCGTGTCGGCAGCGGTGTTGTTCACGGTGATCGTGACCGGCGCCGAGGTCGCCGTGTTGCCGCTGGTGTCGGTGGCCCGCGCGGTCACCGTGTGGGTGCCGTTGGTCACCGTTGTCGTATCGAAGGACAGGCTGTACGGCGACGTGGTGTCCTGCACGCCGACGGCGGTGTTGTCGACCAGGAACTGCACCCCGGCGACCCCGACGTTGTCGGTCGCACTCGCGGTGAGGGTGATCGTGCCCGACACCGTGGTAGTCGGCGCAGTCACCGACACCGAGGGGGCGGTGGTGTCGGTGACTGCGGCGGCCCGGAAAGCGGCCACCTGCATCAGCCACGCCGAGGAAGCGCCCAACGGAGCGGAGGCGCTGTAACTCCCGGCACTGCTGAGCAGCCTGTCCTGGGCGATATCGGCATCGGGGGTGGTGATGATCCGCGAGCTGAACCCGGTGCCGGCTCCGAGGAACGCGCCGGTGGTCATGCCCGCGGCGAACAGCAGGTCGTTGGCCCCGGTCGTGTTCACTGCCCCTGTACTGGCCGTGGTCCCCGTGCCCGATGCGGAGGCGCCGACGTCCAACGGGTTCGCCCGATCCAGTCCGCTGTACTCCAGGGCCCGCACATCCACGTACGGGGTGGCGGTGTTGAACGTGACGGTCACCGTGTTGGTCCCGGCTGCCGAGGCCTTGATGTTCGGGGCGTAGTAGATCGCCTGGCTGATGCCCGCGCCGCGCGCGGTGGGCACCGCCAGCTGGTAGGCGTTACCCGCCGAATCGGTCACCGACGTGATCGATGACGTCGCGTTGTTCCAGCCGATGGCAAGCACATTCGTGTTCCCGGCGGTCTGGGCGGCGGTGTACTTCACCGCCACCGACGACTGACTGGTCTGCGGTGTCGCCGCCGACACCTGGACGAACCCCGGCGGGTTGACCGGATTGGCGAGGGTGAAGTTCGCGGAGTAGGTCTGCGCTGTTGCCGGCACGACGAGGGTGTGGGACTGGGCACCACCGTCCGACCACGAGCTGAACGTGTAGGTGTTACCGCCGATGGTCTGGTCGGGCGCGGAAATCGTGTGGGTGAAGCCGATCAGGTCGTTCAGGACGAAGGGTGCGGTGTGCGCAACGCCGTCCACGTAGATGGCGGCTCCACTGGGTCCGGTGTTGAACGTCAGGTTGACCTTCTGCGGGTAGATGAAGACGGATTTCGTCGTCTGCAACCCGCTGGAGTCCGTCACGGTGACCGACACCCGGTATCTGGTGTTGTCTTCCCAATCGTGACCCGACGTCGGAATCGTGAACGTTCCGCTCGTCACCCCGACGATCGGTGAGCCGGGGTGCACGTGGGTGTCGTGCAGGAAGTCGAACGTCCACGTGTATGCGCTCGCAGGCAATGTGCCGTCTTCCACATCGGTCGCGCTGCCGCTGAACGTGATGACATCGCCCGCCTTGAACGTCAGTCCGTCGGTCGGCGACAGGATCGTCACCGTGGGAGCGTTTCCCGCGACGACGTTCAGCGGCGCCGAGATGGTGGAGGTCACTCCGTCGGAGACCGTGAGCCGGGCCTGGTAACTGCCTGCGGTGTTGTACGTGTGCGTGGGATTGGCTGCCGTCGACGCCGTCTGGTCGCCGAAATCCCAGGCATAGGTGAGCGTCTGGCCCTCCGGATCGGAGGAACCGGCACTGGAGAAGTTGACGGTGAGTGGCGTGGCCCCCGATGTCGGCGTGGCAGAGGCGCCGGCGACGGGCGGCAGGTTGGCGCTGCCGGTATAGCTGATCCTGCGGATCTTGCTGACCCCGACGGTGCCGGTGGTGTCCGAGACGCCGATGTCGATGTAGTAGAGCGCTCCCTCGGGCCCCTGGGCCAGGTAGACGATGTCGCCCGTCGGCCCGTCAGGTGTGCCGTCGGCGGGGTCGACATTGAACACCCCGTTGACGTTTCCGTTCGCGTCGAAGGTCAGGCGCTTGATGGTGTTCTGGGCGTAGTCGGCGAAGAAGTAGCTGCCCTGGTAATTGCTGGGAAACTGCGTGCCGTGGTAGACGAAGCCGCCGGTGATGGCTGCGTCGCGGCCGGAGTGGGGGTACGCGTAGATCGGGCTGGTGTACGCCGGATTGGTCGTGGCGCCCTCGACATTCGGCCAGCCGTAGTTGGCTCCGCGCACACCCAGGTTCAGTTCTTCCACGGCGGTCGACGCGTCGTTGCCCCCCACGTCCCCGATGAGCAAGCGCCCGGTGGGAGCGTCGTAGTAGGCCCGGTAGGGATTGCGCAGTCCCAATGCCCAGACCGCATCGTAGTTCGGGCCGCTGCCGTCATAGAACGGGTTGTCGGTCGGAATCGTGCCGTCGGTGTTGAACCGCAGGATCTTGCCGCGTGGGCTGTCCAGACGCTGGGACGGAGACCCTTGGAACGCATCGCCGGTGGCGAAGTAGATCTTTCCGTCGTTGCCGAATGTGATCGCGCCGCCATGGTGCTCGGTGTTGGCGTCCAGGGTGTCCTGATAGATGACCAACTCGCTGCCCGACACCGTGCCGGTCAGCGTCGCATTGGCGGTGAAGCGGGAGAGCCGGTCTCGGTTCGGCGTGTTCGCGGTGTAGGAGACGTAGTAGTAGTGGTTGGTGGCGAAGTTCGGATCCAGCGCGATGTCGTAGATCCCCTGCTGCGCGACCGTTTCGTCGCCGGCGGTGCCGATGTTGGTGATCTGCAGAAAGGGTGTGGGGTCGGCCTGGGTGTACGGGGCCGACAGGACTTTGACGATACCGCCGAGTTCGGCGACGAGCATGCGGCCGTCGGGGAGGAACTTCATCGCCGTCGGGAGGTTGAGTCCGGTTGCCAGGATCTCGTTGCGGAACGTGCCGGGTTGACCGGTGTTGCTGACCGTGATGGTGACCGGCGCGGACAGCGCCGTGTTGCCGCTGGTGTCGCGTGCGAGCGCTGTCAGGGTGTGGGTGCCGTTGACCAACGTGGTCGTGTTGAGGGATGTGCTGTAGGGCGAGGTGGTGTCCTCGATGCCAGTGGCGGTGTTGTCGACGAGGAACTGCACGCCGGCCACCGCGACGTTGTCGGTCGCGGTGGCGCTGAGCGTCACTGTTCCCGAGACCGTTCCGTTCGGGGCGGTCACCGAGACCGTGGGTGCTGTGGTGTCGGTGCCGCTGACCGTGGCGGCCTTGAACGCGGCCACCTGCATCAGCCACGCCGCCGAGCCGCTCAACGTGGCTGTGGCGCTATAACTTCCGGTGGTGCCGGCCACTCTGTCCTGGGCGATGTCAGCGTCAGGAGTGGTGATGATCCGCGAAGTGAAACCGGTGCCGGCTGCCAGGAATCCGCCGGTGGTCATGCCCGCGGCGAAGATCAGCTCATTGGCTGCGGTCGTCGTCACTGCGCCCGAACTCGCGGCGGTTCCGGTACCCGCAGCCGACGCGGTCCGGTCGAACGGATTGACGGGATCGAGCCCGCTGTACTCGAGAGCACGAACGTCCACGTACGGGGTGGCGCTGTTGAAGACCACGGTCACCGTGTTCGTCCCCGCGGCCGCCCCTTTGATCCCCGACGCGTAGTAGATCGCCTGACTGATCCCCGACCCCCGAGCGGTGGGGGCCGCCAAGCGATAGGCGTTGCCCGCCGAGTCGGTCACCGACGTGATCGACGATGTCGCGTTGTTCCAGCCGACGGCAATGACATTGGTGTCCCCAGCCGTCTGCGCCAGCGAGTACTTCACCGCAACCGAGGTCTGCGATGTCTGAGGGGTGGCCGCGGCGACCTGCACGAATGCCGGAGTCACCGGGGCAGCGGCGAGAGCCAGCGTCGGCACAGCCGCGTCGACGGCATCAGACCCGGAGCTCGTCCGCCGGTCGACAGGCCTGCGGGCCCACGCCAGGACACCCCACATCAGTGGCGAATCGCCCGAGTCCGCCGGTCGGGGAGCCAACAGCCGGGACAGCACAGAGGTGAGAAGCTTTATGCCGATGGACGACTTCCGGGTGGTCGTGGGCGCATCTGGGACAGCGGCGGTGGCTGTCGCCGTCACCGGGGGCGACAGCGATACTGCCGCCGACGTGTTCGACGCCGTGCTCGGCACGACGGTCCTGAGTACGGATGCAGTGTGCGGCTGCACGGTGCCGACGGTGCGATGTTCTGCGACGGCCTGCTCGGGTGCCTGTGCCTGTGCCGAGCCGGTGTCGGCCGCGGTGTGCGACGGGTCGCGCCGTGCCTCACGCCGCGAACGCCGTTGTGTGTCCCTTTCGGCGATTCTCGAGTGCCGCGCCCGCCCGCGGGGTGCGGCCGCCTCCGATGCCTCTACCGGTTCTTCGGCGACTCCTGGATCCGCGGAAGGCGCGGTGTCACCGTTGGTCTCGTGATCGGATGTGTCGCCGTGCGACACGGACGAGCCGGCTTGGTCGGTCGACGCCGACGCATCCTGATCGGTGGACGACGTCGAGACCGACGACGGATCGTCGGCCCAGGCCGGCGCCTGCGGGTTGCTGATGAGTACCGCAACCAGGAGAACGGCGGTCAGCGCGCACGACCGTGCGACGATCCGCCAGGCCACCCGGGCCGCCTGCCGCA
Source organism: Mycolicibacterium chubuense (assembly GCF_001044255.1). Lineage (GTDB taxonomy): Bacteria > Actinomycetota > Actinomycetes > Mycobacteriales > Mycobacteriaceae > Mycobacterium > Mycobacterium chubuense. The sequence goes on from NZ_JYNX01000035.1 coordinate 147,095, forward strand.
GTGAACGAGCCGTGTCACTCATGATGCCCCCCGGAACCGGCAAACCTTGGCCGATGTCACGTTCGTCAGCCGGCTCAACTGTAAAGCTGTCACCCAGGAGCCAAGAGAAATCGACTGCGGCCGAGCCGATATGGGGCCGTTCGTAGGACGTATGGCGACGGGGACCGGCACGTCGTACGTCGGCCGGACACGGTCGTCTCCGGCGGCGCGTCATCTGGGCGGCGGACACCGCATGTGGCCCGCACGGGCGAGTAGGGCCGCAAGCGATCGCGTGCGTGTCAGACATCTCCGAGGGACAGGAGACCATCCTGGATCGCTCGCGCCGTCAGCGCCGCCTTGGTCGCGGCGGGCCGGCCGGCCTCGGCGTATTTGACCCGGATGCGTTCCAGGTGGCCGCGCACGGTGGATGTCTCGACGAACTGACGGTCGGCGACGACGTGCTTGCTCCCCAACTGAATCCAGGCGCGCAGAACCTCTTTCTCCCGCGGGGTCAGTCGCGGCCTGCCGGTCGTCGTCCCGATCTGCAGCGCTCGGCCCATCGCCGCGCCGACATATCGTTGTCCCTGCGCCACAGTGCAAATCGCCTGGAGAAGATGACTTCCCCCTTCGAACTTGCCGATGTAGCTCATCGCGCCCGCGTCGAGGCTACTGAGGATCACCTCGACACTCGACAGATACGAGTAGACGACCACCCGGTGACCGGCCTCGCAAATCTGGTGCAGCATGTCGAAACGCGGACCGCCGGAATGAAACTGCAGAGCGAACAAGGTGACGTCGAGCTCGGGAGTGGCCGCCGGATAGCGTGCGATGAAGCTCGTCGACTCGGTGAAGCCGGCCACCACCGTCATCGCCGGCTGCGTCCCTGTCAGCCACGCGCCGATACCGGCATGCACCACGTGTTCGTCATCGACGATCGCGATGGAGATTCCGGTCCGGCCGTCCCGCTCTGTGCTCACGGCGACCCTCCTGCTGGTCGAGAGCTGCTCCGATCACCGAAACACGCCGTTGGCGTCACGGATGACCAACGCAGAAGACACCGTACGAGGCGATGAACCGGCTGTCCCCCGAACAGTGGAGGGTTCCGATTCCGCCCCGCAATCGACCCGTCTGGCACCCGCGACACCGCTGTCATCTGTTCAGACTATTTGCGGCACAGTCAGTATGGATCGGCGATGATCCGCCGTTAACGTTTGCGGCCGTGGGGCAGGCACAGGCGGGATACGGCCCGGAGCGACAGCTCCCGGCGGTCTGTACGTACGTCGCCGGTCCCGCGCGACGTTAACTCTGGCGATTTCGTCAACGGCATGGAACAGGGGGCCAGGACATGCCCACATCACAACAGGTGGCCGACGTCATCGCCGGCATCAGCCACATCGGCAAAGCCAGGGACGCCCTGCGCGATGCCGGCTTCCGTGCGGTCATCGCCGCCAACCGGATCACCGTCGACGACGAGGTCTTCGCCCTGTTCGCCGGTATCGGTATCGACCCGGTCGCCGGACGCTACCCGCGCTGGCTGGTCTACACCGTGACGGCAGACCCCGGCGACTACGTGGCCGTCGGCCCCGCGCACGCCGCGACGCTCGGGCCTGCGAGCTAGGTCCGAGGACACCGGCCATGGCTGTCACTCCTCCGATATCGCGCCGAAAACCATTCGCGTTCAATGCGTCCGCACGTGCTGCAACCGCACCGACGCTGGGAGCAGGCCTCGCGCCCAGACCCATCGCCGTCAGTGTGGACACGCACACGGCGCCGCGCAGGACCACCCGATCGGGATGGCAGCGCCGCTATGGGCAGTGGCTGTGCGTCTCCGATGTGGCTGTCATGTTCGTCTCTGTCGGTCTTGCCGAGATGGTGCGCTTCGGCGCAGCGCCCGGTCAGTCGATGAATCCAGCTTCCGCGTCGGGCTCCGTACTGGCATCGACGGTCGCCGTGGCCGGGTGGGCCGGCCTGCTGTGCATCTACCGCAGCCGGTCGCCGTGGGTGATCGGCGCAGGTGCCGAGGAATTCCGGAGGGTGTGCGCGGCGACGCTGTCGTCGTTCGGTGCGGTGGCCGTCGTGTCCACGTTGCTGGATCTCGACATCGCACGCGGCTACATCGCAGTCGCCCTTCCCCTGGGTGTTCTCGGCCTCTGCGGCAACCGCTACCTCGCCCGCCGGTTCGTCGCGGTCCAGCGGCGGCGTGGCCGGATGCTGACGGGCGTGCTCGCGTGCGGCGCGCCGGATTCCATCGCCGCGCTGGCGTCATCGTTCGCCCGCCGACCACAGCAGGGCTACGTCGTGATCGGCGCCTGCATCGAGAACGGATGCGACGACCGATCCCTCGAGGTGGCCGGGGTCGGCACCGTTCCGGTGTTCGGTCATGACGGCGACATCCGTTCGGCGGTGGCTGTATCCGGCGCAGATACGATCGCACTCACCTCCGCAGGCCACCTCGGGCCGCAGCGGATTCGCGATCTCTCCTGGCAATTGGACGATCTCGATGTGGATCTGCTGGTGTCGCCCGGCATGGTGGACGTGGCGCGCCCCCGACTCAACGTTCGGCTGATCGCGAACATGCCGCTGATTCAGCTGGCCAAACCCCAGTATCACGGCGCGAAGAGATTCAAGAAGCGCGCCTTCGACATCGGCTTCGCCCTGTCGGCGCTGATCATGGCGTCGCCGCTGCTGATCGCCGCCGCAGTGGCCGTGAAGGCTACCAGCAGCGGCCCCGCTCTGTATCGATCGGAGCGAATCGGCCTCGATGGCAGGCCTTTTCAGATGATCAAGTTCAGGACGATGACCGTGGACGCCGATCAGAAGCTCACCGAGATCATCGCGCTGAACGAGGTGGACGGCGGCGTGCTCTTCAAGATCCGCCAGGATCCTCGGGTCACCCCGGTGGGCAGGTTCCTCCGGCGCTACAGCATCGACGAGTTGCCCCAGTTCATCAACGTTCTGCGCGGAGAGATGAGCGTGGTCGGTCCGCGCCCGCCGCTGCCCCGGGAGGTCCAGTCCTATGACAACCAGGTGCGCCGCCGACTACTCGTCCGACCGGGGATCACTGGCCTGTGGCAGGTCAGCGGGCGGTCCGAGCTGTCCTGGGAGGAATCCGTGAAGCTCGATCTGTTCTACATCGAAAACTGGTGCACGGTGGCCGATCTCGTGATCGTACTGAAGACAGTCAGAGCCGTCCTCGGCGGAGTCGGAGCCTATTGATGAACATCTCGCCGCACATCCCGTCCGATTCGACCGGCCTGCACTGCCGGTTGTGCGGTGCGGATCGGCTGTTCAGCGTGCTGGACCTGGGCGCCACTCCCCCGTGTGAGAAATTCCTCTGCGCCGACGAACTCGATCAGCCGGAGATGACGTACCCGCTGCATCTGCGACTGTGCGAGCATTGCCTACTCCTCCAGATACCAGCGCTGATCACGCCCGAAGACACCTTCACCGACTACGCCTACTACTCGTCATTCTCCGACAGCTGGTTGCAGCACGCGAAGACCTATGTCGACGACGCGATCGAACGGCTCGGCCTCGGCAACGAGTCCTTCGTCATCGAAGTGGCGAGCAACGACGGATATCTGCTCCAGCATCTGGTCGCAGCCAGCATCCCGTGCCTGGGAATCGAGCCGTCGGTGAACGTGGGCGAAGCCGCACGCACGATCGGCGTGCCGACAGAGACCGCGTTCCTCAACCGGCGCACAGCCGGCCGGGTACGCACCGACTACCGGGCGGCGGACCTGGTCATCGCCAACAACGTCTACGCTCACGTGCCCGATCTGGTGGATTTCACCCGCTCACTGCGACGTCTGATGGCCGACGACGGATGGTGCACGATCGAGGTGCACCACGCTGCGAACCTGGTCGCGCTCGGTCAGTTCGACACCATCTATCACGAACACTTCCAGTACTACACCCTGCTGTCGGCGATGCGCGCGCTCGCGGTCGCCGACCTGAGCGTGGTGGATGTCGAGTTGCTCTCGACGCACGGTGGTTCGATGCGGGTCTGGGCCCGGCCCACACAGGTTGCCGATCCACCCAGCGACCGCGTCGTCGAGGTCCTGCAGACCGAGGCGGCCGCCGGACTCCACGAGCTCGACGGGTACCGGGACCTCCGGCCGCGAGCCGAACGGACGCGATACGACCTGTTGCGATTTCTGCTCGACGCACGCGATGCCGGGCAGCGCGTGGTCGGTTACGGCGCACCGGGCAAAGCCAACACGCTGCTGAACTACTGCGGAATCCGCAGCGATCTGCTCGAGTACACGGTCGACCGAAACCCCTACAAGCACGGGCGTTTCACGCCGGGGATGCGGATTCCCATCCACGACACCACGCGGATCGCCCAGGACCGCCCCGACATCGTCATGGCGCTGCCCTGGAATCTTGAAGCGGAGCTGACCGAACAGCTGCGCTACATCGACGACTGGGGCGGGCGACTCGTCTTTCCCCTTCCCCACCTGCACGACGCGGTGTCGGCCGGTGACCTTCCGATCGAGAGGCAAGTGCGATGAAGGTAGTGCTGTTCTGCGGTGGATACGGCATGCGGATGCGCAACAGCGGCGCCGACGACATCCCCAAGCCGATGCAGATGGTGGGCCCGCGACCGCTGCTGTGGCACGTGATGCGCTATTACGCCCACTACGGACACACGGAGTTCATCCTGTGCCTCGGTTACGGGGCGGGCCACATCAAGGACTACTTCCTGACTTACCAGGAAGCCGCGTCGAACGACTTCGTTCTGCACGGTGACCGAATGGAATTGCTGGGCAACGACATCAGTGACTGGTCGATCACCTTCGTCGACACGGGTCTGGAATCGGCGATCGGCGAGCGCCTGCGCCGGGTCCGGAAGTACCTCGGGTCCGACGAGTACTTCCTGGCCAACTACGCCGATGTGCTGACCGACGCCCCCCTCGACACGATGATCGAGAACTATCACGCCTCCGGCGCGACGGTGTCGATGATGGTCGTCCCGCCACAGCAGTCGTTCCACTGCGTGGAGATGCGCGAGACGGGCGAGGTCAAGGGCATCCTGCCGGTCTCCGAGCTGTCGGTGTGGGTCAACGGTGGCTATTTCGTGCTTTCTCAGGACGTCTTCGATCATCTCCCGCCGGGAGGCGACCTGGTGGCGGATGCGTGCGCGACCCTGGCCGGCCACGGAAAGCTGCTCGGCTACCGGCACGCCGGGTTCTGGAAGCCGGCCGACACCTTCAAGGAGCGCGCGGAACTCGACGCCGGTTACCACCGTGGGGATCGTCCGTGGATGGTGTGGGACGACTGCTCCGACGACATGCCGATACAGCCGGCGGTAGCGCCGTGATGTCGCTGTGCGCGGGCCGGGTGCGCGAGATCGCCGTCGTCGGAGCGCATTGCGACGACATCGCGATCGGCATGGGCGCCACCCTGCTCACCCTCTGCACCGCCGAACCCGGACTCCGCGTGCGGGCGCTGGTGCTCAGTGGTGCCGGCTCCGAACGGGAGACCGAGGAGACCGACGCGCTGCGCGCATTCTGCCCGGGCGCCGACCTCGAGGTGCAGATCGGTGCGATACCCGACGGCCGCGCGCCCGCCCACTGGGATCAGATCAAGTCATCGTTGCGGGCTTTTCGCGATCGCTGCGATCCGTCGATCGTGTTCGGCCCGCACCGCGACGACGCTCATCAGGACCATCGGCTGCTCGCCGAGTTGCTCCCCACCGAGTTCCGGGATCACCTCCTGCTGGGCTACGAGATTCTCAAGTGGGAGACCGACGCTCACGCCCCCAACGTGTTCTTTCCGGTGACCACGGAGACGGCGCTGGAGAAGGCCCGGCTGCTGCACAAGTGCTACCCGTCCCAGGCGATGCACGACTGGTTCGACGAGGAGGCGTTCCTCGGTCTCGCGCGGTTGCGCGGAGTGCAGTGCCGCCATCGGCATGCAGAGGCTTTCGTGCTGGAGAAGGCGGCGTTGACGGTGGGAGGCGTGTCATGCGGGTGCTCGTAACGGGCCATCAGGGCTATCTCGGCACCGTCATGGTGCCGGTACTGCGGGATGCGGGGCACGACGTCGTCGGACTCGACACGGGGTTCTTCCGAGACTGCCTGCTGGGGCCGGCCCCCGACGATCCGCGCGGCCTCGACGGTCGGCGGCGCGTCGACGTGCGCGACGTCACCGCCGGACAACTCGACGGCTTCGACGCCGTCATCCACCTGGCAGCGCTGTCCAACGATCCGCTGGGCGCTTTCGCCCCGGACATCACGCACGAGATCAACCATCGCGCATCGGTACGGCTGGCCCGACTCGCGAAGAGTGCCGGCGTCACGCGCTTTCTGTACGCGTCGACGTGCTCGGTGTACGGAGCGGCGGGGAACGGCCTGGTCGGTGAAAACGCACCGCTGCGGCCGCTGACCCCGTACGCCGAGAGCAAAGTGCGTGTCGAAGACGACGTGGCGGCGATGGCCGGGGCCGGCTTCGTCCCGGTGTTCCTTCGCAATGCCACCGCATTCGGCTTCTCCCCGCGGCTGCGTGCCGACATCGTGCTGAACAACCTGGTCGGCAGCGCTGTGCTCACCGGCGAGGTGCGCGTCCTGTCCGACGGCACACCGTGGCGACCGTTGGTGCACGCCCGCGACATCGCGCAAGCCTTCCTGGCCTGCCTCACCGCCCCGGCAGAGAAGATCCGGGCGCGCGCCTTCAACGTCGGTGGCGAACACAACAACGTGACGGTGCGGGACATCGCGCAGGCGGTCGTCGACGTCGTGCCGGATTCGACGCTGGTGATCGCCGGGACGACCGGGCCCGACTCTCGGTCCTATCGCGTCGATTTCTCCCGTGCCCGCGACGAACTCGGGTATCGGGCCGAATGGTCGATACACGAGGGCGCTGCCGAGCTGTACAAGCAGTACTGCGTCAATGATCTTGATGCACAGCAGTTTCAGCAGCAACTGACCCGGCTCGAGCATCTCCGCCGACTCTGCGAGGCAGAGGCTCTCGACGGATCTCTGCGATGGGTCAACGCAGATGCGTGAGCAACTGCTGCCATCCGGGCGCGCCGGCGTCGCGCGCCGACACCCGGGTGATCGGGAGAGGCCAGGTGACCGCGAGGTCCGCATCGTCGTGCCTCACGGCGATGTCCTCCCGCGGATCGTGCGGACGGTCGATGCGGTAGCACACATCGGCTGTGGGAGTGAGCGATTGGAAGCCGTGCAGGAATCCCGGCGGGATGTAGAGGTGGCGGAACTGCTCATCGTCGAGCCGGAATGCCTGCCAGCGCCCGAAGGTGGGCGACCCGGGCCTCACGTCGACGACGACGTCGTGGACGGCGCCGTGGGCACACCGGACCAGCTTGGCCTCCCCACGCCCGCTGCGGCCGTGCATTCCGCGCACCACGCCTTGCACCGACCGCGATTGGGAATCCTGGATGAACCGGGCGGACGCCCCGGGTTCGCCGAGGTGTTCATCGAAGATCTCGGCGTCGAACGTCCTGGTGAACAATCCGCGGTCGTCCCGGAACGGATCGGGCACCATGACCAGGACGCCGGACAACTCTGTCTGTTCGACACGCACGAAGCCATGCTGCCATGACCGCGTGCCGAGCGTGTCGGAGTTCTGCACTCGTGCCGGTGCTCGACCTGGGCACGGTCCCGGCGGCTGACCACTTTCCGCCGGCTTCCGAGCCTGTCGACGAGTCCGAAGCGTGTCACGCGCTGGCGATGGATCTGTGCCGACGGTGTGGCCTGGCTCAACTGTCCTATGACGGCACGATTCCCGCCGAGCCGCGAGGCGTCGAACCGATGGCGCTGCGGGAGCAGGCCGCCGAGGCGCTCCGGCGGGTCGCCGACGCAGGATGGCTGCGCGGGACGACGTTGCGCGAGTTCGGCAGTCCCCACGGAGGATCGTGGTCGTCGCTACTCGCGGACCGGCACCACGTGGTCGGTGCGCCGGCGCACATCGTGCTGGACAGCTTCGGCATCATGCACGAGCCCGACCAACGCGCGGCGTTCGCCGCACGTGCCGCGGCCACCGCGCCGGACGGTGTCCTCCTGCTGCACTACCACTCACTTGCCACGATCGTGCGGCTCGGGCAGTGGAATGCACTGCGGCACGGTCATTTCGCCTACTACTCGCTCACCGCACTCGTCGGACTGCTCGGCGCAGCCGGGATGGGCGTAGCCACCGCCTGGGAGTTCGATCTGTACGGCGGCACCGTGTTGGTCGCCGCGGTGCACGGCCACACCGCGCCGGACGCCGGCGTGCGCGACATCCTCTCTCGCGAATCGGCACTGGGTGTCACCGAACCGGCTGCGGTGAGCGGACTTCAGCATGCGGCGCAGCGGCACATGCGGCGACTGCGCCGATGGCTCGACGCCGAGGCCGACAACGGTCACCGGGTGTATGCGTACGGCGCTGCGTCTCGTGCCGTCTCCCTGTTCAGCAGCGCGGGGATCGACCGGCGTCGCCTCGCCGCCGTCGCCGACGCGTCGCCGGCCAAGCAGGGACGCCGTATGCCGGGAACCGACGTGCCGATCATCGGTCCCGACGAACTCGTGCGGGCTGATCCGGATCACATCCTGCTGACCATTCCTGATCTCTACGACGAAGTGCACCAGCAGTTTCCGCAGCTTCGCGGGCGCTGGTGGATCGACACCCCGGATGGCGATCCGTCCGGCGGCGCGGAAACTCCACACCCGACCACCTCGAGGGGGATGGCATGTCCGGTCAGCGGTTGATGGGCATCAGCGTGCACGGGCTCGGTTACGTCGGCTGCGTCTCAGCGGCGTGTTTCGCCGCAGAGGGTCACCGGGTCATCGGTGTCGACGTGAATTCCGACAAAGTGGACGCGCTGCGATCGGGTAGGTCACCGATCGTCGAGGAACACATCGGCGAATACATCGCACAGACCGTGACCGACGGCGCGCTCTCGGTCACCACCGACGCGGATGCGGCGGTGATGGCCAGCGACATCTCCCTGGTGTGTGTCGGCACACCGTCGGCCCCCGGCGGGGGGCTGTCCACCGGTTTCCTGGAGCAGGCGACGGCCGCCATCGGCACCGCACTCGCCAGGAAAGACGGTTGGCACGTCGTCGTCTATCGCAGCACCATGGTGCCGGGAACATGCGATGAACTGCTGATCCCACTCCTGGAACGGACGTCACACAAACGCGCCGGCATCGACTTCGGCGTGTGCGTGAATCCCGAGTTCCTGCGCGAAGGATCGAGCGTTCGAGATTTCCATCAACCTCCCAAGACCGTGGTGGGCGAAACCGACCGGCGCAGCGGAGAGATCGTCATGGACCTCTACGACGGTCTGCCCGGACCGCGGTTCCACGTCCCGATCAGAGTCGCCGAGATGGTGAAGTACGTCGACAACAGCTTTCACGCACTCAAGGTGGGTTTCGCCAACGAGGTCGGCGCGATCTGTAACGCCCTGCAGCTGGATTCCCATGCGGTGATGGACATCTTCCTGGCCGACACGAAGCTGAACATCAGCGGCGCCTACCTGCGACCGGGCTTCGCGTTCGGCGGATCGTGCCTTCCCAAGGACGTCCGCGCACTCACCCACACCGCGCGCCGCAACGACATCGACGTGCCCCTGTTGGCCAATGTGTTGACCTCCAACGAAGTCCATCTGCGCCGGGCCGTCGACTTCGTGATCAAAGCCGACCACCGCAGGGTCGGAATCTTCGGTCTGTCCTTCAAACAGGGCACCGACGACCTTCGGGAAAGTCCGATGGTGGAGCTGGCAGAACGCCTGATCGGCAAAGGTTTCGACGTCAAGATCTATGACGCCAACGTCAGCCTGTCGCGGCTGACCGGCGCGAATCGCACCTATATCGAACAGCGGCTGCCGCACATCGGACACGCCCTCGTCGACGATGTCGACGCCGTCCTGCGCCACGGCGACGTTCTGATAGCCGGATCGGCCGCGCCCGAGGTCGTCGAGACCCTGTCCCGCGCGCGAGCGGATCAGCTCGTCATCGATCTGGTCCGGCTTCCCGAAGCAGCGGCGTGGCGTGATCGGCCGAACTACGCGGGCATCGCGTGGTGACCGCTACCGAGTCACACCGGAGTCCAATCCGGCCGGCGGTGTCGCAGGGACACGCGGCCCCTCGAGGAGGTAATGAAGAAATGCCCGGTCACATCCTGATTCTGGTGGAGAACCTGTCAGTGCCCTTCGACCGCCGAGTGTGGCAGGAGAGTCGCGCGTTGGTCGACGCCGGCTTCGACGTCACCGTGATCTGCCCGCAGGGCGCCAAGCAGGACCGCGAGGACGAGGTGGTGGTCGACGGTGTGCGCATCCTGCGCTATCCCCTGCGTGCCGCCACCGGAGGCCCGATCGGCTACCTGCGCGAGTACTCGGCGGCACTGTGGCACACCCTGCGGCTGGCGCTGAAGGTGCGTCGGGAAAGGCGTGTCGACGTGGTGCACGCCTGCAATCCGCCCGATCTGTTGTTCCTCATCGCCGTCGTCCTGCGTGTGGGGGGAACGCGATTCGTCTTCGACCACCACGATCTGGTGCCGGAGCTGTTCGAGTCGCGCTTTGCCGGCGGTCCGCGGTTCCTGCACACGGTGACCCGGCTGACCGAGCGACTCACCTTCGCCGCCGCCGACGCGGTGATCTCGCCCAATGAGAGCTATCGCACGGTGGCCCTGACCCGCGGCAGGAAGAACGCAGACGACGTCGTGGTCGTGCGGAGCGCGCCTGATCTCGACCGCTTCGTCCGCTGCGAATCCGACGCCTCACTTCGCCGGGGTAAGAGGTACCTGCTCGCCTATCTCGGGGTGATGGGGCCGCAGGACGGTGTCGACTACGCGCTTCGGGCCGTGAAGATTCTGCGTGAACAGATCGGGCGCGACGATTTCCACTGTGTCTTCATGGGTTCCGGCGACGTCTTCGACGACATGGTCGCCCTGAGCAGGGAACTGGGAATCGACGACGTGGTCGAGTTCACGGGGCGGGTGCCCGACGAGTTCGTCATGCGGTGTCTGTCCACCGCGGATCTGTGTCTGTCTCCCGACCCGTGGAATCCGCTCAACGACGTGTCGACGATGAACAAGGTCGTCGAGTACATGGCGATGGGTCGACCGATCGTGTCGTTCGATCTCAAGGAAGCGCGTGTTTCGGCGGGTGAGGCGGCTCTCTACGTGGCGCCGAACGACGAGTTCGCTTTCGCGAAAGCGATCGACGAGCTTCTCCACGACGAGCGGCGCCGCCGGCGGATGGGCGCGCTGGGCCGGGAGCGCATCGAACAGAAGCTCTCGTGGGAGGTCTCCCGCCGGAATCTGGTGAATTTCTACCGGCAGCTGCTTCCCAGTGGGCGACCGTCTGATTCACTCCAGCCGGCGGATACGAGGCACGTACAGATCCAGGTCGCGCACCCGATCGACGTGCACGAGAAGATCTTCCACGTCGTCGAGGGGGTGCAGTAGGCGACCGTTGAGTTCGTCACCGGACCCCGTGGCCAGCCAGGTGATCAAGGCAGTGGACTGCTGCGCCGGCACCGATTCTCGACGGGCGAGCTCCGGCATCCAGCGCTTGGCGGCTGCGGAATGGACCAGTGACCGGGTCATCGCGGTGTCGGTGAAGCCCGGCGCGACAGCGAAAGCGAACAGGCCGTGGGGCCGCAGTGATGCCGCCAGGTCCTCGGTCAGGCTCACCAGCCCCGCTTTCGCTGCGGCATAGGCGCTTTGGTACGGACTGGGCCGCACGGCCGCGTAACTCACCACATTGACGATGCGTCCGCGCCCACGCGCGATCATGCCCGGGATCACCTCGTGGGAACAGAGGAAGGCGCCGACCAGGCTCGTCTGCACATCTGTCCACCAATCGACCGGATCGACCTGCCAGACCGGACCGACGGCACGCATCGTGGCGGCGTTGTTCACCAGCACGTCGATGTCGCCCAGAGATCCCTCGAGCGTCTCGACGGCGCGACGCACCGAAGCGTGGCACGTGACGTCCGCGACGGCGACGGCGGCGGGCGTTCCCCTGACGGCGATCTGATCGGCCGTCGCGACGAGTTCCTCGCGGGTACGAGCGACCAGTCCTACCGCGAAACCACTGTCCGCCAGAGCTATCGCCGTCGCCTGGCCGATACCCCGACCCGCTCCGGTGACGACTGCTACCGCCGTGCCAGGGTTCCTGCGATCCTGCCGGGAACACTGTCCGTCGAGGGCCGCCGGTGGATCAGACACGACAGGGCCGCGTCCCCACCAGCCCTTGGTGCCAGACCTCCAGGGACAGCAACGCCCAGATCCGTGGCTGCTCGTTGCGCTCTCCGAGCGAGTGATCACGCAACAGTCGCATCACGGCGGTCCGGTCGAACGTGGAGCCGACGAACGAGGAAGGTCCGGTCAAGGAGTCGAAGGCCATGTCCTGCAGCCCGCCTCGAAACCACTTGTCCAGGGGGACCTTGAATCCCAGCTTGGGTCGATCCACCACCTCCGCGGGCAGCCGCTTGCGAGCCACCTCTTTGAGTACCCACTTGCTCGTCCCACCGCGAAGCTTGACGTTGCTGGGCAGCGCGAACGCGAGTTCCACCAATCGATGGTCGAGGAAGGGCGGACGAAGTTCGACCGATGCGGCCATCGACATGCGGTCTCCCCGCTCGAGGAGGTTGTCGCAGAGCCATGTTCGGATGTCGGCGTAGAGCATGCGGTGCAGGGCGTCGCCACGTCCATCAGTGAAGGGACCGAGGGTGCTGCGCGCGGGTTGTCCGCCGAGCAGTGCGGCTCGCTCGGGGGAGGTGAACGGTGCGAACCATCCGCGCATGCGCTCCGAGTACGTGTCTTCCGACATCGCGCGCATCGCGATGCCGAGCCGGGCGTGATGAGCGGGCAGGGTCTTCTCCACCCGCCGCAATGCCGCCGACGGCAGAACACCCAGCCAGCGTGTCGCCTCGGCGTATCGGTGCTTCGGGTAGCCGGCGAACAGCTCGTCGGCACCCTCACCGGAGAGCAGGACCTTCACATGCTGCCGCGCCAACTCGGCGAGCCGGAAGACGGCGACGTCGGACGGCTCGGACAACGGAGCGTCGCGGTGCCAGCTCAGTGTCGACCAGCACCGCTCGAAGTCGTCCGCAGTGACCGTCAGCTCGTGATGACGGGTGCCGACGTGATCGGCGACCCTACGGGCCCAGTGTGTTTCGTCCAGAGAATCGTCGCCGAATCCCGCGGAGAACGTGTTGAGCTCACCGCCCGAATGCATTTCGGCCATCAGCGAGGTGACAAGGCTGCTGTCCAGTCCCCCGGACAGATAGGCACCGACAGGCACATCGGCGACGAGCGCCTCTCGGACGGACGCGGTGAGCGCTTCCTCGACCAGGTCGACAGCGCCGCTGGGGGTGATCGCGATGGTGGTCGGCTCCGCGGGGAGTTGCCAGTATGCAGAGCAACGGATGTCGCCGGATGAGGTGAGAACGAGGTGATGGCCCGGCGGAATCTTGCGCACTCCTTGCAGAAGCGTGTACGGCGCAGGAACCGATCGGTAGGTCAGATAGTCGTAGAGACTGTCCTCGTCGACCGTCGGGGCACCGATGACGGGCAACAGGCCCTTGATCTCGGACGCGAACGCGAACAGTTTGTCCGTCTTGTAGTAGTACAGCGGCAGGATTCCGAGGCGATCACGGAACAGATGAATGTCGCCGGTACCCGAATCATGAAGAGCGAAGGCGAATTGCCCGCGTAACCGGTCGACGCCTGCGGGCCCGTACTTGTCGTGGAGCGCGAGCAGAACCTCGGTGTCACCCAGGGTGGTGAAGGGATACGACAGCTCAGAACGCAGTTGGCGGTAGTTCAGGATCTCGCCGTTGAACACCACATGAGATCGCCGATCGGCCGATGCCATGGGTTGCTCCGAACCCCCGGGATCGATGATCGACAATCGGCAGTGCGCCAGCCCGACGTCGCGGTGGGTCCAGATACCGGTCGCGTCGGGCCCGCGATGGGCCATCGATCTGATCATCGCGGCGACCAGGGGTTCGTCCACGGGCGAGCCGTCCAACCGGCGAATCCCGGCTATTCCGCACATGTCACGCCGCCCAAGGCTGTGCCGGACGACGCGTGAGCCGCGCGGTCACAGGTCGTCGACGTCGATGAGCCCGTCCTCGATCGCACGAGCGATCAGGAGGGTCTTGGTCGGGGCGGCCCTACCGACCGCGGCGTACTTGGCTCGTGCGCGCTGTACGTGGGTGGCGACCGTCGACGGCTCGATGTAGAGCAGCTTCGCCACTTCGTCTTTGTTGTCGGTGCGCAGCCACGCCGACAACACTTCCCGTTCCCGTCGAGTGAGCCGGGGCCGACCGACGAGCTCGACGCGTTCCAGGGCGTCTGCCATGCGCGGCGGGCGATAGGTGACACCGGACCGGGCTGCGCAGATGGCACCGCGCAGATGCTTTCCATCCTCGGACTTCCCGACGTAATTGACGGCCCCGGCATCGAGCGCGGTCAGAATCACCTCATCGGAGATGAGATGGGAGTATCCGATGACCCGGTAACCGGCCCGGCAGAGAAGTCGCAACCCGCCGAAGTCGGGCCCCCGTCCTTCGTGTTCGAGGGCCAGGATGACGACATCCACCGGGGTTTTCTGCGCCGCCTGCAACGCCATGAACTCCGCCGGATGGGCGAAGTTCCCGACAATCTTGATCGGTGGCTCGTTCCCGGCGACCCAGGCCTCGATGCCGGCGTGCACGACGTACTGGTTGTCGATGATGACGACCGATATGCCGAGTTCTCCATCTTTGCTCATGTGATGCCCTTCCCCCGTGTCCGCCACCTGCGCGCGGCCCTCCAGGGGTCGAGCATACGACGCCAACCCGCAGGAACAGCAAACATTGAGTTACTTCTGACGACACGCTCTGTCAGTTAAAAGTACGACTTGTCCGGGAAATCGCAAAGTAACCTATCGAATGGAAACACATTGGCCTGCGCTGGTCGAGCACCGATTCCACGCCGCGGCGCGGCCGGCGGCCGCCGGGCTGGCAAAGATCCCGCTGGCCGTTGCAGGCAGCCCGGGCATTTCCGGACCCCCGGTGCCGACCCGCGCGGTCACCCCGGGTACCCGACGGATACCTCGAAGCCTGGCTAATTAACTTGGCTGCTGCCGATCCCCGGCGCCAGCTCGACGTCGCGACAGTGCCGCCGAGCGTCCGGGCTCGGCGCGTCCTGCACCCCGTATCCCACGTGCGACCGACATCGTCTGTCGGTCGTCGGACCGCACTTCGGACGGTTGCCGAGTCTCCCGGGCAAATCCCACGTATCCAGATCAGCATGACGAGTTCCCCGGACGCCGCTCCTACGCGCGTTCGATCGCGGCCGTTCCTCAGCTTCCTCATGACCGCATACGGCACCGAACGGTTCGTCGCTGCGACCATCGACTCCGTCCTGGCCCAGACACGCACCGATTGGGAACTGATCGCCGTCGACAACGGGGGATCCGACGAGATGGCCGCAATCATCGGCCGCTACCTCCCTGATCCCCGAATCATCCTGATACGTCAGGAGAACAGGGGAATCCGCGGCGGAGTCACCGCGGCCGCCGACGCCGCGACCGGACGCTACCTCTGCGTTCTGAACAGCGACGACCTGCTGCTGCCCGAGTACTGCGAACGCGTCGGCGCGATGATCGAGACCGATCCCGGCATCGATGCGGTCGGATGCGACGGCGAGCTGTTCTACGACCCGGACGACGGCACTCCGCCACCGAAGAGTTACTTCGCCTCGATCGGTCGACGATCCGTACCCGACCCGTCGCGAGCCGCGACACTGGACGAGTTCCTCGATGAGGGAGTACCCCTGTACATCGGCGCATTTCGGCGGGAGGTCTGGGACGTCCATCGCGGATTCGATCCCGCGACAACAGATGTCGAGCCCGACGTCGCGCTCTGGCTGAGTGCTGCTGCGGCAGGCGACGACGTCCGGGTTCTTCCCGACCGACTCGCCCGGATGCGCCTGCGGCCCGATTCGGCCTCGCGACATCCGGCCCGTGCCGATGACTTCCAAGAACGACTGCTTCACTCGTTCCACACCGTCGTCGCCCAGCAGCACGCTCGCGGCGGTCTCGCGGAGTCCCGCGCTCTGCGCGAAATGCGCTATGAGCGCGCCCTGCGCACCGCACGATGCTCGTTGCTGGCCGGCGATGTCGACGCCGCACGGAAAGCCGCTCGCGACGCCTACCGCGAACGGCACACTCTGCGGGCGGCAGCCGTGGTCGCTGCGCTGCACATCAGCCCGGACGCACTCAGGTGGGTGCACCCCGTCAAGAACACCGCCCAGCGCACGATCGAACGAGCGCGGTGGCGTATCAGCAGAGTCGGTGGTCCATGACCCCAGCGCATTCCGGCATCACGAGTGACGGCGGACTCGGCGCAGTGCTCAAGCGTGGCGCCGCCATATCGGCTGTCGCCACGGTGCTCGCCCAGGGCATCACCGTGGTGCAGACCGTGGTGCTGGGGCGATTGCTGGGACCCTATGAGATCGGTGTCTTCACGGCTGGGTCGGTGCTGGTATCGAGCCTCGTGGTCGTCGCGCAGGGCAGTCTCGGGCACGCAGTCATCCAACGCGAGCACGATCTCGAGGACGCTGCGAACACCGCGCTGGTGGTGACCTTCCTGACCGGCCTCGTTCTCGCGATCGGGCTGGCCGCCGCCTCGCCGCTGATCGGGATGGTCTTTCACGACACGCGAATCGGGCTGATCGCGATGGCCTGCTCGGGTCTGGCACTCCTGCACGCGTGTACGACGGTGCCGGATGCGTTGATGCAACGCGCCTTCCGGTTTCGACGCCGGATCGTCATCGATCCCGCGGTGTCGCTCATCTTCGCGGTCGTGGCGATCACCTTCGCCGGCCTGGGCTACGGGGCCTGGTCCATGGTGATCGGCACGTACGCGTCGACGGTCAGTTGGGTCGCGCTGAGCTGGTGGCTTGCGAAATGGCGTCCGCTGCGGGGGCGCTTCTCCGTGCGCATGTGGCGGGACTTGGCACGATTCTCGTTCCCGGTGTTCCTCGACGTCGTCGCCGAGCGGTCCCGCGAGGTCGTCGAACAGGTTCTCGTCGGCAGATGGCTGGGCGGTTCAGCGCTCGGCCAGTATCGCTACGGGTATCGCATCGCGTCACTGCCTTCGCTCGGCATCATCCAAATCTGTTCGTACGTGCTCTTTCCCGCCTTCTCGCGGATCGCCGGCGACGCCGAACGCTTCCGCAGCGCCTTTCTCAGGGCGCTGACCTGGATATGGTTCGCAGCACTACCCGTGGCGGCGTTGATGGTCGCTCTGGCTCCCCCCGCGGTGCCGTTGTTACTCGGCGACCAGTGGCAACCAGCCGGTCATGCCGCCGCGGCGATGGCCGGCATCGGACTCGGCGTGGCGTTGATGTCGGCGGCTGCAGAGGCGGTCAAAGGCGCCGGGCGCTCGCATCTGTTGAACTGGATGACGGCACTGAGTCTGGCACTCGGACTCCCACTGCTCATCCTGCTGATTCCGTTCGGTCTCGTCGGAGTCGCTGTGGCGCTTTCCCTCTCCTACCTGACTGTCGGTCTCCTCAGCCTGGGGTTGGCCCGTCCCGTGGTTGGAGCCACCTGGCGGGAGCTCACCATCTGTCTGGCCCCCACGACACTGTCGGCTGCGGCGGCGCTTGCCGTTGCCCTCCCTGTCGAGCGCCTTGTCGGCGGTTCCATCGGATATCACGGACCGGCCGGCCTGGCGCTGATCACCGCCGAATGTGTGTTGCTTCTCGTTGTTTACGTTGCGCTGCTCATGTTCTCGTCGCGGTGGCGGACAACAGCACACGAGCTCGGCCAATGGATCTCGGTGCTCATCGCCGGCCGCGTCGCCGCGCGACAGAGGGGTGGTTACGCGTGAAGGTGATGATGATCGGCGCGTATCCGCTCGAGCCGGACGTGGTCAACGGTGGCATCGAATCGGTCACCAGCACCCTCGTACCGGCGCTGGCCGAGAACGACGATATCGAGCGCATCACCGTGGTGAGGTATCACTACGGCGACGCGACGACCGATTACCGCCGCATCGGCCCGAAGGCCGAGGTCTATTACGTGCGCGGCCAGAGCTGTTTCCGCATGCTGACGCGGTCGTTTCTCGATGTGCGCAAAGCGCGGAAACTGGCGGCTCACACCAAGCCTGATGTCGTTCACGGTCAGGAGATCGGCTGCTTCGGCGACGTGGCCACCCGCTGCGGCCACCGGTCGGTCGTCACCATCCACGGGTTACCCCATGTCGAGAGCAGGATGTCGGCTCGCAGTCTGCGGGAGAGGCTGCGCAGCGGGTCGATGGAGCGGATGATCCGGCGGGTCCTGCGGCGGGCCGCTGTCGTCATCTCGATCTCCGAATACGACGCCGGACAGGTGGGACAGTTGATCCGCGGAGGAAAGACGAGTATCGCGAATCCGACGGCTCCGGAGTTCTTCGCCCTCGCCCCGTCGCTTCCCACAGAACCGAGGTTGCTGTTCGCCGGTGTGATGACGCCCCGCAAGAACGTCCTCGGGTTGGTGAACGCGTTCGCGATCACTCACCGGCGGGTGCCGGATGCCCGGCTGGTCATCGCCGGACCGCAGCCGGACCCTTGCTACGCCGACACCGTTCGTGACCGGCTCTCCGCACTCGGTCTGCGACACTGTGTCGATTTCGTCGGCCTGGTGGACAACTGCCGACTCCGGAGCGAAATCGCGGCCGCGCGAGCAGTCGTCCTGTTCTCACACGAAGAGACGGCCCCCACGCTCATCGCCCAGGCGATGGCGGCGGGTAAGCCTGTCATCGCCTCCCGGGTGGGCGGCGTACCGGAGATGGTCTGTCACGGCGAGACGGGACTTCTGGTCGACGCCGGAGACGAAGGGGCCCTCGCAGCGCGCATGTCCGCGCTTCTCTCGAACCAGGCCTGGTGTCTGCAGATGGGTCAGCGCGGCCACGAGATCGCGCTGAACCGATTCTCCGTCGATGCGGTCGCTCGGCGCACCGTCGCGGCGTACCGGGCCGCCGCAAGCCATCACCCCGAGGTCGTCTCAGAGGAGCAGGAGGAACGGATGTGGTCACGGTGAACGAAGACTTCACGTGGACCGGAAAGTCGATTCTCGTCACCGGTGGTGCCGGCTTCATCGGCTCGCACCTGGTCGAACTGCTCGTCGCGGCAGGCGCGGAGGTGACCGTACTCGACACGCTGGCATCGGGCCGGCGAGACAACCTGGTCTCCGTCGCCGGCAGCATCACCTTCACGCAACAGGACATCCGCAGAATCGCCTGGAACCAGTATCTCTCGACGCATCCCGCCGACGTGATCTTCCACCTCGCGGCCAACGCGTACGTGCCACCTTCTGTCGCGTGCCCGTCGTTCGACTACGAGACCAACTTCGCCGCCACGTTCCGGTTACTGGAAGCGTTGCGCGTCATGCAGTGGCCCGGGCGGCTCGTGTTCGCATCGTCGGCGGCCGTCTACGGCAACGCCGTGCGGGTGCCGATCCGAGAGGAGGATCCGACGGTGCCGATCTCGCCCTACGGGGCCGGAAAGCTGGCCGCCGAGCGCTATCTCGCGATCTACGGATCGCTGTACGGACTCAACGTGGCCTCGGTGAGGTTCTTCTCCGCCTACGGCCCACGGCAGCGCAAGCAGGTGGTGTTCGATCTGCTCAGCAAGCTGAACGACGACCGCCGGAACCTCGTGATCCACGGCGACGGGACCCAAGTCCGGGACTTCCTGTACGTCAAGGATGCGGCGCTGTCCGCGATGACCGTCGCTGCCCGAGCGAGCCTGTCCGGTGAGGCCTACAACGTGGGTGCGGGCCGGGAGTACACGATCGACGTCCTCGCCAAATCGCTGTGCGAACAGGTGGGGGTGCACCCGGAGTTCCGTTACACCGGGGTGAATCGGCCCGGCGATCCGGAGAAGCTCGTCGTCGACATCACCAAGCTGAAATCCCTTGGTTACGAGCCACAGTTCGAATTCGAGGAAGGCCTCGCCGCCGTCGTCGAGTGGTTCCAGGAAGTGACGGGTGCATCATGGCGATGACCGAACGCCCGCTGCGGGTACTGTTCGTCGTCCCCGATCTTCGCATCGGCGGCGCCGAGCGCCACGTGACGACGCTGCTCCCGCGCATGGACCCCCGGCGCTTCACCCCTTCGCTGATCTGTATCGGTGACCAGGGTGCTCTGTTCGCCGAGCTGGCCGACGCAGGCATCGAGGCAACCGCGTGGCGGCTGCGCAAACGGCAAGCGGCGCAGGCGTTGTGGAGGCTGGTCACCACCATGCGACGGACACGGCCCGATGTGATCGTGGCCCGTGGCTACAACGCCGAGGCGCTGGGCCGCATCGCAGCCCTGCTCGCCGGCGTGCGGTGCTCCGTCGTATGGGTGCACAACATCGCCGACCCGGAGCCCCGCGGTAGTGTGCGCGATGTCGTCGACCGGGTACTGAACCGTTGGACCACTGCGTATTTCGGTGTCACCGAGGCGCAGCGCGACTACCTGACCGGCACGCTCGGATATCCGCAGGACAAGATCCGCATCGTCTACAACGGGGTGGAGACATCTCAGTTCGACCCCCGCACCGACCGCCGAGTCCTCGCCGAGTTCGGAATCGACGATACGGTGCCGGTCGTCGGAATTCTGGCAGCGTTGCGCCCCGAGAAAGACCACATCACGTTTCTCAAAGCGGCCCGCCACGTCGTCGACGCGTTGCCGCAGGTCAACTTTCTCGTCGTCGGTGACGGTCCGACCCGTCCGGAGCTCGAGGAGCTGCGGGAAGATCTCGGGTTGGGCGAGCAGGTGCACTTCGCCGGCGCCCGTCATGACATCAATCGGATCCTGCGGGCGATCGATGTCTTCACGTTGACCTCGAGTGACGACTGCTTCCCGATCGCGATTCTGGAGGCGATGGCGTCGGGACGTCCGACGGTGTGTACGGCGGTGGGCGGGATTCCCGAGATGGTGATCGACGGGGTGACCGGCTTCCTGGTGCCGCCGGGCAACCCTCGGCAATTGGCCGACACACTCGTCGCGCTGATCGGCGATGCCGACACCGCGCAGCGGATGGGGATCGAGGCCCGCCGGCGCGTCGAGACGACGTTCAGCCTCGCTCGCAGTGTCGAGGAGGCACAGCGTGCTCTGGAGGCTGTGGCCGATCGGTCAGCCCTGGGCGACACGCTCGTCGGTCACCTGAGGTGACCAGCGAGCCCGCCGTGTCGGCCGATTCCGCGATCGCGAGCCGGCGATGACGTCCCGATACAGGCCGTCGAGCCGACGCCAGACGACGTCGATGTCGTAGCGCTGTCTGGCGCGTTCGTAGGCCGCCTCACCGCAGCTGATCCGCAGCGCGACATCGTCGATGACCCGTTGCAGCGCCGCGGTGATTCCTTCGACGTCGTCAGAGGTGACCAGTAACCCGCATCCGCCACCGATCATCTCGGGAAGACCTCCCCCCTCCCCGGCGATGACGCACAGACCACGCGCCATGGCCTCCAGAACCGCCATCGGCTGGCCTTCTCTGCGCGAGGGCAGGACCAGGACGTCGGCGTCGTCGAGGAGCTCACCGACGGCTTCCGCCGACAACCATCCGGGGAGTTCGACGGAGCTGTCGAGCCGCAACTCCCGCACGAGCTGTCGAGCTCGCTCCACCTCCCCGTCACCGGCCATGGTCAGCGTCGCGGCCGGTGCGCCGAGGCGTGCCCACGCGTGCAACAGTTCGAAGGCGCCCTTGCGTTCGCCGATGCGGCCGAGGAAGACGAAGCGCACCGGGCGATCGGTCGATGAGAGCCGCGCAGGGACCGCGGCGAGTTTGACGGCATTGGGGATCTCGGCGATGCGCGCACCGGGCGCGATGTTCTCCAATCGTCGCGCCCAGGTACCCCCGAGCGCCACCACGGCGCTGGACCGACACAACGTGGCCCGGATGAGAACCTGCGTCAGCGCCGGCGACTCCTCGAAGTACGCCATGAAATCCGACCCGTGGATGTGGAGCACAGTCGGTAAGCCGGACAGCGAACTGAGCCAGAGCAGAGTCGCCTTGCGGACGAAGCTGGCATGCGCGCTGGTGTGGAGGTGAACCACGCTCGGCCGGAACCGGATCAATTCGACGAGGAACATGACGCAACCCCCGGCAAAGGCGGCGAGCTTCGTCAGCGCGGAACCCTCACGATGCGTCGCGACATGGCGGATGTTCCACTCGCTCCACAACGGCGTCTTCTGCATGGCCTGCAGGTAGGTGGTCATCCCGCCCGGCGTCCGCACACTCGTGGAGACCCACAGCGCACGCTGTTCATTCATTGTGCACCAACGCCTTCTGCTCGATCCTTGCGATCGACCCGCCGTGCCTGTCGTTCCACCCGACCGCCAATCCGCAGAGGAGGAACACGACAGACGTGCCGAACGACAGGAACCTGAGGTCGACGGTGAATCCGCTGACGACGAAGACCGCCAGTGCCATCAGCGCGGTGAGTGCCAGGGGGCTGCCTGTCAGGGCGAAGCCCGGAAGCCTGCGGTAGGCCACCCAGAGTCGATGCGCGATCAGGACCACGGTGAGCACCCACAGTCCGAGACCGATCAGTCCCAGCTCGGCGAGGATGCCCAACTCGTTCTCGTGGGAGACGATGCCGTGACCACGAATCCATGGCACATCGGAGGACCACTGTTGATGATGGTAGGTGTTGACGGCCTGGAACCGGCTGATTCCCCAGCCGGTCAGCGGCTTCTGCTCGGCGGCCCACAACGCTGTTCGGATCATGTTGAGACGGTCGTCGACCTCGGATTCGGAACCGATGCCGCCGGCTGTGCGGTCGGAGCTGGTGAAGGTCGACCAGTGCGCGGTGATGATCGCGGCGACGATGCCCAGGGCCGCCGCGAACCACCGGCGGTAGCCGACGGCCAACACGGCCCCGATGACGAGAACGATCGCACCGCTGAGCCACGCCGCCCGGGTGTGCGTGAGATAGATGCCGTAACCGCAGCCGACGGCGATGACGGCTGCCGACCACCGACGCCACGCGGGTTCGTCACTGCGGCTGATCAATTGCAGCGCGACGGCGATTCCCACCGCGAGGACGATGCCGTTCTCGACCGGCTGACCCGTCACACCGTTGGCTCTGCCGATCCACGTCGCCGCCGGATCGGTGCTCAGCCGCGGCCACATCCACTGCTGGAGGCCGTGGAACTGCATGACCGCCAACGTCGCCGAGTAACCCGCCATCAGCAACAGCACCCACAACACCGCCCGAACCGCTCTCGTGCTCGTCAACATGAAGCGCCCGAACAGGAACAGGATGAACGGGATCAGGGTGCTCGCGACGACGAATCCGGGCACCGCCATGCTGGTGTACGACGGATTGCCGGTTGCGGCGGAGAGTTCGTGCGGACTCACCATCGAATACACGATCCACAACAGGTAGAGCCCCATGGCGTACCCGATGGCGCCGACGCCGCGCGGACGACCGTGACGGTGATCCAACCACCACCAGAAGGCGGCGCCCAACACCAGCGCGAGCGCGAACCAGAAAGGGGGAGTGGGGAAGTGCGGCGCCAAGGCCACATGGAGGAACAGCGCGAGCAGCATCGCGATCACCGCGACCACGGGACTGCGCACGATCAGCAACCCCAGTGCGACCGCAGCTACGCCGAGGAAAACGAAATCGCCCAGATCGGTGCCCGACAACAATCCGGTCACCTCGACCGCCGCGGCGGTCGGACACGACGTCGGGGTGAGGAGATCATGCTCGTCAGGACGCCGACAGGATCGGTCGCGGCATGGGCACAGCGTCGGACCCGTCGACCAGGACCGCCCCGAACACATCCGCGTGCGCTTTACTCAGGGAGTCGGCGGCCGAACTCACATCTCCTGCTCGCGTCACATTCTTCACCACGGTCAGGACGGTCAAATCAGCTGCCGCACAAATGAGTTGCGTGTCACCGGACGCAGCGACCGGGGGCGCCATCATCACGATCACGTCAGCTACCGTACGGATCTCGTCGAGGACGGCAGCAACGCGCTCGCGGGTGATCCGGCGCCAGTCCGATCCGTCGGTACGGCCGCCGGGCAGGATCTTCAAGGTCTCGATGTCGCTGTCCCGCAGGAGCGCGTGCACCAGGGTGCTGTCATCGAGTGCCTCGAGGAATCCGTGGGAATCGGTGTCGCACCAACCCCCACGATCCGCACCGATCAGAACGGTGCGATAGCCCTGCCGGGCCCAGAACCCGGCGAGTTCTCCGGCCAGCGGCGACGGCGCCTGCGTACCGGAGCAGTTGGCCACGACGACCGCGGCGTTCTTCGGGAGATCCTCCAGGCTGATCAGGTTGGCGAGCGTACGCACGCGTTCCTGACGCATCTGAATGGCATGGACGTTCGCGCCCGCGGGTATCTCGATGAGCGGTTCGACGGTGGTCTTCTCGCGGATGTCGTCGAGGTTCTTGAGACGTGTCGAGACGGTCGCCAGGGCCAGTGCGGACAGGATCCCCAACGCGAGTCCGCCGATCCCGCCCAGTGCGATCTGCAGTCCCGTCTGCGTTGAGATCTCGGTGACGCCCGCCCTGGGCTGCAGCACCTGCAATTCGTTGGTCCTGTCCGCACTCATCTCCATGATCCTGTTCTGCAGCGCAGCGGCTTCCGCAGGATCATCCGGCGCGCCGGTGGCCAACACCTTCTCCAGCCTGCGCTCCGCGTCCTTGATGGCGGCGCCGAGGCGGGCCTGCTGCATGGCGTTGATGTCGTTGCGGAAGGCGCCGGCCATCCTCTCGGCGGCGTCCTGCGCGACCCTCGGATCACCCGCAGTCGCGTCGACCGTCACGATCGGACTGCTTGCGGCCGTCGCTGCTTGGACCTCGACTCCCGGCGGGATCTCGCTCTTGGCCGCCAACCGGGCATTCACCGCCTCATCGTTGAACAGTTGAACGTAGCCCTGGACGATCACCGCGTCCTGATCGGTAGGCCGGTTCGGGGACGCCACCACCAGCGTCGATTTGCCGACATACGTGGTGTGGGCCTGCGCGACCGACACGGTCGCCGCGCCTGCGCCCAGAACGGCGAACGCGATAACCAGCCACCGGTAGTTCCAGACCTGGCGCACCCGCCGTCCGGGTGATGCGGCTCGGTGATCGCCGGGCACATCGATGTAGCGCTCGGATTCTGCCTTCTTGGATGCGGTCATCGGGATCCTTCCATCAGCCAGTCGCTGTCGTGGTGGTTCGCACCCGCGACCAGATGCTTCGGAGAGCTCAGCTCCACGTCGACGCCGGGAGGCTCGGCGCTCTGGCTACCTGAGGTGACACGGTTCGCACGTGAAACGACACTGTCCACAACTGCCCCCGTCCCATCCGTCAATTTCAGGACTGAGTGTGGCCCAGCTACCGTGCGTCCGGTAGACAACTGCTCAGTGTGAAACACAACGTGCGACGGGCCTTGTCGACGATTCGGAGGACAATCCCGCATACGTCGAATCCCCCGCCTGCCGCACGGTGGCGGGGATCGCTCCTCGTCGCCGGGCATGCGCCGGTGTCGCATGCCCTCACACGCTTGGGCGGATTCGCCCCACTGGCCATTCCTACGAAGTCGGACCTGCCAGCAATCGGGCTTGGCCCGATCGGTTCGGCCTGATGCCGGCGGTCATCCCGTCGACCGCTGAAAGTGTCAGCTACATAGTCGATTCCCTGTAGCATCGGCCGGATGGGCGCGATTGCACGCGATCGACTCGGCCTGAATCCGACCGCGGCGCCGCCGGCGCTGGCGGCGTTCGTGGTCTGCGCCGTGGCCGTCGCGGTCTCGGCGTCCGGAGTCGTGGCGACATCGGCAGGCGTGGACCAGCGGCAGTACCACTGGGTGACCATCCAGTACTTCCGGGAGATCTTTCCGCGCATCGATATCGTCAATGTGGACACGGCGACCGGACCTCTCTATCACCTGATCGTCGCTGCTGTCTCGGGCCCACTTCACCTGGGCGAGTTCGGAACTCAGTTTCTCTCCAGCTTCTTCGCGGCCGGTCTCGCGGCGCTCGCAGTGTGGTACGTGGGCATCGTGACAGAGCCGGTGCTGCGGGTGCTGGCGGTGGCGCCGCTGCTGCTCTCGCCCTACTTCTGGGAGTCGGCTCTGTGGATGCTGACAGACGCCGCGGCACTCCTGTTCGCCTTCGCCGCGTTCGTGTTGCTCCTGCGCCGCGAGTCGATGGACGGCGTGGGTTGTGTGAGCGCCGGACTGCTGCTGGCAGCCGCGGTCGCGACGCGGCAGACATACGTGTGGTCGCTGGTCCCGACGATCGCGGTGATCTGGTATCAGCACCGTGAATCAGATTCCGGGACAAGGCTGTTGCGTGTGCTGGCGGTGGCAGCACCCGCGTTGGTGGTACTCGCCGGGTTGGTGGCACTGTGGCACGGCTTTCTCCCGCCGCGATTCCACGAGATGAACGCTGCCAATCGCAGCTGGCTTTCCCCGACGTACTGCGCCGCGGTGGCCGCAGTGTTCTTCGTGCCGATCTCACTTGCCACGTATGGTCGTGGCCGTCCGCGGCTGTCGACCACGCTGGGAGCGGGCGCGGCTGTCGCGCTGCCCGCACTGGTATGGACGAGTTCTGCAACGACGGGAACCGACAATGCGCGGCGCGGTGGACTGATCTGGGAGTCCGTGGAGCACACTCCGCTGCTGGATGGGCGTTCACTACTGCTGACGCTGCTCGCCTTCGCCGGTGGCTGTTCCATCTGCCACGTTCTGCTCCTGCTCGACAACACCACGGCGATTCTGATCGGGACCGGCCTCATCGGTCTGGCGGCGACGATGACAGCGGGAGGGCAGCTCTACCAGAAGTACTTCGAATTGCCCGTCGCTGCAATGGCATTGATCGCGATCTGCGCACTAGCAGCCAACGGCGCGATCGAACGTCGCTGGCCACTGGTCGGATTGGCGGCACTGCAGGCCCTGTTGACGGCAGCGCTGGTGGCGGGGCCGGTCATCACCGCGCCGTGACCCGCGGGCGATCCTACGGCGTCGTCAGCCTCGCACGGCCACGATCGACTTGACCAGCCCTGCGAAGCGCTCGTGCCATATCGACGATGTCGGAAAGTACCGCCGCATCTGAGAAATGGAGAGCAGGTCGACCTGGTCGACAGCGTTCTCGGCGTCCTCACGGGTGTAGGTGTGCACGTTTCCGCGGTTCCAGCGCAGAGATATCTGCACGCGGGCCTCGTACGGAAGCCACTGCATGCCGGGAAACACCCAGTGCGGCTCGACCGGGAAGTACCGGTACGGCGTCTGTACCCAATATCGCTCGGCGAGAACGCCAATCGTGTCTGCGAGGCGCTGACGTTGGGGGTGGCCACCGACATGCTCGATGAGCGAGTTCGAGAACACCAGATCGAAACGCTCGTGGCGGACAGCGGCGGGCAGGTCGCACGCGTCGGCTTGGACGACGTCGACGGTCGGTTCGTCCGAGGTCAGTGGCAGGAGATTGACGATCGTGACGGCCCGGGGCCGCACGGGAGCGAGAGCCCATGACTCCGGGGTGCCGCCGAGGTCGATCACGCGCATCTCCGAGATCGCCGGAAAGCGTTGTGCGAAACACTGCCAGCGACGTGTCCTGGCGCGGCCCGCCAGCGAGTGTGCCGAATCGAAATCGGCGATGGTGTCATGCAACCAGTTCGTCACCGCTCCCCCATCCACCTCAGCGTTGCTGCGCGACGCCACCTGTCTACGGTCCCCACCTTCGTGCATGCCACGTCAGGTGCTGAGACTTCCGCCGGTCTTGACTACCTTGAGGCGACAGAGGTGTCGGTCATCCGGGGGACATCGCGAAGACGATTTCGCAGCCGATCATCGCGACAGCCCGGCCTCGGTCGCGGCGACGCGAAATCCGGCGTGATACACGATCCCGGTCGGTGCGATACCACGCTGGCGGTAGTAGCCCTCTTTGTAATAGATGCCTGACGTGCCCGGAACCATGGTCCTCACGGTGTAGGTGTTCGAGCCGTTGGTGAACATCTGCGGCACACCGTTCATCCACAGCCTGAGGTAGCCTTCGCTGTCCGACGCGGAGTACTTGATCTCCATCATGACGTCGTGCCAGATCCCTACCGCCAACGGCGTGTCGTAGATGTCCAACCTGTCGATGACGACGTTCGGCGCTGACTGCTTGTGGACGATCAGCGACCACTGTCCGTTCTTCTCGTTCACATCCCAGCCGACCGGTGGACTGCCGCCGCAGTTGCAGTGCCACTGATTGGTCACACCCCAGCCCAGCGACGCATGGTCCTGAGGGAAGCTGGGATCGAACTTGACAGAGAATGCGTACCAGCGCGTCTGACCCTCGGTACCGCCGCTCAGCGGGGTCGTACTCTGCACCTCGGAGCGATCCCCGGACGGAAAGCCGGGATAGTCACCGTCGCGAACCTCGAACCTGGCGGCTTTGCCTTTCGCCGGGTCGTCGACGACGGCAGCGGCATATGTCGGCGTGTAAGCGGCGCCCGACGAGTTGTAGAACTTGTTCTGCACGATGTCCCATTGACTGAAATCACCTGTGCTGTAGTCGCCGACGAACAGCGCAGTGTCACCGGACGCGGGCGGAGCCGCAGTGGTTGTCGGCGCGCACCCCATGCCGCAGGAGAGCACCGCAACAGCCGCCACCCGAGCGAACGTGCTCCTTGATCGACCCACTGCGCACCCCCGATTGAAAGGACGACGGCGTCCGGCGATCAGTGAGTCGAGCACTGACGGGAGCCATCAGCCCCAACGTACGCCGGTTGTGACGGGTCCGACGACGAGTCCGGTGGGACGAGGCAACCGGCAGCGGGCGGTCGACCCCGGACTAGAGTCCCAGTCCTGCCTGGGTTGAGGCCACCCGGAATCCGGCGTGATAGACGATTCCGGTGGGTGCGAGGTCCCGTTGCCGGTAGTAGCCCTCCTTGTAGTAGACACCGCCGCCACCGGGGACCAGCGTCCGCACGTGATATGTGGTCGAGCCGTTGGTGAGGGTTTGGGCGACGCCGTTCTCCCACAGCCGCACTGAACCGATGGTGTCCGAGGCCGACCAGGTGACCTCCATCGTGATGTCGTGCCACGTGCCGACGTTCAGCGGGGTCTGCCAGAGGATGACCTTCCCCAGGTACTGCGCTGGTGCGGACTGCCTCTCGGCCATCAGAGACAGATAACCGTTCTGTCCGTTGACGATGAAGGCCAGCGGCGGGCTGCCACCGGCATCACTGGCGTGCCACTGGTTCACCAGCCCCCAGCCAAGGTTGGCGTGGTTCTGCGGGAATCCGGCATCGAACTTCGTGGAAAGCGAGTACCACGATGTCTGTCCCTCGGTGGCACCGCCGCTCAGCGCGGTCGTGCTCTGCACCTCGGAGCGATCCCCCGACACGAATCCCGGATAGTCGCCCGAGCGCACTTCGAACCGCGCCACTTTGCCCTTCACCGGATCGTTGACGATCGTCGCGGGATACTGCGGTACGTAGTCCTTGCCGTAGGAGTTGAAGTACTTGTTCTGCACCACCGACCACTGGCTGAAGTTGCCGGTGCTGTAGTCGCCGACGAAGATCGGCGGTGCGACGGCCGTGTTGGCGACGGTGACGGTGACCGGCGCGGACACCGCGGTGTTGCCGCTCGTGTCGATTGCCCGTGCGGTCAACGTGTGCGTTCCGTTGCTGACCCCGGCGCTGTTCCAGGACACGCTGTACGGCGACGAATTATCCTGACTACCAATGACTTTGTTGTCGACCAGGAACTGCACCCCGGCCACCGCGACGTTGTCCGACGCGGTCGCGGTCAGGGTCACCGTCCCCGACACTGTCCCGCCGGGCACCGTCACGGACACCGTCGGCGCGAGGGAGTCGACAGCGGTGTTGCCGACGGTGAAGACGATCGGCGCCGACAGTGCGGTGTTGCCGCTGGTGTCGGTCGCCCGCGCGGTCACCGTGTGGGCGCCGTTGGCGGCCCCGGCGCTGTTCCACGACACGCTGTAGGGCGACGACGGATCTGCGGCGCCCACCGCCGCGTTGTCGACCAGGAACTGCACGCCGGCGACCCCGACGTTGTCCGTCGCCGTCGCGGTGAACGTCACCGTGCCCGAGACGGTCCCGGCCGGAACGCTCACCGATACCGTCGGCGCCGTGGTGTCGGGAACGGCAGCCGGTGCTGAGGCCGCTCTGAAGGTGGCCACCTGCATGAGCCACCTGCTGTAGCCGCGCAACGACGCCGTCGCGCTGTACCTCCCGGCGGTGCTCACCGCCTTGTCCTGGGCGATGTCGCCGTCGGGCGTGGTGATGATCCGGGAACTGAAACCGCTGCCGGCGGCGGTGAATCCCCCGGTGGTGATGCCGGCGCCGAACACGAGTTCGTTGCCCGCCGTGGTCCTCACCGTTCCGCTGCTGGCCGACCGTCCCCAGCCCTTCCCTGACGCACCCACGTCGAACGGATCGACCGGGTCGAGTCCGCGGTACTCAAGTGCACGCAGGTCCACGTACGGCGTGGCGGTGTTGAACACGACGGTCACCGTGTTCGAACCCGCGGCGGCGCTGCTGATCCCCGAGGCGTAGTAGATGGCCTGACTGATCCCCGACCCTCGCGCCGTCGGCACCGCGGCGCGGTAGGTGTTGCCGGCCGAATCGGTGACGGACCTGATCGTCGATGTCGCGTTGTTCCAGCCGATGGCAACGACATTCGTGTCACCGGCGGTCTGCGCACCCGAGTACTTCACGGCAACCGAGGTCTGCGGTGTCTGCGGCGTCGCCGCAGCGACCTGTACGAAGGTCGGTGTCACGGCGACCGTCGCCAGCGCTGTCGGCGCGGTGGAGGTCGTCGACCGGAGCGCGGCGGTCGGCTCCGCCTGGCCGGACACCCGGCTCGTCCAGGCCACCAGAAGGGACAGCAGGGCGGTCTGCGCGGGCGTCGCCGGCTGCGGACGTGCCGACAGGTCACGGGTGAGCGTCTCGAGCACCCTCACCACCCGCGGCCGGGCGGGGACGGATTGGCTCGCCGGCGTCACCACAGACGTATCGGGCGCCGGCGCTGCACTGGCGGCCAGCCGTCGCGGCACTCGCGTCGCGCGCACGGTGTCACTGACCGCCTCCCCGGTGGCGGAATCTGCCGCGCCCGCGGTGTCGTCATCCCGGCGCAATCGGTGTCCGGCGCGGGCAGTCCTGTCCGCGACGCCGGGCCCGGCCGCGCTGCGGAACCGCTTCTTCCCCGTGGTCGGCGATTCGGCGTCGTCGCCCTTGGCAGCGGCTCGCCGTTCGGCGCGGGTCACCGAGGGTCCTGCGCCGGCTGCCGCGCCACCGTCGGCCGACGATTGCGCGGCGGGTGAACCGGTGCTGTCCGCAAACGCGACACCCGCACCGCCGAGAAGTGCGCTACCGATGCCCAGCGCCACGGCGAGCGCGCCCACTCGGCCGACATGACGGGCTGATCCATGAGAAATGCAGATCGCATACGAGGGGTTTGCTGTGTTCATAGTCGAACTCCAACGGGATTAAGGCAACCGGGGCGCGCCGACGCACAGCGCGTTAGCTCACTTCGAATCGCCAGGGGGCAATCATCACATGTACCAGTTGTTTAACCTCGGCAGCACTCTCTCACAGAGCATGCAATCCGATAGCCAATCACTGTCTGTTCATTGCGATTGCAATCGATATCGTTTGCTGAATGTCCGATACCTGGTTTGCGGGCAATCGGCCAACGGATAACTGTATTTCGCCGCATGGATAGGTCAGGACGCATTTGCACTGGCCGGCGCCCTCTTCGCCGCTCTCCCACCCGGGCGGCGCGCTCGCCCACATAACGTCAGTTACGTCGCGGATTACCCGCCGAAGTCAAGTGATCAGCAAAAATTACCGTTGGCGGCAATTGTCGCTCCCAACCGGGCCGAGCCGGCTTCTACGCTGTCGCGGCGCACTCGGATTCGGCTGCGGCAGAAGCGAATCGGCGCCGGTAATCCGAGGGGGTGACGCCGATGATCCGGCGGAAGTGGTGCCGCAGCAGCGTGGCGTTACCGAAGCCCGACTGGTCGGCGATGCCGTCGATGTCCATCGTGGTCTCCTCGAGCAACCGGCGGGCGAAGAGCACGCGCTGATCGGTGACCCACTGCATCGGCGTGCGGCCGGTCTCCTCGACGAAGCGGCGCGCGAACGTGCGGCCCGACATGTGCGCCCGGCGCGCCAGCGACGTGACGGTGTGCGGCTTGTCCAGGTTGGCCAGGATCCAGTCCAGGTGCGGGGCGAAACGCTCCGAACATCGCACCGGGATCGGCTGGTCGATGTACTGGCGCTGCCCGCCGTCACGCTGCGGTGGCACCACCATGCGACGAGCGATCTTGTTGGTGATCTCGCTGCCCATCTCGCGGCGCACCAAGTGCAGGCACGCGTCGATGCCCGCTGCGGTCCCCGCGCTGGTGATCAGGTTGCCGTCGTCGACGAACAGCACGTTGCGGTCCACCTTGGCGGTCGGATACATGCGCGCGAGTTCGTCGGCGTGCATCCAGTGGGTGGTGCACGGCCGTCCGTCGAGCAGGCCGGCCGCGCCCGCGACGAACGCACCCGAGCACACCGTCAGGATGATCGACCCGGAGTCGGCGGCCCGGCGAATCGCTTCGAGCGCCTCGGGCAGATACTCCGAACCGCCGATCGCCGGAATGGCGACCAGGTCGGCGCCCACGAGATCGTCGAGGCCGTGATCGGGGATGATCGTCGCGCCGACCGAGGTGCGCAGCGGCTTACCCGGCTCAGGTCCGCAGACCTTGAAGTCGAAGTTGGGAACGCCGTCGGCGGAGCGGTCGATGCCGAACACCTCGCAGATCACGCCGAACTCGAACACTGCCAATCCATCGAGGACCAACGCCGACACCGTGCGGATCGTCATGGCAGCATCTTATCCACGGATGTCGCTTCTGCCACTGTTGGCACGATATTTCGTTGGCGCACGATTACTGCCATGAGCATTGCACTGACCTTCCTGATCCTGTCCCTCCCGTTCGCCCTCGCAGCCGCGCTGACATGGGCGGCTCACCGCTCCGGCGTGCTGCGGCTGCACCGCGAGCAGTTCCGCTTCGCCGCGCCGCTGGCGGGCCGCCTCTTCGAGGACGACCGTGACCTCTCCCGCGTCGCGCACGATGTGGACGCCATCCGGACCCGCTTCGAACGTCAGCCGTCCTGGCCGCGCTCAAGCGCCACGGGTGAACGTCGTTAGAAACGTCTCGACGGCGTCCCGATATTTCCCCGGGGCGTCGTCGTGCACGAGATGACCGGCCCCGGGCACCTGCACGTAGGTGGTGCGCCTGCCCACCCGCGCCATCTCGGCCATCTGGCCCGGCGGCGTCACCGAGTTGCCTGCCTCGATCAGCAGCGTCGGCACGTCGACGGCCCGCCACTGCTCCCAGTAGTCGCGGGTGCCCCATTCCGCCGCGATCTCGATCCACCGGCGGGGGTGCCCGTGCAGCCGCCACCCCGTCGCCGTGCGGTCGAACGCCTCCAGGAAGTACCGCCCCGCGACCGGGCCGAACTCCGCATAGACCTGCTCCTCGGCGCCGAACTCGACCGGCAGCGCGTGCACCCACGGCTCCCACGGCCCCGTCGTCCGGCCGCGGAAATCCGGCGCCATGTCCTCGACGACCACCGCCTCGACCAGTTCCGGCCGGGCCGCGGCCAGACACCACGAGTGCAGGCCGCCCATCGAGTGGCCGATCATGATCGCCGGCTCCCCCAGCGACCCGACGGCGTCGGCGAGATCGGCGACGAAACGTTCGGTCGAGACCGGGTGGTCGTCGGGGACCTCGCGACCGCGGTGCCACGGAGCGTCGTAGGTGTGGACCCGGCCCCAGCGGGTCAGCCACGGCAGTTGCCGCGACCACGTGGAGCCCCGGCCCATCAGCCCGTGCACCAGCACCAGCGGGCGGCCACTGCCGCCCACGGCGGTGAGCAGGTCCATGGGGTCATCATGCCGGGGCCACGCGGTAGCCTGAACGCCATGTCCGAGCAGAACGCCAAGCCGACACCGGTGGTGAAGATCAACGCGATCGAGGTCCCGCCCGGCGCCGGCCCGGAACTGGAGAAGCGGTTCGCCCACCGCGCCCACGCCGTCGACAACCAAGCCGGTTTCCTCGGCTTCCAGCTGCTGCGCCCGATAAAGGGCGAGGACCGGTACTTCGTCGTCACGCAGTGGGAGTCCGAAGAGGCGTTCCAGGCATGGGCCAGCGGACCGGCCATCGAGGCGCACGCCGGTGAGCGTGCCAACCCGGTCGCCAAGGGCGCGTCGCTGCTCGAGTTCGAGGTTGTGCTCGACGTTGCAGGAACCCGCACCGACGCGTAGGGCCGCCGGGGCTCGACGCCGAGTGACCGCCTGCGCGGTCGCGCTGCTGTCCGTCGCAGCCCTGGCGTGCGGCTGCACCGGTACCCGACCCGCCCCGGCCGACGCCGCCTACGGCGTCCCCATCCAGATCAACACCCCGCAGGGTCTGCGCGCCAAGCAGACGATGGACATGCTCAACAGCGACTGGCCCATCGGGGAGAACGGCGTGCGCACCCTGGCGGCGCCGCAGGTCCTCGAGGCCGTCGGCGTGACGATGGACCGGATGTGGTGGGACCGGCCGTTCACCGTGACCAAGGTCGACGTCGGCGCCGGCAGCGCCACCCTGCACGTGCTCACGTCCTACGGGGTGGCTCAGACGATCGAACTGCGCACCGACGACGCCGGCATGGTCGACCGGTTCTCGGCCGAGCTCGTGCCGCCGCGGATCACGTCGTGGCCCGACGTCGACAGGGAGCTGACGAAGTCGGGCGCGAAGTACTCCTACCAGGTGGCCAAGGTGACCGACGGACGGTGCACGAAGGTGGCGGGCACCAACACCGAGATGTCGCTGCCGCTGGCGTCGATCTTCAAGCTGTACGTGCTCTACGCCCTGTCCGACGCGGTCAAGGCCCACACGGTCGCATGGACCGACCCCCTGACCATCACGACCGAGGCCAAGGCCGTCGGTTCCTCGGGCTTCGACAAGCTGCCGCCGGGCGCGACGGTGACGGTGCGCGACGCCGCGCAACAGATGATCTCCGCGAGCGACAACATGGCCACCGACCTGCTCATCGAGCGGATGGGCCCCCGCGCCATCGAACGCGCCCTGGTGGCCGCGGGCCATCACGACCCGGCGAGCATGACGCCGTTCCCGACCATGCACGAGCTGTTCTCGGTGGGCTGGGGCGAACCCAACCTCCGCGAACAGTGGAAGCAGGCCACCCCCGCCGGCCGTGCGCAACTGCTGCAGCAGACCAACGCGCGACCCTACGAGCCGGATCCGCAGCGCACCCACATGCCGGCCTCCGACATCGGCGCCGAGTGGTACGCCAGCGCCGCCGACATCTGCCGACTGCACGCCGCGCTGCAGCGCAACGCGACCGGCGAGGCCGCACCGGTGCACGACATCCTGTCCGTCGTGCCCGGGATCGACCTGGACCGCACGCTGTGGCCCTACATCGGGGCCAAGGCCGGCAACCTGCCCGGCGATCTGACGTTCAGCTGGTACGCCGAGGACCGCACCGGTCAGGGCTGGGTGGTCAGCATGCAGACCAACTGGTCGCAGTACCGCAGCCCGACCGCGGCGTCCTGGCTGCTGTCGATCGCCCGGCAGATGTTCGGCATGGTGGCGCCGCGGTAGCTCAGGGCTGCGCGTGCAGGGTCCAGGCGTGCCCGCGAAAGTGCATCACGGTCGCGCTCACCGGTGCGATGTCGATGCGCCAGAACGACTTCGGCGGCGCATCGAGCACGACCAGCATCGCGGCGCGGATCACCGCCGGATGGGTGACGGCGAGAACCCGGATCCGCTCGGCGGTCAGCGCTTCCATCCACCCGCGGACCCGCTCGATGAGGTCGATGACGGTCTCGCCGCCGTGCGGCGCCTGCGCCGGGTCGGTCAGCCAGATCGCCAGTTCGGCGGGCGGCACCCGGCCCAGCACCTCGCCGCGCCACCGTCCGCAGTCCAGGTCGGCGAGCCGGGGTTCGATCTGCGGGTGCGCGCCGAGCAGGTCGGCGGTCTGGATGGTCCGCGCCTCCGGACCGCAGTAGACGCGGTCGGCGCCGCGCAGGTCGATCCCCGCACCGGCCTGCCTGCGCCCCAGTGCGTTGAGCGGTTCGTCGGTGGGAAATCGTCCGGCCGCCATCGCGTCGGTCATGCCGTGCGACACGAAGGTCAGCCGGACGACCTCGCTCACGATGACCAGACGTCCTGCTTTCGCTCCCCGAGCAGACGCGACACCAGCGCGGCGAAGACCAGTCCGATCGTCGCGTAGACGACCACCTGCGTGCCGAGCGAGGCGAGCCGGAACTCGTAGAGCACGTCGGCGGGGAAACCGCCGTACAGGATCGTGCCCGCGTCGTCGACCAGCGGACCCGGCGTCTCGTCCACCGTCGGCAACGCCAGCATCACGGCGGCGACCGCGACGACGTACGCGCCGGCGGCCGCCAGCGTGGCGTTCCACCCGCCGAGCCGCCCCGCCAGCCGCCGCCCGAGGATCACCGCGCCCACCAGCAGCGCGGCCGAGACCACCACCATCAGCAGGTAGAGAAGTGTGCGCTGGCGGATCGTCTCGTCGAGGCTGAGCGCAGGCGGGCTGGCCGGGTACTTCAGGAACGGCACGACGTACAGGCTGAGCAGCATGCCGCCCGCGACGTAGACCGCCAACAGGCGCGCGGAGACGTCGCCCACCCGGCCGTAGGCCACCGCGAAGACGACGGCGAACAGTGCGCCGATCGCGACGCTGAACAGCAACACACCCAGACCCATCCCGATGTTGGCCTGGATGGCGCGGCTGAAGCCGCCACCCGCCTCGCCGTGGCTGTGTCCGCCGTGTTCCATCGCCTCGTGGGCGGCGCCCACGCCGTCCTCATAGGCGATGGCCTTGTCGATCTGCGGCTCGACGAACAGCCGCGCGAAAAGAAACGCCAGCACACCGGCGACGGCGCCGGCCAGCAGGCCGCGCCCGATGATCTGCTTCTCCATGTTCGGTTGTCCCCTGGGTCGCCGGGTCAGTGGCAGGGGAAGCCGAGCAGGTGCCGCCCGTCGTGCAGGAACTCGTGAATGGCGGTGTTGGCGCCGAACACCGAGGTGGCGCCCTGGTCGAGGCCGACGAAGTACAGCGTCAGCAGCGCGAAGAACGCCGTCAGCGACAGCCAGAGCACCGCCTTGGTGGCGGAGAAGTCGATGGCCTTCGCGCGTGTGGTGGGGGCGTGAGGAGCGGTCATGGTGAGTCCTTTCCGGGATTTCGCGTCCCAGTCGGCGGGTGCCGACGGCATCGGGTCTGACTGTTCACAGTGGCGCGACCGTTCTGGAGTCTCACCAGATTCCGATTTCCGTCGATGACAAGCAGGATCGTATGACAAACGGGCGGCCACTGGTGAAGTGACCGCCCGTTTGCGTGATCGTGCGTTACTCGGCGACGCTCGGCGCGCCCGCCGCTCCCGCCTGGGCCAGATCCGGCTCCGGCGTCTCGGCGCGCTTCGGCCCACCAAGGAAGGTGAACACCGCGTCCTCGCCGGGACCCTCGCCGTCCCAGTTGTCGACGTCGACGGTGACGTTCTGGCCGGGTCCGACCTCCTCGAAGAGGATCTTCTCCGACAGCTGGTCCTCGATCTCGCGCTGGATGGTGCGCCGCAGCGGACGGGCACCGAGCACCGGGTCGAAGCCGCGCTTGGCCAGCAGAGCCTTGGCCCGATCCGTCAGCTCCATGGTCATGTCCTTGGCCCGCAACTGATTGCCGACCCGGCCGATCATCAGGTCGACCATCTTGATGATCTCGTCCTGCGTCAGCTGGTGGAACACGATGATGTCGTCGATACGGTTCAGGAACTCCGGCCGGAAGTGCTTCTTCAGCTCGTCGTTGACCTTCTGCTTCATCCGCTCGTAGTTGTTCTCGCCACCACCCTGGGTGAAGCCGAGGCCCACCGCCTTGGAGATGTCGGACGTCCCGAGGTTCGAGGTGAAGATCAGCACGGTGTTCTTGAAGTCGACCGTGCGGCCCTGACCGTCGGTGAGACGGCCGTCCTCCAGCACCTGCAGGAGGCTGTTGTAGATCTCCTGGTGGGCCTTCTCGATCTCGTCGAACAGCACGACGCTGAACGGCTTGCGGCGCACCTTCTCGGTGAGCTGGCCGCCCTCCTCGTAGCCGACGTACCCCGGAGGGGCACCGAACAGGCGCGAGGCGGTGAAGCGGTCGTGGAACTCGCCCATGTCGATCTGGATGAGCGCGTCGTCGTCGCCGAACAGGAAGTTGGCCAGCGCCTTGGACAGCTCGGTCTTACCGACACCGGACGGGCCGGCGAAGATGAACGAGCCCGACGGACGCTTGGGGTCCTTCAGACCGGCACGCGTACGACGGATCGCCTTGGAGACCGCCTTGACGGCGTCCTCCTGGCCGATGATCCGCTTGTGCAGCTCGTCCTCCATGCGGAGCAGCCGGGTGGTCTCCTCCTCGGTGAGCTTGAACACCGGGATACCGGTCCAGTTGCCCAGCACCTCGGCGATCTGCTCGTCGTCGACCTCGGCGACCACGTCGAGATCGCCTGAGCGCCACTGCTTCTCACGCTCGGCCCGCTGCG
Organism: Mycolicibacterium chubuense; assembly: GCF_001044255.1. Classification (GTDB taxonomy): domain Bacteria; phylum Actinomycetota; class Actinomycetes; order Mycobacteriales; family Mycobacteriaceae; genus Mycobacterium; species Mycobacterium chubuense. Next base: position 185,594 of record NZ_JYNX01000035.1, read on the forward strand.
CGACGAGCTGCTTCTCCTTGTCGCGCAGGTTCGCGGCCTTCTCGAAGTCCTGCGCGTCGATCGCGGACTCCTTCTCCCGGCGCGCGTCGGCGATCTTCTCGTCGAACTCGCGCAGGTCCGGCGGCGCGGTCATCCGGCGGATCCGCATCCGCGCACCGGCCTCGTCGATCAGGTCGATCGCCTTGTCGGGCAGGAAACGGTCGTTGATGTAGCGGTCGGCCAGGGTCGCGGCCGCCGCGATCGCACCGTCGGTGATCGAGACGCGGTGGTGTGCCTCGTACCGGTCGCGCAGCCCCTTGAGGATCTCGATGGTGTGCGCCACCGTCGGCTCGCCGACCTGCACCGGCTGGAACCGGCGCTCGAGCGCGGCGTCCTTCTCGATGTACTTGCGGTACTCGTCGAGGGTGGTCGCGCCGATGGTCTGCAGCTCACCGCGGGCCAGCTTCGGCTTGAGGATGCTCGCGGCGTCGATCGCGCCCTCGGCGGCACCGGCACCGACGAGCGTGTGCAGCTCGTCGATGAACAGGATGATGTCGCCGCGGGTGTTGATCTCCTTGAGGACCTTCTTCAGGCGCTCCTCGAAGTCACCGCGGTAGCGGCTGCCTGCGACCAGCGAACCCAGGTCCAGGGTGTAGAGCTGCTTGTCCTTGAGCGTCTCGGGAACGTCGCCGTGCACGATCGCCTGCGCGAGCCCCTCCACGACGGCGGTCTTACCGACGCCGGGCTCACCGATCAGCACCGGGTTGTTCTTGGTGCGGCGGCTCAGCACCTGCATGACCCGCTCGATTTCCTTCTCGCGGCCGATGACCGGGTCGAGCTTGCCCTCCATCGCGGCGGCGGTCAGATTGCGGCCGAACTGGTCGAGCACCAGCGACGTCGACGGGTTGCCCGCCTCGCCGCCGCGCCCGCCGGTGCCGGCTTCGGCGGTCTCCTTGCCCTGGTATCCGCTCAGCAGCTGGATGACCTGCTGGCGCACCCGGGTCAGTTCCGCGCCGAGCTTGACCAGCACCTGGGCGGCCACGCCCTCGCCTTCGCGGATCAGGCCCAGCAGGATGTGCTCGGTGCCGATGTAGTTGTGGCCGAGCTGCAGCGCCTCGCGCAGGCTCAGCTCCAGCACCTTCTTCGCACGCGGGGTGAAGGGGATGTGCCCGGACGGCGCCTGCTGGCCCTGACCGATGATCTCCTCGACCTGGCTGCGCACACCCTCCAGGGAGATGCCCAGCGATTCGAGTGACTTGGCGGCCACTCCCTCACCCTCGTGAATGAGTCCCAGCAGGATGTGCTCGGTGCCGATGTAGTTGTGATTGAGCATCCGGGCCTCTTCTTGAGCCAGGACGACAACCCGACGTGCACGGTCGGTGAATCTTTCGAACATCCGTGGTTACCTGCTCTCCATCGCATAGGTAGGCACACGCACGAGAAAGTGCTCTGCACCTGCCGTCCACTGTAATGGGCGGCGGCCCCGGGTGCCCCGCCTGTCGCCCCGGTTCACCGCCGGCTGAAACCGGCGATGGCAACGGGAGCGGATGCGGTGACCACCCGGCACTGCCCAGACCAACGCGTCGGGCCCGGATTTCGTTTCGTCCCGAGCGCCCGGGTGGGTTCGCCGCGAGCGAACGATCACCCCGGAAAGTGTGCTGGCAACGAGGCCCTACGTTGCCTCGTGGAACGCGTCGATGACATCAGCGGGGATTCTGCCGCGAGTGGAGACGTTGTGACCGTTGCGGCGCGCCCACTCCCTGATTGCCGCGCTCTGCTCGCGGTCGATGGCGGCGCGACCCCGGCCGGTACCGACGGCGCGGCCGCGGCGACGGCCACCGACCCGGCGGCCCGCCTCGACCCACTGCTTGAGATCGTTGCGGAGTTTGGCGGCGTTCTTGGCGGACAGGTCGATCTCGTAACTCACTCCGTCGAGACCGAATTCGACGGTCTCGTCGGCGGCGCCTTCACCGTCGAAATCGTCGACGAGGGTGACGGTGACTTTCTTGGCCATGGCCAGTGCCCTTCTGTACGCGCTGCGCGACACAAATGCTCGCTAGGCTCCCAATCCCCGGCACCAATCTGCCATAAATGGGGTTGCCATTCAACAACGCGACAATCGCGGCGGTTCAGTAGCCGTGCCGACGAACAATCGGGAACAAAACCGTCTCCCTAATGGACAGCCCTGTCAACGCCATGAGCAGGCGGTCGATGCCCATTCCGGTACCCGTTGTCGGGGGCATGCCGTACTCGAGCGCGGACAGAAAATCCTCGTCGAGCGCCATTGCTTCGTCATCGCCCGCGGCCGCGGCGCGCGCTTGGGCTTCGAACCTTTCCCGCTGGATCACCGGATCGATCAGTTCGGAATAGCCGGTCGCGAGTTCGATGTGACGAATGTAGAGATCCCATTTTTCGGTGACGCCGTCGATACTGCGATGCTCGCGGGTCAGCGGTGTGGTCTCCACCGGGAAGTCGCGGACGAATGTCGGCGCCCACAAAGTGTCGCCGACCGCGTGCTCCCACAGTTCCTCCACCAATTTCCCGTGCCCATATCCGCGATCACGGGGAATCTCGACACCGAGTCGGTCGGCGATCTGCCAGAGCCGTTCGGCGGAAGTCTGCGGCGTGATCTCCTCCCCGAGCGCTTCGGACAAAGACGGATACATTCCGACGCTGTCCCATTCGCCGTCGAGGTCGTAGACACTTCCGTCGGGCAAAGTCACCTGGCGCGTGCCGATCGCCTCGTCGGCGACCTCCTGGATGAGTTCTCGCGTCACCTTCGCGGAATCGTCGTATGTACCGTAGGCCTGATAAGTCTCCAGCATCGCGAATTCGGGGGAATGGGTGGAATCGGCGCCTTCGTTTCGGAACACCCGATTCAACTCGAAAACCCGGTCGAAACCGCCGACGACGCAACGCTTGAGAAAAAGTTCCGGGGCAATGCGCAGATAAAGATCCGCGTCGAGCGCATTGGAGTGGGTGACGAAGGGACGCGCCGCCGCGCCGCCGGCCAGCGTCTGCAGCATGGGGGTCTCGACCTCGAGGAAGCCCCGCCGCTCCAGCGCCGAGCGCACGGCCCGCACCACCGCGATGCGCTGGCGGGCGATGGTGCGCGCCTCGGGGCGCACGATGAGATCCACGTAGCGCTGCCGCACCCGTGCCTCTTCGCTCATCTCCTTGTGCGCCACCGGCAGCGGCCGCAACGACTTGGACGCGATTTGCCAGGAGTCGGCCAGCACAGACAATTCGCCGCGCCGCGAACTGATGACCTCCCCGTGCACGAACACGATGTCGCCGAGATCGACGTCGGCCTTCCACGCGTCGAGTGATTCCTGGCCGACGCGGTCCAGGCTGATCATCGCCTGCAGCTGGGTGCCGTCGCCCTCCTGCAGCGTCGCGAAGCAGAGCTTGCCGGAGTTACGGGCGAAGATGACCCGGCCCGACACCCCAACCAGCGTGCCGGTCGTCTCGTCGGCGGCGAGCGCGGGGAACGCCTGGCGCACCTCGGCGAGGGTGTGGGTGCGCGCCACCTCGACGGGATAGGGCTCGCGACCCTCGTCGAGCAACTTCTGGCGCTTCGCCTGACGGATCCGGAACTGCTCGGGGAGGTCGTCGGGGATGTCCCCGGGGATGTCACTGGCCAGATCTGCGTTGCCGGATTCGTCGGTCACGACGTGCCAGCTTAAATGAACGGGTGACCGTGCCCGCAGCTGCCGACGAGCCGCTGGACTGGCGCTTCAAGGGCGTCCCGGTGCAGTGGTGGGGTCGCACGGCCGCCGAGATCGTCGCCGAGGGACCCCGGTGGTCCGACGACGACGCCCCCGGTCCGGTCTGCGTGCTGCGCGCCGAGGCGCTGACGCACAACCTGGAGACGATGGCGGCGTGGTGCCGGCAGCGCGGTGTGGAGTTGGCTCCCCACGGCAAGACGCACATGGCGCCGCAGCTGGCCGCGCGCCAGCTCGCGGCCGGAGCGTGTGCGATCACCGTGGCCACCGTGGCGCAGGCCGCGGTCTACCGCGCCTTCGGGGTGACGTCACTGGTCTTGGCGGGCGAACTCGTGGACCGCGCCGGGCTGGCCTGGGTGGGCGCCGAGCTCGACGCCGACCCGCAGCTGACGTTCACGTGCTGGGTGGACTCGGTGCGCGGCGTGGAGCTGATGACGGCGGGGCTGGCCGGCTCGAGCCGCCCGGTCGACGTGTGCGTCGAGGTGGGGATTCCCGGCGGCCGAAGCGGCTGCCGGGATCGCGCCGAGATCGACGCCGTCGCCCGTGCTGTCGCGGCCTCCCCGCGGCTGCGGCTGGCGGGCGTCGCCGGATACGAGGCGGCCGTCGGACAGAAGCTGACGCCGCAGGAGCAGGACGTGGTGGCCGAGCACCTGCGACTGCTGCGCGCGACGGCGATCGGGCTGGCGCCGCTGGTGCAGACCGAGTCGATGATGGTCAGCGCGGGCGGGAGCACATACTTCGACGCCGTCGCCGACGCGCTGACCGGGTGGCCCGGCGAGGTCCCGGTGCGCACGGTGCTGCGCAGTGGGTGCTACCTGACCCACGATCACGGGATCTATCAGCGGACGTCGCCGCTGACCCGGGACGGCGGCGACGCGCTGCGGCCGGCGTTCGAGGTACGCGCGGCGGTGGTGTCCCGGCCGGAACCGGAGCTGGCCGTGGTCGCGATGGGCCGGCGTGACGTCGGATTCGACCAGGGCCTGCCGATGCCGCTCGATCTGCCCGGCAGCGCGTTGACCACGCTGTACGACCAGCACGCCAATCTGCGGCTCGGCGGCGCCGACAGCGCCGACGTCGGGCAGTGGCTGCGGTTCGGGATCTCGCACCCCTGCACCGTGTTCGACAAGTGGCGGCTGATCCCCGTGCTCGACGCCGGGGACCGGGTGGTCGACCTGATCCGGACGTACTTTTAGCGCGGCCCTGACAAGCAGGCCGCTCGGCCTTCTAGCGGGCCTGCTTGAGCTTGCCCCGCTGCCCGTCGCGGTTGCGTTCGAACACCAGCCGCAGCCCGTCCAGCGTCAGGTGCCGGTCGTAGTGCTCGACGGTCCGCAGATCGGGCAGCACCAGCGGCGCGGTGTGGCCGGTGGCCACCACCGCGACGTCGTCGCCGCCGAAACCCTCGACGTCCTCGCGCACCCGGCTGACCAGACCGTCCACCAGGCCGGCGAACCCGAACACCGCACCGGCCTGCATGCATTCGACGGTGTTCTTGCCGACCACCGAGCGCGGCCGGGTCAGCTCGACGCGCCGCAGGGCCGCCGACCGCGCCGCCGCGGCGTCCGAGGACACCTGCACGCCGGGCGCGATCGCACCGCCGAGGAACTCCCCCCGGGCCGACACCACATCGACGCAGATCGACGACCCGAAGTCGACGACGATCGCGGCCGTACCGTACTTCTGGTACGCGGCAAGGCAATTGACGATGCGGTCCGCCCCGACCTCCTTGGGGTTGTCGACCAGCAGCGGGATCCCGGTTCGCACACCGGGTTCGATCAGCACGTGCGGCACCGAAGGCCAGTACTGCTCGAGCATCACCCGCACCTCGTGGAGCACCGATGGCACCGTCGACAGGCCCGCCGCGCCGGTGAGTCGCTCGGCGTCGTCGCCGATCAACCCGTCGATGGTCAGCGCGAGCTCATCGGCGGTGACCTCGGATTCGGTGCGGATCCGCCAGTGCGACACCACCTTGGCGTGGTCGCCGGCGCCGGAGATCAGGCCGACGACGGTGTGGGTGTTACGGACGTCGATCGCAAGGAGCACCGCAGATCACCGAGCCGACAACAGATCCGGCGCGCCTGCCGGCGCGTGCGCGGGAACCCCGGCCGGAACTTCTGCGGGATCACTGCCGAGCTCAACCAATCGGTTCTCGGCGTCGACGAACACCACCCGCGGCTGCAGCGCCTTGGCTTCGGCGTCGTCGACCACCGCGTAGGCGATCAAGATCACCAGATCTCCTGGATGCACCAGATGAGCTGCAGCGCCGTTGATTCCGATGACACCGCTGCCACGCTCGCCGGTGATCACATAGGTGACCAGCCGGGCGCCGTTGTCGACGTCGACGATGGTGACCTGCTCCCCCTCGATCAGATCGGCGGCCTCCATCAGGTCCGCGTCGATCGTCACCGATCCCACATAGTGCAGATCGGCCTGGGTCACGGTGGCGCGATGGATCTTGCTCTTGAGCATCGTGCGGAACATCAATTCCTCCAGGGCAATTCGTGGCTGTCACCGCTGGGGGTGCGGGGATGGCCGTCGATGCCGGCGCTGGCGCCGACGTCGATCGCGATGTTGTCGAGCAGGCGGGTGGCGCCGAGCTTGGCGGCGATCAGCATCCGTGCGGGGCCCTCGGCGGGAGCCGGCCCGAGCATCGGGTCGCGCACCTCCAGGTAGTCCAGCGTGAGTGCGGGCACCTCGTCGAGCACCGCGCGGGCGGCGTCCAGCGCGGCGGGCACCCCGGTGGCCGCGGCGTACATGCCGGCCAGCAGCGCCGCGGACAGCGCCCCGGCCTGCTCGCGCTGCACCGGGTCGAGGTAGCGGTTGCGCGACGACATCGCCAGCCCGTCGGCCTCGCGCACGATCGGGACGCCGATGACCTCGATACCCAGATCGAGGTCGGTGACCATCTGCCGGATCAGCGTCAGCTGCTGATAGTCCTTCTCGCCGAAGTAGGCGCGGTCGGGATGCACGGTGTTGAACAGCTTCAGCACCACGGTCAGCACACCCGCGAAATGCGTTGGCCGCGAAGCGCCTTCGAGTTCAGCCCCCAGCGGCCCGGGCACCACGGTGGTGCGTCGGCCCTGCGGATACATGTCGTCCTCGGTCGGGGTGAACGCAATCTGCACGCCCTCGGCCCGCAGCGCGTCGAGGTCGTCGTCGAGGGTGCGCGGATAGGCGTCGAGATCCTCACCGGCGCCGAACTGCAGCGGGTTGACGAAGATCGACACCACCACCACCGCCCCCTGGACGCGCTTGGCGGCGCGGATCAGCGTGAGGTGTCCCTCGTGCAGGGCGCCCATGGTCGGCACGAGCACGATCCGGCGGCCGGTCGCGCGCAGCGCCTTCGTCACATCGGAGACATCGCGCGGCCGCGCATACACATTCAGGTGACCGGCCGAGAACTTCGGCGCCCTACCGGTGATCATCGTCGTTCCGCCTCCGCCAGCACGTCGAGGACAGCGCGCGGGGCCCGGGCCCGCTGCGCCGTCCGCCACGAATTCGTTCGATACGCCTCTGCCAGTTCGTGGTCCACCTCGTCGAGCGCCTCGAGATGGGCGGCCACGGCGCGCGCGTCGCCGCGGGCCACCGGGCCCGTCAGCGCGCGCTGCCCGCGCCGCAGCGCGTTGTCCAGCGACGCCCGCGCCAGCGGGCCGATGATGCGCTCGGCCAGCCCGCCCGGCGCGTCGGCGACGAGATCCTGCCCCAGGAGCTCCTGACCGCTCAGCGCTGCCCGCAACGCCTCGAGCGCGTCGAGCACCACGGTCACCACGTGATTGCTGCCGTGCGCGAGCGCCGCGTGATAGAGCGTGCGGGCGTCCTCGCGCACCCGGAACGGCTCCCCGCCGATCTCGAGCACCAGCGACTGCGCGATCGCGTACCCGATCTCGTCGGCCGCGGTGATCCCGAAGCAGGTGCCCCGCAGCCGGTCGACGTCCTCGTCGGTGCCGGCGAATGTCATCGCCGGATGGATGGCCAGCGTGATGCAGCCGCGCTCGGCCAGCGGCGCCAGCACCGCGATGCCGTTGGCACCCGAGGTGTGCGCCACGATCGTGTTGGGCCGCACGGCGCCGGTGGCCGCCAGCCCCGCGACCAGGTCGGCCAGCTCGGCGTCGGGGACGGCCAGCAGCAGCAGCTCGGCGCGCGCGGCGACCTCGTCGACCGGGAGCACGGGCGTGTCGGGCAGCCACCGCGCGGCGCGGGCGCGCGACGCGTTCGACACGGCGGCGCACCCGGCGACGACGTGTTCAGCACGCTCGAGGGCCGCGCCGAGGGCAGAGCCCACCCTCCCGGCCGAGAGAACACCGACGGTGAGCCGGGCGGGGCGGAGCCCGTCGTGGGGGGCATTCCCACCGACCGGGGGCTGCACCATTGCAGACGACCTCGCTGGTTGTCGAAGGGTTTCGTTCCGGTCTCGCAGGCGGGTACCGGACGGTCGGCCACAGCCTAACGCAGGCCCGGTTTCAGTCCTCGCGGCGTCGGCGCCGGCCTCCGCCCGACGGCGTGGCCTGCAGCCGGGCCAGCAGTTCGGCGACCGACTGGCCACCGGTGTGGGCGCCTCCGTCCCGGTCGTCGTCGGTCTCCTCGGGGACCGGCTCGGGTTCGGGCGTCTCGCCGGCCGACGAGTGCCGGCCCCGCGGCGCCTCGGGCTCGGGTTCCGATTCGGGTGCGCGCCTGCGGCCGACGTACTCCGGCCCGGTGCCGTTCGCCGGCGGTGCGACCCAGTTGCTTCCCGGCTCGCCTGCCGGGATGAAGCGCCCCTCGGCGGGCACCGGCTGCCACTGGGAGGCAGGTTCTGGTTCGGGCGCCGGTTCCGGCGGGGGCGGGGGCGGGGGGGACGCCTGCGGCGGCAGCCACGGGAACTGGGGTGGCGGCGGTGTCTCGGGGGGCGGCGGGGGCGGCGGAGGCGGCGGAGGCGCCCAGGGTCCCGGAGCGGGTTCACGCTCGCCGGCGCGCCGGTGCGCACCCCCGGCGGGCTCCGCGGCGGGCGGCCAGCTCTCCTCCGGCGGGTGCGGCTCGGCGGGGACGTCGATGATCGGGCTCTCCTCGGTGTCCGGGGAGTGGTCGTCGATCTCGTCGAGGATCGCGGTCTCCTCGGCGTCGATGCGGCTGCTGCGCACGCGGCCGGCACCCTCGGGGCGAGGGCCCCATTCGGTCAGCGACGGCGGCGCCGCGCGATCGGTCTCGATCGCCGGCCGGTGCGACAGGTCGGCGTCGAACAGATACTCGAGATTGGCGCGCAGCGCGGCCAACTCGGCGCGCAGCGCGGCCACCTCGTCGGCGGACTGGGCACGCAACTCGGCGGCGAGCTCGCGGCGAAGGTGCGACTCGACGGACAACTCGTATTCGCGACGCGCCGAGATCTCCCGCTCCAGCTGCAGGTCGTAGACCAGCTTGAGGTCACGCACCTTCGCCTGGTCGGTGTCGCTCTGCCGCCGGTAGATCACCGACACGAACGCAGCGACCACCGCCGCCCACAGCGCCAAGATCACAGCAAGCTTGAGCAGCTCGACCCGATTGGTGAAAACCAAGGCAGAACTGGCGGCGATCGCGAGCACCAGCAAAGCCGTCGTGAGGATCCAACCGGGCCGACGAGGACCGCGCCGGATCCTGGCGCCGCGGGTCGGATCGGTCATGGGGCGACTGTACCCGCCACAGGTCGCTGCGCGTGTCGACCTCTGCGGCGATTCGGCAGGTTGACGACGTGGGCGGGTCAGCCCGGCGCCGGGTCGGCGTCCGGCGGCGCGTCGTCGGGAGACCGGCAGCAATGCTGCAACCACAGCGCCGCCACCACCAGCGCCAGCGCGCACAACCCCGCGATCATCGCGCCCGGGGAGTCGGCCGCGGCCACCCGCAGCGTGCCCCGCCGGGGCAGCACATAGGCCGACACGGCCAGCCACCATCCGAGCACCACGGCGCCCATCCACGCCGAGGCTTTCGCGATGAGCACCGACCGGGCGACCGCGAGAGGATGCAGCCGTCCCCGGCCCACCCCGATCTCGGCGTCCCGGATGCGCGCCCGGACATAGAAGCCCCACCCGGCGAGGCCGATCGCGACGCCCAGCAACGACATGCCGGTCCAGACCGTGATCGGCGGGAAGTACCGGTACGTCGCCCGCACCAGCAGGTAACCCAGCACCGCGGCGGCGACCACCGCGGCGGCCAGGTCCCGTTTGCGCGTCGGCCCCATCAGGTCGCGGCCCCGAACCGCAGCGCGTGCTCCGTGCGCCGCACCCCGGTGCGTTCGCCGGAATCGACGGCGGCCAGCAGCGACTCCACGCCCACCGGCCGACCGGCGACGGTCAGCGTCGCCTCCGGATCGACCACCAGCCACGGCTCGAGCACGAAGGCACGCACGTGCGCGTACGGATGCGGCAGCGTGAGCACGTCGTCGTGAACGCTCACCAGCTGGTCGCCGTCGCGCACCACCACCAGATCCACATCGAGCGTCCTGGGTCCCCACCGCTGCTCGCGGACGCGCTGCGCGGCGTCCTCGAGTTCGTGCGCTCGACGCAGCCACCCGTGCGGATCACGGCTCGAATCATCGGCCAGCACAACAGCATTGAGGAACGCACCCTGTTCCACCCCGCCCCAGGCGTCGGTCTCGTACACCGGCGAGACCGCGGTGACGGCGTCGCCGAGGCCGTCGACGACCGACTGCAGATGCGCCATCCGGTCCCCGAGGTTGGAGCCGATCGACAGCACCACCGACGTCACTGCGGCGCCGCCCCGCGCCCGCCGCGCCGGGACCGGCGCGCGACGACGGCGACATCGGCGAAGTCCAGCGGGATCGGTGCAGCGGGTTTGTGCACCACGACCTCGACGGCGTGCACGCGCTCGTCGCCCATCACGTCCTCCGCGATCTCCGCGGCGACGGTCTCGATCAGTTGCCGCGCCGGGCCGCCGACGATGCCGGCCGCCCGCTGCGCGAGCGCGCCGTAGTCGAGCGTGTCGGCGAGGTCATCACTGGCGGCCGCGGCCTGCAGGTCGATCCACACCGTGACGTCGACGACGAAGTCCTGCCCGTCGCGGCGTTCATGGTCGAACACCCCGTGGTTTCCGCGAACCCGTAAGCCGCGCAACTCGATTCGATCAGCCATGCCGTCCCGCCTGTTGCCCCGCCCGTTTCCAGGCCGCCACCACCGCCAGCGCGTCGACCGACGCGCGGACATCGTGCACCCGCACTCCCCACGCCCCGTGCCAGGCCGCGAGCGCCGAGATCACCGCCGTCGCGGTCTCCCGGCCGCCCGGTGGCCGAGGCTGCCCGTCGGTGTCGGCCAGCAGCGCGCCGAGGAAACGCTTGCGCGACGCACCAACCAGGATCGGGATACCGGTCGCGACGAACTCGGGCAGCGCGGCCAACAGCGCCCAGTTGTGCTGCGCGGTCTTGGCGAACCCGAGGCCGGGGTCGAGGATCAGTTTGTCGGCGGCCACGCCGGCGCGCACCGCGGCGTCGGCTCCGGCCATCAGTTCGTCGCGCACCTCGGCCACCACGTCGCGGTAGGACGGCGCGTCGTGCGGTCGGGCGGCGCCGACCGACCGCCAGTGCATCAGCACCCACGGCACCCCGGCGTCGGCGACCACCCGGACCATGTCCGGATCGGCCCGCCCGCCGGACACGTCGTTGACGATGCGCGCGCCGCTCTCCAGCGCGGCGCGGGCAACCCCGGCATGCATGGTGTCGACGCTGACGGTGACGCCGTGGCCGGCGAGTTCGGCGATCACCGGCAGGATCCGGCCCGTCTCGACCGCCGGATCGACCCGGCTGGCGCCTGGACGGGTCGACTCGCCGCCGACGTCGACGATCGCCGCACCCTGGTCGACCAACTCGACGCCGTGCGCGACCGCACGGTCCCGGTCGAGATACAACCCGCCGTCGGAGAACGAATCATCGGTGACGTTGACGACCCCCATCACAGCCACGCTCGTCGGTGTGGAGGGCGGGAGGCTGGCGGTGGTCACTTCCGCAGGATCAGTTCCAGGGCTTCAGCGCGAGATGCCTTGTCGGTCTTGAACTGTCCGCGCACCGCCGACGTCGTGGTCCGCGCGCCCGGCTTGCGGATCCCGCGCATCGCCATGCACAGGTGCTCGGCCTCGACCACCACGATCGCGCCGCGCGGATCCAACTTGCGCATCAACGCATCGGCGATCTGGGTGGTCAGCCGCTCCTGCACCTGGGGCCGCTTGGCGTACAGGTCGACGACGCGGGCCAGCTTGGACAGACCGGTGACCCGGCCGTCGCGGCCGGGGATGTATCCGACATGCGCGACACCGTGGAAGGACACCAGGTGATGCTCACAGGTGGAGTACATCGGGATGTCCTTGACCAGCACGAGTTCGTCGTGCTGCTCGTCGAAGGTGGTGTTCAGCACCTCGTCCGGATCGGTGTGGAGTCCGGCGAAGATCTCCTTGTAGGCGCGCGCCACCCGTGCCGGGGTGTCGACCAGGCCGTGCCGGTCGGGATCCTCCCCGACCGCGATGAGCAGCTCACGCACCGCGGCTTCCGCGCGGGCCTGGTCGAATTCCGGAGTGGTGATCGTGGCCGAACCGTCTCGCGACCGCGTCATCGGGGTCTCCTCCGCTGTTACCCGTTGCCCGGCGGGGTGCCGCGCCCATCGTCCCTATTGGGGTCCCTATTGGGGTCGCGACCGTTGTCCGGCCCCTGTCCCTGCCCCGTACCCGGCGGGCCGGGTTGCGGGTAGGGCTGATGGTAAGGCGGATAGTACGGCGGCTGCGGGCTCGCCGGTGCGCCCTGGTAGCCCGACGGGGGATACCAGTAGCCCTGCGGCTGATTCTGCTGCGGGGCACCCTGCTGGGGAGGGGGCGGCCAGCCCGGCGCATGCCAGCCGGCGGGCGCACCGTAGTCGGGCTGGGTCTGGCCTCCGGCCGGGGCGCCATTGGCGCCGTTGGCACCGTTGCTGCCGTTGCCGCCGTTGCGGTGCGCGGCCTCGGCGGCCGCCTTGGACGCCTGCGCGATCGCGGCCTTGAACGCCGGCTCGGGCACCGGCTTCGGCCACGGCTCACCACGCTCGATCGCGAGCTCACCGGGTGTCTTGATCGGCGGCTTGTCCGACGGGACGCGACCACCGAAGTCGTCGAACATGGTCAGGCGGGGCCGCTTCTTGACGTCACCGAAGATGGCCTCGAGCTCCGCCCGGTGCAGCGTCTCCTTCTCCAGCAGCTCACCGGCGAGGGTGTCGAGCACGTCGCGGTACTCGGTGAGGATCTCCCACGCCTCGGTGTGGGCCGCCTCGATCAGCTTGCGCACCTCGTCGTCGATGATCTGCGCGACCTCGTGGCTGTAGTCGGCCTGCGTCCCCATCGTGCGGCCCAGGAACGGGTCGCCGTGCTCGGTGCCGTAGCGCACCGCGCCCAGCTTGGAGCTCATGCCGTACTCGGTGACCATCGCGCGGGCGATCTTGGTGGCCTGCTCGATGTCGGACACCGCGCCGGTGGTGGGCTCGCGGAACACCAGCTCCTCGGCGGCGCGGCCGCCCATCGCGAACACCAGCCGGGCGATCATCTCCGAGCGGGTCATCAGGCCCTTGTCGTCCTCCGGCACAGCGACGGCGTGCCCGCCGGTGCGGCCGCGGGCCAGGATCGTCACCTTGTAGATCGGCTCGATGTCGGGCATCGCCCACGCCGCGAGCGTGTGCCCGCCCTCGTGGTAGGCGGTGATCTTCTTCTCGAGCTCGCTGATGATGCGGCCCTTGCGGCGCGGCCCGCCGACGACGCGGTCGACGGCCTCCTCCAGCGCGGCGCCGGTGATGACGGTGCCGTTCTCGCGTGCGGTCAACAGGGCTGCCTCGTTGATGACGTTGGCCAGGTCGGCGCCGGACATGCCGACGGTGCGCTTGGCCAGGCCGTCGAGGTCGGCGTCGGGGGCGATCGGCTTGCCGGCCGAGTGCACCTTGAGCACGGCGCGCCGGCCCGCGATGTCGGGATTGGACACCGGGATCTGGCGGTCGAAGCGGCCGGGCCGCAGCAGCGCGGGGTCGAGGATGTCGGGCCGGTTGGTGGCCGCGATCAGGATCACGCCCTGGCGGTCGCCGAAGCCGTCCATCTCGACGAGCAGCTGGTTGAGGGTCTGCTCGCGCTCGTCGTGGCCGCCACCCATACCCGCGCCGCGCTGACGGCCGACGGCGTCGATCTCGTCGACGAAGATGATGCACGGGCTGTTCTGCTTGGCCTGCTCGAACATGTCGCGCACGCGGGAGGCGCCGACGCCGACGAACATCTCGACGAAGTCCGAGCCGGAGATCGTGAAGAACGGCACCCCCGCCTCGCCGGCGACCGCGCGGGCCAGCAGCGTCTTGCCGGTACCGGGCGGACCGTAGAGCAGCACGCCCTTGGGAATCTTGGCGCCCAGCGCCTGGTAGCGGCTCGGGTTCTGCAGGAAGTCCTTGATCTCGTAGAGCTCTTCGACCGCCTCGTCGACCCCGGCCACGTCGGCGAACGTGGTCTTGGGCATGTCCTTGCCCAGCTGCTTGGCCTTCGACTTGCCGAAGCCGAAGCCCATCCGGCCGCCGGTCTGCATCCGGGAGAACATCACGAACAGACCCACCAGAAGCAGCAGCGGCAGCAGGTAGATCAGCAGCGAGCCCAGCATGCTGGACTGGTTGACCACGGTGTTGGTCTTGACGTTCTTGCCCTGCAGCGCCTCGAACAGCGGCACGCCGTACCCGGTCGGGTACTTCGTGATGATCTTGGTGCTGTCCTCGGTGTCGCTGTTGCCGTCCTTGAGCTCCAGCCGCAGCTGCTGTTCACGGTCGTCGATCTGCGCGCTGGTGACATTGCCGCTGTTGATCTGCGCCGTCGCGACCGAGGTGTCGACGGGCTTGTAGCCGCGAGTGTCGTCGCTGAAGTAGAAGAACGACCACCCGAGCAGCAGCACCACGGCGATCACCGTGAGCGTGCGGATCACATTCTTGCGGTTCATGCAGGAGTCCGGTTCATATGTGTGCGGCCGACGGCGAGCCCTCCGGCCAAATCCTTCCAATACGCGCAGCTGGAAACCTCAAGGCTACCGCTAGACCAACGTTCGGCAGTTCCCGACGGCGTTCTGGCACCGAACGTGCATTCCCGGTCGCGATTCGGTGCTTCGGGCGACAGTACGAGCACGTTCGGCGAGAGTTGAGGGTGTGCGAACGCGGACGATGCACACGAACGGGGTCGCGCTGCAGGTGACCGAGGCCGGCGAACCGGGTGCACCCGCGGTGGTGCTGCTGCACGGCTTCCCCGAACTGGCATACACGTGGCGCCATCAGGTGCGGGCCCTGGCCGATGCCGGTTTCCATGTGCTGGCCCCGGACCAGCGCGGCTATGGCGGCTCCGATCGACCTCCGGCGGTCGAGGCGTACGCGGTGACCGAGTTGGTGAACGACGTCGTCGGCCTGCTCGACGACATCGGCGCCGACGACGCCGCGGTGGTCGGTCACGACTTCGGCGCCGTCGTCGCGTGGGCGGCGCCGCTGCTGCACCCGGACCGCTTCTCGGCCGTGGCCGGCCTCAGCCTGCCCCCGGTGCCCCGTCCCCGCGTCCCGACCACCGAGGCGTTCCGCAGGGTCTTCGGCGACCGCTTCTTCTACATCCTGTACTTCCAGCAGCCCGGCCCCGCCGACGCCGAACTGGCGCGCGACCCCGCGACCACGCTGCGAAAGCTCTTCGCCACCCCGCCGGCCGACGACGAGGCCGCCGCGCTGCGGATGCTCGCGCCCGGCCCCGCCGGGTTCCTGGACCGCATCACCGATCCCGGGGCCCTCCCCGGATGGCTCGACCAGGCCGACTTCGACGTCTACACCGACGCGTTCACCCGCGGCGGCTTCACCGCTCCGCTGAACTGGTACCGCTGCTTCGACCGCAACTGGGAGCTGACCGCCGACACCCCGGCCGCCACGATCGAGGTGCCCGCGCTGTTCGTCGGCGGCACCGCCGACGCGACGCTGGCCTACACCCCGCGCCACCGCGCCAGCGAAGTCGTCACCGGCCCCTACCGGGAGGTGCTGCTCGAGGGCGCCGGGCATTGGCTGACCGAGGAGTGCCCGGAGGCTGTCAATCGGCTGTTGATCGAGTTCCTTCGCGTCTGAGGTGTGATCTTCACCACCGGTGGGTATGTTTGCTGCGGGTTGGGGCGCATTCGGCCGGGGGGAAATCGACATGAACTTCATAGCAAAGCGGCGGGAACGTCAAAATCGGGGGTCTGACCGGGGCGAATTGGTCGCGGCGGCCCGCCGGGCGTTCACCGATCTGGGGCCGGCGGCGAGCATGGCCGAGGTCGCCGACGCGGCCGGGGTCAGCGAGGCCGAACTGGCCGTCCACTTCGGGGACCGCGACGCGCTGCTCGTCGCGGTGATCGACGATCTCGAGGGGTCGTTGCGCGAGGAGCGCCCCGTCACCCGGGCACCGGTCTCCTGGCCACGCCTGCCGGCGCGGCAGATGGTGCCGCCGCTGCTCGCCGCGGCAGCGGTGCTCTCGCTCGGCACGGCGCCGCCGTCGGCCGCCGTGGCCGCCGAGGACCCGGCGCCGGCCACGGTGCTGACGATCAGCCCGCTGTGGCCGGTCTGGTCGATCGACACCGCACTCGAGGGCTCGATGTGCGCGACCAACCGCTGCTCGATGGTGCCGTACGTACCGTTCGTCACCCCTGACGGCGTGCGGGCGCTCGACGCCCGACTCTCGCAGACGACCGGCGTACAGCCCGGTGGAAGCCCGACGATCGTGCTCGGGTTCAGCAACGGGGCCGGGGTGGCCGAGCAGTGGATGGCCGACAACGCCGGCAAGCCGGGCGCGCCGTCGCCGGAGGACGTGTCGTTCGTGTTGATCGGCAACCCGCGACGCGCCTACGGCGGTACCCGGCCGCCGATCACGCCCACGGACTACCACGTGATCGACATCGTGCGGCAGTACGACCCGATGGCCGACTTCCCCGACAACCCGCTGAACCTGCTCGCGCTGGCCAACGTCGCCGCCGGAATGCTGTCGCCGATGCACCTGGACTACCGCAGCGTGGACCTCGACGACCCGGCCAACGTGGTGTGGACGGAGGGAAACACCACCTACGTGTTCGTGCCGACGCAAGACCTGCCGCTGCTGCGGCCGCTGCGCGCGATGGGGATGACCGCGCTGGCCGACGCGCTCAACGAGCCGCTGAAGGAGATCGTCGAAAAGGCCTACGACCGGCCGTATCTGACGACGCCCGCCGAGCCGTCGGCACCGCCCGAGGAACCGGCGTCTGCCGACGACACCGTGGTCACGGCGGCTGCCACGAAGGCTGCCGTCACCAACGACGTCACCGCCGACGAGCCCGTCAGCAAGCCGCCACGCCGCAAATTGTTCTCGAAAAAGGTTGCCGCCGAGGAGGAATCGACCGCAGCGGCGACGTCGTCCGAGCCCGCCGGGAAGGACGAGCCGGCCACGGAGCCCGCGGAGAAACCGACCACCGCGAGAGACACGCCCGAAGCCGCCGAGACACCGACGCGCGACACCACCGCATCGAGCACGTCGAAGGCGTCGACGCCGCACCGCTGGGGACGGCACCGCCAGGAGTGACGCCGCCGGCGGCGATCGGCGGGTTAGTGTGCCAGCCATGCCGATCCCAGCCCGCGCCACGTCCCTCCGGTTCCCCCTCGCCGTCGCCGCGGTGGGCGTCGTCGCCGCGACGCTGGCGGGCTGCGACTCCCAGAGCGGCCCCAGCCTGTCCCCCGGCTCGGACAGCCGGCAGGTGACCGTCGTCGGTGCCGGCGAGGTGCAGGGCACCCCGGACACGTTGACGGTCAACGCGTCGATGGAGTTCCTCGCCGCCGACGCCACCGGCGCGATGAACCAGACCAACGATCGCCAGAAAGCCGTCATCGACGCGCTGGTGGGCGCCGGCATCGACCGCAAGGACATCGCCACCACCGCCGCCGATCTGCAGCCGCAGTACGGCAGCGACAGCACCACGATCTCCGCCTACCGCGCCACCAACGCGATCACCGTCACCATCCGCGACCTCGCCAAGGCCTCCGACGCGATCGGCCTGATCGTCAGCACCGGCGGCAACGCCACCCGGATCAACTCCATCAGCTACTCGATCGAGGACGATTCCCAGCTGGTCCGCGACGCCCGCGCACGGGCCTTCGAGGACGCCAAGGACCGCGCCGCCCAGTACGCCCAGCTGTCCGGGCTGGGGCTGGGCAAGGTCATCTCGATCTCCGAATCCGCCGCGCCGACACCACCGGTGCCGCTGCCCGCGGCGCCGCGGGCGATGGAGGCCGCGGTGCCGCTCGAGCCGGGTCAGCAGACCGTCGGGTTCTCGGTGACGGTGGTGTGGGAACTCGGCTAGGTGAAGTCTCAGCGAGTCGGGCCGACGGTGACCGGAACGCCGTTGAGCACCGCGGTGCCCGACAGCGGATCGAGGACCGATCCGTCGTTGAGCTGGTTGGCGTTGACGCCGGGCGCGCCGGCCGCCAGCTGTTGACCGGTGCCGGCGCGGTCGTGACCCCAGCCGTGCGGCAGGGACAGCACGCCGCGCCGGATGTCCTCGGTGATCTCGACCGGCACCACCAGTTCGCCGCCCGCGCCCTTGACGACGGCGGTGTCGGCGACGCCGAGGTCGGCCGCGTCGTCGGGGTGCATCCGCAGCGTGCACCGGTTGGTGCCGCCCGCCAGCGCGGGCAGGTTGTGCATCCAGCTGTTGTTGGAGCGCAGATGCCGACGCCCGATCAGCACGAACCCCTCGGTGGGTGAGCCCAGGGCGTCGCGCAGCCGGGCCGTGTCGTCGACGAGCGCCGGCGGAGCGAGCTCGACGCGGCCCGACGGTGTGCGCAGCACGTCGAGAAGGCGCGGCTGCAGCGGGCCGAGATCGATGCCGTGCGGCGCGTCCTTGAGCCGCTGCAGGGTCAGCCCGTCGGGCCGCGCGCCGAACGCGTCGCCGTAGGCGCCCAGCCGCAGCATCATGTCCAGCCGGCGCTCGTACCCCGGCCCGTCGGGCAGCATCGCGGTCAGCTCGTCGACCGACCGTCCGGCCACCGGCGACCCGGCGTCGGCGGTCTCCTTGGCCAGCGTCGTCGCGATCACCTGCTCGTCGACCAGCGCGGGGTCCGCGTCGTGCCCCAGCCCGTAGATGACCAGCGCGATCCGCGACAGGATCTCCGCCTCGTCGGGTCGGCCCTGCAGCGGCAGCACGGGCGGCGAGTACCGCGCGTTGTTACGGACCGCCAGACCGTTCAGCGCGAAGTCGAAGTGCGGGGCGCGGGACGGCGGCGGGGGCGGCAGGATGACGTCGGCGTGCCGGGTCGTCTCGTTGAGGTACGGGTCGACGCTCACCATGAACCCGACGGACTCCAGCGCCCGGTCGAGCCGCTCGCCGTCCGGCGCCGACAGCACCGGGTTGCCGGCGACCGTGATCATCGCCCTGATCTGGCCCTCCCCCGGCGTCTCGATCTCCTCGGCGAGGACCGCGACGGGCAGCTCGGACAGCGCCTCAGGGCGGCCGGAGACGCGGCTGTGCCAGCGGCCGGTGACGAATCCGCGGCCGGGCCGGTGGCCGCGCGGCGCCGGTGCGACCGGCGAGCAGGGGAACATCGCGCCGCCGGGCCGGTCCAGGTTGCCGGTGAGGACGTTCACGACGTCGACGAGCCAGCTGCCGAGCGTGCCGAACTCGACGGTCGACGTGCCCATCCGGCCGTAGACCGCCGCGGTGGGGGCGGCCGCGAGTTCGCGCGCCAGCGTCCGGATCTCCTCGGCGTCGACGCCGCAGTACCCGGCGACGGTGTCCGGGGCGAAGTCGCGGGCCAGCGCTTGCACCTCGTCGAGGCCGGTGACGTGCTCGGCGAGCGCGCCGAGCGCGACCAGGTCCTCGTCGAACAGCACGTGGGCGACGGCGAACAGCAGCGCGGCGTCGGTCCCGGGGCGCGGCGCGAGGTGACGGTCGGCGAGCTCGGCGGTGCGGGTGCGGGCCGGGTCGATGACGACGAGCCGCCCGCCGCGTTTGCGCAGCGCGCGCAGCTTGCCGGGGAAGTCGGCGGCGGTCGCGAGGCTGCCGTTGGACACCAGCGGGTTGGCGCCGATGATCACCAGGTAGTCGGTGCGGTCCAAATCGGGCACCGTGAACGCGACCGGGCTGCCGAACATCAGCCCCAGCGAGACGTGCTTGGGCATCTGGTCGAGCGTGCTGGCCGAGAACACCTGGCGGGTGCCGAGCCCGCGGATGATCAGAGGCGGGTACAGCGCCCCCGCCACGGTGTGGGCGTTCGGGTTGCCGAGGTAGGCGCCGACCGACGCGCCGCCGTGCTCGCGCAGCACCGCGCCGAGACCGTCGGCCATCGCCGCGAACGCCTCCTCCCACGTCGCCTCGGTCAGCACGCCGTCGCGCCGGACCAGCGGCGCGCGCAGGCGGTCGGGGTCGTTGTCGAGTTCAGGGAAGCTCGCCCCTTTGGGGCAGATGAAGCCGGCGCTGAACACGTCGTCGCGGTCACCCCGGGCCCCGACGACGCGGCCGTCGTCGATGGTCAGGGTGAGGCCGCAGGTGGCTTCGCAGAGGGGGCAGATCCGGAGCGCGGTCTCGGGCATGGCTTCGATCCTGCGTCCAGATCGACGAAATGGCGAGAACTTCTCGCACTTTCGCGCCCAAACGTGGGTTGGGCGATGGGAGTCAGTCTTCGTAGACCTTCGGGTCCAGCGTGCCGATGTAGGGCAGGTCCCGGTAGCGCTCCGCGTAGTCCAGGCCGTAGCCGACGACGAACTCGTTGGGGATGTCGAAGCCGACGTACTCGATCTCGACGTCCGCGCGCACCGCGTCGGGCTTGCGCAGCAGGGTGCACACCCGCAGCGAGCGGGGGTGGCGCGTCGCGAGGTTGCGCAGCAGCCACGACAGCGTCAGCCCGGAGTCGACGATGTCCTCGACGATCAGCACGTCGCGGTCGTTGATGTCGCGGTCGAGGTCCTTGAGGATGCGCACCACCCCCGACGACGACGTCGACGAGCCGTAGGAGCTGACTGCCATGAACTCGAGCTGGGTGGGCAGCGGGATGGCCCGGGCCAGGTCCGTGACGAACATGACCGCGCC
The DNA here is from genome assembly GCF_001044255.1 of Mycolicibacterium chubuense. GTDB lineage: Bacteria > Actinomycetota > Actinomycetes > Mycobacteriales > Mycobacteriaceae > Mycobacterium > Mycobacterium chubuense. The sequence continues at coordinate 206,339 of NZ_JYNX01000035.1, forward strand.
CTTGAGCACGGTGATCAGCAGCAGGTCCTGCCCACCCGCGCCGGGCGTCGGGTAGTCGGCGGCGATCAGCTCTGCGAGTTCGGCGGTCTTGGAGCGGATCTGCTCCTCGGACAGCAACACCGACTTGATGTCGCCGGGATACATTTCCGCAGCATGCGCAGGCACGCCCTAGAGCGTAGCGGTGCTCAGTCGGCCACCGGCTCGCGGTAGAGCGTCAGCGCACCGCCGCGCCGGCCCGCGAACAACCGCTGCCGCGGCACCGGGCTCGGCACGGCCACTCCGCCCTGCCCGCGCCACGCGGTGACCAGTGCGTCGACCGCCCGGATCTGCCCGTCGGTCAGGCCGGCGGCGCCGCCGGCCAGCAGCCAGCTCCGGATCACCCGACGCCGCAGCGCGCCCGGCAGCGCGGTGAGCGACGCGACCGGCAGCTCGGCACCGGGTTCCAGGCCGGAGGTGAGGTCGCCCGCGAGGCCGTCGAGCGCGTCGTTGTCCTCACGCAGCGCGGTCGCGGTGCGGGCCAGCGCCTCGGCGACCCCACCGCCGAGGACGTCGTCGAGCAGGGGCAGCACCTCGCTGCGCAGCCGCACCCGGGTGTAGCGCGGGTCGGTGTTGTGCGGGTCGCGCCACGGTGTCAGCGCCAACTCGTCGCACGCCGCGTGGGTGACGCTGCGCCGCACCCCCAGCAGCGGCCGGCACCACGGCGGATCGTGCGGCCGCATCCCCGCGATCGAGCGGGCCCCCGATCCGCGGCCCAGGCCGAGCAGCACCGTCTCGGCCTGGTCGTCGAGCGTGTGCCCCAGCAGCACCGGGGTGCCCGCCCGGGCCTGGTCGAGCGCGGCGTACCGTGCCGTCCGGGCCGCCGCCTCCGGCCCGCCCTCGGTGCCGACGTCCACGCAGAGAACTTGCACCGCAACGCATCCCAACGCCAGCGCCTGCTCGCGTGCGTTCTCGGCGACCGTGCGCGAGTCGGCCTGCAGGCGGTGGTCGACGATCAGCGCCGTCGTCGGCCTCAGCGCGGCGGCGACCGCGGTCAGCGCCAACGAGTCCGGGCCGCCGGACAGCGCGACGCACCAGCGCTCGCCGTCGACCGCGCGCTCCCCGGCGAACCGGGTGAGCGCCGCGCGCAGCTGCGCTACAGCACCCGGTCGATCCATCGCTGCGGCTCGTCGATTTCCGGTGGCAGCGGCAGGGTCTCGGCGTTGGTCCAGACGGCGTTGAACCGCTCCATGCCGACCGCGGACACGACGTGGTCGACGAACTTCTTGCCGCGGGTGTACTGGTCCATCTTCGCGTCGATGCCGAGCAGCGCGCGCAGCAGCCGCTGCAGTGGCGGCTGCTTGCGGTGCCTGCGCTGGTCGAACCGCCGCCGGATCGTCGCGACCGACGGCACCACCGCAGGACCGACCGCGTCCATCACGTGGTCGGCGTGACCTTCGAGCAGCGTGCCGAGCACCAGCAGCCGGTCGAGCGCCTCGCGTTGCGCATCCGACTGCACAGCCCGCACCAACCCCAGGATGCCAGCCGAATTCGGTTCCGCCTCTTCGGTATTGGATCGCCGATCGCGCACGTACTCGGCGAGCCGACCGACGACCTTGGTCATGTCCTCGGCGCTCTCCTCGGTGAGCACCGCGAGCGCGCCGGACATGTGCCCGGCCAGCCACGGGTTGGCGCGGAACTGCACGCGGTGGGTGACCTCGTGCAGACACACCCACATCCGGAAGTCGGCGGGGTTCACCCGCAGCTGCCGCTCCACGGCGATCACGTTGGGATACACCAGGAGCAGCTCACCGCCGCCGTCACCGTCACCGTCACCGAAGGGGTCGTACTGCCCCAGGATCCCCGACGACACGAACGCCAGCACCGCACCGGTCTGCACGCCGGCGATGCGTCCGCTGATGGCACGCGGCTTGACCGCCGCGTCGTGCCCGCCCGTCATCACCCGCATCGAGTGCGCGGCGGCGCGGATCCAGTCCGGCCGGTTGACGACGCGCGCCTCCGGGATGCCCTCGCCCTCGGCGAGGCCGGTCACCTCGCGCACCGGGATCTCCGCCGCGCGCGCCGACTCGGCCAGCTGGGTCACCGCCTGGGTGCGGGTGTAGTCCGTGGCCGGCGGCTCGGGGCGGGCCAGCTTGCCCCCGAATGAGGCGGCCAGGTTCCAGTCCACCGCGTTGCCCACCGAGAAGCCATGCCCGCCACGCTGATTCATGTTCGGCACCCACACGTCCGCAATGTCGCGGCGAAGGCGTCGAGTGCGGTGCGCCCGCTCGGCCCGGCCTGGTTGGACAGCAGCGCGAACGTCAGCACGCGGCCGCTGGAGTCGGTGACGATACCCGCCAGCGAATTGGTGGCGGTCAGCGATCCGGTCTTGGCGCGCAGATACCCCGCGGCGTCGCGCCCGGCGGCGTCCAAGTAGCGGTTGGACAGCGTGCCGCTGCCCCCGGCGATCGGCAGCAGGTCGACCAGCGGACGCAACCGGGGATGGTCGTCGCCGACTGCGGCGCCCACCACCTCGTCGAGGGTCTCGGCGGTCAGCCGGTCGTCGGCCGACAGCCCGCTGGAATCGAGCAGATGCGCCGCGCCGGTGTCAATGCCCGCGTCGTCCAGCGCGCCGAGCACGGCGCCGGCCGCACCGGCGAAGCTCTGCGGGCGGCCCGCCTCCGCGGCGACCTCGCGGCCGGTCGACTCGGCCATCACGTTGTCCGAAGCGTTCATCATGTCGCGCAGCCGCTGGATCAGCGGCGGTGACTGCACCGAGGCGATCTCCTTGCCCCGGGCCGCGGACGGCAGCACCGTCACCGTCGCCGGGTTCGCCCCGAGCGCGACGGCCAGCGCGCGGCCGGCGTCGAGCGCCGGGGTGCGGGACCGCCGCGATTCCACGGTGACGGGCTGGGTGCGGCCGCCGTCGAGCATCACCGCCTCCATCGGCGCGATGTCGCCGCCGTCGATGTCGAGCGGATCCCAGCCGGGCGCCATGGTGGGGCCACTGTAGGCGCTGACGTCGACCTGCACGGTCCTGACCGAGACTCCGCTGCGGCGCACCTGATCCGCGAGGTCGACGATGCGGGCGGCGTCGCGGTACCAGGTGTCGACGCCGCGCGGGGCGGCCGACAGGGTCGGGTCACCACCGCCGACGAGCACCACGACGCCGGGCGAGGTGCTCACCACGCGCGTGGTCAGCCGGGCGTCCCGGTCCAGTGTCAGCAGTGCCGCGGCGGTGGTCAGCAGCTTGTTGGTCGAGGCGGGCTGCATCGGCACGTGCGCGCCCTGGGCCCACAGCTCGTCGCCGGTCATCGCGTCGGTGATGCGTCCGGTGAACAGGCCGAGGTTCGGGTCGGCCAGCACCGGCCGGAGCACCGCCGCGAGCCCCGCGGGCGTCGGCGCGTCCGCGGTGTCGGGCACCGGGACCACGCCCGGATCGGCGGTGGCCGGCGCGGGCGCGGGCTTGACGGCCACGGCCTCGGAGGTCTGCCGGCCGACCAGCAGCGCGGCCGCGGCCACGACGACCACCACCAGCACAGCGACCACTGCCCCCACCACCACATAGGTGGATCGCCGCCATCGAGTGGGCCGCATACTTCCCCTGTCCCTCGATCGGTCGAAAGCCACCCCGCTACAGCAGGGTATCGCTCCCGATTAAGGTGATTCCGGCCTGTAGATCGCCCGTCACGCGAAGGAGCCTCCCGGTGCAGTTCGACGTTCTCATCGAGATCCCGAAGGGTTCACGCAACAAGTACGAGGTGGACCACGACAGCGGCAAGGTCAAACTGGACCGCTACCTGTTCACCGCGTTCGGCTACCCGACGGACTACGGCTACATCGAGGACACCCTCGGCGAGGACGGCGATCCGCTGGACGCGCTGGTGCTGCTGCCCGAGCCGGTGTTCCCCGGCTGCATCGTCGAGGCGCGCCCGGTCGGCATGTTCCGTATGACCGACGAGAAGGGCGGCGACGACAAGGTGCTGTGCGTGCTCGCCGATCCGCGATGGGACCACATCCAGGACATCGGCGACGTGTCGGACTTCGAGCTCGACGCGATCAAGCACTTCTTCGTGCACTACAAGGACCTCGAGCCGGGCAAGTTCGTCAAGGCCGCCGACTGGGTGGGCCGCGAGGAGGCCGAGGCCGAGGTGAACCGGTCGGTCGAGAGGTTCAAGACCGAGGGGCACTAGTTCCCCCCCGGTGAGATCCACCTTTCGCAGGAGAAATGCGAGTGGATCGCCGGAAAACGTGGATCTCGTCAGACTGGGCCGCACCGAAGTCACAGCAGCCTCACCGATGCACGTTCTGCACGCATCGTGCGAGTGGACCGGTGCAGAACGTCGCGAGGTGTGACTGCTGGGGTCAGGGGCGGCCCGCAGTGGAGAGCAGGCGGAGGAATTAGCGTGGCCGTAACACGGCGTAACGCCCGCGTTCCCTGAAGGTTCGATCATGGCGGTGTGCTGCTGCATCAGGGGATCGGGCTTGAGGCATTCAATACGATGCCGATGCGCCGCGCCGTGCATGCGGTCTACGAATGCTGCTACAGCGTCCCGCTGGCCGCCGACCTGGCCCGGCAACGCCCGTTCGACAATCACGACCAGCTGTTTCGCTGCGCCGACTCGCTGCTGTTCGCCCTCGCCGAGGATTCGATCGACTCGATCCTGCAGGCGTACCCGGACGTGGGGCGGCGCCCGGGCAGCGAGAAGTGCAAGGCCGAGCAGTGCGCGATCAGCGACGAGCGCCCGGAGATGATGGCCGAACTGGCCGCCGCGTCCAAGGCCTACCTCGACCATTTCGGGTTCGGCTTCGTGATGTTCGTCAACGGCTACCGTGCCGACGACGTGCTCGCCACGATGCGCGACCGGATGTTCAATGACTACGAGACCGAACGCAAGATCGTGCGCAACGAACTCGCCCGGATCAATCGCACGAGGCTCGAACGCATGCTCGGCCCGGAGGGCGGCTACGACAACTGGTGACAACAAGGACCGCCTAGGCTCGGCCCATGACTGGAGCCGTGCAGGGTCGCTGGGACCGGCGGTTCGATCGTCTCGCCGAGGCGCTGGCCGGCGAGCTCGCCACCGGTGAGGAGCTCGGCGCCTCGATCGCGGTCGACATCGACGGCGAGCTCGTCGCCGACCTGTGGGGCGGTCACGCAGATCGCGCGAAAACCCGCCCCTGGCAACAGGATACGATCGTCAACTTCTGGTCGTGCACGAAGACGCTGACCGCGCTGGCGGCGCTGATCCTCGTCGACCGCGGCGCGCTCGACCCGTTCGCCCCCGTCGCGTCGTACTGGCCGGAGTTCGCCGCCCACGGCAAGGACGCGATCGAGGTGCGCCACCTGCTCTCCCACACCTCCGGGGTGTCGGGGTGGCAGGTGCCCTTCGACGTCGAGCAGATCTACGACTGGGACGGAGCGACGGCCCATCTGGCCAACCAGGCGCCGTGGTGGCCGCCGGGCACCGCGTCGGGCTACCACGCGATGAACTACGGCCACCTGGTCGGCGAGCTCGTCCGCCGGATCACCGGTGTCACGCTGAAGGACTTCGTGCGCGACGAGATCGCGGGCCCGCTGGGCGCCGACGTCCAGATCGGGGCGCGCGAGGCCGACGAGCCGCGGATCGCGCAGATGGTCGCGCCGCCGCCGCGCGACCGCGGGCTCGACCGGCTCCCCGCGGATCACCCCGCGGTCCAGACGTTCGCGGCCTTCCCGCCCGGCGCCTACGGCGTCGCGATCGCCGAGACCACGCGGTGGCGGCAGGCCGACATCGGCGGCGCCAACGGGCACGGCAACGCGCGCGGCCTCGTCAACGCGCTGCGGCCGATCTCCCTGGGCGGCGGCGTCGACGGCAAGCGCCTGCTGTCCCCCGGCACCGTCGACCTGATCTTCGCCGAGCAGTCTCACGGCACCGACCTGGTGCTCGGTGTGCCGCTGCGCTTCGGCATCGGCTTCGGGCTGTCCACCCCGGAGAGTGTCCGTGCGGTGCCCGCCGGCCGGGTCTGCTGGTGGGGCGGCTGGGGCGGCTCGCTGGTGGTGATGGACCTCGACCGGCGGGCGACGTTCGCCTACGTCATGAACAAGATGGGGCAGGGCACGACGGGCACCGCCCGCTCACAGCGGTACGCACGGCTGATCGGCGAGGCGCTTCAGGACGCGCGGGCCTGATCGCGGGACGCAAGCCCGCGCAGCACGTCACGCCCGATTCGGCCGAGATCCTGACGGTCCGACGCCGCGATCAGCGTCACGCCGTCCGCCACGCCGGCCGACTCGATGTCCCCGAGGAGGCCCACCAGTCCGTCGACGGTCCCGGCGTAGCGGATCGTGTCATCGGCGCTGTCGCCGGCGTCGAACGCGCTGCGCGCAGATCGGAAGTCGCCCGCGACGGCGACGGTCACGTCCAGGATCACCGCGAGGTCCTCCGGACCCGACCGGATGCGGGCCCGGACCCGTCGCGCGCGCTGCAGGTCGGGCGCCGCCACCCGGATGATCGGCTGGTGGCCGTCGGTGAGCTCGCGCACACCCGCGTCGTCGGAGAGGAAAAGCCGCACCCGGCCACGCTAGCCAGTCCCGATACCCGCGGCACCCGTTGCGATCAGCGCGAGCACAACGGAATGTCTCAGCGCGTCGTGTCGGCCGCCGGGTCGGGGTTCTCCTGCTGCGCCTCGTCCTCGGCCTTGCGCACGTCGTGCACCCGCGTCTTGTACAGGCTCGCCGCCGTCGTGATCAACAGCGTCACCACGATGACGCCCAGCGAGGCCAGCGTCGGGATCTCCGGCACCGGCACGGGCTCGCCGCCGTTGATGAACGGCAGTTCGTTCTCGTGCAGCGCGTGCAGCAGCAGCTTCACACCGATGAAGCCGAGGATGAACGCCAACCCCTGCGACAGGTAGACCAGCCGCTTGAGCAGGTCGCCGAGCAGGAAGTACAGCTGCCGCAGGCCCATCAGCGCGAACACGTTGGCGGCGAACACCAGGTAGGGCTCGCGGGTCAGGCCGTAGATCGCGGGGATCGAGTCGAGCGCGAACAGCAGGTCGGTGGTGCCCAGCGCGACGATGACCAGGAACATCGGCGTCATCAATCTTCCGGCGCCGTTCGCCGAGTGATCCTTAACCCACAGCTTCAGGCCGTCCCAGGTGTCGGTGAACTTGAGGTGCTTCTGCGCGAATCGCACCACGCCGTTCTCGGCGTCGTCGTCGTGGTCGGTGTCGCGGACCAGCTTCAGCGCGGTGTACACCAGGAACGCGCCGAACAGGTAGAACACCCAGCTGAACTGCTCGATGGCCACCGCGCCGAGCGCGATGAAGATGCCGCGGAAGATCAGCGCCAGGATGATGCCGACGAGCAGCGCCTGCTGCTGGTAGACCCGCGGCACCTTGAAGCTGGCCATGATGATCAAGAAGATGAACAGGTTGTCGACCGACAGGCTGTATTCGGTGAGCCAGCCGGCGAAGAACTCGACGCCGAACTGGCTGCCGTGGAAGAACCAGGTCCACACCCCGAATGCGATGGCCAGGCCGACGTAGATGGTCAGCGCGGTTCCCGTCTCGCGGCGGGACGGCTCGTGGGGGCGGCGCCCGATCACGATCACATCGAAGAGCAGGATCGCGATGGTCGCGCTGAGCGTGATGCCCCACTCGAGTGCACTGACGTTCATCAAACCTCCGGTCGTCGTTCAACGCCGGAGGTCTCTTCCACCGCCTCCGTCACCGGTGGTCGGCCCACAGCACCGGTCGTCCGGTCACGGACGACGTGATGACGACGCTGTGGCGAAGGAATACTCCCCTCCAAGCCGGTCATTCTGCCAGTCGGGCCGCCGACACGCGAAATCGAAGGCCACCCGACGGCGAGAAGCGGCTTCGCGCAGTGAGTAGTTTGTACCCGTGACAGCAGCGGATCCAACCTCCGAGATCCCCGGTCAATACCTGCTGTCGTCCCTGGCTCCGCAGCCACGCACGCTGATCGACATCCTCTACGAGACCGCGCGGCGCTACCCCGATGCGACGGCGCTGGACGACGGCACCGTGCAGCTCACGTACGCCGAGCTGATCGCCGATGTCGAGGACAGCGTGGCCTGGCTCGCGGCGCGCGGGATCGGCCGCGGGGACCGCATCGGGATCCGGATGCCGTCGGGCAGCTACGCGCTCTACGTCGCGATCCTGGCGACGCTGGCCACCGGTGCGGCGTACGTGCCGGTCGACGCCGACGACCCGCCCGAGCGCGCCGAGCTGGTGTTCACCGAGGCCGACGTCGTCGCCGTGATCACCGAGCGCGGGCTGGTCCGCGGGCCCGGCTCCTCGCGCGGCTGGCGCGCGACGGCCCCCCTGAGCCGCGACGACGCGTGGGTCATCTTCACGTCGGGCTCGACCGGCACCCCGAAGGGGGTCGCGGTCACCCACCGCAACGCGGCGGCGTTCGTCGACGCCGAGGCCGAGATGTTCCTGCAGGGCAATCCGCTCGGGCCGGGAGACCGGGTGCTGGCCGGACTGTCGGTGGCGTTCGACGCGTCGTGCGAGGAGATGTGGCTGGCCTGGCGGCACGGCGCCTGCCTGGTGCCGGCGCCGCGGTCGCTGGTGCGCAGCGGCATGGACCTGGGGCCGTGGCTGGTGTCGCGCGACATCACCGTGGTGTCGACGGTGCCGACGCTGGCGTCGCTGTGGCCGGCCGAGGCGCTGGAGGCGGTGCGTCTGCTGATCTTCGGCGGCGAGGCGTGCCCGCCGGAGCTGGCCGAGCGGCTCGCGGTCGACGGCCGCGAGGTCTGGAACACCTACGGCCCGACCGAGGCGACGGTGGTGGCGTGCGCGGCCCGGCTGACCGGGAACGGCCCGGTGAGCATCGGGCTGCCGCTGGCCGGATGGGACCTCGCGGTCGTCGACGCCGCGGGCAACCCGGTGCAGATCGGCGAGGTCGGCGAGCTCGTCATCGGCGGGGTCGGGCTGGCGCGCTACCTCGACCCCGAGAAGGACGCCGAGAAGTACGCGGCGATGCCGACACTCGCGTGGAGCCGCGCCTACCGCAGCGGCGACCTGGTGCGGCTGGAATCCGACGGGCTGTACTTCGTCGGGCGGGCCGACGACCAGGTGAAGGTCGGCGGCCGGCGGATCGAGCTGGGCGAGGTGGACACCGCGCTGGTCCACCTGCCCGGGGTGAGCGGGGGCGCCGCCGCGGTGCGCCGCACGGCCGGCGGAACGCCGCTGCTGGTCGGCTACGTCGTGGTCGCACCCGGGGCCGCCTTCGATCTGCACGCGGCCCGGTCCCGGCTGGCCGAGTCGCTGCCCGCGGCGCTGGTGCCGCGGCTGGTCGTCGTCGACGAGCTGCCGACCCGCACGTCGGGCAAGGTGGACCGCGACGCGCTGCCGTGGCCTGTGGGCCCGGCAGAGGATGACGCCGCCGACCTCGGCGGCACGCTGGGCTGGCTGGCCGGGCTGTGGCGTGAGGTGCTGGCCGCGCAGATCGACGGTCCGGAAGCCGACTTCTTCGCCCTCGGCGGCGGCTCGCTGTCGGCGGCCCAGCTGATCGCCGCGCTGCGGCAGCGCTACCCGCAGGTGACGGTCGCCGACCTGTACGACCATCCGCGGCTCGGCTCGCTGGCCGGCTACCTCGAGGAACTCGAACCGCCGCCGGCCGTCGAGACCCGGGAGGTCAAGCCGGTCTCGCGCCTGACCCAGGCGGTGCAGGTGGCGCTGACCGTGCCGTTGGCGACGCTGACCGGCATGCAGTGGGTGGTGTGGCTGGCGATCGCGAACAACGTCGCCGCCCAACTGGCCCTGGTGCCGTGGGCGTGGCCGCTCAGCTGGTGGTGGATCCTCGCCGGGTTCCTGCTGTTCGTCACGCCTCCCGGCCGGATGGGCATCGCGGTGCTGGGCGCCCGCGTTCTCGCCGGCACACTCCAGCCGGGCACCTACCGGCGCGGCGGCTCGGTGCACCTGCGGGTGTGGCTGGCCGAACGCCTCGCCGAGGCCAGCGGCGCCGAGAACATGGCCGGTGCGCCGTGGCTGGTGTATTACGCACGGGCCCTGGGCAATTCGGTGGGCACGGGGGTCGATCTGCATTCCGCGCCGCCGGTGACGGGGATGCTGACGCTCGGGCACCGGTGCTCCATCGAACCCGAGGTCGACCTGACCGGGCACTGGATCGACGGGGACCAGTTCCACCTCGGGCCGATCACCGTCGGCAACGACGCCACCATCGGCGCGCGCACGACGCTGCTGCCCGGCGCGGTGGTCGGCAAGAACGCCGACGTGGCGCCCGGCTCCGGCGTCGTCGGGAAGGTCAAGAACCGGCAGTACTGGAAGGGCTCACCGGCGGTGAAGTCCGGCAAGGCCAAGCACCCGTGGCCCGACCACCGCCCGCCCCGGTCCCCGTTCTGGGTCGCGGTGTACGGCGCGACGTCGGTGCTCCTGGGCGCGCTGCCACTGGCGGCGCTGGCGGCGGGGCTGGCCGTGGTCGGCTGGGGTGTGCGCGGGACGGCGACGCTGGGCGAGGCGGTGCTGCCCGCGCTGCTGTGGAGCGTCCCGGCCACCGCGGCGGCGCTCGTGGTGTACGCGGCGCTGACGGTGCTCGGAGTGCGCGTGCTGTCGTTGGGTCTGCGCGAGGGCTATCACCCCGTCCGCAGCCGGTCGGGCTGGCAGCTGTGGGCCACCGAACGGCTGATGGACGGCGCCCGCAACTACCTGTTCCCGATCTACGCGGGTCTGCTGACGCCGTGGTGGCTGCGCCTGCTGGGCGCCCGGATCGGCAAGGGCACCGAGATCTCGACCGCGCTGCTGATCCCGAAGTTCACCGTCGTCGAGGACAGCGCCTTCCTGGCCGACGACACCATGGTGGCCTCCTACGAACTGGGCGGCGGCTGGATCCACGTGGCGCGCGCGACGGTCGGCAAGCGGGCGTTCCTCGGCAACTCGGGGATCACCCAGCCGGGCCGCCGGGTGCCCGACGACGGCCTGGTGGCGGTGCTGTCGGCGACGCCGCACAAAGCCAAGGCGGGATCGTCGTGGCTGGGCAGCCCGCCGATGCGGCTGCGGCGGCAACCGACCGCGGCCGACGCGCTGCGCACATTCCATCCGTCGGCGCGGTTGCGTGCGTTGCGCGCCACCGTCGAGACGTTCCGGTTCGTGCCCGTCGTCGTCACGTTCGCGATCGGCGTCGGTGTGCTGCTGGCCGTGCAGGCCCTGGCGCTGACGCTCGGCTGGCTGGGCGCCGCATGCCTGACCGGACTGGTGCTGCTGGCCGCCGGGGCGGTGGCCGGCGGGATCGCGGTGCTGGCGAAATGGCTTCTGGTGGGCCGGATCACCGCGATCGAACACCCGCTGTGGTCGTCGTTCGTGTGGCGCAACGAGGTGTCGGATACGTTCGTCGAGACCGTCGCGGCGCCGTGGTTCGCCCGGGCCGCTACGGGTACCCCGGTGATGAACGTGTGGCTGCGCGCCCTGGGCGCCAAGATCGGACGCGGGGTGTGGTGTGAGACGTACTGGCTGCCCGAGGCCGACCTGGTGACCCTCGGCGACGGCGCGACGGTCAACCGCGGATGTGTGGTGCAGACCCACCTGTTCCACGACCGGATCATGCGGATCACGTCCACAGGCGCCGCCGCCTCGGACCGGACGTGCGAATACATCCACGAGCCCTGCTCGGTCGGCAGGCGGGCCTCCCGCGGCGCGNTGGCGACGAGGTGCCGGCCTCGACCCGCTGGCAGGGCAATCCGATCGCGCCGTGGCTGCCCTCGCGCAAGAAGCGCGGCGACGCCCCGGGCCCGAAGACGAAGAAGCCCGCGGCCGCGTGAGAGACCGCAAACGGGTGGCCAAGAAGGGGTCACCGCCCGTCATCGATCCGTACCTGCCCGCCACCGGCAACTTCGGCTACCGGGTGTCCCGCTACGAACTCGACCTGGAGTACAAGGTCGCGATCAACCGGCTGGCCGGGGCCGCAACCATCACCGCGGTCACGCTCGCGGAGCTGCAGACCTTCACCCTCGATCTCTCGGCGGCGCTGTCGGTCTCGAAGGTGACGGTGAACGGCAAGCGGCCGGCGCACTTCCGCACCTCGGGGGCGAAGCTGCACATCAGCCTCGCCGACCGGTTGCCCGCGGGCGCGGCGATGACCATCGCGGTGCGCTACGGCGGCACGCCACGTCCGATCCGATCCCTCTGGGGCGAAGTGGGTTTCGAAGAGCTCACCGAGGGCGTGCTGGTCGCCGGGCAGCCCAACGGGGCGTCGTCGTGGTTTCCGTGCGACGACCATCCGAGCGCCAAGGCCAGCTTCCGCATCCAGATCAGCACGGAGAGTCCGTATCTCGCGCTGGCCAACGGCAAGCTGCTGAACCGTCGGGTGCGCGCCGGGATGACGACGTGGGTCTACGAGCAGCCCGAACCCACGTCGACGTACCTGATCACGCTGCAGATCGGGATGTACGAGCGCCACCGGCTGGCCAAGAACGGCGTCGAGATCCACGCCGTGGCGCCCGAGCGGCTGCGCCGGGAGATCGACCACGACTTCGGCCGCCAGGGCCAGATGATGAAGCTGTTCGTCAAGCTGTTCGGCCCGTATCCGCTCGAGTCCGGCTACACCGTGGTGGTGACCGACGACGACCTCGAGATTCCGCTTGAGGCGCAGGGCATTTCGATCTTCGGCGCGAACCATTGCGACGGCGAGCGCGGCGCCGAGCGGTTGATCGCCCACGAGCTGGCCCACCAGTGGTTCGGCAACTCGGTGACCGTGCAGCGGTGGCGCCACATCTGGCTGCACGAGGGTTTCGCGTGCTACGCGGAATGGCTGTGGTCGGAACACTGCGGGGAACGCAGTGCCGACGAACTCGCCCGGCACTATCACCAGCGGCTGAAGAGCTCCGCTCAGGATCTGGTGCTCGCCGATCCCGGACCACGGGACATGTTCGACGACCGCGTCTACAAGCGCGGCGCGCTGACGCTGCACGTGCTGCGCAAACGGCTGGGCGACAAGGACTTCTTCGCGCTGCTCAAAGAGTGGACCACGCGCTACCGGCACGCCAGCGTGGTGACCGACGACTTCATCGGGCTGGCGGCCCGCTACGCCGACGAGTCGCTGCGACCGCTGTGGGCGGCGTGGCTGTACTCGACCGACGTCCCGCCGCTGGACCCCCCGTCGTGACCGACGCCGCGGCGGGTCCGGGCGCGGTCACGCGGGGCAGCGTCGTTCGGGTCGGCGCGGCGACGGCGGTGTCCGCGCTGTGCGGATACGCGGTGCTCTACCTCGCCGCGCGCGATCTCGAACCCGCCGGCTTCTCGATCTTCGGCGTGTTCTGGGGAGCGTTCGGGCTGGCCAGCGGCGCTGCGTTCGGGTTGTTGCAGGAAACCACCCGCGAGGTCCGGCAGGCTGTCTCCGGAGATGATGCCGGGCCGCGCACCCTGCCGGTGCGGGTCGCGATCGGCGTCGGCATCGTCGCGGCCGTGGTGATCGCCGCCAGCTCGCCGCTGTGGGCGGGACACGTCTTCGCCGACGCCCGCCTGCTCAGCGTCATCCTGCTGGCCGCCGGGCTGGCGGGATTCTGCCTGCACACCACGCTGCTAGGGCTGCTCGCCGGGCTGGACCGGTGGTCGGAGTACGGGGCGCTGATGGTGGCCGACGCGCTGTTGCGCGTGGCGGTCGCGGCGGGCAGCTTCCTGCTGGGCTGGGGGCTGGGCGGCTACCTGTGGGCGACCGTGGCCGGCTCGATCGGCTGGTTGCTGATGCTGGCAGCGTCGCCGGTCACCCGCGCGGCGGCGCGGCTGTCGACGCCCGGCGGCACGGTGACATTCCTGCGCGGCGCGGGCCATTCGATCGCCGCCGCCGGCGCCAGCGCGGTGCTGGTGATGGGTTTCCCGGTGCTGCTCAAGGCCACCTCGGGCGACCTGGGCGCGGCGGGCGGTGTGGTGATCCTGGCCGTCACGCTGACCCGAGCCCCGCTGCTGGTCCCGTTGACCGCGATGCAGGGCAATCTCATCGCGCACTTCGTCGACCAGCGCGCGCACCGGCTCCGGGCGCTGATCACCCCGGCCGCCTTCGTCGTGGCGCTGGGCGTGGTCGGGGTGGCGCTGGCCGCCGCGTTCGGACCGTGGCTGCTGCGCGAGGGTTTCGGCGACGACTACGTCGCCGACGGCGCGCTGCTGGGCTGGCTGACCGCGGCGGCGGTGGCGATCGCGCTGCTGACGCTCACCGGGGCGGCCGCCGTGGCCGCCGCGCTGCACCGCGCCTATGCGGTCGGGTGGATGTCGGCGACGGTCGCCTCGGCGTTGCTGCTGGCCCTGCCGCTGGACCTGGAGGTGCGCACGGTCGTCGCGCTGCTGTGCGGACCCCTGCTCGGCATCGCCGTGCACCTGGCCGCCCTTGCCAGAATTCCGACCGCCTGAGCGTGTACTTTGTTGCGCATCGACACCTCGGACATGCGCTACCGCGACGTGTGGGTCGTCATCCCGGCCTACCACGAAGCGACCGTCATCGGCGACGTCATCACTGACGTGCGCTCGGTGTTCGCCCACGTCGTCTGTGTAGACGACGGCAGCGAGGACGGCACCGGGGACGCGGCCCTGCGGGCCGGCGCGCACGTCGTCACCCATCCGGTCAATCTCGGGCAGGGCGCGGCGATCCAGACCGGCGTGGAGTACGCCCGCCGCCGGCCCGGCGCCGAGGTGTTCGCCACGTTCGACGCCGACGGGCAGCACCGCGTGGCCGACGTGGTGACGATGATCGAGCGGCTGCGCGCCGGCGACGTCGATCTCGTGGTCGGCACCCGGTTCGCCGGCGCCGCCACGCAGACGCCGCTGCTGAAGCGGTGGGTGCTCAAGACCGTGGCGCGGGTGAGCCCGCGCAACCGCGAGCTCGGTCTCACCGACGCGCACAACGGACTGCGGGTGTTCGGCCGGCGCGTTGCCGACGAGCTCGACCTCACGATCAGCGGCATGGGGCATGCCAGCGAGTTCATCGCGCTGGCACACGAAAAGCATTGGCGGGTGGCCGAAGTGCCCGTCGACATCCTCTACACCGACTACTCGAAGGCGAAGGGCCAGCCGCTGCTCAACGGCGTCAACATCGTCTTCGACGGTCTGCTGCGCAGAAGGACGACACGATGAACTGGATCCAGGTGCTGCTGATCGCCTCGGTGCTGGTGCTGCTGGTCTACCTGCTGCGCTCCCGCGGCAGCGCCCGCAGCAAAGCGTGGGTGAAGGTCGGCTACGTGTTGTTCGTGATCACCGGCATCTACGCGATCCTGCGGCCCGACGACACCACAGTGGTCGCGAATTGGCTTGGTGTGGACCGCGGTACGGATCTGCTGGAGTACGTGCTGATCATCGCGTTCGCATTCACCACGCTGTCGACCTACATGCGGTTCAAGGACATCGAGCTCAAGTACACCCGGCTGGCGCGCGCGGTGGCGCTGCAGAACGCCCAGGTGCCCGAGCAGTCCTAGCCGTTGGTCCGGAAGTAGTCCACGGTCCGGGCCACCCCGTCGCTCAGTGCGACCGTGGGCCGCCAACCCAGCACCGAACCGGCGCGGCTGTTGTCCAGGCAGGAGCGGCGCACGTCGCCGAGGCGCGGCGGATGGAACTCGGGCTCGTCGGGTGTGCCTGCCGCCTTGGCGATCTCCGAATGCAATTGCCGCGTCGAGGTTTCCACACCGGTGCCGACGTTGAACCGCTGCCCTCCCCCGGCCTCGCCGGACGCGCGCACGAACGCGTCGACGACGTCGTCGACGAACACGTAGTCGCGGGTGTCGCTGCCGTCGCCGAAGATCTTGGTCGGCCGGCCGGCCAGCAGCGCGCGGGAGAAGATCGCGACCACGCCGGCCTCACCGTGCGGGTCCTGGCGCGGACCGTAGACGTTGGCGGGCGCGATGTGGCTGCAGTCCAGGCCGTAGAGGTTGCGGAACATGCCGAAGTACACCTCGCCGCACACCTTGCTGGCCGCGTACGGCGACGCCGGGTCGAGCGGGTTGGTCTCGTCGGTGGGATAGGCCGGCGGGACGCCGTAGATCGATCCGCCCGACGACGTGTGCACCACCTTGCGGACGTTCGCCCGGCGGGCGGCCTCGGCCAGCCGGACGGTGCCGACCACGTTGACGCTGGAATCGAACACCGGCTCGGTGACCGAGCGGCTGACCGAGATCTGCGCGGCGAGATGGAACACCACCTCCGGCTTGACGTCCTCGAGCAGACCGACCAGGTCGGCCTCGACGATGTCGGCCTTGACGAACTCGAAGTCGTCGGAGCGCTCGGCCTGCCCGAGGTTCTCGCTGCGGCCTGAGCTCAGGTCGTCGACACCGACGACGTGGTGCCCGTCCGCGAGCAGCCTGTCGACCAGCGTCGACCCGATGAATCCTGCTGCCCCCGTGACCAGTGTGCGCACGGGGCCACCCTACCGGCGGACTATCAGCGCTCGTCACCTCCGTACAGTCGAGGCGACATGAAGCCCGACGAGCGCTCGCGCGAGGAGACGACTGGCTGGGTCGCCCGCACCGCCGTCGCGCTGATCGCGCTGCACCTGGTGATCCGGGCGGCACTCGCTTTCGGCGGCTACTTCTACTGGGACGATCTGATCCTGGTCGGCCGGGCCGGCACCCAACCGCTGCTGTCGCCGGGCTACCTGTTCGACGACCACGACGGCCATGTGATGCCCGGCGCGTTCCTGGTCGCCGGGACGATCACCCGGCTCGCGCCACTGGAGTGGGTCGGACCGGCGGTCAGCCTGGTGGTGCTCGCGCTGCTGGCATCGCTGGCGCTGCTGCGGGCGCTGCACGTGATCCTGGGCTGGCGCCCGGTGCTGCTGATCCCGTTGACGTTCGCGTTGTTCACCCCGCTGGCGCTGCCCGGGTACGCGTGGTGGGCGGCCGGGCTGAACTCGCTGCCGATGCTGGCGGCGCTGGCGTGGGTGTGCGCGGACGCCCTGCTGCTCGTGCGCACCGGGGCGAGGCGCTACGCCGTAACCGGGACCGTGGTGTTCTTCGGGGCGCTGCTGTTCTTCGAGAAGTCGGCGATCGTGCCGTTCGTCGCGTTCGCGGTTGCCGCGCTGTACGGCCATGTCACCGGCGGTGCGACGGTGCGTCAGGTGTGGCGGCGCGGGCGGCTGCTGTGGCTGGCGTGCCTGGTGCTGATCGCCGGCTGGATCGGCGTCTACGTGGCGGTGGTCGATCAGCAGCGCTGGAGTTTCGACCTGTCGATGACGGCGGATCTGCTGTGGCGCTCGATGACTCACGGCATCGTGCCGGGTCTGGTCGGCGGCCCGTGGGACTGGCAGCGCTGGGCGCCGGCCTCGCCGTGGGCGACCCCGCCCGCGGTGGTCATGGTGCTGGGCTGGCTCGCATTGGCCGCGGTGGTCGCGGTGACGCTGCTGCGCAAGCAGCGGCTGGGCCCCGTGTGGCTGGCCGCGCTGGCCTATGCGGTGGCCTGCCAGGTGCCGATCTATCTGATGCGTTCGTCGCGGTTCACCGCGCTGGAACTGGCGCAGACACTGCGCTATCTGCCCGATCTGGTGGTCGTGCTGGCGCTGCTGGCCGCGGTCGGGCTGTGCGCGCCGAACCGGAACGGCGCGCGGTGGCTCGACGCGTCCCGTATGCGGACCGTCGGGATCGTCGGCGTCACAGGGCTTTTCGTGGTTAGCAGCCTGTATTCCAGCGCGACGTTCCTGACCAGCTGGCGTGACAACCCGACGAAGGACTACCTGCGCACCGCGCAGGCGAGTCTGGCCGCCGCGCACGCCGCATCGGACGCGCCGATGCTCGATCAGGAGGTCGACCCGCTGGTACTGCAGCGGGTGGCGTGGCCGGAGAACCTGGCCTCACACATGTTCGCGTTGCTGCGTGATCGGCCCGATTTCGCCTCGGCGACAACGGATCTGCGCATGCTGGACTCCTCGGGCCGGCTGGTCGGCGCGAAGGTGACCTGGGTGCGCAGCATCCGTCCCGGACCCGATCCGCGATGCGGCTACCTGGTGCAGCCGGACTTCCCGGTGCGGATGCCGCTTGACGGGCCGCTGCTGCCCGCGGACTGGACCGTCGAGATCAATTACCTGGCGAACTCCGACGGATCGCTGATGCTCGCGCTGTCGGAAGGGCCCGAGGTCAAGGTGCCGGTGCGGCCCGGCCTGAACCGGGTGTTCGTCCGGTTGCCCGGAGCCGGGGACGCCATCACCGTGCGGGCGAACACCGCGGCGCTGTCGGTGTGCGTGGCGTCTGGGCCGGTCGGGTTCCTCGCGCCGCGGTAGCGCTGAAGAGGATGGAGCCGCCTGGGGGAATCGAACCCCCGACCTATTCATTACGAGTGAATCGCTCTACCGACTGAGCTAAGGCGGCACGTCGGGCGGCACCACTCTACGACAGGGCCCGCCCGCGCCCCAAGTCAGCCGCGGAGTGCCTGCCCGACGGTCCCGACCATGGCGTCGACCGCGAACTTCGGCTTGACGTTGATCGCCAGCGCCTCCCGGCACTCGAGCACCGCCTCGATGCACCGCAGCAGCGCCGCGGGCGACGCGTGCGCGGCCATCGCCGAGACCTTGTCGCGCATGTCGGGGTGGTTGGGGGCGACGTCGGCGGCCCCGGAGGACACCAACAGCGCGTCGCGGAAGTACGTGGCCAGGTCGATGAGGGCCCGGTCGAGCGCGTCGCGCGAGGCCCGCGTC
Organism: Mycolicibacterium chubuense; assembly: GCF_001044255.1. Classification (GTDB taxonomy): domain Bacteria; phylum Actinomycetota; class Actinomycetes; order Mycobacteriales; family Mycobacteriaceae; genus Mycobacterium; species Mycobacterium chubuense. The sequence continues at coordinate 224,943 of NZ_JYNX01000035.1, forward strand.
TGACGGGATTTCTGCCGTCGCTCCAGGTCCTTGAGCGCCCCGGCCGCCCCGCGCATCGTGCCCGCAGTGCCCTTGCCGGTGCCGCCGGCGCCCAGTGCGGTGCGCAGCTCCTCGGTCTCGACCTCGTTGCGGTCCTCGGTCAGCGCCCTGGCCTCGGCCTCCGCGGTGGCCACCAGCTCCTCGGCCGCGGCGTAGGCCCGCGACGGCGTCGCCGCATCCCGGGCCAGCCCCAGCGCCCGGCGGCGCCGCTCCCGGGCCTGCTCGTCGGTGGCCAGCCGGCGCGCCCGGCCGACATGGCCTCCGCTCACCGACGCCGCCCAGGCCGCCTCGGCCTCCGGCAGCCCGTCGGTGTCGACCAGTACCCGTGCGATCGCGTCCACCCCGGGCGTCACCAGCGCGACGTGGCGGCATCGCGAACGCAGCGTGATCGCGATGTCCTCCGGATCCACCGACGGCGCGCACAACAGGAACACCGTCGACGGCGGCGGCTCCTCCACGACCTTCAGCAACGCGTTCGCGGCACCCTCGGTGAGCCGGTCGGCGTCCTCGATGACGACGATCTGCCAGCGGCCCGTCCCGGGCCGGCGCGAGGCGATCTGCACGATCGTGCGCATCGCGTCGACCCCGATCGACAGGCCCTCGGGAATGATGCGGCGCACGTCGGCGTGGGTGCCCGCCATCGTCGTCGTGCAGGCCCGGCACTCCCCGCACCCCGGCACACCGTCGGAGGTGCACTGCAGCGCGGCGGCGAAGCACAGCGCCGCCACCGAGCGCCCCGACCCCGGCGGACCCGTGATCAGCCAGGCGTGCGTCATGGTGCCCACCTCACCGGGAGCCCCAGTGTGAGAGGAATCACCGCGGGCTGCCCGCGCAGCAGCGGTGAGCTCCGCCTCGACGGCGTCTTGGCCCACAAGACGCGAGAAAACACCGGCCATCGCGGATAACAGTAGTGCTGCGAACCGACACGTCCGTCTCAGACGCCCCGTAGCCGTCAGCTCCGCCCGATACGGTGATCTGGTGGCAGCCGAAGCGATGCAGATGGGGCGAATCAGTGCATTCGTCCGCTGGGTCGCGCGCACACCCTGGCCGGTGTTCACCCTCGGCATGCTCCAGGCCGACATCATCGGGGCCCTGCTGGTGCTCGGGTTCCTGCGCTTCGGGCTACCCCCGGAGGACCGCATCCAGCTGCAGGACCTGCCCACCTACAACCTGTCGATCTTCCTGGGCTACCTGTTCGTGTCGTTCACCGTGGCGTCGTACCTGACGCTGCGGATGCTCATCCCGGTGATGCGCTGGCAGCGCCGCGACATGCTGCTCGGCGACCGGGACCCCGCGGACACCGAGGTCGCCCGCATGCGGGCGCTGCGGATGCCGTTCTACCGCTCGGTGATCAGCGCGACGAACTGGTTGCTCGGATCGGTGGTGTTCATCGTCGCGAGCTGGCCGGTGGCCAGTAAATCCGCCCCGGTGGTGGCCGTGGCGACGGGTCTGGGGGCCACCGCGACGGCGATCATCGGCTACCTGCAGTCCGAGCGGGTGCTGCGGCCGGTCGCCGTGGCCGCGCTACGCGGCGGTGTGCCGGAGAAGTTCCATGCCCCCGGCGTCATCCTGCGCCAGGTGCTGACGTGGGTGCTGTCCACCGGAGTGCCGCTGGTGGCGATCCTGCTCGCGCTGGTGGCCAGCAAGTTCGACATCCTCAACGCGCCCGCCGACCGGGTGATCACGACGATCCTGCTGTTGGCCATCGTCGCGCTGGTGATCGGGCTGGCGGGCACCGTGCTGGTCGCCATGTCGATCGCCGACCCGCTGCGCCAGCTGCGCTGGGCGCTCGGGGAGGTGCAGCGCGGCAACTACAACGCCCACATGCAGATCTACGACGCCAGCGAGCTGGGCCTGCTCCAGGCGGGCTTCAACGACATGGTGCGCGACCTCGCCGAACGACAGCGGCTGCGCGACCTGTTCGGCCGCTACGTGGGCGAGGACGTCGCCCGCCGGGCGCTCGAGCGCGGCACGGAACTCGGTGGCCAGGAACGCGACGTGGCGGTGCTGTTCGTCGACCTGGTCGGGTCGACGCACCTGGCCGCCACCATCCCGGCCGCCGAGGTCGTCAACCTGCTCAACGACTTCTTCCGGGTGGTCGTGGACACCGTCAACCGGCACGGCGGGTTCGTCAACAAGTTCCAGGGCGACGCGGCGCTGGCGATCTTCGGCGCCCCGATCGAGCACCCCGACGCGTCCGGGGCGGCGCTGGCCGCCTCGCGGGAGCTGCACGACGAGCTGATCGAGGTTCTCGGCGAGACCGAGTTCGGCATCGGTGTGTCCGCCGGTCGGGCGATCGCCGGCCACATCGGCGCGCAGGCCCGCTTCGAATACACCGTCATCGGCGACCCGGTCAACGAAGCCGCGCGCCTCACCGAGCTGGCGAAGCTCGAGAAGGGCCACGTGCTGGCATCGGCGATCGCGGTCAGCGAGGCACTCGACGCCGAGGCGCTGTGCTGGGACGTCGGGGAGACGGTGAACCTGCGCGGCCGCACCGCGCCGACGCAGCTCGCCCGTCCCGTGCACCTGGTGACGCCCGACAGTGTCGAGCGCGAGGTCAGCGGCGACGTGTCGAAGTCCGCGCGCTAGCGATCAGGCCTTCTTGGCGGCCTTCTTCGCCGGCGCCTTCTTGGCCGCCTTCTTCGCCGGCGCCTTCTTCTTCACCGGTCCGCGCGCCCGCCGGTCGGCGAGCAGTTCCGAGGCCCGCGCGTCGGTGATCGACGCGACGTCGTCACCCTTGCGCAGGCTGGCGTTGGTCTCGCCGTCGGTGACGTAGGGGCCGAAGCGGCCGTCCTTGATCACCATCGGCTTCTCACTGACCGGGTCGACGCCCAGCTCGCGCAGCGGCGGCGTGGCGGCACCCTGCCTGCCGCGCCGCTTCGGCTCGGCGTAGATCTTCAAGGCCTCGTCGAGGGTGATGTCGAACATCTGCTCCTCGGTGGCCAGCGACCGAGAGTCCGTGCCGCGCTTGAGGTACGGGCCGTAGCGGCCGTTCTGCGCGGTGATCTCCTCGTTGGTGGCCGGGTCCACCCCGACCACGCGGGGCAGGGACAGCAGCTTCAACGCGTCCTCGAGCGTCACCGTCTCCAGATCCATGGAGCGCAGCAGTGATCCGGTGCGCGGCTTGGGTCCGGTCGGCTTCTTGCCCTTCTTCGCCGTCGAGCCGGCCTCCCCGTCGTCGGGCGGCTCGGGCAGGACCTCGGTGACATACGGACCGTAGCGGCCGTCCTTGGCGACGATCTCGTGCCCGGTCTTCGGATCCACGCCGAGCGAGCGACCCTCTTGCGGTGTGGCGAACAGCTTTTCGACGAGCTCGAGGGTCAGCTCGTCGGGCGTCAGCTCGTCGTTGAGGTTGGCGCGCTGCGGCTTGAGTTCCCCGGGATTGTCCGGATCGGCCACCATACGTTCGAGATACGGCCCGTTGCGGCCGACGCGGACATTGACCGCGCGGCCTTCGGCGTCGTCGAAGAGCTTGATGGAGTTGACTTCTCGGGCGTCGATCTCCTCGAGGTTGCCGCCCACCAGCTTCTTCAGCCCGCCGGAACGCGCGATCGAGCCGTCCACCCCGTGCTCGCCGCCGAAGTAGAAGTTGTTGAGCCAGTTGGTCCTTCGCTCGTGACCCGAGGCGATCTCGTCGAGCTCGTCTTCCATCGCCGCGGTGAAGTCGTAGTCCACCAGCCGCGCGAAGTGCTGCTCCAGCAACCCGATGACGGCGAACGCCACCCACGACGGGACCAGCGCGCTGCCCTTCTTGTGGACGTAGCCGCGGTCCTGGATCGTCTTGATGATCGAGCTGTAGGTCGACGGCCGGCCGATACCGAGATCCTCGAGCGCCTTGATCAACGACGCCTCGGTGTAGCGGGCGGGCGGGCTGGTGGTGTGTCCGTCGGCGGTCAGGTCCTTGGCGTCCACGCGCTGGCCCTGGGTCAGGTTCGGTAGCCGGCTCTCGGCGTCGTCTGCCTCGCCACCGGCCTGCTCGTCGAGGCTCTCGACGTAGGCCTTCAGGAACCCGGCGAACGTGATGGTGCGGCCGCTGGCGTTGAACACGACCTGCTCGCCACCCGTGGCCTGGCCCGCGATGCGCAGACTCAGCGTGGTGCCGCGCGCATCGGCCATCTGCGACGCCACCGTGCGCTGCCAGATCAGCTCGTAGAGCCGGAACTCGTCGGTGTCCAGCGCGGCGTGCAGCTGGCCCGGCGTCTGGAACACGTCACCCGCGGGGCGGATCGCCTCGTGTGCCTCCTGGGCGTTCTTCACCTTGCGGGTGTACTGGCGCGGCGACGGGTGCACGTACTCCTCGCCGTAGAGCTGGCGCGCCTGGTTACGGGCGGCCTCGATGGCCGACTGCGACAGCGTGGTCGAGTCGGTACGCATGTAGGTGATGTAGCCGTTCTCGTAGAGCCGCTGCGCGATGCTCATCGTGCGCTCGGAGGAGAACCGGAGCTTGCGGCCCGCCTCCTGCTGCAGCGTCGAGGTCATGAACGGCGGATACGGCCGGCGGGTGTAGGGCTTCTGCTCGACCGAGGCGACCTGCAGCTGCGCGCCACGCAGGCCCGCGGCCAGGGCATTCGCCCCCGCCTCGTCGAGGACACGGACCTCGTCGGGCTTCCTCAGCCCGCCCAGCGAGTCGAAATCCCGGCCGGTCGCGACCCGGCGCCCGTCGACGGTGCTCAGCTTGGCGGTGAAGGTCGGCGGACTGGCCTGCGCGTCGGAGACGCTGGCGTCCAGCTCGGCGGTGACGTCCCAGTACCCGGCGCTGCGGAACGCCATCCGCTCGCGTTCGCGCTGGACGATGATGCGCGTCGCGACGGACTGCACCCGGCCCGCCGACAGCTTCGGCGCGACCTTCTTCCACAGCACGGGGCTGACCTCGTAGCCGTAGAGGCGGTCGAGGATGCGGCGCGTTTCCTGGGCGTCGACCAGCGCGTTGTCCAGATCGCGGGGATCTTCGGCGGCGGCGCGGATCGCCGGCTCGGTGATCTCGTGGAACACCATCCGCTTGACGGGGATGCGCGGCTTGAGCGTCTCCAGCAGATGCCACGCGATGGCCTCGCCCTCGCGGTCACCGTCGGTGGCCAGGTAGAGCTCGTCGACGTTCTTGAGCAGGTCCTTCAGCTCGGCGACGGTGCTCTTCTTCTCCGGGCTGATGATGTAGAGCGGCTCGAAGTTGTGCTCGACGTTGACCCCGAGACGGGCCCAGGGCTCGGATTTGTACTTCGCGGGCACGTCGGCGGCATTACGCGGCAGGTCGCGGATGTGTCCGCGGGACGACTCGACGATGTAGTTGGAACCGAGATAGCCAGCGATTTTGCGCGCCTTGGTAGGCGACTCGACTATGACGAGCCGCCGCACTCTGCCGTTGCCACCGCGATCGCGGTCTGCGTCAGCCACCTATCCCGTTCACTGTTCTCACTCGTACTACTTCTCTCTCTGTCGCCCTGCAGGCTCGCACGTTCCTGTGCTGCCCCGCTGCGGCAACAGTCAATTTCGCACCCCGGGCGTGCCGACGCAAACCGGCCCCCCGCGCCGCGATCACCCCCGAACCGTCAGATCCTCGGCCACTGGGACAACGCCTCAGGGGCCTCCGGCGGTTCCCCCACGTTCTCTACCAGGCGCGACAGCCGTCGTCGACCGCTGATCCGCAGCGCCGGCCGCGCCCCCCGCGTCCCGATGAGCGTCGGCGCGATTCCCACCCGCATCATCGCCGACGCGAGCGCGGTATGGGTGTCCGGCGCGTGCGGGTCCAACCCGAGCAGGTAGCGGTCGTCGGCTTCCGGACTGCCCGCTGCCAGCGTCCAGGAGCGCAACTCCCGCGGTCCGGGCAGCCACTGCGCGGGCACGGTCTTGACCGCGCCGCGCGTCCACTCCAGGGCGATCGCGACCAGGCGGACGTCGAGCGCCGTCCGCACCAGCGGGGTGTTCTCGTCGGTGCGCGAGATCTCGGGGTCCAGGCCGGCCTCGGCGATCATCTCCGCCAGCGCCTCGGCTCGCCACAGCTGATCGACCACCACCGACAGGCGGGCGGCCTGACCCTGGGGTCCCCCGGCCAGAACGACCTGTCCCGGCGCAGCCAGAATCCCCGTCAGATCGGCGATCGCCGGCGGCACCGACTCAGCCGAGAAGAAGGACAGCTGGCTCACACTGACGACAGTAGGCCAGCCCGGGCGCGCCGACGTGAACCCCGCGTTGCCGCTGCGCGTCGCCTCACGGCGAAACGAAACACCCCCGCGTCGTCCTGGTGTGGATGGCGCGGGGGTGTTCGAAGAGGTCTTCGGTTACTCAGACGGCGCGAACGCCGGTGGCCTGCGGCCCCTTGGGGCTCTGGCCGACCTCGAACTCGACCTTCTGGTTCTCTTCCAGGGTGCGGAAGCCGGAACCCTGGATCTCCGTGTAGTGGACAAAAACGTCAGCGGAGCCGTCCTCGGGGGCGATGAAGCCGAAGCCCTTCTCCGCGTTGAACCACTTCACAGTTCCCTGTGGCATCTTTCGTAATTTCCTTCTCTTCTTACCGGGAGCGGTCCACCGACATCCGGCAGACCGGGCCCGTTCCGACCGCCATACCTTCGTGGAGTGCTCGGAACTCGACCCGACCTACAACCCTCGCAGGAACCGCGATCGCAACGTCGTTCCTGCGAGTGCGTATACACGAACACAGAAGCTGCGACCGCGGTAAGTCAACCACGTCTCGCGCTGCTGCGACAGTCCGACAAGCGCTTCAGAATCAACATGTAGGCGACAATTCAGGTACGACGCGATGTAGGGGATGTGTGGAAGGGTCCGAGGTGGCTGATCCGGGGCCAGGTTTCGGCCGCGAGCTGCTGGCCTGCGCGGTCGAGGGCACCCCGGCCGACGAGCACCCGCTGCGCCACGTCGCCGACCTCCCGCCGCGCCGTGCGCGCAGCCTCGCCTGGCCGGCGTGGACGCCCCCAGATGTGGTGCGGGCCTTCCACGATCGCGGAATCGAGGCCCCGTGGTCGCACCAGCTCGCCGCGGCCGAACTCGCCCGCGACGGTCGCCACGTCGTGCTCAGCACCGGCACCGCGTCGGGCAAGTCGCTGGCCTACCAGCTCCCGATATTGACGGCGCTGTCGGAGAATCCGCGGTCCCGGGCGCTGTACCTGTCCCCGACCAAGGCGCTCGGGCACGATCAGTTGCGCGCGGTGGCCTCGCTGACCGCGGCCGCCCGGCTCGACGACGTCGCACCGACGCCGTATGACGGCGACACCTCGGCCGACGTGCGCCGGTTCGCGCGCGAACGGTCGCGGTGGATCTTCTCGAACCCGGACATGATCCATCTGTCGATGCTGCGCAACCACGCCCGCTGGGCGATCTTCCTGCGTCATGTCCGATACGTCGTCGTCGACGAATGCCATTATTACCGAGGCATTTTCGGATCCAACGTGGCGATGGTGCTGCGCCGCCTGCTGCGGCTGTGCGCCCGCTACTCCCCCGGCGGGGAGATGCCGACCGTCATCTTCGCCAGCGCCACCACGGCCGAGCCGGCGCGTACGGCGTCGGAGCTGATCGGGCAGACCGTCGCCGAGGTCACCGAAGACGGCTCACCGCAGGGGGCGCGCACCGTGGCGCTGTGGGAGCCTGCGCTGATCGAAGACCTCGTCGGCGAGAACGGGGCGCCGGTGCGCCGGTCGGCCGGCGCGGAGGCCTCCCGGGTGATGGCCGACCTGATCACCGAGGGGGCGCGCACGTTGACGTTCGTCCGCTCACGGCGCGGCGCGGAGCTCGCCGCCCTGGGCGCCCGGGCGCGGTTGGCCGACACGGCACCGGAGTTGGCCGAACAGGTGGCGTCCTACCGGGCGGGGTATCTCGCCGAGGACCGGCGCTCACTGGAACGGGCCCTGGCCGACGGTCGCCTGCGCGGGATGGCGACCACGAACGCTCTCGAGCTCGGCGTCGACATCGCGGGCCTGGATGCCGTTGTGCTGGCCGGGTTTCCGGGTACCGTCGCATCGTTCTGGCAGCAGGCGGGCCGCGCCGGGCGGCGCGGGCAGGGCGCCCTGGTGGTGCTGATCGCCCGCGACGACCCGCTCGACACCTATCTCGTGCACCATCCGTCGGCTCTGCTGAACAAGCCGATCGAGCGGGTGGTCATCGATCCGGGCAACCCCTACGTGCTCGGCCCTCAACTTCTCTGCGCGGCAACCGAATTGCCGCTGACCGACGCCGAGGTACGGATGTGGGACGCCGAGGCGGTGGCGGGGACGCTCGTCGACGACGGACTGCTGCGCCGGCGTCCCAGTGGCTATTACCCCGCCCCCGGCGTGGACCCGCACCCCGCGGTGGACATCCGCGGGGCGAGCGGTGGGCAGATCGCGATCCTGGAGGCCGACACCGGCCGGATGCTCGGCAGCGCGGGTGCGGGGCAGGCGCCCGCCTCGGTGCATCCCGGCGCGGTCTACCTGCATCAGGGCGAGACCTACATGGTGGATTCGCTGGATTTCGAGGACGGCATCGCGTTCGTGCATGCGGAGGACCCCGGCTACACCACGTTCGCGCGGGAACTGACCGACATCACCGCCACCGGCCCCGGCGAACGCTCCGCGCACGGGCCGGTCACCGTCGGCCTGGTGCCGGTGTGCGTGACCAACACCGTGACCGGGTATCTGCGCCGTCGCCTCGACGGGGAGATCATAGACTTCTGCGAACTCGACATGCCCACCCGCACGCTCGACACCATGGCGGTGATGTGCACGATCACACCGGAAGCGTTGGCGGACAGGGGAATCGACCCGCTGCGGATACCCGGATCTCTGCACGCGGCCGAACACGCGGCCATCGGGCTGCTGCCGCTGATCGCCAGTTGCGACCGCGGGGACATCGGTGGGGTGTCCACCGCGGTCGGGCCCGTCGACGGGCTGCCGACGATCTTCGTCTACGACGGGCATCCGGGCGGTGCCGGCTTCGCTGCGCGCGGTTACGGTGCGATCGTGCGCTGGTGGGACGCCACCGCCTCGGCGATCGAGGCGTGCGAATGCCCGGCGGGATGCCCGTCGTGCGTGCAGTCACCCAAGTGCGGAAACGGCAACGATCCGCTGGACAAGGACGGCGCCGTCCGGGTGTTGCGCCTGGTTCTCGACGCGTTGACGAGGGGGTGACCCGTGCTGGCGACCGACCCCTCGACAGTCGCCGTGGTTGCCGACAACGGTATCCGTAATTGCCTCGATGGATCGCAACCTACTCCTTCACAGGCGGGCGGGGCAAGACCGGGGGGCTGCGCTGTCGTGTTTGCCGCGGCCCGTCATCGGTAGGATCGATGCATGAGCCACGACTGGATGCTCGTGGAGACACTGGGCAGTGAGCCCACCGTGGTGGCGCAGGGTGCGCGGACCGTGAACCTCATCCCCATCTCCTCGTTGCTGCGCCGCAACCCCCATCTGATGGCGATCCAGACCGCGATCAGCGAGACGGTGCGCGGCGGATCCGGCTTGAGCAGCATCACCCCGAAGAACGACTGCGTGATCCGCACCGAGGTCGTCGCGATGTCCGACGGCCGCATCCACGGCGTGCAGATGTGGATCGGCGCGGCCGACGAGGAACCGCCCCCGCGCCCGACCGTGGGCCCCCTCGTGTGGGACCTGACCGCGGGAACGGCGACCGACACCACCGAATCACTGGAGATCGGCGGCTGGGATCCAGCCAAGGAGCCCACCCATGACCGCGCTTTCGCCGACGATCTGCCGCGCCGCGACCTCAAGCCCCACGAGGCCGAGGTCATTGGCATGCTGATCAAACCCGAAGCGGGCGTGACGATCTGCACCACCTGGGATGTCACCGACTACCGCGGCGAGCAGATCACCATCGGGTTCGTCGCACGCTCGCTGACCGAGACCGACGACGACGACGGCCGCGAGCGTGTCGTGTGCCGTGCGATGAACTGGCGCAGCGTGCGGGAGGGCCGCACGGTGCAGGACGATCTGCTGGCGCAGCGCATCCTCGCGGGCCTGGCCCGGCCGGGCGTGCACCGGGCGCTGGTCGATCCGCAGCACTGGATGCTGGTGAAGTGGCTCGACGACCCGGCGCCGTTCTTCGACTGGCGTGCCGGGATGTCCGGCGCCGAGGGGATCCACCCGGACGACATGGCCACGGCGATGGAGATGGCCGCCGGTTTCGGCAGCGGCGCCGTGTCCGGAGTGCTGCGCGTGGTCGCCCGTGACGGCGGATGGACGCCGGTGCATGTGACCGTGCACCGGGTCGAGTTGCGCGAAGGTGTGCATGCCGGGCTGGCCGAACTGCGCCTCCCGACGCCCACCGAGATCGAGGACGCGCGACTCGACGAACGGCAACCGACCGCCGTGGACGAAAAGCGCACGCGCACAAAGAGAAACAGCAAGCGCTGAGCCGAGCTCAGTCCTTCTTCTTCCCGCCGCCGTTGCCCTTGCCGTTCCCATGGCCGTTGCCGGGTCCCGGCGCGGGCTGCGGAGGTGCAGGCGCGGGCTCCTGCACGACGGGAACCGGCGCCGGGGGCGGAGGCGGAGCGACGCTGGTGCTGGGCGGCGGCACGCTCGTGCTGGTGCTGACCGACGCCGGCGACGGCGAGGAGGCGAACGGATCCAGCGCCAGGGCCAAAGCCGACACGACGAATGCGGCCAGGATGGCCGCCGCGGCGAGCAGGTAGCGGCGCGGGTGCCTGCGGCGGGGCGAGCGGAGTTGCGGCGGCGGCGGGTAGCCGGCGGTCGGCGGCAGCGGTGCGGCCATCACCCGGGTCGCCGGGCGCGGACCGGTGATGACGGGCGCCGGGGCAGCCCCGCCCCTCAGCGCGGCGGGATCGCCGGCGAGTGCGGCCCGCATCTGATCACAGCTCGCGAAGCGCTGAGCCGGGTCGCGGGCCATCCCGCGTTCGATGACAGCGGCCAGCACCGGATCGACGTCGGCGCGCACGGCGCTCAGAGGCGGCGGCGGGGTGTCGATGATGGCGCGGGCGAGGGCGACGGGGTGGTCGTGCGGAAAGGCGCGGTGACCGAGCAGCGCCTCATAGCCGATGACGGCCACGGCATAGAGGTCGTCGGCCACCGAGGCCGGGGCGCCCATCACCCGTTCCGGGCTCATGTAGCACATGGTGCCGATGATCTGACCGGTCTTGGTTTCGGCGGCGCCGCCCGTCTTCGCGATACCGAAGTCGGCGACCTTCATCCGGTCTCCACTGGCCGAGAGCAGGATGTTGCCCGGTTTGATGTCGCGATGCAGCACCCCGGCGGCGTGCGCGGCGCCCAGGCCGGCGAGAACGTCATCGAGGATTGAACGCACCTGATGCGGGGTCATCGGACCGGTGCCCATGACGTCGTGCAGGGTGCGGCCGGGTAGCCGCTCCATCACGATGAACGGCGATCCCTCGTGCTCGCCGAAATCGTGCACGGCGACGACGTTGGGATGCTGCAGGGCGGCCGCGGCGCGCGCTTCCACCTCGAACCGTCGACGGAGGTCGGGGTCGCTGTTGAACGCCGGATGCAGCACCTTGATGGCCACGGGTCGGCACAGCCGAGTGTCCCACCCGTCGCGGACCTCGGCCATGCCGCCGCGACCGAGGAGGCCGCGCATCTCGTAGCGGCCAGCGAGGAGTTCGCCGCCGGTCATGAGGTGTGCGTAACCCGCCTTACGACGCCGTAAACACGCGGCCGGCCGGCGCTCACCCCGGCGCCACCGNAGCGGCCAGCGAGGAGTTCGCCGCCGGTCATGAGGTGTGCGTAACCCGCCTTACGACGCCGTAAACACGCGGCCGGCCGGCGCTCACCCCGGCGCCACCGGCCCGGCGCGCGCCGACGCCGTCGCCGCGCCGGTCCACCTCGCCCCGAAACCGGGTGCGGCCTCGGCGACCACGATCACGTCCACCCCGTCGACATCGCACCGTGCCACCGTAGCGGCCATCGACCGGGCGATCGCCTCCGCAGCCGAACAGGCTGCGCTGGGACCTGCGGGCAGCTGGGCGGCCGCGGCCAGTGCCGCCAGATCGGCGGCCGCCGACGCCCGGTGCCGGGCCACCACCACCGACCCGACCAGCGCGCCGCCCGTGGTCACGGCACCGAGCGCGAGGAGCATCATCGCGGCGACGACGGTCGCTGCGCCGTGGTCGTCAGCCGCCCGGTTCGACGGCGGACACGCCGCGGGCCGCGATCTCGATGCCGGGCAGCAACGCCGACCTCGCGCTGACCGTCGCGACGACGTAACCGCCGTCCCGGCGCAGGTGCACCCCCGCCCCCGCCGGCGCGACCCGTCGTGCGGCCTCGGCGGCGACGGCGTCGTCACCACGCGCCGCCAACCGGGCCGCCTCTCGGGCCGCGTCGACGCACCGCACCTGCATGGTGACCGCGGTGAGACCCGCCAGGCAGAGCACCAGCGTCGCCACCAACGACACGATCGCGATCGCCGCCTCGACGGTGGCGAAGCCGGCCGCGCCATCTAGATGTTGGTGGTGAGCGCCCGGCTGATGATGTTCGTCAGCGCGCCGACGATCGAGTCGCCGGTGACGACGGTGTAGAGAATGGCGCCGAACGCCGCGGCGGCGATCGTCCCGATGGCGTATTCGACGGTGGACATGCCATCGTCGGCGACCGCGAGCACGAGCAGGCGGGACCGCAACTCCGCCATCCGTTGTCTGACCATGTGTTTCCTCCTCGATGGTTGTCACAACACCCCTGACCGCAGGACGTCTGCGGCCAGTCCGGCCACGACGGGCACGATGCCCAGGCACAGAAAGGCCGGCAGGTAGCAGAGGCCCAGCGGGCCGGCGATGAGCACGGATGCGCGCTCGGCCCTGGCTCCCGCGGCATCGGCGGCATCGGCGCGCAGCGCCACGGCGAGGTCTTCGACACCCTGAGCGAGCGCCGCCCCCGACGCCGCCGACCGCCGCGCCATCCGCAGAAAAGCTCGCACATGCGGATCGCTGTCGTCCGGCCGATCGCCCCAGGCCTGACCGGCGTCGGCGCCGAGCGCCAGCAGGTCGGCGGCCCGTTGCAACACCGCCGCGAGCGGTGCGGGTGCCGACGCGGCGACGCCGGCGGCCGCGGTCGACACCGCCATGCCGGCGCGCAGACACGCGGCGAGCAGGTCGAGCGTGGCGGCCACCGCGAGCGGATCGTCGGACGTGACCGGTGCACCGGCGTCGGCGGGCGCACGCCGGCCGGGAACGATCCTCGCCCCGGCGGCCCGCGGCAGGGCGAGCACCGCGGCAGCGAGCAGCACCGCAGCCCATATCACGTCAGCACCCGCGCGGTGATGCGGTCCGACCACAGCAGGCCGGCCCCGACGAGCAGCGTCCCCAGGCACAGCAGCCAGCCGCCGGCACCACCGGAGAACATAAACCTCAGCGGGTCGGCGCCGATCGCACACCCCAGCAGCACGCCCAGCAGGGGCAGCCCGGCCAGCACACTCCCGGTGGCCCGCGCACCGGCCATCCCGGCGTCGACGCGCGACCGGAACCGTTCGCGCTCGCCGAGGTCGCGCTGCGCGGCCTGCATCAACGTCGCGATCGCCAGCCCATGCGTCTGCGCGAGCTGCCAGCACACCGCCAGCCGCTCCCAATGGCCCGGCGCACCGGAGTGGCGAGCCTCCGCACGCAATCCGGCCGCCACGTCGGCGCCGAGCATCGCACGCGCCGCGACCGCGCCGAACGATCTGGCGACGCGGCCGTCGGATTCGCGGGCGGCGACCCCGATGGCAGCGACCGGGTGGGCCCCGACGCGCAATTCGGCGACGAGCACGTCGAGCGCACCCTGCAGGGCCGTGGCCTCCTCGACGGCCTCGCGGCGGCGCCGGCGTCCGCGCCGCCGCAGCACCAGCACGCCCAGCATCACCGCGGCGGACACGACCGCGCTCAGCGGCAGCAGCGGCGTCAGGGCCAGACCAGCGAGCAGTCCCCCGGTCGCGGCGGGCGGCCGGCGCCGCCGGGCTCTGAGGACCGGGACCCGCCGGCGCGAGGTGGACGGCACCACGAGCACCGCCAGCGCCAGGATCACCGCCGCCGTCACGATCGGCTCCGGGTGTCGATGAGCCGGCGCAGGTCGTCGGCCCAGCGGTCGAAGCCGTCGTCGATGTGCCAGCAGCGCAGCACTCGCACACGGCCGTCGTCGCCGCGCCGGAGCATGCCGATCTCACTGAGCCGGCGCCTGCCGGAGCGGTCCCGCGACACGTGCAGGACGACCTGGATCGCGGCGCCGAGCTGGCTGTGCAGCGCGGCGCGGCCCAGACCGCCGAGCGCGGCCAGTGCCTCGAACCGTGCCGGCACCTCGGCGGGATTGTTGGCGTGCACGGTGCCGGCGCCGCCGTCGTGGCCGGTGTTCAGCGCGGTCAGCAGGTCGACGACCTCGGCGCCGCGCACCTCGCCGACGACGATCCGGTCGGGCCGCATGCGCAGCGCCTGCCGGACCAGGTCGCGGACGGTGACCTCGCCGACTCCTTCGACGTTCGCGCAGCGCGCGACCAGCTTCACCACGTGGGGGTGGCGGGGCGCCAATTCGGCGGCATCCTCGACACACACGATCCGCTCGTCGGCGGGCACGGCCCCGAGCAGCCCGGCGAGCAAGGTGGTCTTCCCCGCGCCGGTCCCGCCCGAGACGAGGAACGCCAGCCGGGCCTCGATCACGCCACGCAACAGCGCGGCCGCCTCAGCGGTGATCGCTGCGGACTCGATGAGTGCGTCGAGATCCTGGGTCGCCGGCCGCAGGATCCGCAGCGACAGGCAGGTACCCGCCGCGGCGATCGGCGGCAGCACCGCGTGCAGCCGAACACTCAGTGCCGCTCCCACTCCCGCCGGACCGAGACCGCTCAGATGCCCGTCGACCCAGGGCTGCGCATCGTCGAGACGACGCCCTGCGGCGAGCGCCAACCGCTGGGCGAGGCGCCGGACCGCCGCCTCGTCAGCGAACGAGATCGGGGTGCGTCGCAAACCGGATCCGTCGTCGACCCAGATCGCGTCGGGGGCGGTGACGAGCACGTCGGTGGTGCCCGGCGCGCACAGCAGCGGTTCGAGGATGCCGGCGCCGACGAGTTCGGTCTGCAGCTCACGCATGCTGGTCAGCACTTCGGTGTCGCCGAGCACCCCGCCGGACTCCGCGCGGATGGCCGCTGCGACCACGCTCGGCCGCAGTGCCGCACCTTCGGCGGCCAGCCGCTCGCGCACCCGGTCCAGCAGCGGGGCGTTCACGCGGCGGCCTCCGCCTCGGCGCCCGACGGCTTGGTCTGCAGCAGCGCGAGCACCGTGCGCGCCGCCACCGCGAGCGGCGACCGGCGCGGCACCCGCAACCCTCCGCGCTCGAGCTGCTGTTCGATGCCCGGCTGGGGTCGCATGGACGCGAGCAGCGGCAACCCGACGATGCGGGCGACGTCGACCGGGCGCAGCCCGCCGGGAGCCGGCCCCCGCACGAGCACGCCGGTGTTGGGGTTGGCGCTCGCGACCCACCGGCCGGTGGCCGCGGCCGCGGCGCACGACCGGACGTCGGCCGGTGTGACCAACACCACCAGATCCGCCGCGGCCAAGGCCGTGTCGGTGGCGGCCGCGGGCCGACGGGCGACATCGCAGACCACGGTGACCCCGCCCCGGCTGCCGGCATCGAGCACCGCGCCGAGCGGCAGCGGATCGATGTCGTCGCACGGCCGCTCCCCCGACAGCACGCGGCTACCGGACAGCACGCTGACGCCGTGCCGTCGCGGCAGCGCGTCGCGCAACGCCGGATAGGTCAGCCGTCCCCCTGCGACGGCGAGATCCGGCCAGCGCAAACCCTGGTCGGTCTCGCTGCCGAGCACCAGATCCAGTCCGCCGCCCCACGGATCGCCGTCGACGAGCAGCGAGTCGGCGGCCGTCCGCGCGAGCGCCACCGCGAACACCGAGGCACCGCCACCACCCCGGCCGGACATCACCGCCACCACCGCGCCGCGCGCACCGCCGTCGTGTGCGGCTTCGGCAGCCTCCGCGAGCACCGCCATCAGCTCCGCCTCCTGAGCGGGGACGGTCAGCACCCGCGCAGCGCCGACGGCGACGGCGGCTTCCCACGCCGCCGATTCGGGCGCAGAACCGCTGACCAGCAGCACGCGGGCGCGGCGCGGCAGCCCCTGCCCCGCGCACCGGCGGGCTGCGGCCGCGTCGAGCAGCACCGCCGCGGCACCGGTCCACGCGCGCCGGTTCGACGGGTCGGTGGCGCGCACCACCTGCAGTCCCGCGGCGGCCACGACGCGGTCGACCGTCACGTTCAGCGTGGCGTCCTCGACGAGGATCAGGATGGCGGCGGGGGTCGACATGCTTCTCAGCGTGGGCGGCGAGCGCCGGGTGGAGAAGGGCCGTCGAGGGATCTGTGGAGCGATGCGGACTTATCCACAATCTGCCCGGTCGACTTCGCCGAAAACGGCGTTCCGCAACCATCTACAGAGCAGCGGACCTATCCGCTTTGCGAATGACCCCAGAAAAGGGACGACCCCCGCCAGGGGGGGAGGAGGCGGAGGTCGTCGTGTATCAGCCCCGGGGGGTCGGGCTGATGCACACCCGGCATAAGCCGAGTGATGCCCACTATACACACGCCGGAGCGGGCTGGCGCAAGACCGCAACGCAGAGAAGTCGGTCGAATCCAGAAAAGATTGCAGTTCTAGCCACCTGTCGTGAACTGCCAATTTGTACGATCTGTCGCGATTTGTCACTCGGGCGCGCTCTATGCTGGCGCTGTGACCTCATCCGACCCGGTGACGAGCCCCCGAGCTGCTGACGGTCCGTCCCCTTCCGAGCGCCCGGTCCGCACGGCAGCGTTCTTCGATCTCGACAAAACCGTCATCGCAAAATCCAGCACTTTCGCTTTCAGCAAACCCTTCTTCAGCCAAGGGCTAATGAATCGACGGACTGTTCTGAAGTCTGCGTACGCGCAATTCCTGTTTCTGATGTCCGGGGCCGACCACGACCAGATGGACCGGATGAGGTCCTACATCACGACGATGGTCGCCGGCTGGGACGTCGAGCAGGTCAAGTCGGTGGTCGGCGAGACGCTGCACGACATCGTCGACCCGCTGGTGTTTGCCGAAGCAGCCGAGCTGATCTCCGATCACAAGCTCTGCGGCCGTGACGTCGTGATCGTGTCGGCCTCCGGGGAGGAGATCGTCGGACCGATCGCCCGCGCGCTGGGCGCCACCCATGCGATGGCCACCCGGATGGTCGTCGAAGACGGCAAGTACACCGGCGACATCGCGTTTTATTGCTACGGCGACGCGAAGGCCGAGGCCATCCGCGCCCTGGCCGCCCGCGAGGACTACGCGCTGGAACATTGCTACGCCTACTCCGACTCGATCACCGACGTGCCGATGCTCGAGACCGTCGGCCATCCGACCGTGGTCAATCCCGACCGGACGCTCCGCAAGGAAGCCGCCGCTCGCGGATGGCAGATGCGGTCGTTCTCCAAGCCTGTGTCGCTGCGTGACCG
Organism: Mycolicibacterium chubuense; assembly: GCF_001044255.1. Taxonomy (GTDB): domain Bacteria; phylum Actinomycetota; class Actinomycetes; order Mycobacteriales; family Mycobacteriaceae; genus Mycobacterium; species Mycobacterium chubuense. The sequence goes on from NZ_JYNX01000035.1 coordinate 242,390, forward strand.
TCTTCCCGCCGCGCCGTCCGGAGCCGCCGTCGCGACCAGTTTCGCCGTCGGGGTCAGCGCCCTGGCCGCCGGCGCACTGACGTACACGCTGCTGCGCCGGTTCGCGTTCTGAGCGCAGGCGGCGCCGTTGCTGACGGGGCGCGGGTCACAATCCGGAATTGACCCTTGATGTGACCGTGGTCACGGAGTACAAAGGAAGCACGGAAGCCGGGTGAGGCCAAGGCCGAGCCGGAAGAGAAGGCTCGATCTCCCGATCTCGGCTCCCCAGCACGGGTCCCGGAACCCACGCGGCGCACATGCCGCGGAACGGCAAAAGTGTTGCGGGCCTGCGTAAGTGCGAAGATCGGATGACATCGACGGCCCTTTGGGTGGGGTCGCAGTCGAAGCGGATCGCACAGGCGCCGAGGCCACCCACGCAACCCCATACGCACGCATGGTAACCGGAGGCTCGTGCTCGCGGGCGGCGCGCCGAAGTACTTTTCGAATTACTTCGGACGCCGCCCGTTTTCTTTTGCTGCAGGTGGTCTTCGACCCGTCCGTCAGGAGGTCTGCGCCACCGCGATCGCGAGCGCTTCGCGGGCCCCGGCGTGCAGTGCCTCACTGCTGAGCACCAGCCACGCCGCCAGCCCGTCCGGTGTGCCCGACGCGAATCCCCGTGCCGCTGCGGTGTAGTCGCCCGAGCGTCGCATCCAGTGCATCTCCGGGACGCCGAGCCCGTGCGGGTCCAGCCCGCTGGCGATGGTGATCAGCCGTGACACCCCGCGCGCCACGACGCCGTCCGCGCTGCCGAACGGGGCGAGCGTGAGAAGTTCGCCGTGCGCCACCGCGGCCAGCACCGTCGCGGGCACTCGGGTGCCGCCGGTCACGAGGTCGGCCAACAGTTCCAGCCGCCGCCCGATGTCGGCGTCGCCGCGGGGCCGACCCAGCGCATCGTCGGCGACCAGGTCCGCGGCGGCCAGGGAGTGCAGCCGGGCGATGGCCTGCAGCGGTGCGCGCCGCCACACACCGATCAGCGCGCCCTCACCGCCCTCCAACGCCTCGGCCACCCGCAGCGCGCCGGCGAGCACGGGATCGTTCTCGGCGCCCTCCGAACCGAGGGAGCCTTCGGGCGCGAACTGCAGCGGTCCGCCGTCGAGCACCGAGGACGCGCGCGCCGCCCGCAGGGCCGCCTCGGCGGCCGTCGCCGGCCAGCCGCGCAGGTTGGTGCGGTGCCGGTGGGCCCGCCCGAGCGCCTCGCGAGCCTCCTCACCGGCCTCGGCGACACCGGGCAGAGCGGTCAAAGGGGCGAGCGGATCGGTCACGCCCGCACACGGTAGTAGATGTACCGGGTACCGATGGGCGCGCCGGCCGTGACGTTCGGCGCGCGTCAACTGCCGTCCGCAGCGGCGCCTGTGAGTTGCCAACGTCGATGCAACGTTGGGTGACTACCCTCACAGACATGACCGAGACGCACGTTGACGTTCAGGCTTCCTACCCGCCGCCGCCCGAGTTCAGCGCCCAGGCCAACGCCACCGAGGCGCTCTACGACGAGGCCGCCGAGGACCGGCTGGGCTTCTGGGCCACGCAGGCCGAACGCCTGGCCTGGGACACCCCGTTCACCGAGGTGCTGGACTGGTCGGAGGCCCCGTTCGCGAAGTGGTTCGTCGGCGGCAAGCTCAATGTCGCCTATAACTGCGTGGACCGCCACGTCGAGGCCGGCAACGGAGACCGCGTGGCCATCCACTGGGAGGGCGAGCCGGTCGGCGACGCGCGCGACATCACCTATGCCCAGCTCAAGGACGAGGTGTGCCAGGCCGCGAACACGCTGACCGAACTCGGGCTGACCAAGGGCGACCGGGTGGCCATCTACATGCCGATGGTGCCTGAAGCGATCATCGCGATGCTCGCCTGCGCCCGGCTCGGCGCCATGCACTCGGTGGTGTTCGCCGGGTTCTCCGCGTCAGCCCTCAAGGCCCGCATCGAAGACGCCGAGGCCAAGCTGGTGATCACCACCGACGGCCAGTTCCGCCGCGGCAAGGCAGCCCCACTGAAGGCCGGCGTCGACGAGGCGATCGAGGCCCTCGGCGACAGCAGCCCCGTCGAGCACGTGCTGGTGGTGCAGCGCACCGGCATCGAGGTGCCGTGGACCGAGGGCCGCGACACGTGGTGGCACGAGACCGTGCCGAACGCGTCGACCGAGCACACCCCCGAGGCCTTCGACTCGGAGCATCCACTGTTCCTGCTCTACACCTCCGGCACCACGGGCAAGCCCAAGGGCATCATGCACACCTCGGGCGGCTACCTGACGCAGGCGTCCTACACCCATCACTATGTGTTCGACATCAAGCCCGAGTCCGACGTCTACTGGTGCACCGCCGACATCGGCTGGGTGACCGGCCACACCTACATCGTCTACGGGCCGCTCTCCAATGGCGTCACCCAGGTCGTGTACGAGGGCACCCCCGCCTCCCCCGACGAGCACCGGCACTTCCAGGTCATCGAGAAGTACGGCGTCACCGTCTACTACACGGCGCCGACGGTGGTGCGCACCTTCATGAAGTGGGGCCGCGAGCTCGCCTTCGAACACGACCTGTCCAGCCTGCGGCTGCTCGGCTCGGTCGGTGAGCCGATCAACCCCGAGGCCTGGCGCTGGTATCGCCTGGTGTTCGGCGGCGACAAGACGCCGGTCGTGGACACCTGGTGGCAGACCGAGACCGGCGGGATCATGATCTCGCCGCTGCCGGGCGTGACGCACTGCAAGCCGGGGTCGGCGATGCGCGCGCTGCCGGGCATCTCGGCCAAGATCGTCGACGACGACGGCAACGAGCTGGCGCCCGGCACCGATCACGGCGAGCAGGCCAGCGGTTACCTGGTGCTCGACCAGCCGTGGCCGGCGATGCTGCGCGGCATCTGGGGCGATCCGGAACGGTTCAAGGAGACGTACTGGTCGCGGTTCGCCCAGCAGGGCTGGTACTTCGCCGGGGACGGCGCCCGCTACGGCAAGGACGGCGAGATCTGGGTGCTGGGCCGCATCGATGACGTCATGAACGTCTCCGGGCACCGGATCTCGACCGCGGAGGTGGAGTCCGCCCTGGTCGGGCATTCAGGGGTGGCCGAGGCCGCCGTCGTCGGAGCGACCGACGAGCACACCGGACAGGGCATCTGCGCGTTCGTCATCCTCAAGTCGCACGCCAAGGAGATGTCGCGCGAGCAGATGGTCGACGAGTTGCGCGCCGAGGTGTCCCGCGAGATCTCCCCGATCGCCAAGCCCCGCGAGATCCATGTGGTGCCCGAGCTGCCGAAGACGCGCAGCGGCAAGATCATGCGACGGCTGCTGCGCGACGTCGCCGAGGGCCGCGAGCTCGGGGACACCTCGACGCTGGTGGATCCGAGTGTGTTCGAGGCGATCCGCGCCAGCAAGTAGGAACGACTACGACACCGGGACGAAACCCGTCCCGGGCCTGTCCTTGGCCGCGATGTCGGCGAGCTGGGTGTTGATCGACATCGTCACCGCCGGGGTGTGCAGCGGGATGAACTTGACGACGCACGTCGGCAGATCCTCGGAGAACGCTCCGTGGATCATGCCGACGAGCTTGTTGTCGACGGTCACGGGCGCGCCGGAGTCCCCGGGCTGACCGCAGACCTGATTGACGATCGTGCCCGGCTGTTCGCCGGGACCCCACGTCACCCCGCACGAGTAGCCCGTGGTGCGGCCGAGTTTGCAGGCCACCTGACCGAACACCGGATCGGGCCCGATTCCGTCGATGCGGAAACCGTTGACCTCGCTGACCGGCCGGACCTTCTGCGGATCGAACTTGATCACCGCGTAGTCCAGGGTGTCGTTGCCGGCCACCATCGTCCCGACGAGGCCGGCGCCCTGGTCGGCTTCGGACGCCACGACGGCGCCCGGTCCGCCGCAGTGCGCCGAGGTGAAGCCGATCAGATTGCCGCGATTGTCGTTACCGATCGCGGTGAGCGTGCACAGTGTGTCGCCGTTGACCACCAGTCCCGAACCGCCGCCCAGCGGAACCGGCGCGGCGGCGTGGGCGACCCCGCCGCCGAGCAGCATCATCGCCGACAGCACGGCGGCGATCGCGCGAAAACTCATGCTGCGGACACCAGGCTGGTCGCTGGTCTTCAACCTGCTCACCCCAATCGACGTGGCCCGACCCGCCATGGAAGGAATCAAGGCAGTCTAACGTCACGGCGGAATCGTTTCGTTGTCCGCCACGTGGCAACATAAGCCGCGACCAGAACTCATGCGGGAAGGGAAGCTCTTGTGAGCGATCGCAGAAACGGCGCGCCGGCCACGGTGACATCGATACCGCTGGTGGACCCGCACGCGCCGAAGCCCGACCCGTCCATCGGTGATCTGGTCAAGGACGCGACCGCCCAGGTGTCGACGCTGGTCCGCGCCGAGGTCGAACTGGCCAAGGCGGAGATCACCCGCGACGTCAAGAAGGGCCTCACCGGAAGCGTCTTCTTCATCCTGGCGCTGGTGGTGCTGTTCTACTCGACGTTCTTCTTCTTCTTCTTCCTCGCCGAACTGCTCGACAACTGGTTGTGGCGCTGGGCGGCCTTCCTGATCGTCTTCGGGATCATGGTGGTGGTCACCGCGGCGCTGGCCCTGCTGGGGTATCTGAAGGTGCGCCGGATCCGGGGACCGCAGAAGACCATCGAGTCGGTGAAGGAGATCCCCGAGGCGTTCACGTCGGGGGCGGACAAGAGAGCTGTCGCGACGACCGACGGTAAGCAGGCGGCGCCCGCCGATCCCTCCGGCTGGTAATGGGCAAACCCGATCCGTCGGTGGTGCGCATCGACGGACCGTGGCGTCATCTCGATGTGCACGCCAACGGGATTCGCTTCCACGTCGTCGAAGCCGAGCGGGAGGCGCGCGCTGACGACCAGTCGCGCCCGCTGACGGACCGGCCGCTGGTCATCCTGTTGCACGGTTTCGGCTCGTTCTGGTGGTCGTGGCGCCATCAGCTGCGCGGGCTGACGGGTGCGCGCGTCGTCGCGGTGGATCTGCGCGGCTACGGCGGCAGCGACAAACCTCCGCGTGGCTACGACGGCTGGACGCTGGCCGGCGACACCGCGGGTCTGGTGCGGGCGCTGGGCCACAGCTCCGCGACGCTGGTCGGTCACGCCGACGGCGGGCTGGTGTGCTGGGCGACGGCGGTGCTGCACCCGCGGGTGGTCAACGCGATCGCCGCGGTCAGTTCGCCGCATCCGGTCGCGCTGCGGGTGTCGGCGATGCGGCGACGCGATCAGGGGCGTGCGCTGCTGCCGTGGATGATGCGCTATCAGATACCGACCTGGCCGGAGCGCGCCCTGACCCGCCACGACGCAGCCGAACTGGAGCGTCTCGTCCGCAGCCGGTCGAGCGCGAAATGGCAGGCGACAGAAGACTTTTCGGAGACGATGGCGCACATGCGGCGGGCCATCCAGATCCCGTCCGCGGCGCATTCGGCACTGGAGTACCAGCGGTGGGCGGTGCGTAGCCAGCTGCGCGGCGAGGGGCGGCGCTTCATGCGCTCGATGAAGCGGCCGATCTCGGTGCCGGTGCTGCACCTGCGCGGTGACGCGGACCCCTACGTACTCGCCGACCCGGTGTACCGGACCCAGCAGTACGCGCCACACGGACGCTACGTATCCGTCACCGGCGCAGGGCATTTCGGTCACGAGGAGGCGCCGGACCCGGTGAACGAACAGCTCACCCGGTTCCTGGGCCAGGTCTACGGCTAGCGACTCAGCCGCTGATGCAGGTCCCCGTCGGCACCCGCTCGACGTTGCCGACCTTGGCCATCTGCCGCGACACTTCCTCGGCGGTGAGCACGAACCCGGTGTCGACGTCGTCGACGGCCGCGCCGAACACCACCCCGAGCACCTTGCCGGAGCGGTTGATCATCGGGCCGCCCGAATTGCCCTGCTTCACCGTGCCCCGGATCGTGTACACCTCACGCGTCACCGTGGTGCTGCGGTAGATGTCGGGTCCGTTGAGTTCGATCACCTCACGCACCCGAGCGGGCGTCGCGGTGAAGTCACCGCCGCCGGGATAGCCCATCACGATGCCGTCGGTGCCGCTGGGCGCCGGGGCGTCGGCGAACTGCAGGGGTGCCGACGGAAGGTCGGGCACGTCGAGGATCGAGATGTCGGCGTTGGGATCGTAGGAGACCACCCCGGCGTCGTAGGTCTTGCCGTCGACCTCGACGGTGACGCTCTCCGAGCCCGCGACCACGTGCGCGTTGGACATCACCCGGTTGGGGGCGACGACGAAACCGCTGCCCTCCAGCACCTTCTGGCAGCTCTGCGCGACACCGCGCACCTTGACCACACTCGAGCGCGTGGCGCCCACCACCGCCGACGTGGCCAGCGACGCATCGGGGGCGTCGACCGCGGCGACCGGCGTCGGCCCGAAATCCTTCAGCACGTCGTGCAACCCGGAGGTGTCCCACAGCCCGGACAACCGGCCCGGCACGCTCCGCAACCAGTTCGGCGCCACCGAGTCGACTTCGGCGATCACCTTGGAACCCTGCACGGCGGCGGCGAGATTGGGCTGCGGCGAAGAGACCAGCGCGGTGCCCAGCAGCCAGGCCGCCGTCAGCACGAGCACCAGCTGCACCGCGACGCCGACCACCGAGTCGACGACCCGCAGCGTCGGGTTGCGGATCGCCCCGCGTACGGCGCGGCCCAACACGACGCCAGCGATCTCACCGATCACCACCAGCGCGAGGATCAGGAACAGCGTGGCGAACAGTTTGGTGCGCGGCCCGTCGATGTGGCTGACCACGTGCGGGGCCAGCAGCACCCCGGCGACCGCGCCCAGCACCACCCCGACCAGGGCCAGCACGGAACCCGGCGCCCCGGACCGCCAGCCCGAGATGGCGGCGATGAGCGCTACGGCGAGTACGGCTATGTCCAGCCACTGTGACGATGTCATCGTTGGACCTCACCGTAGCTGTCCTCGGCGTCGAGTCGCGCCATTGCATCGCCGAGTTCGTACACGGCGTCGGTGTCCCACGGCACGGCCCAGCCCGCGACGTCGAGCATCGCCGCGATCACCTGACCGGTGAAACCCCACACCACCATCTGGTTGAGCAGGAACGCGGGCCCGGCGGTGCGGCGGGTGTTCTCCTTGCGGTACACCATGATCCGGTTGGCCGGGTTGACGAAGGCGCGCACCGGCACGCGGGCGACGAGTGCGGTCTCGAACTCGTCGACGACCGCGACCGGTCCGGGATCGTTGGAGTGGGCGAGCACGGGCACGACGTGGAACCCCGACGGCGGGATGAACATCTTCTCCAGCGTCGCCAGCGGCCGCAACCGGCCGGCGTCGAGCCCCGTCTCCTCCGTCGCCTCCCGCAGCGCGGTGTGCACCGGGCTCTGGTCGCCGGGGTCGGCCGCGCCGCCGGGGAACGCCGCCTGGCCGGCGTGGTGGCGCAACGTGGACGCGCGCACGGTGACGAGCAGGTCGGCGTCGGCGGGCAGGACGCCGGGCGTGCCCTCGTCGGGTCCGGAGAACAGCACCAGCACGGCGGCGTCGCGCCGGGAGCCGGTGACGGCCGCGGTCACGTTGGCGGCGGTGAGCGCCGCGAGCACCTCGGCGGGCACCCGGCGGCGGTAGGCGTTCTTGATCGCGTCGGGCTGGGAGACGAGCGGGGTGAGCCAGGGTGGCGCGGCGTCGGGCGTCAGTTCCCCGTCCCTGCTGTCCCAGCTCACCTCACTCCAATCTTCGGGTCGACCGCGGCGGCGATCTCGTCGGCGGTCGCAAAGGACCGGGGCAGGATCTCGGCAACGCTACCGTCCGCGCGCAGCACCACCGTCGCCGGCATCACGTTGGGGACCTGCAGCGCAGCGGCGATGCGGCGGCGTCCGTCCTGCAGCGTCGGCAGGTGTACCCCGAGTTCGGCGAGCCGGAGCAACGCCGCGGTCTCGTTCTCGTCCTGGTGCACGGTCAGCACGGTGACGCCGGGCCCGACGCGGCGCTGATACTCGGCCATGGCCGGCAGCTCGTCGGCGCACGGGCCGCACCAGTACGCCCACAGATTCAGCACGGTCGGCCGTCCCGCGACGGCCTGGGCCACGTCGACGGGCGCGCCGTCGCCGGCGCACTCGACGACGATGCCGCGCAGCACCTCGGGACCGGGACCGGCGCCCGGCGGAGGGCAGGGCGCGAGGTCGGCCCGGGCCCGCGGCGGGCCGAGCGCGGCATCGGTGTCGGCGTCGCGCTTGTCGCGCGCGGACACCGTCCCCGGCGTGGCAAGCCCGGCGCCGTCGTCGCCCAACTCGGCGAACAGGGCCACCCCGACCGCGATCAGGACGACCAGCGCCACGATGCTCCAGCGTGCCGATGCGCTCATCGGCGGTTACAGCCCGGCGAGCGCCAGCAGGTGCTCGGTCTCGGGGCCTTTCACCAGCTGGGCCGCCACCAGCGGATCGGTGGGTCCGGCGCCGAATGACGGGCAGTCCTTGGCGAGCACGCAGACGCCGCAGGCCGGCTTGCGGGCGTGGCACACCCGGCGCCCGTGGAAGATCACCCGGTGGCTGAGCAGTGTCCACTCGCTGCGCTCGATCAGCGCGCCGATCGCGTGTTCGACCTTGACCGGGTCCTCCTCGGCGGTCCAGCGCCAGCGGCGCACCAGCCTGCCGAAATGGGTGTCGACGGTGATGCCGGGGATGTCGAACGCGTTGCCGAGGATGACGTTGGCGGTCTTGCGGCCCACCCCCGGCAACGTCACCAGCTCGTCGAGGGTGGCCGGCACCTGCCCGTCGAATCGCTCGACGAGTTCCTGGCCCAGCCGGATCAGGGAGTTGGCCTTGTTCCGGAAGAACCCGGTGGGCCGGATGAGCTCCTCGAGCTCGGCCCGGTCCGCCCCCGCGTAGTCGGCGGCGGTGCGGTACTTGACGAACAGCGCGGGGGTGGTCAGGTTGACGCGCTTGTCGGTGCTCTGAGCGGACAGGATCGTCGCCACCGTGAGCTCGAGCGGGTTGGTGAAGTCCAGCTCGCAGTACACATGGGGAAACGCCTGCGCCAGAGTGCGATTCATCCTGCGGGCGCGCCGCACGAGGCCCAGGTGGGTCTCTTTGTCCCATTTGCTGTTCCGCTTCGTCACGGTCACCAGGCCAGCGTACTGAGCACCCCGGACACTTCGGCGACGCGCCGGTCCGCGGATCGGTCCTTAACGAGGGCTTTTCGTGATCCCGCCGAGACCTTGGCCGTGTTTACTTCCGACTTGTGTCGTGGTTGCTCGTCGCGCTGATACCCGGGTTGTTGATGCTGGCGACGTTCGGTCTGGAGCGGGTGGAGGCCGGGCTGCGCCGCGAGACGATCTCGGCGGCCGAGGTCGCCCAGTTCCTGGATCAGGCCGAGGCCAGCGACGTCGACGCGCTCGTGCGCGACGGCCTCGACACGGCCATCCACGATCAGCACCGCCGCCGTGGTGAGCGAGAGGCGGCCGCCGCGACCGGCGGGCGCAGCGCGCCGGTGCCGGGTTTGCCGACGGTCCGGTCATTTCCCCAGCGCGTCAATACGGGGTTTCAGCAGACCCCGCATGCCAATCCTGTGTAGCGTGGGCTGGTCATGGAAGGCCATGCCTCTAGACTGATCTGACGATTGATCACGGGTCAGCGTGCGCATGTCTGACCACCAACATCTCCAAAGAGGGGCAACGTGGACGAGATCCTGGCCAGGGCCGGAATCTTCCAGGGGGTCGAACCCAGCGCCGTTTCCGCGCTGACCAAGCAGCTGCAGCCTGTCGACTTCCCCCGCGGACACACCGTGTTCGCTGAGGGGGAGCCCGGGGACCGGCTCTACATCATCATCTCGGGCAAGGTGAAGATCGGACGGCGTTCGCCGGACGGTCGCGAGAACCTGCTGACGATCATGGGCCCGTCCGACATGTTCGGCGAGCTGTCGATCTTCGATCCGGGGCCCCGCACGTCGAGCGCCACCACCATCACCGAGGTGCGGGCCGTCTCGATGGACCGCGAAGCCCTGCGGGCCTGGATCGCCGACCGGCCCGAGATCGCCGAGCAGCTGCTGCGGGTGCTGGCCCGCCGGCTGCGCCGCACCAACAACAACCTCGCCGACCTGATCTTCACCGACGTGCCCGGCCGGGTGGCCAAGCAGCTGCTGCAGCTCGCCCAGCGCTTCGGCACGCAGGAGGGCGGCGCGCTGCGCGTCACCCACGACCTGACGCAGGAGGAGATCGCCCAGCTCGTCGGCGCCTCCCGCGAGACCGTGAACAAGGCGCTGGCCGACTTCGCCCACCGCGGTTGGATCCGGCTCGAGGGCAAGAGCGTGCTGATCAGCGACTCCGAGCGGCTGGCCCGCCAGCGCGTTAGCGCGACAGACGATCCGAGCGCGTTAGCGCGACAGACGATCCGAGCGCGATAGCTCAGCGGCGCAGGTAATTCAGCTGCGCCTGCACGCTCCACTCGGCGACGTCCCAGAGACTCTCGTCGACGTCGGTGTACACGTGCTCCACCACCGCGCGGGTGGTGGCGTCCTCCCCCAGGTCGCGCAGCGCGCCGCGGATCTGGTCCAGCCGTTCCTGGCGGTGCGCCAGGTAGGTGGCGGTGACGGCGGCCATGTCCTCGAGGTCGGGCCCGTGCCCCGGCAGCACCCGGCGGTGCCCGAGGCCGTGCAGGCGTCGCAGGGATTCCAGGTAATCGCCCAGGTCACCGTCCTCTTGGTCGATGACGGTGGTGCCGCGGCCCAGCACGGTGTCGGCGGTCAGCACGGCATCGTCGAGCAGGAACGACAGCGAATCGGCGGTGTGCCCGGGCGTGGCCATCACGGTGATCCGCAGCCCCGCCGCGTCGATCAGCTCGCCGTCGGTCAAGGGTCCGCCGAGGCCGCGCAGGAATCCGCTGCCCACCGAGCGGACGACGGCGCCGGTCAGCCCCACGATGCGGTCGATGCCGCCGGTGTGGTCGCCATGCCGGTGACTGATCAGCACCAGCGGGATCGGGCCCAGCGCGGCGAGCCGCTCGATGTGCTCGTGCCGATCGTCCGGTCCGGGGTCGACGACCACCATCTCGTCGCTGCCGGGCCCGCGCAGCACCCACGTGTTGGTGCCGTCGAGCGTCATCCGCCCCGGGTTGTCGCACAGCAGCACCGACGCGGTGTCGGTGACCGGCCGGAGCAGTCCGTACGCGGGGTGCTCCACCTACGCGACCTCGACGATCACTTCCACTTCCACCGGCGCGTTGCGCGGCAACTCCGACACCCCGACCGCCGAGCGGGCGTGCGCCCCGGCCTCGCCGAAGATCTCGCCGAACAGTTCGGACGCCCCGTTGATGACGACGGGCTGGCCACCGAAGCCGGGCGCGGACGCGACGAAGCCGACCACCTTGACCACGCGGACCACCGCGTCGATGCCGACCAGCGCGTCGATCGCGGCCAGCGCGTTCAGCGCGCACCGGCGGGCCAGGTGCGCCGCATCCTCGACCGACACCTCCGCGCCGACCTTGCCCGTATCGGCCAGTTCGCCGCCAGAGATGGGCAGCTGACCTGCGGTGTAGACGAGGTTGCCGGTCCGCACCGCGGGCACGTAGGCCGCCAGCGGCGCGACGACCTCGGGCAGGGCGATGCCGAGCTCGTCCAGCCGGGCCGACCAGTGCCGATTCCCCGGGTCGCTCCGCTCCTGCCCGCCGGACGTCACTTGGGTCGCTTCAGGTAGGCGACGTGCTGCTCACCGGTCGGGCCGGGCAGCACCGAGACCAGCTCCCAGCCGTCCTCGCCCCACTGGTCGAGGATCTGTTTGGTCGCATGCGTCAGCAGCGGAACGGTGGCGTACTCCCAGCGGGTCGGTTCGCTCATGCGGCTGAGCTTATCCGGCGCCCGATCCGCTATGGCTAGCATGCAGTGGTGGCAACCACACCAGAGGTGACAGCGCACGGTTCCAAGCCGGCCGGCTGGCCGTCCCGCCTGACCGAGGCGCGGCTGCATTTCGTCTCCGGCAAGGGCGGCACCGGCAAGTCGACGATCGCCGCCGCGCTGGCCCTGGCGCTGGCCGCCGGCGGACGCAAGGTGCTGCTGGTGGAAGTCGAAGGCCGGCAAGGGATTGCGCAGCTGTTCGACGTGCCCCCGCTGCCGTATGAAGAGGTGAAGATCGCGACCGCCGAGGGGGGCGGGCAGGTCAACGCGCTGGCCATCGACACCGAGGCGGCCTTCCTCGAGTACCTCGACATGTTCTACAACCTCGGGCTGGCCGGGCGCGCGATGCGGCGCATCGGCGCGGTCGAGTTCGCCACGACGATCGCTCCCGGCCTGCGCGACGTGCTGCTCACCGGCAAGATCAAAGAGGTCGTGACCCGTACCCCGAAAGAGGCGAAGGGCAAGTACGGCTACTACGACGCGATCGTGGTCGACTCTCCGCCCACCGGGCGCATCGCCCGGTTCCTCGACGTCACCAAGGCGGTGTCGGATCTGGCCAAGGGCGGACCGGTGCACTCGCAGGCCGAGGGGGTGGTGCGGCTGCTGCATTCGGACATCACCGCCATCCACCTCGTCACGCTGCTCGAGGCGCTGCCGGTCCAGGAGACCCTGGAGGCGATCGCCGAACTGCGGGAGATGGAACTGCCGATCGGCAGCGTGATCATCAACCGCAACATCCCGGCCTACCTGCCCCCCGACGATCTCGCCAAGGCCGCCGAGGGCGGTATCGACGCCGACGCGATCCGGTCAGGTCTGGACAGCGTCGGAATCACGTTGTCCGACAACGACTTCGCTGGACTGCTGACCGAGACCATCGAGCACGCGACACGCATCGCGGCCCGCGCCGAGAGCGCCGAGCAGCTCGTCGAACTGCAGATCCCGCGTCTGGAACTGCCCGCGCTGCCCGACGGGGTCGACCTGGGCAGCCTGTACGAATTGGCCGAAGCGCTCGCCCAGCAGGGCGTGCGGTGACGGGAGGCATCCGATGAGCACCACCCCCACGGCCCTGGACATGGCCTCGATCCTGCGCGACAGAGGCAACCGCGTGGTCGTGTGCTGCGGCGCCGGCGGCGTCGGCAAAACCACCACGGCCGCAGCCATGGCACTGCGCGCCGCCGAATACGGACGCACCGTCGTGGTGTTGACGATCGATCCGGCGAAGCGGCTGGCTCAGGCGTTGGGCATCAAGACCCTGGGCAACACTCCGCAGCGGGTTCCGCTGGCGCCCGAGGTGCCCGGTGAGCTGCACGCGATGATGCTCGACATGCGCCGGACGTTCGACGAGATGGTGGTCCAGTACTCCGGCGCCGACCGCGCCGACGCCATCCTGGACAACCAGTTCTATCAGACGGTGGCCACGTCGCTGGCGGGCACGCAGGAGTACATGGCCATGGAGAAGCTGGGACAGCTTCTCGCAGAGGACAAGTGGGACCTGATCGTGGTGGACACGCCACCGTCGCGCAACGCCCTGGATTTCCTGGATGCGCCGAAACGGTTGGGCAGCTTCATGGACAGCAGGCTGTGGCGGCTGCTGCTGGCTCCCGGTCGCGGCATCGGCCGGCTCGTCACCGGCGCGGTCGGCTTGGCGATGAAGGGCATGTCGACGATCCTGGGTTCGCAGATGCTCTCGGACGCAGCGGGTTTCGTGCAGTCACTGGACGCCACGTTCGGTGGGTTCCGCGAGAAGGCGGACCGCACCTATGAATTGCTCAAGCGGCGGGGGACGCAGTTCGTCGTCGTGTCGGCGGCCGAACCGGATGCGCTGCGCGAGGCGTCGTTCTTCGTGGATCGGCTCTCCTCTGAGCGCATGCCGCTGGCCGGGTTGATCCTCAACCGGACGCACCCGACGCTGTGCGATCTGCACGCCGACAAGGCGGCGGAGGCGGCCGAGGAACTGGAGAAGTCCGATCCCGAGTCCCTGGCGGCCGCGGTGCTGCGGGTGCACGCCGACCGGGCATCGACCGCCAAGCGGGAGGTCCGGCTGCTGTCGCGGTTCACCGGCGCCAACCCGCACGTGGCGATCGTCGGTGTGCCGTCACTGCCGTTCGACGTGTCCGATCTGGAGGCCCTGCGGGCCATCGCCGATCAGATCACCGGAGAAGCAGCCGCGGCCTGAAACAGGTCAGGCCGCGGCAGATAAAGCAAATTTTGACGGTGGGGAAAGCCGTCGCGTCTAGCCGGCGCTGCGGTGTTTGCGCTGCGCGGCGAAGAAATCCGACCAGGACACCACTTCCGGGTGCTGCTTGAGCAGGGCGCGGCGCTGCCGTTCGGTCATGCCGCCCCAGACGCCGAACTCGACGCGGTTGTCCAGAGCGTCGGCGCCACACTCGGCGATCACCGGGCAGTGCCGGCAGATGACCGCCGCCTTGCGCTGGGCTGCGCCGCGGACGAACAGTTCGTCGGGATCGGTCTGACGACACCGGGCCTGCGAAACCCACGCAATACGGGCTTCGGCCTCCGCGCCGTGCAGAATGGACTCACCGGACGGATTCACACTGGTCTTGCGAGCGGCGGGCTTGGTAACTGACACCAGCGATCCCCTTCGTTCTGGCCGCGCCCCGACAACGCAGACGACTGATTCACCGACGTCGACCACGCAATGCGATCTACGCCACACTGCGAGGGTCTAGTGTGACCTGTATCGCACTGTGCGCTCAATTTAGGTGGTCACAGGCATTCTGCGCAATACATTCGTGACCACTTTTTTGGGACGACCGTGCCGTCAGGCCGGTACAGTGCCCGACCACTGCATTTGTCAGCCTCTGCCAGGAGTCAGTCGGGCCCGCTCGGCGTCAGTGTGCCCGGTACCCGTCGCTACTCTGTACCCATGCCGGAGGACGAGACGACCCGGCCGCCCAAGGCGGTGACGGTCATCAAGCTCGCCTGGTGCGTGCTTCTCGCGAGCGTGGTCGCCGCGGGATTGATGTTCCCCGTCGTCGGCGGAGTGGGGCTGATGTCCAACCGCGCCTCCGACGTGGTGGCCAACGGCTCGGCCCAGCTGGTCGAGGGTGAGGTGCCGCAGGTGTCGACGATGGTCGACGCGAAGGGCAATGTGATCGCGTGGCTGTACAGCCAGCGGCGCTTCGAGGTGCCCAGCGACCAGATCGCCAACACCATGAAGCTGGCGATCGTGTCGATCGAGGACAAGAGGTTTGCCGAGCACAACGGCGTGGACTGGCAGGGCACGCTGACCGGCTTGTCGGGCTACCTCTCCGGCAACCTCGACACCCGCGGGGGCTCGACGCTCGAGCAGCAGTACGTCAAGAACTATCAGCTGCTGGTGATCGCGCAGACCGACGCGGAGAAGCGCGCGGCGATCGAGACCACCCCGGCCCGCAAGCTGCGGGAGATCCGTATGGCGCTGACGCTGGACAAGACGTTCACCAAGCCGGAGATCCTGACCCGCTATCTGAACCTCGTCTCCTTCGGCAACGGCGCCTTCGGCGTGCAGGACGCCGCGCAGACCTATTTCGGTATCAACGCCGCGGAGCTGAACTGGCAGCAGGCCGCGCTGCTGGCCGGCATGGTGCAGTCGACCAGCACGCTGAACCCGTACACCAACCCCGACGGTGCGCTGGCGCGGCGCAACCTGGTGCTCGACACGATGATCGAGAACCTGCCCGAGCACGCCGACGAGTTGCGCGCGGCCAAGCAGGAACCGCTCGGCATCCTCCCGACGCCCAAGGAGCTGCCCCGGGGCTGCATCGCCGCCGGTGACCGCGCCTTCTTCTGCGACTACGCGCTGGACTACCTGGCCCGCGCCGGCATCAGCAAGGACCAGGTGGCCAAGGGCGGCTATCTGATCAAGACCACGCTGGATCCCGACATCCAGAACACCGTGAAGTCGTCGATCGACGGCATCGCCAGCCCGGACCTCGAGGGCGTGGCCAGCGTGATGAGCGTGATCCGCCCGGGCAAGGAGTCCCACCCGGTGCTCGCGATGGCCAGCAACCGCACCTACGGTCTGAACCTCGACGCCGGCGAGACCATGCAACCCCAGCCGTTCTCGCTGGTCGGCGACGGCGCCGGGTCGATCTTCAAGATCTTCACCACCGCCGCTGCGCTGGAGATGGGGATGGGCATCAACGCGACGCTCGACGCGCCGTCGCGGTTCGAGGCCAAGGGCCTGGGCACCGGCGGGGCGAGAGGCTGCCCGCCGGCCACCTGGTGTGTGCAGAACGCCGGCAACTACCGCGGCCAGATGAGCGTCACCGACGCGCTGGCGACGTCGCCGAACACCGCGTTCGCCAAGCTGATCGCCCAGGTCGGGGTGCAGCGCGCCGTCGACATGGCGGTACGGCTGGGCCTGCGGTCCTATGCGCTGCCCGGAACCGCGCGCGACTACGACCCCGAGAGCAACGAGAGCCTGGCCGACTTCGTCAAGCGGCAGAACCTCGGGTCGTTCACGCTGGGCCCGATCGAGGTGAACGCCCTCGAGCTGTCCAACGTGGCCGCGACGCTGTCCTCCGGCGGCACCTGGTGCCCGCCGAACCCGATCGCCCAGGTCGTCGACCGCAACGGCGAGGAGGTGTCGGTGACCACCGAGACCTGCGAGCAGGTCGTGCCCGAGGGGCTGGCCAACACGCTGGCCAACGCGATGAGCAAGGACGACCAGGGGTCGGGTACCGCGGCCGGCGCGGCCGGCTCGGTGGGCTGGACGCTGCCGATGTCGGGCAAGACGGGGACCACCGAGGCGCACCGGTCATCGGGCTTCCTCGGCTTCACCAATCAGCTCGCCGCCGCCAACTACATCTACGACGACTCGAACGCCCCCGGCGAGCTGTGCTCGTTCCCGCTGCGTCAGTGCGGTGACGGCAACCTGTTCGGCGGCAACGAGCCGGCGCGGACGTGGTTCACCGCCATGCAGCCGATCGCGACTCAGTTCGGGGATGTCGCCCTGCCGCCGACCGATCCGCGCTACGTCGACGGCGCCCCAGGCTCGCGGGTGCCGAGCGTGGCCGGCATGAGTCAGGACACGGCGCGGCAGCGGTTGCGCGAGGCGGGTTTCCAGGTCGCCGATCAGGCGACGCCGGTCAACAGTGCGTCCTCCTACGGCACGGTTGTCGGCACGTCGCCGAGTGGTCAGACGGTGCCCGGGTCGATCATCACGATCCAGATCTCCAACGGCATCGCTCCGGCCCCGCCGCCCCCGCCGCCCGGCGCCGCGCCTCCGGGGCTGCCTCCGCCGCCGGTGGGCGAGACCGTGATCCAGATCCCTGGTCTGCCCCCGATCACGGTCCCGGTGTTGGGACCGCCGCCGGCCCCGCCGCCGCCTCCGTGATCGTCGCAGCCCGCTCGTCGCACAGCGACTGGCAGTAGTCTGGACCGCGTGTCTTCGGTTTCTGCCAGCTCGATTGTGAAGAACGCCGCACTCGCCTCGGCGGGCACGCTCGCCGCCGGGATCGGCTACGCCTCGCTGATCGAGCGCAACGCGTTCGTCGTGCGTGAGGCGACGATGCCGGTGCTCACGCCCGGGTCGTCTCCCCTCAAGGTGCTCCACCTGAGTGACATCCACATGCGGCCGACCCAGCGCCGGAAGCAGGCGTGGCTGCGTGAGCTGGCGGGCCTGAAGCCCGACCTGGTGGTCAACACCGGCGACAACCTGGCGCACCCCAAGGCGGTGCCCGCGGTCGTGCAGGCCCTCGGGGACCTGCTGTCGGTACCGGGCGTGTTCGTGTTCGGCAGCAACGACTACTTCGCGCCGCGGCTCAAGAACCCGGCCAACTACCTGACCAACCCCGGTCACCGCATCCACGGTGAGCCGCTGCCCTGGCAGGACCTGCGGGCGGCGTTCACCGAGCGGGGCTGGCTGGACATGACCCACACCCGGCGCGAGTTCGAGGTGGCGGGGCTGCACATCGCCGCGGCCGGCGTCGACGACCCGCATCTGTCGCGGGATCGCTACGCCACCATCGCCGGGGCGGCTGATCCGACCGCGAACCTGACACTGGGGCTGACGCACTCCCCCGAGCCGCGGGTGCTGGACCGCTTCGCCGCCGATGGTTACCAGCTGGTGATGGCCGGACACACCCACGGCGGCCAGCTGTGCCTGCCGTTCTACGGCGCGATCGTCACCAACTGCGATCTGGACAGGTCCCGGGTCAAGGGTCCGTCCCGCTGGGGGGCGCGCACCCAGCTGCACGTCTCGGCCGGCATCGGCACGTCGCCGTTCGCGCCGCTGCGGTTCTGCTGCCGCCCGGAGGCGACGCTGCTGACGCTGGTGGCCGCTCCGACCGGCGGGTCGGACGCCGGGACGCGGGCCGGGCAGTCGGACACCACCGTATCGGCGCGGTGAACCACTCGGCCTCGTCGGCCGTGCGCGACCGGTCCCGTTCGTGGGCGGACAACGCCGTGCGGCTGATCGAGGCGGACGCCCGCCGCAGCGCCGACACCCACCTGCTGCGCTATCCGCTGCCGTCGAGCTGGTCCCACGACTGCGACCTGGCGCTGTATCTCAAAGACGAGAGCACGCACATCACCGGCAGCCTCAAACACCGGCTGGCGCGCTCGCTGTTCCTCTATGCGCTGTGCAACGGCTGGATCTGCGAGGGCACCACCGTCATCGAGGCGTCATCGGGGTCCACGGCCGTGTCGGAGGCCTACTTCGCGTCGATGCTCGGACTGCCGTTCATCGCGGTGATGCCGGCGTCGACGAGTGCGACCAAGGTCGCGTTGATCGAATCCCAGGGCGGCCGTTGCCATTTCGTCACCGAGTCGGCCCAGGTGTACGCCGAGGCGCAGCGGCTGGCCGAGCAGACCGGCGGGCATTACCTCGACCAGTTCACCAACGCCGAGCGCGCCACCGACTGGCGCGGCAACAACAACATCGCGGAGTCGATCTTCGATCAGATGGCGCGCGAGACCCATCCGGTGCCGGACTGGATCGTGGTCGGCGCCGGCACGGGCGGCACCAGCGCGACGATCGGGCGGTATCTGCGCTACCGGCGCCACCCGACTCGGCTGTGCGTGGTCGATCCGGAGAACTCCGCGTTCTATCCGTCGTATCTGCACGACGATCCCGGTGTGGTCACCGGGAAGTCCTCGCGCATCGAGGGGATCGGCCGGCCGCGGGTAGAGCCGTCGTTCCTGCCGGGTGTGGTGGACCGGATGGTCGTGGTGCCCGACGCGGCGTCGGTAGCCGCCGCCCACCACGTGAGCCGGGTGCTCGGCCGGCGGGTGGGGCCGTCCACGGGGACGAATCTGTGGGGCGCGTTCGGCCTGCTGTCCGAGATGAGGTCGCAGGGGCGCAGCGGATCGGTGGTGACGCTGCTCGCCGACGGCGGCGAGCGTTACGCGGAGACCTACTTCCGCGCGGAGTGGCTCGACAGCCACGGGCTGGACCCGTCCGAACCGGCCGAGGTGCTCGCCGAGTTCGAGCGGTCGGGCCGCTGGCCCTGATTCTCCGAGCGCCGCGTGAGCGGGCCGTCGGAGGTCAGGAACAGCCACAGCGCGGCCAGCGCGAAGAAGCCCAGGTAGATCGATGCGCCCAAGCCAGTCATGTCCCGCCCGCTTTCGTCCGTTTCTCGTTCGTCAGTGTGCATAACGCTTTCCACAAGCCGGATGCTTCCCGGGGCGTGTCGCGGAGCCGATACGCGTTTGGCTTCAACGGCAGGCGGTGCGATACGCTGTCGTGGCTTCACTCGGGGTGTGGCGCAGCTTGGTAGCGTGCTTCGTTCGGGACGAAGAGGTCGTGGGTTCGAATCCCGCCACCCCGACTCGTGTGATCGTCAGTGAGAGGCCCTGATCCGGTTCCCCCGGTCAGGGCCTTCTTGCTGCGCGGGTCGTCATACCCAGGTGACGAACTGCACGATGATGCCGTTCGGATCCTCGAACTGGCAGTACCGCTCACCCCACGGCTCGGTCTCCGGCGCGGTGGCGACGGGCACCCCTGCGGCACGGAGCTTCTCGTACACGGCGTCGACGTCCTCGACGACGAACACCAGAAGCAGACCGTCGCCCGCGCCGCCCGCCCGATGTGCGGGCCGGAACGTCGCCAGGCCCGTGCGCAGGAAGATCACGTTGGGTCCACCGTCGGGGTGGCTCAACGACACGAACCCGTCCGCCTGCATCGCGACCGTGTGGCCGACGTGTCGGGTCAGGAAGTCGGCTGACGCGCTGGGGTCGGCGACGTTGAGGGAGATCGCCGTGTCGGTCACCTTCATGGACACCTCTTTCTCGTATTCAGTACGAGAACCAGTATCCGTACACTGCACGGAAATGCAACCGGTCTTGTCGGAAAGCGAAGGGCATGGACATCATCGAGCTGCTGTGGCGACGGGACCTGCCCGCCGCACCGCGCCGCGGCAGGCCACCCCGGTACACGGTCGACGCCGTCGTCGCCGCGGCCATCGCCGTGGCCGACCGCACCGGCCTGTCCTTCACGCTGCGTGATGTGGCGCATGCGCTGGGCGCACCGGTGATGTCGGTGTACTCGTACATCGACGGTCGCGAGCAACTTCTCGAACTCATGGTGGACCAGTGCCGGGCGGACATGACGCACCGCGAACCGTCCGGTGACTGGGAGGCCCGGCTCCGATCCGTCGCCGCCGACAACGCGCGACTGTTAGACGAGCACCCGTGGATGGCGGACATCGAGTCGGAGCGCAGCGTGCTCGGCCCGGGCACGCTCGCCAAGTACGACCGCGAGCTCGCCGCGGTCGAGGCGCTACGACTCTCCGACACAGACAAGGACGCCGCGCTGACCCTGGTGCTGGACTTCGTCCGGTCGTGCGCGCGGGCGCGGGCACATGCGCGCCGTGAACGCCGGCAGGAATCACCGGAGCAGTGGTGGCAGCGAGAAGGCGCCAAGCTCGCCGCGCTCGGGGTGACCGACCGCTACCCGCTGGCGTCGCGCATCGGAACCGCTGCGGGACAGGCGCATTCAGCTGCCCATGACGTCGACGCCCACTACGAGTTCGGGCTGCGGGCGATCCTGCAGGGCATCGACGCGCTGCAGGCGCCCTGACCGCGCCGAACGCGCTCAGGCAGTCGGTTCGCCGCCGTCTTTGTCGACGTCGGGGGTGTCGCGATCAGGGTCCTTCTCGGTGTCCTGCGCCTTGTCGGCGGTCGACCCGTCGTCGTCGTCGTAGATTCCACTGCCTCGCGTCATCGGCACGTCCTCACTGTGCGGCACTGCGGAGTTTGTCGAGCAGCGGCTCTGCCGCTTCTTTGAAGAATGCGTCCTGCGAGTCGCCGCCGACCTGGACCAGCGCGATGTCGGTGAACCCGGCCTTCCAATACTCGCTCACCGCCTCGACGATGGCGTCGAGGTCGGGCCCGCACGGAATCGACTCCGCGGTGTCCTCGGGCCGCACGAACTGGGTCGCGCCGTCGAAGCCCATCGTGGTCGGCAGGTCGGCGTTGACCGCCCACCCGCCGGCGAACCAACGGAACTGGTCGTGGGCCCGTTCGACCGCTGCGTCGCGGTCGCGGTCCCAGCAGATCGGGATCTGCCCGATGACGCGCGCGTCGCCGGGCAGGCCGGTGGCGCGTCGCGCGTCGTGCCAGGCGTCGACCAGGTCCTTCTTCGGCTCGACGGCGATCAGGTGATCGGCCAGCGGCGCGAACGCCTCCACCGAACGGTCGCCGGACACGGCCGCCGCAATCGGGACCGGCACCTCGGGCACGTCCCAGATCCGCGCCGAGTCGACCTCGAAGTGCTCGCCCTTCCAGTCGACGAGCTCACCGGTGTGCAACTCGCGGATGATCTGGATCGCTTCTCGCAGCATCTCCAAGCGACGCGCCACGGTGGGCCAGCCCTTGCCGACGACGTGCTCGTTGAGGTTCTCGCCAGTGCCCACCCCGAGGGTGAACCGGCCGTCGGCCAGGATCTGCAGTGTGGCCGCCTTCTGCGCGACGACGGCCGGGTGGTACCGGATCGTCGGGCAGGTGACATACGTCATCAACTCGACACGTTCGGTGGCGTGCGCGACGGCGCCGAGCACCGACCACGCGTACGGAGCGTGGCCCTGCGAGGCCAGCCACGGAAAATAGTGGTCACTCGAGACTTCGAAGTCGAAGCCCGCCTCCTCCGCCGAAACTGCATAGCGGACAAGATCTTTCGGGCCGCTCTGCTCGGTCATCAGGGTGTAGCCGAAACGGGTCATGCGGCGGGAGTACCCGTGACGGCGTCGTCGAAACGGGGTGCGCGCGCAGGTGACGTTGCCGATCGGGACGGCGATCGACAAGATGGTGATCATGACCTACAGCGCCGGCGGATACGGCCCGGCGGGGACTCCACCCCCAGGCATGCCGCCGCCGGGTTATCCCGGATA
The DNA here is from genome assembly GCF_001044255.1 of Mycolicibacterium chubuense. Taxonomy (GTDB): domain Bacteria; phylum Actinomycetota; class Actinomycetes; order Mycobacteriales; family Mycobacteriaceae; genus Mycobacterium; species Mycobacterium chubuense. Next base: position 264,584 of record NZ_JYNX01000035.1, read on the forward strand.
TCCGCCCCCGGGCTACGCCTACGGTCCCCCACCGGGCTACGGACCGCCGCCGGGCTACGGGCCCCCACCCGGCTACGGGCCAACACCGGGATACGGGCCCCCACCGGGCTACGGTCCACCGCCGGGGTACGGCCCGCCGCCCGGCTATGCGCCTCCGGTGCTGCGGCCCGGCATCGTCCCGCTGCGGCCGCTCAGCCTGTCGGACATGTTCAACGGGGCGTTCGCGTACATGCGGAGCAATCCCAAGGCCACGCTCGGCCTGACGACCATCGTGGTGGTGGCCGCGCAGTTGCTCGCGCTGATCCTGTCGTTGTGGCCGTTGGCGTTCAGCGGTGACGTCAACCAGGCCGTGGACGGTGCGGCCCCCGGCGCCACGATGTTCGAGACCGGCGCGGGAATCGCCTCCCTGGTGTCGAGCTTCGCGGCCGGCATCGCCACCGCGTTGTCGACGATCCTGCTCAGCGGACTGCTGACGGTCGTGATCGGGCGCTCGATCTTCGGCGCGGGAATCTCGATCGGCGAGGCCTGGCACCGGTTGAAGCCCCGGCTGTGGGCCCTGCTCGGATTCACCGTGCTCGAAGCCCTCGGCGCGATCCTGTTGATCATCGTCGTCGCGGCGATCATCGCCGTGGTGGCGGTGGCCGCCAACGGCTGGGCGGCGTTCGCGATCGGCGCTCCGCTGGTGCTCGCCCTGATCGCGGCATTGGTCTATCTCGGCACGATGCTGTCGTTCACGCCGGTGGCGATCGTGCTGGAGCGCCGCGACATCATGTCCTCGATCCGTCGCTCGTTCGCCCTGGTGCGCCACGACTTCTGGCGGGTGCTCGGCATCCGACTGCTCGCGGTGCTGGTGGCCCAGCTCGTCGCCGGCGCCGTCGCGATCCCGTTCAGCTTCGGCGGTCAGATCCTGCTCACCACCGGAACCACCGTGACCGCCGCGATGATCGCGTTGGTCATCATCGCGGTCGGCGGTGCGATCGGCCAGATCATCACCGGGCCGTTCAGCGCCGGAATCGTGGTGCTGCAGTACACGGATCGCCGCATCCGCGCCGAGGCGTTCGACCTGGTGCTGCAGACCGGTGCGGCGCAGACGGCGGTGGCGCCGCAGACCACCGACGACCTGTGGCTGACCGGCCAGCGCTGACGTGGTGCCGATCGACATCGACCGCGACGCTGCGCGGGACGCCGCCCGGCGGGAACTGTCCAAGGCGATCTACCCGAGGGAGTCGCTGACCGACCAGATCCTCACCTGGATCGAACGACTGCTGTACCGGATCACCGCCGGCGCCGCGTCGGTGCCCGGCGGCTGGTTCACCGTGGCGATCCTGCTGATGCTGCTCGCCGTCGCCGTCCTGGTCGCCGTGCGCATCGCGCGACGGGCCATGCGCAGCAGTCGATCCGGTGCCGATCTCCTGTTCGACGACCACGAACTCAGCGCCGCCGAACACCGGGCGGCCGCCGAGCGCGACGCCGCGGCCGCCGCCTGGGCGTCGGCCATCCGGCACCGGCTGCGTGCGGTCGCGCGCCACCTCGAGGAGAACGGCACCCTGGCCGCCGCGCCGGGTCGCACGGCCACCGAATTGGCCCGCGACGCCGGCCGGGTGCTGCCCGACCTGGCCGGCCGATTCAGCTCCGCAGCGGAGGCTTTCAACGACGTCACCTACGGTGAACTGCCCGGCCACGAGGCCCAGTACCGGATGATCGTCGCGCTGGACGACGACGTGGCAACTCACCGGCCCGCCCCCACGGATCCCGATGCCATCCGGGCACAACAGGATTGGGCCGCACTCCGATGAGCACTGCGCTCGGTCCCACCGTCGGCCAGCGGTGGCGCACCTGGCGTTGGGTGCTGCTGGGCCTGGCCGCGGTCATCGCGGTCGCCGCCGTGAGCACCTGGCTTACGGCGCCACGCCCCGGCGGTCATCTCGACGCGGGCTCGACCTCCCCCGACGGCGCCCGCGCCCTGGTCACCCTGTTGCGTGACAACGGGATCGACGTCGTCGTGGCCGACACCGTCGGCGACGTCGCGCGCGCCGCACGTCCCGACACCCTCGTGGTCGCGGCGCAGACGTTCTGGCTCTACGACGACGAGCAACTGGCCCGGCTCGCGGCGCTGCCCGGGGACCGCCTCATCATCGAGCCGGTCGGCAAGACCCGCGAGGCGCTCGCACCGGCGCTGCGCAGCAGCGGCTCGACCGAATTCGGCGGTCTCGCAGCCGAATGCGATCTGCGGGAGGCCGAACGGGCCGGGGCGGTGCAGTTCGACGCAGCGGACACCTACGAGGCGGCGGGCGCGACACCGGTGACCCGGTGCTACCGCGGCGTGCTGGCACGCTACGACGATGCGGGCCGCACCGTCACCGTGGTGGGCGGCTCGGGTTTCATGACCAACTCCGGGCTGCTCGAGGAAGGCAACGCCGCGCTGGCGATGAACCTCGCGGGCAGCCGACCCACGGTGATCTGGTACGCCCCCCAGCACAGCGAGGGCGCCGGGTCCGTCGGCGACGCCGCCATCACCGACCTGATTCCCGACCAGGTGACGTGGCTGGTGGTCCAGCTCGTGGTGGCCGTGGCGCTGCTGGCGCTGTGGCGGGGCCGCCGGGTCGGGCCGCTGGTGGCCGAACCGCTGCCGGTGGTGGTCCGGGCGTCGGAGACCGTGGAGGGCCGCGGACGGCTGTACCGGTCCCGTCGCGCACGGGACCGGGCCGCCGAGGCGCTGCGCTCGTCGGCCAGGCAGCGTCTTGCTCCGCGGCTGGGGGTGCGCGGTGACGCCGCCCCGCCGGCGGTCGTCGCGGCCGTCGCTCAGCGGTGCGGCCTCGACCCTCAGACCGTCGCCCATATCCTCTACGGGCAGCCACCGGCGAGTGACACCGAACTGGTGGACCTCGCCCGTGCGCTCGACGACATCGAAAGGCAGGTCGCACAGTCGTGACACAGCCCAGCACCCACGAGGGCGCGCGCACCGCGCTGATGGCCCTGCGCACCGAGATCGCCAAGGTCGTGGTCGGCCAGGACGCCGTGGTCAGCGGTCTGGTGGTGGCGCTGCTGTGCCGCGGGCACGTCCTGCTCGAGGGTGTGCCCGGCGTCGCGAAGACGCTGTTGGTGCGCACGCTCGCCGCGGCTCTGCAGCTCGAGTTCAAGCGGGTGCAGTTCACGCCCGATCTGATGCCCGGCGACGTCACGGGGTCGCTGGTGTACGACGCGCGCACCGCGGAGTTCACCTTCCGCGCCGGGCCCGTGTTCACCAATCTGCTTCTCGCCGACGAGATCAACCGCACGCCACCCAAGACGCAGGCGGCACTGCTGGAGGCCATGGAAGAGCGGCAGGTCAGTGTCGAAGGCGAACCGCGTCCGCTGCCCGACCCGTTCATCGTCGCGGCCACCCAGAATCCCATCGAGTACGAGGGCACCTATCAGCTGCCGGAGGCGCAGCTGGACCGGTTCCTGCTGAAGCTCGACGTGCCGCTGCCCCCGCGCGATCAGGAGATCGCGATCCTCGACAGGCACGCCCGCGGGTTCGATCCGCGCAACCTGTCCGCGGTGCAGCCGGTGGCCGGACCGGCGGAACTGGCAGCGGGCCGCGAAGCCGTCGGGCAGGTGCTCGCCGGTGAGGAGATTCTCGGCTACATCGTCGACATCGTCAGCGCCACAAGGCATTCCCCGTCGTTGCAACTCGGGGTGTCACCCCGCGGCGCGACAGCCCTGCTGTCGACGGCGCGCACCTGGGCGTGGCTGTCCGGACGCACCTATGTCACCCCCGACGACGTCAAGGCGATGGCCCGGCCGACGCTGCGCCACCGGGTGGCGCTGCGTCCCGAGGCCGAACTGGAGGGCGCATCCGCCGACGGTGTGCTCGACGGGATCCTCGCGGCCGTACCGGTGCCCCGCTGGTGATCCTGACCGGGCGCACCGGTGTCATCGCGCTGATCTGCGCGTTGCCGATCGCGCTCTCGCCCAGTCCGGCAATCACTTTCGTGGTGCTGCTGGCACTGCTGGCCGCGGCGGTGGTGATCGATGCGGTGCTGGCGGGCAACCCCCGTGCGCTGGAGTTCGCGCGCGGCGGCCCCACCTCGGCCCGGCTGGGTCAACCCGTCGACGCGGTGCTGACCGTCACCAACAGCGGCCGGTCCCGCTTCCGCGGTGTGGTCCGTGATGCGTGGGCGCCCAGCGCGAATGCGACGCCGCGGTTGCATCCGGTGGATATCATTGCGGGACAACGGGTTCAGATACGTACACAGTTGACACCGGTACGCCGCGGCGATCAGGTGGCCGGGCCGGTGACCGCCCGCTCGATCGGACCGCTGGGCCTGGCGGGCCGGCAGGGTTCCCACCAGGTCGCCGGATCTCTGCGTATCCTGCCCCCATTCTTGTCGCGCAAGCACCTGCCGTCGCGGCTGGCGCGGTTGCGGGAGCTCGAGGGTGCGACGCCGGCGCTTATCCGCGGGCAGGGCACCGAGTTCGACTCGTTGCGCGAGTACGTCATCGGTGACGACATCCGCTCGATCGACTGGCGGGCCACCGCCCGCCGCGCCGACGTGGTGGTGCGGACGTGGCGGCCGGAGCGGGACCGGCGGGTGGTCATCGTGCTGGACACCGGCCGCACCTCGGCGGGCCGGGTGGGCGTGGACCCGACGGCGGCCGGGCCGGCCGGCTGGCCGCGGCTGGACTGGTCGATGGACGCGGCGCTGCTGCTGGCCGCGCTGGCCGCCCGCGCCGGCGATCACGTCGACTTCCTCGCCCACGACCGGGTGACGCGGGCAGGGGTGTTCGGCGCCTCGCGCACGGAACTGCTTGCGCTGCTGGTCGATGCGATGGCGCCGCTGGAGCCTGCACTCGTGGAGTCGGATGCGCGCGCGATGGTCGCCGCGGTGCTGCGGCGGGTCCGGCGCCGCGCCCTGGTGGTGGTGTTGACCGATCTGAACGGCACGGCGATCGACGAGGGTCTGATGGCGGTGCTGCCGCAGTTGACGGCCAAGCATCAGGTGCTGCTGGCGGCGGTGTCGGACCCACGGGTCGACGCGCTCGCCGCAGGCCGCGCGGATGCGGTCGAGGTGTACGACGCTGCCGCGGCCGAGCGCGCCCGTGGCGACCGCCGCGACGTCGCCTCGCGACTGCGCCGCCACGGCGTCGACGTCGTCGACGCGCCACCCGAGGACCTGGCGCCCGCCCTGGCCGACCACTACCTCGCGATGAAGGCCACCGGCCGCCTCTAGGTCGCTTCTTCCCGTGCGCCTCACCTACGCACGTTCTGCACTCGCCCACTCGCACTTCTCGTGCAGAACGTGAAGAGGTGGGGTTCGATGCCCAGGGCTCGCGGAGAAACTCAGCCCGTCGGCGCGTAGTCCGGGGCGTTGTCGATGTCGCCGGTCTCGCCGCGTCGGACAGCCCGGCGGCCGAAGTACACCACGTATCCCAGGAACGCGAGCTCGGCGGCCACCCCGATGGCGATCCGCACGAACGTCGGCAGCGGCGACGGCGTGACGAACGCCTCGATCAGGCCTGCGACTGCGAGCACCGCGACCAGCCCGATCGCCACCGAGATCACGGCGCGGCCCTGCTCGGCGAGCACCTGCCCGCGCGGCCGGTCCCCCGGTGAGACCACCGACCAGCCCAGCCGCATCCCCGCCGCCGCGGCCAGGAACACCGCCGTCAGCTCGATCAGCCCGTGCGGGGTGATCAACCCGAGGAACACGTCGCCTCGGCCCGCCCCGAACATCACGCCCGCCAGGACCCCGAAGTTCAACGCGTTCTGGAACAGGATGTAGGGGATCGGGAGCCCCAGCAGGATCGCCGACACCACGCACTGCGCGGCGATCCACGCGTTGTTGGTCCAGACGCTGAACGCGAACGACGCCGCCGGGTGTTCGCTGTAGTACGAGGCGAATTCGCTGTTGACCAGCTGCTCCAACTCGCTCGGCGTGCCGATCGTCGCCTGCACCTCCGGGGTCGACGCCACCCACACGGCGAGCGCGACCGACACGAGGAGGAACGCGGCCGCCGTCCCCAGCCACCACCGCCACGACCGGTAGGCCACCACGGGGAACGACACCGTCCAGAACCGGACGAACTCCCGCCACAGCGGCGCATGGGCGCCGGTGACCACCGAACGCGCCCGCGCCACCAGACTCGACAGCTTGCCGACGAGTACCGCGTCGGTCGAGGACGACCTCACCATCGACAGATGCGTCGACACGCGCTGATAGAGGTCGACCAGCTCGTCGGCCTCGGCGCCGGACAGCCGCCTGCGCTTCTTGACCAGATGGTCGAGACGATCCCAGGCCGGCCGGTGCGCCAGCACGAACGCGTCGACATCCATCGGCGCGATTTTAGTACCGTGGCGGGCATGGTCAGTCCGCAGCAACCGGTGGTGACCGGTGACGCGGTCGTCCTCGACATCCAGATCGCCCAGTTGCCGGTGCGCGCGCTGTCGGCGTTGATCGACGTCATCGTGGTGTTCGTCGCCTACGTGCTGGGTGTGGTGCTGTGGGCGATGACGCTCTCGGAGTGGAACTCCGCGTTCTCCGACGCTGTGCTCGTCGTGTTCACGGTGCTGGCGCTGGTGGGATATCCGCTGATCCTCGAGACCGCCACCCGGGGGCGGACGCTGGGCAAGATGGCGATGGGCCTGCGGGTGGTCTCCGACGACGGCAGCCCGGAGCGGTTCCGGCAGGCGCTGTTCCGCGCGCTGTCCGGGGTGCTCGAGATCTGGATGCTCACCGGCGGGCCCGCGGTGATCTGCAGTCTGCTCTCCCCGAAGGGCAAGCGCATCGGCGACATTTTCGCCGGGACGCTGGTGATCAGCGAACGCGGCCCGCGAATGGCGCCGCCGCCCCCGATGCCGCCGCAGCTCGCGGGGTGGGCGAGCGCTCTCGAGCTGTCCGCGCTGCGGCCCGAAAGTGCCGAGCTGGCACGGCAATTCCTCACCCGCGCGCACCAGCTCGATCCCCGCGTCCGCGACGAGATGGCGGGCCGCATCACCGGTGAGGTGGTCGCGCAGATCTCCCCGCCGCCCCCGCCGGGGGCACCGGCTGCTCTGGTGCTCGCCGCCGTCCTGGCCGAGCGGCACCGCCGGGCGGTGCAGCGGCTGCAGCCGCGGTACTGACTCAGCGCTGCGCCACCCCGACCATGGTCAGCACCGCGGCGGCCAGTCCCGTCACGGTGCGGACGTGGTTCCACGCGACCCAGCTCTGCAGATAGGTCTGCCACACCGCCGGGGAGGGGTCGGCCGCGTCGAGTCCGTCGTTGAGCGGCACGTTGGCGACCACGGTGACGAACGCGCCGGCGACGCCGAGCACCGCACCGGCCACCAGCCAGCCGCTTCCGGGCGCCCGCCACTGCAGCGCGGCCAGCACGCCGACCACCACCGCCAGCAGTGCGGCGCCGAAGTAGGCCAGGAGGAACACCGGACTGGTCTGCGCCTCGGCGTTGATCCCCCGCATCGCGCCGATCGCCGCGACCGGGCCGGCGCGGTCGAGCCCCTGCATCACGAAGGTCGAGAACACGAGCATCATGCCGCCCGCCACAGCGCTGGCGAGGGCCGACGCGGAGGCGAGGGCGGTGAGAGGACTCATGCCTCGAGTCAAGACCACGAAGGCGAGACGATCCATTGCTGATACTGCCGAGAACATCATCGAGCGTCTACGCTGCGAAGTATGGACGCGGTGGCCGGACTGCTCGATGGGGTCCGTGCGCGCGGTGCGTTCGTGCTGCGGATGCGGCTGGACCCGCCGTGGTCGATGAGCGTGCGCGACCAGGCGCCATTGACCGTCATCTGCCAGACCCACGGCCGGGCGGCCCTCGTCGCCGCCGACGGGCGCACGGTGTGGTTGGACGCCGGCGACCTCGCGCTCACGCGCGGCACCGAGCCCTACGTCTACGCCGACGATCCCCGCACGCCGCCGACGGTCGTCATCCATCCGGGGCAACGCTGCACGACGGTCGCCGGCGACGATCTGCGGTTCGAGATGTCACTGGGTGTGCGCACCTGGGGCACCAGCGATTCCGGATCCTGCCGGTCGGTGATCGGCGCCTACGAGGGGCACAGCGCGGTCGGCGCCCGCCTGCTCGACGCGCTGCCCGCGGTGGCGGTGCTGCGCGCCGACGAATGGGACACCCCTCTGGTCAGCCTGCTGTCCGACGAGGCCGGGCGTGACGGACCGGGACAGGAGGCCTACCTGGACCGGCTGCTGGACCTGCTGCTTATCGCCGCGGTGCGGGCGTGGTTCGACCGCGGGGACACCGCACCGACGTGGTGGCACGCCGAACAGGACGCGCTCGTCGGACCGGCCCTGAAGCTGATGTACCACAACCCGACTCATCCGTGGACGGTCGCGAGCCTGGCTGCAGCCGTGGGCTGCTCGCGGGCCGCGTTCGCGCGCCGGTTCGCCGATCTGGTCGGCGAACCCCCGATCGCCTTCCTCACCGGCTGGCGGCTGGCGCTGGCCGCCGACCTGCTGCGGTCAGGCGCCACGGTGGCCGCGGTGGCGCGCCAGGTCGGCTACGGCAGCCCATTCGCGCTGAGCACCGCGTTCAAGCGCGTCTACGGCGTCAGCCCGCACGCGCACCGGCGAGGGTGATCAGGCGGGGATCCAGTTCCCGTGAAACCCGTAGGGAACCCGTTGCGGCAGAGCGATTCTGGCGACGGGCGGACCGGTGAAGTCCGAGGCGTCGAGGATCACCAGGTCACTGCCGTTACGTGCGGAGTCGTAGACGTAGGCCAGATACCAGCCGCTGGTCTCGTCGGCCGGCCCGGACGACGGCACGAACACGGCCTCCCCCGGCCCGCCGGGTGAGGCGGACGTTCCGAACGTGTGCTCGACAGCAGCGCCGGTGACGAGGTCGTGGCGGACCAGGCTGGCCTTGCCGACCGACACCGAGAACCGGGCCGGCAGCGTCGCGAGCCGGTCGTCGATGCGCGGGAACTCCACGGCGCGGTCGTCGAGCTGCGATTCGGTGACGGTGCCGCGCCGCAGGTCGATCTCATAGGTCCACATCACGGCCTGCGCACCGAAATCAGCCCCCTTGCGCCATAATTCGGGATAGCGGACGGCCTGCACAGTGAGGACGTCACCCGCCTCGTGGGCGTTGACGACATGGAAGATGTAACACGGGTCGATGTCGAACCACCGCACCTCGGCGAACGGATCATCGCGGCGCATCACTCCGAATCGCGCCCCGTAGTCGTCGTCCCAGCGGAAGGGCATCCCGCCCCTCATCGCGGCCTCGGCGTTGAACACGATCGGAAGATCCATGAAGACAACATGATTGGCCGTCAGCGCGAAGTCGTGCATCATCGTCAGGGCCGGCACGTCGAGCGGCCGGTCCACCACCAGCGCTCCGGACGCGTCGGCGCGGTGATAGGTGACGTACGGTTCGAACAGGTTGCCGTAGCCGAAGAAGTGCAATTCGCCTGTGCTGGGGCAGATCTTGGGGTGCGCGGTCATCGCGTCGACGAGCTTGCCGTCGAAGTCGTATGCGCCGATCGTCTCGAGATCGTTGGTGATCTCGTAGGGCAGCGACGATTCGACGAGCGCGAGGGTGCGGCCGGCGTGGTTGACGACGTGCGTGTTGGCCACGCTGGAGTGCAGATTGCGCGTGCCGTCCCCGTTGTAGAGGGGGAACGAGTCGTCGAAGCTGTCGGTGCGCACCCAGCGGTTGCGGTACCAGGCCGCGCGTCCGCCTTCGATGCGCACGCCGTGGATCATGCCGTCGCCGGTGAACCAGTGCCCGGTCCCGGCGCGGGGGTTGGGTCCGTTACGCAGGTACCACCCGTCGAGTTCGGGTGGGATCGCGCCGTGGACGGGCAGATCGAACTCGGTGAGTTCGGCAGGAACGGGTGCATAGTTTCCGGTGCGGAAGAAGTCGCCTTCACCGGGCAGGTTGCGCTGCTCGGTTTCGATCTCGGTCATGGAGTCAGCCTGACATTCCACAAGTGACATGTCAATGGTGGATTATGTGGGGATAGTCCAATAGTGGAAGGTCAGCGCTTACGATGCCGCCATGAGCCTTCGGATCGCGGCACTGGGCCTGCTCGCCCAGCGCCCGGGCAGTGGATACGACCTGCTCAAGTTGTTCGAGAACTCGATGGCCAATGTGTGGCCGGCCACCCAGAGCCAGCTGTACTCCGAACTGAACAAGCTCGCCGACGGCGGCCTGATCGAGGTGACCGACATCGGCCCGCGCGGGCGCAAGGTCTATCGGATCACGACGGCCGGGCGCGCCGAACTGCACCGCTGGATGACAGACCCGAGCGCGGACCCACCTTTCCGCAGTGCTGCGCTGCTGCGGCTCTTCCTGCTCGGTCAGATACCCCAGGAGCAGGCGCGTCGGCACCTGGAGCACACGGCCGAGCACGCCCAGGCCGAGATCGCGCGGCTGCTCGCACTGCGCGACTCCCTGGGGCTCACCGATTCCCCGGACGCCGACGACGACGCCTTCTTCGGCCTGGCCGCGCTCGATTACGGCCTGCGGCTCAATGCCATGCAGGGCGAGTGGGCGCGTGACGTCCTCACGAAATTGGACGACCGTCGGAAATAAACGTTGCATCCCGATAGTTTCCGATATATCGTCAACGTATCGGAAACGCGATCGGCGTTTCCTCCGCAACGTAAGGAACCAACACCATGAACACCCCCTTCACACCCCCGGAACATCCCTTCGAGGCGCGTGGATTCGGCTTCGGCTTCGGCCCCCAGGAGCGCCGCGCCCTGCACGAACACCGCCGGGCCTCCCGGCGTGAGTTCCGCGACCATCTGCGCGAGCACCGCGGCCAGGCCGGCTTCGGTCCGGGCTTCGGCGGTTTCGGCCCCGGTCCCGGGTTCGGCCCGGGATTCGGCTTCGGCCCCGGCGGCCCCGGCGGACGCGGCGGCGCGCGGCGCGGCGGT
>NZ_JYNX01000036.1 GCF_001044255.1 Mycolicibacterium chubuense
AGATCGTGGTGCGGCTGACCCCGGCACGGCGGGCGACGTCGTCGAGGGCGACACGGCGGAAACCGTGCCGCTCGAACTCGACGACGGCGGCGTCGAGGATCTGCGCGGTGGCGTCAGCCGCGGGCATAGCCCTTGACCGCGTAACCGCTCATCCGCACCCGCATCGGCAGGCGATCCCAGAGCCAGTTCACCGGCCGGGACCGCCACAGCGCCGCGAAACGCTGATAGCGCCGCTCCTGCTTGTCGCTCCACGGCAGGTTCAACAGGTCGCGGGCGCGCGGCGGCAGCCCGCCGGTGGTCAGGAACGCTGCGAGCGGGTTGAACACCGGAGAGACGATGCGCCACACCAAGGGGTGCACCGCCTTGGGCGTGGGGAAGCCCTTCGTGACATAGCCGACGCCGTACTTCGCCGACGGGTGCGCGACGAGCACCCGCTCCATCATGGCGTCCCAGTACTGCTCGAACTCGGCATAGGTGGCCGGCATCGGACGGTCGCTGACGCCGTAGCGGCGGTACCACGTCTTGGACTCCAGCCAGATCTGCTCGAGATCGGAAGAGCACACGTCTNAGCCCGGCGCCGGGTCCGACCTGGCGGCGCTGACGACGCGTGCAACGAAGGTCGACGGCGAAGTAGTAGATCTGCTCGACGAAAGTGGCGTGCGCCCAGAAGTAGGTGTCGGGATCGAGTGCGTGGTAGCGGCGATCCGTTCCGGGCATCTCGCCTTTGACATGGTGGTGGAAATCGCGGACCCGGGTGCCCGCATTGTCGTCGTCGGAGCCGTACACGGTGTTGAAGATGGGCGGGATCGTGCGCCGCAGGCGTTCGGCGGTGTCGGCGAAGAACGTCGAGTGGTCGTACACGCCCTGACCGAGCTCGGCGAGCATGTTCTGCAGCACGGCCGGGCGGGGCCCGATCAGATACATGCGGTTGTCGCCGAAGTACTTCCACACCAGGGAGCCGGGGCCCAGCGGCAACGCGTCGTCGAGCGGTTCGGTCTGCTGCGCCAACTCGGTCATGAGCGACAGTGTTACAGATTCTGCACTCTGTACCAAGAGCGGTGTGGCGAGGGACACAAGCCGCAGCCGTTGAGAAGCCAGGGCTGTGATGAGGGCCCGTCGAGCAGCCGGGAATGCTATTCCGCGGAAGACGGGGACGGGGTGCGGCGCAGGTGGGCGATGCCCAGCACCGCCAGCACCCCGGCGATGGTCGCGAGCAGCAGCGACAGCGTCAGCATCGGGGTGTTGTACACCACCGACATCGTCGACGGCTGACCCTCGAGCAGGGGTGCGACCACGACCTGCCTGCTCGCCGAGAGCCAGCTGAGCACGCAGCCCACCGCGGCGAGCACCGCCAGCGTCAGCTCGACGACCGCGCGCCTGCGCCTCACGGCGTGCGCTCCGGCGGGATGCGCTCCTCGACGATGTTCGTCAACGCCGCCCGCAGCTGCTGGTGCTTGCGTGCCCACGCCTGCGCGGTGCGGTCGTTGGACAGTTTCAGTCCGATCCCCGTGCGACCCCGCGGGACGCCGGTGAGCTCGCCCAGCGCGCGCGCGTACTGCCACTTCGGGGCCTCCGCGCCCTCGGCCTCCGGGTACACCCGCAGGATCTCGCTGGTACGGATCGTCTCGGTGCCCTGGCGCAGCGCGTCCGCGGTCAACTCGACCGAGGTGTGGATGCGGGCGGCCTTGACCTGGATCGCCAGGAAGCCCGACACCAGCACGAAGAACGCGCCCGGCACCACCCACTGGATGCCGTAGCCCGCCGACAACTGGATCAGGGCCATCGAGATGCCGGCCGCGGGCCCGGCGAGCACCCACAGCCAACTGGCGCCCTGTTCGGTGAACAGGGGCTCCGTGGCCGGCCCGGTGGCGACGGGTTCGGTCATGCCACACCCCCGCCCACCTGGTCGTACCACGCCCGGGCCATCAGCGCCGCGCCGACCAGCACGGGCAGCAGCCCCAGCAGGATCAGCGGCTGGGCCACCCCGACCCCGATCGCCAACAACAGCACGACGGCGACCAGGGCGAACGCCATGCCGAGCAGTGCGAACCGGAATCGTCCGTCACCGCGGCGGGCCCGGCCCGCGAGGAACGCCAGCGCCCCCGCGGCCAGCACCGCTCCGATGCCGGTCAGGCGGTAGACGGTGAGGTAGCTGCGCACCCGGTCGTCGCTCATCTCGGACGGGATGGCCGCGCGCGCCGCGTCGTAGGTGGCCGTCGCCGCGAGCAGTCCGCCGACGATCATGATCACCGCGCCGCCGACGAAGCACCAGAACGCGGCGTCGACGAGGCGCGGGCGGGAGTGGGTCGGCATCGGGGTCAGCGTAGCCAATCAGCGGGTGAAGAAGTCGTGGGCGTCCTTGCGGTGCAGCAGATAGGTTCCGCCGCCGATCAGGACCGACCCGATGATCACCGCCGCGGCGTAGCCCAGCGCGGCGGCCTCGTGCCGGTCGACGGTGAACAGGTCGCTCACCGAGTAGACGACCGTCGCGATCGCGCCGCCGGTCAGGGCGGTCCGTGCCCAGCGGTAGCCGTGCCGCATCAGGATCAGGAACGTGACGACGACGGCCGCCAGGAGGACGACGAACACGACGTTGATCGCCAGCAGCAATCCGGTCGCGCGCTGATCGCCGGTGAGCAGGTCCACCAGATATCCCGCGATCATCAACGGCAACGCGACCACCCACAGCCAGAAGCCGGTGTCGACGTCGGGCGGGCGTACCGGTGGCGCCGACGGGTCCGTCACGCGAGTCGACGGGCCACGTCGACGGCCCAGTAGGTGAGCACGATGTCGGCGCCGGCGCGGACGATGCCGGTGAGCGTCTCGAGCACGACGGTGTCCAGGTCGATCCAGCCGTGCTCGGCCGCCGCGCTGATCATCGAGTACTCCCCCGACACCTGGTAGGCCGCGACGGGCACCGGTGAGCGGTCGGCGGCGGCACGGACGATGTCGAGGTAGGCCATCGCCGGCTTCACCATGATGATGTCCGCGCCCTCGTCGATGTCGAGGTCGACCTCGTGCAGCGCCTCGCGGGCGTTGCCGGGCTCCTGCTGATAGGTGCGCCGGTCGCCCTGCAGGCTCGAGGACACCGCCTCGCGGAACGGGCCGTAGAAACCGGAGGCGAACTTCGCGGCGTAGGCCAGGATCGCGGTGTCGATGTGCCCGGCGGCGTCGAGCCCGGCCCGGATCGCGGCGACCTGCCCGTCCATCATCCCGCTCGGCCCCACCATGTGGGCCCCCGAATCCGCCTGTGCCACAGCCAGTTCGACGTAACGCCGGTTGGTCGCGTCATTATCTACTCTGCCGACCCGGTCCAATACGCCGCAGTGCCCGTGGTCGGTGAACTCGTCGAGGCAGGTGTCGGCCATCAGCACGGTCGCGTCGCCGAGATCGCCTGCGAGGTCGCGCAGTGCGACGTTGAGCACCCCGTCGTGGTCGGTGCCCGCAGACCCGCGGGCATCCTTGTCCTCGTCGCGCGGCACCCCGAACAGCATCAGCCCGCCGACACCGGCCTCGACCGCCTCGGCGGCGGCACGGCGCAGCGACTCACGGGTGTGCTGCACGACGCCGGGCATGGAGGCGATCGGCCGCGGTTCGTCGATGCCGTCGGCGACGAACATCGGCAGCACGAGTTGCCGTGGCGCCAGCGTGGTCTGCGCGACAAGCCGGCGCATGGCCGGGGAGGATCGCAGCCGTCGCGGACGATGACTCGGGAAAGGCATGACCGTCCTGTCGATCAGCGGCGGCGGCTCTTCTTCCGCGGCGGGGGTAGCGCACCCTCGGCGCGCAGCCGGGCGGCGTGCTCGGCGAGCGCCTCGACGAGCGGTCCCACCGCGGCCACCTCGGGCTGGACGTCGACACGCAACCCGAATTCGGCTGCGGTTTCAGCGGTTTTCGGCCCGATGCACGCCACGATCGTGCGGGCGTGCGGCTTGCCGGCGATGCCGACGAGGTTGCGCACCGTGGAGCTCGACGTGAAGCACACCGCGTCGAAGCCGCCCGTCTTGATCATCTCGCGGGTGTGCGCCGGCGGCGGGGCCGCGCGCACGGTCCGGTACGCGGTGACGTCCTCGATCTCCCAGCCCCGTTCGCGCAGCCCCTCGGCCAGCGTCTCGGTGGCGATGTCGGCGCGCGGCAGCAGCACGCGGTTCACCGGGTCGAAAACATCGTCATAGGGCGGGAATTCGTCGAGAAGGCCCAGCGACGACTGCTCACCGGTGGGCACCAGCTCCGGGTTGATGCCGAAGGCGCGCACCCGATCGGCAGTCGCCTGCCCCACGCAGGCGATCTTGACACCGGAGAACGCGCGGGCGTCGAGACCGAACTCGTTGAACTTCTCCCACACCGCACGCACCGCGTTGGTGGAGGTGAACACCACCCACTGGAACCGGCCGTCGACCAGACCCTTGACGGCCCTTTCCATCTGGGCCGGGCTTCGGGGCGGCTCGACCGCGATGGTCGGCACCTCGATGGGCAGCGCGCCGTGGCCGACGAGCCGATCGCTCATCTCACCCGCCTGGTCCTTGGTGCGCGGCACCAGCACGGTCCAGCCGTACAGTGCGCGGCTCTCCCACCAGTTCAGCTTGGCGCGGTTCGCGACGGTCCGGCCGATGGTCACGACCAGCGTGCCGGTCAGCGGGCCCGACGGCTCGACACCGGCCGGCTTGTCCAGCACCGCCTTGTCCAGCAGACCCGCGAGCGTGGTCTCGACCGAGCGCTGCTGGCACGTGGTGCCGTTGGCGGTGACGACGGCGGGGGTGCTGTCGGCCAGCCCGTACTCGATCAGCGTGCGTGCCGCCTCGGGCAGATGCGAGGCGGTCGCGTGCAGGATCAGCGGCCCGGGCGCGGCGGCCAGTGCGGCCCAGTCCACGTTCGGGTCGCGGACGTCGGCGACGGTGTGCGACGACCCCAGCGGCAGTCCCGCATAGGTCGGCACGGCCGACGTGTCGGGCAGACCGGGAACGATCTCGAACGTCAGCTGCGTGCGGGCCAGCGCGTTGATCTCGGTGATCACCGCGTCGATCGACAGCGGGTCACCGGCCACGAGGCGGACCACGTCGACCCCGGTGCGGGCCTCGGTGGCCAGCGTCTTGGCGACCTCGGCTGGGTCGCCGAGCGCGGGCCGGATGTCCGGGCCGCCGGGGATGACGGGTTCGGCCGCCTCCGCGGGCGCGGCGTCGGTGGCCGCAGCCTCCGGGGCGCCCGCCGCCGGAACGGGTCCCGACGGCGGTGGCAGCTCTGAACCCGCGAGGGCGAGCACCGCTTCCGGTACATCGGGGTCGGTGAAGACGAGGGCGGCGTTGGCCAACACAGCACGGGCGCGCGTCGTCAGCAGGCCCGGATCCCCGGGCCCGGAGCCGACGAACGTGATGCGGCCGGGCTTGCCCTTGCGTCCTCGCAAGGTCATCTGGCGAGTCATGTACCTCTCCCGCGTTCGTCCAACAGGTCCCGTGCTCCCAGCTCGAACAGTTCCGCGGCCACCGAGAGCCCCAGCTCCCGTGCCCGCTCGGGTGTTCCGATACCGGACGCCCGGATCACGTCGGATCCGTCCAGCGTCGCCACGCAGCCGCGCAGCGACAGCTCTTCGAAGACGCGGCCGTCCTCATCGATCGACTCGACCACCTCGGCGATCGCGCCCACCGGTGCGGAGCAACCCGCCTCCAGTTCGGCGAGCAGGGTCCGCTCTGCGATGACCGCAGCCCGGGTGTCGGCGTCATCGAGTTCCGCCAACAGTTCGGCCAGGCCGGAGTCACCGGCACGGCACTCGACTGCCAACGCACCTTGAGCCGGCGCCGGCAACATCTGTACCGGTTCCAGCGTCTCGGTGACGGCGTCGAGGCGACCGATGCGGGCCAATCCCGCCCGGGCGACCACGACGGCGTCGAGAACACCGCTGCTTACCCTGTTCAACCTGGTATCTAGGTTGCCTCGTAGGGGGCGGATTTCCAAACCGAGACCCAGTGCTCTAAGCTGCGCGGTCCGTCGCGGGGACGAGGTGCCGATCACCGAACCGGTGGGCAACTCTCCGAGCACCATCCCGTCCCGGGCCACCAGCGCGTCGCGGGCGTCCTCGCGCACCGGGATCGCGGCGATGACGAACCGCGGATCGGGTGCGGTCGGCAAATCCTTGTAGGAGTGCACCGCCATGTCGACGGTGCCGTCGGCGATGGCTTCGCGCAGTGCGGCGGTGAACACCCCGACGCCGATGTCGGCGATGGGCGCCTGCGACCGATCGCCGTCGGTGGAGACGATCACGAGTTCGGCGTCGTGCCCGGCGGCGATGAGCGCGTCGCGGATGGAACCGGCCTGGGTGGTGGCCAACAGACTGCCCCGCGTGCCGATGCGGATCACTCGGTGCTATCGAGATCGGTTGTCAGCAAGGGGATCTCACCCACCGCGACGGCTCCCAGCTCGCTTCCGGCCACGGCGTCGACGGCGTGCTGGTCGAGTTCGAACAGTTCGCGCAGCGCCTCGGCGTAGCTGTCCCCGCCGGGCGCGCTGGCCAGCTGCTTGACGCGCACCGTCGGCGCGTGCAGGAGTTTGTCGACGACGCGGCGCACCGTCTTGGCGACCTCGTCGCGGTGCGCGGAGTCCAGCCCGGGCAACCGGTTGTCCAGCCGCAGGAGTTCGGCCTCGACGACGTCGGCGGCGCGCTGGCGCAGCGCGGTGACCGTCGGGGTGACCTCCGCCATCCGCTGGCCGGCCAGGTAGTCGGCGACCTCGGCGGCGACGATCGAGCGGGCGGCCTCGGCGTCGGAGGTGGCGGCGCGTGCGGTCGGTTCCCGCAGGATCCGCTCCATGTCGATCACGTACACCCCGGGCAGCCCGGCCACCGCGGGGTCGATGTCGCGGGGCATACCGAGATCGCACATCACCAGCTGCTTGCTGTTGCCGAGCCGCTGGGCCAGGCCGCGGTGCACGTCGGCCAGCGACACCACCGGACGGACCGCGCCGGTGCAGCTGACCACCACGTCGGCGTCGGTGAGCAGCGGCGGCAGGTGGTCGAACGGGTACGCCTCGGCGGTGACGCCGTGGCCGCGGATGGTCTCGGCCAGCCGTTTGGCGCGCGGCAGCGAGCGGTTCACCACGTGGATGCGTTCGATCCCGGCGCGCATCAGCTGCCGGGCGGCCAGGGCGCCCATCGACCCGGCGCCCACGACCACCGCGGACCGCCCGGCCAGCGAGCCGATCCGGGCCTCCGCCATGTCCAGCGCGACGGAGACCACGGACGCGCCGGCGGCGTCGATGCCGGTCTCGGAGTGCACCCGCTTGCCGACCGACAGGGCCCGCTGGGACAGTTCGTGCAGGGTGCGCCCGACCGTGTGGTTCGTCTCGGCGGTCGCGTAGGCCCGCCGCACCTGGCCCAGCACCTGGGCCTCGCCCACCACGGCGGAGTCCAGCCCGCTGGCGACCGCGAACAGGTGCTCGACGGCGGCTTCGGCGTAGCGGACGTAGGCGTACCTGGTCAGATCCTGCAGCGACATACCGGAGTGCTCGCTGAGCACCTGACCGATCACCGACAGACCGCCGTGGAACGCCTCGACGACCGCGTACATCTCCACCCGGTTGCAGGTCGACAGCACCATGGCTTCGGTGACCAGTGAGGACTGCAGAACCTGCTCGATGATCTTGGCCTGATCGGCCTCGTCGGTGCTCAGTTGTTCGAGCACGGACACCGGCGCGCTCCGGTGCGAAACCCCGAAAAGCAGTACGCTCACGGCTTCCTCACCACCCCACCAAGGTAGTCGTTCACCAGCTGGCCTTCCAAATTTGCTCAGCCGGCCAGATCGGCCCGCAGCCGGGCCTCGTCGACCTCCCAGTAGCTGTGTTCGGCGCCGTCGAGGAGCACGACGGGCAGCCGGTCGCCGAACTCGGCGCGAAGTGCGACGTCACCGGCTGCGGCGGCCTCGTCGACGTCGGTCACGGTCAGCCGGAATCCGAGCTCGTCGCCCAGTTCGGCCAGCCGCGTCGCGGCGGCCTGGCACATCGGACATCCCTGGCGAGTGAGCAACTGCACAGCGCGATCCACCCCGCCAGTATCGCGACCAGGTGACTTACTGTTGTAGCCGTGTCCGATATCGGGGGCTTGGGCGTCGGGACCGACGGCCGTTCGCAGCAAGTCGCGGGCGAGGTCAGCGCAGCGGTGGCCGCCGAGGGCCTCGTCGAGCCGGCCGACGAGCTGCCGGGTCCGCCGCCTCCGCCGCCCGACCTGACCGCGGCGGCGTTCTTCGACGTGGACAACACTCTGGTGCACGGCTCGTCGCTGGTCCATTTCGCGCGCGGCCTGGCCGCCCGCGAGTACTTCACCTACAAGGACCTCGCCCGCTTCGCCCTGGCCCAGGCGAAGTTCCAGCTGACCGGCCGGGAGAACAGCGACGACGTCGCGGCGGGCCGGAGCAAGGCGCTGGCGTTCATCGAGGGCCGCTCGACCGCCGAGCTGGTCGCCCTCGGCGAGGAGATCTACGACGAGATCATCGCCGACAAGATCTGGCCGGGCACCCGTGCGCTGGCCCAGATGCACCTCGACGCCGGCCAGCAGGTGTGGCTGGTCACCGCGACGCCGTACGAGCTGGCCGACACCATCGCGCGCAGGCTGGGGCTGACCGGCGCGCTGGGCACGGTCGCCGAGTCGGTGGACGGGGTGTTCACCGGCCGGCTCGTCGGCGACATCCTGCACGGCACCGGCAAGGCGCACGCCGTCCGGTCGCTGGCCATCCGGGAGGGGCTGAACCTGCGCCGCTGCACCGCCTACTCCGACAGCTTCAACGACGTGCCGATGCTCTCGCTGGTGGGCACCGCGGTGGCGATCAACCCCGACGCGGACCTGCGCGACCTGGCCCGCGAGCGGGGCTGGGAGATCCGCGACTTCCGCACCGCCCGCAAGGCGGCCCGCATCGGGGTGCCGTCGGCGCTGGCGCTGGGCGCGGTCGGCGGTGCGCTGGCCGCGGCGGTGTCGCGCCGGGACAGAAAGTAGCCGGGGGCGGCGCTGATAGGCTCGCGCCGCCACCGCCGAGCAACGGAGAGTATCGCCGCATGGCCATCGCTGCGAACATCATCGGAACCCACTACCGGTATCCGGACTACTTCGAGGTCGACCGCGAGAAGATCCGCGAGTTCGCCCGCGCGGTCAAAGACGACCATCCCGCGCACTACAGCGAGGAGGCCGCGCAGGACTGCGGCCAGGACGCGCTGATCGCGTCCCTGACGTTCCTCGCCGTGGCCGGCAGGCGCGTGCAGCTGGAGATCTTCAACCAGTTCGACGTGCCGATCAACATGGAGCGGGTGCTGCACCGCGACCAGAAGATCAAGTTCCACCGGCCCATCGTGGCGGGCGACAAGCTGTTCTTCGACTCGTACCTGGACTCGGTGACCGAATCGCACGGCGCGGTCGTGACCGAGGTCCGCGGCGAGGTCACCGACGAGCGGGGCGAACCCGTGCTGACGAGCGTGGTGACGGTGATGGGCGAGGCGCAGTCGGACACCGAGGCGGACGAGGTGAGCGACCGGATCGCCGCGGCGCGCGACGAGGCAATCCGCAAGATGGTTGCCAAGCAAACAGCCCAGGCGGACTGAACGGCGCGACCGCTCAGCCGAAGAACGTGTTCCGGCGGTTCGCGAGCAGCTGGTACAGCGTCTGCTGGATGGTCTCGCGCACCTGATCGGTGAGCTCGAAGGTGATCATCGGGTCCTCGGCGGCCGACTCGTCGTAGCCGGCGGTGTCGATCGGCTCCCCGAACTGGATGTACCACTTCGACGGCAGCGGCACCACGCCGAGCGGACCTGCCAGCGGGAACAGCGGCGTGACGGGGAAATACGGCAGGCCGAGAAGCCGCGCCAGCAGCTTGACGTCGGCGACCATCGGGTAGATCTCCTCCGAGCCGACGATCGAGCACGGCACGATCGGCGCCTTGGTGCGCAGCGCCGCCGAGACGAAGCCACCGCGGCCGAATCGCTGCAGCTTGTAGCGGTCCTTGAAGCGCTTGCCCAGGCCCTTGTAGCCCTCCGGGAACACCGCGGTCAGCTCCCCGGCGGCGAGCAGCCGGTGCGCGTCGTCGGTGCAGGCCATGGTGTGGCCGGCCTTGCGGGCGGCCTGCCCGACGCCCGGCATGTCGAACACCATGTCGGCGGCCAGCAAGCGCAGGTCGCGGTGCGCCGGATGATGGTCGCGGACCGCGACCGAGGTCATCAGACCGTCGAACGGCAGCACGCCGGCGTGGTTGGCCACCACCAGGGCCGCGCCCGTCTCGGGGAGGTTCTCGATGCCGCTGACCTCGACCCGGAACCACGAGTTGAAGAACACCCGCAGCAAAGGAAGGAAGATTGCGTTGTTGAGATGCGGGTCGAAGCCGAACTCGTCGACGGTGTAGTCGCCGGTCATCCGTTTGCGGATGAAATCGGCGACGGCGCCGATCCGGGTGGCGAGTTCGTTGGGCGCCTCCTCCGCGGTGCCCGCGCCACCTGCGCGGTGCGCGTCGATGTCGCGGACGACGGCGGCGAGCTCCTCGGCCGTGGCGCGGCCGTCGGCGTCGCCGATCAGCGAGGGATGTCGGCGCGATCGGTCGACCCGCTGGGCCGCTGCCCGCCGGGATGCCGCGCTACGCCCCGAATTGGAGTGCAGCGGAATGACTTTCGCTTTCGACTCGCCCGCCACAGTTTCCGTTTCCCTCTTTCTCCGGGTGTCCCCGCCCCCACGCGTGGCCCTGAGTCTAGCGTCCGAATCGCTGAGCCGCCGCTACAGCGCGGTGCTCCACAGCAGAAACCCAGCGCGGATCCACGATGGGCTTCAATCCCCGTCCCCGCACATAGTCGTCGAAGGCCTCCGCCGTCGTCCACTTGGGCGTGTATCCGAGCTCGGTGCGCATCCGTGTGGTGTCCATGACGCGGCCGTAGCTGAGGTAGTCGAGCTGCTCCCGATCCAGTTCGCTGTTACGGGTGGCCCGCCACAGCGAATCCACCGCCACCAACGCCGACCGCGGCAGGGGCAGCGCCAGCCGGCCCGATCGGCGGATCGCCTGGCTCATCATGATGATCCCGGACGCCCCGATGTTGAAGGTGCCGGCCTTGCCCGCCATCGTGGCCCGCTCCAGCGCCCCGAGCGCGTCCTGCTCGTGCAGGAGCTGCATGCGTGCGTCGTGGCCGATGACCGTCGGCACCACGGGCCCGGCCAGGTACCGCGACAGGGCGGTGTCCATGGCGGGCCCGATCATGTTGGCCAGCCGCAGAATGGTGACCGCGATGTCGGGCCTGCGCCGGCCCAGCCCACGCGCGTAGCCCTCGATGTCGATGCTGTCGCGGGCGAAGCCTTCGCCCGGCGGTCTGCGCCGGCTGCGCGCCTCGGTGAAGAGCACCGGATCCCGCGACGTCGAGCCGTAGACCTCCGACGTCGACTTGAGGATCACCCGGCGCACCGACGGCGCCTTCTGGCAGGCGGCGAACAGCTGGATCGCGCCCATCACGTTCAGTTCCTTGAGCGTGGCCCGGCCGCCGGAGCGGGGCGCGTACGACGCGGCCGCGGCGTGCACCACGGTGTCGACGTCCCCGTTGCGGATCACCTTGGCGATGAACGGATTGCGGATGTCGGCGCGGACGAACTCGGCGCGCCCCATCCGGCGCAACAGGTCCTTGCTCGGGGCGATCGCGTCGACCGCGATCACGTGATTGATCAGCGGGTTCTGCGCCAGTCGGGCCGTCAGGTAGCCGCCGAGGAATCGGCAGGCTCCCGTGACGAGCACGACCTTCGGGTAGTTCAGCCCGTCAGATCCGCCCGAGGTGCCTCCAGCATCCATCTCCGACACCCTACGGGCGCGTCGCGACTACTTGCCGAGTTTTCTGCGCTGCACCCGCGTGCGACGAAGCAGCTTGCGGTGCTTCTTCTTCGACATGCGCTTGCGACGCTTCTTGATGACAGAACCCATGAACTCCGCTACCTAAGTGTTGTCGTGACGAGCGTGAAGGAATCTCGTCAGCCTCGACCGGCCACCTTACCGAAGGGCGGATTGACCACGAAATCCAGCGTCAGGCGCGACTAGCCGGCGTCGAAGTACGAGCTCTCCAGCATGTCGTGGACCGCCTTGGCGTGGACGCGGAACGACCGACCCACCCGGACCGCCGGCAGCTCACCGTTGTGCACCAACCGGTACACGGTCATCTTGCTGACCCGCATGAGGCTGGCTACCTCGGCAACGGTGAGAAATTGAGCTCGAGGCGGCTGGCCCTCGGACTGGCCGGCGTCTCGCGCCGCCTTCCCGCTGGCTGAATCCCGCGCCGACGGCCCGTTCATAGACGTCATCGCAACCCAATCCATCAGGCGCGGGCAGTTCCAGCGGCTTCCCCACCGCTGGCACCGACCCGTGCTTACCACTGGGAGAATAGCGTGGCAGGTGGGGTTACTGCGACGGGTGTGGGCTAATCCGTCCGAAATTCCTGAACTACTCGGGTGTAATTCCTAGCTGCTCAGAGCGCCTTTTCGCGGCCTCGACGGCGTTGGCGACCGCTGCACGCAACCCACCGCGCTCGAGTTCCCGCAGCCCAGCGGCGGTGGTGCCGCCCGGGGACGTGACGGTGGCCCGCAACTGGGCGGGCGAGGTGTCGATCTTTCCGGCCATCGGTGCGTCCTCCCCGACGGCCCCGCCGTCCAACCGCTCCAGCAACATCGCCGCCGAGCCGGCCATCGTCTGCACCACCAGATCGGTGGCGACCGGGCGGGTCAGCCCCGCATCGACGGCGGCGTCGACGAGGGCCTCGACCATCAGGAAGAAGTACGCCGGCCCCGAGCCCGACACGGCCGTCACCGCGTCGATCTGAGACTCGGACACCGTCAGCACCCCGCCGACGGCGTCGAAGAGCGACGAGACGCCCCTGACGTGCTCGGTGGTGGCGAAGCGCCCCGGCGCGACGGCGCTGACGCCGCCACCGACGAGCATCGGCGCGTTCGGCATGACCCGCACGACGGGCGAGCCCGCGGGCAGCTTGTTCTCGTAGTAGGCGGCGCTGACGCCGGCCGCCACCGTCACGAAGATCTGCTCGGCAGCGTCGCTCTCCGCCCGGGCGGCGGTCTCGACGATGTCGCCGATGACGTTGCCCACATCCGAGGGCTTCACGGCGACGATGACGTAGGTGGCGCTGTCGACGGCTTCAGGCACCGAGGTGACCCGCACCGAGTACTTCTCGGCGAGGTAGGTCGACCGGGCGTGATCCTTCTCCGCGACGACGAGGTCCTTGACCTGACGCCCGGCCCGCAGCAACCCCGCCAGCAACGCCTCGCCGATACTCCCGCCACCGATGATCGCGATTCTGGCCATGCCGCACAGCATGTCACGGCCGGATCGGGCCGGCTTATCGGCTCTCCGCTGCCGGC
Organism: Mycolicibacterium chubuense; assembly: GCF_001044255.1. GTDB lineage: Bacteria > Actinomycetota > Actinomycetes > Mycobacteriales > Mycobacteriaceae > Mycobacterium > Mycobacterium chubuense. The sequence continues at coordinate 13,358 of NZ_JYNX01000036.1, forward strand.
ACCAGCGCCAGCTGACGGGTCTGCACGATGATGCGACCCTCGCAGTCGACCACCACGTGGTCCTCGTCGAACCAGTCCTGGCCGATCTGGGTCGTCGTGCACATCACCCGCAGCCAGCCGTCGGCAGGCACGGCCCGCAGGTAGGCCGTCAGCTGCACGGTGGGCGCCCACCCGAACCTGTTGACGCCGAACGTGACCGGCGCCGACACGTCGCCGCACAGCAGCGCGAACAGCACGTCGGGCGCGACCCCCTTCGGCCGTACCCAGTACTCGATCAGCGGCGGTCCGCCGTCGCCGCGCGGGCTGAACGACGTCAGCGAGGGCCGGATGTCGCAGCCGTGCGCGAGATGGACGATGTCGGCCATCGGATGGCCGGGGCCGATCGGCTCGAGCCCGGGCGGCGGGTCGGGGGTCATCAGTGGCAGCACCGGGTTGACCGACAACAGCGGCGGCACATGGTGTTCCGGGGTGCCCATGGTGATCGCGGCACGCAGCGCGGTGCGTGTGCCCTGGTTCAGTTCGACGTCGATCAGGCTGACGCGGCGGCCGCGTTTGCGGACCGTCGTGACGATCTCCATCGGGCCCGGGTCGGGCGCCCACAGGAAGCTGCCCGACACCGCGATCGGCTCGACGCTCGCCTCGCCGAACTCCGTGCGGGCCGCATTGGCGCACAGGGCGAGCATCGCGCCGCCGTGCACCTTGGGCCCGATCGTCCAGTGCTCGTTGAGCAGCCCGTGGTAGACACCGTCGCCGCCGGTTGTCAGCGTCATGGCGTCGGTGAACAGGGTCGAACCCGTCATGTACCGTCCTCGGCTCTCAGCGCAGCAGATGCGCGCGGGCGAACTGCAGCGACTCGGTCAGCAATGCCTCCCGCTCCGCGGCTGAGCGCGCGCCGGAGGTCGTCACCTCGAGGATGACATGGCCGGCGAAGTCGCTCGCGGCCAGCGTCTCGCAGATCTCGACGGTCGGCTGGGTGCCGCGGCCGGGCACCAGATGCTCGTCGGCCGAGGCGCCGCTGCCGTCACACAGGTGCAGATGCACCAGGCCCTCCCCCATGCGGCGGGCCATGTCGACGGCGTCGGTGCCGGCGGTCGCGGTGTGCGACAGATCCAGCGTGTAGTGCGCGTGGCCGCCGTCGAGCGGGTCGTACGACGGGGCGAACGCGGAGATGCCGGGCCCTGGGCTGCCGCCACGCTTGCGCATCCGCTCGATCGACGTCTGCCCCGCACCGAAGAACCGGTCGGCCCGGAACGGGAACATGTTCTCGACCGCGACCATCACGTCGCTGCCGGCCTCGAGCTCGGCCACCTGATCGGAGAACCCCTCGGCGTAGCGGCGCTGCCAGCGGAACGGCGGGTGGACGACGACGGTCTGTGCGCCGAGCTGCTCGGCCGCCCGCACGCTGCGCTCCAGCTTCGGGATCGGGTTGGCCCCCCACACCCGCTGCGAGATCAGCAGGCAGGGTGCGTGGACCGACAGCACCGGCACGTCGTAGCGCCGGGACAGCGCCGCCACCGCGTCGACGTCCTGGCTGACCGCCTCGGCCCAGACCATCAGCTCGACACCGTCGTAGCCCAGTTTGGCGGCGTACTCGAAGGCAGCCTCGGTCTTCAGCGGATAGACCGAGGCCGTCGACAGACCGACCTTGATGGCAGGGCGCACCCGGTCAGCCTGATTGCAGCAGCGCCAGCGGACCGAGGGTGACCAGAGCGCCGACCGCGACCGCGATCAGCGTGCTGCCGATGTCCTCGGTCTTGCGCACCACTCGCACACCGACCACCAGGCCCAGAATCACCAGGACCGAGAGCACCAGCGCGACGATGTTGTTCCACTTCCAGAGCTGGTCGAACGCCACGAACAGACCTGCACCGAACACCACGGCGACGACGCTCTGCCCGACCACCCACAGGCCGTGTACCAGCGGCGACATCTCGCGGGGCTGGTCCTCCTCCTCGTCCTCCTCGTCCAGGTCGAGGTCCTCGGGCAAGGGCCGGGTGCCGCGGCGCGCGACATCGTCGGCGACGGTCTCCCCGCCGAACAGCGGATCGGCAGTGGAGCGTAGGTAGGACGGCAGCTCGTCGTCTGTGGTCTCGGTCTGGGTGTCGGTACCGGTGTCCTCGGTGTCGGTGTCGGTCTCGGTGTCCTCGTGGTTGTCGAGCGCGGCCGCATCGACCTCGGCGTCCTGCTCGGCGACGGGCGCTTCGTCGAGGTCGTCGACGGTGTCCTCGGCCTCGGCGTCGATCGGGTCCGGGCTCATCAGCTCGGCGTCGACGGCGGCGCTGTTCTTGCGGCCGAACCGTCCGAAGGGCGAGCGGCGTGGCGGTGCGACGAACTCGACCGGGTCGGCCTCGGCGTCGCGGTGTTCGACGTGCGCGGCGTACTCGGCCACGGCGTCGGCGTATTCGTCCTCGTCCTCGTGCTGGTCTTCCGCCTCCGGCTCGACGTCGCCGAACTCGACCAGTTCGTCGTCGGCCTCGGTCACCTCGGCCGCGTCGGCGAGCTCATCGGTCTCGGACTCGGCCTCGGACTCGGCCTCGGCCTCGGTCTCGATCTCGGTTTCGGTTTCGGCCTCGGGCTCCGTCTCGACGTCGGCCTGGGGCTCGTGCTCGGGTTCGGTCTCCGGCTCGGCGACGAGGACCTCGCCGTTGCCGACCTCGCCGTTGCCCGTCGCGGTGTCCTGATCGTCCTGGGCTGCTACCTGCTCGACCTGCTGCTCGTCGCGCGTCGGCGCCGGTTCGTCGGGCCGGACGATCGGGATCTCACCGGTGAGTTCGGCGACGGTGACGGCATCGGCGTTGCCGCGGCGCCGGCGGCGCCTGCCGCCGACCGGGGGTGCGCCGATCGTGCCGTTCTTGGCCAGCAACTCGGCGACCGAGATCGGCCGGGTGTTGCTGTACTCATCTGATCCAGTCATCGCCTGCTTGCCTTTGAGCCTCGCTGCTTACCGTCCAGCATTGCGCACTGACATCCGCCGGGAGGCCGTTTCACCGCCCACAAGGGCCGTGCCGTCGGCTTCGCTGTCGAGTTTGCGCAGAATCAATCCCTCCCGCAACGCCCAGGGACAGATGTCCACACTTTCGATACCGAGCGCCTTCATGCTCGCCTCGGCGACCAGTGCGCCGGCGACGATCTGCGGTGCACGGTCGGCGCTCACCCCTTCCAGTTCGGCACGGTCGGACGCGGTCATCCTAGAGATGAAAGCTATGAGCTGACGAAGACCCGCGGCGGTCAGGGTGCGCTTGACCCGCGGCCCGGCCCCCGAGGGCGCGGCGCCGGTGAGCCGGGCCAGCGAACGAAACGTCTTGGACGTGGCAACCGCAAGATCAGGGCTGCCGGCCTCGGTGATGGCGGCGCCGGCCTCGGAGAGCTCGTTGGCCAGCCAGTCCCGCAGCATCGCCACGCGCCGGCGTCCCGGTGGATCGTCGGGCAGCCACTCGCGGGTCAGCCGGCCCGCACCGAGAGGCAGCGACATCGCCACGTCGGGTTCCTCGTCGACCCCGCTGGACAACTCCAGCGAGCCGCCGCCGATGTCGATGTTGATGATGCGTCCGGCGCTCCAGCCGTACCAGCGCCGCACCGCGAGGAACGTCAGCCGCGACTCGTCGACACCGGTGAGCACCCGCAGATCCACGCCGGTGTCCGACTTCACCCGCGACAGCACGTCTTCGGAGTTCTTCGCATCGCGCACCGCCGACGTCGCGAACGCCATCAGCTCCGAGCAGCCAGAGCTGGTCGCGATCTTGGCGAACTCGTCGATGGTGCCGATCAGCTTGTCGGCGCCGCGGCGGGTGAGTTTGCCCGAGGTGTCGATGGCCTCGGCGAGCCGCAGCGAGGCCTTCGTCGAACTCATCGGCGTCGGGTGCCCACCGCGGCGGGCATCCACCACCAACAGGTGGACGGTATTGCTGCCCACGTCGAGCACGCCTAATCGCACCCGTCCAACCTAATGGGTCTACCGTGGAAAACCGTGACTGGACCGTATCCGGGTGAGGTGGAACTCGATTTCGCCCGCGAATGGGTGGAGTTCTACGACCCCGAGGACCCCAACCATCTGATCGCCGCCGATCTGACGTGGCTGCTGTCGCGCTGGACGTGCGTGTTCGGCACCCCGGCCTGCAAGGGCACGGTCGACGACCGTCCGGACGACGGATGTTGTTCGCACGGAGCGTTTCTCTCCGACGACGACGACCGCGCCAAACTCGACGACGCGGTGAAACTGCTCACCGACGACGACTGGCAGTTCCGGAGCAAGGGGCTGGGCCCGAAGGGCTACCTGGAGTGGGACGAATACGAGGACGAACCCACCCTGCGCACCCGGAAGTACAAGGGCGCGTGCATCTTTCTGAACCGGCCGGGGTGGCCCGCCGGTATCGGGTGCGCGCTGCACACCAAGGCGCTGCAGATCGGCGTGGAACCGCTGACCCTCAAGCCCGAGGTCTGCTGGCAGCTGCCGATCCGGCGCACGCAGGAGTGGGTGACGCGTCCCGACGGCTCCGAGATCTTGAAATCGACCATCACCGAATACGACCGGCGCGGCTGGGGTGAGGGCGGGCTCGACCTGACCTGGTACTGCACCGGCGATCCCAACGCCCATGTCGGCGAGAAGCCGGTGTGGCAGTCCTACGCCCCGGAGCTCACCGAACTGCTGGGCGAGAAGGCCTACGCGGAGTTGGCGGCAATGTGCAAGCGGCGCACCGGCTTGGGCCTGATCGCCGTGCACCCCGCGACGCGGGCCGCTCAGTGAGCGAACAGCTCTTCCTGTTCCGGCTCATTCCGCCGCGCGCCGACTTCGCGCAGACGATGACCGATGCCGAGCGCCAGGCGATGGACGGGCACACCGAGTACTGGCGGCGACTGCTCGCCGAGGGCCGGGTGGTCGTCTACGGACCGGTCGCCGACCCCGAGGGGGTGTGGGGGCTCGGCGTGCTGCGCGGCGCGGACCGCGCCGAGGTGCTCGCGATCGGTGAGGCCGATCCGTCGGTGGTCGCCGGGGTCAACTCGTTCGAGGTGCTCGAGATCCTCGGCGGCAGGACCGGATAGCCTCCCACCCGCCGGGGCGCCGAGGTGCGCCGGATCGCCGGTGCCACCGGCCGGCCCTGCAGCAGGCCCGCGACGCTGCGGGCGTCGATCGCGTACCGGTAGACCGGCAGCGCGTCACGGACCGCGGCGATGGTCGCGTCGACGTCGTCGTCGCCGTGCGCGGCCGAGGTGACGAAGGACTGACCGAGGACGCCGCGGCGCAGCAACTCCTGCAGGAACAACGTCCGGTACGCCTGCGACGGGACGCTGTCCGCGTCGGCCGTGCCGAACATCAGGCAGGACGGGCGGCCGGCGACCGTGATGTGGTCCGAGAGCCCCGCCTCGGCCACCGCGGCGCTCACGCCTGCGGCGAGCCGCCGGCCCGCGTGCTCCATCCGGGCGACCGGGTCCTCGGTGCGGTACGCGGCGGCGACGGCACGGAACGCGGCCAGCGACGCGGCCTCCGGACCGTGGGTGCTCGACAGCAGGAACACCCGGTCCCGGTCGGTGCGCAGTCCCCCGAGTTCCATGTACCGGCGCCGCCCGGCCAGTGCGGACAGCGGGAAGCCGTTACCCATCGCCTTGCCCCAGCACGACAGGTCGGGCGTGACGCCGTAGACGGCCTGCGCGCCGCCGGCAGCCCAGCGGAACCCGGTGATCATCTCGTCGAACACCAGCAGGGTGCCGTGCCGGTCGCACAGCCGCCGCACCCCGGTCAGGAAACCGGGGTCGGGTTCGGCGGTCGCGGTCGCCGCCTCCATCACCACACACGCCACGTCGCCGGCCGCCAGCACCGCCGCCAGCGAGTCCAGGTCGTTGTAGGAGAAGCGCACCGTCGCCGCGGCGTGGTCGGCGGGGACGCCGCCGGACATCGCGGTGGTACCGATGAACCAGTCATCGGTGGAGAAGAACGGCTGATCGCAGACCGCGACGGTGACCCGGCCGGTCACGGCGCGGGCCAGCCGCACCGCAGCAGTCGTCGCGTCCGAACCGTTCTTGGCGAATTTCACCATCTCGGCCCCGGGCACCAGCGCCAGGAAGTCCTCCGCCGCAGCCGCTTCCAGCGCCGTAGGTCGGCTGAAGCCGACGCCGCCGGCGATCGTGCGCGCCACCGCGTCGACCACCGGCGGGTAGCCGTGCCCCAGCGTCACCGCCCGCAAACCCATGCCGTACTCGATGTAGTCGTTGCCGTCGACGTCCCACACCCGGCAGCCCCGACCGTGGGTCAGTACCGGTGGCATCGTCTCCGGATACTGGTCGGCTCCGCGCGCGTAGGTGTGCGCGCCGCCGGGAACGAGTTCGTGCAGCCGGTTCTGCAGCAGCCGTGAACGCGCGAAACGGCGTGCCGGCCGGGCGAACTCGTCGTCGACGACCCAGCGGCCGGCCAGCTGGGGCCAGCGCGCCTCGACCTCGGGCAGCAGGTCACCCAGCGTGAGCAGCACCCGGTCGGGCGCCGCGTCGACCAGGGCCTGCGGCGCGATGATCGGAATGTCGGTGCCCGGCATGCGGCGGCCCTGCTTGGCCGGGGACGCGTCGGCGACCGCGGTGATCAGCGACGAGTTCAGCGCGGCACGGCTGAACAGCGCCACCGCCCGTGATGCGGCGCCGTACGCGTAGACGCGGCGGCCGGCGCGGCGCTCCTCCTCGAGCCAGCAGCGCAGCGCCACCGTCTGCGCGTCGGCCGCATCCTGCAGCACGGCGACGGTGGCCGGATCGGTCAGTGCGGCTTCGGAATCGAGTAGCGCGCGGACCGTCGGCCCCGGGTCACCGGCTCCGTGCACCGCCGCGACGAGCACGGTGCCGCCGTAGAGATCGAACCTCCACGCCTGCACGGCCCGCATGCCGACCCTGTCGAGCTGGTCCACCAGCGCCGGTGTGGAGTAGTACCCGAAATGTCCGTGCCGCAGAGCATTCCACTGACTATGCGCCACGATCGCGCCCAGGCTGTGGAACTGCAGCAGCAGGACACCGCCGGGTGCGGTGGCGGCGGCGCGCTCACGGAACGCCGCGCCCTGGTCGGCATCGTGCATGATGCCGAAACAGTCCACGACCACGTCCGCGCTGCCCGAGCCGGGATGGTAGCCGCGGTCGGCGAGCAGGGGCAGCCAGCTGCCGCCGTGCGGGCTGCCGAACTCGCAGACCGTGCCGCCCCCGGCCAGCCAGCCGGCCTCACCGACGCGCCGGATCGCGTCGGCGGCTTGGCTGGTCAGCGCTTCGGGCTCGACACCGCGGGGTTCGGCGGTACGGGTGTCGTCCTCGGCCAGTTGCGCCAGGCCGCAGTCCGCGCACACGTCCATGGCCAGCGGGTGCGATGTCTCCGCCTGCTCCACCGGTGAGTCCGCCGGCGGGAAGTGGTCCGCGGCGGGCACCTCGCCCAGGTCGAGCACCCGCTGCAGACGTCGGCCCCCACAACCGCGACATTCGCCGTCCATCACGCGACCGTGGCCGCTGTGGTCACACGAACTCGCTGACATGGCGCATCGTTTCGTCGATCCGGCCGGTGCGCTGTAGGTGGGCCAGCCGGTTCAGCCGGGTGAACCTGTGCTCCAGGTCCGCGGAGGTGACGCCGTAGCGGACATAGGCCGAATGGAGTTCGGCGGCACCGTCGGCCACCGAGATCTCCGCTTCGAACCCGAGGTCGGCGCGGGCGCGGCTGAAGTCTACTCGGTACGAGCGCGGATCGGACCCGGTCTCGCCGGTGATCAGCACATCGGAGCCGGGAACGGCGTCGGCGACGCGACGTGCGATCTCGGCGACGGTCACGTTGTTGGCCTCGCTGCCGACGTTGAAGGCGCGGCAGGAGATCACCGGGGCCGGCACCTCCAGGCAGCGGACGAACGCCGCGGCGATGTCCCGCGCGTGCACCAGCGGGCGCCACGGGGTGCCGTCGGACAGCACGCGCACCACACCGGTCAGCACCGCTGAGCCGACGAGGTTGTTCAGCACGATGTCGGCCCGCAGTCGCGGCGAGAAGCCGAACGCGGTCGCGTTGCGCAGGAACACCGGGCTGAACCCGGAGTCGGCGAGTGCCGCCAGATCGTCCTCGACGTGCACCTTGCTGACGGCGTACGGCGTCAGCGGACGCAGCGGGGCGTCTTCGTCGACCAGACCGTCCCCGGCGGCGCCGTACACCGAACACGTCGATGCGTAGCAGAAGCGTTGCACCCCGGCTTCTTTGGCCAGCCGGGCCAATCGGACCGAGGCGTGGTGGTTGATGTCGTGGGTGACCTCGGGCATCAGTGCGCCCAGCGGGTCGTTGGACAGCGCCGCGAGATGCACGACCGCGTCGACACCGCGCAGTTGCTCCACGGTGACCTCGCGCAGGTCGACCGCCAGCGCGGGCGGATCGTCCGGCCGCGGGCCCAGCACGCAGTCGGCGAACAGGCCGCTGTCCAGGCCGATCACCTCGTGGCCGGCCGCCCGAAGCGCGGGCACCAGCACGGTGCCGAGATAGCCCTGGTGACCGGTCACCAGCACGCGCTGCGTCATACCGCCGCCTCCCGCCCGAAGCGCAGCACCGTCTTCTCGACGGTGAAGGCCTCGGCATGTGCGCTGCGGCACTGTACGCCGCGCAGCCGCGACAGCCCGAGGAAGGCGTCCTCGTCGAACCAGTCCCGACCGGTCTGCGACGGATAGTGCTTGTGCAGCAACCGCGCCTTCTCCTCGGCGATGGCGGTGTCGACGGGATGGAAGACGTTGGGCGACGGGGTGTCCGCCTCCCATTTGAGGATCTCGTAACCCAACGTGAGGTGGTCGCGGAACTCGGTCGGCGTCAACTCGGCGAGGAGCCGGTGATCCTGATGGGCGTCGGCGCGCTGGGTGCTGAACACCAGATCCGGTTCGCAGGTGCGACGGAACGCGCGCAACCCCTCCTTGACCTCGTTCCAGTGCGCGGGCGTCTGGCCGTCGGGAAGGCCCAGCAGCGTGAGGCTCACCTCCGCGCCCGGACAGAACGCGGCCAGCGCACCGCGCTCCTCGGCCTCGCGGACGGTGTCCGCGCCCGACAGCACCAACGCATGAACCCGCAGTCCCGGATGCGACCGGCTCAGCGTGAGAAGTGTTGCGCCCATGCCGATCGCGATGTCGTCGCAGTGGGCGCCCAGCACGGCGATCTCGCGCAGCTGCCCTGTGTTCAGATCGATCACGACGCGGCCACCTTCTCGTGCTCCCACAACGCCCAGGGACGGTTGCCGCTGCGGTAGGCGGCGTCGAGTTCGGCGCGTTCCTTGAAGGTGTCGGCCGGCTTCCAGAACCCGAGGTGCTTGTAGCCGTAGAGCTTGCCCCGGGCGGCCAGAACCCCGCACACGTCCTCGACCAGATCGCAGTTCTCCGTGAGCATGTCGAGGACCGCGGCGGACAACACGAAGAAGCCGCCGTTCTCCCAGATCGGCAGCCGGGACACCGGCGTGATGCCGGTGACCGCACCGGTGTGCGGACCGGACTCGATGACGTCGACGCAGTGGAACGACGACTGCGGCGGGACGATCAGCATCGACGCCAACGCACCGGACGCCTTCACCTCGTCGATGATGTCGTTGAGCGGCGCGTCGGTCAGCACGTCGGCGTAGTTGGCCAGGAAGTACTCGTCGCCGTCGAGGAACGAGCGCACCCGCCGGAGCCGTTCTCCGATGGGCGATTCGGGGCCGGTGTCGACGAACGTGATGGTCCAGTCGCTGATGTCGGTCTGCAGCAGTTCGACCTTGCCGCCGCGGATCACGAAATCGTTGGACGCCGACTCCCGGTAGGACAGGAAGTAGTCCTTGATGTGCTCGGCGCCGTAGCCCAGGCACAGCACGAACTCGGTGTGACCGAAGTGGGCGTAGTACCGCATGACGTGCCAGATGAGAGGCCGCGGACCGATCATCTGCATCGGCTTGGGGATCTCGTCATCGCTGCCGTTGCGCATCCGCATGCCGTACCCGCCACAGAACAGAACGACCTTCATCTCCGATTTCCTTCCGTCATGTCGACGACGTGCAGGGTGGGCAGCGGGTACACCAGGCGGGCGCCCCACTCGGCGGTGTAGCCGAGCTGATCGGTGATCTCCGCCTCGAGGTTCCACGGCAGCACCACGATCACGTCGGGCCGGTCCTTGTCCAGCTGCGCCGGATCGAGAATCGGGATGCGCGCGCCGGGCGTGAATCGACCGTGTTTATAGGGATTCCGGTCCACGGTGTACTCGAGCAGGTCGGTGCGGATGCCGCAGTAGTTGAGCAGCGTGTTGCCCTTCCCGGGAGCCCCGTAGCCGACCACGCGTTCGCCGCGCGCGCGGCACTCGAGCAGGTAGCGCAGCAGGTCGTGCCGGATCGTCTCGGTCCGCGGCCGCAGCCCGAGATAGCCGTCGACGCGGTGCAGTCCCGCGTCCTGCTCGGCGGCCAGCGCGGCGGCCACCCGGGGCGAGGGTGCAGCGGCCAGCTCGGCGGGTCGCGCCCACAGGCGCAGCGATCCGCCGTGCGTCGGCAGCATCTCGACGTCGACGACCGCGAGGCCGCCGGCCGCCAGCGCCCGGATCGCGGAAAGCACGGTGTAGTACTGGAAGTGCTCGTGATAGATGGTGTCGAACTGTCCGAGCGCGACGAGGTTGAGGGCGTGATGCACCTCGATGCTCAACCAGCCGTCGTCGGCGAGCAGGGTGCGCAGCGACCGCGTGAACCCGGTCAGGTCGGGGACGTGGGCGTAGACGTTGTTGGCGACCAGCAGGTCGGCGGCGCCGTGCCGGGCCCGGACGTCGGCGGCCACCTGCTCATCGAGGAACGCGGTGACCGTCGGCACCCCGCGGCGCCGTGCGGCCTCCCCCACATTGACCGACGGCTCGATGCCGAGGCAGCCGATGCCGGCCGCGGCCACGTGCGCCAGCAGGTATCCGTCGTTGCTGGCCACCTCGACGACGAACGAATCCTGTTTCAGTCCCACGCGATTCGTCGCCTCGGCGACGAAGCGACGGGCGTGGTCGACCCAGCTGTCGGAGAACGAGGAGAAGTACGCGTACTCGGTGAACGTCTCCTCGGGCGTGATCAGCGCAGGGATCTGCAGCAGCAGACAGTCCTGGCACAGCCGCAGGTGTAGCGGGTACGTCGCCTCGGGGGCATCGAGTTCGGTGGCGGTGAGGAACTTCTCGCACGGCGGCGTGGCGCCGAGGTCCAGCACACTGTGCAACCTCGCCGACCCGCACAGTCGACACGTCATGACCTGCACCCCCCGGACTGGTAGCGGTACACCGCGGTGGTCTCGTCCTGCAGCCGCAGGCACCACACCGGGCTGGTCGCGAACATGCGCTCGAAACGGTCGACCGTGTCGGGCGCGGCGTAGCCGAAGTAGTCGAACGCCGTCTTGGCGTCGGCGGTGAACACGAAGTACGTCTGCCCCGCTGCGGCCGCGGCTTTTTCGGTGACGTCGTCGAACTGGCCGGCGTCGGGGAAGCCGTCGAGGAACCCGGGCCAGCGCTCGACGATCGGGGTGTCGAACGAGTCGTCGTGCGCGGCCAGGTCGACCCAGGTGGCCGTGGCGCGCGTGGGCATGCCGGCCGAGTGCAGGCTCCAGACGGTGGCGGGCGCCCGCGCACCGTCGACGAGGTTGTTCAGCAGCGCCAGCTCCGAGGGCCGGGCCATGTTCAGGTACCAGGTGCCGTAGTAGCCCTGCAGACCGGCGGCGGCGATCAGCGCGAGCGCGACGGCGGCCAGGTGGTGGGCGCGGCGCGCCGTGATCGCGGCGACCAGCAACGGGGCGATCAGCACGGCACAGCCCGGCAGCGCATAGAGGTAGACCCGGAACACCGCCTCGCCGCCGTAGCTGCTGAGCCCGAGCAGCACGAAGGGGCTGAACGCCAGGATCGCCGGGACGGCCACCGGCCGCTTGCGGCGCCACCACACCACCGCGGCCACCACCGCGGTCAGCATGATCGTCGCGGACAGCCCGCGGCACACCAGCGAGGTGATCATCTTGTCGAGCGACCCCGCGTACTCGACGTTGCCTGCGCCGTTGGCCAGCGGGTTGAGGCTCGACAGGCCGCCGTGCTCGAACACGATGTAGCGCCGCGGATACAGGTAGCCGAAAAGGATTGCGGCATAGGGGATCACGATCCAACGCGGACCGATCTGCCGGGTGATCGCCAGCGCCACCACCACGCCGAAGATCCAGAACGGTGTCAGCTGATGGGTCGGCACCAGGGCGGCGAACAGCAGGAAGGCCAGCCACCCGGCGCGGCGGTCCACCCGCGAAGCCAGCAGCGCCACGATGATCCCGAGTCCGACGACGAAGGCGAACGCCTGGGGCGCGAAGTAGTCCTGGGCCACCCAGTTGGCCAGCTCCGAGACCATCACCGCGGACAGCACCGCGCGCCGGTCCAGCCCGAGGGTGGCCGCCAGCGACCCGACCACGAGGGCCAACAGCACGTGCACCACCGGGGCGAACCAGTGCGCCACCGCGGTCGGGTCAACGGAGGTGACGTCGCTGAACCACGCGAACGTCGTGAAGAACGCCGGCCACTCGCGGTAGACGTCCACCCCCGACGGCGGCAGCACCCGGTTGGTCAGCAGGTAGTCGACGATGCCCAGGTGCTTGTAGGTCCACGCGTACATCGGCAGATCGGTGATCAGCGTCGCGGTCAACCGCAGCACCAGGATCGCCGCGCCCACCGCCGCGGCCGCGGCCGCCAGCGCGTCGGCGCGCAGCGCGACGACGAACACGCACGCGAGCACGGCACCGACGACGACGAGCACCGGTCCGGTCCCGGTGACCAGCAGACCCAGGGGTGACTCGGGGGCCGCGGCCATCCCCGGCAGAGCCACCGCCCACACGCACAGCGCCGCCACGATCCACGCGTACGGCGCGCTCAACCGCCACCGCCCGGGTGCCAGTGCGGTCGGCCACCGCAGCGCCGGGCGCGGCCGGCGCAGCGCGCACAGCACCGCCGAGCCGGCGACCGCGGTGACGAGCGTCACCAGCAGCGGGACGGGCAGCCATGCGCCCGCCCACGTCACGGTCACGGTGGCACCTGCCGCCACGGCCATGCCGGTCACCGGGACGACGGCCACCGCCGCGGCGGCGGGAAGTCGCATCCACAGCACCGTCGCCAGGCCGGGTCCGGTGAGCAGGAACGCCGCCAGCAGCACGGCGCGCAGCCACGGCGCCACCGGGACCAGCGACAGCAGACCCAGAGCCGCTGACGCCAGCGTGAGCCATTCCGGTCGCAGCACGCCGATCGGTCGGCGGGCCGGTTCGACGCGGCGATGCCGGCCGCGCACCGGTGCCGGTGCCGGCGAGGCAGGCCGCTCGAGCAGATCAGTCACCGGTCACCCGCACCCAGTCGACCGTCATCGCGGCGGGAGACGGCGTGGTGTCGTCGGCGGGGCCGGGCCAGGTGCCGCCGACAGCGACGTTGAGCAGCAGGAAGAACGGCTTGTCGAAGACCCACTGCTCGTCGGCGGGCAGGTCCCCGGCACGGAACACGGTGGTGGTCCGGTCGTCGACGCCCATCGAGATCACCCCGGGGTCGCGCTGCACCCAGTACGTGTGGAAGTCGTCGACGAACGGCGGATCGATGGGCAGGGTGCCCGCGAGCTTGTACTCCCGTCCGTCGGTGTCGGGTCCGATCGCGCCGTTGTGGATGAAGCGGGCGTCGGAGATCGTCTCCACCACGTCGAGTTCACCGCTGCGGGGCCAGCCGACGGCGTCCACGTCGTCGCCGAGCAGCCAGAAGGCGGGATGCAGCCCGGCGCCGCGGGGCAACCGCACCCGGGCTTCGGCCCGGCCGTGCACGAACGACAGCCGGCCCTTGGTCGTCAACCGCGCCGAGGTGAACCGGTCGCCGTCCCGGCGCGCGGTGATGACCAGGTGGCCGTCGCCGTCGAGCGCCACGTTGTCCGGAGAATCGGTGTAGACCTGCGATTCGTCGTTGCCCCACCCGCCGCCGCCCAGGTCGTAGCCCCACCGCGCCGGGTCGGGCCGACTGCCTGCCGGGCCGTTGAAGTCGTCGAACATCATCACCGCGGCTGAGGCGGTGGGCCGGTCGACGGAGCACAGCAGCGTCACCGGCAGCGCGGTGGCCAGCAGCACCGACCCCACGCGCAGCCAGACGCGGCCGGCCCCGGCGGCGGCGTGACGCGCGCGGCCGTCCTGTCCGGCGCGCACCCGGCGCAGCCACGCGACGGCAGGGCCGATCAGGATCGCCGCCGAGAGGGCCTCGGCACCCAGGTACGCCCAGCCGACGCCGGTGATGCCCATCGATCGGGTGGCGACCCACGAGCCGGCGATGATCACCACGGTCATCAGCGCCTGCACCGAGAGGTAGAGCGCGAGCTTGCGCTGGACCCGGGAGAAGCCCTCGTACACGGCGGCCACCCCGGACAGCGGCAGGAACGCCGCGGCCAGCCACAGCAGGCTGTGCCCTTCGGAGCGGTAGTCGCCGCCCGCGAGGCCGAGCATCAGGGGACCGACCAGCACCAGTCCCGCCGACGCGGCCACGGCCACCACGGCCATCGTGCGGACCATCCGCCACGACAGGGCCGCGACCTGCTCGGGGTGGGCGGCCACTTCGGCGACGTAGGGGCTGACGACGAGGTGCATCATCAGGTACAGGGCGCTGATCATCGCCCAGGTCACGGCGAAGTACGCGTTGGCGGCCTGACCGACTTGCGTGACCACGATGAGCGGCACCACCAGCGGACCGATCGACCACAGCGACGCGATGCCGAACGACGACCCGAAGTAGGACCACATCTGCCGGCGCGGCGGCAGATCCGCCGCCTGCCGCCACCGCGGATGGGTCGCGCTGCGGCGCTGCAGGACGACGTAGGTGCACAGCGCGGCCACCGCGGCGGTCAGCGTCCAGCTCAGCACGATCGTGACGGCGTGATCCCAGATCGCCAGCGCCGCGACCGCGGCCAGCTTCGCCACCGCGTGCACCAGGTTCTTCACCGCGGCCCACCGCGCGACGCCGAGGCCCGCGGAGGCCTTGTCCAGCAGCGCGAACACCGCCAGCACGAGCACCATCAGCGGGAAACCGGCCATCGCCCAACCGGATTGGAACAGCGGGTCGCGGGGTCCGACCGCCACGAGAACGGCGCCGGTGAGCAGACCCATCGCAGCGACCAGCAGGAAGCCGCGGCGCAGCAGTGCCGGTGCGCGGACCCCGGCGATCGGCAGGAACCGCTCGTAGAGCACGTCGAGACCCAGCGTCGACATCGTCGACAGCAGCACCGCGGAGCTGATCAGCGCCGAAGCGAGCCCGACCTCCGCGGGCGGGAACAGCCGGGCCGTCACCGCCCAGAAGGCAAGGCCCAGAACGCCGGTCGACGCGGTGGACGCGATCAGTGCGACGGTGTTGAGTCGCAGGTTGCGCTCGGCGGGCAGGTCCGCCGCCGCATCGCCCTGATCGAGGACGGCGGCGCGGGCGCTCATGCGGGCACCGCCAACGGCAGGGGGTCGCGTCCCTCGCGCAGCGCCGCCCGGTACGCGCGGAAGCCGGCGAGCACCGAGCGCCACGCCGGGGTGGTCAATCCCTCGGGCAGCAGGTGCACGAGTTCCTCGGCGGGCTTTGCCGTGGACGCCGAGTAGGAGAGGTACTTGACGAACTCGGGTGCCCGCAGGAGCGCCGTCGAGAACGCCTGCGGGGCCGTCGCGCGATCGCAGGCGATCTTGGCGATCCACGCGCCCAACCCCACTCCGTAGGTGCGGCTCTGGGCGGCGAGTCCTTCACTGCTGGCCCGGTGCCGGTGCCACACCACCGATGCCGGGTCGTACACCAGCGCTCCGCCGGCACGCAGCAGCCGGAAGAACATGTCGAGGTCCTCCCCGCCACCGGTGGGCGATCCGGCGCCGAGCGCCTCGTCGAACCCGCCGAGACGCAGCACGGCGGCGCGGTCGACGGCGAAGTTGGCGCCGGTGCCGTAGTGGCCGACCGCGAACGGGAACAGCGGGATGTCCGACGGCGGGGCGGCCCACTCGAACACCCGCGTACGCAGGCAGGCCGACCAGCCGACCCGGGCGTCGAAGTACGCCTGGGCGGGTGTGCGCAGTTCGGCCGCCGGCACCAGCCCGGACACGCAGGTGACCGACTCGCCCCGGGCGAAGCCCCGTGCGATCGCGGCGAGCCAGTGCCGGTCGACCACCACGTCGTCGTCGGTGAACGCGACCACGTCACCGGTAGCGGCCAGCAGGCCGGTGTTACGAGCGCGCGAGAGCCCGGGCCGCGGCTCGTCGATCACCCGGACCCGGGGGTCGGCGAGTGCCTCGACGTACCGTCGCGTGGCGTCGGTGGCGGCGGCGTTGTCGACGATGATGATCTCGACATCGGGGTAGTTCACCGCCCGCACCGAGTCGAGTGCGGTCTGCAGCATCGACACGCGATCGCGGGTGCAGATCACGACGGTGATCGCCGGCGTCGACGACACCGGCACCGGGGCAGGCGCGGGAAACCGGGCTGCCAGTGCGCGCAGCCGGCGCACGTCGACGGCGCCGTCGGTGATGTCGAGGTCGACGAATCCCAGCGGTCCGGCGTCGGTGCGGACCAGCAGTCGTGCGCGCTCGAAGCCCTCGGCATGCTCCAACCGGGCGGCAGCGCAATCCAGGTCGAGGGCGTCGGTCCAGATCTCACCGATCCAGGTGGCGCCGTCCCACACCGGCGGGGCGGCGGCGGGCAGCACCGGGCGGATCGTGGTCTCGGGGAGGGTCAGGTCGGTCATGCCCACCCGCTCCGACGGGCCAACGCGCCACGCACATAGCCGGCGGTGGTGGCACCGAGGCCCAGCACCATCATCGCGGCGCGACGCCGTCCGCCGCGCCGCGGCGACACCGCCTCCCGCGCCACCGCGCGCGGCAGCACCCGGGTGGCGTAGCTCTGCTCGCTGTCGAGCGATCCCGGTGCCGCGGCCAGTCGCGTGACCACCGCTTTGGACAGGCCCTCGTGATAGCAGCGGCTCAGGAAATAGCGGGGCGTCGCCCGGTCCGGGCTCACCCAGTGCCGCACGGCGGCGGCGGGGTCGAGCAGCACCCGATCCGAGGGACGGCGAGCTCGCAGTCGCAGGAACAACTCCGTCTCCTCGCCGCCGACCGGCACCGACCCGACGCGTCCGACCTCGGACCGGAAGCCGCCGAGGTGCGTGAACACCGATCGGCGCAGGGACATGTTGCAGCCCAACGGGTTCCGAACGAGCGCCACTCGGTCGGGTTGTCCGACGTAGCTGCAGCCCACCACCCAGTCGAACTCGGCCGGCATCCACAGGGGTCGGCCCTGCGGCCAGACCGGCGCGGCATGGCCGCCGACCCCGACCACGCGAGGATCCTCGTAATGGCTCAGCAGCGCACGGCTCCACCCCGGCTGCACCGCGGCGTCGTCGTCGAGGAACGCCACCACCTCGCCGTCGGCCGCCTCCACCCCGGTGTTGCGGGCACCCGACAGGCCGCGCTTACCGGTGTTGCGGCGCAGGATGATCCGCAGATCGTCGACGAATCGCGCTGCAGCGAGGGCGAACAGCTCGTCGTTGTGGTCGATGACGATCACGACCTGCAGAGCGGGCGCGTCGTCGGCGAGCACCGAGTCCACCGACCGGCACAGGTCGTCCCAGCGCTCGGTGGTGTAGGAGCAGACGACCACCGACAGGCTCTCGACCGGACGCCGGTCCGCGGGATCCAGGTACGGCAGTACCCGGCAGTTATGAACGGTCTGGGGCACCGGCATCGCTGTCCGGCTCCTCTCCTGCTGTGCGGGCCGCGGCGCACCGGCGGCGGTTACGAAGATTGCTCAACGCGTACAGGCCGGTCCGGCGCAACTGCATGTCGTAGGAGCGCAACCGGCCGTACAGCACGTCGGCGGTGGTGATGTTCCAGCGTGCGTCCTCGGCCAGCCGGCCGCTGAACCCGAGCTGCTGACGCAGCTGCGACCGCGCCGAGGTCAACGCCGTCGTCGAGCCGCTGGCGATCCGGAACGCGGCGAGCGTGGTGGGGACGCCGAAGAACTCGCCCCGGTCGAGCAGCCGCACCCACAGGTCGAGCTCGCTGAGGAACGAGGTGACGGGGTGGAATCCGCCGCAGCGGTCGAAGTCGGTGCGCCGGAACATCGCCGCGACCGGAGGGCCGATCGGATTGGTGCCGCTGCGGACGATGCGCCGCACCACGTGATCGGCCGACTGCAGCCCGACGATGCCGGGCAGCCCGCGGTCGGGACGCATCATCTCGCCGCCGTCGTCGATGAAGTCGGTGCGCGCCGAGACCAGGCTCACCGTCGGCATCGCGTCGAGCACCGCCGCCTGTACGCGCACACAGTCGGGGGTCAACGTGTCGTCGGCGCATACCACTTTGACGTAGCGGCCCCGGCTGTGGCGCACCGCGATGTTGAAGTTGTCCATCATCGGCACGGTTTCGGCGTTGCGCAGCACCCGAACCCGCGGATCGTCGACGTCTTCGAGGATCTGCCCGGTGCCGTCAGAGCTGTTGTTGTCGATGACCACGACCTCGAAGTCGCTGCTGTCCTGGGCCAGGACACTGTCCAGAGTGGCGCGCAGATGGCGGCGCGCCTGATAGGCCGGGATGCAGATGGAGACCGCTGGGCGCGCCGTGCGCTCGCGAGACGCCGGCGCCGCTGCGGGACGTGAAGTGATCGTGGCCATGTCGTCAACCCCCCCGGTTGATGTCGTCGGTTACTTGTCGGCGGCCAGTGCCTGCACCACGCGGCCCGAGACTCCGGAGCGGTGATCGCGTAACACGGTGCGCAACACCCGGATTCCGTCGCGCACGGCACGAAGGTTGGACTTGCCGTGGCGGCGTGGCATCTCCATGCTCGGCACCTCGGCGACTCGAAGGCCGGCCTGCATCGCGCGGACCGTCATCTCCGCCTCGATCTCGAATCCGGTCGCCTGCAGATCCATCACCTCGAGGTAGCGGCGGTGGAACGCGCAGAACCCGTAGCACAGGTCGGTCAGGTCGGCGTCGAAGGCGGAGTTGAACACCGCCAGAAGGAACTTGTTGCCCAACCGGCGGAACGGCGTGATGTCCGAGGACCCGCCGCCGGCGATGAACCGGGAGCCCTTGACGAAGTCGTAGCCGTGGGACAGGAAGTGCAGGAAGTGCCGGATCTCCTGCGGGGCCATGCTGCCGTCGGCGTCCATCATCACGATGACGTCGCCGGTGGCGGCTTGGAACCCGGCGCGCAGCGCGTCGCCCTTGCCGGTGCCCTGCTGGGCGACCACCCGGATGTCGGGGCGGTAGCTGCGCGCGGTGATCACGGTGGCGTCCGTCGAGTTGCCGTCCACGAGCACGATCTCGTCGACGTCGTCGCTGATCTGCTCCAGCACCCAGGCGATGTTGCGCGCTTCATTCCGCACCGGGATGACGAGGCTGACCGTCATCGTCGACGGGCCGGCGGGTCGGCGGCCGGCGATCGAGGCGTGGCCGCTGCTGAGCAGGCCGGCCCTGCGCGCTGCGGTGGTGTCGTGTCCGTTCTGGGCTACCAGGTCAGTCACCGTGTGGCTCCGTTTCTGTTGGGATCGTGACGCTCCCCGTGGTGTCGATCCGCTCGCCCACACCCCGGATGCCGTTCGCGCGCAAACAGTCGCATATTCGCTGTCTCTGCGCTTCCGGCTCGCGGGGACGTCACGGCCTGACGTTATCACCGCGCTTCAGGCCTCACGAAGCAAAGAATTGCCGGTCCAGCTAACCGATACCGGCGGCCCCATCTAGAGACAACCATGAAGAGCTTGAAGCAGCGTGTCAACGCACTTCAGAGCAGCTTTTGCCCCCGCTTTCAGCTAACTGAGCGACGGGAATCCAGTTGAGTTTTACTCCCGAAGATGCAGAGTTAGCGAACAAAAATGGGCGTCAGGACAGGTGCCGTAATGTGACCAAGGTCACAGCCATTGATCACTGGGCGCGATGGGAACTGTGATCGCCTGTTAACAACAGGCAAACTCTGTGACGAAATGGGGACGATTTCGGCCCCGGCCGAACGGAAGAGTGTCAGCCCTCGAGTTTGTACCCGAGCCCGCGCACCGTGACCAGATGCACCGGGTTGGCGGGGTCGGCTTCGATCTTGCTGCGCAGTCGCTTCACGTGGACGTCGAGCGTCTTGGTGTCCCCGACGTAGTCGGCGCCCCACACCCGGTCGATCAGCTGGCCGCGGGTCAGTACCCGCCCACTGTTGCGCATCAGGTACTCGAGCAGATCGAACTCCTTGAGCGGCAGGGTGATCGGGCTGCCGTTCACGCTCACGACGTGACGCTCCACGTCCATGCGGACCGGGCCGGCCTCGAGCACGCCGTCGGCGATGCCCTGATCGTCGGCGTCGGCCCCGCGCCGCAGCACCGCCCGGATGCGCGCGATCAGCTCCCGTGCCGAATAGGGCTTGGTGACATAGTCGTCGGCGCCGAGCTCCAGGCCGACCACCTTGTCGATCTCACTGTCGCGCGCGGTCACCATGATCACCGGCACGCTCGAGCGGGCCCGCAGCTGCTTGCAGACATCGGTGCCGCTCATCCCGGGCAGCATGAGGTCCAGCAGCACGATGTCGGCGCCCGCACGCTCGAACTCGGCCAGGGCCGACGGGCCGTCGGCCACCACCGTGGCCTCGAAGCCCTCCTTGCGCAGGAGGAAGGCCAGGGGATCGGCCAAGGACTCCTCGTCCTCCACGATCAGCACACTGGTCATCGCTGTCCTAGTCCTCTCGGTCGTCGTGCTCGTTCGGGTCGTCCTCGCGCAGATACGCGGGAATCGACAGGGTGAAGGTGGAGCCCGTGCCCGGCTGACTCCACAGCCGGATCGAGCCGTTGTGGTTGGCGGCGACGTGCTTGACGATCGCCAGCCCGAGTCCGGTGCCGCCGGTGGCCCGGGACCGTGCCTTGTCGACGCGGAAGAAGCGCTCGAAGACACGCTCCTGATCGACGGGGGCGATGCCGATACCGCGGTCGGTCACCGCGATCTCGATGTTGTCACCACGTCGCCGTCGGCTGATCGACACCGGGGATCCATTGGGAGAGTAAGCAATTGCGTTGGACACCAGGTTCGCCAGCGCGGTCACCAGCAGTGTCTCGTCACCGAGCACCCGGAAGCCCGTCGGCGCGTCGGTGGTGATCTCGATGTCGGCGTTGTCGGCGGCCACCTTGTGGCGCGACAGCGCCTCGGCCACCACGGTGTCCACGTCGACCGCACCGAGGTCGGGCAGCCGCTCGGCGCCCTGCAGCCGGGACAGCTCGATCAGCTCGCCCACCATGTCGGCCAGCCGGTGCGACTCGGTGACCATCTTCTCGGCGAAGTGGCGCACCGTCTCCGGGTCGTCGGACGAGGCGAGCACCGCCTCGGCCAGCACGCCCATCGCACCCACCGGCGTCTTGAGTTCGTGGCTGACGTTGGCGACGAAGTCCCGCCGGGTCGCCTCCATGCGCGCGTGTTCGGACTGGTCGTCGACGTAGACCACCGCGAACCGCCGGTCGTCCTCGGTGAGCAGCCGCACGTGGCCGCGCACCGAAAGCCCGGAGCGCCCCGGATGATCCCGCTTGCGCGGCACCAGTTCGAATTCGATGTCCTGCCCGCTGGTCAGCGTCCGCTGCGCGGCCTGCCACGCGCGGTCGTCGAGCAACCGGTCGCGCACCAGTCCGAGTTCGGTGGCCCGGGTGTTGGTGTAGACCACGTCACGATGGGTGTCGACGACCACGATCCCGACCGGGGACTGCGCGACCGCGTGGCCGAGCATCTGGGAGACGGTGATGCCGTTCTGCTCCACCATCCGGCGCTGACGGCGCTCGCGCAGCCGCGGAGCTGCCCTCACGCCGACCACCAC
Organism: Mycolicibacterium chubuense; assembly: GCF_001044255.1. Taxonomy (GTDB): domain Bacteria; phylum Actinomycetota; class Actinomycetes; order Mycobacteriales; family Mycobacteriaceae; genus Mycobacterium; species Mycobacterium chubuense. The sequence goes on from NZ_JYNX01000036.1 coordinate 35,142, forward strand.
ACCGGCCGACAACGCGAGCAGTGCCACGATCGCCGCGAGCAGCAGCGCCGATACGACACTCACGCGAAAATCGTACGCACTCGGTGAACGTCATCCCAGCAGCGTGCGGCCAAAACGGGACACGTCACAGACGCAAAGACGGAAGTTCGGTTCCGCGTTCTGCGCTGTTCACCCACTGTTCGCCGGGCGGGGATGCGGACCCCTACTTGGCGCCCTGGGCGGCCACCGCGGCCGCACCCGCCGCCGCGGCCTCGGGGTCCAGATAGGTGCCGCCGACGACCGTGGGCTTCAGGTCGCCGTCGAGGTCGTAGCGCAGCGGGATACCCGTCGGGATGTTCAGCCCGACCACGTCGTCATCGGACATCCCGTCGAGGTACTTGACCAGCGCACGCAGCGAATTGCCGTGCGCGGCGATCATCACCGTCTTGCCGGCACGCAGGTCGGGCACGATCACGTCGGTGAAGTACGGCACGAACCGTTCGACGACGTCCTTGAGGCATTCGGTCAGCGGCGCGCCGCCCGGGATGTCGGCGTAGCGCGGGTCGGTGTCCTGGCTGAACTCGCTGCCCGGCTCGATCGGCGGCGGCGGGGTGTCGTAGCTGCGCCGCCACGCCATGAACTGCTCGTCGCCGTACTTGGCCTTCGTCTCGGCCTTGTCCAGCCCCTGCAGCGCGCCGTAGTGACGCTCGTTGAGACGCCAGTCGCGGTGCACCGGGATCCAGTGCCGGTCGGCCTTGTCCAGCGCGATGTTGGCGGTGGTGATGGCGCGGCGCAGCAGCGAGGTGTACAGCACGTCGGGGAGCCGGTCGAGCTCTTTGATCATCTCGCCGGCCCGCGCGGCCTCAGCCCGGCCCTTCTCGGTCAGATCGACGTCGACCCATCCGGTGAACAGGTTCAGCGCGTTCCATTCGCTCTCGCCGTGGCGGACGAGGATCAGCGTCGCGGTATCTGCCATGGGCCGATCCTCTCACGGTCAGTTCTTGTCGTGGTCCTCGATCAGATGCTCGAAAGCCTTCAGATTCTTGAGCGACTCACCCCGCGAGACCCGCCACTCCCACTCCTTCTGGATCGAGGTGCGGAACCCCAACTCCAGCAAGGTGTTGAAGTCGTTGTCGACGGCCTCGAGCACCTGGCCCAGCACCCGGTCGATCTCGTCGGGGCTCACCGACGACAGCGACATCCGGCCGACGAGGTAGATGTCCCCGACGTTGTCGAGCGTGTAGGCGACGCCGTAGAGCCTGCGGTTGCGTTTGAGCAGGAACTTGTAGACGCCCTCGAAGTTCTCGTCGGGTTTGCGGCAGACGAACGCCTCGATGCGGACCGAGTGCTCGCCGACGGTGAGGATCGTGTTGGTGGTGAGCCGCCGCTCGCCGGGGAGCGCGACCACCAGCCCCGGCAGGCCGCCTGCGGCGCCCTTGTGGCGGGTGAACGGCAGATCGTGTTCGGCCAGCGTGCTCTCGATGACGGCCTGCACGTCCTCTGTGCGATCGGTCATGCCCGTACTCCCCTGCGCATCGAGAATCGGCGCCCGCCGCGGCGGGCCGTGGGCTGGCGCTGATGGCGGCCGCGGTGATCGGCGATCGCCCGGCCGTAGCTGTCCAACAGCATGTCGACGGTGTGCCCCCAGGAGAACGACGCGGCGTGCTCGATGGCGGCGCGGCTCATCGTGGCCGGCCCGGCGGCCAGGACGTCGGCCAGGGTGCGGGCCCAGTCCGCGGGGTCGTGGCCGTCGACCAGCGCCCCGGTGACCCCGTCGCGCACGGCGACCGGCAGCCCGCCCACCGCGGCCGCGACCACCGGCGTCCCGCAGGCCTGCGCCTCGACCGCGACCAACCCGAAGGACTCCGAATAGCTGGGCACCGCGACGATGTCCGCGGCGCGGTAGACGGCCACCAGTTCGTCGCGTGACTGCGGCGGCAGGAATGTCACCCGGTCGGTGATGCCCAGCTCGGCGGCCAGGTCGACCAGACCGTCGGGGGTGGCCAGGCCCGACCCCGAGGGACCACCGGCGATCAGCAGCTGCACCTCGGGCAGCCGGGCGACCGCCCGCAACAGCACGTCGGGCGCCTTCAGCGGCTGGATGCGACCGACGAACGCGACGACCGGCACCTGCGGATCGAGGCGCAGCGCCGCGCGGGCGGCACCCTGGTCGCCGGGGGTGAACGTGCCCAGGTCGACGCCCGGGTACACCACGTCGATCCGCGCGGGATCAGCCTGATGCAGCGAAACCAGTTGCGCCGCTTCGTGTTCGGTGTTCACGATGAGCCGGTCGGCTTCGTCGACCACCTGCTGCTCACCGATGGCGCGCATCGGCGGCTCCGGGGAGTCGCCGTCGGCCAGCGCGGCGTTCTTGACCGCGGCCAGCGTGTGCGCGGTGTGCACCAGCGGCACCGCCCACCGGTCGGCGGCCAGCCAGCCGACCTGACCGGACAGCCAGTAGTGCGAGTGCACGATGTCGTAGTAGCCGGGTTCGTGGGTGGCCTCGGCGCGCAGCACGCCGGCGGTGAACGCGCACAGCTGGGTGGGCAGATCGTTCTTGTCCAGGCCCTCGAACGGGCCTGCGACCACGTTGCGCACCAGCACCCCGGGCGCCACCCGCACCACCGCCGGATCCGTCGACGACGTCGCCCTGGTGAAGATCTCCACCTCCACGCCACGCTGCGCCAGCTCCAGGGCCGTCTGCAGCACGTAGACGTTCATCCCACCCGCGTCGCCGGTGCCCGGCTGGGCCAACGGGGAGGTGTGCACGGACAGCACCGCCACCCGGCGCGGCACGGGCAGAGGGTCGGTCGCTGGACGCACACCGTCATGTCTACACGCCCCGCGTGGGTCGACCTGCTCAGGCACTCACCTCGGGCCGGCGGGACTGCGCCCGGCGCATCGCGCCGATCGGGTCGGCGTAGAGGCCGCCCAGCGACACGATGCCCGCGCCGGCCTCCTGCACCCTGTTGCCGAACGCCGTCACCCGGATGTCGCGATGCGGCAGCACCGAACGCGCGGCGAAGGCCGACTCGACGGTGCTCATGCCCTCCGGATACTCGGTGAAGGCCTGACCACCGACCACCAGATCGTCGGGGTTGAGCATGTCGCGCAGCAACGCGACGGCCTCGCCGAGCACGCGGGCGCGTTCGGCGACCAGCGCCGCGGCCTGCTCGTTGCCCTGCCGCGCCGCGCGCAGCACGGCGGTGACGGTCGACGCCGGGCCGTCGGCCGGGATGATGCGGGCCTTGCGCGCGGCGACCAGCACCGCCTCGTCGCTGACCGTGGACTCCAGCTCACCGCTGCCGCCCAGCAGCTCCGACCGGGCCGGCAGCGCGGCGATGGTGCCGGGGCCACTGGCCGGGGAGTGCACCTGCCCGCCGATGGCCAGCGCGTAGCCGACCGTCTCGCGGGCGTACACGTACAGGCTGGTCGAGGTGCGACCCGGGGGCCGGCGGACTCCGAGCAGCAGCTCGGCGCCGGCCATCGCGTCGACGTGCGAGGCGATCGACACGGGCAGGCCGAGCGATTCGGCGAGCACCGGGCCGACGGGCGCGTCCGACCAGCCCAGCCGCGGATGGTCCAGGTAGCCGGTGGTGCTGTCCACGACGCCACCCGCGGCCACCCCGACCCACAGCGGGCGGCGGCGGTGCCAGCGGCTCAGGTAGCGGCGGGCGCTGGCGGCGATGGCATCCAGGGCCCCGGCCTGGACGCCGCGCGGCGTCGGCGTCTCGACGACGTCGAGGGTCCGGCCGAGTAGGTCGGTGGCGACGATGCTGGTGGTGCGGGCGCCGATGTGCACGCCCAGGGTGAGGAAGGGCTCGTGGTTGACCTCGACCGGCACGCGGGGGCGGCCGATGGCGCCGGAGACCGCGAGGTCGGCGCGCTCCCGCAGCAGTCCGGCGTCGAGCAGCGCGGTGACCTGGCGGTTGACCGTGGCGATCGACAGGCCGGTGACCTGCGCGATGACGTCACGGGCGATGGGGCCGCGCTGTCGGGCCGCGGCGAACACCGACGCCGCGGCGGCCTCAGGGACGCGCAGCGCGGGAGCCACGATGTGGTGCAGCAGTGCCTGCGGGTAACGGCCGCTGCCTGCGGTGGCTGCGGTGCGCTTGGCCTGGGCGGCGTGTGAGCGGGCGGCGAGAGAGCTGGTCATGGAATCGTCCTCGAGTCGGTCGGTCGGTGGGGCGGGGCCACACCTGGCGACTCAGCGGGACGGGATCTCGTCCGGGCGCAGTCAGGCGCGGCGGGGTGCGCAACAACAACACGCACGCCGCGCGGCAGCCTCAGCCGCCTGACCGGTTCGGATCACGGGGTCAATTTAACACGAGCGCTAGGGTTGCGTGCATGACGACGCCATCTGATGCCCGCCGAGTCGCCGTGGTCACCGGAGCCAGCGCCGGGATCGGCGAAGCCACCGCGAGAACGCTTGCCGCACAAGGCTTTCACGTGATCTGCGTGGCTCGCCGCGAGGAGCCCATCCAAGCGCTGGCCGCCGAGATCGACGGCACCGCGATTGTGGCGGACGTCACTGATCCCGAGGCCGTCGCGGCGATGGCCGGCCGGCTGGACCGGGTGGACGTGCTGGTCAACAACGCCGGAGGGGCGCGCGGGCTGGAGTCGGTGGCCGACGCCGACGTCGACCACTGGCGCTGGATGTGGGAGTCGAACGTGATGGGCACCCTGCACGTCACCCGCGCGCTGCTGGGCAAGCTGATCGCCTCCGGCGACGGGCTGATCGTCACCGTCACCTCGATCGCGGCCGTCGAGATCTACGACAACGGCGCCGGCTACACCACGGCCAAGCACGCCCAGGGCGTCCTGCACCGCACGCTGCGCAGCGAACTGCTCGGAAAACCGGTGCGGCTCACCGAAATCGCGCCCGGCATGGTCAAGACGGACTTCTCCCTGAACCGCTTCGAGGGCGACACCGACCGTGCCGAGAAGGTCTATCAGGGCGTGACGCCGCTGGTGGCCGAAGACATCGCCGAGGTGATCGGCTTCGTCGCGAGCCGGCCGTCGCACGTCGATCTGGACCTCATCGTGGTGCGCCCCCGGGACCAGGTCAGCGGCGCCAGCGGGTCACGCTTCAACCGCCAGTCCTGACACGTCGAGGTCGCGGGCTCTCAGCAAGCATTCAGCGAATTCACCGTCAATTTCTTGGGATACACCCCAGGGAATTCTTCGCCGGCGACGAGAGGGTGGGAGTCACTTCACCACCCGACAGACGGCGAGGACTGCCATGACCACAGTGACCCTGCCCTCCGCAGCACCCACCGCGACCATCGACGACGAGGCCCTGGAGGCCCTGATCCTCGACGCCTTCTGGGTCGGCGACGAATAACCGTCCTCAGCCGCCGGGGCGGCCGCTGACCGGCTGCGGGGCATCCGACGGCGTCACCGGCGCCGTGCTCGGGATCTGCTGCGGCGGCTTCTGCGACGACAGCGCCGACATCGACGTCCACTCGTCCCACGGCACCGCCCAGTCCCAGATGTCGCCGTCGGCGTAGGACAGGTCGATGCGGGTGCCGGTCACCTCGACCGGGTCGCCGTACATCGCGGAGTTGAAGTACTCCTGGGAGTTCTCCAGATTCAGGTTGATGCACCCGTTGGTCACGTTGGTATTGCCCTGCGCCCCGATGCTGTTGGGGTTGCAGTGGATGAACTCGCCGTTGTTCGAGATCCGCACCGCGAACCGCTCGTGCACGTTGGCGTACCCGGCAGCCGGGTTGGACATGTAGAAGTCCTCGTACTTCTCGGTCACCACGTGGACGCCGCTGCGGGTGACGTTGCGGTCGAGGTCGCCCTCGCCGTAGCTGCACGGGAAGTCCATGATCACCGCGCCGGCCTCGTCGAGAACCTGGATGCGGTGGCTGGAGGCCTCGGCCTTGACCACCTGGCGACGACCGATCGTGAAGTCGAGCGTGGAGTCCGACGCACCGTAGGCGCCCTCGCCGAACGGCACCCCGTAGAGCTTCGCGTCGACGTGGACGGCCGTGCCCGGCGGGTAGTACTCCTTGGTCCGCCAGTGCATGCGCGAGCCGCCTGCCTCGTCGGGCAGCCAGGCCCAGCTGCCCTCGACCTCGGGGGTGGTGGTGACCTTGACGGCCTTCTCCACCTCGGCGCGGTCGTCGTCGGCGATCGCGGCGTCGAACTGCAGGATGATCGGCGCCGCGACGCCGACGGTCTGCCCGTCCGAGAGCTGGAACTGCCCGTTGACCTGCGTGTCGGGGTCGACGGTGGTGAACGACGCCTTGACCGGCACCGCCTTGCCGTCCTGCCCGACCACGGTTCCCGCCCAGCGGTACTCGACGCCGTAGCCGAGCGGCTCGGAGGCGGTGAACTCGGTGCGGTCCCGGTTGAGTGCGCCGGCGACGGGTTTGCCGTCGGCGTTGGTGAGGCTGATCTTCTGGAACCAGCCGTTCTCGACGCTGACGGCGACCCGTGAGGTGGGCGCGACGTCGTCCGCGGAATCCTTGGGTTCGTAGCTCAGCTGCGGCGTGGCGGGCGCCTCCTCGGCGGACTGGCCGGACGAGGAGTTCTTGTCGGTGGACATACACGCCGCGAGCGCGCCCGGTGCGACGACACCGACCGCCAGGGCGGCCAGTGCTCGCCGTCGATTCATCGACGGCACCGGGTTGACAGGGCTCACGTGTTGCCAGCGTACCTAGAGTGCGCACCCGATCAGAATCGGTTCGGGTGTGAGATCGATCCCGAAGGTCGCAGCGACGCCGTCCCGAATCGCCCTGGCCAGCGCGATCACGTCCGCGGCCGTCGCGTTCCCGCGATTGGTCACAGCCAGCGCGTGCTTGGTCGACAGCCGCGCCGCAGCGTCGTCGCCGGGGTAGCCCTTGCTGAATCCGGCGCGCTCGACGAGCCAGCCCGCCGCCAGCTTGACCCCGGCGGCGGCCGGATAGTGCGGGACCCGGCCGTCCATCTCGGCCGCCAGGCGCTCGAACTGCGCCTGAGTCACGACGGGGTTGGTGAAGAAGGACCCGACGCTCCAGGTGTCGTGGTCGGCGTCGTCGAGCACCATGCCCTTGCCGGCCCGCAGCCGCAGCACGGTCTCGCGCACCCGTGCCGGGTCGGCACGCTCCCCCGGTTCGACGTTCAGCGCGGCGGCCAGCTCGCCGTAGCGCAGCGGCGCGCTGCGGCCGGACGGGTCGAGCCGGAACTCGACCTCCAGCACCACGGCGTCCGCAGAGCCCTTCAGAATGCTTGTGCGATAACCGAATTCGAGATGGTCCGGAGTCACCCAGCGGTCCTCGCCGGTCCGCCGGTCCAGCAGCCGGACCCTGCTGATGGTGTCGGCTACCTCGGCGCCGTACGCGCCGACGTTCTGCACCGGTGTCGCACCCGTCGACCCGGGGATGCCCGACAGGCACTCCAGCCCGCCCAGCCCGTGCGCCAGTGACGCCGCGACGACGTCGTCCCAGACCGCCCCCGCCTCGGCCCGCAGCTTCTCCCCGTCGACGGCGATCCGGGGGGTCGCGAGCCGTACCACGGTGGCCGCACCGAGACCGTCGCCGAGCACCACGTTGGACCCACCGGCCAGGATCAGAGCCTCCGGACCGACGGCGCGCATCACCTCGACCACCTGCTCGGTCGTCACACAGGTGATCAGCCGGTGCGCCACGGGGCCGACGCGCAAGGTGGTCAGCGGCGCCAACGGCACATCCTCGGCGACCGCCACGCCCGCGATAGACGAAGTGACCACGGGCGGTAACGGTAGCGTGGTTTGCCATGCCGCGTTCATTCGACATGGCCGCCGAGTACGGCGGCACGGTCGAACAGGTCCACCAGGCGTTCCGCGACGAGGAGTACTGGTTGGTGCGCCTGCAGGACTCCGGCGCCGACCACGCCACGCTCGACGACATGACGATCGACGCCGACGGCGGAATCCGGATCAAGACCACGCAGACCCTGCGCGCCGACCGGCTGCCCGGGGTGGTCACCCAATTCCACCGCGGGGACCTCAGTTTCGTGCGGGAGGAGCTGTGGTCGCCGGTCCGCGAGGGGCGGGCGACCGCGAAGGTCAGCGGCGCGATCCCCGGTGCGCCGGCCGGGCTGACAGGCACCGCGGTGCTGGCCCCGGCGCAGCCCGGCTCACGGATGGCGTTCACGGCGACGGTCGAGGTGCGGGTACCCCTGGTGGGCGGCAAGATCGAGAACTTCATCGGCAGCCAGCTCGTCGACCTGCTGATCGCCGAACAGCGGTTCACCACGGTGTGGATCACCGAGAACAGCTGAGCTGCCAGGTGACCGGCGCCGCCTCCCGACCGCTCGGAGCGGTCACCCGCGGCACCACCGGCCAGAACCGGCTGCGTCGCAGCGACCGATGGCTGGTGCACTCCCCGCGGGTCCGCACCGCTGTGCAGAGCGCCGCCGACCCGTTGATCGTCGACCTCGGTTACGGCGCGCTGCCGGTGACGACGCTCGAGTTGGCGATGCGGATGCGCCGGGTGCGCGCCGACGTGCGCGTGGTCGGGCTCGAGATCGATCCCGGGCGGGTGCGGGCGGGCCTGGCCGCGGTGGCCGACGGTCTCGCCCCCGGTGTCGACTTCGCGCTGGGCGGTTTCGAGCTGGCCGGCCACCGCCCCGTGCTGGTGCGGGCGTTCAACGTGCTGCGCCAATACCCGCCCGAGGCGGTGCCGGACGCCTGGGCGGCGATGCGCCGCGGGTTGGCGCCGGGCGGGCTGATCGTCGACGGCACCTGCGACGAGCTCGGCCGCCGGTGCGCCTGGGTGCTGCTCGATGCGACGTCGGCAGTGACCCTCACGCTCGCCTGCGACCCGTTCGCCATCGAGCGGCCCTCCGATCTGGCCGAGCGTCTGCCCAAGGTGCTGATCCACCACAACGTGCCCGGTCAGCCCATCCACACGCTGCTCACCGCCGCCGATCGCGCCTGGGCGAGCAGCGCGGCACACGGCGTGTTCGGCCCGCGGGTGCGCTGGCGGGCGATGCTGGACATGCTTGCCGCGCAAGGTTTTCCGGTGTTCCCGCCGCGGCGCACGCTGCGCGACGGCGTCCTCACGGTGCCGTGGCCCGTGGTCGCCCCCCTCGAGTGAGGTGTCGCTTTCTGAGTGGACAGGTCCTCGCGGGCGTGCTGACAATGACTCCCAGGAGCCGGTGACCCCGCTCCCCGGACGAGGTGCGTCGTACCCGGACAGCGACAAGACGACGCGATGAGGAGAACTCATGTCCGACGTACCCGAACGTCCCGACCCCTCCGTGACGAACGCCGAAGGCGCCTGGGCGCAGCAGGCCGAAGCGAAGCTGGGCGATCGCCGGCTCCGTGAGGAGATCGACAGAGGCCTGAGCCACGGGCTGGAGGCCGCGCCGTCCATCAACGACCGCACGATCTCGACGTTCGTCCGCGGCGAGAAGCCGCACTTCGCCGGTGAGCGCGGCACGTTCCTCAAATGCCCGTTCATCGAGGACGTCAACGAGGTCGACGACGCCGAGGTCGCGATCTTCGGCGTTCCCCTGGACGCCGGCGCCACCTACCGGCCGGGCACCCGGTTCGGGCCGCAGGGCATCCGCCGATCGACCAATCTGTTCGGAACGTACAACTACGAATCGGGCGTGGATCTGCGCGAGCAGCTGAACATGGTCGACATCGGCGACGTCTTCACGATCCCCGGCAACCTGGAGAAGTCTTTCGACCAGATCAGCCAGGCGATGGCGCACGTCGTGCAGAAGGGCGTCATGCCGATCGTGCTCGGCGGTGACCACTCCATCGGGTTCCCCACGATCCGCGGGATGGCGCCCTACATGGACGGCAACATCGGGATCATCCACTTCGACCGCCACGTCGACACCCAGGAGACCGACCTCGACGAGCGGATGCACACCACGCCGTGGTTCCACGCCACCAACATCAAGAACGCGCCGGCGACCAACCTGGTGCAGATCGGCATCGGCGGGTGGCAGAGCCCGCGCGAGGGCGTCAAGGTCGGCCGCCAACGCAAGTCGACGGTGATGACCGTCGGCGACGTCGAACGGGTCGGCATCGAGAAGATCGCGGAGATGGCCCTCGAGATCGCCTGGAAGGACGCCAAGGCGGTCTACCTGTCGTTCGACATCGACGTGATCGACGCCGGGTTCGTTCCGGGCACAGGATGGCCGGAGCCGGGCGGGCTGCTCCCGCGGGAGGCGCTCAACCTGGTCAAGATGATCTCCGAACCCGGGTTGGCCGGCATCGAGGTCGTCGAGTGCTCGCCGCCCTATGACTGGGCCGAGCAGACCGCGCTGATGAGCTCGCGCGTCATTCTCGACAGCCTCGCCGCGCAGGTCCGGTCCGGCAAGCTCGGCAAGAAGGCCGCCAAGGCCGATCGTCCCGCCTGGGGTCCGTAACTAGTCTGGAGGGCATGCGTGTAGCCCTGGCACAGATCCGCAGCAGCGACGATCCCGCCGCCAACCTCCGCCTCGTCGAGGAGCAGACGCGGCGGGCGGCCGAGGCCGGCGCGTCGCTGGTGCTGTTCCCCGAGGCGACGATGTGCCGGTTCGGGGTGCCGCTGGGCGCCGTCGCCGAACCGTTCGACGGCCCGTGGGCCGACGCGGTCCGCCGGAGCGCGGACCGCGCCGGCATCGTCGTCGTCGCGGGCATGTTCGTCCCGTCCGATGACGGCCGGGTCACCAACACGCTGATCGCGACCGGCCCCGGCGTCGACGCTCGTTACGACAAGATCCACCTGTACGACGCATTCGGCTTCACCGAGTCCGACACGGTCGCCCCGGGGCGGGAGCCGGTCACCATCGTCGTCGACGGCGTGACGGTCGGGCTGACGCTCTGCTACGACATCCGGTTCCCCGAGCTGTACGTCGAATTGGCCGAGCGCGGTGCCGAGCTCATCACCGCGCACGCGTCGTGGGGCACCGGGCCCGGCAAGCTCGAGCAGTGGACGTTGCTGGCCCGCGCCAGGGCGATCGACACGTCGAGTGTGGTGGCCGCGGTCGGACAGGCGTATCCCGGGGACGAGCTCGCGGCGCTCGGGCCGACCGGGGTGGGCGGCAGTCTGGTGGCGTCCGCGCTGGGCGAGGTGCTCGCCGGGGCCGGCGCGGATCCGGAACTGCTGGTCTGTGACGTCGACCTCGACGCCGCGCGCAAGGCCCGTACGACCGTCGCGGTCATGCACAACCGCTCAGGGTTTGCTCATACCGGTAGGGCAGAATCGCTGAGGTGACCGATCCCTGGGCCCGCCCGCCGCAGCAGTCCGGCCCGGCGTTCCCACCGCCATCGCCGCAGAACCCGCAGTACCCGCAGCATCCGTCCGCGCCCCCGCAGGAAGGCTCCTCGTTGCCGGCGAAGTTCAAGAAGTTCTTCAGCGACCCCCTGTCCATCGTCCTGGTGGTGGTGATCGTGGTGGCGCTGGTGTTCGCCGGCCTGCTCGGTGCCGAGCTCTACGCCCGCAACCGGGCCGACACGGTGGTGGCCGGGGTGGTCGAGTGCGTGGTGCAGGACGACGCGACCGCGTCGTTCGGGGTGCTGCCGCCGTTCCTGATGCAGCACATGTCCGGTCATTACACGAACATCCGCATCGAGACCGCGGGCAACCAGGTTCGTGACGCCAAGGGCATGAAGGTCAACCTCGACATCGACGACGTTCGCCTGCAGGACACCCCGACCTCCAGCGGCACGGTCGGCTCCCTGGTGGCCAACATCGACTGGTCGGCCGACGGCATCAAGCAGACCATCCAGGGCGCCATTCCGTTGATCGGCAGCTTCGTCACCGGGGTGACCACCAACGCCAGCGACGGCACGATCGAACTCGAGGGCGCGCTGGGCAGCATCACCGCCAAGCCGCAGGTCGTCGACGGCGGTATCGCGCTGTCGGTGCAGAAGGTGACCGGGCTGGGCTTCACGCTGCCCCGCGAGGCCGTTCAGCCGGCGCTGGACGCGTTCACCGCGCAGCTGACTCAGAACTATCCGTTGAACATCAAGGCCGACTCGGTGTCGGTCACCGATACCGGTGTGCAGAGCCGCTTTTCGACGCAGAACGCGTCGATGCCCAAGCAGACCGACGACCCCTGCTTCGGCACCCTGTAGGTCCTAGAGGCCGTCGAGCACCGCTCGCGTGCCGGACAACCCGAGGCGGGTCGCGCCCGCGTTGAGCATCGCGGTGGCGTCCGCCGCCGACCGGATGCCGCCGCTGGCCTTGACGCCGAGGCGGCCGCCGACGGCGGCGGTCATCACTTCCACCGCACGCACCGAAGCGCCGCCGGCGGGATGGAAACCGGTCGAGGTCTTGACGAAGTCGGCGCCCGCGTCCTCGGCAACCCGGCACACGTCGGTCAGCAGCGGCCAGCCTCCGAACTCCACCAGGGCCGACGACTCGACGATCACCTTGAGCAGTGCCCCTGGTGTCGCGTCACGGACGGCCGCGATGTCGGTGCGGACGACGTCGAGTTCGCCGCCGATCGCCGCGCCGACGTCGATCACCATGTCGATCTCCCGGGCGCCTGCGTCCACCGCCACCGCCGCCTCGTGGGCCTTGATCACCGAAAGGTGTTTGCCTGACGGGAATCCCACCACGGACGCCACAGCGCGGCCGGCGGCCAGCGACACCGCGGTCGGTACGAACGGCGGCGACACGCACACGGCGTAGACGTCGAGTTCGACGGCCTCGGCGAGCAAAGCGACGATATCGGCTTCTGTCGCTTCAGGTTTGAGCAACGTGTGGTCGACGGCGGCGGCGACCTGGGCGCGGGTGTAGCCCATCAGAACGGTTCTTCGGTGCCACCGGGATTGCACCCCGCGGCGATCATCTGGTCGGGGCTCACCTCGGGTCGCCAGGGCTCGAGATTCCAGCTCACCTTCCCGGGCTGGGCGATCTCGGCGAACTGCCAGTGGCAGACGAACTGCTCCTTCATGCCCGCGATCGCGGCGTCAGGCGACAGCGCGAGGATCTCGTTCCACGCCTCGTCGGCCTGCGCCGCCGTGCCGGGCCGGCCCGAGGTGTCACGCCCCGCGGCGGTGGGATACACCCGCAGGCTCGACAGGTCACCCCACTTGGCCCACTTCACGTGGTCGATGTAGGGCGGAGGTTGCAGGCCCGGGGTGGCGGCGGCGTGGGGAGCCCCGGTGAGCGCGACCGCGCAGGCGGCCATGCCGATCAGCGCCAGCCGCACTAGCGCGACTTCCCTTGGATCTCCAGGATTTTCGGCCGGACATCGACCAGGTACACGCCGGCGGCGACAGCCGCGATCGCCACCCCGGTGATGCCGAGCACCAGCGCCAGCAGGATCGCGACGCCGAGGATCACCAGCCACACGGGTTTCGTCAGCTTCTCGGCCGCGGTGTAGGCGTCGGGCCGCTGGATCGCGGCATGGACGAACGCGTACACCGTCGTCACCAGGACGGCGGCCTGCAACGCGAAGAGGACGTAACCCACAAGGCCTTGGAGCTCCACGCTCGACAGCCTAGGCGGGTTACGTCCCCTTTTCGACTTCCCCGAAGGGAGTCGTCGCTTACTTCTGGGTGACCTTCTTGGCCGGCGCCTTCTTGGCGGGGGCCTTCTTGGCGGTGGCCTTGGCCGGAGCGGCCTTCTTGGCCGGGGCCTTCTTGGCGGCCTTCTTCACCGGCTCGGCGGCCGACTCGGCACGCTTGGGCAGCTCGACGCCGACCAGCTTGGCGGCGCGCTCACCGACCGCGCGGGTCTGCGACGCCACGTTGCCCAGCGCCTCCTGGGTCAGCTCCACGGCCTGGTCGGTGTACTCCTCGACCCGGCTGGCGGCGCCTTCGAGGGCCGGCTGGGCGCGCAGGCGCTCCAGGGCGGCCTCGCCGCGCTCGATGAGCTTGTTGTAGGTCGACTGCGCGGCCTCCGCGTAGCCCTCGGCGACCTTGCGCAGCTCCTCGGGGGTCAGCTTGCCGCGGATGTCCTCGAACTGGGCCGGCAGCTCCTCCTGCAGCTGGTTGATGCGGGCGCGGCGCTCTTCGAGACGGGTCTCGGCGTCGCTGCGGGCGTCGCCGGCGCGCTCACGCAGCGTCGCGACGATCTCGTTGACGCGCTCGAGCGCGAGGTCGGCTGCGCCGACGGCGGCGAGCAGCGGGGCCTTCAGGTCTTCGACGTCGAGCTGATTCTTGTCAGCCATGGGATTTTCCTTTCACTAACTGATGGAGGTCTGTTGGGGTGATTGCGTGATCTGCAGAGGGCTGTTGTCGTGTTCCGTCGTCGGCTCCTCGTCGTCGTCACGGACACTGTCGTCTGCACTGGACGGTCCCGCCGCGGCCGCAGCCTCGAGCAGTGCCGCCTCGTTCTGCTGGCAGAACGACGTGTAGATGTCGAGCAGCACCTGCTTCTGCCGCTCGTTGATCGCCGTGTCGGTGATGATGGCGTCGCGCACCTGGTTGGTCTCGCTGGGCTCGAGGATCCCGGCCCGGATGTAGAGCACCTCGGCCGACACCCTCAGCGCCTTGGCGATCTGGTTCAGCACATCTGCTGAGGGCTTGCGCAATCCCCGTTCGATCTGGCTCAGGTAGGGATTGCTGACACCGGCCTTCTCGGCGAGCTGCCGCACCGAGACCTGCGCGGCTTCCCGCTGGGTCCGGATGAAGCTGCCGATGTCCTGGGCGGCGCTGGAGACGACCGCGGCGAGATTCTCGTCCTGCGCCATGGTGCTGTCCTCCTTCGCTGCCGTGGTGTGTTTACCGACAACTCCACGGTACGACTGAGTGCTAACTTTTGCAAGCACTCAGTTAGCGCAGGTCAGAACAGTAGCTGGGCGATCGTGTAGATCGTCAGACCGGCCAGCGACCCCACCACCGTGCCGTTGATCCGGATGAACTGCAGGTCGCGGCCCACGTGCAGTTCGATCCGCCTGCTCGCCTCGTCGGCGTCCCAGCGCTCGATGGTGTCGGTGATGATCGTGGTGATCTCCGCCCCGTATCCGACCACCAGGTGCTGGGCGCCGCGCACGATCCAGTTGTCCACCTTGTCGCGCAGATCTGCGTCGTCGCGCAGGGACTCCCCGATGCGCACGACGGAGTCGGCGATACGCGTGCGCAGCGTCGACGACGGGTCGTCGACGGACTCCAGGATGAGCCGCTTGGCGGTGCTCCACGCCGTCTCGGCGGCCCGCGCGACCTCGTCGCGGGCCATGATCTGCTCCTTGACGTTCTCGGCCTTCTGGATCGTCGCCTCGTCACTCTGCAGATCGCCGGCGAACTCGAACAGGAACTTGGTGGCCGAGCGGCGCAGCTCGTGGTCGGGATTGCGGCGGACCTTGTCGGTGAAGTCCATCAGCTCGCGGTGGATGCGCTCGCCGACGAGGTGGTCCACCCAACGCGGCGACCACGTCGGCGAATCGCGCTCGATGACGCGCTCGATGACCTCACCGGCGTTCAGCGACCACTGGAACGCCCGGTCGGCCAGCAACTGCAGCAGCGCTTCCTGGCGGCCCTCCTCCAGCAGCGACGCCAACACCCGCCCGATCGGCGGTCCCCACTGAGGCTCGGCGATGCGCTTGACGATCATCCGGTCCAGCACCTGCTGGACGTCTTCGTCACGCAACATCTCGACCAGCACGCGCAGCGCCGTCGACGCCTCGGCGGCCACCCGCTCGGCGTTGACCGGTTCGGCGAGCCACTTGCCTGTCCGGCTGGCGACGTCGGCGTCGCGCAGCTTGGTCTCCACGTTCTCCGGGGACAGGAAGTTCTCCCGGACGAAGTCGCTGAGACCCTCGCCGAGCTGGTCTTTCTTGCGCTTGATGATCGCGGTGTGCGGGATCGGGAGACCCAGGGGGTGCTTGAACAGCGCGGTCACCGCGAACCAGTCGGCCAGCGCGCCGACCATGCCCGCCTCGGCGGCCGCACGCACATAGCCCACCCACGGCGCCGCCCCGTGGGACTGCGCCCAGGTGCACAGCAGGAAGATCACCGACGCCCCGAGGAGGAAGCCGAGCGCGACGGCCTTCATGCGTCGTAGGGCGCGCCGTCGCTCGGCGTCAGCCGGCGAATCGGCTCCGGCGAGCTTCTCGGCGAAGCTCGCGCGGGGTCGTTGCCCGGCGTCGGGGACGTTCACTCGATGTGCCACGTGTCCATCATCCCTGCGCGGCCGACCAGCCCCGCCCGACCACCGTATTATCGACAAGGACTAACGAACGGATCACCGCGAACGTGGCACAACATTCCCCGCCGGTGGCGGTCAAGACCGATGGGCGCAAACGCCGCTGGCATCGGCACAAGGTCGAGCGCCGGAATGAACTCGTGGACGGCACCCTGGAGGCCATTCGCCGGCTCGGCAGCAACGTCAGCATGGATGAGATCGCCGCCGAGATCGGGGTGTCCAAGACCGTTCTGTACCGCTACTTCGTCGACAAGAACGACCTGACCACCGCGGTGATGATGCGCTTCGCGCAGACCACGCTGATCCCCAACATGGCCGCCGCGCTGTCGTCGAACCTGGACGGTTACGCCCTGACCCGCGAGATCATCCGCGTGTACGTCGAGACGGTGGCCGCCGAGCCGGAGCCCTACCGGTTCGTGATGGCGAACAACTCCGCGAGCAAGAGCAAGGCGGTCGCCGAGTCCGAACAGATCATCGCCCGCATGCTGGCGGTGATGCTGCGCCGGCGCATGGTGTCGGTCGGCATGGACACCGGCGGCGCGGAGCCGTGGGCGTTCCACATCGTCGGTGGCGTGCAGCTGGCCACGCACTCGTGGATGTCGCATCCGCGGATGAGCGCCGACGAGCTGATCGACTACCTGACGATGCTGTCGTGGAGCGCGCTGTGCGGCATCGTCGAGGTCGGCGGTTCGCTGGAGCGGTTCAGGTCCGAAGCCCATCCTTCCCCGGAACTGCCCCCTCAGCTGCTTGACTAGGTCCGTGAGCGAGCCCCTGGATCTACCGTCGCTGTGGTCGCATGAGCCGCACTCGCTGCTGAGGTTCACGCCGGGCGATCTGGTCGCCGACATCGACCCCGACGCCACCCCCGGTTTCCGCGGGGTCAAGTCGGATGCCCCGACGCTGCAGGAGGAGCGCAACGTGCGCTTCGCCGAGCTGCAGGAGATGCTGTACGCCCGCAGCCGGGTCGGCGACACCCGCTCGGTGTTGCTGGTGCTGCAGGGCATGGACACCGCGGGCAAGGGCGGCATCGTCAAACATGTTGTCGGAGGCTGCAATCCGCAGGGCGTCGACTACTTCAACTTCGGCAAGCCCACGCCCGAGGAGCTGTCGCACCACTTCCTGTGGCGGATCCGCAAGGCTCTGCCGCGGCCGGGCCACATCGGGGTGTTCGACCGTTCCCACTACGAGGACGTGCTCATCGTCCGCGTGCACAACCTGGTGCCCCCGACGGTGTGGGAGCCACGCTACGACGAGATCAATGCGTTCGAACGCGAACTCGTCGAGAGCGGCACGAGCCTGGTGAAGGTCGCGATGTTCGTCTCCCTCGACGAGCAGAAGAAGCGACTCGCCGAGCGGCTCGAGCGGCCGGACAAGTACTGGAAGTACAACCCGGGCGACATCGACGAGCGACTGAAGTGGCCTCTCTACCAGGAGGCGTACCAGGCGATGCTGGACCGCACGAGCACCGAGTACGCGCCGTGGCACGTGGTGCCCTGCAACCGGAAGTGGTACAGCCGCCTGGCCGTGACCGAGTTGATGATCGAGGCGCTCAAGCAGCTCAACATGTCCTGGCCGCCACCGGATTTCGACGTCGAGGCTGAGAAGGAGCGGCTGAAGAAGGCCTGAGCTTCGGCGCCGAGCGTGCACTTTATGCACGCCTCACCTGGGGTTTGTGTATAACTTCTGCACGCTCGCCTGATTCGTCGGAGCTCATTCCGATGATGCGGGCATGCCAACCAACATCCTCTTGGCCAGCGAGGCCCTCGCGGCGGGCCAGGTGACCCGCCGGGAACTGGCCCGCGACTACACGAAGCTGTTTCAGAACGTCTACGTGCGCGGCGGGCTGAAGCTCACCGCGCAGGACAAGGCGGTGGCGGCCTGGTTGTGGTCCGGGCGATCGGCGACGGTGGCCGGCGTCAGTGCTGCAGCCCTGCTCGGGAGCCGCTTCGCTTCCGAAAGGGCTGCAGCAGAGCTCATCCGGGCTCACCGTCGGGCGCCCAAGGGCATCGCAGTGTTCACCGACACGGTCGCCGACCGGGACGTTTGCCGCATCGGCAGCGTCGCGGTGACGAAGCCCGCACGGACGGCGTTCGACATCGGTCGCCGCCATCCCGTTGTCGCCGCCGTCCAGCACATCGACGCGCTGTTGCATGCCACCGGCTGCCGGATCGACGACGTGCGGGCGGTAGCCGGACGCTACCCCGGCGTCCGCAGTATTCGTCGACTGATGACGGCACTGAGCCTCGCCGATACAGGGGCCGAGTCGCCGACCGAGACGCTCACGCGCCTGTTCGTGGTCGCGGCGGGACTACCGCGCCCGGTCACGCAGATCCCGGTACAGGATGCAGACGGGCGTGTGCGCTACCGCCTCGACATGGGCTGGCCAGACCTGCTCGTCGCCGTCGAGTACGACGGCGGACACCACTGGACCGATCCCGTGCAGCGCGCCCGAGACATCGAGCGCTGGGAGTTCCTCGCGGAGCAGGGATGGACGGTCATCCGCGTGAGCTGGACCCAGTTGCGCGACCAACCGAACACCATGGTCCGTCGCGTCGCGAAGGCCCTTGGCGTGGCACCGAGCGTGCAGGTCTCGCACGCCTCACTCGAGCGATGCGTAGAAAACCTGCACACTCGACGCGGGGGTCAGTAGCTGTAGAAACCCTTGCCGGTCTTCTTGCCCAGCTGGCCCGCCTCGACCATGCGCTGCAGCAGCGGCGGCGGCGCGTAGTGGGCGTCCTTGTACTCGTCGTACATCGAATCGGCGATCAGCTTCATGGTGTCCAGGCCGATCAGGTCGGACAGCCGCAGCGGACCCATCGGGTGCGAGAGCCCCGCGACGACGGCGGTGTCGATGTCCTCGACGCTGGCCACGCCGGCCTCGGCCATCCGGATCGCCGAGAGCAGGTACGGCACCAGCAGCGCGTTCACGATGAAGCCCGACCGGTCGCCGCAGCGGACCACCTTCTTGCCCAGCGTCTCCCCGGCGAACTGCTCGACCCGTGCGATCGCCTCGTCAGACGTGACGAGCGTGTTGACCAGCTCGACCAGCGGCAGCACCGGCACCGGATTGAAGAAGTGCAGACCCAGCACCCGGCTCGGATTCTTCGTCGCCGCAGCGATTTTCATGATCGGGATGCTGGAGGTGTTCGACGCCAGCACCGCGTCGGGGTCGGTGACGATCTCGTCGAGCTTGGCGAACACTGACGCCTTGACGGCCTCGTCCTCGACGATCGCCTCGATCACCAGCTGGCGGTCGGCCAGGTCGGCGAGGTCGCTGGTGAATGTCAGCCGGGCCTGGGTGATCTCGAACTCGTCGGCGGCCAGCTTGCCCTTGGCCTTCGCCCGCTCCAACGACGCCGTGATGCGCGCCCTGCCCGCCTCGGCCAGCTCCGCCGACGGCTCGTAGACCACCACGGCCGCACCGGCCCTGGCGCACACCTCGGCGATGCCGCCGCCCATCTGCCCGGCGCCCACGACGCCGACTCGTTCGATGCTCACATCTCTCCTACCGTCGCAGCGATGAGCCCCGCCCGGGAAGCCCAGGCGGGGCTCATGCTGTCATGCGTCAGCGATCTAGTGGAACTGGCCCTCTTCGGTCGAGCCCGCGAGCGCGGTGGTCGACGAGGTCGGGTCCACGGTGGTGGCGATCCGGTCGAAGTAGCCGGCGCCGACCTCGCGCTGGTGCTTGGTCGCGGTGTAGCCCCGCTCCTCGGCGGCGAACTCGCGCTCCTGCAGCTCGACGTAGGCGCTCATCTGGTTGCGGGCGTAGCCGTAGGCCAGATCGAACATCGAGTAGTTGAGCGCGTGGAAGCCGGCCAGCGTGATGAACTGGAACTTGAAGCCCATCGCGCCGAGCTCCTTCTGGAACTTCGCGATCGTCGCGTCGTCGAGGTGCTTGCGCCAGTTGAACGACGGCGAGCAGTTGTAGGCCAGCATCTGGTCCGGGAACTCGCTCTTGACGCCCTCGGCGAACTTCTTGGCCAGCTCGAGGTCCGGGGTGCCGGTCTCCATCCAGATCAGGTCGGAGAACGGCGCGTAGGCCTTGGCGCGGGCGATGCACGGCTCGAGGCCGTTCTTCACCCGGTAGAAGCCCTCGGCGGTGCGGTCACCGGTGATGAACGGCTGGTCGCGCTCGTCGACGTCGGAGGTGATCAGCGTGGCGGCCTCGGCGTCGGTCCGGGCGATGACGACGGTCGGCACGCCGGCGACGTCAGCCGCGAGACGGGCCGAGGTCAGCGTGCGGATGTGCTGCTGGGTCGGGATCAGCACCTTGCCACCGAGGTGGCCGCACTTCTTCTCCGAGGCCAGCTGGTCCTCCCAGTGCGAACCCGCGACGCCGGCGGCGATCATCGCCTTCTGCAGCTCGTAGACGTTGAGCGCACCACCGAAGCCGGCCTCACCGTCGGCGACGATCGGCGCGAGCCAGTTCTCCACCGAGCGGTCGCCCTCGACCTTGGCGATCTCGTCGGCGCGCAGCAGCGCGTTGTTGATGCGGCGCACGACCTGCGGCACCGAGTTGGCCGGGTAGAGGCTCTGGTCGGGGTAGGTGTGGCCGGACAGGTTCGCGTCACCGGCGACCTGCCATCCCGACAGGTAGATGGCCTTCAGGCCGGCGCGAACCTGCTGGACGGCCATGTTGCCCGTCAGCGCACCGAGCGCGTTGACGAAGTCCATGTCGTGCAGCTGCTCCCAGAGCACCTCGGCGCCGCGGCGGGCCAGGGTGTGCTCCTCGACGACGGTGCCCTGCAGGGCCACCACGTCCTGCGGGGTGTAGGTGCGGGTGACACCCTTCCACCGCGGGTTGTGGTCCCAGTCGTGCTGGATCTGTTCGGGGGACTTCGGCGTGCCCACGGTCGACATAGGATTGCTCCTTCGAAAAGTTGTTAACGTTCAGCGTCTTCACTGGTGTGCTGAACCGAGCATGCATCACGCCATAACCGCAGGTCCACCCGTTTCGCTTGTAAACTTTCGCCAACGGACGCAGGGAAGTTGCGAAGATTGCGAAGACCACGACCTGCTGAACCGGTTCAGAAGTTACCGGCCGGTAAACGATCGTCGCAGGTCAGTACGGCCGTACTGTTTAGGTGAAGCGATTCAGAGCGCGAAGATCGACGCGACCGCTTTGACCTCGTCGCCGACCGCATATGTGAGCGTTGTAACAGTCCGGTCGCTCAGGTCGGCGCCGAACTTCTCGGTCGATCCGGCCGGATAGGTGTGGCGGAGGATCTCCAACTTGTCGCCGAGCGCGACGGGGAGATCGTGCTCGATGGTCACCCGCAGCGGCGCCGTCAACAACTCGGGGCGGGACTGCAGGAAGTCCTCCACCACCGACCAGTACACCGAGTTGTTCATGTGATCGAAGATGTCGATGTCGCTGACGCGCACCGGGTAGTCGCGAATCTGCTCGGCGTCCTCGCGCCCACCCGCGCTCAGATAGGCCTTCCACCGCAGCCGGCCCTCGCTGGTCGTGCGCCGCAGGCCTTCGATGAAGTCGTCGGCGATGCGCGCGGGACCCTGCGTCTCCCTGTTGATGTTGATCCAGAACGCCTCGGATTCGACGAGACCGCCCTTGCGACCGTCGATCCGCACCCGCATCTCGCACCAGCGGTTCGAGGTGCCCGAACACCAGCGCCGCAACCGCAGCATGTCCTTGAACACGATCGGCTCGATCATGTCGATCATCGTGCGGCGCACGATCCACAGCGGATGGGTCTCCTCGAACCCCATCTCGCGTAGCTGATCGGTGCCGACGTCCTGGATGTGCCGGGTGGCCGCGTCGAATTTCAGCCTGCCCTCGCGGTCCACGTCGGCCACCCGCAGCGGCCATTCGACGTCGAAGACGTCGGGGTGCCCCTCGGGCACCGGCATCATCGTCTTGGCCAGGCCCTGCGTCGCGGCAGTCGGCCGACCGGGGGTACTCACGAATCCTGATGATGCCACACGCACACCACTTGCCAATGATGCAAATCAGCACTTAGCAGGGTTGTTAGGCTAGTTGACGTGGCCAAAACCTACGTCGGGGCCAGGGTCCGGCAGTTGCGCAACGAGCGTGGATTCAGCCAGGCCGGGCTGGCTCAGATGCTCGACATCTCGCCCAGCTACCTCAACCAGATCGAGCACGACGTGCGCCCGCTCACGGTGGCGGTGCTGCTGCGCATCACCGAGGTGTTCGGCGTCGACGCGACATTCTTCGCCTCCCAGGACGACACCCGATTGATCGCCGAGCTACGCGAGGTGCTGATGGACCGGGACCTCGACGTCGACGTCGGGCCCGCCGAGGTCGCCGACATGGTGGGCGCGCATCCCGCGCTGGCCCGCGCCATGGTCAACCTGCACCGCCGCTACCAGCTGACGACGACGCAGCTGGCCGCCGCCACCGAGGACCGGTTCACCGTCGGCAACGCCACCTCGGGTGCCAGCGGCACCGGGGCGATCTCGATGCCGCACGAAGAGGTGCGCGACTACTTCTACCAGCGGCAGAACTATCTGCACGAGCTGGACACCGCCGCCGAGGAACTGACGGCCGGGATGCGCATCCAGCGGGGCGACCTGGCCGGCGACCTGTCCGACCGGCTGCGGTTCGTGCACGGCGTGACGATCATCCGCCGCCTCGACCTCGGCGAAGGCGTGCTGCACCGCTTCGACCCGGTGTCCAAGACGCTGGAGATCACCGCGCACCTGTCGACCGGGCAGCGGGTCTTCCGGCTGGCCTCGGAGCTCGCCTACCTCGAGTACGGCGACCTGATCGACAAGCTCGCCGACGAGGGCCACTTCACCAGCGAGGAGTCGCGCAAGCTCGCCCGCCTCGGGCTGGCCAACTACTTCGCCGCGGCGACGGTGCTCCCGTACGCCCAGTTCCACGACGTCGCCGAGAAGTTCCGCTACGACGTCGAACGGCTCTCGGCGTACTACTCGGCCAGTTACGAGACCATCTGCCATCGGCTGTCCACGCTGCAGCGCCCGTCGATGCGCGGGGTGCCGTTCTCGTTCGTCCGCGTCGACCGCGCAGGCAACATGTCGAAACGCCAGTCCGCCACTGGTTTTCACTTCTCCTCCAGCGGCGGCACCTGCCCGCTGTGGAACGTCTACGAGACGTTCGCCAACCCCGGCAAGATCGGCGTGCAGATCGCCGAGATGCCCGACGGCCGCGCGTACATGTGGGTGGCGCGCACGGTGGAGCGGCGCGCGTCGCGCTATGGTCAGCCGGGTAAGACGTTCGCGATCGGCCTGGGCTGCGAACTGCGGCACGCGCACCGGCTGGTCTACTCGGAAGGCCTGGACCTCAGTGGTGATAACGCGACGCCCATCGGCGCCGGCTGCCGGGTCTGCGAGCGGGACAACTGCCCGCAGCGGGCGTTCCCCGCGCTGGGCCGCGCGCTCGACATCGACGAACACCGCTCGACGGTGTCCCCCTATCTGGTGAGGCAGTCATGAGCACCGCACGCATTCCTCCGGGTGGCTTCAAGGAGCTCGGCCCGGTCAACTGGGCGATCGCCAAGGTCGGAGCCAAGGGCATCCGGCGGCCGCGGTTCAGCCTCGTCAACGTGCTGGGCCGGCACCGGCTGCTGTTCCTGGCGTGGCTGCCGCAGTCGCTCTATCTGCTCGGCGCCGGCAAGCTGTCGCGGCGCGACGCGGAGTTCGTGATCCTGCGCGTCGGCCATCTGCGCGACTGCGAGTACGAGTTGCAGCAGCACCGCAGGCTGGCCCGCACCCGCGGCGTGGACGCGGCCACCCAGGCCGCGATCTTCGCCGGGCCCGACGCCGACGGCCTCACCGACCGGGAACGCACGCTGCTCACCGCCACCGACGAGTTCGTCGTCACCCGCGGCGTCTCACCGCAGACGTGGCAGGCGCTGTCGCGGCACTACAACACCCAGCAGCTGATCGAATTCTGCTTGCTCACAGCGCAATACGACGGTCTCGCCGCGACGATCACGACTCTTCAGGTGCCGCTGGACTTCCCGGACTAAGGCTCACCAGACGTCGGCGGCGATCACGACGCGGTCGCCGCCGCGAGCCTTGGCCTCGTACATCGCGGTGTCCGCCGCGGTGATCACCTCTTCGAGGTCCGAGCCCCATCTCGTGCTCGTCGCGAGGCCGATGCTGACGGTCACCGCGGGCTGGGCGGGTGCGGAGACCGACGCCCGGATCCGTTCGGCGACGGCACCGGCCTGCCTGGCTGAGATCCGGTCCACCACCAGGAATTCCTCGCCGCCCCAGCGCACGACGACGGCCTCGCTGCGCACGCTCTGCCGGATCCTGCGCGCGGTGCGGATCAGCACCTCGTCCCCGACGGCGTGGCCGAGGGTGTCGTTGACCGCCTTGAAGCCGTCGACGTCGATCAGCAGCGCGCACAGATCCGACTGCAGCGGCGCGCTCTCGTCGAGCCGTGTGATCGACACCGCCAGACCGCGCCGGTTCGTCAGTTCGGTCAGCGGGTCGGTCAGCGACTGTTTGGAACTGCCCTGCAGCAACCAGAATCCGAACTGCAGGGCCGGCAGGATGCAGACGGTGACCAGCAGCGCGATGACCGCCCGCGACACCGCGACCTGCAGCCCGTATTCCGGTGCGCTCACCGCCAACCAGACCGCGATGCCGACCACCGAGACCGTGCACCACGCGATGTGGGCCAGATGCAGTCGCGGGCCGTGGAAGAACACCACGTAACCGCCGGCGCACAACAGGATCGGGATGCCCGACATGGCCAGGTTCGCGTCGCCGAACAACAGCGCCGAGATCGTCATGATGACGTCGACGAACGCGACCAGCACCGCCGACTCACGGGCCGACGGCCACGGCAGCAGCGCCCAGCGCGCCGCCCAGCCCAGCGAGCCCAGGGCCACGAACGCCCAGCCCGCGCGGATCAACGGCGCATCGACACCCGGCGGCGCGTACACGTTCAGCAGGGACAGCACGCCCATCGTGACCCCGATGCCGGCGATCACGTGCCTCAGCACCGACAGCAGCCCGCGGCTGCGCAGAAAGTCGATGCGCCACTGGTATTCGTCGCGCTGACGCCACCAGCGCAGGATCAAATTGTCGGCCACCCCGTCCCCCACCGGCTCATTGTCTGGGATCGGGCAGCGACGCCGTCAGGGATTGGCGGTTAAAGGTAGGTCACGCCCAGCACGGTGAGCGAGAACAGCACCGGTGACACCGGCAGCGCCCAGCAGAACACCGCCCACGCCTCCGCTCTACGCGACTTCTGCTGCCACTGCCGCCAGCCCAGGTACCCGCCCGCGATCGCCACGAGGAACGACACCGCGGCGACGACCAGCACCCACATCGGGATGTCGGTCGACCCGATGGCCGCGGAGATCCCGGCCAGCCACAGCATGTGGCCGACCACCAATCCGCCGATCCCGGCGACCCAGATCGCCCTCAATTAGAAGTTGATCATGTGGCCGACCAGGCCGTGGAAGCACTCCTGCAGCGCCTCCGACAGGGTCGGGTGGGTGTGCACGTTGCGGGCGAGCTCGTTGGCGGTCAGGTCCCACTTCTGCGCCAGGGTGAGTTCGGGCAGCAACTCGGAGACGTCCGGGCCGATCAGGTGACCGCCGAGCAGCTCGCCGTACTTCTTGTCGGCGATCAGCTTCACGAAGCCGGTCGGGTCGGCCAGGCCGTGCGCCTTGCCGTTGGCGGTGAACGGGAACTTGGCGACGACGACGTCGTAGCCCTCGTCCTTGGCTTGCTGCTCGGTCAGACCGAAGCTGGCGACCTGCGGCTGGCAGAATGTCGCGCGCGGCATCATCCGGTAGTCGCCGAGGGCCAACGTCTCGGCGCCGGCGATGGTCTCGGCGGCGACGACACCCATCGCCTCGGCGACGTGGGCGAGCTGCAGCTTGCCGGTGACGTCGCCGATCGCGTAGATGTGCGGCTTGTTGGTGCGCATGTAGTCGTCGATCGCGATGCCGCCGCGATCGGTCAGCTCGACGCCGGTCTTCTTCAGGTCGAAGCCGTCGACGTTGGGCACGAAGCCGATGGCCTGCATGACCTTGTCGGCCTTGAGCTCGTCGCCCTTGCCGTCCTTGCT
Source organism: Mycolicibacterium chubuense (assembly GCF_001044255.1). Lineage (GTDB taxonomy): Bacteria > Actinomycetota > Actinomycetes > Mycobacteriales > Mycobacteriaceae > Mycobacterium > Mycobacterium chubuense. The sequence continues at coordinate 61,221 of NZ_JYNX01000036.1, forward strand.
GATCTTGACCGTGACCGTCGACCCGTCATCCTCAATGGATTCCACCTTGGTGCCGGTGAGGATCTTCACGCCGAGCTTCTTGTACTGCTTCTCGATCTCCTTGGAGACCTCGGCGTCCTCGTTGGGCAGTGCGCGCGGCAGGAACTCGACGATCGTGACGTCGACGCCGTAGTTCTTCATCACGTACGCGAACTCCATGCCGATCGCGCCGGCGCCGGCGATGACGATCGAGCCGGGCAGGTCGCGCTCCATGATCTGCTCTTCGTAGGTGATGACGTTCTTCGACAGCTTGGTGCCGGGCACCAGCTTGGTGTGGGCGCCGGTCGCGATGATCGCGTTGTCGAACGTCACGGTCACAGGGTCTTTTTGGTCATCCCCGGTCGGTTCGACCACGATCGTGTGATCGTCGGTGAACTTGCCGTAGCCCTGGATCTCGGTGATCTTGTTCTTCTTCATCAGGAAGTGCACACCGGCCACCCGGCCCTCGGCGACCTTGCGGCTGCGGTCGAACGCGGCGCCGTAGTCGAAGCTGACGTCCCCGCTGATGCCGAACGTCTTGGCTTCCTTGGTGAACATGTGCGCCAGCTCGGCGTTGCGCAGCAGCGCCTTGGACGGGATGCACCCGACGTTGAGGCACACGCCGCCCCAGTACTTGGGTTCGATGATGGCGGTGTTCAGCCCGAGCTGGGCGGCGCGGATGGCCGCCACGTACCCGCCGGGGCCTGCTCCGAGAACGACGACGTCATAGTGGGTCACGCCTTACCACCCTAGTGGTCTTCGGCAACTGGCTACCGGGTGATCCAGCCGAAGACGTATCCGCCGTAGAGCAACGCGGCCCCCGCCGTCGAGGCCAGCGGCGCCGACATGAACGCGATCGCCAGCGCGGTGACCGACGGCCGGTTCTGCACCATCGCGGTGAGCAGGCCGCCGACGATGCAGGCGACCAGGTACACCAGGACCGCGAACACCGGCAGGGACTTCTCCAGCGAGTGATACCACCAGTAGTACAGGCCCGCCCCTGCCGCGGCGGCGAGGATCCAGACCGCCGCGGTGACGAGCACGAACCGCCAGCGGCCGAGGAACTGCGGCACTCCGGGCACGACGACCGGTGCCGCGGTGTGCGGGGCGGGGTCATCGATCACGCTCTGCGCGGCGAAGCCGCCGGTGAACTCCGGGGTGTAGGGCTGCGTGTGCTCAGACACCGGTGGCCACCTGCAGAGCGGCCAGCGCGCCGAACCAGCCGGGCCCGACGGCGAGGACGAGCGCGCCGAGGGCGGTGACCCAGCGTCTTCCGGACATCAGGATGGTCAGGGTGCCGAGGACGCCGGGGATGCCGACGACGAGGGCGATGACGACGTCGGGGCGGACGGGCGCGGTGATCTCGACGGCGGCGAGGAGCGCGCCCATCATGCCGAGGGCGACGCCGACGATCATCACTCCGGCCAATACCGATGCGCGGGGCAGCGGGATCACCTCTCGACGGTAAACCCGGTGCAGCGGCTTTCCCGGGAGGCGCGCTGGCGTCTGGTGCGCGGCGGCTACCTCAGCGGCATCGGGCAGGCGTCGACGCCCTCGGCCACGACGTGCGTCCCACTCGACACGGGTCGCTCGCCGCGCTCGTACGCCGCGCCCGTCACCACGGTCTCGCCGGCCAGCGCCCGGTTCTCCTCGTCGGTGAACGCGCGCCCCCGGGACAGGAACCGCTTGCCCTCGGGGGCCTCGAGGCTGAAGCCGCCGCCGCGGCCGGGCACCACGTCGATCACCAGCTGGGTGTGCTTCCACGCGTCGAACTGCGGACCGGAGATCCACACCGGCACCCCGTCGCCGACGTCGAACACCGCCAGCAGCACGTCGCGGTCGCCGACGACGAAGTCCCCGTCGGGGTAGCACATCGGCGAGGAGCCGTCGCAGCATCCGCCGGACTGATGGAACATCAACGCGCCGTGGCGGTCCTGCAGCGTGCGCAGCAGGTCGGCCGCCGCGGCGGTGATCAGGGCTCGGTTCGGTGCGGGCACGCTATCCATCCTCCCCCACCCGGGCGGCGCGGATCGCCGGCGCCGTCGACGGCGGCAGCAGTGCGCGCCGATCCGCGGGATAGCAGACCGTCAGCCCGACCGACGACGCGAACCGGTATGGCTGCGCGGCGAGCAGGCCGACGAACTGCTTGCGTAACCGCGACATCTCGGCGCGCACCGTCACCACCCGGGAGCGGTCGCCGTACAGATCCTCGGCCAGCTGCGGCGCGGAGCGTCCCTGCGGCGAGCGTGCCAGCGCGCACAGGATCTCGGCATGGCGCAGCGACAGGTCGTGGCGCCAGCATCCGAACTCCCCTGCCAGCCGCAGCGACGGCTTGTCCGGGTCGGCGAAGTCCAACGTCACGTGCGACACGTGCGTGGCACCGGCGTCGTCATCACCCTCGGCCAGCCGCACCAGCCAGCCGCCGGGCAGCGGCTCGACGGCGCACGGCCCCAGCGTTGCGAGCCACACCCGGCCCGGACCCATCTGGTCGGGCAGCAGGATCCGGTTGTGCAGCGGCATCGCGTCCACCGCGGCGACCCAGCCCTCGGTGTCCACGGCCAGCGCGGGGGTGCCCATGCGGGCGAGGATCGGTGCGGCGACCGTGCGCAGCCGGTTCAGCGTGCGGTCGTGCTCGGAGCGCAGGTGCGATTCGGCCAGCCGTGCGACGGCGTCGACGAGCGCGATGGTGGTGGGGTGCACGGTCGCGGCCGGGCCGGACACGTCGACGACGCCGATGACCTGCCCGGTCCGCGGGTCGCGGATTGGCGCCCCCGCGCATGTCCAGGCGTGGTGGCTGCGCAGGAAGTGCTCGGCAGAGAACACCTGGACCGCTCGTTGCGCGGCGAGCGCGGTGCCGATCGCGTTGGTGCCGACGGCCCCTTCGCCCCAGTGCGCGCCCTCGACGAACCCGAGCCGGTCGGCGTTGCTCAGCACTGCCGGCGAGCCGGAGCGCCACAGCACCCGGCCCTGCGCGTCGGCGACGACGAGGATGTTCTCCCCGTCGGCGACCAGCGATTCGAGGCCGTGGGAGATCTCGTCGAGCACCTCCATCAGGCCCGACGCCCGCCGCAGCGCCTCCAAGCCACCGGTCTCGACCACCGGGGTGTCGCTGGGTTCGATCCCGCTGGCCAGCAACCGCTGCCAGGAGTCACCGATCACTTCGCGGGGGCGCGCCGGTGCCCGGTGCCCGGCCATCGTCGCGTCGTAGACAGCCGACATCAGCCGCGCATAGCTGCGCGGATCCTCGCCGACGGCCACGGCGGGTTCAGGCACGGACGACCCTGGCATCACTGGCGATTGTGCTCTCCATCTCAGCGGTAAACCAGGCCGCCGTCGATGAGGCCGGCCTGGCCGGTCATGTAGTCGGAGTCGGGCCCGGCCAGATACGACACGAACCCCGCGACGTCGTCGGGCGTCTCGGCGCGGCCCAGCGCGATGCCGCCGACGAACGTGTCGTAGGTCTCGCCCTCGGCGGCGCCGGTCAGTTCGGCGAACCGCTTGTCGATCTCCACCCACATGTCGGTGCCGACCACGCCGGGGCAGTAGGCGTTGACGGTGATGCCGTCGGCGGCGTGCTCCTTGGCTGCGGCCTGGGTGAGGGCGCGCACGGCGAACTTGGTCGCGCTGTAGGGGCCGAGCATCGCGAAGCCGTCGTGCCCGGCGATGGAGGAGGCATTGATGATCTTGCTGATTTTCCCTTTTTCTTTGTTGCCTGCCTTCTTGAATTGCGCGACGGCGGCCTGGATCCCCCACAGCACGCCGTCGACGTTGATCGCCCACAACTTCTTCAGCTCCGCGGGCGTCACGTCGATGATCGGACCGACCAGGGCGATGCCGGCGTTGTTCACCATGATGTCGAGGCCGCCGAGTGCGGAGGCGGCGTGCTCCACGGCGGCGAACACCTGCTCGCGGTCACTGACGTCGGCGACGAACGTGGTTGCTTTACAGCCGATTTCGGTGATCTCACCCGCCACGCTGTCGATCGCGTCGCCGGTGACATCGACCAGTGCGATGTCGGCGCCGTCGCGTGCCAGCCGCAGCGCGATCCCACGCCCGATGCCGCGCCCGGCACCGGTGACCAGGGCGACTTTTCCGTTGAGTGTCATGTCAGATCGCTCCGTTGGGGTCGACGAGAACCTTCATCTTGGTGCCGGCGTGCAGCGCCTCGAATCCCTCGTCGACGACGTCGTCGAGCGGGATCCGGGTCACCCAGCCGGTGGTGTCGTAGCGGCCGTCGGCCATCAGCGCGATCACCGCTTCGAAGTCCGCACCGGTGTAGCACAGCGATCCCTGGATCCGGGACTCGTTCATCACCAGGTTGAGAAGCGGTGTCTCTAGCGGCTTTTCGTAGATCGCCACGCTGATCATCGGCCTGCGCGAGCCGACAGAGGCCAGTGCGGTGCTCACCGCGGGCGTCACTCCCGCGGCGTCGAACACCGCGTCCGCGCCGTTGCCGGAGGTGTGCTCGGCGATGAACGCGGCGACGTCGGTGCCCGTCGGGTCCAAGGTGCGCGCGCCGAGGGCTTCGATGGCCGCGCGCCGGGTCGGGGACGGCTCGACGACGAACACGTCGTCGAGTCCCTTGCCGCGCAGCGCGAACCACAGCCCGATGCCGATCGGGCCGGCGCCGAACACCATCGCGGTGTCGCCGGCTTTGACGTCGCCGAGGGTGGCCGCGTGGTAGGCCACCGACATGGGCTCGACGAGCGCACCGAGTTCCAGCGACACGTTGTCGGGCAGCCGGTGCAGCATCGATGTCGGCACGACGGTGGACTCGGCCATGCCGCCGTCGGACATCAGCCCGTGGAAACCGATCTGCTGGCAGACGTTGTAGTTGCCGGCCCGGCAGGGTCCGCAGTGGTCGCACTTGTAGATCGGCTCGACGGCGACGCGGTCGCCCTCGCTCCAGCCGGTCACCCCGTCCCCGACCGCGGTGATGGTGCCGGAGAACTCGTGGCCCATCGTCAGCGGCAGCTGCGCACCGGTCAGCGGGTGCGGCGACGTCGGCACGAAGATGGGGCCGGCGTAGTACTCGTGCAGATCGGTGCCGCAGATGCCGTTGAAGCCCACCTGCAGCTTCACAGTGCCGGGGCGGACCTCCGGTTCGGCGACGTCGTCGATCTCGAGTTTGTTGGGTCCGTAGTAGACAGCTGCTTTCATATCGGCATGTCTATGTGACGGCGGCCACACCGCGAAAGAGTTGCAGGGGGTTGCAGCGGGCGCGGGTGGCCGGGGTTGCAACGCTTCGCAACTCTTGTGCCGGCCTCGCCCAGGGTGTGCTCTTGCTCACATGACTTCTACTCTCGACCCTCAGACTTCAACCCCTGAGAGCACTGATCTGACCCCTCAGCAGCGCATCGACGCCTGGCTGGCCGACTTCGAGGCAGCGCTGGCCGTCCGCGACATCGAACGCGCCGTCGGCATGTTCGCCGTCGACAGCTTCTGGCGCGATCTGGTGTCGTTCACCTGGAACATCAAGACCCTCGAGGGCCGCGACCAGATCGCCGACATGCTGGGCGCCCGGCTGATCGAGACCGACCCGTCGGGCTTCCGGACCAAGGAGCCCGCCACCCAGGACGGCGACGTCACCTCGGCGTTCATCGAGTTCGAGACCGGCAGCGGCCGCGGCACCGGCCATCTGCGACTCAAAGGTGATCAGGCCTGGACGCTGCTGACCGCGCTGCAGGAACTCAAGGGGCACGAGGAGCCCAAGGGGGCGACCAGGGTGATGGGCGCCGTGCACGGCGACGACCCCGATCCGCGGTCGTGGGCCGAGAAGAAGGCCGCCGAGGACGCCGAACTCGGCCGCACCACGCAGCCCTACGCGCTGGTGATCGGCGGCGGCCAGGGCGGCATCGCGCTCGGCGCGCGGCTGCGTCAGCTCGGCGTGCCGGCGATCGTCGTCGACAAGCACGAAAGGCCCGGCGATCAGTGGCGCAAGCGGTACAAGTCGCTGTGCCTGCACGACCCGGTCTGGTACGACCACTTGCCGTACCTGCCGTTCCCGCAGAACTGGCCGGTGTTCGCGCCGAAGGACAAGATCGGCGACTGGCTGGAGTTCTACACCCGCGTGATGGAGGTGCCGTACTGGTCGAAGACGACGTGCCTGTCGGCCACCTTCGACGACGCCAGCAGCACCTGGACCGTGGAGGTCGACCGCGACGGCGAGCGCCTCACGCTGCATCCGACGCAGCTGGTGCTGGCGACCGGCATGTCGGGCAAGCCGCACGTGCCCACGCTGCCCGGCCAGGACGTCTTCCGCGGCGAGCAGCACCACTCGTCGGCCCACCCCGGACCGGACCCGTACGTCGGCAAGAAGGCCGTCGTGATCGGCTCGAACAACTCCGCCCACGACATCTGCAAGGCGCTCTACGAGAACGGCGTCGACGTCACCATGGTGCAGCGGTCCTCCACGCACATCGTCAAGTCGGACACCCTGATGGACATCGGGCTGGGCGACCTGTACTCCGAGCGGGCGCTGGCGTCGGGCATGACGACCGAGAAGGCCGACCTGACGTTCGCGTCGCTGCCCTACCGGATCATGCACGAGTTCCAGATCCCGCTCTACGACCAGATGCGCGAGCGCGACAAGGAGTTCTACGACCGCCTCGAGGCGGCCGGCTTCGAACTGGACTGGGGCGCCGACGGATCCGGTCTGTTCATGAAGTATCTGCGCCGCGGCTCGGGCTACTACATCGACGTCGGCGCGTGCGACCTGGTCGCCGACGGCCGGATCAAGCTGGCGCACGGGCAGGTCGACCGTCTCACCGAGGGCGCGGTGGTGCTCGCCGACGGCACCGAACTGCCCGCCGACGTGGTGGTCTACGCGACCGGCTACGGCTCCATGAACGGCTGGGCCGCCGACCTGATCGGTCAGGAGGTCGCCGACCGGGTCGGCAAGGTGTGGGGTCTGGGCAGCGACACTCCGAAGGATCCCGGGCCTTGGGAGGGCGAACAGCGCAACATGTGGAAGCCCACGCAGCAGCCCAACCTGTGGTTCCACGGCGGCAACCTGCACCAGTCGCGGCACTACTCGCTGTATCTGGCGCTGCAGCTCAAGGCCCGCTACGAGGGAATGGCCACCCCGGTGTACGGCCTGCAGGAGGTGCATCACCTCAGCTGAGCGCCCTACCCGCAGAATGGGGGCGTGACGAACGCGGCTGAAGCACCGGACCCCCACCTGTGGCTGGAGGAGGTCACCGGCGACGACGCGCTGGCGTGGGTGCGCTCCCACAACGAGCCGACGATCGCCGAACTCGGCGGCGAGCGCTTCGAGCAGATGCGCGCCGAGGCGCTGGAGGTGCTCGACACCGACACGCGAATCCCCTACGTGCGGCGTCGCGGCGAATACCTCTACAACTTCTGGCGCGACGCGACCAACACCAAGGGTCTGTGGCGGCGCACCACCCTCGAGAGCTACCGCACCGAGACGCCCGAGTGGGACGTCGTCATCGATGTCGACGAGCTGGCCCGCGCCGACGACACCAACTGGGTGTGGGCCGGCGCCGACGTCATCGAACCGGACCACACCCGGGCGCTGGTCAGCCTGTCCCGGGGTGGCTCCGACGCCGCGGTGGTGCGTGAATTCGACATGTCGACCAGATCTTTCGTCGACGACGGGTTCGAACTCGCCGAGGCGAAGTCGCAGACCACCTGGGTCGACGAGGACACGCTGCTGGTCGGGACGGACTTCGGGGAGGGGTCGCTCACCGAGTCGGGATATCCGCGGCTGGTCAAGCGCTGGAAGCGCGGTCAGACGCTCGACGAGGCGGAGACGATCTTCGAGGGCGATCCGGCCGACGTCCTGGTCGCCGCGTCGGTGGACCGCACCCCCGGCTTCGAGCGCACGCTGATCAGCCGCGCCCTGGATTTCTTCAACGAAGAGGTCTACGAGATGCGCGGCGACGAGCTGATCAGGATCGACACCCCGACCGACGCCAGCATCTCGATCCACCGCACCTGGCTGCTGATCGAGTTGCGCACCGACTGGCACTACAACTACGGGGCGGCGTCGACGACCTATCCCGCGGGCTCCCTGCTGGCCGCGGACTACACCGAATTCCTCTGCGGAACAGCCGAACTGACGCCCATCTTCACCCCGGACGCGCACACCAGCCTGCACCACTACGCGTGGACCCGCGACCGACTGGTCGTGGTCACCCTCGCCGACGTGGCCAGCCACGTCGAGGTGCTGACCCCCGGAACGTGGACCTCGGAGCCGGTGAGCGGGCTCCCGGATAACACCAACACCGCGATCGTGGCGGCCGATCACCTCGGCGACGAGATCTTCCTGGACTCCTCGGGTTTCGACACCCCTTCGCGGCTGCTGTACGGCGCGGCGGGCGGTCCGCTGAGCGAGATCAAGCGGGCGCCGTCGTTCTTCGATGCCGCCGACCTGTCGGTGAACCAGTACTTCGCGACGTCGGACGACGGCACCGCGATCCCGTACTTCGTGGTGGGCCACCGCCACGCGCACGCCCCCGGACCGACCCTGCTCGGCGGATACGGCGGCTTCGAGGTGGCCCGCACCCCCGGTTACGACGGGGTGCTGGGCCGGCTGTGGCTGTCCCGCGGCGGCACCTACGTGCTGGCCAACATCCGCGGCGGGGGCGAGTACGGCCCCACCTGGCACACGCAGGCCATGCGGGAGGGCCGGCATCTGGTCGCCGAGGACTTCGCCGCGGTGGCCCGCGACCTGGTGGCGCGCGGCATCACCACCGTCGAACACCTGGGCGCCCAGGGCGGCAGCAACGGCGGCCTGCTGATGGGCATCATGCTCACCCAGTACCCGGAACTGTTCGGCGCACTGGTCTGCAGCGTGCCGCTGCTCGACATGAAGCGCTTCCACCTGCTGCTCGCGGGCGCGTCCTGGGTCGCCGAGTACGGCGACCCCGACGATCCCGACGACTGGGCGTTCATCTCCAAATACTCGCCCTACCAGAACATCTCGGCCGATCGGCGCTACCCGCCGGTGCTGATCACCACGTCGACGCGCGACGATCGCGTGCACCCCGGCCATGCCAGGAAGATGACCGCCGCGTTGGAGGCGGCGGGGCATCCGGTGCGGTACTACGAGAACATCGAGGGCGGGCACGCCGGCGCGGCGGACAATCCGCAGGTGGCGTTCCGCTCCGCGCTGATCTACGAATTCCTGCTCCGCACACTGGGAGGCAACTGACGTGACGTTCACCCGAGCGTGCTGCGCCGCGCTGCTGGCGACCGCGCTGCTGCTCACCGGCTGCGCCCGTGACATCACGGGCACCGCGGTGACCGCCGCCGCCGGTGCGGGCGCCGCCGCGACGGGCGAGGGACAGTGCGCCACGGTGACGGCACCGCTGACCGACGTCCCGCCGAAGAATCCCCGCGAACCGCAACTGCGCGTTCCCGTGCCGTTGGGGTGGGAACGCAACACCGTGATGGACAACCAGATCATCCGGTTCGCGATCGTCGCGCAGGACCTGATCTCCGACCAGTTCGCCCCTAACGCGGTGGTGACCCTCGAGTCGGTGCCCGGCACCCAGGATCCCGAGAAGGTGTTCGCCCAGAACCGCAACAACCTGACCGCCATGATGGGCGCCTACGACCTGCGCACCGAGAGCAACACCACCTGCGGATTCCCCTCGGAGACAACGCGTTACACCGCACCGCCGATGGGTCCGGCGCCGCTGCGGCCCGTCATCATGCACGCCGTCGTCGCTCAGAGCCAGACCTCGACCTATCTGGCGACGCTGACCGTGCAGACCACCGACGCCGGCAACCCCACGTACATGCGCGACTCCTCGGAGATCGTCGACGGGTTCCAGCTCGTCCTGCCATGACGATCTCGGAGATCCTGCTGATCGCCGGCGCCGCGCTGCTGCTGGCCGGCATCGCCGTGCCCGGCTGGGACACCGCGCAGCTGCCGAGGCGCGCGGTCAAACGGCGGATCTACTGGTCGGGTACCGCCGCCGGTGTGGTCCTGCTGGTCCTCGGCGGCCTTCCTGACGTGCGAAGTTCGGTCGCCCTGGCGGCAGCGGCGCTGATCCTGATGACGGGGTGGGCCTATTTCCGGACGCCCAACATCAAAATCGGCGGCCGGATCCATTCGGCCGATCCCCCGATGCGCGAACCCGATCCTCCACCGGGCATGTAACGCCCCCGGCTCCTGCGGGCACTACCGGTCAACGGAAAGGAGCCGTCATGACCACCCTCACCCACCGGCCCGGTCTCACCGCCCTCGAGCACGCCGGTGCGCTGACAGCCCGGTACGGCCTGGTCGTCGTCATCGCCTGGATCGGCGCGCTGAAGTTCACCGCCTTCGAGGCGCAGGGCATCATGGGACTGGTCGCCGGCAGCCCGCTGATGAGCTGGGTGTACGACATCATGTCGGTCCGGGCCTTCTCCTCGGCGCTCGGCGTGCTGGAGCTCGTGACGGCTGCGCTGATCGCGGTGAAGCCCTGGTGGCCAAGGCTTTCCGCGGTGGGCAGTCTGGTCGCGGTCGGGCTTTTCGTCGCCACGCTGAGCTTTCTGTTCACCACGCCGGGTGTGCTGGAGGCCTCGGCGGGATTCGCGGTACTCTCCTCGACCGGCCAGTTCCTGATCAAAGACGTTGCGTTGCTGGGCATCTCCGTGTGGACGCTCGCCGACGCGCTGCGGGGTTCCCAGGCGTGACATGTCGGGTTACGATCTCGCAGACATGACCGTCACCTCCGCGGAAGAGGCCGACCTGATCGCGGCGCTACGCGCCCGCGACGAGTCGGCCTTCGCCGCGCTGGTCGACAGGCACACACCCGCCATGCTCCGGGTCGCGCAGGGCTATGTCAGCTCACGCGAAGTCGCCGAGGACGTCGTGCAGGAGGCGTGGATCGCCCTCCTGAAGGGTATCGACGGTTTCGAGGGTCGATCCTCGCTGCGCAGCTGGCTTTTCACGGTGCTGATCAACATCGCCAAGAAGCGGGGCCTGCGAGACCGCAAGGACACCGAGGTGCAGATCGCCGCGTACTTGGGGGCCACCGTCAGCCCGGACCGGTTCTGTGACCGCGACGAGAGGTGGTCCGGCCATTGGCGCGACGGGCAGGAGCCCTCACCGTTCCCCGAGTCGCCGGAGGGCTCGGTGCTCGGCGCCGAGCTGATGGCCGTGACCCGGCGTGAGCTCGAGCGACTGCCCGAACGGCAGCGCGTCGTCGTCACGCTGCGCGACGTGCTGGATGTCGACTCGGCGGAGGTGAGTCGGCTGCTCGGCATCACGCTGGCGAATCAGCGGGTACTCCTGCACCGAGGGCGGGCGGCGATCCGGCAGGCGCTCGAGGACTACGTGAGGGACGCGACGTGACCGGACAGCGATCGATGAACTGCAACGAGCTCGTGGAGCTGGTCACCAACTATCTGGACGGTGCCCTCGATCCCGAGGCGCGGGCGCGTTTCGAGGAGCATCTGCATGGCTGCGACGGCTGCGGAAACTACCTGCAGCAGTTCCGTACCACCATGGGAGCCCTGAGCGCGATCTGCGAAGACACCGTGGACACCGCCTTCCGGGACCGCCTGCTCGACGCGTTCCACGACTGGCGATAGACCTGTTCAGGTGACCGAATTCGAGACCATTCTGTACCGCGCGCACGCGCCCGTCGCCACCATCACGCTGAATCGTCCCGAGCGGCTGAACACCATCGTGCCGCCGATGCCCGACGAGATCGAGGCGGCGATCGGGCTGGCCGAGCGCGATCCCGCCGTCAAGGTCATCGTGCTGCGCGGCGCCGGACGTGCGTTCTCGGGCGGCTACGACTTCGGTGGCGGCTTCGAGCACTGGGGTGAGGCGATGAACACCGACGGCCGGTGGGATCCCGGGAAGGATTTCGCGATGGTCAGCGCCCGGGAGACCGGGCCGACGCAGAAGTTCATGGCGATCTGGCGGGCGTCCAAGCCGGTGATCGCGCAGGTGCACGGCTGGTGTGTCGGTGGGGCCAGCGACTACGCCCTGTGCGCCGACCTGGTGATCGCCAGCGATGACGCCGTGATCGGGACCCCCTACGCCCGCATGTGGGGTTCCTACCTGACCGGCATGTGGCTCTACCGGCTGAGCCTGGCCAAGGTGAAGTGGCACTCGCTCACCGGCGAGCCGTTGACCGGAAAGGAAGCTGCCGCAGTCGAATTGATCAACGAATCGGTACCGTTCGAACGTCTCGAGGCGCGGGTCGCCGAGATCGCGGCGAAGCTCGCCACGATTCCGCTGTCGCAGCTGCAGGCCCAGAAGCTGATCGTGAATCAGGCCTACGAGAACATGGGTCTGGCGTCGACGCAGACCCTCGGCGGCATCCTCGACGGCCTGATGCGCAACACCCCCGACGCGCTGGACTTCATCGGCACCGCGGCCACCGACGGGGTGCGCGCGGCGGTCGAACGCCGCGACGGCCCGTGGGGTGACTACAGCCAGGCCCCGCCGGAGCGCCGGCCCGACCCGAACCACGTGATCGAGCCCTAGTCCATCCGCCCCACGTCGACTACGCGCAGCACCGCGACGCCCTCCTCGTCGGACGCTGTGAGATCGACCTCGACGTCGATACCCCAGTCATGATCGTCGGCCGGGTCGTCGAGGATCTGACGCACTCGCCAGATCTCAGCCTCGCGCTCGATGATCAGCAGCGCAGGGCCGCGCGCGTCGGGGCCGATACCGACGTCGTCGTGCTCGTCGAAGTACGCGTCGCCCGCGTCCTGCCAGCGCTGCGCCGTCCAGCCTGATCCGCCGTCGAGCGCGCCCAACTCGTCGTAGCGTTCCCGCGCGAACAGTTCCACCCGCCGGAACAGCGCGTTGCGGACCATCGCGGTGAACGCGCGCTCGTTGCCGGTCAGCGGCCGCGGCCGCACCGGCACGGCCACCGGAGCGTCCAGCGGCTGATCCGGACTGGTCAGTTGCTCCCACTCGTCGAGCAGACTCGAATCCACCTGGCGCACAAGCTCGGCCAGCCATTCGGTGATGTCGGTGAGCTCCTCGGTCCGCGCGGCGGTGGGCACGCCGGAGCGCAACGCCTTGACCGCGTCGGACAGGTAGCGCAGCACCGCCCCCTCCGACCGGGTCAATCCGTAGACGCTGACGTACTCGCGGAACGTGAACGCCCCCTCCCACATCTCGCGCACCACCGACTTGGGCGAGAGCGCTCCGTCGGCCGCCCACGGATTGGACTGCAGATAGATCTCGAAGACCCCGGTCAGCAGATCGTCCAGCGGCTTGGGATAGGTCACGTCGTCGAGCAGTTCGATGCGCTCGTCGTACTCGATGCCCTCGGCCTTCATCGCCGCCACCGCTTCGCCCCTGGCCTTCTTCAGCTGGGCGGTCAGGATCTGCCGCGGGTCCTCCAGCGTCGCCTCGATCACCGAAACCACATCGCGCGCATAGCTTTCCGCGCTCCGATCGAGGACGTCGATCGCCGCGAGGGCGAATGTCGACAGCGGCTGGTTCAGCGCGAAATCCGGCGGCAGGTCGACGGTCAGCCGGTAGCGCCGCCCGTCGGGCTCGGGTTCGGGCAGCCGCTCGACGACCCCCGCCTGCAGCAGGGAGCGCGCGATCCCGACCGCCTCGCGGATCAGTCGCAGCTGACGCTTGCGGGGTTCGTGGTTGTCGGTCAGGAGTCGGCGCATCGCCTGGAACGGGTCACCGGGGCGGTCCACCACGTCGAGGATCGTCGCGGTGAACACCCGCATGTTGCTCGTGAGCGGCTCGGGTGCGGCGTCGACCAGACGCGTCATCGTCTTCTCGCTCCAGGGCACCATGCCCTCGGGAACCTTGCGCCGCACCAGTTTCCGACGCTTCTTCGGGTCGTCGGCCACCTTCGCGAACTGCTTGAGGTTCTCCACCTCGTGCTCGGGCGCCTGCACCACGACGGTGCCGGCCGTGTCGTACCCGGCCCGTCCCGCACGTCCGGCGATCTGGTGGAACTCGCGCGCGGTGAGCAGCCGGGTGCGGGTGCCGTCGTACTTCGACAGCGCGGTGAACACCACCGTGCGGATCGGCACGTTGATGCCCACTCCGAGGGTGTCGGTACCGCAGATGACCTTCAGCAGGCCGGCCTGGGCGAGCTGTTCCACCAGCCGCCGGTACTTGGGCAGCATGCCGGCGTGGTGGACCCCGATGCCGTGCCGCACCAGCCGTGACAACGTCGACCCGAAAGCCGATGAAAAGCGGAACGCTCCGAGATTCTCGGCGATCGCCGCCTTTTCGTCCTTGGTGCTGACGTTGACGCTCATCAGCGCCTGCGCCCGTTCCAGCGCCGAGGCCTGGGTGAAATGCACGATGTAGATCGGTGCCTGGCGGGTGTCGAGCAGATCGCCGACGGTCTCGTGCATCGGCGTGGTGGCATATGAGTAGAACAGCGGGACCGGACGCTCGGCGTGCGCCACCAGTGCGGTCGGCCGCCCGGTGCGCCGGGTCAGATCCTCCCGCAGGAATGTGACGTCGCCCAACGTGGCCGACATCAGCAGGAACTGGGCGCGCGGCAACTCGAGCAGCGGCACCTGCCACGCCCAGCCGCGGTCGGGGTCGCCGTAGAAGTGGAACTCGTCCATCACGACCACACCGATGTCGGACTCGGCGCCCTCGCGCAGCGCCGTGTTCGCCAGCACCTCGGCGGTGCACACGATGATCGGGGCGTGCGCGTTGACCGCGGCGTCGCCGGTCAGCATGCCGACGTTGTCCGCGCCGAAGACGCCACACAACGCGAAGAACTTCTCGCTCACCAGCGCCTTGATCGGCGCGGTGTAGTAACTGCGCCGGCCGGCCGCCAGCGCCGCGTACTGGGCCCCGGTCGCGACCAGGGATTTACCCGACCCGGTGGGTGTCGCCAGCACGACGTTGGCGCCGCTGACGAACTCGATCAACGCCTCCTCCTGCGCCGGGTACAGCGGGGTGCCGGCGGCGTCGGCCCACTCGGCGAACGCGGTGAACAGCGCGTCGGGGTCCGCGCCGACGGCACGGAGCGCGGTCAGGTCACTCAGGTCGTCGAGCAGTGGTCGGGCAGTCGTCATGGTGACACCAGACTGCCCGATCGGCCCTCGGAACGCGCCAGTAGTCCCTCGTCTGCGGCGGTGCTCAACCCACCCTCAGTAGTCCGGTACTGCAATATCGCCGGTGCCGGCCGAGATCGGCTGATACGCCCTCGACGGCGGTGGGGTGCTCCTACGCTTGACGCGTGCGGTTGACGTGGCCGCTCACAGGCCGGACGCAGGAAACGCGGCTCATCGAAGCCGCGCTGCTCGATCCTGACTCCGCAGGCATCGTGGTCAGCGGCGCAGCCGGCGTCGGAAAGAGCCGGATCGTACGAGAGACGCTCAGCGTCTTCGCCGCGCGCGGCTGTTTGGTGCGCTGGGTGGTCGGGACGTCGGCGGCACGCACCCTCCCCTTCGGTGCCCTGACACCCTGGACGGCGACGAGCGGCGACGACAGCCTCGAACTCGTCCACGGTGTCATCGAGGCGTTGACGTCGTCTGAGGCGCCGGTGCTGGTTGCGGTCGACGACGTGCCCTTGCTCGACGACCTGTCGACCGTGGTCGTGCACCAGATCATTCACCGCCGGCTCGCAAAAGTCGTGCTGACGATGCGCACCGGCGAACCGGTCAGCGATGCGACGCGTGAACTCTGGAAGGGCGGCGACTTCGACTGGCTGGACATCGCACCGCTCACACCGGAAGACACCGAGCGGCTGGTGTGCCTCGCCGTCGGGGGTCCGGTCGATGACGTTGCGGCGCAGCGTTTGTGGACGTTGACCGAGGGCAACCCGTTGTATCTGCGGTTGATCGTGGAACAGGAGGTCGCCGACGGGCGGCTCGCCGACGACAACGGCGTATGGACATGGACCGGTGATCCTGTGGTTCCTCCGGGTCTTGTCGAGCTCGTCGAAGCGCGGACGGGCGGGCTGCCCGAGGCCGTCAGCGACGTCATCGACGTGCTCGCTGTCGGCGAGCCCCTCGAATTGCGGTCACTGACCCGGATCGCCGGCGCCGAGGCCGTCGAGGAGGCAGACAGGCGCGGCCTGATCTCCTGCGAATCGGCCGATGGCTGCGTGCACGTCCGTCTGGCTCATCCGCTGTACGGCGAGGTGCGTCGCCGCCGTGCCGCTCAGACCACATTGCGCCGCCTCCGAGGCGTCGTCGCCTCCGAACTGGCCGCGACCGAATCGCGGGACGACGTCCATGCCGTGGTCCGCCGGGCGGCCCTGAGCGTCGACTCCAATCTCGAACACGACGTCGACCTGCTGCTCGACGCAGCACGCGGGGCAGCCTGGATGCTCGATCTGCCTCTGGCCAACCGGCTGGCCGAGGCCGCGATCGCCGCCGGTGGGCGGGTCGAGGCGAGCTTGATCCGCGCCTTCGTGCTGTCCTGGGCCGGCAAGGGCGCCGCCGCAGAGGCCGTGCTCGCCGACGTCGACACGGGCGCCCTCACCGCTGTCGAGCAGGCACGGGTGACGTACCTGAGGGCGGTCAATCTGTTCTTCACACTCGCCGACCCCGACGCCGCGCTGGCTCTGGTCGACCGCACCACGGGCGCTGAACCGCCGGAGCGGCATTGCTTCGACGCCTTCCGGTGTGTGGCCGCGGCGGCGCTGGGCGATCCGCACGCCGCTCGTGCGCTTTCGCGGTCCTTCGACGCGAGTCTGCTGCCCGATCACCTCGAGCGCCGCCTGACGGCATGGGCGGTGACGGTTGCCTGCGGGGAAGCAGGTGCGGCAGCCGAGGCGGTGGCCGTCGCGACTGCGGGCTACGCCATTCCGGTGCGGGCGTTCATCGTCATCTCCGACGCCCACATCAACGCACTGCTGCTGGCGGGTGACACGGCCGGGGCCCAGGAGGTCGCGCAGATGATGCGCGGGCGCGCCATGGCCTCGCGGAGCACTCCGTTCGGACAGATCGCCGACGCTGTGACCGGGCTGGCCGAGCTGGGCGCAGGTCACCTCGACCAGGCATGCACAAGTCTGTCCACCGCATTGCAGCGCGTCACCGCATGGAACACCGCAACCGGCTTCCGCTACCGGTACGAGATCCTGCTCACCACTGCGCTTGCGATGCGCGGACACACCCACGATGCGCTCGTGGCGCAGGCTGCGATGGAAGCCGACCGCCATCCCGGGTGGCGGTACCTCGACTACACCCGGGCGATCGCCGCCGGATGGGTCGCCGGAGCGCAGGGTGCTGTCAGCGAAGCGATCTCGATGGTCCGGAAGGCGGCCGAGGATGCCGGAGCTCGCGGCCAATACGCGGCCGAGGTGATGTGTCTGCAGACGGCGACCCAGTTCGGCGATGCGTCCACCGCCGACCGTCTCCATGAGCTGCAGACTCGTGTCGAGGGTCCGCGTGTCGGCGTCGCGGCGCGCTTCGCTGATGTCGTGGGTTGCTCGGACGGCTGCGAACTCGAGCTGGTATCACAACGATTCGAAGAGATCGGCGACCTGGTCGCTGCCGCCGACGCGGCGGCGCACGCCGCGATCTGCTTCCGCGCCAGGAGCTTGCGCGGTTCCGCATTGCGGTGTTCCCTGCGCGCCGACGCCCTGGCAAAGGCCTGCGGCGGCGCCCGGACCCCAGCGCTCCGACGATGCACCGACCACCTGCCGTTGACCACTCGCGAACGCGAAATCGTGATGCTCCTCGGGACGTCGGCATCCAACCGCGACATCGCCTCCCGACTCAAGGTGTCCGTGCGCACGGTCGAGAGCCACATCTACAACGCCATGGCCAAGACCGGCGCGATGAGCCGGGAGGAACTCGGGGCACTGCTGCCCTGTGGCAACGGTCAGCTCAGCTGAGCGATCACCGATGCCCCGTCGAGCCAGACGTTCTCCCGGCTGATCAGCCCGTCCCGGAACTCGAACACGTGGAGCATGCGGAACGTGATGCGCCTGCCCCTGCCCGGCACGCCGAGCATCGAGCCGATCACCGTTCCGGTCATGTCCTGTTCGAGGATCATCGCGTCGTCCGTGACGAAACGGCGTCGTTCCGACCACGTCTCGGCCAGGAAGTTCGCGGTCAGCTGAACGTAGAAATCCCGGGCACCGGCCTTCGACTGGTGCAGCCCGTCGGGGAATCCCACGACGTCGTGTTCGACGTCGTCCGTGTAGACCGCGAGCGCGCCGTGAACGTCCCCGCGACCCTCGGCCTCGAGGTGGCGGTCGATGAGCGCCCGCATGTCGCGCTCCTGCATGTACTCAGGGATAGCACCGCACGGCACCGCGAAAATCAGTACTGCACTACTGACGTCTCCCCGGTTGACGCACGCGACGATTTCTGCAGGTCGAACGAAGGGGGACCATCATGACGCTCCACATGCCGCATCCGCACGTGCCGCATCCGATCATGCACTGGCGGGAGCACCACCCGAAGCACGTCAAGTCCGACTGGGACGTCCATCTGCACCCGCACCATCAGGCGTTCATCGAGAGTGCGGCGATGGCGCGGATGATGGACCACCTGTAGTCCGGCGCAGGCCGGCGCCCAGGGCCGCCCCGACCGCTCCGAGCAGGACGAGGGCGACCCCGGCGATCAGCGAGTAGTTCAGCCACTGGTGGGCACTGCCTTCGGCGGTGCCCACCATCACCTCGGCGACGGTCCGGATGTCGCCGGTGGTGCGGTTCAGCGCCGCGTCGACGAAGCGGCGTCCCATCTCGATACCGGCCCAGCCGGCGGCACCGACCAGCAGGGCCGACACTCCGAGCGCGGTGAGCGCCCGGCCCCGGGAGCGCGCGGCGGCCAGAGTGAGCAGGGCCAGCACGGCGGTCAGCACGGCGGTCGCGATACTCACCCACGGACCCCAGGTCGCCAGCGGCCGCAGCTTCCCCGGCCGCAGATCCGGCGAGTCCACGGTGATCGGTACGGTCAGCGTGCCGGGCACCGCGAGGTCGAGGGTGCCCAGTGTGGCATCGAACGAGGGGTCCGAGAGCATCGGCGCGACGTCGATCAGCCACTGATCGGTGGAATTGCCCGCCGGCACCGCGCCGGTGAACATCCACCGGTGCGCGATCCGGTTGGCCTGCGCGAATTGCCCGGGAAAGCCGGAGTTGCGGGTGTAGGAATCGGCGACCGTGCGGACCAACTGCGGGTTGAGGCTGTAGCCCTTGTCGGCGCCCAGCGACAGCACCTGGGTGGTCAGTTCACCGGCCATGGCGTCCTGCAGGCGGGGGTCCCCCGCGGCCCGTGCCGCCAGCGCGGCGTAGCCGTCTTCGTCGACGATGTGCAGCTGCGCCCACACGGCAGGCACCGCCGACGCCAACGCGACGGTGGTGAGCAGCCACAGCATCAGCGCGGCGAGAAAGCGCACGGACGCGTCCTCCTGTCAGGACGCGTGCTGGGCCCCATGTCGCCGCCGGGGCGGCTCCGTCAGTCGGCCAGCGCGCGTCCCACGATGAGCGGGTCGGGCCTGCCGACCACCTCGTGGTCCTTGTTGTCGTAGTCGAACTTACTCAGCACGTAGCGCATCGCATTGATGCGGGCGCGCTTCTTGTCGTTGCTCTTGACCACCGTCCACGGCGCGATCTCGGTGTCGGTCCAGGCGAACATGTCCTCTTTGGCCGCGGTGTAGTCGTCCCACTTGTCCAGCGACGCCAGGTCGGTGGGCGAGAGCTTCCACTGCCGCACCGGGTCCACCTGGCGGATCGTGAACCGGGTGCGCTGCTCGGACGGCGAGACCGAGAACCACAGCTTGGTCAGGCTGACACCGTCGTTGACCAGCATCTGCTCGAACAGCGGCGCCTGACGGATGAACTCGGCGTGCTGTTTGGGTGTGCAGAACCCCATCACCCGCTCCACCCCGGCGCGGTTGTACCAGGACCGGTCGAAGAGCACGATCTCCCCGGCCGAGGGCAGGTGCTCGACGTACCGCTGGAAGTACCACTGCGTCCGTTCCTTCTCGGTGGGCTTCTCCAAGGCGACGACGCGTGCCCCGCGGGGGTTGAGATGCTCCATGAAGCGCTTGATCGTGCCGCCCTTGCCGGCGGCGTCGCGTCCCTCGAACACGATGACGTGCCGGTGGCCGTGCGCCTGGCTCCACTTCTGCAGCTTGAGCAGTTCGATCTGCAGCAGCCGCTTCTGCTCCTCGTAGTCCTCGCGCTTCATCCGCTCGTCGTACGGATAGTTCTCGCGCCAGGTGTCCACGATCTCGCCGCCGGGATGCAGCATCAGGACGGGGTCGTCATCGTCGTCGTCGACGACGTGGAAGCCGGAGAGGTCCAGAGCAGTCACGCGCAGAAGTTATCGACCCCCGCGGACGGGAACGTGACGCGTGGGTGAACGGCCGGTGGACTACTTGGCGATGCGCTTGGGCCTGATCAAGGCCAGCTTGGTCATCATCGTGTTCATCCGCTTCAGCGCGCGATGGGAGTTGTTGTAGTAGTTGCCGCCGGCGCCGACGTTGGTCCGGGGAGCGACCACCGTCTCGATGCGGCAGTACTTGCGCAGACCCTCCGGGCCGCCGAAGCGCGCCCCGATGCCCGAGGTCTTCCAGCCGCCCATCGGGGCGGTGGTGCACATCAGGTTGGAGATCACGTCGTTGATGTTCACGCCACCGCAATCGAGTTGCAGCGCAATCTTTTTGGCGCGCTCGATGTCACGGGAGAACACCGCGGCCGACAGTCCGTAGGGGCTGTCGTTGGCCAACCGCACCGCCTCTTCGACCGAGGACACCTTCATGATGGGCAGCGTCGGACCGAACGTCTCCTCGGTCATGCACGCCATCGAGTGGTCGACGTCGACGAGCACGGTCGGCTCGTAGAAGCTGCCCGCACCGACGCCCCGCTTGCCGCCGGTCAGCGCCCGCGCGCCCTTGGCGAGCGCGTCGGCGACGTGGCGTTCGGTGACAGCGACCTGGCTGTCGTCGATCATCGCGCCGAAATGGTGGCCGTCACCGGCGCCCATCGCCAGGTTCTCGACGTCGCGCACGACGGCCGCGACGAACTGGTCGTAGACCGGTTCGAGCACGTAGACCCGCTCCACGGACACGCACGTCTGGCCCGCGTTGAACATCGCGCCCCACACCGCGGCATGAGCGGCGAGGTCGACGTCGGCGTCCTCCAGCACGATCATCGGATCCTTGCCGCCGAGTTCCAGGCTCACGGGGGTGAGCCGGCGCGCGGCCCGCTCGGCCACCTTCGCGCCCGTCGCGCTGGACCCGGTGAACTGGATGTAGTCACTGACGTCGATGACCGCCTCGGACACCTCCCGCGCGCCCTGGGCCAGCGCGAGAACCTCCGGTGCGCCGGAGTCGAGCCAACCGCGCATGAGCAGTTCGGCGGTCAGCGGCGTGCGCTCCGACGGCTTGAGCAGCACCGCACAGCCGGCCGCGAGCGCACCGATGGCGTCCATCAGCGCGTTGGCCACCGGATAGTTCCACGGCGCGATGATCCCGACGACCGGGCGCGGCCGGTAATGCACCTCGATCTTCTTGATCGACAGGAACGGCAGCGCCGCGGGGCGCTTGTCCGGCTCGAGCGCCTTCTCCATGGTGCGGATGTAGTAGGAGGCGATCATCAGGATCAGCGGCACCTCCTGCGCCGCGTCCGTGGCGGATTTGCCGGTCTCCCTGATCAGCAACTCTTCGATCTCCGCGCGGTGCTTCCCGAGCCACACCGCGTAGCGCGCCAGCACCTTCGCGCGGCCCGCGGCGCCGCGCGCCTCCCACTCGCGTTGCGCCTCCCGCAGCCCCGCCGCGATGCGGGTCACGTCCGCTGGGTCGGTCCAGCGCACCTGACCTGCGGGCGCGCCGGTCGCCGGGTTGGTGATGGTGCCGGTACCGGTGAACGGCTTGACGTCGGAAGTCGCAGTCATGACCCCACTCTAACCAGCCGTGTGACGCAGGTCGCACCGGGGGTTGACACGTGTCAAGTCGTCGGGGCGATGCCTCGGATGTACGCGGCCTGACCCAGGTGCTGGGCGGCGTCGTCGATGATGCTGACCAGCCGGGCGCTCGCCGTCACCGGCGGCGTCCACCGTTCGTCGATGACCCGGGCCAGTTCGTCGGCCGATACCGACGCGACGTAGGACAGCGACTCGCGGTGCACCGCGTGGTAGTAGCCGCCGAGCAGGTCGGCCGACGCGCGCACCTTGGCCACCTCCTCGGGGGTGTGGCCGTAGCCGTGGGCGTCGCGCGGCAGGTCGAGACCGAACCGGTCGACCCAACCCTCCCGGAACCAGACCTGCTCGAGACCGGCGATGTCGCACAGCTGCGCGTCCTGGATGCGGGCGCTGTGCCAGAGCAGCCAGGCGATCGTGTTCGCCTCCGGCGTCGGCCGGTAGTACGCGACGTCGTCGGTGAGGCCGTCGGTCAGGTCGTCCGCGTGCTCGATCAGGCGGGTGAACGAGTCGCGCAGGAGTTCGCGGGCAGCATCGATATCAGCCATGGGGCCAAGCTACGCCGAGTCACCACGCCAGGTCCGCCTCGTGGTCCACCTCCGTCATGCCGAACTCCTCACCGGAGCAGTGCTCGACGGCGCCGAACGCGACGGCCCCGGGATCAGCCAGCCGGACCGGTCCCTGCGTCCACCGCCGGAGCCGGTTCACCGACCACGAGGAATGGCACGCGACGTCCGCCGTGGCCCCGTGGACGTGCACCGCGGCCACGTCGGGCGCCGAACAGCGGCGCACGAGTTCGGCGACCCCGGACACCGGCAGCGCGGGCCGACCGGTCACCGAGACGAGGAACCGGCAGCTGCGCCGGATGCGGTCCGGCACCGGGCCGACCCGGATCCGATCGTCCTGCAGGTGGGCCCGTTCGAGCAGCGCCTGAGCCTGCCGCCCGGTGAGCCAGATGCCGACGTCGTGGCCGAGGAACCCGCGCACCGCGGCGACCAAGGATCCCAACCCGTGCGTGTCTGCGTCGAGTTCCACTGCCACGTCCGGTATCTCGTAGCGCAGTCCGTGGGTGCGGGCGGCCGGATCGGTGACCAGCCGGGCCAGCGCGAGAGCCTCGGCGTTCTTACCGGCGGCACGGTCGGGTACGTCGCGCCCGGCCCAGTCGGGACCGTTGTGCCATGCCACCGCCCGACGCGCGTGGTGCAGAACCGCCCCACACGCCACGGCGCGGTGGGCGAACTCCCAATCCTCACCGCCGTACCGGTCGAAGGATTCGTCGAAGCCACCGCTGTAGGTGAAAAGGTCACGGCTGCAACACATCACCGAACTGATCACGAAGCGGTAGGCACCGTTGTCGGCGACCGCGAGATCTTCGGTGCGCGCGTAGGCGTCGGTCAGCCAGCGCGGCTCCTCCAGCACCGCTGGCGCCGACTCACCCGCCCACCATCGCGAGAGGTCGGCCGCCGACCAGCCGGCGAGTTCGGCGTGGCGACGACGCCCGACGACCAGCGCATCCGGAAGCATCGACGGCAGCCGCGAGATCTCGCGCAGGTAGCCGGGTTCGGGCACGGTGTCCGCGTCGAGAAAGCACAGGATCTCCGCCTCGGTGGCCGCGGCACCGAGGTTGCGCGCCGCGGCGGCACGGAAGCCGCGGTCCTCCTGCCTGACCACAGTGCACGCCAACGACGAGGCCGAGGTGTCGGGCGGCTGCCGCGATCCGTCGTCGGCGACCGCGACTTCGATGAGGTGAGCCGGATAGTCCTGGGCGTCAAGGCCTGCCAGCACACGGTTCAGATCGTCCTGCTGTTCGAAGAACGGGATGACCACCGCGACGCTCGCGAGTCTGCCGGACCTGCCGTCGAGCAGGTCCCAGTGATTGCCGGGCACGCACACCCGGCCGTCGGTCAGCGGGAACGGTCCGTTCATCGGTGCCATCTCTGGAAGAAATGATGGTAGGCGAACGCGGCGTCGGCGTCGGTGGGGCGCGGCACCGAATCCTCGGGCAGCCAGGTGGATTCAGGCGACTCGAGTGCGCGCGCGAGTGCGGTTCGCAGACCGCGCCCGGTGTCGGGATACAACGTCAGCATGCCCGGATTGCGCTCCTCGACCTCGCGGGTGTAGCGGTTGGTCGGCGCGAGCGGACGCCGTGATGCCGAGAGCCAGGAGCCGAGCGAGCCGGACGCCGACACATGGGTGTGGGCGACCACGGGGACGGCGACCCGCTGCAGCGCCTCGGTCAGCAGATCATCGGGGATATGCCCAGTCACGTGGAACCGCCGGCCGAGAAGGTGCGCCTGAGCTGTGAGCTCCGCCACCAGATCCTGGTGCCCCGAGGAGGTTTCGCCGATGGCGTGCACCTCCACCTCGGGGGGAAGGTCTGCCGTCGCCGCGATGACCTCCTCGTGCCCCTTGCCCGGGTAGAGGAAGCCGAAGACCCCGATCACCCGCGGCTCCGCGGGGCGGACGTGTGCGGGCGCCCGCCGCCCGATCGGCAGAGGTATCACCGCCACGGGGCCGACATCGACGCCGAGGTCGCGCAACAACTCCCGTTCGTGTGCGCTGCTGACAGCCACACCGGCGCAGCGCGCGACGACGTCGGCGTACGCCGCCGCGCGGCGCGCGAAGTTCTGACCGTCCGACGGTTGCGGTAGATCATGCAGCGTCACGGTCAGCCGGGACTCGCTGCGCCGGGCCAGTGCCGCCAGCACACCAGCGGCGGCCTGCGGGCTGTCGCCGAAGAGCCGATCGGTGAACTGCACATGGAGTGCGCCGCCGTCTAGGGCGCGGCTGAGCTCGGCCGTCCCCGGCTGCCACACCTGCCGCAGGGGAAGACCGCAGGACTGGAGGGTGTCGTGAAGCGCGAGCCCGAAGCGCACCACCCCGTGGTGGCGCGGACCGACGAGGGCCTGGGTGACGATCATGATCGGCCCGAACGGGACAGCAGGCCAAGCAGTTCCATGACGATTCCGTGACGTTCCTCGGCGAGGTCGACGAAGTCGGGGTTGGACCGGTACCACTGCAGCTGCGCGGCATGCACTTCCTGCGCCGAGACGGTGCGCCCGTCGCAGCGCCAGTCGGGCCGCGCCGTCCCGGCGAGCCCCAGAGCCTCGAGCACCCGCGCCTCCAGCGGGGCGGTGACCGCGGACAGCAGCACAGCGTCGACTGCCGCGACGGCCAGCGGCACATCGAGCCGGTCGAGAATGCGTTGAGCGAGGGCTTCCAGCAAAGGGTTTCCCGGGTGATTGACGGTGTGTGCCGCATCCGCGCCGAACGTCGGCAGCAGATCCGCGACGCCGACGTCNTCACGAAGGTCCGCAACATCGGCATCATGGCGCACATCGATGCCGGTCGAGAATGCGTTGAGCGAGGGCTTCCAGCAAAGGGTTTCCCGGGTGATTGACGGTGTGTGCCGCATCCGCGCCGAACGTCGGCAGCAGATCCGCGACGCCGACGTCACAATCTCGGTCCTCCCGGCGGGCGAGTTCGTCCCGGCTGAGCGCGGCCACCGCGCTGATCTGACCGGCGCTGACGTCGACGTTCCACGGGTCCTCGGGCGACCGTCCGGCCCGCGCCGCCGACACCGTCCGCAGGTCGTGGTAGGGCACCACCGGAGGGTTCAGCGACCGGTCCGCGGGACGGCGGACGATCGCCTGGAAGGGGTAGAGACCCGCATAGCGAATCACCGGCCAGCGAATGCACATCGCGCCGGGTGCGAGGCGGTCGACGAGTTGATCGGTGCCCAGCGGGAGATCGCGATAGTCGGGCCGGATCGGCTGACTCAACAGCACTGACGTCCGCGCGAGAAGGGCGTCCAGATAAGGCAGGTCGCGGGCCGTGAGCTCGTGCACCGGGGGGATGCGCGCCGTCCGGTACGGCCGGCCCGGCACGGTGTCGAGGACCCGCCGCAGCGCCTCAGCCTGGCAGTTGCCGACCACCAGCCACAGCGGGGAATCCGACCCACCGGCGGGCGGTGAGTAGAAGTCGCGGTAGTGCCGCGTACGGCCGTCGAGGGGGTCCACTGCCGCGAGGTTACTTGTCGCCGATGCGTGGTATACCTGTCCCGCACATTCGTCCAGACAGCGGCGAGATCAAACGTCGTTGCCGAAGGGATTGTGTGAATGTGATTCGTGTCGCCTCAGTTCCGGCTGCACACCCCTATGTCTCCGCGATCGTCGATCCCACGTTGATCGCGTTGCTGCCCGATCCGATTCCCCTCGACGCCACCGTGCCCGGCCAGTGGTGGCCGCCGCGATGGCTGGACCCCGACTATCTGCTGAGCCACATCGACGACATCGATGTTCTGCACGTCCATTTCGGGTTCGAGGGCGTCGAGCACGACGACCTGGTCGCCGTCGCCGACGTGCTCGCCGCGCACGGGATCCCCCTCGTCGTCACCGTGCACGACCTGGTGAACCCCCACTTGGACGACCAGTCGCACTATGTCGCAAAACTCGGGACACTCGTGCGCCGGGCCGATGCGCTCACCACACTCACCGCGGGGGCGGCCCGCCGGGTGGCCGATCGCTGGGACGCTGTCCCCGCGGTGCTGCCCCACCCTCATCTGTTGCCGATCGGCCGCGTCGGCGTGCGGCGCACGCCCGCGTCCCGACCCCGCGTCGCGGTGCACGCGAAGTTCCTGCGGGCGAACATCGACCCGTGGCCCGTCGTCGACGCTCTCGTCGACAGTCACCTTGTGCCGGAGTCGACCTCGCTTCGCGTCGACCTCGACGCGAACGCGTTGACGTCCCCGAGGGCAGACGCGCAACTTCCTGACCGGCTCGCGGACTATCGGTCCCGCGGCGTCGACGTCCGGATACACCCGCCCTTCACCGACCGCGAGCTGGTCGACTACCTGCACGAGATCGACATCCTGGTTCTGCCGTACCGCTTCGGAACGCACTCCGGCTGGATCGAGGCGTGCTTCGACAGCGGGGTGCTGCCCGTCGTCCCCGATTGCGGTCTGTTCCATGAGCAGTTGGCGTGCAACACTTTTGGTTACGGCACCGACCGCTTCGACGAGGCCGGCCTGCTCTGTGCCGTCGACCGCGCTGCCGCTCAGGTGCGGGCGCTGCCGGGCGGAGACGACCTCGATCGGCGACGGATGCGGGCGACCCAGCGCCGTGAGGTCCGGCGCGCGACCGCGCAGCTGTATCGGCGCCTGCTGGACACGGCGAGGATCGCATGAGCGCGCGTCCGCTTCGCATCGCCATGCTGGCGTCCTCGCGCTATCCGGTGCGGCAGCCGTTCGCCGGTGGCCTGGAAGCCTTCGTCTTCGAGCTCGCCCATGGCCTCACGGCGGCCGGGCACAGCGTCACGGTGTTCGCCGCACCGGGGTCGGACATCGACGCTCCGTGGAATGTCATGCCTCTGCGCACCTTTCGGATGAGCGAGGCGACCCGTCGCCTCGAACCCACGACACCGGAGTGGGTGGTGGAGGAGACCCACGCCTACCTGTCGGTGATGCTGGAACTGGCTCGCGCCGAACTGGGTTCGTTCGACATCATCCACAACCACAGCCTGCATTACCTGCCGCTGGCCATGGCCCACACCATCGACGCGCCGATGCTGACGACGCTGCACACACCACCGTTGCCGTGGCTCGAGCAGGCGGTTGCCCTGCCCGGCGGGGTCGCCAGCAGCTTCGTCGCCGTCAGCGAATTCACCGCCCGCCAATGGGAACCGATCAACGGGCCGGTGCCGGTGATCCTCAACGGAGTCAACATGGCCTACCGGCCGGTGGGATCGGGCGGCGGGCGCTATGCGGTGTGGACGGGCCGGCTCGTCCCCGAGAAGGGGGTCACCTCGGCCATCGCTGCCGCCCGGCGGGCAGGCGTCCCGCTGCGCATCGCGGGCCCGGTCGGCGACCGGGAGTACTTCGACACCGCCGTGCGTCCGCTGCTCGGCGCCGGGGCCGTCTACGAGGGTCACCTGCGCCGCGATGAGCTCAACGCCCTGGTGGGCGACGCTGCGGTGGCCCTGGTGACGCCGCACTGGGACGAACCGTACGGGCTGGTGGTCGCCGAGGCGCTGGCGGCGGGCACACCGGTCGCGGCGTTCGCGCGCGGCGGCATCCCCGAGATCGTCGACGACTCCTGCGGACGGCTGGCCACGCCGGGAGACATCGGCGGGCTGAGCCGTGCGATCAGAGAGGCGATGACGCTGCGCAGAGCCGACGCCCGCGCGCGCGCCGAGCGCCGCTGCTCGCACGAGGTGATGGTGCAGTGCTATCTCGACTACTACCGGCAGCTGATCTTCCCTCCGATGGAAGGGGTTTCGGCGTGATCGGGTACTACGTGCACCATCAGGGCCGCGGCCACGCCGCCCGTGCCCGATCGATCTGCGCACGGCTGGACGAGCCGGTGACATTCTTCTCCTCGCTCCCCCAACCGGTGTCGATGCGCGCTCGGGACACCTGGGTCCAGCTGCCCCTCGACGTCCCCGCCGATCACGACGAACCGGCCGATGCCCAGTGCCGGGGCCGCATGCACTGGGCCCCTCTGCATGTCGCGGGCCTGGCCCAGCGTGCCGCCGAACTGCTGCAGGTCGCGGCGGACGCCGGACTGCGCCGTCTGGTCGTCGACGTGTCGGTGGAGATCGCGACGCTGGGCCGGCTCGCGGGCATACCCGTGACCGTGATGGCGATGCCCGGCGAGCGCACCGATCCGGCGCACCGACTGGCCTACGACATCGCCGATCAGATCGTCGCACCCTGGTCGGCCGAGGTGTACCAACCCCATTGGCTGCGTGACCATCTGGACCGCACGCACTTCGTCGGATCGATCAGCCAGTTCGAGGGCCGGAACGGTGCGGCACCGTCCGCCGGCACCGGCGTGCTCCTTGGCGGCGCCGGCGGCGACGACCTGCCCGCGGACGCGCTCGAGCAACTGCGCGGCGCGCTGCCGCAGTACCGGTGGATCTGGCTGGGTGTGTCCTCCTGGGTCGACGACCCGTGGCCGATCCTCGCATCGGCCGACGTCGTCGTCACCCACGCCGGCCAGAACGCCATCGCCGATGTCGCACTCACCGGCGCCGCGGTGATCGTCATCCCGCAGCAGCGCCCGTTCGGGGAGCAGGCCGCCACCGCCGGTGCGCTGGCCCGCGCCGGCCTCACCGTCGAGGTCGACCGCTGGCCCGCCCGCGAGGCGTGGCCGGCGCTGCTCGCGCAGACACGGGCGCTCGACCGGTCGAACTGGTCACGGCTGCAGGTGCAGGGAGCGGCCGCACGCGCCGCGGCGGTGATCGCCGCATGAGAACCCTCCGCACGTCGGTGATCACCGCGGTGCACGGACGTCACGATCACTTCACCCGCCAGCAGGCCGGGTTCTCCACCTGCCGTCCCGCACCGGATGACCGATGCGTGGTGGCCATCGACGACCCGGTGATCCGCACCGTGGCCGCTCCGGGCGTGCACGTCGTCGAGTGCGCCTCGACCTCCGCCGGCCTTCCGCTGGCACGGGCACGCAACCAGGGTGCGCACGAGGCGATCGAACGTGGCGCGGACCTGCTGATCTTCCTCGACGTCGACTGCATCCCCGGCCCCGCGCTGATCGACCGGTACGTCGACGCGCACCGACGCGTGGACGGCGACGCGCTGCTGTGTGGGCCGGTCACCTACCTGCCGCCCGCCCCCGATGGCTATCCACTCGACGCTCTCGAGTCCCTGACAGACCCGCATCCTGCCCGGCCGGCGCCACCGCCGGGCGTGCTGCAGACCGAGTCGAACCACGACCTGTTCTGGTCGCTGTCTTTCGCCGTCTCGACGGCGGCGTGGCGCCGCCTCGGCGGATTCTGCGAGACCTACGCCGGCTACGGCGGCGAGGACACCGATTTCGCCGCCGTCGCCGCGGCCAAGGGCGTTCCCCTCGTCTGGGTGGGCGGGGCGCACGCCTATCACCAGCATCACCCGATCTCCGATCCGCCGGTGGAACATCTCGGCGCGATCGTGGCGAACGCCCGCGTGTTCCGTCGACGATGGGGGCGGTGGCCGATGACGGGCTGGCTGGACGCGTTCGAACGCGACGGACTGATCACCCGCGACGGCGACCGGATCGCCGTCGCGGCCCAAGAAACGAGGAGTGTGATCACAGGTGCCTGATCCCATGGCCGGCTTCGACGAGCCCGTGCAGACCTGGCGGGATATCCCGGGCTGGTTCCAGTGGCGCTCCGGGCAGGAGGAGGCCGTCGAGCACTTCGGCAGCGGCGATCGCTTCGTCGAAGTGGGCTGCTACCTGGGTCGCAGCCTGTGCTCGCTGGCCGAGGTGGCCCGCGACCACGCGCTCGACGTCGCGATCATCGGCGTGGACACCGCCCGCGGGAGCGGCCCCGAGGGCAGGGGCGGCACCGACGCGCACGGTCCCGCGGTGGCGCACGGCGGCGGGACGCTCGCGGGGCTGCTGCACCGCAACGTACTGGCGTGCGGTTTCGCCGACCGGATCCAGCTCCTGCTCAGCGACTCGGTGTCGGCGGCCGCGCTGTTCGCCGACGATTCGCTGGCGTGGGTCCATCTCGACGCCCGGCACGACTACGACAGCGTGCGCGCGGACATCGCGGCCTGGCTGCCGAAGGTGCGCCCGGGTGGCTGGCTGTCCGGTGACGACTACGACGAGTGGCAGTGGCCCGGGGTCGTGCAGGCGGTCGCAGACAGCCTCGACGGCGCCGACGCGTGGTCGAAGGGCCAGTGGCGGTGGATCAAACCGGCGGACCGGTGACCGCCGGACCGCCGCCGTGGAACACGGCCTCGACGTTGTTGCCTTCCGGATCGCGCACGAACGCGCCGTAGTAGTTCGGGTGGTACTCCGGCCACAGCCGCGGCGCGTGCAGCGGCTCGACGCCGAGCGCGAGCGCGGTGCGGTAGAACGCCTGCACTGATTCGGCGTCTTTCGCGACGAACGCGATGTGCGTCTCGCGGTTGGGCCCGGCCACCTGGCCGGCGGACGCATCCGCGATCCAGAACGCGGGATGGCCGTCGGCGCCGTATCCGATGGCGACCTCCATGTCCATCTGCCGCGTGTACCCGAGCACGCCGAGGACCTTGTCGTAGAACGTCTTCGACTCGTCCCAGTTCGAGCAGTTGATTCCGAAGTGGTCGATCACGCCCTCACCGTACATTCGGGGGATGACCCTTGACCTGATCATTCGCGGCGGCACCGTGGTCGACGGCCTGGGCGGCGAACCCTTTGTCGCCGACGTGGCCGTCAGCGACGGCGTGGTGGTCGCCGTCGGCGACGTCCGCGAGACCGCTGCACGGGAGATCGACGCGACCGGCCTGCTCGTCACCCCCGGTTTCGTCGACCTGCACACCCACTACGACGGCCAGGCGATCTGGTCGGACCGGTTGACCCCGTCCTCGGCGCACGGCGTCACCACGGCGGTGATGGGCAACTGCGGCGTCGGCTTCGCGCCCTGCCGACCGTCGGACCACGACGTCCTGGTCGACGTGATGGCCGGCGTCGAGGACATCCCCGGTGTGGTGATGGTCGACGGGCTGCCGTGGCACTGGGAGACGTTCCCGGAGTTCCTGGACGCCGTCGACGCCCGACGTCGCGACATCGACGTCGCCGCCTTCCTGCCGCATTCCCCGCTGCGGGTCTACGTGATGGGACAGCGCGGTGTCGACCGGGAGCCCGCCACCGCCGAAGACCTGGCCATGATGCGGAAGCTGGCCGCCGAGGCGGTCCAGGCCGGCGCGCTGGGGTTCGCGTCGTCCCGGCTCACTCTGCACAAGTCCGAGAGCGGCCACCCGATCCCCAGCTACGACGCCGGGTACGCCGAGATCGAGGCGATCGCGCGCGGCGTCGACGACGCGGGCGGCGGCCTGATCCAGTTCGTGCCGGACCTGATGGCCGGGGACTACGAGCCGGCGCTCCGTACGGTCTTCGACGTGGCCGCCGACGTCGGGCTGCCGGTGACGTTCACGCTGGCGATCGGCAACGCCGGGGACCCGTTCTTCCTCGACGCGCTGCGGATGGTCGAGAAGGCGAACGAGAACGTCGGGGTCGGCGGTCCTCAAGTAACCGCTCAGATCTTCCCGCGCCCGATCGGGCTGGTGCTCGGCCTCGACCTGTCGGGCAATCCCTTCGTGATGTACCCGTCCTACCAGGCGATCGCGGATCTGCCACTGGCCGAACGTGTGGCCGAGATGCGCAAACCCGAAGTGCGGGAACGTATCCTGACCGACACCCCGGCCGCCGACGGGCATCCGCTGATGTTCGCCGCGCAGGCGTGGAACTACATGTTCCCGCTCGGCGACCCACCTGATTACGAACCGTCACCGTCGGATTCGATCGGCGCGCGGGCGCGGGCCCGCGGCGTGAGCCCAGCCGAGGAGGCGTACGACCGCCTGCTCGACGACGACGGGCACGCGATGCTCCTGGTCACGTTGGCCAACTTCCGCGACGGCTCGTTGGACACCGTCGCGGAGCTGATCCACCGCGACGATGTGGTGCTGGGTCTCGGCGACGGCGGGGCGCACTACGGAATGATCTGCGACGCAAGCTTTCCCACCTACATGCTGACGCATTGGGTGCGCGACCGGCCGACCGGGCGGCTGACGGTGGCGGAGGCGGTGCGTGAGCTGACCTCGGTGCCGGCCAAGGTGGCGGGGCTGGCCGACCGCGGCCGGATCGCGGTGGGCTACAAGGCCGATCTCAACGTGATCGACGCGGCGGCGCTGCGGTTGCATCGGCCGGTCGTGGTCAACGACCTGCCTGCGGGCGGGCGCCGGTTGGACCAGTCCGCCGACGGTTACGTCGCCACCGTCGTGTCGGGCGAGGTGATCGCCGAGAACGGTGTGCCGACGCAGGCCCGGCCCGGGAAGCTGATCAGGGGTCGCCGCCCGGCGCCCCGGACTGCGTAGCATGTCTAGTTGAAATAGCAAGCGCAGGAACGGTTTTGTCGCTCTCGTCGATGAAAATCCGACCCGCGCCGCACCGCGGTTCTAGACTCGACCCGTGAAGGTGCTCGTCACCGGTGGTACGGGCTTCACCGGTTCTCACGCGGCGGCCGCACTGGCCGCCGCGGGGCACGAGGTCCGGCTCATGGTGCGCGATCCCGCCAAGGTCGGGCAGGTCTTCCCCCTGTACGGTTTCCTTCCCGACGATGTGGTCGTGGCGGACATGACCGAGCCCGATGCTGTCGAGGCAGCGTTCGACGGCTGCGACGGTGTCGTTCACACCGCCGCGCTGGTCGACCTGCGGCGCCGGTCCGCCCGTGCCGTCGAGGAGGCCAACACGCGGGGGGTGGAGGTGGTCATCGGCGGCGCAGTGCGGCGCGGGATTCCGAGCATCATCCATGTCTCGTCCCTGTCGGTGTTCCTCGCTCCCAACGGCCCCATGATGTCGGCGTCGTCGCCCATCGTCGACGGCGCGTCGGCCTACGCCCGGTCGAAGGCCGCCGCAGAACGGTATGTCCGCGGATTGCAGGACGCCGGCGCACCCGTGGGCGTCTGCTATCCCGCCGGCATCATCGGCCCCGACGATCCGGGCTTGAGTGCGATGACCGCGGGATTGGTGTCCATCATGACGTCGGTGTTCGTGGTGACCTCGGGTGGAATGCAGATCGTCGATGTGCGGGACCTCGCCGCCCTGCTCGTCACCCTGCTCGAGTTGCCGCCCGGGCCGCACCGGTATGTGGCGGCGTCGGACATGCTGTCGTGGCCCCGGCTCTACGATCTCTGCTGCACCCTGACCGGGACACGGCCGCGGCGTATCCGGGTACCGGGCTCCGCGCTGCGGGTCGCGGGCAGCGTGGGCGACATGGTGAAACGCTTGTACGACTTCGACTTTCCGCTCACCCGCGAGAGCATGGACGTCACCACGGGATGGCCGGGTGCCGATTCCTCGAGCACCACCCGCGAACTTGGCGTCACGTTTCGCGACCCCGCCGAATCCCTGCGCGACACCCTGACATGGCTCTTCGTCGCGGGCCACCTCACTGCCGAGCAGGTCGGCACTCTTGCCCAGGAGGCGATGAGTCCATGAAGTTCAGCTTCAACATGCCCCACTCCATGGAGCTCAAAGCCCTTGTGCAGCAGTGGGAGTATGACGTCACCGGAGCCGACCAGGCGACGATGGCCCGCCGCGCCGAGGAGCTGGGTTACGACATGATCGCGGTGCCGGAGCACTTCCTCGTGCCCGACAGCCATGTCGAACTGAGCGGTCCGCATTATTTTCACTCGACGGTCGCACAGTCTTTCCTCGCCGGCGCGACCACACGCATCCCGGTCAATTCGTGCGTGACGCTGCTTCCCCTGCAGCACCCGGTCGTGTTGGCCAAGGCGCTGGCGACCGCGGACTGGATGAGCGGCGGTCGCATCATGGTGACCTTCGGCGTCGGTTGGGACCCCGAGGAATTCCGACTGCTCGGCGTCGACTTCCACAAGCGCGGCGAGATCGCCGACGAGTACCTCGCAGCGATCATCGAGCTGTGGACAAGTGACTCGCCGCGCTTCGAGGGCACGCACGTCCACTTCAGCGACGCAGCGTTCGCACCCAAACCGGTCCAGCGCCCGCATATTCCGATCTGGATCGGCGGCGACGCCGATGCGCCGCTGCGGCGCGCCGCGCGCTTTGCGTCCGGGTGGATCCCGTTCCTGACACCGCTGAAGCAGATCCCCGCGAGGGTCGACTACATCAAGTCGCAGCCGACCTTCGACGGCCGACCCTTCGAGGTCTGCTACGGACTGGGCACGTCGATGATCGGTGAAGGACACGTGGTGCTCGACGATCCCGAACAGCGCCCGGGAATGGGTACCGAACAACTCGTCGACGCCGTCGGCCGGCTCGGCGAACTCGGAGTGACCATGACGTCAGTGCCGATCCCCGCCGTCCGCGGTGTCGACGCCTATCTGGACTACGCGCAGTGGGTGATGGAGGACATCAAGCCCCGCGTTGCGTGAGCCGCCCTCGCAGGGCGGGGTGCTGGCTCTTGAGCAAGGGCAGCAGCAGGGGCAGCAACTCGAAGATCTTCGTGCTGATCTTGTTCGGCACGCCGGGTATCACGCCGCCCCGGTCGTGTACCAGGGCCTCGATGCCCTCGCGGGCCACCTCACGGGACGGCACCCACATGAACTTCGGGAACGCGTCGGCGAACGTTCGCTCGTCCATGCCGGCGACCTGGAGGAACTCGGTGCGCACCGGGCCGGGGTGCAGGGCGGCGACGGTCACGCCGGTGCCGGCGAGTTCGCCGCGCAGCCCGTCAGTGTAGGAGCGGACGAACGCCTTCGTCGCGGCGTAGCCCGACTGGCCGGGAAACGGCTGAAAACCCGCCGTCGAACCGACGTTGAGGATCGCGCCGCGGCCACGCGGGACCATCTGCTGCACCGCGCGCGTGGTCAGGTCGATCAGCGCCTCGACGTTGACGCGGACTTGGGCCACCTCGGCCTCGGGCGTCGACTCCACGACCGGCCCGATGGTGCCGACGCCGGCGTTGTTGACGAGGATGTCGACGGTCAGGCCCCGCCGCTCGATGTCGGGGAACAGCTCGGCGCGCGCCGTGGGATCGGCGACGTCGCAACCGATCACGTCGACGCGCACGGATCCGGACAGTTCGTCGGCGAGTGCGCGCAGGCGCTCTTCCCGACGGGCCACGAGTGTGACGCCGTGCCCGCGCTCGACGAGCTCACGGGCCAGATCGGCCCCGATGCCCGAGGACGCTCCGGTGACGACCGCGGTGGACGAGGATGAGGGTTCAGGGAGGGCCATGTGTCCATCCAACAGCGACCACCGCCGCCCGTGTTCCCCGCGTGCTCACGACGGCGCCGGCCGGTGCTGACGGAACGTCACGATCCGTGCGCCCGCGTCGTCGTGTCCGATGGTGGCGTCCACTACCCGGCGCGCGTGGTCGGCCACCGGCAGGTCGGGTTCGAGCTCCCGCAGATATCGCGCGTGGGCGCCGATCGCCTGCGCCGCGACGTCGAGGAACCCGTCCACCACTTCGGCGTGCGTTCCGTCCGGTCCCACTGCGAACAGCCACCGGGGCGGGTGGGTCATGCGATCGTAGGCGTCTCGCACGGCATCGAAGAACTCGATGTGGTCGCGGTGGTTCGGCTGTCCGGGCGCCCACTGGGCACCGCCGAACTCCGTCACTGCCACGTCCGGCCGCATAACATCCAGCCAGTCACCGATGTCGCGTCGCAGTCCTTCAGTCGCGCGGATCCGGCCGTCGGGATGATCCCCGAAGTGCACTTCGTCCACCCCCACGATCGCCGCGGCCCGCCGCTGCTCGCTGTCGCGAATGCGCGCGGTCTCCACCGGTGACAGCGACGGGATCCCGGCTTCGCCGCGCGAGGCGATGAAGTAACGGACGACTTTGCCGGTAGCCGTCCACTTCGCCACCGCCGCCGCGCAACCCCATTCGGGGTCGTCGGGGTGCGCGACCAGTACCGCTGCGGTCACCCAGTCGTCGGGAAACGGGTCCACGCTGAGCCGCTAGATCTGCTCGGTGTTCTGCCCGGCGCGGATGCGCAGGCCGTCAGCCGTCGAGGCGATCAGGAACGTGATGACACCGTGGCGCTCCGGGACGTGCGAACCGTCGGGCTGCTCGTGTGCTGCAATCGTCCACAGGCCGTGGCAGACGAGCAGACCGTGGCCGGGATCGTCCACCGTCACGTCGCGCCATGTCGTCGTGCCCGCGGCCAGGAGACCGTCGAACGCCCGGATGTGGCCGTCGCGGATCGCGGGCCGCCCCCGCAACCAGTGGCCGCGGAAGTCGACGAAGTCCGCGTCCTCGGTGAACAGCGACGCCAGCGCGGAGGCGTCGCGCCGGTTGAGGGCCTCGGCGAAGGAGTTGATGAGCGCCCGCGCCTGCTCTGCCGCCGTCACAGCACGCCGCCGTTGACCCGGATCAGCTGCCCGTTGACCCATCCGCCTTCGTCGCTGGCGAGGAAGGCGAACGCCTCGGCGACCTCCTGGGGTTGTCCGAGCCGCGCCAGCGGCGTCTCGGCGATCAGTCGCTCCCGCAGGGCGTCGGAGGCGACCAGACCGTCGGTCTGCGTCACGCCCGGAGAGACCACGTTGACGGTGATCCGGCGGGGGCCGAGTTCCTTGGCGAGGGCGAACGCGATGCGTTCTGCGGCGGCCTTGGATGCCGCGTAGAGGCCGCCGCCGGCGTGCGGAGCTTCCGTCGCACCGGACGACGTGTGCAGGATCCGACCCCCCTCACGGACCCTGCGGGCCGCCTCGCTCAACACGTAGAGCGCGCCACGCAGATTGATGCCGAGGACCCGGTCGACGTCGTCGTCGGTGATCTCGACGACAGGTTTCTCGATGAAGTCGGCGGCCATGTTCACGACGATGTCGACGCCTCCGAACGCCTCGTCCGCGGCATCGAAGAGACGCACGACATCATCGCGATGGGCGACCGAACCCTGGACGGCCACCGCGGCGCGGCCGGACGCTTCGATCGCTTCGACGACTTCCTGTGCCTTGCCGGCGTTCCCGTGATAGTTGACCACCACCGACGCGCCGCGCCGTCCGAGAGTCAGGGCCACCGCCCGGCCGATCCCACGACTGGCTGCGGTCACGATCGCGACCTTGCCGATCACACCTGCCATGCCCGTCACGATACTCACAGATAGTCACTCGCACTGATCGTTTGTGTTACTGAGGATCTAGGGGACGATAGGGTGCTGCGATGGCGACGGCACATCCCGCGGATCCAGTCATCGACCGGCCCGAGACGGCGCTGGGCTTCCTGCTCAACCAGGCCGCCGCCATCGTGCGGGACCGCACCGCGGCCGCGCTCGCCCCGGTGAACCTGCATCCGCGCGTCTTCGGGGTGCTCCTGCTCATCGGCCACCAGCCCGGTGTCACACAGACCGAGGCCAGCCAACGGCTCCGTATCGACCGCACGACGATGAGCCAATTCGTCACCGACCTGTCGAACCGGAAGCTCATCAAGCAGGCGGTGTCCCCCGACGATCGACGCAACCGCCGTCTGCAGCTCACCGCTCAGGGCAGCCGAACCCTGCGCCGTGCCGCCGCCCTGGCCGAACAGGTCGAGCACGACGTCACCGCCGGCCTGTCCCGTGCCGACAACGCCGCGCTGAAATCCACACTCGCTCAGCTGTTGCGGAGCCTCTGACCCGATGAACGTGACCGTCGATCTGACGTCTCTCAGCGGGTGACCACGACCTTGCCCGTCATTCGGCCCGACTCGACATCGCGGTGCGCCTCGATCAGACCGGCCGCCGAGAAGTCGGTGATCGTCTTGGTGACCGTGGTGCGCAGCAGTCCTTGATCGACCAGCTCTGCGGTGCGGGCCAGCAGCCGCTGCTGCTCGATCATGTCGGGTGTCTCGAACATCGCCCGGGTGAACATCAGCTCCCAGTGCCAGGCGATGCTCTTGGCCTTCAGCCCGACCAGCTCGAGGCCCTCGGGTTCGTCGATCGCGGTGATGTGGCCGAACGGTTTGACGATCGCCTCGTAGTCGTCGATGTTGCCCGCAGAGTGCGGCGAAAACAGATACTCGACGCCGCCGGGCGCCGCGGCGAGCGTCTCGTCACGCAGATGATGGTGGTTCACCACCAAGTCGGCGCCCATCTGCTGCGCCCACGCCCGGGACTCGTCGCGGCTTGCGGTAGCGATCACCCGCACGCCCGTCAGCGCCTTCGCCAACTGGATCATGATCGAGCCCACGCCGCCGGCGCCGCCGAGCACCAGCAGGTCGCCCGTCGACTCCGCGGTCAACCCGAAGCGGTCGAACAGCGACTCCCACGCGGTGATCGTGGTCAGCGGCAGCGCCGCCGCGTCCGCGAACGACAGCGACGCGGGCTTGCGCGACACGATCCGTTCGTCGACCGCCTGCAGTTCGGCGTTGCTGCCGGGCCGGGTGATGTCCCCGGCGTACCAGACCTCGTCGCCGACCGACAGGGTCGTCACGTCCGGCCCGACCGCCTCGATCACGCCGGCGGCGTCGTACCCGAGGATCTTCGGCCGGCTCGACGTGGTCAGTGCGGCGCGTTGTTTCACGTCCACCGGGTTCACCGACACGGCGTGCACGCGCACCAGCACGTCGCGCGCACGCAGTTCGGGGACGTCGACGGTGACGTCGCGCAGGCTGTCGTCGAGGGAGTCGGCCGCGAAGGCCCCGATCGCCGTCATCGTGGTCATGTCAGAGGTGAACCCACCGGCGCGGCGAATTCATCCACGCGGTACTTACGACTGTGGGCCTTGTGCACGCTTTTCCGCCCAAACCTGTGCACAGGACCCACAGTCGCGGTTCAGACAGGGCACCCCGCGGCACGGAGTCGCGACCGGATGCGCTCGACTAGGACGTCGGGGCGACCGAGCATCTCTGCGCTCACGCGAATCACCACCCAACCGGCCTCTTCCAGCAGGGCGATCCGGTCGATGTCCCAGGAGCGCTGCCGGCGATCGGTCCAGTGCTGAGCACCGTCGTACTCAACGGCGACCTTCCAGTCGGGCCAGCCCATGTCGACCCGGATCCGCAGATCGCGGAACTCGATCTGGGTCTCCGGCCGCGGCAGCCCACCGCGGATCAGGATCAGCCGCAGCCGCGTCTCTTGAGGCGACTCGGCGCCGCCGTCGATGAGGGCCAGGACCTTTCGCAGCCTCGCCGAGCCGCGAACGCCCGGGTGGACGTCTGCGACGGCGAGCACCTCGGCGACGCTGACCCGTGTCGCGTTCATCAGCGCGTCCACCATCGGAATCGCGTGCCGCTCCGGAAGCGTTCGGCCGAGGTCGAACGCCGTGCGGGCCGGTGTGGTTGTGTCCACGCCACCCCAGATGCACACCTCGTCGGGCGCAACACTCCAGGTGTGGACCGTGATGCCGGGCGGCGCATGGCGATCGGCGCGCAGGATCTGCACCGGGGTCGAGGGATCGATCCACTTCGTGCCCAGCGCCGCTGCCGCAGATACGCCACACAACGGCGCACCGGTGGCGAGCCAGGCGGCGTGCGCCCTGATCTGAGCAGTCATTTCGACGTCGTTCGGGACGTAGACGTCGCGGTACAACGCTTGATGACCACGGGCCAGCGCGCGACGACTCAACTGACCGCCGCGCACCGCGACGCTGCCGAGAAAGGGTTCCATGAGGCCACCGTCGCCACCATGACCGACCAATGTGGGCCTCGTGCACGCTTTTCCGCCCAAACCTGTGCATAGGACCCACACTGGGGATGGACAACGAAAAGCCCCGGCTCGCCAAGCGAGCCGGGGCTTCCCGTAGTAGAGCAGGACTTAGAAGTCCATACCGCCCATGCCACCGGTCGGGTCGCCGGCAGGTGCGGCG
The DNA here is from genome assembly GCF_001044255.1 of Mycolicibacterium chubuense. GTDB lineage: Bacteria > Actinomycetota > Actinomycetes > Mycobacteriales > Mycobacteriaceae > Mycobacterium > Mycobacterium chubuense. Next base: position 101,288 of record NZ_JYNX01000036.1, read on the forward strand.
GCCTTCTCCGGCTTGTCGGCGACGACGGCCTCGGTGGTGAGGAACAGCGCCGCGATGGACGCCGCGTTCTGCAGCGCCGAGCGGGTGACCTTCACCGGGTCGGCGACGCCGGCCTTGAGCAGGTCCTCGTACTCACCGGTGGCGGCGTTGAGGCCGGTGCCGGCGGGCGAGTTGGTGACCTTCTCCGCGACGACGCCGGGCTCCAGACCACCGTTGAAGGCGATCTGCTTCAGCGGAGCCGACAGCGCGACACGCACGATGTTGGCGCCGGTGGCCTCGTCACCGGTGAGGTTGAGCTCGTCCAGCGACGGAGCCGACTGCAGCAGGGCCACGCCGCCACCGGCGACGATGCCCTCCTCGACGGCGGCCTTCGCGTTGCGGACGGCGTCCTCGATGCGGTGCTTGCGCTCCTTGAGCTCCACCTCGGTGGCAGCTCCGGCCTTGATCACCGCAACACCGCCGGCCAGCTTGGCCAGGCGCTCCTGCAGCTTCTCGCGGTCGTAGTCGGAGTCGCTGTTCTCGATCTCGGCGCGGATCTGGGCCACCCGGCCGGCGATGGCGTCGGAGTCACCGGCGCCCTCGACGATGGTGGTCTCGTCCTTGGTCACGACGACCTTGCGGGCCTGACCCAGCAGCGAGATGTCGGCAGTCTCCAACGAGAGGCCGACCTCTTCGCTGACGACCTGGCCACCGGTGAGGATGGCCATGTCCTGCAGCATCGCCTTGCGACGGTCACCGAAGCCCGGGGCCTTGACGGCGACGGACTTGAAGGTGCCGCGGATCTTGTTGACCACCAGGGTCGACAGGGCTTCGCCCTCGACGTCCTCGGCGATGATCAGCAGCGGCTTGCCGGCCTGGATGACCTTCTCCAGCAGCGGCAGCAGATCCTTGACGGTCGACACCTTGGAGCTGACCAGCAGGATGTAGGGATCCTCGAGCACCGCTTCCTGACGCTCGGCGTCGGTCACGAAGTACCCCGAGATGTAGCCCTTGTCGAAGCGCATGCCCTCGGTGAGCTCGAGCTGCAGGCCGAAGGTGTTCGACTCCTCGACGGTGATGACACCCTCGTTGCCGACCTTGTCCATGGCCTCGGCGATGAGCTCGCCGATCTGGGTGTCGCCGGCGGAGATCGCGGCGGTGGCAGCGATCTGCTCCTTGGTCTCGACCTCCTTGGCCGACTTCAGCAGCGTCTCGGTGACCTTCTCGACGGCCTTCTCGATGCCGCGCTTGAGCCCGAGCGGGTTGGCGCCGGCAGCCACGTTGCGCAGGCCCTCGCGGACCAGTGCCTGGGCCAGCACGGTGGCGGTGGTGGTGCCGTCACCCGCGACGTCGTCGGTCTTCTTTGCGACTTCCTTGACCAGCTCGGCGCCGATCTTCTCGTACGGATCCTCGAGCTCGATCTCCTTGGCGATGGACACACCATCGTTGGTGATCGTGGGGGCGCCCCACTTCTTCTCGAGGACGACGTTGCGGCCCTTGGGGCCCAGCGTCACCTTTACCGCGTCGGCGAGGGCGTTGAGACCCCGCTCGAGGCCGCGACGGGCCTCTTCGTCATACGCAATTGTCTTGGCCATTGCGAAGTGTTTCCTCCGGATTGGGGATGCACGTCTTGGTCGGGCGCAGTGCCCGCGACGGACGGCTGGGGTGTGCTCGCTGATGCGGCCCCGGCCTCACCGACCCGACCTAGCACTCGCCGGTCGCGAGTGCCAACTGCATTCTTAGCACTCGACCTGGGTGAGTGCAAGGCTGTTCACCCAGCGCGTAGGCCGTCGAGCACGACGTCGATGAGCCGTCCCGCGGCGGCGTCGTTGTAGCCCTGCATCGCCTGCAACCCGACCAGCAGCGCCTTGACGTCGGCGACGTCGACATCCCGGCGCACGGTTCCGGCGTCCTGGGCGGCGCGCAGCAGCGCGCCGAGCATGTCCAGGAAGTCGCTCTCGGCCTCGGGAATCGCGGCGTTCACATCGATGCCGACCCCGGCGAGCGCCTCGCTGAGCCCGCGGTCGGTCGCCCCCCACTGCAGCACCATGGACCGCAGGAAGCTGAACAACGCCTCTCCGGGTGCGGCGTCGTCAAGCAGGGCCCGACCCGACGCGACGATGCCGCGGATGCGGTCCTCGACGACGGCGCGGAACAGATCTTCCTTGGTGGGGAAGTGCCGGTAGACGGTGCCGGCGCCGACGCCCGCCCGACGGGCGATCTCGTCGATCGGCACCGCGAGTCCGTCGGCGGCGAACGTGTCGTAGGCGACCTCGAGCACGCGGGCGCGGTTGCGTGCGGCGTCTGCGCGCAGTGGCCGGGTCATCGCGACATCTCCAGGAATAGATAAACGGGGCGTACGTTCCGTATAGTGATCGACAACCGGAGCGAACGCCCCGTTTCACCCCATTCTAGGAGACGACATGACGAACTGGACCACAGCCGACATCCCCGACCAGACCGGCCGCACCGCAGTGATCACGGGCGCCAACACCGGGCTCGGTTACGAGACCGCCGCGGCGCTGGCCGCCAAGGGCGCCCGCGTCGTCATCGCGGTGCGCAATCTGGACAAAGGCAAGGACGCGGTCCGTCGTATCCAGGAGACGGCGCCCGCGGCGACCGTGGAATTGCAGGAGCTCGACCTCAGCTCGTTGGTCTCCGTCCGCGCCGCGGCCGAGCAGCTCACCGCCGACCACGCCACCATCGACCTGCTGATCAACAACGCCGGCGTCATGTACACGCCGCGCCAGGAGACCGCCGACGGCTTCGAGCTGCAGTTCGGCACGAACCACCTGGGTCACTTCGCGCTGACGGGGCTGCTCCTCGACCGGGTCATGGCGGCGCCGGCCGGGCGCGTCGTCACCGTGAGCAGCATCGGGCACCGCATCCGGGCCGGCATCCACTTCGACGACCTGCAGCTCGAGCGCAACTACAACCGCGTCGTCGCCTACGGCCAGTCCAAGCTCGCCAACCTGCTGTTCACCTATGAGCTGCAGCGGCGACTGAGCGGCGCTCGCTCGTCGACGGCCGCGCTGGCGGCCCATCCCGGCGGGTCGAATACCGAACTCGGCCGACACCTGCCGCTGCTGAATCCGGTGTTCCGGGCGGTGTCGCAGAGCGCGGCGATGGGAGCCCTGCCGACCCTGCGAGCCGCCACCGATCCTGCCGCCCAAGGCGGGCAGTACTACGGCCCGTCGGGACCTTTCGAGCTCCGCGGCTACCCGAAGGTGGTCTCGTCGAGTCGGCAGTCGCACGACGAGGCGCTGCAGCGTCGGTTGTGGACGGTGTCCGAGGAGCTGACGGGCGTCGCGTACCCGCTGTCGTGACGTCGGGGATCCGCGGGGCGCGGTGGAGCCTGCCGTCCGACAGGTACGGACGACGATCGCCGGGCTGATCGTGGCGGCGGTAGCCCGCGTCGATGAGCGGACGAAGGAGGTGATCGGCCGCGTCCACGAGGCGGTCGGGGACACCGAGATCACGCAGCGGGCGGGTCAACGGCAAGTGCTCGGTCGGCACGAAGTACGTGGTGATCGTGCCGTCGACGGTGATGTTCTCCGGGGGGATGTCAGCCAGGACCACGTCCCAACTGGGCGGTCCGTGGACGTAGATCATTCCCATCAGTGCATTGGCGTCGGCGATGAGGTTCCACGGGCGATCGGGCGGATCGGCCCACGGGTCGTACTCGCCCGTCACCACCGCGGTCGGATACGGCGTCACCGGGATGCGACGGTCGGTGTAGCGCACCAGCGGGATGCGCGCGCCCTCCCGGAACCACGTCGCGACACCGGCCTCCGGGGAGGCGATGAGCACGAACCTGACGTCACTCGGCGGCGGCGGATCCTCCCCGGCGGCCAGTTCGGCAGCCACCCGCGCGGCGACCATGCTGCCCATCGATTCACCGATCACGACGACGGGACCGCCGGCGGCGCGCACCGCCGCGACCGCCCGCTCGACCCCCTCGGCCAGTGCGCGGTCGGTGGCCAGTGGGTTCTGCGAGTAGTCGACAATCGACGGGTCGCTGTCGTCGTGCAGGTTGATGCCGATCTTCCGGTAGCTCCTGGCGATGATCGGGTAGAACGGATCGATCCTCTTGAAGAGCGTGGCTCCCGGGATCAGGACCGCTTCCTCGGCGGCACTGACGGGCCTACCGACGGCGCCACCGACCAGCAGCACCGCCGCCACGGCGATGACCGCGACAAAGGTCCTGCGTGCTCCGGCCATTCCAAGATCAGCGTGGCACGGCCCGCCTCGTCAAGAGCTCGTTATCCTGCAAAGTGTGTCGTTGTGGGATGTCAGGCAGGTGCCGCCCTATCCCCCGCCGCGCTACACCGCCGACCAGCCCGAGGCGAGCGCCTGGCTCAAGCGAGGTGACGAGCCGCCCGACCACGACTCGTTCGGTGTCGTGCAGTATCACTACCTGGCCGGCCAGGAGGCGACGAACGGCGACTACGGCCTGTACCGCGTGCGGATCGCCCCGCGGGGCGGCGGTCCCGGCCCGCACTTTCACCGCGGAATGTCCGAGGCGTTCTACGTCCTCTCCGGCACGGTGTCGCTGTACAACGGCACCGAATGGACCGACGGCGGAGCGGGAGACTTTCTGTATGTGCCGCCGGGCGGCATCCACGGCTTCCGCAACGAGGCCGACGAGGCCGCGACGATGTTGATGCTGTTCGCCCCCGGTGCGCCGCGCGAGCACTACTTCGAGGGATTGGCCCAGCTCGGCGAGCTCACCGAAGAGGAACGCCGCGAGTGGTTCGTCAAGAACGACAACCACTTCGTCGAGTAGCCGACAGACACGCCGACCCGCGGACACGCCGCGAAGATGCGGCCACGGAAGAGCCTGCCCTAGACTGCGATTCGATCGAAAGGAGTCGTGGGTGCGGGCTGACGCAGCGCCCAGCACCCAGACGCTTCGAGGTTGGCAGCGACGGGCGCTGGTCAAGTACCTGTCCGCGCAACCCCGCGATTTCCTGGCCGTCGCCACGCCCGGCTCGGGTAAGACCACCTTCGCTCTGCGCATCGTCGCGGAGCTGCTGGCGCAGCGCACCGTCGAGGCCGTCACGATCGTCGTACCCACCGAGCACCTCAAGATCCAGTGGGCGCAGGCGGCCGCGCGGCAGGGCATCGCGCTGGATCCGAAGTTCTCCAACTCGAACTCCCAGACGTCCTCGGAGTACCACGGCGTCGTCGTCACCTACGCCCAGGTGGCCAGCCATCCGTCGCGGCACCGGGTGCGCACCGAGAACCGCAAGACGCTCGTCGTGTTCGACGAGATCCATCACGGCGGCGACGCCAAGAGTTGGGGCGACGCGATCCGGGAGGCATTCGACGATGCCACCCGCCGGCTCGCGCTGACCGGGACGCCGTTCCGCAGCGACGACAGCGCGATCCCGTTCGTCACCTACGAGCCCGACCACGAAGGCCTGATGCGTTCGAAGGCCGACCACATCTACGGCTACTCCGACGCGCTGGCCGACGGCGTGGTGCGGCCCGTGATGTTCATGGCGTACTCCGGTGAGGCCCGGTGGCGCGACAGCGCGGGCGAGGAGCATGCCGCGCGCCTCGGGGAGCCGCTGACCGCCGAGCAGACCGCGCGGGCGTGGAAGACCGCGCTCAACCCGGCGGGACAGTGGATGCCCGCGGTGATCGCCGCCGCCGACACCCGGCTGCGCGGCCTGCGCCAGCACGTGCCCGACGCCGGCGGCATGATCATCGCCTCGGATCAGACGGCGGCCCGCGCCTACGCCGATCTGCTGACCACGATCACCGGCGAGGCGCCCACGGTGGTGCTCTCCGACGACAAGGGCGCGTCGGACCGGATCTCGCAGTTCTCCGCCGGCACGTCGCGGTGGCTGGTGGCCGTGCGCATGGTCTCCGAAGGCGTCGACGTGCCGCGGTTGGCGGTCGGTGTCTACGCGACCAGCGCGTCGACGCCGCTGTTCTTCGCGCAGGCGATCGGCCGCTTCGTGCGCTCCCGCCGGCCCGGTGAGACGGCGAGCATCTTCCTGCCCTCGGTGCCCAATCTGCTGCTGCTCGCCTCGGAAATGGAGGCGCAGCGCAACCACGTGCTGGGCAAGCCGCACCGCGAGACGCTCGACGACCCGCTCGACGCCGAACTGGCCGAGCAGAAGCGTGACGAGCCCGACGACGGCGAGGGCAAGATCGAATATCTCGGCGCCGACGCCGAACTCGATCAGGTGATCTTCGACGGCGCCTCGTTCGGGACGGCGACGCCTGCGGGCAGCGACGAGGAGGCCGACTACCTCGGTATTCCGGGCCTGCTCGATGCCAACTCGATGCGAGACCTGTTGCGCCGCAGGCAAGATGAGCAGCTGCAGAAGCGCACGGAGTCGGGCGCGGTGGTGCCGCCGACCACCCACGGGCAGTTGCGCGAGTTGCGCCGCGAACTCAACACGCTGGTCTCGCTGGCGCACCACCGCACCGGCAGGCCGCACGGCTGGATTCACAACGAACTGCGCCGGCGGTGCGGGGGCCCGCCCGTCGCCGCGGCCACCCGCGAACAACTGGCGGAGCGCATCGAGGCGGTGCGGGTGCTACAGCGCGAACTGACGGCCTGACGCCAGCTTCGCCAGGTTCGCCAGCGAGTTCTCCAGGTGGCTGGTCGGGAACGGCGGGAACGTGATGTGCTGCCGCAATTCCCCGGGCACGCCCGACCAGTCGTAGCTGAGCACGACACGGGTCTGTCCGGGTCCGGTGTCCTCGAGATCGTATCGCCATGTCCAGCCGCCGAATTCGAGCCGTCCGTCCTCGCCCTCCTGTCCCGGCTCCCAGGCGATGGTCCGGTCCTGTTCGTAGGCGATCACCTTGTTGGCCATCTCATAGCGCCCGTCGGGGTGGTTGTCGTGATACATCGCGATCCGGAAGATCTGCCCCTCCCCGGTGAGCGGTTCCCCGTCGAGGGATTCGCGCACCCACCCGGTGCCGTCGATGGCGGCATGGTTCGCGGGGTCGGCCAGCACCGCGAACACCGCGGCGGGTTCGACGTCGACAACGGTGGTGACGATGAGTGTTTCGGTCATGCAGGTCCGACCCCGCGGAGTCGGGGAACTCATCGCAGCAGCGTGATGACCTCGGCGATGTCCGAGAGTGCCGACGGCCGGCCCGCCCACTCGTCGAACACCGTCCAGTAGCTGACGCCGAAGGCGCGCCGGCGACCGAGCAGCTGCTCGGCCATCTGTTCGTGGGTGCCGATGAGGACAAAGGGTGAGTTCAGCAGCGTCTCGGGTGGGACCCCGAACTGCCCGGCCAGCTCGGTGGCCGCGCGCCGGCGGTCGTCGGTGACGACGACGGCCTGGACGAGCGCGTTGAGTTCGATCCGGTCGAAGCGCTCCCCCGCGGCGTCGCGGACCACCGCGATCCGGTCGGCCAGCCCTTCGCCGCCGAAGTGGGTCAACCGGACCGCGGTGGCGTCGCGGTTGTGCGAGATGCCCGCGAAACCCGCGATGTCGGCGATCCGGCCGGCAAGCTGCAGCACTCGGTCACCGTTGCCGCCGATGAGCATCGGCACCGGTTGCGGGGGCGGCGCGATCAGCTCACCGGCGGACGCCCGCACCCGGTAGTGGTCGCCGGCGACGTCCACGGCGTCACCGTCGAGCAGCGCCCGGATCAGCACCGCCGCCTCGGCCAGTCGCGACACCCGTGTCCGGGCGTCATCGAACGCGATCCCCGCCATGTCGTATTCGGACTTCATGTGTCCGGCGCCGAGGCCCAGTTCGAACCGCCCGTCCGAGAGCGCCGCGATGCCCGCGGCCTCGCGCGCCGTCTCGATCGGATGCCGGAAGTCGTTGTTGAGCACCAGGGTTCCGACCCGCAACCGTGTCGTCGCCACAGCGGCCGCGGTGGCACCGGCGAACGGCGCGGCCGACGGCACCAGGTGGTCGGCGAACGTGAGCACGTCGATGCCGGCGGCCTCGACACGCTGGGCGAACGCCCGCGACGGCGCGCCGCCGCGGGGCAGCCCCGCGGTCAGTCCGAATCGCAGCGGTCGTGAGCGGTGCGCCGCGGTGGTCACGTCCTCGACGTTACAGGCCGAGCAGCTCCGGCAGGTCGGCCACCGAATCGATGACGTGGTTGGGCTGCATCGCGAATTCGTCTGCGGCCCAACGGTCCAGCGTGTCCTGCCGGAACTTGCCGGTGCGCACCAGCACGCCGGTCATCCCCACCACCTGGGCGGCGAGCACGTCGTTGTTCAGGTCGTCGCCGATCATGTACATCTCGTCCGGGTCGACGCCGAGCCGGCCCGCGGCCGACAGGAAACCCTCGGGTGCCGGCTTGCCCACCGCGGTGGCCTTGCGTCCGGAGGTCTCCTCCATGCCGATCAGGTACATGCCGGTGTCCACCCGCAGCCCGTCGGTCGTGGTCCACGCGGTGCTGCGGTGCATGGCGACCACCGGCACCCCCTGGGCCATCCAGTCGTACACCCATGACAGCGTCAGGTGGGTGTACTCGGGTCCGGCGCCGCCGAGCAGCACGACGTCCGGCGCCTCGGGTGCCCGCGGACCGGTGAACTCGGTCGAGTAGACGAGATCGAGGCCGGGCATGTCCTCGCCGATCTGCCCGCTGTTGACCAGGAAGCACCGCGCGTCGGGGTAGCGGTCGCGGACGTAGTCGGCGGTCAGCACGGCGGCGGTGATCACCTCGTCGGCGCGCACCGCCATGCCCGCCTCGGTCAGCAGTTCGGCGATCTGAACCCGGGTGCGGGTCGTCGTGTTGGTCAGATAGGCGCACGCCACCTGGTTGTCGGCGAGCGTGCGCAAGGTGTCGGCCGCGCCGGGGATCGGCTGCCACGAGGTCACCAGAACGCCATCGATGTCGAAGAGCACTCCACCGATCGCCATGGTGCGACAGTAAACCGCCGCCGATGCAGCGCAACTCGGGCCCGGCGGTTCTCATCCCGCGGCGCGGGCCCAATCGGACGAGGTCAGCCACGGCGACGCCGTCGCCGCGATCGACCACGCGGTGTCGGCGGGCACGTCGACGAGCTCGTAGCGCTTGTCGCCGGCCGCGGTTGCGGCGACCAGGGTGGCCACTCCCGCGCGACGTTGCATGACGGTCTGACGAACGGTCCACGCGACGATGCCCGCCGCCGCCACACAGTCGCGGTGCCGCGCCACGCTACCCGCGCGCGTCACCAGCCAGCCGTCACCGACGCGGTGCCCGAGGGAGCGCGACCGGTCGGCGGCGAGCAACGCGCCGGCCACCGTCACGACCGCGAGTACCGGCCACACCCACGACGGCACCCCGAATGTCAGCGCGGTCACCGACAGCGCTGCCGCCAGGACCGCAGGCAGCGCCATCGCCCTCGACCAGCGCCGCCGAGTCGCCGCCGGCCCGTGCGCGGTGAGCGGGCCGCTCACCGCGTCGGGCTGGTCGATCAGCCGGGCCAGCACGGCCTCGGCGGTCGCCCGCGGGCACGCCGGGAGCAGTTGGGACGCCTCGCCCCCACCACCGACACCCGTCATCACGGCGTCGAGCCGCGCGCCGCCGAACAGCCGCACCAGCACCGGTTCCCGGAGGGTGCCGCCGCGCAGCCTGCGCATGTCGAAGGTGTGCTCCCGCACGCGCAGTAGGCCGTGGGACAGATGAAGAACGTCGCCGTCGCGGCGCAGTTCCAGGTTCGCGTACGTCAGCAGTGACCGTGCCACCGACACCACCACCGCGGCGACCAGCACCACCAGCCCGGCGGCTACCGCCGTGCCGATTGCGCCCAACGCGAGCGCAGCACCCTCACCGAACCGCGCCACCCGCGAGTCACGCAGCGCAGCAAGCACTCCCGTCTGCGCGAGAACGCCGAACGCGGCGGCGATCATCGCCAGTCCGGTGACGGTCAGCGGGCTGTACCGCAACCAGGACGCTTGCCACCGTGCCAGCACCTGCCCGGGCGGACTCCCTGCGAGGTCGCCCGCGAGCGGGGCCAGAGAGTCCGCGAGCAGAAGGGCGCGCAAGCGTGGCACGTTCTGTGCGGGCACGGCATCCAGCGCGAACACCGTGTCACCGGCGGCCTGCTGTCCGGTGCCGACCTCGAGCACGCTGAGGCCGAGGAGCCGGTGCAGCAATCGCGCGTCGGTGGATACCGAACGAATACGACTGCGGGGCAATGTGAGCGTGGAACGCCGCAGCACGCCGGAGCGCAGCCGGACCTCTTCCGCGTCGATGCGATAGGACGTGGTGAACCACCGCGCGATGCCGTAGCCGACCACCAGACCGACACCGGCCAGCGTCCAGAACGGGTTGCCCGTGGCCGACCCGAGCACCAATGACCCGATCAGCACCGGCAGCTGGCGAAGCACCTCGTGCACCGGGTGTACCAACAGCATGCGCGGGCTCAGCCGCACCCAGCCGTCTCCGCCCGCGCCGGTCACGTCGCGTCCTCGGCGCCGAGCGCGGCGATGTCGGTCAACCGCTCCACCACCTGGTCGGCGACGTCGGCGTCCAGCGCGACGATGCGCACCGCACCGGCTGACGACGCCGTCGTCACGGTGACGTTGGACAGCCCGAACAGCCGGTCCAGCGGCCCACGGTACGAGTCGACCGTCTGCACTCGTGAAATCGGCGCGATCCGGCGCTCCTGCACCCACCACCCGGACCTGACATAGACGGCTGTGGAGTCCAGATCCCATCGGTGCACCCGGTAGCGCCACAGCGGCGCCACCACCACCGAGACCACGATCCCGACGGCGGTGCCCGCGGCGACCACTACGTGCAGCCACAGCAGGCGCGCATCGACGACCATCCACACGACCTGCGCCACGACCACCGCCGCCCACGGGAGGGCAGCCCCGATTGCCCACACCGCCGGCGCTTTCCTGCTCGGAGGGTGCGCGGGCTCGAGAAGTTCCATGTCCTCAGTATCTTGATCCCCATGAGCGCGAAATGGACCGCTGACAACGTGCCCGACCAGTCCGGCCGGATCGCCGTGGTCACCGGAGCGAACTCCGGCATCGGCTACGAAGCCGCCCACGTCCTCGCCGGCCGCGGCGCACGGGTCGTGCTGGCGGTACGCGACCTCGACAAGGGCCGCCGCGCCCAGGAGTCGATCCTGCGGGCGCACCCGCGTGCCGAGGTGACGGTGCAGGAACTCGACCTGTCCTCGCTGGCGAGTGTCCGCAACGCCGCCGAGGCCCTGCGCGAGGCGCATCCCACGATAGATCTGCTGATCGACAACGCGGGGGTGATGTACCCGCCCAAACAAGTCACCGCCGACGGCTTCGAATTGCAGTTCGGCACGAACCATCTGGGCCACTTCGCGCTGACCGGCCTTCTTCTTGACCGTCTGCTGCCCGTCGCCGGGTCCCGCGTGGTCGTCGTCGCCAGCATCGCCCACAACATCCAGGCCGACATCCACTTCGACGACCTACAGTGGGAACGCGGTTACAACCGCGTCGCGGCGTACGGCCAGTCCAAGCTGGCGAACCTGATGTTCACCTACGCGTTGCAGCGCAAGCTCGCGGCCGCGGGGGCCCCCACCATCGCCGTCGCCGCCCATCCCGGCATCTCCAACACCGAGCTGATGCGCCACGTGCCCGGCTCCGGGCTGCCCGGTTTCTCCAAGCTCGCCGGCCTGGTCACCAACAGCCCGGCCGTCGGCGCCCTGGCCACCCTGCGCGCGGCCACCGATCCCGGCGTGCGCGGCGGCCAGTACTACGGACCGTCGGGGTTCCGGGAGCTGGTCGGGCATCCGGTGCTGGTGGAGTCTACCCGCAAATCCCACGACGAAGCGGTGCAGCAGCGACTGTGGGCGGTGTCCGAAGAACTCACCGGCGTCAGCTACCCGGTCTGATGCGCAGCGTCGAGGAGCACCGCCGGGTGGTCGCCGGTCTGATCACCGCGCGGCCGCCGGCGGCGCTGCCGCTGGCCGATGCCCTCGGCCTGGTGCTCGCCGAGGAGGTGGTCGCGGGGGTGTCGCTGCCCGGCTTCGACAACTCCGCGATGGACGGGTACGCGGTGCTGGCCGCCGACGTCGCGGGCGCCTCCGACGCAACGCCGGTGCGGCTGCCCGTCACCGAGGACATCCCGGCCGGTCGCACCGACATCCCGACGCTGCAGCCCGGCACCGCGCACCGCATCATGACCGGCGCGCCGCTCCCCCACGGCGCGACGGCGGTCGTCCCGGTCGAGGCGACCGACGGCGCCGTCGACACCGTCACGATCCGCGCCCGCGCCGCCGAGGGGCAGCACGTCCGGCGCGCCGGCGAGGACGTCACCGCCGGGACGACGGTGCTGCAGGCCGGTCAGGTGCTCACGCCGGCGGCGCTCGGTCTGGCCGCGGCGCTGGGGTTGCGGGAGCTCACCGTGACGCCCCGGCAGCGCGTCCTCGTCGTCTCCACCGGCACCGAGCTGGTGTCCCCGGGCACCGCGCTGGCGCCGGGACAGATCTACGAGTCCAACGGCGTGATGCTGGCGGCCGCGGTGCGCGATGCGGGCGCGGAGGTGATCGCGTCGCCGACCACGGGCGACGACGTCGACGCGTTCCGGGAGACGCTGCAGCGCCACATGGACGACGCGGACCTGGTGCTCACCACGGGCGGGGTCAGCGCCGGGGCGTACGAGGTGGTCAAGGACGCGCTCGGCGGGCCGTCGGGGGGCGTCGAGTTCGTCAAGGTCGCCATGCAGCCGGGCATGCCGCAGGGCGCCGGCTCTTTGGAGGGCACCCCGACGATCACGCTTCCCGGCAACCCGGTCAGCGCGCTGGTGTCCTTCGAGGTGTTCGTCCGCCCGGCGTTGCGCGCAGCGATGGGCCTGACGCATCCGGACCGGCCGCGACGCACCGCGATGCTGACCGAGGACCTCACCTCCCCGCGGGGGAAGCGGCAGTTCCGGCGCGGCGTGCTCGACCCGGTCACCGACACCGTCACCAGCTACGGCCCGCCCGCCTCCCACCATCTGCGGTGGCTGGCGTCGGCGAACTGCCTGCTCGAGATCGACGAGGACACCTCGGAGGTGGCGTCGGGCTCGCGGGTGCAGGTGTGGGACCTGCGCTAGGAGCGGGTCACCGTAGAATCGGCCCACGATGGCCAGACGCCCCGACCTCAAAACAGGCCCCGCGCGGCTGGCGGCCCTGATCCGTACGTCCGTTCCCCCGATGCACGCCGCGGGTCTGCCGTTCGTCGGCGCGAGCCTCGCGGTCGCCTTGGCCGGACGCCGGAATCGCTGGATTCGCCGTGCCGGGCTCACCTCCGCGGCCGCCAACGCCGCGTTCTTCCGTCACCCGCCCCGGACGCCACCGACGCGACCCGGTGTCGTCGTCGCCCCGGCCGACGGCCTGATCTGCCTGGTGGACGAAGAGGTGCCGCCGAGCGAACTCGGCCTGCCCGCAAAGCCGCTGCCGCGCATCAGCATCTTCCTGTCGCTGCTGGACGCGCACGTCCAGCGGGCGCCGATCGGCGGTGAGGTGGTCACCGTCCGGCACCGCCCGGGCCTGTTCGGGTCCGCGGACCTGGAGGCGGCCAGCGCCGACAACGAGCGCAACAGCGTGGTGATCCGTACCCCCGAGGGTGTGCAGGTGATCGCGGTGCAGATCGCCGGGCTGCTCGCCCGTCGCATCGTGTGCACCGCCAAGCCGGGCGACAAGATCGGCATCGGGGACACCTACGGCCTGATTCGCTACGGCTCGCGGCTCGACACCTATCTGCCCGCCGGCTCGAACGTGCTGGTGACCGTCGGGCAGCGCACGCTGGCCGGCGAGACCGTGCTGGCCGAGCTGCCATGATCAAACCCCGCAAGCCGCTGCTCAAGACGCCGGTGGTCAGCGCGAAGATCCTGCCCAGCGCGATGACGGTCGCGGCGATCTGCCTCGGGCTGAGCTCGGTGAAGTTCGCGTTGGACGACCGGCCCACCGAGGCGATGGCGTTCCTGGCGATCGCGGCAATCCTCGACGCGCTCGACGGCCGCATCGCCCGCGCCCTCAACGCCACGTCGCGGATGGGCGAGGAGATCGACTCATTGGCCGACGCCGTGAATTTCGGTGTGGCACCGGCGTTCATCGTCTACGGGACGCTGCTGTCCACCTCGCGGGTGGGGTGGATCGTCGTGCTGCTCTACGCGGTGTGCATCGTGCTGAGGCTGGCCCGCTTCAACGCGATGCTCGATCTCGAGAGACCCGACTACGAGAAGAAGTACTTCGTCGGGATGCCCGCCCCGGCCGGCGCGATCGGGGCGATCGGTCCGCTGGCCGCCAAGATGCAGTTCGGCGACGGCTGGTGGACGTCCGAGCCGGCCGTCGTGATCTGGATGATCGGCATCTCGCTGCTGGTGGTCAGCACGCTGCCGATGCGCAAGATCCACACGTTCTCGGTGCCGCCCAACATGGTCGCTCCGCTGCTGGCCCTGCTCGCGATCGGCGTGGCGGCATCGATTCTCTACGGCTACATCGTGATCCTGGTGATCATCTTCGGCTACATGCTGCACATCCCGTTCGCGATCCGCACCCGACGGTTCCTCGCGGCGCACCCGGAGGTCTGGGACGACAAGCCGCGCCAGCAGCGCGCAGCACGCCGGGCCATCCGGCGCGCCCAGCCCCACCGCCGGTCGATGGCGCGCCTGGGTCTGAGAAGACCGCCCCGGCGCTGACGATGGCACCGACTACGGCGCATCTGACGCTGACCGCGCGGCTGAACACCTCGGCCCTGGACTCCCGCCGCGGCGTCATCCGGCTGCACCCCGAAGCCATTGCCGCCCTCGGCATCCGGGAGTGGGACGCGGTGTCCCTGACCGGGTCGCGCACGACCGCCGCCGTGGTGGGCATCGCCCCCGACGGCACACCGACGGGTACCGCACTGCTCGATGACGTCACGCTGTCCAACGCCGGCCTGCGTGAGGACGCCGCGGTGCTGGTCGCCCCGGTCACCGTTTTCGGAGCCCGCTCGGTGACGTTGACCGGCTCCAATCTGGCGACCCGGTCGATCACGCCGGCCACCTTGCGTCAAGCGCTGCTGGGCAAGGTGATGACGGTCGGCGACACGGTGTCACTGCTGCCACGCGACCTCGGTCCGGGCACCTCGACGTCGGCGGCGAGCGCCGCGCTGGCCGCGTCGGTCGGCATCACGTGGACCTCGGAGTTGCTCACGGTCACCGAGGTCGACCCTGCGGGACCGGTGAGCGTGCAACCCAATTCGCTCGTCTGCTGGGGCACCGCACAGGCGGGCGCGGCGGCCCCCGAGCGCGCGGCGACCGGGACGCACGTCGTCACCGAGGAGGCCGCGCCGACGCTGAACTTCGACGACCTCAAGGGCGCACACACCCAGGCCGGCCGGCTCGCCGAATGGCTCAAGCTCGCCCTCGATCAGCCCGAGCTGCTCCACAAGCTCGGCGCCGCACCCAATCTCGGCGTGCTGGTGTCGGGTCCGGCGGGCGTCGGGAAGACCAAGCTGGTCCGGACGGTGTGCAGTGGCCGCCGACTGGTCGAGCTCGACGGCCCGGAGGTGGGGTCGCTGCGTCCCGAGGACCGGCTGGCCAACGTGTCCTCGGCGGTCGCCTCGGTGCGTGACGGCGGCGGGGTGCTGCTGATCACCGACATCGACACGCTGCTCCCGGTGCCGCCCGATCCGGTCGCGACGCTGATCATCGCCGAATTGCGTTCCGCGGTGGGAACTCCCGGTGTCGCGTTCGTCGCGACGACCGCGGTGCCCGACGCCGTGGACCCCCGGCTGCGGGCGCCCGATCTGTGTGACCGCGAACTCGGTCTGAGCCTGCCCGACGGCGCCGTACGTGGGCAGTTGCTCGAGGTGCTGCTGCGCGACGTACCGTCGGCCGACCTCGATCTCAGCGAGATCGCCGAGCGCACACCGGGTTTCGTGGTGGCTGATCTGGCCGCGCTGGTGCGCGAGGCGGCGCTGCGGGCGGCGGCCAGGGCCAGCGAGAACGGCGACGCGCCCGAGTTACGGCAGGAGGACCTCGCGGGCGCACTGAGTGTGATCCGGCCGCTGTCGCGGTCGGCCACCGAGGAGGTGTCGGTCGGCTCGGTCACCCTCGACGACGTCGGCGACATGGTCGAGACCAAGCAGGCGCTCACCGAGGCGGTGCTGTGGCCGCTGCAACACCCCGACACGTTCGCGCGGCTGGGGGTGGAGCCGCCGCGCGGCGTGCTGCTGTACGGGCCGCCGGGTTGCGGCAAGACCTATGTCGTGCGGGCGCTGGCCAGTTCGGGCCGGCTGAGCGTGCACGCGGTCAAAGGGGCTGAGCTGATGGACAAGTGGGTCGGCTCGTCGGAGAAGGCGGTACGGGAGCTGTTCCGCCGGGCCCGCGATTCGGCCCCGTCGCTGGTGTTCCTCGACGAGATCGACGCGATGGCGCCGCGGCGCGGGCAGAGCTTCGACTCCGGGGTCACCGACCGTGTGGTGGCCGCGCTGCTGACCGAACTCGACGGCATCGAGCCGCTGCGCGACGTCGTCGTGCTGGGTGCGACGAACCGCCCGGACCTGATCGATCCGGCCCTGCTGCGGCCGGGCCGACTGGAGAAGCTGGTGTTCGTCGAACCGCCCGACGCCGAGGCGCGGGCGCAGATCCTGCGCACGGCGGGCAAGTCGGTGCCGCTGGCCCGCGAGGGCGCCGACGCCGTGGATCTCGATGCGCTGGCCGCCCAACTCGACGGGTACAGCGCCGCCGACTGCGTAGCGCTGCTGCGGGAGGCCGCGCTGACCGCGATGCGACGGTCGATCGACGCCGCCGACGTCACTGCCGCCGACGTCGCCGCAGCCCGTGAGACGGTGCGCCCGTCGCTTGACCCCCTGCAGGTCGAATCCTTGCGCGCCTTCGCCGAGGGCCACTGAAACTCCATCTTGACAGTGCCTAGTTCAGTCGGCATGCTCTGACTAGTCATTGACAAGATGAGGGAGGACGCATGACAGCACCGCTGACGGCGCGGGCCGGCGATCGCGACCGCGAGGCCACCGCCGATCTCCTCGGGCAGGCACTGGCTCAGGGTTACCTCGACCTCGACGAGTTCGACGCCCGGCTGCGGCAGGTCTACGACGCGCACACCGCCCCCGACCTACGGCAGCTGACCGCCGACCTGCCGGTGGCGGAGCTGCGACGCAACGATCCGCGCCGGCATGCCGCCCGACGCGCCGCGGCCCGCCGCGGGGTCGCCCTCCATGCGGCCGGGTACCTGACGATGGTCGTCATCGTGCTCACCGTCTGGTTGGCCGTCGGGATCGGCACCGGAGCCTGGTACTTCTGGCCCATCTGGCCCATCCTCGGCGCGGGTATCGGTGTGGTCTCCCATGCCCTCCCCGTGCGCCACGCCCTCACGCGAGGGGTTTCCCCTATTGCTCCCGGGTTCGCTCCCTCTCTAGCGTCAGCAGTACGCCCTTGCGCACGCCGCGCGGGGCATGGGGGGCACTCATGGAGTTCTTCGCACGAACCAGCGCCGCCGTGGCGGTGGCGGTAGTCGCCGGGACGTCCGTCCTGGCTCAACCCGTCGACACAGCCGAACGGGCCGCACCGGTGCGTGTCACCGCTGCCGTCGAGTACACGGCCTCGTCCACCCCGTTGAGACCCCGGCCTGCCGTCGCACCGAACTCCGCCGCGGACGTCAGCACTCCGTTCGCCGACGCGATCGACGACGCGTTCATCGACCTCACGGTCGTCGTGCGCACGGGCATCACCCCGGTCCTCAATCGACTCGGGTTCGTCGGCAAGCAGATCTACATCGGCCTCAACCTCATCGAGAGTCTCACGGCCAGTGCGGTGTTCAACGGCACGGACATCCTTCGCGGCGAAGGTGTGGTCGCGAATCTGCGCGACGTCGCCACCGATGTCGGTTACTCGGCCCTGTTCGTCGCCATCGACGAGGTGTCCACCGTCATGTCGCCCGAAGCGATAGCGATCAACCGCCCGCCGCTCGACCGACCGGTGCGGTGGGAGGACGCCGACCCGCCCTTCAAGGGCAGACCGCTGTCGGTGCCCGACAGGGATCGCGAGGAGGTCGCCGCGGACGAGACCGAGAACGCGGCAACCGACGAGCGACCCTCGCGGGACGGCGTGTTCACCGCGTGGAAGGCGAAGAAAGCCGAGAGGGCCGAAAAGGCCGCCGAGGCGAGAAAAGCACGGCAGGAGCGCAGGGACGCCGTGAAGGTCGAAAAGGGCGACAGGGCAGACACTTCCGCGCCGGACGGCCAGGGGCCGGACACCTCCGGCGGCGACGAGTAACCGCGTCTACCCGGGCTCGCCGTACTCGTCGAACCAGTAGGCCAGCTTGCCGCGGCGGCTCACCGCCCGCAGCCGGCGCTCGGCCGCCTCCCGCGTCGCCGTCGTCGTCACGATCATCACCTCGTCGCCGATCTGCAGCCGGGTCAGCGGCTCCGGAACGAACGCCCGCCCGGCCCGGATGATCAGCGTGATCACACTCGGATCGGGCAGCCGCAACTCCAGCACCGTGACGTTGTGCAGCCGCGAGCCCGGGGCGACGGTCGTCGTCAGCAGCTCGGCCCCCAGCACGTCCAGGGGTGCCGCGTCCACATGGACCTCGCGGGTGGTGTCCCGCGGGATCAGGTCCAGCCACTCGGCGACCCGGCGCAAACTCGGCCCCTGCACCAGGGTGAACAGCACGACGAGGATGAACACGATGTTGAGCAGCCGGCCGCTGCCGGGCACACCCGCCACGATCGGATAGGTCGCCAGCACGATGGGCACCGCGCCGCGCAGCCCGGCGTAGGACAGGAACGCCTGCTCCCGCCACGGCACGCGAAAACCCCACAGCGACAGCACCACCGACAGCGGCCGGGCCAGCACCAGCAGCACCACGCCCGTCACGACCGCGGGGATCAGCTCGTCGAGCAGCTCGTCGGGCGACACCAGCAGGCCCAGGATGACGAACAGCCCGATCTGCGCCAGCCAGCCCGAGCCCTCGGCGAACGAGCGCGTCGCCGAGCGGTGTGGCAGCCCGGAATTGGCGAGCACCACACTGGCCAGGTAGGCCGCCAGGAACCCGCTCGCGTGCGCCGTCCCCGCGGCGGCGAACGCCAGCATGCCGAGCCCGAACGTCGCCAACGGGTACAGGCCCGCGGCGGGCAGCGCGGTGCGGCGCAGCGCGATCGCGCCGAGGAACCCGCACGCCAGCCCGATCAGCGCACCGACCACCAACTCGTAGACCAGGGTGCCGACGATCGTCACCGGCTCGAGCACCAGCGGCGTCACGCTGAACAGCAGCACCAGGATCACCGCGGGCGCGTCGTTGAAGCCGGATTCGGCCTCCAGCAGGCCGCCCAGCCGCCGGGGCAGCGGCACCACCCGCAGCACCGAGAACACCGCCGCCGCGTCGGTGCTCGACACGATCGCGCCCAGCAGCAGGGCCAGCTGCCAGTTCATCCCGAGTAGCAGATGCGCGGCCACCGCGGTGATCAGCGTGCTGACCACCACACCCACCGTGGCGAGCACCGCGGCCGGCGCGAGCACTCTGCGGATGTCGGCGAAGCGCGTCGTCAGACCGCCCTCGACCAGGATGACGCCCAGCGCCGCGGTGCCCAGATCCTGCGCCAGTTGCGCGTTGTCGAAGTGCAGACCGAGGCCGTCCTCGCCCACCAGCACGCCGACGCCGAGGAACAGCAGAAGGCTCGGCAACCCGGCTCCGGTGGCCAGCCTGGTGGCGGCGATGCTCGCCAGCAGCACCAGGCCCCCGATGAACAGCGCCACGTACAGCTCGTGCAGTGTCACTGTTTCCTCGCTGCAGGCACTTGTGTCGCTGTCAGTAAATCAGCACAGTCACTTCTATGCGGATCGCGATAGCCGGTGCCGGTGCGGTCGGCCGCTCCGTGGCCCAGGAGCTGGTCGACTACGGCCACAAGGTGCTGCTCATCGAGAAGGAGTACCACCGCTACGAGCCGGCGACCGTGCCCGGCGCGGAATGGTTCCTGGCCGACGCGTGCGAGGTGTCCTCCCTCGAGGAGGCGGAGATGCACATCTGCGACGTCGCGATCGCGGCCACCGGCGACGACAAGGCGAATCTGGCGATGGCGCTGCTGGCCAAGAGCGAGTTCGGCATCGGCCGGGTGGTGGCCCGCATCAACGACGCCCGCAACGAATGGCTGTTCACCGACGGCTGGGGCATCGACGTCGCGGTGTCGACACCGGTGGCCATGGTCGCCGCCGTCGAGGGCGCCATCGACGTCGGCCACGTGGTGCGACTGATGGCGCTGGGTCGCGGACCCCGCGAACTGCGCGGCGAAGGCAGCGCCAACGTCGCCTCCTTCACGCTGCCCCCGGACAGCCCGCTCGTCGGCCGGCGGGTCGGCGAGCTGGCGATGCCGCGGGACAGCGCGCTGGTCACGGTGCTGCGCGGCAACCGGCTGATCGTCCCGGAGGCCACCGATGTGCTGCGCGACGGCGACGAGATCCTGTTCGTCTGCGGCCCCGACGGCGAGGACCGCATCGAGGTGATGGTCACCGGCCGCTGACGCAGCCCGGGGGGCGGACGCCCGCGTCCCGCTAGACTGGGCGGCGGCTCTGACGCCCCACGACGAAACCGCCCGGACCGAGACGAAACGGAGCCATGCTCGCCATCCTCGCTGCGCACGCAGTGGCCACCGTGCTGGCGCCGGTTCTCGTCCACCGCTGGGGCCGCCGAGCGTTCTATCCGCTGGCGCTGGTCCCTCTCGGCTCGCTGATCTGGGTCGCCGGACACTGGCCGGGCAGCGGACCCGGGCAGCGGCTCACCGTGCCGTGGGTGCCCGATCTGTCGATGGACATCACGCTGCGCTTCGACGCGCTCGCGGCGATCATGAGCGTGCTGGTGCTCGGTGTCGGGGCGCTGGTGCTGTTCTACTGCGCCGACTACTTCCACCACCACGACGGGCACACCGAGAAGCGGCTGCCCAGCTTCGCCGCCGAGCTGGTCGCGTTCTCGGGCGCGATGTTCGGCCTGGTCACCAGCGACAACATGCTCGTGCTGTACGTGTTCTGGGAGATCACGACGGTGCTGTCGTTCCTGCTGGTGGGGCATTACGCCGAGCGTGCGACGAGCCGGCGCGCCGCGACGCAGGCGCTGCTGGTGACGACGCTGGGCGGGCTGGCGATGCTCGTCGGCATCGTCGTGATCGGCAACCGCGCCGGCACCTTCCTGATCTCCGAGCTGGTCGCCGATCCGCCCACCGGGGTCGCGGCCTCGGTGGCCGTGGTGCTGATCCTCGTCGGCGCGCTGTCGAAGTCGGCGATCGTGCCGCTGCACTTCTGGCTGCCGGGCGCGATGGCCGCCCCCACCCCGGTCAGTGCGTACCTGCACGCCGCCGCGATGGTGAAGGCCGGTGTCTACCTGATCGCCCGGCTCACCCCCGGGTTCTCCGACGCCCCCGAATGGCGGCCGACCGTCATCTCCCTCGGGCTGCTGACCATGCTGCTCGCCGGGTGGCGGGCCATGCGCGAGTACGACCTCAAGCTGATCCTGGCGTTCGGCACGGTCAGCCAGCTCGGCCTGATCACGGTGATGGTCGGGGCGGGCGGCAGCGAGATGATGCTCGCCGGTCTGGCGATGCTGTGTGCGCACGCGATGTTCAAGGCCGCGCTGTTCATGGTCGTCGGCATCATCGACCACGCCACCGGCACCCGCGACATCCGCAGGCTGGCCTGGCTCGGCGACCGGAGCAGGCCGCTGCTGGTCATCGCCTGCTGCGCCGCGGCGAGCATGGCCGCGTTGCCGCCGTTCCTCGGGTTCATCGCGAAAGAGGCCGACTTCGAGACCGTGCTGCACAGCCCCACTCTGGGCGCGGCGGCGCCGGTGGTGCTCGCCGGCATCGTCAGCGGTTCGGTGCTGACGACGGTCTACACCCTGCGCTTCGTGTTCGGCGCGTTCGGCCGCAAGGGTCTGCCGAAGCCGAGCACCCGGGTGAGCGAGATGCACCGTCCCGAGACGCTGTTCCTCATTCCGCCCGCGATCCTGGCCGGTGCCGGGTTGCTGTTCGGGCTGTGGCCCACCGGCCTCGATCATGTGCTGAGCGACTACGCCGAGACGGTGCCCGACCCGGCCGGCTACGACGCCGACTACCACCTGGCCCTCTGGCACGGGGTGAACCTGCCCCTGCTGCTGTCGCTGGTCGTGCTCGGCGCCGGTATCGCGGTGTACGTGAGCCGCGGCAGGCTTCGCCGGGCCCGGATCGGGTTCCTGCCGCTGGCCAACGCCGATCGGATCTACGACGCGGTGCTGCGCGGGGCCGACATCATGTCCGTGCGGCTGACCGCGGTCACCCAGCGCGGCTCGATCCCGGCCACGCAGTCGGTCATCCTGACCACCCTCGTGCTGGTGCCGCTGGCCGTGCTGGCGCTCGGGGCGCGCGACCGGCCGCACTTCGAGCTGTGGGAGTCCCCGCCCCAGGCGGTGATCGGCGTGCTGATGCTCGCCGCGGCGTTCGCCGCCACGGTGATGCGCAACCGGCTGGCCGCGGTGCTGCTCGTCGGTGTCACCGGTTACGGATGCGGGGTGATCTTCGCGTTCCACGGCGCACCCGACCTGGCGCTGACGCAGTTCCTGGTGGAGACGCTGACGTTGGTGGTCTTCGTGCTCGTGCTGCGGGTGCTGCCGGCCGAGACGGGCGGCGCGGACATCCAGCGCTTCCGGGTGCCGCGTGCCGTGCTGGCCGTGGCCGTCGGCGCGACGGTCACCACCCTCGCGGCGTTCGCCATGGCGGCGCGCTCGGGCCGGCCGATCGCCGAGCTGCTGCCCGACGCGGCCTATCTGCGCGGCCACGGGTCCAACACCGTCAACGTGCTGCTCGTCGACATCCGCGCCTGGGACACCCTGGGCGAGATCTCGGTGCTGCTGGTGGCGGCCACCGGGGTGGCGTCGATGGTGTTCCGCAACAGGCGCTTCGGTGCGGCTCCCAGGGTCGCCGACGTACGCGATGCGGGTCAGCCGGACATCGGCAAGCTCGCGGTCCACTCCGTCAACAGCCCGGCCGCCGGGGACGTCACCTGGTTGCGCGGCAGCGAACTGCGCGATCCCCGCAACCGCTCCCTGGTGCTCGAAGTGGCCACCCGACTGATCTTCCCGGTGATGATGGTGTTGTCGGCCTACTTCTTCTTCGCCGGCCACAACGTTCCCGGCGGCGGCTTCGCCGGCGGGTTGATGGCCGGTCTCGCGCTGGTGCTGCGCTACCTGGCGGGCGGCCGCTACGAACTCGGCGAGGCGTTGCCCCTCGACGCCGGCAAGATCCTCGGCGCCGGGCTGATGCTCTCAGCCGGCACGGCGGCCGCGTCGCTACTGGCGGGCGCCCCCGTCCTGTCGTCGGCGCTGATCGAGTTCGACGTGCCGGTGCTGGGCACGGTCAAGTTCGTCACCGCGCTGTTCTTCGACATGGGCGTCTACCTGATCGTCGTGGGCCTGGTTCTCGACGTGCTGCGCAGCCTCGGAGCGCAGATCGACGAGGAGTTGGGCAGGACACGATGACGACATATCTGGTTCCCCTGGCCATCATCGGCGGGCTCACCACCGCCGGGGTGTACCTGTTGCTGGAACGGCACCTGACCCGAATGTTGCTGGGGCTGTTGCTGATCGGCAACGCGATCAACCTGCTGATACTCACGGTGGGTGGACCGTCGGGCAATCCCCCGGTGCGGGGCCGCACCAGCGCCGGCAACACGACGACGGCAGACCCCCTGGCGCAGGGCCTGATTCTCACCGCGATCGTGATCACGATGGGGGTGGCGGCGTTCGTGTTGGCCCTGACCTACCGGTCGTACCGGCTGAACACCCGCGAAGAGGTGAGCAACGACCCCGAAGACATCAGGGTGTCCCAGCAGTCCGGCACCGAGGTCGGCGAAGCGATCGAGGGCCGTCTGGAACCCGACCGCACCCGCGACACCGACCTGCCCGACGAACTCGACGCGCTGCCCGGACACGAGGGGTCGCGGTGATCGGCGGTCATCTCGCAACGGTGCTGACGCCGCTGCCCGTGCTGGTGCCGATGGTCGCTGCGGCGCTCACGCTGCTGGCGGGCCGCAAGCCACGTCTGCAGCGCGGCATCGCGGTGCTGGCACTGCCGTCGTGGTGCTGCTCCTCACCCTCGGCGGTGAAGCTTCCCCTGCGGATGATCACCTAGTTGTATAAATTATTTGATGCGGGGCTCGCATCGACTGCTGGCGCAACAGGCGAACTGGAGTTGGATGAAGACCTACGAACGGAACGAGGCGGTCGACGTAGTGATCGTCGGGGCCGGCCCCGCGAGCGCCACCGCCGCCAAGCGGCTCCCGGNGCACCATCGCCCTGCAGGTCGGCGGCTGGGGTCCGACCGAACCGGGGATGGGGCCACTGGGCATCACGCTGGTCGTGGACCGGCTCTCGGCGCTGATGCTGGTGGTGTCCTCGATCGTGCTGCTCGCCGTGGTGTTCTACGCCATCGGGCAGGGCATCCGGGACGGCGACGGCCGGCAACCGGTGTCGATCTTCCTGCCGAGCTACCTGGTGCTGTCGGCGGGCGTGTTCATGGCCTTCCTCGCCGGTGACCTGTTCAATCTCTTCGTCGGCTTCGAGGTGCTGCTCAACGCGAGCTTCGTGCTGCTGACGATCGGCGCGAGCCGGGAACGGGTGCGGGCGGGCATCTCCTACGTGATGGTCTCGATGGTGTCGTCGCTGGTGTTCCTGTTCGGCATCGCGCTGGTGTACGCCACCACCGGAACGCTGAACATGGCCGAGCTGTCGGTGCGCCTCGACGGCGTCTCCGAGGGGACGCGCACCGCGCTGTTCGCGGTGCTGCTGGTGGCGTTCGGCATCAAGGCCGCGGTGTTCCCGCTGTCGACGTGGTTGCCGGACTCCTACCCCACCGCACCGGCCCCGGTCACCGCCGTGTTCGCCGGCCTGCTCACCAAAGTCGGTGTGTATGCGATCATCCGGGCCCACTCGCTGCTCTTCCCCGGCGGCACGATGGACAACGTGCTGCTGGTCGCCGGACTCGCGACGATGCTGATGGGCATTCTCGGCGCGATCGCGCAGAGCGACATCAAGCGGCTGTTGTCCTTCACGTTGGTCAGCCACATCGGCTACATGGTGTTCGGCATCGCGCTGTCGACCCAACTGGGCATGTCGGGCGCGATCTACTACGTCGCTCACCACATCCTCGTGCAGACCACGCTGTTCCTGGTCGTCGGTCTGATCGAACGGCAGGCGGGCGCGTCGACGCTGGAGCGGCTCGGCGGGCTCGCCGCCGCGAGCCCGGTGCTGGCATTCGTGTTCGTCGTCCCGGCCCTGAATCTCGGTGGCATACCCCCGTTCTCGGGGTTCATCGGCAAGGTGGCGCTGCTCGAGGCCGGGTCGGAGTCCGGCTCGGTGCTGGCCTGGATGCTGGTCGCCGGCAGCGTCATCACCAGCCTGCTCACGCTCTACGTCATCGCGCGGGTGTGGACGAAGGCGTTCTGGCGTGCCCGCAAGGACGCCCCCGAAGGGCATCTGTCCGGCGGCGCACCGACGGTGCTGCTGGAGGATCCGGAGGACTCGGTGGACATCGAGTTCGTCGACCGCGACGACGTGGGTCGGATGCCGATCGGCATGCTGGTGCCGACGGGTGCGCTGATCGCCGTCGGTTTGGCGCTGACCGTCGCGGCCGGGCCGATCTTCGCCTACAGCGATCGGGCCGCGGCCGAGGTGCTCGACCGCGGGCAGTACATCACCGCGGTGCTCGGGGAGGTGTCGAGATGAGGACACGCGCGCTGCGGGTCTGGATGGTCTGCTGGCTGATCCTGGTGTGGGTGCTGCTGTGGGGCAACGTCTCTGCAGCCAACCTGCTCTCCGGTCTGGTGATCGCGCTTGTCATCACCGTGCTGCTGCCGCTGCCGCCCGTGCCCGTGGAGGGCCGGCTGCATCCGATTCCGCTGCTGCGCCTGGTGATCACGGTCGTGTGGTACCTGGTGTCATCGTCGGTTCAGGTCGCGGCGTTAGCACTGAAGCCCGGTCCCCCTCCGCTGAGCGCGGTGTTGCGGGCTCACCTCGCCGTCAAATCCGACCTGGTGCTCGTGCTGGCGGTCAACATCATCAACCTGACCCCGGGAACGATGGTGCTGGAGATCGATCAGCCCCGCCGCATGATCTACGTGCACGTGCTCGACGTCGGATCCGACCGCACGGTGGCACGGTTTCACCGACAGGTGGCGAATCTGCAGAAGCTGTTGGTCGACTCGTTCGAGCGGGACGCGGACTGGCGACCAGCCGCGGAGAAGGAGGTCACGTCGTGACCGTCGTCTGGATCGTCGCCGGGGCCATGCTGTCGGTCGCCGCGCTGGCGACCATGTTTCGCATGCTGCTCGGACCCACCACGCTCGATCGGCTCGTGGCGTTGGACACCCTTGTGGCGGTGGCGATGTGTGCCATCGGCACGTGGGCGGCGTTCAGCCTGGACACCACGGTCACGTACAGCCTGACGGCGCTGGCGTTGATCACGTTCGTGGGATCGGTCAGCGTCGCCCGATTCCGGGTGCCCGACGTCGACGACCCGGCGCACAAGGGACGGCAGCGGTGACCGCCTTCGACGTCATCGCCGCGGTGCTGATCCTGGGCGGGTCGGCGCTCGCGCTCACCGCGGCCATCGGCGTGGTCCGTTTCCCCGACACGCTGTCGCGGATGCATGCGGCCACCAAGCCGCAGGTGCTCGGGCTGCTGCTGGTGCTGTTGGGCGCCGCATTGCGGCTGCGCGGCCACGTCGACGTGGGGATGCTGATCTTGACGGGGTTGTTCACCGTGATCACCGCGCCGGTGATCGCGAATCGGGTCGGTCAGCTCGCCTACCGCGAGCAGAACATCCGCGACGATCTGATGACCACCGACGAGATGCATGGTTTGGCCGACGATCGGGAATCCGGCGACCATGATTCGCCGCGACGCTGACAGCCCGGGGTACCACAGGGCGCTCGGCGTCGCGATGGTGCGGGCATGGGAGAACGACTCCGAACACCCCTTGTTCACCGATCCGTATGCGCGCCTGCTGGTCGACGCCGCCGGCGCGGCAATGCCGGACGGCCGGCCCTGCGCCGGCGCGGACTACGCCGCAGCGCGCACGAAGTGGTTCGACGACTACGTGCTCTCAGCCAGTGCGGGCGGGGTGTCACAGGTCGTCATCCTCGGCGCCGGCCTGGACACCCGCCCCTGGCGGCTGCCGTGGCTCAGCGACACCGTGATCTTCGAGGTGGACGAACCGGGGGTGTTGGCGCTGAAGACCGCGACGATGGACGCCTCCGACGCACAGTTGGGTGCCAAGTACATGCCGGTGCCGGTGGAGGCCGGCGAGGACTGGCCGCGCGCGCTGCAGGCGGCCGGCTTCGATCACCTGGAGCCGACGGCCTGGTCGATCGAAGGGGTGCTGCCCGAGCTGTCCGCCGAGGCGCAGGACGCGTTGCTCTCCGAGATCGCCCTCTACAGCACGCGGGGAACCCGAATCGCCGTCGAGGCAGCGATCAATCCCGATGTGTCGCAATGGTTGTGCTGCAATCACTGGGAGGCGACGTCGGTCGACGTGCGCGACGTGATGCACCGCTACCACCGGGCCGTCGACGGCGACGTCATGATTCCGCCCTACGTCTTCGTTCAGGGCAAGCTGCTCTGAGGTAGGCCGATCACTCCGAGAGCTGGAACTCCACCATCGCGGTGACGGTGTCAACGGCTTCAGAGAGCGCCGACACCCGGTCGGCCGCCGTCGGAGCAGCCAGCACCGAGTACCGGTCGGCCTGTCCCATCGGAAGCCGAGCGGTCAACGCGTACAACCACATCGCCGCATCACCCGACTCGTCGGCGCCGTGCACGATGTCGCGCGCATTCACCTGTGCATTCCGCGCCGACGCGATCCTCTCGAACAGCGCCACCATCCGGTCTTCGATGTCGCGGATCTGGTCGACCGTGACGGGCGCGCCGGGTTCATCGGGCCAGAGTTCGATCACCGCCCGCGGATACGGATCGTCCGGCAACCATTCGATGACCCGAAAGCGTTCCTGTATCGCGCATTTCATGGCGTAGCGGCCCTCGCCCAGTTCGACGTATTCGACGATGTGGGCGAGCGTGCCGACGTCGCTGCGACTGTCACCGCCGCCGACTTCGCGGCCCGCCTCGATCAGCACCGTCCCGAAGGCGGGGTCGTCGGCGGCCAGACACGCCTGCACCAGCGCCGAATACCGCGGCTCGAAGATCCGCAGCGGCAACTCCTCGCCGGGCAGCATCGCCGTCTCGAGCGGGAACATCGGAACAGTCGGCATGCTCAGATCACCAACTCCCCGACCAGCGCGTCGACGACGGCGCGCAGGTCACCGTCGGCCTCCTCGGCCACCCGGCGCTGCCGCTGATAGGACGCGCCGTTGCGATAGATCTCGGCGACGGCGGCGAGTTCGTCGACGCACGACAGGGATTCGGCCACCGGCATCAGCCGATCGAGCTGATCGTCGAGATCCTCGGTGACCAGCCGCTCGTTGCTGTCGGCGTCGAGGATGATGATCGCGTCCAGGCCGTAGCGCGCGGCGCGCCACTTGTTCTCCTGGACATGCCAGGGCGGCATCGAGGGCAGTGTCTCACCGGCATCGAGCCGGCGATCGAGGTCGACGATCAGGCAGTGCGTCAGCGCGACGAGCGCCGAGAGCTCCCGCAGATTCGACACCCCGTCGAAGATCCGCACCTCCACCGTCCCCAGGTGCGGGGAAGGTCGTATGTCCCAACGGATCTCGTTCATGTGATCGATGATCCCGGTCTTCTTCTGGTCGGCGACGAAGCCTTCGAACTCGCGCCACTCCTGGAAGTGGAACGGCAGACCGGCCGTCGGCAACTGCTGGAACATCATCGCCCGATTGCTCGCGTACCCGGTGTCCTCACCGTCCCAGAACGGCGACGACGCCGACAGCGCCAGCAGGTGCGGGTAGTAGTCGAGCAGCGAGGTGATGATGGGCATCACCTTGTGCGCCGAGGACACCCCGACGTGCACGTGCACGCCCCAGATCAGCATCTGCCGACCCCACCACTGGGTGCGCTTGATCAGCTCGGCGTAGCGCGGCGCGTCGGTCAGCTTCTGCGCCGACCACTTCGCGAACGGGTGTGTGCCCGCACAGAACAACTCCATGCCGCGTTCCCGTACGACGGTGCGCACCGGCTTGAGCGTGGACCGCAGATCATCCATCGCCTCGGGAACGCTGTCGCAGATACCCGTCACGACCTCGACGGTGTTGCGCAGCAGTTCCTTGTGCACGTGCGGGTTTTCGCCGATCTCCGCGATCACCGAGGCGGCCTCGTTGCTCAGGTCGCGGGTCTGCGCGTCGACGAGCGCGAACTCCCACTCGACACCGAGTGTGGGCCGGGGCGAGCCGGCGAAATCGATGCGGCTGTCAGCCCGGCGGTCAGCCCCGTGTGATGACACCGCAGGCCACCCGCGCTCCGGCGTCGCCGGTCGCCAGGGTGGTCTGATCCGGCGGCGGTGCGCCGTTGACCTGCTGGTAGCGCTCCGGCGGGATGTTGGCGAAGTTGTCCGCCTTCTCATGGATGATGATCGCTGTGCCAGCCCCGCCGAGCAGCTCCTCGGCGGTGAAGGCGTCGGTGGTCGTCACGAGCTTGGCCGAGCCGTCCTCGCGGACCTGCAGCGAGGCCAGATCGCCACTGGCGGGGTGACCGCTGTGACCGGGCACCTGGAGGTGGCCGCCCGCGGAGTTGAAGTTGGCGGGCGCGCCGCCGGTCGGTGCGACCGAGTTGGCCTCGCACTTGCCCACCGAATGGATGTGCAAGCCGTGGAAGCCGGGGGTCAGCTGGTTGGTGCCGGACGTCTGCACGGTGACGGTGGCGTACCCGCCGGAGAAGGCGATGTCGGCGGTGGCCACGGTGGTGCCGTCGGGCAGTTTGAGATCGGCTTTGAGCGTCTCGCCACCGGCGGCCTGGGCCTCGCCGCCTGCGCCCGGGCCCTCCTCGCCGGCGGACGCCGACGGCGACGGGGAGCCGGTCCAGATGGCGGGTGTGGTTCCGGGGGTGTTCGAGGGCACCTCACCGGGAGGTGAGCACGCGGCCAACGCGAGGGCTGGCGCTGCGAACAGGGTGGCGGCGGCGACGGTCCTGAGCATGTGCAAGAGCCTAGCCGGTGACTGCCACGATCACGCCTGGTGGCTGCTCTGTGAGTTCGGGGACCCGGGGTGCCACCGGTGCCTCGAGCAACCGGCCGACCTCTTCGGCCGCCTGCTGCTCACCGGGGGCGTCGCTGAAGAAGACGGTGGTGACCGTGGTGTCGGGCAGGGTCAGGTTGCCGGTCTCGGTGACGTTCCAGCCCGCCTCACGCAGCCGGTTGGCGGTGGTCTCGGCGGCGCCTTCGGTGGTGGAGATGTTGAAGACCCGCACCTCGGCCTTCGCCGGCGCCGCGGTGCTCGACGGGGTGGTCGGGGTGCTGGTGATCGAGGTGGTGATCGAGTCGCTGTCGGCCGAGTCGTCGCCACCGCTGAGCGCCTGGAACCCGACGAGGAGGAAGACCACACCCAGGAAGAGCAGCACCATCACGATGGCGCGCAGTGGCAGTCCGGAGGATTCTCGCTGGTTCATCGGCGCCTACTGTATCGGCTCGCCGCTGCGGTCAGGTCACGTCGAAGCCGAGGCGCCGCGCCGCGCGGGCCTTCTGCCGGCTCGCGCGCAGCCTGCGCAACCGCTTGACCAGCATCGGGTCCGCGGCCAGGGCCTCCGGCCGATCGACCAACGCATTCAGCACCTGGTAGTAACGGGTCGCCGACATCGAGAAGAGCTCCTTGATGGCGTCTTCCTTGGATCCGGCGTACTTCCACCACTGCCGCTCGAAGGCCAGGATGTCGTGCTCCCGACGGGTCAGACCGTCGGCGGGTTCAGCGCCGTCTGCGGAGTCCCCGGACTTGTCAGTCCGCGCGATCGCGCCGTCCATATCGCCTCTTGGACCCTTCCGACGGTCGAAATGACACCAGTGTGGTTTCGGCTGGTATTCAATCACGGCTCGGTCACGGACGGGGGCACCAATGACCGCGAGTCGGCGGCGGCGCGGGCCACTTTAAGCTTTCGGGCATGGCTGTCCGACCGATCTGCATCGTGGGAGATCCCGTTCTCCACACCCCCACCGAGCCGATCCCCGTCGGCGACGACGGGACTCTGCCCGCCGATCTCGCTGATCTCATCGCCGATCTGTACGACACGATGGACGCCGCTCACGGAGTCGGCTTGGCCGCCAACCAGATCGGCGTCGGGAAACGGGTCTTCGTCTACGACTGCGCCGACGCCCGCGGCAAGACCGTCCGGCGACGCGGCGTCGTCGTCAACCCGGTGCTGGAGACCTCCGAGGTGCCCGAGACGATGCCGGACCCCGAAGACGACGACGAGGGCTGCCTGTCGGTGCCCGGCGAATCGTTCCCGACGGGCCGCGCATCGTGGGCGCGGGTGACCGGCCTGGACGCGGACGGCAACCCGATCACGCTGGAGGGGACGGATCTGTTCGCCCGGATGCTGCAGCACGAGACGGGTCACCTCGACGGCTTCCTCTACCTGGACCGGCTCGTCGGCCGCAATGCGCGCAGCGCCAAGCGGGCGGTGAAGTCGCACGGCTGGGGCGTGCCCGGTCTGACCTGGATGCCCGGTGAGGACCCCGATCCGTTCGGGCACTGAGCTGTGACGGAACTGCCGGCGCTGGGCGCACGGGTCAGCCTTCGGTATCGGCTGCCGGCCGGCGAGACCCGACCCTTCACCGACGTGGTCGGCCACGTCGAACAGGTCGACCCGACGGTGCAGGTGCGCACCCGCCACGGTGAAGTGGTCACCGTCGGCCGCGACGACGTCGTCGCCTTCCGGGTGGTGCCCGAACAGCCGGTGCGCGCCGGACAGATCCGCAACCTCGAGCACGCGGCGGCGCTGGCATGGCCGGGCACCGAGCAGCAGTGGCTCGACGGGTGGTTCCTGCGCTACGGCGACGGCGCCACCCGGCGCGCCAATTCTGCTGTGCCGCTGCGCTTCACATCTGTCGCCGAGATCGCGGCGGTGGCCGACTGGTATGCCACCCGCGGAGTGCCTGCGCTCATCTCGGCGCCGGACCGACTGTTCCGGGTCCCCGAGGGAGTGCCGACCGACGCCGAGAACCTGGTGATGACAACGGATATCGGGCCGGGTGACCTGGACGACGTCACGGTGTCGGCGGTCCCCGACGATGCGTGGCTGACGCTGTACGAGCGCGAGGTTCCGGCCCCGGTGCTGGCCGCGGTCGTCGACGGCGAGCTGGGATTCGGCACGCTGGCCGGTGCGGCGGTGGGCAGGGTGGCACTCACCGAGGCCCCCGACGGCACCCGGTGGGCGGGCGTGTCTGCGGTGCACGTCGTCGAATCGGCCAGACGCCAGGGGTTGGCGCGCAGGCTGTGCGCGGGGTTGCTGGCCTGGGCCGGCGACCGGGGCGCCACGCGCGCCTACGTGCAGGTCGTGACCGACAACGACGCCGCCCGCCGGCTGTACGAACAGATGGGTTTCACGCTGCACCACCGCTCCCGCTATGTCCGCGCCGAGGACTTAGTCTGAGGGACATGCGACTGGCGACCTGGAACGTCAACTCGATCCGCGCCAGAGTCGATCGGGTCACCGATTGGCTGGAGCGCGCCGACGTGGACGTGCTGGCGATGCAGGAGACCAAGTGCTCCGACGAGCAGTTCCCGACGATGCCGTTCGCCGCGCTCGGCTACGACGTCGTGCACTGCGGGTTCAACCAGTGGAACGGGGTGGCCATCGCGTCGCGGGTGGGCATCGACGACGTCGCGGTCGGTTTCGACGGTCAGCCGACGTGGAGTTCCGACGACGCCGTGGAGGCTGCCGCAGAAGCGCGGGCGCTGGGTGCGACGTGCGGCGGCGTGCGGGTGTGGAGCCTGTATGTCCCCAACGGCCGCACGGTGGATTCGCCGCACTACGCCTACAAGTTGGAATGGCTTGCCGCGCTCCGCGATACCGCTGGCAGATGGCTCGCCGACGATCCGGCCGCACCGATCGCGATGGTCGGCGACTGGAACATCGCCCCGACCGACGACGACGTCTGGAGCGTCGAGGCCTATCAGGACAGCACCCACGTCACGCCGCCGGAGCGCGACGCCTTCGCCGCGGTCGTCGACGCCGGTTACGCCGACGTGGTGCGTCCGTTCGCGCCGGGCCCCGGCGTCTTCACCTACTGGGACTACACCCGGTTGGCGTTCCAGAAGCGCCGAGGTATGCGAATCGATTTCATCCTCGGCTCCCCGGCGTTCACCGACCGCGTCACCCACGCCGAGATCGTCCGCGAGGAACGAAAAGGCAAAGGCGCCAGCGATCATGCGCCGGTTCTCGCGGACCTCGCGGACTGACGGCCATCACCTTCGGGTCTTTCGTCCCTGCCGCACCCCACCTCGGCCCCTCTAGCGTTGGGCCATGAGACAACTCGTCACCCGGGCCGCGATGGTGCTGGTCGCCGCCGCGGCGGCCGTCTCGCTCGCCGCTGTCCCGACCGCGAGCGCGGCGACCGTGCTGACGGTGCAGGAGACGCTCGGCATCGGCGCGGGCGAGATGACGGACCTGCTGGGCGGTTCGGTGTGCCACGCCCCCGCCAACACGTGCGTCGAGGTCGTGTACCCGGCGGTCGTCGGGCCCGATTCGGTGCCCGCCGGCGTCGTTGCGCTGGACGAAGCCATCGCGGCGACCCCGGCGCCGATGATCGTCATGGGCTACAGCCAGGGGGCGATCGTCGCCGGGCACTGGCTGCGCGAACACGCCGCGGATCCCGGTGTGCCGTCGACCGAGGACCTGTCGTTCGTGCTCGTCGGCAATCCAGCACGTGCGTTCGGGGGTGCATACGTCCCGCTCGGCGACACCACCCCGCAGACGCAGTACACCGTCACCGACGTCGCCCGGCAGTACGACCTGTTCGCCGATTTCCCCAACAAGCCGTTCTCGCCGTTCTTCCTGCTGGCCCTCGCCAACGCCGTGATGGGCATCCAGTCGGTGCACCTCGACTACACCCAGGTGAATCCCGACGATCCGGCCAATGCGCGGTGGACGGTCGACAACACGACCTATGTGCTGACGCCGACGCACGATCTGCCGTTGCTGCAGCCGCTACGCACGCTCGGGTGCGACAGGCTGGCCGATGCGCTCAACACGCCGCTGAAGGCGATGGTCGACCGGGCCTACCGGCGGCCGGAGCCGTTCCCAGGCGCTTCCGACATCCGCGAGGCACGTGCGCCACAGCGGGCGCCGCGGGCGGACCGTGCGGAGGTGCGACGCACCGCGCGGGCGCAGCGCCACGAGGCGATGACGGCCAGGCACGACGCCAGAAGCGAGCACCGGACCGCGCGAGCTCCTCAGAAGTCCGGTCTCTAAGCACAGTCCCGCCCTCAGCGGCAAGGGACGTCTTTGTCGAGACACGCAGCTATACTCGAACACATGTTCGATAGTTGGTCTGACGGCGACGTCTTCGCGGTGGTCGAGGATGCGCTGCGTCAAGAGTCGATGCAGGTGGCGCGCAAGCTCGCGGCGATCGCGCAGTTGCTCGGCCGTCGGATCGACGAGGAGCTGGCCGTCGACGCCGACGCCCGGTCGATGATCACCGGGTTCGCGCGCACCACCACCGAGGTCGCCGCGCTGATCAACGTGTCGACCGCTGCCGCGCGGGCGATGGTGTTCGCCGCCGAGACCCTGGATCAGCGGTTACCGGCGGTGGGAGAGCTTCTTGCTCGCGGCGAGGTGAGCTGGCCGACGGTCGAGTTGGTGATCAAGCGCACCGAACTGGTCGCCGACGATCTGATGGCCCAGATCGACGCCGATATGGCCGAGCGTCTCGGCAGCTGGTCGTCGTGGTCGCGGCGGCGGGTCATCGACGCTGTTGATCAGGTGGTGAGCACCGTGGACCGCGACGGGGTCAAGAAGCGCCGCCAGCGCGCCTACGACGAGCGCGGGGCGCACGTCAGCTCGAACGGCGACGGGATGGCCACGGTGCGGGTCAAGTTGTCCGCTCCGGCGGGAAAGATGGTCGACGCCGAGTTGTCGGCGATGGCCGCCTCGGTGTGTCCGGCCGACCCGCGCACCCGGCAGCAACGCCGCGCCGATGCCTTCGAAGCCCTGGTCGAACGCCGTGAACTCGAATGCCGTTGCGGGACAATCGATTGCCCCAAGACCGATCCCGCTCCCACACCTCCGGCACCGCGGGTCTCGCCGAAGGTCGTGCTGAACGTGTTGGCCAGCGCAGACACCGTGAATGGACAAAGCCAGGCGCCGGGATACCTGGTCGGGTTCGGGGTCATCGACGCCGAACTGGTCCGCGAGCTGGCCCGGGACGCCACCCGCCGGCTGGTCGAGGAGCCCGCTGTCAGCCGGCAGGAGGAACTGCGGTACCGGCCGGGCGCTGCGCTGGCCCGCTGGATCCGCCTGCGCGATCTGACATGCCGGGCACCCGGATGCTCGGTCCCGGCCGAGCAGTGCGACATCGACCACATCACCCCCTTCAACCACCGAGACCCGGCGGCCGGCGGGCGCACCGTGCCCTGGAATCTCGCCTGCTTCTGCCGAGAGCATCACCGGTGCAAGACCTTCGGCGGCTGGTGTGTCGAGCTCCTGGCCGACGGCACCATCGTGTGGACCTCTCCGGCAGGGCAGGTCTCGCGCACCACACCGGGCTCGACTGCCCTGTTCGGTCTGACCACTCGACCACGGCGCCGCGAAGACCGCACCCGGGTCGAACGTGCCCGCACTCGGCTCTGCGCCCACCGAGCCACCACCGAATACAACCGCTATCGCAACCAGGCCGCCACGCGAGAAATCAGAGATCGGCGCTGGCGCAATCACACTCGCCGCTGGCGGGAGCTGTTCCACGGCCCGGTCAGCGACAGGCCCTCCACCGCCCCGTACATGCAGTGGGTCAACGACCCGTTGGAACCCGAAGAGCTGCAACCCCATTGGCAACCGCCACCCCGGACACCATCGGATCCCGACGAACCGCCACCGTTCTAGGCGTCGGCACGGTCCTCGGCGTAACGCCCGGGGTTGAACATCGAGGCCACGGCGCCGATGAGCATCATCACCGCCGCGGCGATGAATACCACGACCAGACCGTGGTGGAACGGCTCGGTGATCAACTCCGGGAAGAACGTCTTACCGGTCAGCACCTCGGCGTTGACACCGGGCTGCTGCAGAGCATGCGAGGGCTCCAGCAGTTCGGCGATCGGGTTGTAGCCCAGGAACGCCGCGAACAGGCTGCCCACCGGCGGCAGGTTGGCGACGTCGTGGGCCACCGCGCTGGACACGCCCTGGGCCTGCAGACCGCTGCTCATCGCGCCGGGCAGCGAGTTGGCCAGCCCGACGATCATCAGCGAGAAGAAGATGCCGATCGACAGCGACGAGCCGGCGTTGAAGAACGTGGCGCGCACGCCCGAGGCCGCGCCGCGTTCGGCCGACGGCACGCTGGACATGATCGCCGCGGTGTTGGGCGCGGTGAAGATGCCACCCCCGAGACCGTTGAGGAAGACGAGCACCGCGAACAACCAGTAGTCGAAGTTCACCGGGATGAGGACGAGCGCCACGAACGTCACTGCCATCAGCAGCATGCCGCCGACGGTGAACGGCCGCGCACCGAAGCGGTCGCTCAGAGAGCCGGCGAGCGGACCGGCGATCAGGAAGCCGGCCGTCATCGGCAGCATGTAGATGCCCGCCCACAGCGGGGTGGATTCGAAGCTGTAGCCGTGCAGCGGCAACCAGATGCCCTGCAGCCAGATGATCAGCATGAACTGCAGACCACCGCGCCCGACCGACGACATCAGCCCGGCGAGATTGCCCATGCCGAACGACGCGGAGCGGAACAGCCGGATGTTGACCATCGGCTGCTTGACCCGCAACTCGACGAAGCAGAACACCACGAGCAGGGCCACGCCCACGCCGATGGCGCCGAGCACCCACGGGTTGGTCCATCCCGTCGTGGACGAGCCGTAGGGCTGGATGCCGTAGGTGATGCCGATCAGCAGCACGGTCAGCCCGACGCCGAACGTCAACGTGCCCGCCCAGTCCAGCTTCCCCGGGGTGCGCACGCCCAGCTCCTTGAGCGAACGCACGCTCCAGATGGTGCCCAGGATGCCGATCGGCACGCCGACCCAGAAGATCGCCTTCCAGTGCCATTCGGACAGGAAGCCACCGATCAGCAGACCCAGGAAGGAGCCGGCCACCGCGGCCACCATGTTGACGCCGAGCGCCATGCCGCGCTGGTTGGCCGGGAACGCGTCGGTCAGGATCGCCGAGGACGACGACATCAGCATCGCTCCGCCGATGCCCTGCACCACCCGCCACGCGATCAGCCAGATCGCGCCGCCGTCGAGCTGGAACGGGTCGAACGACAGCGCGACCGCCGCGACGGTGAAGACGGCGAAGCCCACGTTGTAGATCCGGACCCGGCCCAACATGTCGCCGAGCCGGCCGAATGGCACCACCAGCACCGCGGTGACCACGAGGTAGCCCATCAGCATCCACAGCAGGTAGCTCACGTTGCCGGGAGCGAGGGGGTTGAGGCCGATACCGCGGAAGATGGCCGGCAGGGAGATCAGCACGATCGAGGCGTTGATGGTGGCCAGCAGCGTGCCCAGCGTGGTGTTGGACAGCACGATCCACTTGTAGAACGGGTGATCGTGGTCCATCCGCGCGCGCCGGATCGAGGTCTCGCTGAGGGTGATCGGGGCTTCTGTCGTCATATCCGTCGTCATTTCGTCGTCGCGTTTCGTATCCATGACGGGCGCAACCCTGCGCCTGCAAAACACATATATTAGCTATACAAATTGTCGACCACCAAAACCTATTCCCGCGGCAACCGCTGAAAGGGGTCGGTTACGTTGAGGGAGTCCACGCGGGAGCGCGCGCCGAGCGCGCTGAGAGGACGGCTGACGCGCCGTCGACCGTACGAACCTGACCGGGTCATGCCGGCGTAGGGAGATGTCATGAACGTTCTGCCCCTGACCCCGCCGGGCCGCGCGCCGTTGCGCGTCCTGACCATCGCGGGCTCCGACTCCGGCGGGGGCGCCGGCATTCAGGCCGACATGCGCACGTTCGCACTGCTCGGCATTCACAGCCTCGTCGCGGTCACCGCGGTGACCGTGCAGAACTCCGTGGGCGTCAAGGGTTTTCACGAGATTCCGGTCGACATCGTCGCCGGACAGATCGAGGCGGTGGCCACCGACATCGGCGTGCAGGCCGCCAAGACCGGGATGCTTGCCTCGTCCGAGATCATCGACACCATCGCCGACACCTGGACGCGGCTCGGCCTCACTGGCACGGTGCCGCTGGTCGTCGATCCCGTCTGCGCATCGATGCACGGTGACCCGCTGCTCCATCCCAGCGCCCTGGAGTCGCTCACCGCGCGGCTGTTCCCGCTGGCCACGCTGGTCACCCCGAATCTCGACGAGGTCCGGCTGATCACCGGCATCGACGTCGTCGACGCCGACACCCAGCGGGCCGCCGCGCAGGCGCTGCACGCGCTGGGCCCGCGCTGGGCGCTGGTCAAGGGCGGCCACCTGCGCTCCTCGGCGCACAGCCCCGATCTGCTGTTCGACGGCGCCGACTTCTACGAGTACGACTCGGTGCGCATCGACACCCCCCACGACCACGGCGCCGGTGACACGCTGGCCGCCGCTGCCGCCGCCGCGCTGGCCCACGGGTATCCGCTGCCCGACGCGGTCGCCTTCGCCAAGGAGTGGATCACCGAGTGCCTGCGCGCGGCCTATCCGCTGGGCGGGGGCCACGGCTCGGTCTCGGCGCTGTTCCGGTTGTCCGATGGATGAGATCGCCGGCGTGGTCCATGAGCCGGCCGGCACCCCGGCCGGGACCGTCGCGCTGACGCACGGCGCCGGCGGCAGCCGCGACGCCCCGATGCTCGTCGCGCTGTGCGACGAATGGGCCCGGCGAGGTTGGCTCGCGGTCCGCTACAACCTGCCCTACCGGCGGCGCCGTCCCAAGGGTCCGCCGTCGGGGTCCTCGGCCGCAGATCTGGCCGGCATCGTCGAGGCGGTCGCGGCGGTGCGCGCCCTCACCGCCGGACCCGTCATCGCCGGCGGTCACTCCTACGGCGGACGGCTCACGTCGATGGCGGTCGCCGACCACGGGCTGCGACCCGACGTGCTGACGCTGTTCTCCTACCCGCTGCACCCACCCGGCAAGCCCGAGCGGGCCCGTACCGAGCACCTGCCGCGCATCACCGTGCCGACGGTGTTCACCCACGGCACCGCCGACCCGTTCGGCACGCTTGACGAGCTGCGGCCGGCGGTCGCGCTGATCGCCGCCCCGACGACCATCGTCGAGATCACCGGGGCCCGCCACGACCTCCGCTCGAAAAGCCTCGATGTGCCCGCGCTCGCGGTGGAAGCGGCGCTGAAAGCGCTGCTCTGAGTTATCGTCGGCTCGTGACGACTCCGCCGGGGCCACCCCCACCGCCACCACCGTACGGACCTCCGCCGTACGGTCCCGGGGGCCCGTACGGCGCCTACCCGCCGCCTCCCCCTCCTCCCCTGCCTTACCAGGGACAACCCGGCCCCTACCCACCGCCGCAGAAGAGCAGGAAGACCCTGTGGTGGGTGATCGGCGGCTTGGTGGCCGTGGTGCTGCTGGTCGTCGTCGGCGGGGTGATCGTGTGGGGAGTCACCAGTTCCGGCAACGTCACCGCGACCGACGTGAAGGTCGGCGACTGCCTGGCCGAGATCCCCGACGGCGACAAGGTGCTGCGGGTGCAGACCATCGCGTGCGACCAGCCCCACGCCGGCGAGGTGTTCGCGGTGCTGACCTTGCCCGACGGGGATTTCCCCGGGCAGGCGGCCGTCGAGGCACACAGCGAGAAGTGCGGGCCCGAGCTGGCGAGCTACTCCCCGGCGGCGATGACCGACGACACGGTGCAGCTCTACGTGCTCTATCCGACCGCCGAGACCTGGGCCAGCGGAGACCGCGCCGTCACCTGCATCGCCACGCTGCAGCCGCCACGCGCGGGTTCCCTCAAGGGCTGATCCCGCGTTTGGGGGGACCTCTAGTACCGTCTACTGCATGACTTCGGTGCAGTACGACGCGGTCATCGTAGGGGCCGGATTCGCCGGAATCGGGGCCGCCATCCAGCTCAAGCGGATGGGCTACGAGAACTTCGTGATCCTCGACCGGGAAGACGACCTGGGCGGTACCTGGTACGTCAACCACTACCCCGGGCTGGCGGTCGACGTTCCGACCACCACCTACTCCTACTTCTTCGAGCCGAACCCGAACTGGTCGCGGCTGTTCTCCACCGGCACGGAGATCAAGCAGTACGCCGACGACGTCGCCGACAAGTACGACGTGCGCCGGCACATGCGGTTCCGGACCGTCGTCCAGGGCGCCCGCTGGGACGAGGAGGCGCAGGCCTGGCAGGTGTCCGTCGCCGACGGCGAGACGCTGACGGCGCGGTACCTGTTCACCGCCACCGGCTTCCTGTCCCAGCCGCGCCTGCCCGAGATCCCCGGCATCGAGACGTTCGACGGGCGGGTGCTGCACACCACCGCCTGGGACGACTCCTACGATCCGACGGGTGAGCGGGTCGGCATCATCGGCACCGGCGCGACGGCCGTGCAGCTCATCCCCGAGCTGGCGAAGAAGGCCGCCGACCTCACGGTCTACCAGCGCACCCCGATCTGGGTCGCCCCCAAGCTCGACTTCCGGATCTCGGAGCGCGCCAAGCGACTGTTCGCCCGGATCCCGCTGACGCAGCGCATCGTTCGCGCGATCACCGACACCATCTACGAGATGATGATCAACGTCGGCGTGGTGCACTACCGGGTCCCGCTGTTCCGCCGGCTGAACATCTCGGCGATGGACCTGTGCAAGATCAATCAGTTCATCCAGGTCCGCGACAAGGACCTGCGGCGCCGGCTGACACCGGACTACGACATCGGGTGCAAGCGGCCGACCTTCTCCAACAGTTACTTCCGCACGTTCACCAAACCGCACGTGCATCTGCAGAGCGACGGCATCGACCACGTCGCCGCCGACGGCATCGTCAACGCCGACGGCACCAAGACCGTCATCGACACCCTGGTGCTCGCCACCGGATTCGACCTGTGGGAGGCCAACTTCCCCGCCATCGAGGTGATCGGCCGCGAGGGCCGCAACCTCGGGAAGTGGTGGCGGGAGAATCGCTTCCAGGCCTACCAGGGCGTCTCGATGCCCTACTTCCCGAACTACCTGTCCCTGGCCAGTCCGTACGCATTCCTCGGATTGAACTTCTTCAACACCATGGAATACCAGATGCGGCTGATGGAACGGCTTTTCGGTGAGCTGCAGCGCCGCGGCGCCACCACCTTCGAGGTCACCGAGCAGGCCAACGCCGACTATCTGGACCGGATGACCGAGCTGCTCGGCGACTCGCTGTGGACACTGGGCAACTGCGCATCGTCGCGGTCGTACTATTTCAACCCGCACGGCGAACCGAGCCTGCTGCGGCCGATGTCGACGCGCGACGCGATCACCGAAGCATCGGAATTCCCGCTCAGCGACTACCAGATCAGTTAGGACCCCCAGTGCCCGAACAGAATTCACGTGCCGCGAAGGTGGCCGGCCTCGTCCTCGCCGGAACGGGCCTGTCCCATTTCGTCGTGCCGCAGGTCTACGAGGGCTTCACCAAGCCCGCGTTCCCGACGAACACCCGCACCCACGTGTACATCGACGGCGGGATCGAGACGGCCGTCGGCCTGGGCATCGCCGCGCGCAGAACCCGCAAGTTCGCGCTGCTCGGCCTGGTCGCCTACCTGCTGTACCTCGGCGGGAATGTGGTCCGCCAGAAATAGCGCTACCGTGTGCGCGTGAGCGCCTCCGGGCCGGGTGACAACGCCCTGCAGCGACGTCTCGGCACCCTCGACACCGTCGTCCTCGGACTCGGCTCCATGATCGGGGCCGGCATCTTCGTGGCGCTCGCGCCCGCCGCGGCCGCGGCCGGAACGGGGCTGCTGATCGGCCTGGCGCTCGCCGCGGTGGTGGCGTGCTGCAACGCGATGTCCTCGGCGTGGCTGGCCGCCCGCTATCCGAGTTCGGGCGGCACCTACGTCTACGGCCGGGAGCGTCTCGGGCCGTTCTGGGGGCACACCGCGGGGTGGAGCTTCATCGTCGGCAAGACGGCGTCGTGTGCGGCGATGGCGCTCACCGTCGGGCATTACGCGTGGCCGGCGCACGCCACCGCGGTGGCGGTGGCGTCGGTGGTGGCGCTGACGGCGATCAGCTATGCGGGCGTGCAGAAGTCGGCGCTGCTGACCCGCGTGATCGTGGCCGTGGTGCTGGCCGTGCTGGCGATGGTCGTGGTGCTGGTGCTGGGTTCCGGGGACGCCGACGCCGCTCGGCTGGCGGGTGGCGACACGTCGTTCTACGGGGTGCTGCAGGCCGCCGGTCTGCTGTTCTTCGCGTTCGCCGGTTACGCCCGCATCGCGACGCTCGGCGAGGAGGTGCGCGACCCGGCCAGGACCATCCCGCGCGCCGTGATGCTCGCACTGGGCATCACCCTGGTGGTGTACGCCGCGGTCGCCGTGGCAGTGCTCGCCCAGCTGGGCAGCGACCGTCTCGCCGCCGCCGGTGCGCCG
Source organism: Mycolicibacterium chubuense (assembly GCF_001044255.1). Taxonomy (GTDB): domain Bacteria; phylum Actinomycetota; class Actinomycetes; order Mycobacteriales; family Mycobacteriaceae; genus Mycobacterium; species Mycobacterium chubuense. The sequence goes on from NZ_JYNX01000036.1 coordinate 143,777, forward strand.
CTGTCCGAGGCCGTGCGCGCGGCGGGGTTCGCCGGTCTGGTGCCGGTGGTCAGCGCCGGCGCGGCGATCGGCGCGCTGGGCGCCCTGCTGGCGCTGCTGCTCGGGGTGTCCCGCACCACGCTGGCGATGGCGCGGGACCGCCGTCTGCCGCACCCGCTGGCCGCGGTACATCCCCACCACGGCACGCCGTACCGCGCCGAGCTGGCGGTGGGCGCCGTGGTCGCGGTGGTGACCGCCCTGGTCGATCTTCGCGCCGCGATCGGGTTCTCGTCCTTCGGCGTGCTGCTCTACTACGCGATCGCCAACGCGTCAGCGCTGACGCTGGGCCGGCGCGTGCTGCCGACGGTGGGCCTGATCGGTTGCCTGACACTGGCTTTCACGTTGCCGCTGAGCTCGGTGCTGGCCGGCGCCGCGGTGGTGTGTGTGGGCATGGTCACGTACGCGGCGCAGGCCCGAAGGGCGAAACGTTAGGACTCGGCTTCCGGGCGTAGGGATACCGTCAAGACGTTGGCCTCCGGTGCCCGTGCGACGTGACAGTGGAGCCATGGCCGATCTGCTCGCAGTCCTCGCTGTCGTGGCGCCTACGTCGCTGGTGCTGCTCACCTGCCGCTTCCTGAACAGGCGCCTCGACCGCGAAGCCGAAGACCTCATCAGGGCCGGAAGCGGTGCCCCATCCCTGCTTCGGTGAGCAGGTGGATCGGGTGGGAGGGGTCGTCTTCGAGCTTGCGACGCAGCTGGGCCAGATACACCCGAAGGTAGTGACTGGATTTCGCGTAGGTGGGTCCCCACACCTCGGTGAGCAACTGTTCGCGGGTGACGAGCTTGCCGCTGTTGCGGACGAGGATCTCCAGGATGCCCCATTCGGTCGGTGTCAGATGGATCTGCCGGCCGTTCTTGGTGACCACCTTGTTCGCCAGATCCACGGTGAACGAGGAGGTTTCGACGATCGGCTCGGCGCTGGTCTCGGTGCTGGTCGACCGGCGCACCGCCGCCCGCAAGCGGGCCAGGAACTCGTCCATCCCGAACGGCTTGGTGACGTAGTCGTCGGCGCCGGCGTCGAGAGCGGCCACCTTGTCGAAGGCGTCGGTGCGCGCCGAGAGAACCAGCACCGGCACGGACGACCAGCCGCGCAGTCCACCCAGCACGTCGATCCCGCTCATGTCCGGCAGCCCGAGATCGAGCACCACCACATCGGGCCGGAAATCCGCCGCGGCCCGCAGCGCCTCGGCGCCGGTGGCCGCCGTCCTGACGTCGTATCCGCGCACCGACAGATTGATGCGCAACGCCCGCAGGATCTGAGGTTCGTCGTCGATCACCAGCACGCGCGTCATGGCCGCCCCTCCTGGGGCGCTGCGAGGTCGATCTCGACCGTCAGACCGCCGCCGGGAGTGTCCCCGACCGAGATCGACCCGCCCATGGCCTGGACGAAACCGCGAGCCACCGACAGGCCAAGACCGACGCCGGTGCTGTTGTCCTGGTCGCCGAGCCGCTGGAACGCGTCGAAGATCTGCTCCTCGCTGCCGCGCGCGATACCCGGTCCCTCGTCGGCGACCGCGATCAGCACACGATCGCCGACCCGTCCGGCCGAAACGCGCACCGGACCGTCGGGTGCGTACCGCAGCGCATTGTCGATCAGGTTGGCCAGCACGCGTTCGAGCAAGCCGCCGTCGGCCATCACGACCTCGTCGCCGACGTCGACCTTGACCCGTTCGAGCTCCGCGCGGCCGTACCCGGTGGTTCCCCGGCTGATGCCGAGCAGCGCGCGCTGCACCGTCTCCTCCAGGTACACCTGGTGCAGTTCGGGGCGGACCACGCCGGCGGCCAGCCGCGACGAGTCGAGCAGGTTGCCGACCAGCGCGGTGAGCTGATCGATCGATTCCTCGATGGTGGCGAGCAACTCGGCGGTGTCCTCCTCAGAGAAGGCGACGTCGGTGCCGCGCAGGCTGGACACGGCGGCCTTGGCTGCGGCCAGCGGAGTACGCAGGTCGTGGCTGACGGCCGACAGTAGCGACCGCCGCAGGTTGTCGGCCTGCGCGATCGCCTCCGCCTGCCCCGCCTCCGCGGCCAGTTCCCGCTGCCGGACCAGACCGGCAGCCTGTTTGGCGACCGCGGTCAGCACCCGGCGGTCCCGGGCGGGCAGTGTCTTACCCGCGAGCAGCAGCCAGAACTCGTCGTCACCCACCTCGATCGCCGTGTCCGCGGTCTCGACGTCGACGCACGGGTCCACGCCGACGCAGCCCACGATGCGCTCACCGTCGCCGTCGCGGCGCATCAGGCTGACCGCGCGCTGTGAGTACGTCTCGCGGATCTTCTCGAGCAGGGTGTCGAGGTCGGCGCCGCGCAGCACCGACCCGGAGAACAAGGCCAGCAGTTCCGCCTCCTGAGACGCACGGCGCGCCTCCCGGCTGCGGTTGACCGAGCTGTCGACCAGGGCGGCGACGGCCACGGCGACCATCAGCAGCACCACGATGGTGATGGCGCTGTCGGGTTCGGCGATCGTGAAGGTGTGGCGGGGCTCGACCAGGAAATAGTTCAGCAGCAGACCGGACAGCACCGCCGACACTGCTGCCGGGGCCACGCCGCCGAGGAGCGCGACGACGAGAACCCCGACGAAGAACACCGCACTCTCCCCGCTGACGGCGAGGAAGGCGTCCAGCACGAAGACGCTCAGGGCGCAGATGGCGATGGGGACGATCACCGCGGCCAGCCAGGACACCAGGTGGCTGTTGCGTCGCGGCGCCAGCGAGGACCACCGGAAGCCCTGTGCGGCCTCCGGATGCGTGACCATGTGGACGTCGATCTTCTCGGAGTCCTGAACGACCGTCGCCCCGATGCCCTCGTCGAAGATGCGTGCCCACCGGGATCGCCGGGACGTGCCGAGCACCAGCTGGGTGGCATTCATCTCGCGGGCGAAGTCCAGCAGCGCGGCGGGCACGTCGTCACCGACGACCGTGTGCAGCGTCGCGCCCAGGCTGGCCACGACTTCGCGGACCTTGCCCATGTGGGACGCGGACACACCGGACAGGCCGTCGCCGCGGACGACGTGCACCACCATCAGATCGGCGCTGGATTTGGACGCGATGCGAAAGGCCCTGCGCACCAACGTCTCCGACTCCGGACCACCGGTGACCGCGACAACGACACGTTCGCGCGCCTCCCAGGTCGCGGTGATGTCGTTCTCTTCCCGATATTTCGCCAGCGCCGCGTCGACCTGATCGGCCAGCCACAGCAGCGCCAGCTCGCGCAGCGCGGTGAGGTTGCCCCGGCGGAAGTAGTTCGACAGCGCCGCGTCGATCCGCTCGGGCGCGTAGACATTCCCGTGAGAAAGTCTGCGGCGCAACGCTTCCGGGGTGATGTCGACCAGCTCGATCTGATCGGCGGCGCGCACCACCTCGTCGGGCACCTTCTCCTGCTGCTCGATCCCGGTGATCTGGGTGACGACGTCGTTCAGGCTCTCCAGGTGCTGCACGTTCACCGTACTGACCACGGTGATCCCCGCATCAAGGAGTTCCTCGACGTCCTGCCAGCGTTTGGCGTTCTTGCTGCCCGGGGTGTTGGTGTGGGCGAGTTCGTCGACCAGGACGACCTGGGGCTTGCGCGCCAGGATCGCCGGAACGTCGAGTTCGGGGAATTGGCTGCCGCGGTAGGAGATGTAGCGCGGCGGGATGACCTCGATGTCCTCGAGAAGTTCGGCGGTCTTCTTGCGGCCGTGGGTCTCGACCACACCGGCCACCAGGTCGGTCCCCCGCTCCAGGCGCCGGTGCGCCTCGCCCAGCATGGCGTAGGTCTTGCCGACGCCGGGAGCTGCGCCGAGGTAGATGCGCAGCTCCCCGCGTTTCGGCTTGTGACCGACTGGATCAGGCGACTCCGGCACGCTGAATTCAGCTCCTGGCGGGATACTGCTCGTCGAGGGCGAGGTTCAATTCCAGCACGTTGACGCGCGGCTCGCCGAGGAACCCCAGAGTGCGGCCGGAGGTGTGGTCGGCGACGACTGCCCTGATCGCCTCCGGCGACACCCCGCGCGCCTGCGCGACCCGGTTGATCTGCAGGTCGGCGTAGGCCGGTGAGATGTGCGGATCCAGGCCGCTGCCGCTCGCTGTCACCGCGTCGGCGGGAACGGCCGGGTCGGCCGGTGCGCTTCCGCGGATCGGCACTATCTGGCCGGCGCTGTAGTCCTCGCCGGACTTCGCGCACTCGACGCGCACGCCCTCGTAGGTGTCCACGAACGGGGTGGAGACGGTGTCGCATGCTTCGTTGACGCTGACCACCCGGGTCGGGTCGACGACGGCGCCGCGCGCGTCGCGCGGACCGAAGACCGACAGCACCGCGCCGACACCGCCGCCGGTGCAGTAGGGCCGCAACCCGTCGACGCCCTCGAGCTCGCCGACGGCCTTGCTGCGTGAGCAGACCAGCGTCAGCAGGCTGGCCTTGTCCGGCGTGTCGACGATGCTCTCCGGCCCCAGGTTGCTGGCGCTGGTGGCCATCGGGTCGTAGCCATCGCCCGCCGCGGACGGCCTGCTCTGGAAGTACTGCGGAAGCGCCTTGCCATCAGCTGCGGTGAACGATTGGCCGATCAGGCTGCTGCCCACCGGTTCACCGTTGACCTCGACGACCGAGCCATCCGCGCGGTGCGCGAGACCGGGCAGCTGGGCCACCATCCAGATGAACACCGGGTAGGCGATCCCGAGGATCACGGTGAGGACGAGCAGCGCGCGCAGCGCCGCCCAGTGTTGACGAAGGAGGCTGGAAAAGTTCATCTCACATTCCTGGGAAGAGTTGGACGACCAGATCGATCAGCTTGATCCCGATGAAGGGTGCGATGATCCCGCCGAGGCCGTAGATGGAGAGGTTGCGGCTCAACAGTTTCGAGGCGCTGCTCGGGGTGTAGCGCACACCGCGCAACGCCAGCGGGATCAGCGCGACGATCACCAGGGCGTTGAAGATCACCGCCGACAGGATCGCCGACTGCGGGCTGTGCAGCCGCATGATGTTGAGCAGGTCCAGGCCGGGAAACAGCCCGACGAACAGCGCGGGGATGATCGCGAAGTACTTCGCGATGTCGTTGGCGATGGAGAACGTCGTCAACGCACCGCGGGTGATCAGCAACTGCTTGCCGATCTCGACGATCTCGATCAGCTTGGTCGGGTCCGAGTCGAGATCGACCATGTTGCCGGCCTCTTTGGCCGCCGAGGTGCCGCTGTTCATCGCCACACCGACGTCGGCCTGGGCCAGTGCGGGCGCGTCGTTGGTGCCGTCACCGGTCATCGCGACGAGCTTGCCGCCGGCCTGCTCCTTCTTGATCAGCGCCATCTTGTCTTCGGGGGTGGCCTCGGCGAGAAAGTCGTCGACACCGGCCTCGTCGGCAATGGCCTTGGCGGTCAACGGGTTGTCGCCGGTGATCATCACCGTGCGGATGCCCATGCGGCGCATCTCGTCGAAACGCTCGCGCATACCCTGCTTGACGACGTCCTTGAGGTGGATGACGCCGAGCATCCTCGCGGTTCCGTTGCGCACCTCGCCGACGGCCAGCGGGGTGCCGCCGGCGGCGGAGATGCCGTCGACGACGTCACCGAGCTGGGTCGGCACGTCGACGCCGTGGGAGCGGACCCATTCGGCAACCGACGCGGCTGCGCCCTTGCGCAGTTGGTGCTCGTCGCCGACGTCTTTCAGATCGACGCCGGACATCCGTGTGGTGGCCGAGAATTCGATCCAGTGCGCGTGCGCGAGCTCACCTGGGGTGCGGGCCCGCAGCCCGTACTGCTGCTTGGCGAACACCACGATGGATCGGCCCTCGGGTGTCTCGTCGGCCAGGCTGGACAGCTGGGCCGCATCGGCGAGCTGCGCCTCGGTGACGCCCTCGAGCGGCACGAACGCCGCGGCCTGCCGGTTGCCCAGCGTGATGGTGCCGGTCTTGTCGAGCAGCAGGGTGTTCACATCACCGGCCGCCTCGACCGCACGGCCGGACATGGCCAGCACGTTGCGCTGCACCAGACGGTCCATTCCGGCGATGCCGATGGCCGAGAGCAGCGCCCCGATGGTGGTGGGGATCAGGCACACCAGCAGCGACACCATCACGATTCCGGTGACACCGTTTCCGTTGAGCGCCAGATTGTCCGGCACCCCGGGGTTGTTCATCTTCGAGTAGATCGCCAACGGCTGCAGCGTCGCGACTGCGAACACAAAGATGATCGTCAGCGACGCGAGCAGGATGTTCAGTGCGATCTCATTGGGGGTCTTCTGCCGGTTTGCACCCTCGACCAGGGAGATCATCCGGTCGATGAAGCTCTCGCCCGGCTTCTGGGTGATCCGCACGACGATGCGGTCCGAGAGCACGGTGGTGCCGCCGGTGACCGCCGATCGGTCACCGCCGGATTCTCGGATCACCGGCGCGGACTCACCCGTGATGGCCGACTCGTCCACCGAGGCGATGCCCTCGATGACGTCGCCGTCGCCCGGGATCACCTGTCCCGCTTCGACGACCACGACGTCGCCCTGCTGCAGAAGAGGGGCTGCCACCTCCTCCTCACGCCCGTGTGCGCCCGGCTGCCAGTCGACGAGCCTGCGTGCCATCGTGGAGGTCTTGGTCTTGCGCAGCGACTCCGCCTGCGCCTTGCCGCGGCCTTCGGCGACGGCTTCGGCCAGATTGGCGAAAACGACGGTGAGCCAGAGCCATATCACGATCAGCCAGCCGAACCAGGTGGGGTCCGCGATTGCCAGGACGGTACTCCAGACCGCGCCCAGCTCGACGATGAGCATGACCGGATTGCGCCACAGCGAGCGGGGATCCAGCTTGATCACAGCGCTGGGCAACGACTTCCAGAGCATCTTCGGATCCAGCAACCCGCCCTGCATCTTGCCGGACGGCGCCGATGCCGCGTGCTTTTCCTGCGCGGCGTCGATGGTGGTGACAGACATCAGTGAATTCCTTCAGCGAGGGGCCCGAGCGCGAGCATGGGCAGGAAGGTCAGGGCGACCAGGATCAGCGTCACGCCGGCGACCATGCCGACGAACTGCGGCCGGTGGGTGGGCAGCGTGCCGATGGACTCCGGCGTCTTGCCCTGGCGGGCAAGCGAACCGGCCAGCGCGAGCGCGAAGATGATCGGTAGGAACCGGCCGAACACCATGGCCAGGCCGAGCGCGGTGTTGTACCACTCGGTGTTGACGCTGATGCCTGCGAAGGCTGAGCCGTTGTTGTTGCCCGCGGAGGTGAACGCGTACAGCACCTCCGACAGTCCGTGCGGACCGGTGTTGAGCATGCCCGCGCGTTGCCCCGGCATCGCCATCGCGACGGCGGTCCCGGTCAGCACGATCAGCGGAGTGATCAGGAAATACGTTGCCGCGAACTTGATCTCGCGCGGGGTGATCTTCTTGCCCAGGTACTCCGGCGTGCGTCCGACCATCAGACCGGCGATGAACACCGTGATGACCGCGAGGATCAGCATGCCGTACAGGCCCGAGCCGACACCGCCGGGCGCGACCTCGCCCAGCTGCATGTTGAACATCGTCATCATGCCGCCGAGGCTGGTGTAGGAGTCGTGGAAGGAGTTCACCGCGCCCGTGGAGGTCAGTGTGGTCGACGCGGCGAACACCGCCGAATCGGCTACTCCGAAGCGCTGTTCCACGCCTTCCATCGCAGAGCCCACCGCGGTCGGCACCGTGCCGTGCGCCTGCAGCTGGAAGAGCAGGGTCAGGCTCCAGCTGATCGTCGCGATGACGCCCATCACGGCGACGATCGCATAGCCCTGCTTCTTGCTGCCGACCATGCGGCCGAACGTGCGCGGCAGTGAGAAGGCGATCACGAGGATCAGGAAGATCTGGACCCAGTTCGTCCACGTGGTGGGGTTCTCGAACGGATGCGCGGAGTTGACGTTGAAGAAGCCGCCGCCGTTGGTGCCGAGTTCCTTGATGACTTCCTGGCTGGCGACGGGGCCGCCCGGGATGACCTGGCTGCCACCGGCGATCGTGCTGACCACCTGATCGTGCAGCGCGAAGTTCTGGATCACTCCGCCGGCGATGAGCACGATCGCGCCGATCAAGGAGATCGGCAACAGGATCCGGCCACAGCCCCGCACCAGGTCGACCCAGAAGTTGCCGAGCTCGCCGGTGTTGCGGCGGGCCAGCCCGCGCACGAACGCCATCGCCACGGCCATGCCGACGGCGGCGGAGACGAAGTTCTGCACGGCGAGGCCGGCCATCTGCACCAGGTGGCCTTGCGTGGACTCACCGGAGTAGGCCTGCCAGTTCGTGTTGGCCACGAAGCTGACCGCGGTGTTCCACGCCAGCGCCGGGGTCATCGGGGTCGCCGGGTCGTTGAGGTGCAGTGGCAGCCTGCCCTGCACGAGCTGCAGGACGAAGAGGAACAGGATGCTGACCGCCGAGAAGGCGAGCACGCTGCGGGCGTAGGCGCCCCAGGTCTGCTCCGCCTTCGGGTCGGCGCCGATCAGTCGGTAGATCACGCGCTCCCCGCCGAGATGCTTCTCGGAGGCGTAGACGCGATACATGTAGTCGCCCAGCGGCACATGGACGACCGCCAGTGCGAGGACGAGCGAGACGAGGAAGAGAATCCCCGCGGTGGTCGAACTCACTAGAACCTCTCGGGAAAGAGTAGGGCGGCGAAGAGGAAGACGGCGATGAGGACCGCGAGCACCAAGCCGACGATGTTGTCGTAGCTCACAGCCGCTCGACCAGCCTCTGCACCAGGCCGAGGAGGGCGAAGACCGCCGCCGTCAGCACCAGGAAAATGACAACTGCCATGGGTTCTCCCACACGAGCGTGGGCCCGCGGATCTCGCAGGCCGCAATCAGCATCTGCTCGGGCGGGGGCGTCCGCCAGGATCTTTATGCCTTTTTGACGGTCCCGTGCGACCTCTTTACGGGTTTCGCTCGGAATCCCCGACTCCGCGGGAGCCGCGACACACAAGGCCCAGCATGTGGCCTGTATCTCACCTCGGCGCCCGCCCCTGAGTTGTCTTGACGGGGGCGCTTCTCAGACGAGATTGGCGGCCGCACCGGCCATGTGCTCGCGCACCGTGGCCGCCGCGGCGGTGCCGTCGCCGGCCTCGATGGCGTCGACGATCGCGAGATGACGGTGGACGTCCATGTTCTTCAGCGCCCGGTCCACCCCGGCGAACATGATGGACATCCGGATGCTGCCTTCCAGCGACGACCAGGAGTGCACCAGTGTCTCGTTGCCCGTCAGCTGGCACATGGTCCGGTGGAATCTCAGGTCGGCCTCGATGCGGTCCTCCAGGTTGGAGGCCGACCACCGATCCATGTCCTCGACGGCACGGCGCAGCACCTGCGCGGTCTCCGCGCGGTCGGACCGCGCGGCCAGCAGGGTGGCGGCCAGCGATTCCAGCGCCGCCCGGACGTCGAAGATGTCGGTGATCTCCTTCGCGTCGAGGTGACGCACCGACAGTCGGCCCCGAGCGCCCGCCGAGATGAGCCCCTCCTGCTGGAGCTGACGCATCGCCTCCCGCAGCGTGCCCCGGCTGATCTGCAGTGCTTCGGAGAGTTCGGTCTCCACGAGGTGGGTGCCGGGCGTCAGCGCGCCGGTGGTGATGGCCCGTCGCAGCGCGGTCAGCGCCTGCTCCCGGAGGCTGGTCTTCTCCAGCCGCAGCAGCGACGTCGACTCGACCGACATGAAGGGCTCCCTGACTGTCAACATTTGGCTGTCGACATCAGCCTACAGTCGCTCCAGCACGGTCGCGACGATCCGCGCCGTCGACAGGCCGTAGCGCTCGTGCAGCGTGGGCAGCGCTCCGGCGGCGAGGAACTCGTCGGGCAGGCCGATCGGGGTGATCTGTGTGCCGATGCCCCGCCGCACCGCCGCCCCGGCCACCGTCTCGAAGAGACCGCCGACCACGGTGTGGTTCTCACAGGTGAGCACCAGCCGGTCCGAGTCGACCTGCGCGAGAACGGTTTCCGCGTCGAACGGCTTGATGGTCGGCGTGTGCACCACGGCGACGTCCACATGGTGGTCCGCCAGTTGCTCGGCCGCCTGCAGCGCCCGCATTGTCATCAGCCCCGACGAGATCAACACGACGTCCGCCCCGCCGCGCAGCACCTTCGCCTTACCCAGCTCGAAGCGGTAGTCGTACTCGTCAAGGACACAGGGCACCTGTCCTCTCAGCAACCGCAGGTACGTGGGGCCCGGGTGCTCGGCCAACTGCGGCACGGCCTGCTCGATGTCGACCGAATCGCACGGATCCACGATCGTCAGGTTCGGCATGCCCCGAAAAATTGCGACGTCCTCGGTCGCCTGGTGCGACGGACCGTATCCGGTGGTGAGGCCGGGCAGCCCGCCGACGACGTTGACGTTGAGGTTCGGCTCGGCGATGTCGAGGCAGATGAAGTCGTAGGCGCGCCGCGCCGCGAACACCGAGTAGGTCGACGCGAACGGCACCAGCCCGGTTTCGGCCATGCCCGCGGCGGCGCCGAACAGCAGCTGCTCGGCCATGCCCATCTGGAAGAAGCGGTCAGGGAAGGCCTGGGCGAAAATGTGCATGTCGGTGTACTTGCCGAGGTCGGCGGTCAGCCCGACGATGCGGTCGTCGCGCCGGGCGGCCTCGACCAGTGCGTGCCCGAACGGAGCCGGCGTCGTCTTCTGACCCGGATCGGCGAACGACGCGATCATCGCCGAGGTCTTGAGCTTGGTTCCAGAGGTCATGCCGGTACTCCTCGATAGCCTTCGGTCAGCTGGTCGCGGCAGATCTGCCACTCGTCCGCGTCGATGCGCATGAAGTGCGCCTTCTCCCGCTGTTCGAGCATCGGCACGCCGCGGCCGATTGTGGTGTCGCACAGGATGACCGAGGGCTGCTCGGTGCTGATCCCGTCGAACGCGGCCAGGAGGGCGTCGACATCGTTGCCGTCCACCCGCTGCACGTGCCACCCGCAGGCGGCCCACTTGTCGACCACGGGTTCGGTCCGCAGCACGCCGACCGTGGGACCGTCGGCCTGCAGCGCGTTGATGTCCACCATCGCGACCAGGTTCCCCAGCCGATGATGCGACGCGCCCATCGCGGCCTCCCACGTCGAGCCCTCGTCGAGCTCGCCGTCGGACAGAAAATTGATCACCCGGGCCTGCGACCCTTGGTGGCGCAGACCCAGGGCCATGCCCACCGCGACCGTGAGGCCGTGCCCGAGCGACCCGCCGGAGATCTCCATCCCCGGTGTGTAGCTTGCCATTCCGGACATCGGCAGCCGGGAGTCGTCCGAGCCGTAGCTGTCGAGCTCGTCGGCGCCGATGATGCCGGCCTCGGCGAGTGCGGCGTAGAGGCCGATCGCATAGTGGCCCGTCGAGAGCAGGAACCGGTCGCGACCCTCCCAGTGCGGATCCTCGGCACGGTAGGTGAGCTGGTCGACGTACACGGCGGCGAGCATGTCGGCGGCCCCGAGGGCCTGACCGACGTAGCCCTGGCCCTGCGCCTCGCCCATGTCGAGCACGTGGTGACGCATCCGGTAGGCAGCGTCACGCACCCGTTGCGCGCGCATCAGCCGGCCAGCGCGTGGGACTGGCGGGCGGCGATGTCGGCGGCCTTACGCTCGGCCGGTCCCCAGGTCTCGCGGGTGGCCAGCGCGGCCCACAACCCGATCGCGGCGTAGCCGGAGAACAGCAGCGCCGGCCCCACCCAGCCGAATCCCTCGTAGAGCAGCGTGGTGATGAACGGGGTGAAGCCGGACACCATCGCCGAGATCTGGTAGGCCAGTGAGGCTCCCGAGGCGCGGGTGTTGGCGGTGAACAGCTCGGGGAACCATGCGCCCTGCGCTCCCGCCAGCGCATTCTGGCAGACGCCGTAGGCGATGACGAAGGTCGCGACGATGAGCACCATCAGCCCGGTGTTGACGAGCAGGAACATCAGCACGCCGAACGGAATTCCGAACGCGCACACAGCGATGTACACGGGCCGCCGCCCCACTCTGTCGGTGAGCCGGGCCCATGCCATCGTGGCGAAGATGCCGAGGAACGACGCGATGCACAGCGCCACCAGGGTCTCGGTCTTGGTGGCCAGCTCCGCGCTCTTGAGGTAGCTGATCATGTAGGTGATGGAGACCGCGTATCCGGCGGTCTCGGCGATGCGAAGGCCTATGCCGCGCACGATGTTTCGCCAGTCCTTCTTGACGACCTCGACGATCGGCGCCTTGACGATGGCCCCCTTGTCCTTCACGTTCTCGAAGACCGGGGACTCGGGAACCTTGGCACGGATGATCAGGCCCACGATGACGAGCACGATGCTGGCCAGGAACGGCACCCGCCATGCCCAGTCGCCGCCGAGGTGGACACTGACCAGGAACACCAGGTTGGCCAGCAGCAGGCCCACCGGGAAGCCCGCCTGCACCATGCCGGTGTAGCGGCCCTTCTGCTTCCACGGGGCGTGCTCGTAGCTCATCAGGATCGCGCCGCCCCATTCGGCGCCGAACGCCAGGCCCTGGATGATGCGCACGGTGACCAGCAGGATCGGCGCCAGCACCCCGACCGCGGCGTAGGTGGGCAGCAGGCCGATCGCGAACGTCGCCAGTCCCATCACGATCAGCGAGGCGACCAGCACCGGCTTGCGGCCGACCTTGTCGCCGAGATGCCCGCCGATGATGCCGCCGAGCGGGCGGGCGGCGAACCCGACGCCGAGGGTCGCGAAGGCGGCCAGCGTGCCGGCGACCGGGCTGGAGTTCGGGAAGAACGCGTGGCCGAAGTACAGCGCGGCGGCGGTACCGAACCCGATGAAGTCGTAGGTCTCGATGACCGCGCCCACCCCGGAACCGATCGCGACCCGCTTGGCGTCCGGTGTGCCGTGCACCGGGCCCCGCATCGTCAGAGCGTCATCGCTCATGATGGCCATCCTTTCAAAGATCTGCGTCACTGTCGACGGTCAACAGTGGCCTAGGTCACCCAGTGTGAGCACCCGCGCACTCCAATGTCAACAGTCAACACAAGGTGGCGGTCGGTAGTTGACTGTCAACAGTCGACTGCGCTACTGTGGCCGTCATCACAGGAGGTNGGGGCCACGCCTGACGTTGAACGACTGCGACGCCCCCACGGCAAGAGGGAGGGACGAATGCCACTCTCCGATCATGAGCAGCGCATGCTAGACCAGATCGAGAGCGCGCTCTATGCCGAGGACCCCAAATTCGCGTCGAGCGTTCGAGGCGGAACTCTGCGGGCGCCCTCGACCTCGGCGCCCTGCCCGGCGTGTGCGACCACGTGCCCTACGTTCTGGACGACGATGCCGTCCGCACTGTCGCGGCCGCCGTGTCCGGCTCCGGCGTGCGGGTCCGCTCGATCAACGGCGACATCGGCGACCTGAACGCGCCCCTGACCCCCGACGAGACGGCGGCGCGCCGCCGGCACCTCGACATGCTCGTCGCGCTGGCCGCCGCCACCGGGGCGCGCGCGCTCGTGCTGCCCTGCGGGGGTCTGGACCACGAACCGGTCGCGTCACTGGACGACGACCTCGACCGGGTGGCTGACGAGCTCATCGCCGCCGCGCACGTGGCCGCCGCCGCGCGCGTCGAATTGTGGACCGAGTCGCTGCACTTCTACCGGCTGTGCTTCGACATCGACCGCGCGCAGGCGCTCACGAGCAGGTTCGGCGCCGAGGTGGGCATCGTCATGGACTTCAGTCACATCGTCGCCTCCGGCGGTGACCCGCTCGACTACGTCGCCCGCTTCGGCCCGCGCATCGCCCACGTCCACATCCGCGACGCGGTGCCCGGGAACATCAACCTCTCCGTCGGCAACGGCGCCGTGGACTTCGGCCGCGGCCTCAAGGCGCTGGCCGACGCCGGCTATCACGGCCACTTCTCGCTGGAACTCGAGACCCGGGACATCGGCGACGACCACCGACCCGAGGCGACGGCCGCTGCCGCGCACCTGATTTCCGAACTGATCTAGGAGACACCTGACATGAGAACCGCAGTGATCACCGGCGCCACCTCCGAGCGCGGCATCGGCATGACCGTCGCGCAGCGTTATGCCCGCGAGGGCTGGGCCGTCGTCATCCTCGACCTCGACGGCGAGAGGTCGGCCAAGGTGGCCGCCGACATCGGCAACCAGTACGCGGTGCCCGCCTTCGGGTGCGCGATCGACGTCACCTCCGAGGAGTCGGTGGACGCCGCCCACGAGGCGGTCGCCGCCGAGGTGGCGTCGGGCAACCTGCCGCCCGTCGGCGCTCTCGCCAACATCGCGGGGATCACCTCCCCCGTCCCGTTCCTGGAGACCACGCTCGAGCTGTGGAACACCGTGATGGCCGTCAACGCCACCGGTACCTACCTGGTGACCCGCGCGTTCCTGCCGGACATGATCGCCCACGGCTGGGGCCGCATCGTGAACATGTCCTCGGTGTCCGCACAGCGCGGCGGCGGGGTGTTCGGCAAGGTGCCCTACTCGTCGGCCAAGGCCGCGATCCTCGGCTTCACCAAGGCGCTGGCCCGCGAGATCGCCGACACCGGCGTCACCGTCAACGCGGTCACCCCGGGTGCGGTCGACACCAACATCCGGGTCGGCTCCACCGACGAGCAGGAGGCCAAACTGGCCGCCGACATCCCCGTCGGCCGGACCGCGACCACCGAGGAGGTCGCCGCGGTGATCACCTTCCTGTCCGGTGACGACGCGAGCTACCTCACCGGGACCACCGTTGACATCAACGGAGGCAGCCACATTCACTAGAGTCTCGCAGATGCCCGTCACCTGGAAACGTGTCGACTCGCACGCCGATCCCGACGCCGTCGTCGCACCCGACGAACGGCTGAGCTGGCCCCGCACCATCGGGCTGGGCGCCCAGCACGTCGTCGCGATGTTCGGCGCCACCTTCCTGGTGCCGGTCCTGACCGGGTTCCCGCCCGCCACCACGCTGCTGTTCTCCGGTGTCGGCACGCTGCTGTTCCTGCTGATCACCGGCAACCGGCTTCCCAGCTACCTGGGGTCGAGCTTCTCGGTGATCGCGCCCATCACCGCGGCGGTCGCCTCGGACGGGGCGGGCAGCGCGCTGGGCGGCATCATCGCCGTCGGGGTGCTGCTGATCCTCGTCGGCGTCGTCGTGCACGTCGCGGGCACCCGCTGGATCGACCTGACCCTGCCGCCCGTCGTGACGGGCGCGATCGTCGCGCTGATCGGGCTGAACCTGGCGCCAGTGGCCAAGACGAACTTCGAGAAGGGCCCGGTGCTGGGCCTGGTCACCCTGGTGCTGCTGGTGGCGGTGCTGGCCTTCTTCCGCGGCATGATCGGCCGGCTGGCCATCTTCCTCGCGGTCGCTGCGGGTTACGTGCTGGCGCTGGTGCTCGGCGACGTCGACACCTCGGGCATCGCGGCCGCCCCGTGGATCGGGCTGCCGGAGTTCCAGGCCCCGACGTTCTCGCTGTCGGTGCTGCCGCTGTTCCTGCCCGCCGTGGTGGCGCTGATCGCCGAGAACATCGGCCACGTCAAGTCGGTGGGGCAGATGACCCAGCGCGACATGGACCCGCTGATGGGCCGCGCGCTGGCGGCCGACGGCGTCGCGACGACACTGGCCGGGTTCGGCGGCGGCTCGGCCACCACCACCTACGCCGAGAACATCGGGGTGATGGCGGCCACGCGGGTGTACTCGACGGCGCCGTACTGGGTCGCGGCGGCCGTCGCGATCCTGTTGTCGTTGTGCCCCAAGGTCGGCGCCGCGATCTCGGCGATCCCGCCCGGCGTGCTCGGCGGGGCGACGGTCGTGCTGTACGGACTGGTCGGCATCCTCGGCGTGCGGATCTGGCTGACCAACCACGTCGACTTCTCCCAGCCGGTCAACCAGATGACCGCGGCCATCCCGTTGGTCATCGGTATCGCCGACTTCACGTGGACCGCAGGCGATCTCCAGTTCACCGGGATCGCGCTCGGATCGATCGCCGCGCTGGTGATCTATCACGGCATGCGGCTGCTCGGCTTCAGACCGGATCGAGCAACGCGGCCGGACCCCGATTCATCAGTTGACGCCCCACGATGAGGCGCTGAATCTCGCTGGCGCCCTCCCAGATCCGCTCCACCCGCAGCTCCCGAAACAGCCGCTCGGCGACGTTCTCCCGCATGTAGCCGCGGCCGCCGAAGATCTGCACCGCCCGGTCGGCCGCCCGGCCCGCCATCTCCGAGCAGTACAGCTTGGCCATCGACGCCTGACCGTGCAGCGTCTTGCGATCATGGCCGGCGTCGATGGCCCGGGCCACCTCGTAGAGCATCGTGCGCGCGGCGAACAGTTCGGTGGCGCTGTCGGCGAGCATGCCCGCGACGAGTTGGTGCTCACCCAGCGGTCGGCCGCCCACCATGCGCTCCTGCGCGAACACGGTGACCTCGTCGAGCAGACGCTGCGCCGCGCCGACGCATCGCGCGGCGACCATCATCCGTTCGAAGCGGAACCAGTCCTGCGTGAAGGTCATCGGGCCGCCCTCGGTTCCCACGAGGTTGTCCACCGGCACCCGCACCTCCCGGAACGCGACGATCGGGTGCTCGTCGGCGATGTTGTGCGAATACTTGGGCGAGCGAACGACTTCCACCCCCGGCCAGGGCAGGTCGACCACGAGCAGCACGTGGTCGCCTGCATGCGGGCCGTCGGGCAGCACCGCCTCGACGAAGACGTAGTCGGCGAGGTTGTACGAGGTGACGTGCCACTTCACCCCGTCGATCACGTACTCGTCGCCGTCCCGGCGCGCGGTGGTCTGCAGCGCCGAGGTGTCCGAGCCGGCGAACTCCTCGGTGATCGCGTACGCCTCGTGCTTTTCACCGCGCACGGTCGGCAGCAGCCAGCGCTGCATCTGGTACTCGGTCGCGACGTCGGGCCACCACTGCGGTGGGGTCGCCATCACCCAGCCCAGCCCGTTGGTGACCCGGCCGCACTGTTCCTGCACCAGGATCTGCTGCAGCGCCGTGCATCCCGCGCCGCCCACCGAGGCCGGCATGTTGGTCGCGTACAGCCCCCTGGCCAGTGCGCGCGCCCGGTGCTCGGCGGTGACCTCCTTGGGCAGCATGCCGCCCGCGAGCTCGGCCTCCACCTCGTGGGGCATCAGCGATTCGACGAACTCGCGGGCCGTGTCGCGGATGCGCAGATCCTCGTCGGTCAACCCGTACATCCGGCCCGCCTCTCCTCTTGACTGAGCGTTCAGTCTATGTCAGCGTTCCGTACTATGACCAGCTTCGGAAGCGCGGACGTCGTGGTGGTCGGCGGTGGCACGGTTGGGGCGTGGACGGCCGTCCTGCTCGCCGAGAACAGCGATCTCGACGTCGTGCTGCTCGAGGCGCGGACGCTTGGTGACGGCGCCAGCAGCCGCGCGGCGGGCATGGTGCGTGCACAGGGCGGCACCGAGACCGCGATCCGACTGGGCCTGCGCACCCAGGAGTTCTATGCCGCGAGCGGCGACCGGTTCCCCCTCGACTGCGGCTTCGTCGCCCAGGGCTACCTGATGCCGTGTTTCAGCGACGCCGACGTCGCGGCCGCACACGATCGGATCGCCCTGCAGCGCTCCCTCGGACTCGACGTGGAATGGCTCTCGAGCGACGATATCGACAGTCGCGGAACAGGTCTCGCCCCCGGGGTGACACGCGGTGCGTCGTACGCCCCCGGCGACGGCTACATCGACGCCCCACGCAACGTGCTGGCCTACACCGCCGCGCTGACCGCCTGCGGCGTCGACGTCCGCGAACGCTGCGCGTTCACCGGCCTGCGAGTCTCCGCCGGCCGGGTCGTCGGGGTGGACACCTCGGACGGGCCGATCGACACCGCCCGGGTGGTGCTGACGGGCGGTCCGCAACTCGCCGACGTCGGGGCGCGGGCCGGCGCCCGGATCCCCGCCGGCGGTACCCGGCACCAGGTGGTCGTCACGTCACCGTTGCCGGACGTCGACGTGGACACGCTGCCGATGGTGTTCGACGTGACCTCCGGCATCTACTGGCGACCCGGCGAGGCCGGCGGATTGCTCTGGGGGATGAGCAACCCCGACGAACCACCGGGTGTCGCGACGTCGTTCGACAACGCCTACTACCACACCGCGCTGGCCCGTCTCGAGACGTTGTTCCCCGCAGCGGCGGGGGTGGGCCTGCGTCGGACGTGGGCCGCCACGATCGACTACACCGCCGACCACCTCCCGATCCTCGGGCCGTTGCTCACCGACGACGGACCGGTGGACGGCACCGTGGTCGCGAGCGCTGCCGGCCACGGCATGATGTGGGGCCCGGCCGTCGCGCAGGTGGCGGCGGATCTCGCGCGGGACGGCGCGTGCACTTGGCTCGATCTGACCGATCTGGGGCTTGACCGCTTCGACGCGGACGGACACAGTCGGGTGGCGCCCGAACCGATCTCCCTGCCCTTCCCCGAGACCACGGAGGCTCTTGCCCGATGACGAACGCCATCCTGACCTCGCTGCTGCCCGGCGCCGCCGACGCCGAACTCGAGGACTGGGGTCCGCTGGCCGAGGCCACCGAAGGTCCGATGACGGTGCACGGCGTCGAACTGTGGGTCGAAGGTGCGCAATCGGCAGGCATCTGGCAGTGCAGCCCCGGCCCGTCGTACTGGCGCCAGGACGAGAACGAGGTGATCTACGTGCTGTCGGGCCGGATGACCGTCACCCCCGACGGCGGTGAGCCGCTCGAGGTCGGCGCCGGGGACATCGCGGTGTTCCCCCTCGGCTGGACGGGCACCTGGGTGATCCACGAAACCCTTCGCAAGGTCTACGTGGTGTTCTGATCCCCGCGCTCGACGGTGAGCACGTCGACCGCGATCGCCCCGCCGGGCGACACGATCACCGGGTTCGCCTCCACGGCGGCGTAGCGGTCCGCGAGGTCGACGGCCATCTGACCGAAGCCGACGACCACGTCGGCCAGCGCGTCGACATCGGCGGGCGGTGCGCCGCGCCAGCCGTCGAGAAGCGGGCGAATCCGCAACGCCGCCAGCAGTTCCCGCGCACGATCTCGCGACAGCGGCGGGCAGGCGAGCACCCGGTCGGCGAGCAATTCGACCAGCGTGCCGCCGGCGGCGACGACCACCAGCGGCCCGAACGCCGGGTCACAGACGAAGCCGACCGACACCTCCACCCCCGGGGCCGCCATCGCCGACACCGTCACCGCGGGTCCCAGCCGGGCGAGGTCGCCATAGGCTTCGCGTAGGGCCGACTCGTCGGCGATGCCGAGACGCACTCCCCCGACATCGCTCTTGTGCTGCACAGCAGCGGTTTTCGCCACCACCGGGTAGCCGATCTGTGCGGCCGCCTCACAGGCGGACTCCACGCTGTCGATCGTGCGGGTCGGGACCACCGGGATGCCGTAGTGGCCCAGCAGGTCGAACCCCGTCGCCGCCGTCGGCCCCGGCCCGGCGGTCGGTGCGCGATCGATCGGCCGCGGCCACGCCGCCAGGTGACCCATCGCCGCCAGGCCGCTGCGCAGTCCCTCCAGAACGGGAATACCGTTGTCACGCAATTGTTGCGCGGTGGGCCGGTCGATCGCCGAGGCGACCGAGGCGAGCACCGCCAGCGGCGCATCGGTCTGCTTGGCTACGTCGGTCACGGCGTCGGCGTAGGCCGTGTCACCGTCGAACTCGGTGACCAGATCCACCGCCAGCGCGGTGACCGCCACCGTGGGATCCTCGGCAATCGCACGCAGACACCCCCCGAACAGGTTGCGGGTGTCGGCCCCGGTGCCCCAGACGTCGAGCGGATTGGTCGGCGTCAGCCCGTCGTCGAGCAGCGCGGCGACCGTCTCCGTCGTGTCGGGCGTCAACGCCGCGAAGTCCACCCCGAGATCGTCCGCGAGGTCGGCCGTGAGCGCCCGTTCGGCACCCGAATCGTGGACCGTCGCGATGCCGCCGCCCCGGGAGCGCCGGCCCGACGCGAAAAGCTCGATGGTGTCCGTGAACTCGGCCATGTCGGTGACGTGCACGGCACCGGTCGCGGTGCAGAACGCCTGCCATGCGGCGCGGCCGCCGGCGAGCGCTCCGGAGTGCGCGGCGACCATCGCGCTGCCTCGTGGTGAGCCGCCGATGGTCAGGATGATCACCGGGACATCGGCGTCGGCGGCACGCACCAGCGCCGCGCGCAGTCGGGGCACCGAGCGCGGCGTCTCCAGGAGCAGCGCGATGAGCCGGGTGCCGTCGTCGCGCAGCGCGTGATCGACGTAGTCGGCGGTATCGGTGACCAGTTCCTGCCCCGACGACACCGCGAGCCGGAAGCCGAATCCGCGACGGGCGCGCAGCAGAGTGGAGAACGCCGAGCCGGAGTGGGTGACCAGGCTGACCGGCCCGGGCGGCAACGGATCGGGCTCCAGATATCCGAGTGCCCGCACACCGTCAACGGAGTTCACGAACCCCATACATCCCGCTCCGCACACCGCCATTCCCGCGGCCCGCGCCACCTCGGCGACCTGCGCGCGCCGTCCGTGCGCGGAGCCGAACACGACCGCGGAGCGAGCCCCCGCGTCGGCGGCGGCGCTGAGCTGCTCGACGAGCACGGCGTCCGGGACGCCCAGCAGCACCAGATCGACAGGCTCGTCGAGGTCGGCCAGCGTTGGGGCGCAGCGGTGTTCGCCGATCCTGTCGTAGCGTGGGTTGACCAGGTGGACCCGCGCGCAGCCCCGGAAAGCCTCGGCCACCATCCGCGCACCGAAACTGTCGGGTCGCGGGCTGGCGCCGACCACCGCGATCGACCGGGCCCCCAGCATGGTGGCGACGGCCTCGGCGCGAGCACTCATCTCGACCTGAAGCGCTTCTTCTTCGTGTCCGCCAGCGCCGCCCGCGCGGCCTGCCAGCCCGGGATCCCGCACACGCCGCCGCCCGCGTGCGTTCCGGAGCTGCCGTTGTACAGCCCGGAGATCGGCGTGCGGTAGTCGGCATAGCCGGGGGCGGGCCGCATGTGAAACAGCTGCTCCAGGGAGAGCTCGCCGTGGAAGATGTTGCCGCCGATCAGCCCGTACTCCTGTTCCATCTCGTGCGGGCCGACGATGTCGCGGTGCAGGATCGAGGCCTTGAAGCCCGGGGCGACCTGGTCGTAGAGATCGATCAGCCGATCGGCGTACGCGTCGAGTTCCTGGGTGTGCGGCGCGTTCGCCCAGTCAGCGGGCACCCACTGGGTGAACAGCGACATGATATGCGTGCCATCGGGATTGAGCGTCGTGTCCAGTGTCGTCGGGATCACGCCGTCACTGAACGGCATCAGTGCGGGGCGTCCTGCCCGGGCGTCCTGGAACGCGGCCTCGATGTACTCCATCGTCGGCGCCATCTCGACCGAGCCGGTGTGATGCTCGGCCTGCCCGCTGCTGGGATCGGCGGTGAAGTTCGGAAGCTCACCCAGTGCCAGATTGATCTTCACCACGCCGCTGCGAGTCTTGAACCGCTCGATGTCCGTGACGAAGTCCTCGGGCAGCTCGGTGCGCGGAACATGCTCGAGGAAAGCCGTTTTCGGGTGCAGCGTGGTGACCACCAACGGCGCGGTGATCTCCTCGCCGCTGTCGAGGACGGCGCCGTGGACCGCGCCGCCGCGGACGAGCAGCCGTGCCACCCGGGCGCGGGTGCGGATCTCGGCGCCGAAGCTGCGCGCCGACGCCGCGATGGCTTCCGACACCGCACCCATCCCGCCCTCGGGGTAACCCCAGCTGCCGAGCTGACCGTCGCCGACGTCGCCGATCGAGTGGTGGGCCATCACGTATGCGGTGCCCGGCTCGTAGGGTCCGGCCCAGGTGCCGATCACGCCGTTGACGGCCAGCGCGCCCTTGATCTGGGGGGATTCGAACCAATCGTCGAGAAGGTCGGCGATGCTCATAGTCAACAGCCGGGTGACGTCGGCAGTGGTCCGCACGGTCAGCCCGCGCTGGCTCCACGCCAGCTTGGCCAGATCGAGCAGGTCGGACGGCCGGCGCGAGCCGATGGCAGGCGGCACCTGGGTGAGCAGGGGGCCCATCACATCGGCGATGCCCTCCAGCCACGCGTTCCATCTCGGCCACGCCTCGGCGTCCTTCTTCGACCACCTCGCCAGCTGCTCGTAGGTGCGCGCCGGGTCGTCCTCGTAGATCGTCAGCGAACCACCTTCGGGAAACGCCTGATAATAGGGACCCATCGGGTGCACCTTGTAACCATGGCGTTGCAACTGCAGTTCCCGCACGATCGTGGGCGGCATCAGGCTCATGACGTAGGACAGCCGCGTCACGCGCAAATGGGGAGCCTCCTCCCACGGTGCCTCCGTGGTGGCCGCGCCACCGAGCGAACCGCGCGACTCGAGCACCAGCGTGCGAGCCCCGGACCGGGCCAGATAGGCCGCCGACACCAAGCCGTTGTGACCGCCGCCGATCACGAGAGCGTCGTAGTTGTGGGACATCGATGACCTCTCCAGAGCATCCTGACTGACTGTTCAATCTAACGAAGTGTTAGCCTCCAGACAAGGGCTGCGCCGCACACGATGGGAGGATCACCGCATGGCAGAACCTGCGCCCGCGACCGAGCAGAACGAGGGTCGCCGGATCGAAATGCTCCGTGCGGCAGCCGAGCTGATCTGTGAGCGGGGCTTCGGCGACACCCGGATCGCCGACGTGGCCAAGCGCGCCGGCGTGAGTTCGGCGCTCGTCATCTACTACTTCGGCACCCGGGACCGGCTGCTCGTCGACGCGTTGCGCTTCTCCGAGGAATCTTTCTACGAGGCGGCGGAGAAGATGCTCGCCGAGGTGCCCTCGCTGCGCGACCGCCTGTCCCTGCTGATCCGGTGGACGTGTGTCCCCGGGACCGATGACGAGATCCCCGGCGCCTGGGGACTGTGGTTCGATCTGTGGGCACAGGCGTTCCGGCACAACGAGATCAAAGCCGGGCGGGTGGAACTCGACGCGCGATGGCGCACGATGATCGTCGACGCCGTGCGGTCCGGCGCCGATCGGGCCAGTGTCGATCCGCGGATGTTCGCCCTCGAGTTCGCCGCGCTGCTCGACGGGCTGTCGATCCAGGTCGCACTCGAGGACCCCGAGATCGATTCCGAGGTCGCCTACGACATCGCGATGCGCTTCGCCGAGCGGGAACTCAACCTCGAGCCCACCGCTAAGCGGGACTGAGAGCCGATACCGGGTCGACGACGGGGACCGCGGTGCTGCGCTGCAGCACGCGCACCGCGTCGTGGGTGCAGACACACGCCACCCGCTGTCCCGGCGCGTGGGTCACCGACGCGGGTCCGCTCCGATTGGGCACCTCGACGACGAGGTCGGACGCGGCGCCGACGTCGACGTGGACCTGAGTGCAGTTGCCCAGATAGACAACGTGTGTGACGGTTCCGGCGACGGCGTTGGTTCCCGGAGCCGCGGGAGTTTCGCTGTCCTGCAGCGTGATCCGTTCTGGCCGGATCACGACGGCGGCGGCGCCGAGGGCGGGACCGCCATCGGAGACCGGCGCGATCAACCGGGTGCCCAGCGCCGAGCACGTCACCGCGCCGCCGACCACGTCGACGATGTCGGCATCGAAGATGTTGGCGGCGCCCAGAAAGCCGGCCACGAATGTCGTTGCCGGTGCGGAGTAGATCTCCTGCGGCGCGCCGACCTGCTCGACCCGACCCTCGGCCAGCACCGCGATCTGGTCGCTCATGGTGAGCGCCTCTTCCTGATCATGGGTGACGTACACGAACGTGATCCCGACGTCGCGTTGCAGGGCCCGCAGTTCGAGCTGAAGTTGCTTGCGCAGCTTGGCATCCAGTGCGCCCAGCGGCTCGTCGAGCAGCAGCACGCGCGGCCGCAGGACCAGGGCGCGGGCCAGCGCCACGCGCTGCTGCTGACCGCCGGAGAGCTGCGCCGGCCTGCGGGTGGCGTAGGAGTCCATGCGCACCAACTCCAGCGCCTCGCCGACCCGGCGGGTGGTCTCCTCGCGGGAGACCTTCTGGTACTTCAGCCCGAACGCGACGTTGTCCCGGACGGTCATGAACGGAAACAGCGCATAGGTCTGGAACACCGTGTTGACCGGGCGCTTGTGCGGCGGATCGGCGGCCACGTCACGACCGTCGAGTTCGATGCGTCCCGAGTCCGGCTTCTCGAACCCGGCGATCATCCGCAGCGTGGTGGTCTTGCCGCACCCCGACGGTCCGAGCAGCGAGAAGAACTGTCCGGCGGGGATGTCCAGGTCGATCCCGTCGACGGCCGGCATCCCGGCGAACGACTTGGCGAGCTGGTGCAGCCGGATCGCGCCGCCGGTCATCAGACCGGCACCATCAGTGCGACGCGGCGACCGCCGCGGCGAACGCGCCGAAGTTGCGCGCGAACCTGTCGACATCGTCGACCGTGTGCTGAACCGACAACAGCCATTGCTCCACCTTCCCCCATGGCGGGAGGAATACGCCACCGTTGTGTTGCATGAGCCAGTGCAGGTGGCCTAGCCGCGCGTCGATCTCGAGGAAGTCGCGGAACTCCCGCACCGGCTCCCGCCGGAAGGTCACACAGCCTTTGGCGCCCAGGGCCACCACGTGCCAGTCGAATCCGTGCTCGGCGATCACCGCCTCCAGGGCGGCACGCAGTCGCGCCGACAGGGCGTCGAGGTGGGCGTAGTTGTCGGCCGTGAGCACCGCCGACAGCGTGGCGCGGGTGGCCGCCATGGCGAGCGGATTGCCGTTGAACGTGCCGACCTGTTCGTACCGGCCGTCGGCGATCGCCGACATCACCGCGGGGCTGCCTCCGATCGCGGCCACGGCGATCCCGCCGCCCAGCGCCTTGGCCAGGCACACCATGTCCGGCACCACCCCGCTGCGTCCGGTGATGCCACCCGGTCCGGTGGTGAAGCCGGTCTTCACCTCGTCGTAGATCAGCAGGGCCCCGTGAGTGTGCAGGAGGTCCTTCAGCGCGGCGAGGTAGCCGTCGTCGGGCGGGATGATGCCGGCGTTCATCATCACCGGCTCCAGGATCATCGCGGCCACCTGCCCCCGGTACCGAGTCAATTCCCGCGCCACCGCGTCGACGTCGTTGAACGGGACCACGATGACCAGATCGCGAATCGCGCGGGGAATGCCGGTGTTTCCGGGGACCGGGATGGGTGCGTCGCGCGGTCCCACCTCGTCGGCCTCGGGCAGTACCGAGACCTGCACCGAGTCGTGGTGGCCGTGATAGCAACCCTCGACCTTGATGATGAGATCCCGCCCGGTGACCGATCGGGCGAGGTGGACCGCGTCCATGGTGGCCTCGGTGCCGGAGTTCGCGTACCGCCACAGCGGCACGTCGAAGCGGCGCGCCAACTCCCCGGCGATCCAGATCGCGTCCTCGGTCGGCTGCGCGAAGTGGGTGCCGCGGCGAACGCGGTCGCTGACGGCAGCCACGATCGCCGGATGGGCATGTCCGGCAATGGATGCGCCGTAGCCGCCGTGCATGTCCACGTACTCGGTGCCGTCGACGTCGTACACCTTCGAGCCCTCGCCGTGACTCATCCACACCGCCTGCGGTTCGGCGATCTGCCAGTTCGACGTCGCGCCACCGGCCAGGTGCGCGCCTGCGATCTCGATCAGTTCGGCGCTGCGCGGCTGACGGCGCAGGAAGATCTCCTCCTGTTCGGCGATCAGGGAGTCGAGGGACCTCACAGAGTCGAAGCGGGCCGTCATCGTTGCAGCCACCGCGAACCTCCGGTCGTGTCGGTTGACTGAGCATTCAGTCTATGCGAGAGTCCTACCAGCGACAAGACGCGAAATCAATGGGGAGGCCCGATGCCAGAGCCCAGCACCCGACGTCAGTTCCTGACGCGCGCAGCGATTCTGGCCGCGAGCGCACCCACGCTCGGCGCGTTCCTCGCCGCGTGCGGCGGCGGATCGGATTCCTCGGGCCCGGGTGCCTCCCCGACGCTCAAGCTGGCCTCGCCGGACAGTCCGGTCACCTGGGACATCCCCGAGGACAACAAGCCGATCGCCGACGGCCTCGCCCCCGAGATGGGCACGCTGAAGCTCTACACCTACGCCGACTACGTCAGCCCCGATGCCGTGAAGTCCTTCGAGCAGAAATACGGAGTGACGGTTGAGATCTCGACGTTCAACGACGGCGGGGAGGCACTGACCAAGCTGCGCAGCGGCGTCGACTTCGACATCTACAACGCCAACTACACCGAGATCAGCCGGCTGGTCAACGGCGGGCTGTTGCGACCGCTGAACCACTCCTACATCCCGAACATCTCCAATGTCTGGCCCAGTTTCACCAACCCCTGGTACGACCAGGAGTGGCGCTACAGCGTTCCGTACACGATCTACACCACCGGCATCGGCTGGCGCACCGACCAGGTGCCCGCGGACATCGGAGCGCTCGGCAATCCCTACGACGCCTTCTGGGATCCCGCCTACAAGGGCAAGACCGCGGTCCTCGACGACTGGCACACCACGATGGGCATGGTGCTGCTGCGCAACGGCATCACCGACATCAACACGTCGTCGGAGGCCGACCTGAAGCTGGTCGGCGACCAGCTCAAGCAGCTGGTGGCGGCCACGTCGCCGAAGGTCACCATCACCGCCTACAACGACCTGCCGGCCGGTCAGCTGGGGCTGGCCCAGATGTGGTCGGGCGACATCATCAACGCGCAGTCCTACCTTCCCGAGGGCACCGGGCCGGAGGTGCTGCGCTACTGGTTCCCCGCCGACGGCAAGGGCATGGTGGACAACGACATGCTGGTCACGCTCAAGGGCGGCAAGAACCCGGTGCTCGCGCATCTGTTCCTCGATCACATGCTCGACACCGAGGTGGCCATGCAGAACTTCTCGGCGATCGGCTACCAGCCACCGCAGAACTCGATCAAGCCCGACGCGTTGGTATCGGACGGTTTCATCCCGAAGAATCTGTCGACGGCGATCGTCAAGCCCGAGTGGTTCGACGCCGGGTACCGGATTCTGGAGTTGGATCCTGCCAACGACGCTGCTTGGCAGAATGTTTGGCGCACGTTCAAGGCCGGCGGGTCCTAAGCTCTCCCCATGTCCAGCAGGTCCGACCGGTCCCGCGGAATATGGCCCGCGCTCGCGGCGCCCGGAGTGGTCTGGCTGCTGCTGTTCTTCGTCGCACCGATGTACGTGGTGCTGTGCATCGTGTTCGGTAGGCTCGATCCGATCTTCCGCACCGCGGTGCCGATCTGGAATCCCGTGCAGTGGGATCCCACCCAGTTCCTCTACGTGCTGTCCCACATCGTCGGAGCGGACGGGGTGTTCGGCCCGGCGCTGCTGCGCACCGCGGTGTACGTGCTGACCGCCAGCGCGACCTGCCTGCTCATCGCCTTCCCGGTGGCCTACTACGTCGCGCGGTTGTCCGGGCGACGCAAGGGTCTGCTGCTGACGCTGCTGATCGCCCCGTTCTGGATCAGCTACATGATGCGGATGTTCGCCTGGGTCAACCTGTTGCAGGACGACGGTCTGGTCAACTCCGTGCTCGGGTTCGGCGGGCTGTTCACCCCCGACATCGACTGGCTGACGGGCCAACCGGCCGTCGTGATCCTGGGCCTGGTGTACGGCTACGTGCCGTACATGATCCTGCCGCTCTACGCGGGCCTGGACCGGCTCCCGCAGCCGGTGCTCGAGGCATCCCGCGATCTCGGCGCCGATCGTGCGTCGTCGTTCTGGCGGGTGACGCTGCCGCTCGCCCGGCCGACGATCGTGGCCGCGGTTCTGCTGACGTGCCTGCCGATGCTGGGTGACTACTTCACCAGCGACATGCTCTCCGCGTCGCCGAAGACCGCGATGGTCGGCAACCTGATCAACGACAGCGTGCTCACCCCGGGCCAAACCGGCCAGGCCGGCGCGTTCGTGCTGCTCGTGTTCCTCGCCGCGTTGATCCCGATGCTCTACTACATCCGCGTCACCGGCCGCCGCGACGAGGTGGCCTCGTGAGGAGCCCCGTCACCTGGTGGAACGATCCGTGGCGGCCGCCCCGGATCCTGGTCGCGGTGACCGTCGGCTACCTGCTCTGGTCGCTACTGCCGGTGCTGATCGCGGTGCTGTTCTCGTTCAACGCGGGCCGGTCGCGCACGGTGTGGCAGGGCTTTTCGTTCCGCTGGTACTGGGGTGACCAGACGCTGTCGGTGTGGCACGACGCGACGCTGCACGACGCGCTGCTGCAGACGCTGAAACTCGGCGTGCTCACCACGCTGATCACGGTGCCGCTCGGTGTGCTGTTCGCGCTCGGCATCGACCGGTGGCGCGGCCGGCTCCCGTCGGGGGCGAACTTCCTGATGCTGCTCGCGTTCGTACTGCCCGAGGTGCTGCTCGCGGTGGCGCTGCTGTTCGTGATCACCACCGTCGCGCTGCCGATCGAGCTCGGCACCACCGCGCAGGTGATCGGCCTGATCACCTTTCAGGTCTCCTATCCCGCCGTCCTGGTCCGCGCCCGGCTGGCCACGATCGGACCGCAGTACGAGGAGGCCGCGATGGACCTGGGCGCCTCACCGGTCGGCGCGCTGCGCCGCGTCATCATGCCGATGCTGATGCCCGCGATCTTCGCCAGCACCGTGCTGGTGTTCGCCGACGTCATCGACGACTTCGTGATGGTGCGGTATCTCTCGGGCGGGGCGTCCTCCGAGCCCGTCTCGGTGAAGATCTACAACACCGCCCGCGGTGCCCCCACGCCGGCACTCAACGCCCTGGCGACGCTGCTGCTGCTCACCGCGCTCGCGGCGGTCACGGTCGGCTATCTGGTGTTCCGGCGGATGACCCGCAACGACGACACCACCGCCGACCGCGGTATCGGCGCGTTCGCCGGGGAGCTGTGATGGTCTGGACCGACAACCACCCACGACACTAGACTGACTGTATGTTCAAACAGCACGATCCGGCCCCGCTGCCGCCCGACGGAGTCGCCGCGGCGTTGGCGCCGTTCGGCCGGTCCCGGATGCTGCCCCGCGAGGCGTACGTCGATCCGGCCGTGTTCGCCTGGGAACAGCGCAACATCTTCTCCGGATGGTCCTGCGTCGGGCACGCTTCCGATCTCGCCGCGGTCGGCGCGCAGAAGGCGGTCGGCAGCGGCGCGAACGGCACCCTGCTGGTGCGCGGTGACGACGGCGTGATCCGCGCGTTCGCCAACACCTGCCGGCACCGTGGTCATGAGCTGCTGGCCTGCGGCGCGTCGGCGCGAGGGAGAAGCATCGTCTGTCCGTACCACGCGTGGTCCTACCGGCTCGACGGAAGTCTGCGCAATGCACCGGGTTTCGCGGACGTCGACGGCTTCGACCCCGCGGAGTCCGGGCTGGCCGAACTGCGGTTGGTCGACTGGCACGGCTGGCTGTTCGTGGATTCCGGCGGAGCCGACGTGGACTTCAGCCGGCACGTCGCCGGGTGGGACGACGTCGTGGCCCCGTACCGGCCCGAGGATCTCACGGTCGTCGCGCGCCACTCCTACGAGCTCGCCACCAACTGGAAGGTGATCGCCGAGAACTACCAGGAGTGCTACCACTGCCAGAGCATTCACCCGGAGCTGTCCCGGATCAGCCCGCCCACCAGTGGGGAGAACCTGGACCGGGACGGCGCGTGGATGGGCGGCTGGATGTCGATCGTCGACGGCGCGGAGACCATGTCGCTGACCGGCAGGAGCGGCGGGGTGACCATCGCGGGCCTGTCCGAGCACGAGCGGCGCACCGTGATGTACGTGGTGGCCTACCCGAACCTGCTCATAAGCCTGCATCCCGATTATGTGATGACGCACCTGATGACGCCGCTGGCCGCCGACCGCACCCACGTCGAGTGCGCCTGGGCGTTCCCGAAAGACGTTGCTGCGCAACCGGATTTCGACCCCTCCTACGCGGTCGACTTCTGGGATCTGACCAATCGTCAGGACTGGGCGGCCTGCGAGTCGGTGCAGCGCGGGCTCAGTTCACCGCACGCGCGCCCGGGGCCGCTCGCCCCGGACGAGGACGGCGTCTACCAGTTCGTCACACGGGTGGCTAGGGCGTACGCCGGTTCCGCTGATCGTGCGCCGGAACCCCGTTGACGCCCTCGATCGACTGCGCGTAGCCACCCACTGCGAATGCGGCCGTGGACGCCATGATGGTCAGAGCATCCCGGTCGACGTTGTCGATGGTGTCCGCGCGGGTGTGGTAGTTCGGGTCGAAGGCGACGCCCGCCTTGCCACCCCAGATCCTGGCCTGGACCTCGGATTTGCGCTGCGACGTGCCGGTCGTGACGCCGCCGACCGGAACCCCGGCGGCCAGGAAAGCGGCGTAGTCGGTGCCGCGGGTGAGCGGCATGTCCGCCGGCCGCACGCCGTGGGCGTACAGCCGTCCCGCCAGGGTGCGCTCGATGCCCGCGGATCCCTGCGGCAGAGCCGGAACCGTCGTCGCCGTCTGCGCGGACTGGTCTCCGTCAACGGTGAAGTAGCCCGCATTGGTCGACCCGAGCACGTCGAAATCCAGGTACAGCGCGATCGCGTCGAGTCGGTCGGCGTCGAGTGACCGCAGATAGCTCATCGACCCGTCGGCGGACACCTCGCCGGCGCCCCAGAACGCGAACCGGACGGCGTTGGCACCGCCGAACTCGGGACCCATCTGGAGGGCTGTCTCCAATATGGTGGCGACCCCGGTTCCGTTGTCGTTGATGCCGGGCCCCGAGCTGACGCTGTCGAGGTGCGCGCCGGCCATCACGACGCTGTCGGGGTCTCCGGAGCGGGTCTGGGCGATCACGTTGCGCGACGTCGTCATCACCGGCTTGTTGTCCAGCACCAGTGTGACCGGTGCGTCGGTGCGGCGCAGCGCGGCGTCGGCCGTCGGGTCGATGACGCCGACCGGGATCGTCATGCTCTGGTAGTACCCGGGGGTGAACAGGCCGGGCGGGGCGCCCACCGGTCGGGCCGGCGTGGCCTGGCTGACCACGAGCACCCCGACGGCGCCGCGCGCCACGGCCGCATCGTGTTTGGCCACGATCGAGCACGAGGTGTCGTCGACCACCGCGATGGCGCCCTTGACCGCCGCGGAGCCGTAGTCGGCAGCCGTGCACCCCGCGGGCGTGCGGGGGCGCAGGGTGATCGCCCGCAGGCCGCCGGGCTTGGTGGTGATCAGCAGCGACGCCTGGTCGGTGCGGTAGCTCCGTCCGGCCACCGTCAGCGCCGGCTTCCCGCCCCGCGATCCGGACAGCCGCTGGAACTCCGGAGTCTGCACGTCGAAACCTTTGTCGCGCAGCAGTTTCGCTACGTAGTCCACGCTGGCCTGGTAGCCGGGAGTGCCGTCGGCACGGTTGCCGTCGTGAGCGTCGGCGATCTTCTGCAGCTCCGTCAGGTGCCGGAACACCCCGTCGACCGTGACCTTCCCGGCCAGGTCGGCGGCCAGGTCAGACGGCGGTGCCGGGGTGTTCGACGAGCAGGCCGTCAGCACACAGCACAGCAGCGCCAGGGCGGCGGCGACGTGCCTGCGCGTCATGACTCGGGCAGTTGATGGCGGGTGCGGTCCTCGCGCACCGGAATCCCGTTGCGGCCGCGCTGATCCTGGGCATACAGGCCCACCGAGTACGCCACGCCGCTGCCGTGGATCTGCAGCGCGGTGCGATCGATGTGATCGAGCGTGTCGGTGTCCTTGTGATAGTTCGGGTCGAACGGCTGATCGGCGGCGCCGCCCCAGATCTCGGCCTGGCGGACGGACTTCTTCTCCTCGGCTCCCGAGAACAGGCCGCCGGCAGGCACTCCCGCCTTGGTGAAGTCGTCGTAGTCCGACCTGCCGTCGAAGGACGTGTCCTGCGCCGGCTTGCCCGCGCGGTCGAGGTAGCCGACGAGGACACGCTCGATACCGGCCGAGCCCTCGGGCACCCGCGGAACGCCCTGCTGCGGGCCCGGCGCGGTGGACTGATCGCCGTCGTAGGTGAAGTACCCCGGATTGGGCGAGCCGAGCATGTCGAAGTTCAGATACAGCGCGATGTCCTTGAGGGCCTCGACGTCCAGCGATCCGACGTAGTTGCTCGACCCCAGCAGGCCCAGCTCCTCGGCGCCCCAGAAACCGAACCGCACGGCGTTGGTGACCTGGGGCGAACTGCCCAGCTGCAGAGCGGTTTCCAGGATCGCGGCGACGCCGGAGCCGTTGTCGTTGATGCCGGGCCCGTCGGGCACGCTGTCCAGATGCGCGCCGACCATCACGACATCCGACGTCGAGCCGGTCTTGGTCTGGGCGATCACGTTGCGGGTCTTCTCGACGCGGACGCCGGCGTTCATGACGATCGTGGCCGGTGCGCCCGCCTCGCCCCGCAGTCGCGCCCCGTCGGCCTGGGCGACGCTGATCACCGGGATCTTCACATCCGTGTTCTCGCCGAGCGTGCCACCGCTCATCTCACCCTCTTGGTTGTTCGCGACGATCAACGCGACCGCGCCGCGCGCCGCGGCGGCGGTCTGCTTGTCGCCGAACGGGCATGACCCGCGATCGACCAGCACCACCGCACCCTGGGTCGGCAGCCCGTCGTAGTCCTGGGCCGTGCACCCCGGGGTGTCCTCGGCGGGTGCCGCGACGATCGGTCCGGACACGCCGCCGCCGGGCGCACCCGCCGTGTACTCCAGGGGCTTGGCGGAGATCTTGTCGCCGGCCACGGTCAGGGACGGGGCGTCGGCCCAGGGCAACCTCACCTCGAATTCCGGCGTCGCAACGTCGAAACCCTTGTCGCGCAATGCCTTGGCGACGTAGTCCACGCTGGCGTCATAGCCCGAGGTGCCGAGTGCGCGGTTACCGCCGTTGCCGTTCGCGATGTCCTGAAGAGCGCGCAGATGCGTCATCGTCGCGTCGACGGTGACCTTGCGCGAGAGCGCGTCGGCGAAGTCGGCGGCCGCGCCCACATCGGCCGACGGTGGCGGTGACGAGGGGGCGGGCCCGCTGTCGCGGCCACAGCCGCTGATGGCCAGCAGCGCGACGGCGAACAGGGCAGCGAGCCGAGTCGCCGGTCGGGTGGGGGTCACGGGCACCACGTTAGCGCGCGCCGAGATGGTCCAGCACAGCGTCGGCAGCGAGCTGGGGCTCCTCGATCTGCAGGAAGTGCCCGGCCGTCGGAAGCGTGACCACCCGGCTGCCCGCCGGCAGCACGTCGGCCACCGATTCGGCGTAGTCCGCCAGCATCGCGCCGTCCTGCAGTCCCTGCAGGTGCAGGATGGGCACCCGCGGGAGTTCCAGGCCCCACCGGTGCAGGTCGGCGTACCGCGCCGCGGGCCGCGACGGTCGCACCATCGCGCGGTAGTAGCCGACCGCCGCCCGCCGGTGCGCCGGGCTCGGCAGGGCGGCCAGCGCGGCGTCGAGTTCGGCGTCGGTCGCGAAGCCGGGCGGCCCCCAGTCCCGCCACAGTCGCGGAATCACTCGCGACAGAACGTTTTCCGGGACGGCGGGGAGTTGAAAGAACAGGATGTACCAGCTGTTGCGCAGCTGCCGGGGCAGCATCCGCAGCTGCCGGCCGGCGTCGCCGCGGGTGCGGTTGATCGCGCCGATCGGCGCGACCGCCATCGTGATGTGGGTGGCGAACGGCGAGTCCGGCGATGCGGCCAGCCCCGCCGCGGTGAACGCGCCCCAGTCGTGCCCGATGAGCACGGCGTCCTCCGGCGCGCCGAGGGCGCCGTGGACCGCCAGCGCGTCGTACATCAGCGCGCCGATGTGATAGTCGCCGTCGGGAGCGGGTCCGGTCGGCGCGTAGCCGCGGGAGAACGGCGCCACCACCCGCAGGCCGTGTTCGGCCAGCAGCGGCGCCATCTTCTGCCACCCCCACGCACTGTCCGGGAAGCCGTGCAGACACAGCACCAACCGGCCGTCGGCCGGCCCCCAAGACAGCGCGTGGATCGTCAGGTGAGGGAGGTCGAACACCAGCCGTTGCGCAGTGGTCACCCCCTCATGGTGTCAGCCGCGCGACGACGCCTCCGCCAGGGCGCGGTTCCTGCTGAACTCCAGCGTGCCGTCGTCGATCTTGCTGTTGCGGATCACGCGCAAATCCACCAGGTAGTTCTGCTTGAGCCGCCACGGGGTCTTCGACCCCGACTTCGGCAGCTTGTCCAGCGCACGCTTGATGTAGCCGGAGGTGAGGTCGACGAACGGGAGCTGCTCGACGTCGTCGCCCGGGTCGCGCGGCACCACCGTGTCGTACCCCTTGCTGTCCATGAAGTGCAGCAGCCGGCTGACGTACTCCGACGTCAGGTCGGCCTTGAGGGTCCATGACGCGTTGGTGTAGCCGAAGGTGAACGCCACATTGGGCAGACCCGAGAGCATCAGCCCCTTGTAGGCCATCGACGTCGACAGGTCCTGCGGTTCACCGTTGCGCAGCACCTGGGCGCCGCCGAAGAACTGCACGTTCAATCCCGTTGCGGTGATGATGATGTCGGCCTGCAGGTGCTCACCGGACGTCAGGGTGATCCCGTCGGCGGTGACGCGCTCGATGGTGTCGGTGACGACGTCGGCCTTGCCCTTGCGGATGGCCTTGAAGATGTCGCCGTTGGGGGCGAGGCAGACGCGCTGGTCCCACGGCTTGTAGCTGGGGCTGAAGTGCTTGTCGTAGTCGTAGCCGTCCGGCAGCCGCCGTTCGGCCATGGTGCGCAACGCCTTTCGGAAGACGCCGGGCATGGTGCGGGCGAGCTGGTACTGCGCGGTGGCCTGCAGGATGGCCTTCCAGCGCACCGCGGTGTAGGCCGTCTTCTCCGGCAGCAGCCGGAACGCGCGGGCGGCGAAGGGGTCCTTGTCGGGTAGCGACCCGATGTAGGTGGGGGTGCGCTGCAGCATGGTGACATGGCCGGCGCCGCTGTCGATCAGCGCGGGGATCAGCGTGATCGCGGTGGCGCCGCTGCCGATGACGACGATCTTCTTGCCCTGGTAGTCGAGGTTCTCGGGCCAATGCTGCGGGTGCACGATGGTGCCGCCGAAGTCCTCGAGGCCGGGGAACTCGGGTGAGAAACCCTCGTCGTAGTTGTAGTAGCCGCTGCAGGCCCACAGGAAGTTGGCGTGGATCTCGGTCTGCTCGCCGCCGCGATCGACGGTCAGCTCCCACCGGTGGTGCTCGTCGGACCAGTTCGCGGCCAGGACCTTCTGGCCGTAGCGAATGTGCTTGTCGATGCCGTTCTCGGTCGCGGCCTCGTTCAGGTAGTTCCAGATCGACGGGCCGTCGGCGATCATCTGATCGGTCGCCCACGGCTTGAAGTGGAACCCGAGGGTGTACATGTCGGAGTCCGACCGGATGCCCGGGTATCGGAAGAGGTCCCAGGTGCCGCCGAGCTTCTCGCGGCGTTCCAGGATCACGTAACTTTTTTTGGCGTCCTGTCCGGAATACTGCTGTTGCAGGTGCCAGGCGGCGCTGATGCCGGAGATCCCGGCCCCGACGATGACGACGTCGACAAATTCGGTCATGATGTAAAGCTATCAACATTGTGTCGACGTGGTCAACAGTGTGTTGAGTAAATCGACAGACTGTTCACCAACCGGGTCAGGCGTCGCGGCGGTTCACCACGATCACCGCGGCCGCGAACACCACCGCGACGAGCGCGGTGAAGTACCCCAGCGAACCCGCCGTGCTCCAGTGCCACCCGTAGCCGGGGAAGAGCCACTGCACGTCGAGGAACCGGAACATGTTGGCGAACGGGAGGTACGGCCCGACCTGCGGGCCGCGGCCGGGAAGGTTGCCCACCAGCGGCTCGACCAGCAGCGGCCACAGCAGCAGCACCGACACCGCGCCGGCGCTGTGCCGCAGCAACGCCCCCACCCCGACGCCGAGCACCGCCGCCAGCGCCGCATACAGCGCGATCCCCGCCACCGCGCGCGGCGTGAGCGGCTCCCCGGCGACCAGAAACGCCCCGATCACCATCAGCCCCGCCGACAGCCCACAGAACACCGCGGCGACAACGGCTTCGCACACAGCACCACCGACCGGGCAGGCGTGGCCAGGAACGTCGTCGCGATCATCCGGGTGCGGTACTCGCCGGTGACGGTCAGTGCGGCGACCACCATCAGCACCGGCACCCCGAACGCGGCGACGCCGAGCGCCGCGGTCCGGGGCGCCGTCGCGGCCAGGCCGACGCTGAGCGCCGCGGCGAGCAGCACCGACCACAGCGGCGAGCGCAGCGTGGTCAACTTGATGCGCTCGGCATTCAGTGCGGCCAGCGCCGAGGACGCCGTCACAGCGCCGACCGGTAGGTGACGTCGGCGGCGGTCGACGAGAGATAGGCCTGTTCCAGCGACGCCTGCTCGAGCCGCAGCTCGTGCACCACGATCGCGTGCCGGGCGGCCAGCTCGCCGACGGCCTCGGTGCTGGTGTGCGCGACGAGCAGCGCATCGCCGTCACCGGTCACCGTCATGCCCGCGGCGGTCAGCGCTTCGCGCAGTGCGGCGGCCTGCGGGCTGCGCACGACCACACCGCCGCCGCTGGAGCGGCCGACGAACTCGCCGACGGTGGTGGACGCGATCAGCTTGCCCCTGCCGATCACCACCAGCCGGTCGGCGGTGTCGGCCATCTCGGAGAGCAGGTGACTGGAGACGAAGACGGTGCGGCCCTCCCCGGCCAGGGTCCGCATCAGCGACCGCACCCAGTGGATGCCCTCGGGGTCCAGGCCGTTGACCGGTTCGTCGAACAGCAGTACGGCCGGATCGCCGATCAACGCCGCGGCGATGCCCAGCCGCTGGCTCATGCCCAGCGACAGTGCGCCGGCCCGGGTGCCGGCCGCCGGCGTCAGCCCGACCATGTCGAGCACCTCGTCCACGCGCCGGGCCGGGATCCGGTTGCTCGCCGCGATCCAGCGCAGATGGTGGCGCGCCGAACGGTTCGGGTGCACCTGCCGGGCGTCGAGCAGCGCGCCGACGGTCCGCAGCGGGTGGGCCAGATCGGAGTAGCGGCGGCCGTCGATCCGCGCGGTGCCCGCGGTCGGCCGGTCCAGCCCGAGGATCATCCGCATCGTCGTGGTCTTGCCCGCGCCGTTGGGCCCGAGGAACCCGGTCACCACGCCCGGCTCGACCGTGCAGGTCAGCCCGTCGACGGCGCGGGTGGCGCCGAACGTCTTGGTGAGCGCGTCGAGTTCGATCATCCGGTGGCCGCCGCCACGACGAGATCGGCCACGGCGCGCATCCCGGCCGCGTTCGGGTGCAGCGGCGCCGGCTTGCGCGGCACCGGCCAGCCGAAGCGGGTGGTCCACGGATCCGGCGACCACCCGTGGTGATCGCGGCTGGCCGCCCCCGCCCGCACCAGCCCGCACCCGGTCGTCGCGGCCGCCTGCGCGGTCAGCCGTTCCAGCTCGAGCGCCAGGTGCCTGCCCAGCGTCGCGTCGTGATCGCTCAACGGCGACGCGGGGCCGGCCGGCGGCAGCAGCGTCAGGTAGTCGACGAACAGCACAGTCGCCCGCGGCGCCCGCTGCCGGAGCGTGCGGCCCACCTCGACGAGGGCGGCACCGACCTCCTCGAGCGCCACATAGCGCTCTGCCGGGTTCACCAGACTGCGGATCTTGCTGCCCAGCAGCGGGATTCGTCGCACCGGGCGGGGCAGGCCGGCCGCGAACAGCATCGGCACGTAGCCCACGTCGTTGCCGCCGATGGTGACGGTCACCAGCGATTCGGACCCGTCGAGCGCATCGACCTGGGGTGCGGTGCCGCGCTGGGAGTCGGTGAGCACGTGAGCGGTGGTCGCCCCCGAGTAGGTGACGTCCACGAGGTCCAGACCGAGCGCGGCCGCCACCAGGTGCGGGTAGTTGCGCGCCGACCGGCCTGCCGGACGCGGCGAGCCCGCCACCCTGGGTTGGATCCCCGGCCCGGCAGCCATCGAACTGCCCAGCGCCACATACCTGGTCATATCGCCGGGCTGGACGCCTGCGCCCAGAATCGCTTCGGGATACGGCCGGCGCGCCGGGCCAGGTACCCGGCCCGGACCGCGGCCGACATCGCCGCGGCCATCGCCGCCGGGTCGGCGGCCCGGGTGACGGCGGTGGCCAGCAGCACCGCGTCGCATCCGAGTTCCATGGCCAGCGTGGCGTCACTGGCCGTGCCGATCCCGGCGTCCAGGATCACCGGCACACCCGCACGGTCCACGATCATCTCGATGTGGTGCGGGTTGGCGATACCCAGGCCGGTGCCGATCGGCGAACCCAGGGGCATCACCGCCGCGCAGCCGGTGTCCTCCAGCCGGCGGGCCAGCACCGGGTCGTCGTTGGTGTAGGGCAGCACGACGAAGCCGTCGTCGACGAGTTGTTCTGCGGCTGCGACCAATTCGATCGCGTCGGGCAGCAGTGTCCGCTCGTCGGCTATCACCTCCAGCTTCACCCAGTTGGTCTGCAGCGCCTCGCGCGCGAGCTGCGCGGTCATCACCGCCTCGGCAGCCCCCCGGCACCCGGCGGTGTTGGGCAGCGGCGTGATCCCCAGCCGGGTCAGCAGATCCAGCACGCCGGTGCCGCCGTCGGCATCGACGCGGCGCATCGCCACCGTGGTCAGCTCGGTCTCCGACGCGACCAGCGCCTCTTCGAGCACGGCGAGGTTGGCCGCCCCGCCGGTGCCGAGGATCAGCCGGGATCCGAACTCGCGCCCGGCGATGCTCAGCTTTCCTGTCGTGTGCTCAGCCACCCTGCACCGCCGCCACCACGTCGACCTTCGCTCCGTCGGTCAGCTCGGTGTCCCACTGCGAACGCGGGATCACCGCCCAGTCGACCGCGACCGCGATGCCCCGGTCCGGATAGCCGAGCCGGGCCAGCAGCGCGGCGACAGTGGTCTGCCCGTCGACCTCGACCGCCTCGTCGTTGACCGTCACGTTCACAGCCTCACCCCTTCCCGCACCCTCAGCTCCGCGGCGATCGCCTCAGCGGTCCAGGGCGCCAACAGGAATCCCGACCGGCCGTGCCCGGTCGCCACCAGCGTGCGCTCGTCGAGCCGGCCGACCAGCGGGATGTTGTCGGCCGTCATCGGACGCAGCCCGGCCGCGCATTCGGCGAGCTCGTATTCGCCCAGCGCCGGCACCACCGCGCAGGCGTCGTCGAGGAGCTCCCGCACCCCGGTCACCGTCGGGGCGGTGTCGCGGCCGTGCTCGTACTGGGTCGCGCCGACCACGACGCCGTCGCGGCGCGGGACCAGGTAGACCTGTCTGCCGTGCACCCGGGCGCGGATCACCCGCTGCGGGATCGGCAGGCAGCCGCGCCGCCAGCGCAGGCGCAGCACCTCCCCCTTGACGGGCCGGACCGGCAGACCGGGCCACAGCGAGGGCGCGTCGATGCCGTTGGCGATCACGACGGCGTCGGCGTCGGCGACCTCGCTCAGCGCGGCGACCGGCGGCGCCCATTCGACGCCCAGGCGTGCGGCGTGCGCCGCCAGCGCGTCGACCACCGCCCGGTTGTCCACCGCGAGCTCGGTCTCGGCGCGGAAGCCGTGTCGGATACCTTGGGCGAGAAGGGGTTCGACGTCGCGAGCGGCGGTGGTGGGGGTGACGGGATGACCCTGGGCCGCCAGCCACTCCCCGACCGTCTTCAGGTCCGCGACGTCGGCCCGGTCGACGGCGACCACCAGCGACTCGCGTGCCGTGACCACCTCGGGCGGCAGGCCGTCGAGGAATCCGCCGTGCCACAGGTCCAGCGACGCCAGCCCGAGCCGCAGCAGCTGTTCCTCCCCGGGCCAGCCCTCGCTGTGCGGGGCGAGCATGCCGCCGGCCACCCAGGAGGCGCCCAGCGCCGGGGCGCGGTGCACGCGCACGCGCCAGCCGTCCTGCGCGGCGCGGCGTGCGACGGCGAGCCCGATGACGCCGCCGCCGATGACGGCAAGCCGCTGGACGGGATCCGGCACTGCTACTCCCTTCGCCGGCATGACCCGGATCAGGTGCGACGGTCAGAGCCGGCGGGCTCACTCTCAGTCCCCGTACCCGGGACTCCCGTGTGGTCGGTGTTGTCGTTCCCAGCCTACGTCCGCAGCCGCGCTACCGTTCGCGGTGTGCGTGACGCCCTGCTGTACCTGTGCACCGACGCCCGCCGGGAGCGCGGCGACCTGGCCGAGTTCGTCGACGCCGCGCTGGCCGGCGGCGTCGACATCATCCAGCTGCGGGACAAGGGATCGGCCGGTGAGCGGGAGTTCGGTCCGCTGGAAGCCGGTGCTGAGCTCGCCGCGCTGGAGGTGCTCGCCGACGCCGCGCGCCGCCACGACGCGCTGATCGCCGTCAACGACCGCGCCGACATCGCGCGCGCCGCGGGCGCCGACGTGCTGCACCTCGGCCAGGGCGATCTGCCGCTGCCGGTCGCCCGGGAGGTCTTCACCGGCGTCGTAGGGCGGTCCACCCACGACATCGACCAGGTCCGCGCAGCCATCGCCGAGGACGCCCCTGGCGGCCCGGACTACTTCTGCGTCGGTCCGTGCTGGCCCACGCCGACCAAACCCGGCCGGGCGGCACCGGGCCTGGACCTGGTCCGCGCGACCTCTGCGCTGACGCCGAGGAAGCCCTGGTTCGCGATCGGGGGCATCGACGCGGCCCGGCTTCCCGAGGTCGTCCAGGCCGGCGCGCGCCGGGCGGTCGTGGTGCGCGCGATCACCGCGGCCGACGACCCGACGGCCGCGGCCGCGGAGTTGAAGAAGATCCTCAGCTCTGCCCGTTGACCAGCGGCGGGATGGCCGCGGCGACCTCGCGCAGCCGCGCCCAGCTCGCGGCGAACCCCGGATGCAGCGGCAGTTCGGCGACCTCGTCCTCGGGCACCCACCGCAGCTCCGCGCTCTCCCGGTTCGGCACCGTCTCGAGGAGGTGCTCGGCGTCGGCGATCACGGTCGTGTAGCTCCAGCCGCTCACCTCTGCGGTGACCACGGTGGTCCGCACGACCAGCCGGTGGGCCTGCAGTCCCGCCTCTTCGTGGGCCTCGCGCACCGCCGCCTGCTCCGGGGTCTCGTGGCTGTCGCGGGCGCCGCCCGGCAGACCCCACGTCCCGCCCTGGTGACTCCACGGCGCCCGGTGCTGCAGCAGCACGGCCAGCGAGCCGTCCGAACGCGGAGCTCTCAGCAACAGTCCGGCGGCGCCGTGCCTACCCCAGTAGGCCGCCCCGTCGGCCGATACCACCCAGCCGTCACCGTCGCCGCGCACGCGTCCAGCTTAGGGAACGGATCTGGATATCGGGCGAGTCGCAGCCGGGAATCCCCACACTCCGGACGAGGAGCTCTTAGAATTCCCTCAGAGATTTGGCGCAGTTAGAGTTGGGCCAGTCGACATGACCGCCGAAGAGAACGAGACCGGGATGAGGTCCGCGCAAACGTGACTGTGGAGTTGGCGCACCCCTCGACGGAGCCTCTTGCGTCGCGGTCGCCGACGGCCACGGCGCATCCCCGGTGGTGGTTCCTGTGGACGACCCCCGGCCGGATCCTGACGATCGGGCTGGTGCTGGCCGCCCTGGTGATCGCCAGCGCGTTCGCCACGTCGACGACGATCAACGACCGCCAGCAGGCGCTGACCACCGTGCTCAACCGCACCGAGCCGCTGGCCTTCGCCGCCGGTCAGCTCTACACCACGCTGTCGGTGGCCGACGCCGCCGCCGCGACCGCGTTCATCGCCGGCGCCGAACCCCGCGCGGTCCGGCAGCGCTACGAGCAGGCGATCACCGACGCGGCGGTGGCCGTCACGCGAGCGTCCAGCGGGCTCACCGACGAGCCGCTGGTGCAGCTGCTCGGCCGGATCAACGCCCGGCTGGCCGTCTACACCGGGCTCGTGGAGACGGCGCGGACCAACAACCGCGCCGGCAATCCGGTCGGCTCGTCGTACCTGTCCGAGGCGTCGTCGCTGATGCAGCAGCAGATCCTGCCCGACGCCCAACGCCTCTACGAGCAGACCTCGGCCCGCGTCGACGCCGAGACCACCGCCTCGACGCGGATCCCCGGGCCGGTGATCCTGATCGTGCTGAGCACGCTGCTGTTCGGCGCGTTCGCCAACCGGTGGCTCGCCAAACGCACCCGGCGGCGGGTCAACATCGGCTTCGTCGCCGGCGGCCTGGCCGTGCTGATCATGCTGATCTGGGTGGGCACGGCGCTGATCATCTCGACCACCGACAGCCGCAGCGCCAAGGAGACCGCGGCCGAATCCCTCAAGACGGTGACCACGCTGGCGATCACCGCGCAGCAGGCCCGCGCCGACGAGACGCTGTCGCTGATCCGGCGCGGCGACGAGAACGTCCGCAAGCAGTCCTACTACCAGCGCATCGATCAGATGCAACAGCAGCTGAACCGCTATCTGGCCAACGACAACTCGATCGACAAGACCGGCCTGGCCGACGCCGACGGGCTGCTCAACCGGTGGCGGGCCGCCGACGACCGCATCACCGCCTACATCGCGGTCGGCAACTACCAGGCCGCGACGCAGGTCGCGCTCGGCGTCGGGGAGGACGACGCGACCCCGGCCTTCGACAAGCTGGACGAGGCGCTGACCAACGGCATCGAGCAGAGCCGCGCCCAGCTGCGCAACGAGATCGTCAACGCCCGCCGCGTGCTCTCCGGCGCCACCGTCGGCGCCGCCGCGCTGTCGGTGATGGCGGCGATCGCGGTGGCGCTGGGCATCTGGCCGCGACTCAGTGAGTACCGCTGATGAGCGCTGGCGCGAAGAAGAAACAGCTGGTGATCGCATGAAGAAGCTGGCGGCGATGATCGGGGCGGGTGTCATGCTGCTCGCCGGCTGCGGGCAGACCGCGTCGATGGTGCCGACCCCGACCGTCACGCTGGCCCCACCCTCGCCCTCCGGGATGGGGGAGCTGCCGCCCGGTCCGGCCCAGGCCCCGGCCACGCTCGACGACGACTGCGACCGCACCGCGAGCCTGCGGCCGTTCGACACGAAGGCCGAGGCCGACGCCGCGGTCGCGAACATCAAGGGCCGCGGCCGGCTGATCGTCGGACTCGACATCGGCAGCAACCT
This sequence comes from Mycolicibacterium chubuense, assembly GCF_001044255.1. Taxonomy (GTDB): domain Bacteria; phylum Actinomycetota; class Actinomycetes; order Mycobacteriales; family Mycobacteriaceae; genus Mycobacterium; species Mycobacterium chubuense. The sequence goes on from NZ_JYNX01000036.1 coordinate 186,490, forward strand.
GTTCAGCTTCCGCGACCCGATCAGCGGCGAGATCACCGGCTTCGACGTGGACATCGCCGGCGAGATCGCCCGCGACATCTTCGGCACCCCGTCCCAGGTGGAGTACCGGATCCTGTCCTCGGCCGACCGCATCGCCGCACTGCGCAACAACGAGGTCGACGTCGTGGTGAAGACGATGACGATCACCTGCGAGCGCAAGAAGCTGGTCAACTTCTCCACGGTGTACCTGACCGCCGATCAGCGCATCCTGGCGCCGCGGGACTCCACGATCCGGCAGTCGTCGGATCTGTCGGGCAAGCGGGTGTGCGTGGCCAAGGGCACCACGTCACTGCAGCGCATCCAGGAGATCACCCCGCCGCCGATCATCGTCGGCGTGGTGACGTGGGCGGATTGCCTGGTTGCCCTGCAGCAACGGCAGGTCGACGCGGTCAGCACCGACGACTCGATCCTGGCCGGGCTGGTGTCCCAGGACCCCTATCTGCACATCGTGGGCCCGTCGATGAACGAGGAGCCCTACGGCATCGGGGTGAACCTGCAGAACACCGGCCTGGTCCGCTTCGTCAACGGCACGCTCGAACGCATCCGCCGCGACGGCACCTGGAACACCCTGTACCGCAAGTGGTTGACCGTGCTGGGGCCGGCGCCCTCCCCACCGGTGGCGAGGTACTCGGACTGATGACCGACGACCACACCCCGGACCTCTCCGACTCCGCCGACGATCCCGGAACCCAGCCGGCGTCCTTCGACGACCTCGGAATGGACTCGATGTCGACGATGCGGCCGATGGCCACCCAGGCGGTGTTCCGGCCCAATTTCGACGACGACGACGACAGCGACTCGCAGTACCACTCGGGGGACACCGAGCCGCAGGACCAGACGACGACGGTGACCCGCACCCTGTCGCCGACGCGGCGGCTCGGCGGCGGTCTGGTCGAGATCCCGCGGGTGCCGACCCGGGATCCGTTGACGGCGTTGATGACCGACCCGGTGGTCGCCGAGTCGAAACGGTTCTGCTGGAACTGCGGCCGGCCGGTGGGCCGCTCGTCGCCGGACGGCAAGGCACTGTCGGAGGGCTGGTGCCCGCACTGCGGCAGCGCCTACTCGTTCCTGCCCCAGCTGTCGGCCGGCGACATCATCGCCGACCAGTACGAGATCAAGGGCTGCATCGCCCACGGCGGGCTGGGGTGGGTGTATCTGGCGTTCGACAAGAACGTCAACGACCGGCCGGTGGTGCTCAAGGGTCTGGTGCATTCCGGGGACGCCGAAGCGCAGGCGATCGCGATGGCCGAACGCCAATTCCTGGCCCAGGTCACCCATCCCGGCATCGTGAAGATCTACAACTTCGTCGAGCACGAGGACAAGCACGGCAATCCCGTCGGCTACATCGTCATGGAGTACGTCGGTGGCACCTCGCTCAAGCAGGCCACCCACCTGAAGTCGACCGAACGCACCCGGCTGCCGGTCGCCGAGGCCATCGGGTTCATGCTCGAGATCCTGCCCGCGCTGGGCTATCTGCACTCCATCGGGCTGGTCTACAACGACCTCAAACCCGAGAACATCATGGTGACCGAGGACCAGCTCAAGCTCATCGACCTCGGCGCGGTGTCGCGTATCAATTCGTTCGGATACCTCTACGGCACACCGGGTTACCAGGCTCCCGAGATCGTGCGGACCGGTCCGACCATCGCCACCGACATCTACACGGTGGGCCGCACACTGGCCGCGCTGACGCTGCGGATGCGCACCCGCAGGGGCCGTTACGTCGACGGGCTGCCCGAAGACGATCCGGTGCTCACCGAATACGACTCGTTCGGCAGGCTGCTGCGCCGCGCGATCGACCCCGATCCGCGGAGGCGTTTCCAGAGCGCCGAGGAGATGTCGAGTCAGCTGATGGGCGTGCTGCGCGAGGTCGTCGCGCAGGACACCGGGGTGCCGCGGCCGGGCCTGTCGACGACGTTCAGCCGGTCGCGCTCGACGTTCGGGGTCGATCTGCTCGTCGCTCACACCGACGTCTACCTCGACGGTCAGGTCCACTCCGAGAAGCTGACCGCGCAGGAGATCGTGAAGGCCCTGCAGGTTCCGCTGGTCGATCCGACCGATGTCGGCGCCACCATCCTGTCGGCGACGGTGCTGAGTCAGCCTGTGCAGACGCTGGATTCGTTGCGCGCCGCCCGGCACGGGGCGCTGGACTCCGAGGGTATCGACCTGTCGCAATCGATCGAACTGCCGCTGATGGAGGTGCGCGCGCTGCTGGATCTCGGCGACGTCGCCAAGGCCACCCGCAAGCTCGACGAGCTCGCCGAACGGGTCGGCTGGCGCTGGCGGCTGGTGTGGTTCCGCGCCGTGGCCGCGCTGCTCACCGCCGACTACGATTCGGCGACAAAGTATTTCACCGAGGTGCTCGACACGCTGCCCGGTGAACTGGCGCCGAAGCTGGCCCTGGCCGCCACGGCCGAGCTGGCCGGTAGCGCGGACGAGCAGAAGTTCTACAAGACGGTGTGGGGCACCGACAACGGTGTGATCTCGGCGGGCTTCGGCCTGGCCCGCGCCCAGTCCGCCGCAGGCGAGCGCGACGCCGCGGTCCGCACGCTCGACGAAGTGCCGGCCACCTCACGGCATTTCACGACGGCCCGGCTGACCAGCGCGGTGACGTTGCTGTCAGGCCGGTCCACCGGGGAGATCACCGAGACACACATCCGCGACGCCGCCCGCCGGGTGGAGGCCCTGCCCGACACCGAGCCCCGGGTGCTGCAGATCCGCGCCCTGGTGCTCGGCACCGCGATGGACTGGCTCGCCGATCACACCGCGAGCACCAACCACATCCTCGGTTTCCCGTTCACCGAGCACGGTCTGCAGCTCGGGGTGGAGGCGTCGCTGCGCAGCCTGGCCCGGGTGGCGCCGACGCAGGCGCACCGCTACGCGCTGGTCGACCTGGCCAACAGCGTGCGGCCGATGTCGACGTTCTGAGCAAACAACGGAATCCGTTGCCGAAGTGTCTATACCTTTCGGCGCGCCTCCCGCGAGGTGACGGACGGCGGCAAAATTGACGCAGATGCGCTGGTGAGGGCCAGTCGGTGCGAAAATCAACGGATCATGGTCAAGGTACTGATTCCGTAGTATCGTCTACCCCACGCTTTAAGACCCTAGGGCTGTTTTCCCCTGACGGCATCCTCGCTGAGGGAGGCCTCGATGAGCACACAACGGGTGTTCCGCCCGGACCCGACGTCGTTCGAGCTGCGTGAAGAACACCATCGCGCCACCTTCTCGGCGTGCGAACTGCCGCCGCACACCGTGCTGGTCACGATCCACGGTGAGATCGACGCGACCAACGCCATGGCGCTCGCCCGCTACATCGAGAAGCGGCTCGGCGGTTCCCGCAAGCTGATCCTCGACCTGCAGACCGTGGAGTTCTTCGCCGCATCCGGTTTCGCGGCGCTGACCAACATCGACGTGGTGTGCACCCGCGCGGGCGTGCGGTGGTCGCTGCTGGCGGGTTCGCATGTGCGGCGGCTGCTGCGCATCTGCGATCCGAAGCGGGAACTACCGGTCGCCGCGGCCGCCGCCAAGTACACCCGCACACGCCCGAGCGATCGCAAGCTCCTCGTTGGTGGGCACCACTAGCACGGTCGTGCGCGCCCCGTCGGGGGAGATCCGCCGTGCTGCGCGGCCCGGGCTGTCGTTGAGGTGCTCGTCGATCTCGATCCCGAACGCGCCCAGCCCCGAGAGCGCGTCGCGGCGCACCAGTGCGTCGTTCTCGCCGACACCGGCGGTGAACGTGATGACGTCGGCCCCGCCGAGCACGGCCAGATACGCACCGATGTACTTGCGGAGGCGGTGGATGTACACGTCGTAGGCCAGCTGTGCCGCCGCCTCACCGGCGGCGATCCTCCGGTGCAGCACCCGGAAGTCGATCTCGCCGCCGAGCCCGCGCACCCCGGAGTGACGGTTCAGCATGGTCTCGATGTCCTCGACGCTCATGCCGGCTTCGCGGACCAGATAGGTGATGATGCCGGGGTCCACGTCCCCGGAGCGGGTCCCCATCACCAGTCCCTCCATCGGCGTGAGCCCCATCGACGTCTCGACCGGCCGGCCCCCGACGAGGGCCGACGCCGACGCGCCGTTGCCCAGGTGCAGCACGATCTGGCGCAGCGACGCGGCGGGCACGCCGAGGAACTCCGCGGCCTGCTCGCTGACGTACTGGTGTGAGGTGCCGTGGAATCCGTAGCGCCGGATGTGCCAGCGCTCGGCGATCTCGCTGTCGATCGCGTAGGTGGCCGCGGCCGCCGGCAGGTCGTGGAAGAACGCGGTGTCGAACACCGCGATGTGCGGAAGGTCGGGAAGGGCCTTGCGCGCCACCTCGATCCCGAGGATCGCGGGAGGATTGTGCAACGGCGCCAGCGGCGCCAGCTCTTTCAGCCGCGCGATCAGCTCATCGTCGACGACGGTCGGCCGGTACAGGTCGGGGCCGCCGTGCACCACCCGGTGCCCGACCGCCACCAATCCGAGTTCTTCGAGGTGGTGGCCGTCCTCGGCGAGTGCTGCGAAGACGACGTCCAGTGCGGCACCGTGATCGGGCACATCGGCGGAGTCGCCGATCCGCTCGACGATCCCGTCGGCCACCGTCGCACCCGAATCCGGTTCGATCACCGAGTATTTCACCGAGGACGAGCCGGAGTTGAGCACCAGGACCGACGAGGTCACTTCTCGCGCCCCTGCGCCTGGATGGCGGTGATCGCCACGGTGTTCACGATGTCTTCGACCAGAGCCCCCCGCGACAGGTCGTTGACCGGTTTGTTCAGGCCCTGCAGCACCGGCCCGATCGCGATCGCGCCCGCGCTGCGCTGCACCGCCTTGTAGGTGTTGTTGCCGGTGTTGAGGTCGGGGAAGATCAGCACCGTCGCGTGTCCCGCCACGGCGGAGTCGGGCATCTTCGTCGCCGCCACCGACGGTTCCACCGCGGCGTCGTACTGGATCGGGCCCTCCACCAGCAACTCCGGTTCGCGGGAGCGCACCAATTCCGTTGCCTTCCTGACCTTGTCGACGTCGGCGCCGGTCCCGGAGGTACCCGTGGAGTAGGACAGCATCGCGACCCTCGGTTCGATGCCGAACTGCGCGGCGGTGCGCGCCGAGGAGATCGCGATGTCGGCGAGCTGCTCGGCGGTGGGGTCCGGGACGATCGCACAGTCGCCGTAGGCGAGCACTTCGTGGGCGAGGCACATGAAGAAGATGCTCGAAACCGTGCTGACGTCCGGCAGCGTCTTGATGATCTCGAAGGCGGGCCGCACCGTGTGCGCGGTAGTGTGCCGGGCGCCCGACACCATGCCGTCGACCATCTCGTTGTGCACCAGCATCGTGCCGAAATACGAGACGTCGTGCATGGTTTCGCGGGCCTGCTCGACGCTGACGCCCTTGTGCTTGCGCATCTCGGCGTACTGCTCGGCGAATCGGTCGCACAGCTCGCTGCGCTGCGGATCGAGGATCACCGCATCAGAGAGGTCGACCCCGAGTTCGGCGGCGCGGGCCCGCACCTGCTGCTCGTCGCCGAGGATGGTCAGCTCGGCGACGTTGCGCTTGAGCAGCCGGCCGGCCGCCTTGAGGATGCGGTCGTCGTCGCCCTCGGGCAGCACGATCCGCTTGCGGTCGGCGCGGGCCCGGTCGAGCAGCTGGTAGGTGAACATCTGCGGGGTGATCACCGTCGGGATCGGAATCGCCAACTGCGCCAACAGATCCGCGGTGTCGACGTAGGTATCCATCAGGGCCAGCGCGGTGTCGACCTTGCGCGGCGAGTCCGCGGTCATCCGGCCGCGCGTGGCCGCCACCCGGCTCGCGGTCTCGAACGTGCCGAAGCGGGTCTGCAGGATCGGCAGGCGCAGGCCGAGACCGGTCACCAGGGCGTCGACCGCGGGGTGCAGCGGCAGCCCGCCGTTGAGGATGGCGCACGACAATGACGGAAATCCTTCGGCCGCATGGGCGCTGAGCACGGCCAGCACGACGTCGGAGCGGTCGCCGGGGGTGATGACGGCGACGCCCTCGGTCAGCCGCTCCAGCACGTGCTCGGCGGTCATGCCGGCCACCAGCACGTCTTCGGCCTCTCGTCCCAGCAGCGCCGGATCACCCTGGACCACCGTGCCCTCGACGGCGGCCTGTAGTTCGGCGACCGACGGCGCCACGAGCAGCGGCTCCTCCGGAAGGACATAACTGCGCAGCGGGAGGTCGTCGAGCGCGGCGGCGACGTCGGCCAGCTGCGCCGGGTCGCACCGGTTGACCACGACGGCGGCGGTGTGCGCGTGCTGCGCGGCGATCTCGTCCATGCAGAGCGCGACGACCTGCTCGACCTGCGCGGGCGTGCGGTCCTTGGCCTTGACCGCCAGCACGACGGGTGCACCGAGGTTGGCGGCGATGCGGGCGTTCATCGAGAGCTCACTGGGAGTGGCGACGTCGGTGTAGTCGCTGCCGACGATCAGCACGGCGTCGCACCGGTCCGCGACGTGGTGGAAGCGGTCGACGATGTCGGCCAGGGCCGCCTCGGGGTCGTCGTGCAGCTGCTGGTAGCTGACGCCGACGCACTCCTCGTACGGCAGGCCGGCGGTGGTGTGGGTCAGCAGGAGTTCCAGGATGTAGTCGCGGCCCTCGCTGATACGGGTGATCGGCCGGAACACCCCGACCCGGGCGACTGTCGCGGCGAGCCGGTGCAGGATGCCCAGCGCGATCGTCGACTTTCCGGTGTCCCCCTCGGGCGAGGCGACATAGATCGCGGANCCCCGACCCGGGCGACTGTCGCGGCGAGCCGGTGCAGGATGCCCAGCGCGATCGTCGACTTTCCGGTGTCCCCCTCGGGCGAGGCGACATAGATCGCGGAGATCGCTGATCGGGGCGCATCGGGCACACCTGGAGAGCCTGCCGCATCTCGCGGCTGATGGCCAGTCCGGGTCATTACGGGACCGTCAGGAGCGAATTTACTCCGCAGTAAGTTGTCAAAGTTTGCTGCAACTGCTTCACTTTGTACAACGCGCTGACAGAGGCGTTAATTAGTAAGACCTCTCCAATCGCTGATTCTGCACCATCCGGGATTTTTCTGACAGTGGGGGACCCCATGTCCGTGCTCGACCTGCGCACCGCGGCGGTGATCCCCGCGCCTGCGAGCGCACTGGGCGAGCGGCTGAGGTGGATGTCGAGCCACCCGTTCCGGCTCCGGATGGCGGCGGCCGTCGCGCTCACCGCCGCGGGCTGGGCTCCCCTCTACGCCGGCGTCGTGGACGCCGCGGCGCAGGGGTCCCGCGGTGCGTACCTGCTGGTCGTCCCCGTACTGCTGGTGATGATCGCCGCTGCGTACCGCACTCCGCCGCGCGGGGTGGGGGACGCGGAATCGGACTGGATCGTGGTGGCACTGGTCGGCGCAGGCGGCTTCACCGCGATCCACCTCCTCGCGCAGCGGTTGCCCACGCTGGCCGGCCTGTGGCGCCTCCCGCTGCTGAGCACCGTCGTGTGGTTCGCCTGCGTGCTGACCGTGCTGTTCGGTGTCCGGCACGTGGTCCGCATGTGGCCGCTGTGGCTGTTCGCGCTGTGCATCACCACGCCGCTGCCCGCGCTGATGGCGACGGCAGCCCTGGGCGGAAGCGACCACGCGGTCACCGCGGTGGCGGCCGGGGTGGGCGCGCTCGCCATCGCGCTGTCGACCCGCGCCGTGACGTGGCGGGTGCGAATGGCCGCAACGCTGGGCTGTCTCGCGATCGGGCTGGCGATCGCGTGGGCCTGGACGGGCCTCTGGCCGACCGTGCTGGTCGCCGGGGTGCTGCCAGTGCTGACGACGGCGACCGTCGTCCGGATACACACGAAAAGTGCTGTGGCGGATGAGTTCCCGCTGCCCGACCGGGCGCCGCTCTCGGCGGCGGTGCTCGTCGCCGTGGCGGCCGCCCTCCTGCTCACCGCGGCGCCGTCGGCGGGCCGGGCCGGTGGCGGCATCGTGGACGGGACCTGGACCCAGCGCACCGCGTGGGGCGCGCCGACCACCTACGGCTTCATCACCCGCTACCTCGGCCCCGGCAGTCGGTGGGAACGCTTTTCCGTACCGCCGGTCGAGGGACTACCCGCCGCGGCGGTCGACGTGGTCACCGCCGACAACGCGGGCGCGCTCCGCGACGTCGCCGACGCCGTCTGGTACCCCTCGGCACGCCCCCTCGCCTACCGGAACGCCGACCCGTCGAGCAGCCTGCCGACCGGCGCCCGCACCATCCACAGCAACGCCGACGCCGCCACCACCGGGACCGACGGGCAGTGGTACGCCATCACCTGGACGTGGCACACGCCGAGGGTTCACCAGCAGGTGACCGTCATTGTCAGCCAGGCCCTGACCGGCGCGACGCCACCCCCACCGCCCGCACCGCTGTCGGTGTCCGCGATGGCCCTTGCGCCCGCACTGTGGCTGGCGCGCCAACAGCCCGACGACACCGGTCAGGTCGACGAGTTGGTCCTCGCCCGCGCGAGCGACCTGGTCGAGACGGTCACCGCGGTGGCCCGTCATCGCACCGACGGGCCCGCCGGTGCCTGAGCAACTCCCCGAGCACCTGTCGGCCCGTTCGCTGCTGAGCCGACGAACCCTCGCACTGTCGGGGCTGGCGCTGCTGCCCGTCGTGGCGGCGGTCGCGGTGTGGCCCCGCCTGGTGCCGCCCGCGGTGACCGCGGCGGTGGCGCTGCTGTACCTGGTGTCGACGATCGACCGGAACTTGTTGCTGCTGCGAGGGTTGCGCGCTTCGGCGCTGATCCGGGTGGAGCCGGAGGAGGCGTTGGCGCTGCGCGACGACGACCTGCCCGTCTACACGGTGCTGCTGCCGGTCTACGACGAGCCCTCGATCGTCACCAACCTGATCAACGGCGTCGGCCGCCTCGACTACCCGGCCGACAAGCTCGAGATCCTGCTGCTGGTCGAGGAAGACGACATCGCGACCCAGACGGCGCTGCTGGACGCCGACCTGCAGTCGGTCCGGCTGGTGATCGTCCCGCACAGCCTGCCCAAGACCAAACCCAAGGCGTGCAACTACGGCATGTCGCTGCCCGATCTGCGCGGTGAGCTCCTGACGATCTACGACGCCGAGGACATCCCGGATCCGCTGCAGCTGCGCCGCGCCGCCGCCGCGTTCGGGCGGCTACCCGCCGACATCGGTTGCCTGCAGGCACGTCTGGGCTACTTCAACGAACGGCAGAACCTGCTCACGCGGTTCTTCTCCCTCGAATACGACCAGTGGTTCGGTGTGGTGCTGCCCGCGGTGGAACAGGCGCGCTGCGTGGTGCCGCTGGGCGGAACGTCGAACCACATGCGGGTCTCGGTCTGGCGGGAGATCGGCGGCTGGGACGAGTTCAACGTCACCGAGGACGCCGACCTCGGTGTCCGGCTCGCGCGGCACGGCTACCGCACGCTGATCCTCGACTCGATCACGTTGGAGGAAGCCAACTCCGACGTCGTGAACTGGATCAGGCAACGGTCCCGGTGGTACAAGGGCTACCTGCAGACGATGCTGGTCGCGCTGCGCGACCCGGCGGGCCTGCACCGCGAGATCGGCGCCAAGGCCACGCTGCGACTGATCAACATGACCGGCGGCGTGCCGCTGACCAGCGCGCTGAACATCGCGTTCTGGTTCGCCCTGCTGGTCTGGGTGCTGGGCCGGCCGGCGTTCATCGAGGTGCTGTTCCCGCCGCTGACCTACTACGTGTGCCTGGCGCTGTTCCTGCTCGGCTCACCGCTGTCGGTGTACACCGGCGTCATCGTCACCCAGGCACTCGGCAAGCCGCACCTGTGGTGGGCCGCGCTGCTCACCCCGCTGTACTGGGTGCTGCAGTCGGTCGCCTTGCTGAAAGCGATCTACCAGTTGGTGTTCCGCCCCTCCTTCTGGGAGAAGACGGTGCACGGACTCGGCCATCCTCTCGACTCCCCCCAGCCCATGGAAGGCACCCGATGACACGACGACTGTGCACCCTCGCCGCCGCCCTGGCGGTGTTCGCCTCCGTCGCGGTCCTGCCCGGAACGGCCGCGGCGGACCCCTACGTGGAGGCGGTGGCCGGGCCCGCGGTGTCCCCCGCGATCGGCTGGACCCAGTTGGGCCTGGCGGACCGGATGGACATCGTCGGCGCGAATCAGCCCAGCGACACCTCGATTCCGGTGCCCTCCGGGGTGTTTCCGACGATGCTGACCGGTGAGGTCGGCTCGATCGTGAACGTCACCGACGGGCGGCTGGACATCCTGGACGGCCGCGGCGTGGTGCTGGGCGTGGTCCCGATCCCGCCCGGTGCGATCAGCGTGCCCTTCAGTGTCGACATCGCCGCGGCCCAGGTCGCCGAAGGACGCGCGAAACTGAGCTTCGTCGTCCGCAACGCCGGCCCGGCGGCCACCACCTGCACGCAGCCGCCCGCCCTGACCCTGAGCGGACTGACCACGACGTTCTCCGGCCCGGCGCCGGATCCGGTCACCGTGGCCGGCTTCCTTCCCGGCTACCTCGACCGCATCGTGATCCGCGTCGGCCGCACCCCCACCGAACACCAGCAGCAGGCCGCGCTCGATCTGGTCGCCAAGCTCACGCAGCTGTACCGGCCGATGCCGGTGCAGATCGATGTGAGCGATGACGCTGCTGCACCGGCAGATTCGCCGACAACGCGGGTGATCGACATCCGTGACGGCGGCCGCCCGGGCATCACCGTCGAGAACGCCGGGACGCCTGCCGCCGTGCTGGCGATCACCGGCACCGGCGAGCAGCTCGTCGCGCAGGCAGGGCTGTTCACCGACCGCCGGATCGGGCTGGCGCAGAGCGATTCCGCGGTGATGGTGTCCTCCCGCGAGGGCACCGACCTGACGTCGACGGTGAAGACGTTCGGCCAGCTGGGCATCTCAGGGCAGACGTCGGTGGCCGGTACCACGACGCTCTACACCGGCTTCGACGCCGCCGCCTTCGGTGTCGGGCCGATCAGCGGCGCCACCGTCCACCTCAAGGCCCACTACACCCCGATCGCCGACGGTGAGGGATCGCTGCTGCTGCGCTCCGGCGCAACGGTTCTGGCCGCACGCAGCCTCGACGGGTCGGGCACGCTCGACATCACCGGCGACATCCCCGCCGAGGCCATCACGTCGAACGTCGGCCTCGCCCTGGAGTTGCGGTACATCCCCCGCCAGGAATGCGCGCCGCTCAACGACCGGGTCACGTTCTCCGTCGATCCGCAGTCCACGGTGACGGTGACCCCCGGCGCAGGTAACCGCGGCGGGTTCCCGGCGCTGCCGATGGCGTTCACCCCCGACTTCGACGTCGCGATCGACAGCCCCGACCATCTCCGATTCGCCGCCGCCGCGATCAATCTCATCGCCCAGCAGACCCAGGTGACGTTGCGTCCGCGCATCACCCGTCTCTCGGACGCGGCCGGATCGGGCACCGGGGTGCTCGTCGTCAGCGGCGGGCGCGGGCTCGCCGACGCCGGGCTGCGCCCACCGCTGCTGCCCGCCGACGGCGACACCGTCGACGTCGGCACCACGGCCGGTGCCGCCAACACGCTCGTGGATCTGCATGCGCCCCTGGGCATGGTGCAGGCGTTCACCGACCGCGGACGCGCGGTGCTCGCGGTCACCGGCACCGGCGACTGGTCCCTGGTCGACACCACCCTCGATCACGTGCGCGGCCTGCCGAACCGGTGGGGCTCGCTGACCGGCGACGTCGTCGCGACCGGGATCGCGGGACAGACGGTGACGCTGTCGGTCAACGAGGGCGATTCGATGCCCCACCAGCCGGCGCCGTCGGACGGGTGGCGGTGGTGGGCCTGGGCGAGCGTGGCCGCCGTCGGCGCCGCGGTGCTGGCCGCGGGCGCGACGGTGCTGATCCGCCGACGCGCGTGAACCCGGCGCGGCGGTGGCCCGGCGTTGCGCTGTTCTGGTCGCTGAGCCTGGCCTACTTCGCCCTCGGGACCGTTCTGGTGTTGCGGTACAACATCTTCGAGCCCGACGCGCCCAACCGGGTCGCCAACGCCGGCTTCGCACTACAGTCGCGCGATCCGCACCTGTCGGCGATCGGGTTCGTGTGGAATCCGTTGCCCAGCCTGGTCGAGATCCCGCTGGTGTGGCTGAGTCAACTGCCCGCGCTGTCGCTGCTGAAGTCCGCGGGGTTGGCCGGCGTCGTGCAGAGCGCGCTGTTCATGTCGGGTGCGGCGCTGATGGTGCGGCGCATCGCGTTCGATCTCGGGGTTCCGGCGCTGTGGCGCCGGATCGCGGTCGGTGCGTTCGCGCTGCACCCGATGATCGCCCTCTACGGCGCCTCGGGGCTCAGTGAGGCCGCGCAGATGTTCTGCCTGCTGTGGTGCGTGCGCTTCCTGATGCGATGGTGCGCCACCCGGTGGGTCGGTGACCTCGCGTGGGCCGGAATCGCCCTGGGCGTGGGGTATCTCGCACGCTACGAGGTGATCCCGGCCGCCGCGGCCGCCGCCGGGCTGGTCGCCGTGCTGACGTGGCGGCGCTCCGCGCGCGAGGTGCGCTGGTCGGCCACCGCGATCGACGTCGTCATCGTCGCGTTCCCGGTCGTGACCGCGTTCTTCGTGTGGGCGGTGACCGGCTGGATCATCAACGACGAGTTCTTCGCCACGCTGTCGTCGCAGTACGGCAACTCCAGTCAGGTGGCCGGCCGACTGGCGCGCGGCACCGGCGACGCCGGGGCGCAGTGGCCGGTGGTCGCGGCGCGGCTGTTCGGCATGCAGCCGCTGACCGGGGTCGCGGTCGCCGCGGCCGTGGTGGTCGCGGCCACCCGGCGGCGTGCCGTGCCGCTGATACCGGTCGTCGTCTTCGGCGCCACGCTGGCCTTCGCCGCTGTGGCACAACATCAATCGATGACATTCGGATGGTTCCGTTTCTACCTGCTCGCCATCCCGCTGGTGATCTGCGTCGGGCTGGCCTGCTGGCAGACACAGACGGCGACGCGGGCGGTGGCGGCCGCTCTGGTGACGGCGTCGGTGGTGGTGGCGATCCCGGTCACCACGCCGTTGATCGTCGATCAGGACATCGCCTACGGACAGCTGGAGGCCGGCCTGGTCTCGCTGGTCGATCCGCTGGCTCATCCCCCGGGCGAGGACCCGGCCCGGCGCCGGTTGATCAGCGAGCGCCGGCTGGCTCAGTGGTTCGACGCCAAGAACCTGCCCGAGGGGTCGGTGCTGATGGACACGTTCCTCACGTGGGGCATCTGGCTGTCGTCCGAGCATCCGAAGCAGTTCGTCATCACCAGCGACTACGACTTCGTCGCCGCGCTGAACCGCCCGTGGGACTTCGGGATTCGCTACATCGTCGTCACCAATCCCGAGCGCAACGTCCCCGACGCGATCAACCGCCGCTACCCGACACTGTGGGCCGACGGCGCCGACATCGCCGCGGTCACCCTCTCGGCCGACGGTCCCACCCCCGACGAGATGTTCCGCGTCTACCGGACCACCGGCCGGCCCGTGGCGCCGCCGTCGGCGACCATCCGGCAGGCGGGCGGCTGACTCGGCCGCCTCAGCTCGCCGTCATGTCGACCGGCAGCCGCAGGGTGGCCAGCAGGCCGCGGTGGTCGGCACCGGGCACCGACACCGTCCGCGCCGAGGCGGCGTCAGCGTTCTTGACCAGGATGTGATCGATCCCGATGAGCGGCAACCACATTCCGCGCGACGGGTAGGTGCGGGCGAGGCCGGCCCCGGCGACGGTGTCGGAGTAACCGCCGTCGAGCAGTGCGCGGAACGGCGCCATGTCGGCGGTCGCGTTGAAGTCGCCGGCAACGATCACCGCACCCGCTCCGGCGGCGCGGCCCACCTCGTCCAACGTGCCGGGCAGCCTTCCGATGTCCGCCCGCCAGTGATCCATCGGCTGCGGCCACGGCGCGGCCAGATGCACCGACAGCACCGTGGTGTCCACGACGACGCCGGGAATCCGGATCCGGGTGCCGATCATCGGCAGCGCGTATCCGTCGATGCGGCCCGAGTTCACGATCGGGTGCCTGCTCCAGATCCCGATGCCCGACGCCAGCGCCGCAGGCGCGATCACCCGGTACGGAAACGCGGCGTCCATCCCCGCCTCCGACAGACCGTCGGCGGCCTGCCGGGTCATCTCCTGCACCGCGACGATGTCCGCCCCGTCGCGCGCCAGCGCCACGAACGCCTGCGAATCCGCCTGGCCCATCCCGAGATTGGTGGTCAGCACCCGGACCTCGACCGACCGGACCGCGGCAGCGCCGGGAACCTGGTAGCGCGGCAGGTACACCAGCACCCCCGCGGCGGTGACCGCCACCGCGACCATGACCAACAGCCAGCGCCGGCCGAGCAGCAGGAGCACCGCAGCGATGGGAGCGGCCAGCACCAGATAGGGGGCGGCCGCGGCGACGATCAGCACCGGCTGCGACGTCAGCGGCACATGACGGACGCCGAGGCCCACCAGCGCGGCGGCGAGCCCGAGAAGGCCGAGCACCGTCGCGAGAATGCGGATCATCTCGCGGGTATCGGGAGCGTCAGGCCAGGCGCCGCAACCGCGGTTCGAGGTCGCGCTGAAACAGCTCGAGGAAGCGCTTCTGGTCATGGCCGGGGGCGTGGAACACCAGGTGGTTCAGGCCCCACCCCACGTAATCCTTGACCTTCTCCACCGCTTCGTCGGGATCAGAGGCGACGATCCAGCGCTTGGCGACCTGCTCGATCGGCAGCTCGTCGGCCATCTTCTCCATCTCCATCGGATCGTGGACGGAGTGCTTCTGCTCGGCGGTCAGCGAGAGCGGCGCCCAGAAGCGGGTGTTCTCCAGCGCGAGCTCGGGGTCGGTGTCGTAGGAGATCTTGATCTCGATCATGCGGTCGACGTCGTCGGGGTTCTTGCCCGCCGCCTCGGCGCCTTCGCGCATCGCCGGGATCAGCTTGTCCTTGTACAGCTCCTCGCCCTTGCCCGAGGTGCAGATGAAGCCGTCGCCGGCGCGGCCGGCGTACTTGGCGACCTGCGGGCCGCCGGCGGCGATGTAGATCGGGATGCCGCCCTCGGGCACGTCGTAGATCGAGGCGCCCTTGGTCGTGTAGTACTCGCCGTCGAAGTCCACGCGGTCACCGAGCCACAGCTCGCGCATCAGCCGAACCGATTCGCGCAGCCGCGCGTAGCGCTCCTTGAACTCCGGCCACTCCCCCTCGTAGCCGGTGGCGATCTCGTTGAGCGCCTCGCCGGTGCCGACGCCGAGGAAGATGCGGTCGGGGTACAGGCAGCCCATCGTCGCGAAGGCCTGGGCGATGACGGCAGGGTTGTAGCGGAACGTCGGGGTGAGCACCGACGTGCCGAGCACCAGCCGCTTGGTGCGCTCGCCGACCGCGGTCATCCACGCCAGCGAGAACGGCGCGTGCCCGCCTTCGTGGCGCCACGGCTGGAAGTGGTCGCTGACCGTCGCGCTGTCCATGCCGTGTTCCTCGGCCAGCACCGCGAGTTCGACGAGTTCACGGGGTGCGAACTGCTCCGCCGACGCCTTGTAGCCCAGTTTCAGTTCAGCCATACCTATGTTTCTACACTCGCCTGATGCCACCGGTACTCACGGCCGTCACCGACCGCGTCCACTTCGTCGAGACCGATCTCGTCAACTGGACAATCGTCGCCGGCGACGGCGGGGCGGTGCTGATCGACGCGGGCTTCCCCGGCCACCGCGAGGATGTGCTCTGGTCGCTGGGCCGGCTGGGCTTCGGGCCGGCCGACGTGCGGGCGATCCTGTTGACCCACGCGCACATCGACCATCTGGGCACGGCGATCTGGTTTGCGCAGGCGCACGGCACCCCGGTGTACTGCCACGGCACCGAGGTTCGCCATTCCCGGCGCGAATACCTCGAACAGGCCTCCCCGCGCGACATCATCGGCCGTGCGTGGCAGCCGAAGTTCCTGAAGTGGTCGGTGGCGATCACCCGCAGGGGCGCGCTCACCCACGAGGGCATCCCGACCACGCAGGCCCTGACCGACGAGGTCGCCGCGGGGCTGCCCGGCGCGCCGCAGGCGATCGCCACCCCCGGGCACACCGGGGGGCACTGCTCGTATCTGGTGGACGGGGTACTGGTCAGCGGCGACGCGTTGATCACCGACCATCCCGTCGCATCCCGGCCGGGACCGCAGCTGCTGCCGTCGATCTTCAACCACGACGAGGACGCATGCCGCCGCAGCCTGGACACGCTGGCTGCCGTCGAGGCCGAGGTGATGCTGCCGGGGCACGGGCCGCTCTGGCGTGGCCGGGTGGCCGAGGCCGCCCGGGCGGCTCAGACGAGGGTGTCGTAGCCCAGCAGGAAGATCGCGGTCAGCGCCAGCCCGCAGGCGACGACGATCGCGGGCATCAGGATCATCGTGTCGAGTTCGTCGTCGTTGAGCACGTCGTCATCGAAGCGGCCGAACAGCACCCGGGCGATGCCGGTGCGGCGGAACGCGTGCACGAGCCGGCGGACACCCTTGGTGAAGCGGCGGCGGCCGATGAAGACACGGGACAGGACGCCGAAGCCGAAGGTCAACGCGGCAGCGGCCAGCATCAACCATCCCACGGTCGCCTGCGACACACCGGCAAGCCTATCGCCACCGCTGCGCGAGCAGGCGGTGCGATCGGAGCCGGTCGCAGTGCCGGTGGGTCATCGAGGTGACCACGAGTTCGTCCGCACCGGTCGCGCGCTGCAGCCTGTCGAGGCCGTGCGCGACCTCGTCGGGGTCGCCGACGAACTGGGTGGCGAGGCGGTCGGCGACGACGGCGCGCTGGTCTTCGGTCAGCGGGGCGACCCCGTCGGGGTCCGGGTAGGGAACGGCGCCGTCGCCGGCCCGGATCGCGTGCACCCAGTGTCCGTAGCTGGACGCCAGGTGGGTGGCCGTCGCGCTGTCGTCGGCGACGACGATGTCGGCGGACACCACGACGTACGGCTCGGACAGGTGGGCCGACGGCCGGAACGCGGCGCGGTAGGCGTCGACGGCGTCGAGCGCCGTGGCCGGCGTGATGTGGTAGCTCGCGACGAACGGCAGCCCGTGCGCGCCGGCGACCTGGGCGCTGCTGCCTGCGCTGCTGCCGAACACCCACGGGGTGAGGGCGGCGCCGGTGCCGGGCCGGGGCTGGATCGGGACGTCGTCGACGCGGTGGTCGCCGCGCAGCATTGCCAGGATCTCCTCGACCTGCACACCGAAGTCGGGCGCGACGGCCTCGGGTTGCTGGAGCTGCGACATCCGCACGCGCAGAACGGGATTGCGCATCATCGCGCTGACGTCGAAGGGTGGCGGGACGACCACGCCGTCGACGTCACGCCAGGGTCGCGGCTCCGGGGCCGGGGTCGCGGCCTGGAGCGCCTCGCGCCGGCGCTGACCCGACCGGCCGACGCCGAGGTCGATGCGTCCGGGGAAGAACGCGTCGAGCATGCCGAAGGTCTCGACGACGGCGACGGCCGTGGTGTGTGCGAGCTGGACGGCGGCCGCACCGACCCTGATGTGCTCGGTGGCGGCGGCTATCTGGCCGATGAGTACGGCGGGGGCGGATCCGGCGACATCGACGAAGTGGTGTTCGGCGACCCAAAAGCGTTGGTATCCCCACTGTTCGGCGTGGCGGGCGAGGTCGACGGTGTTGCGCAGCGCGGTGCCGGCGTCGGCGCCCTCGGGGATCGGCGACAGGTCGAGAACGGAGAGCGGGACGCTCACGGCAGTGTCTTCAGGAATGCGACGGGATAGCTCTCGCCCTCGTTGGTCAGGGGTTCGGCGAGGCGGGTGTAGCCCATCGAGAGGTAGAGCGCTTCGGCTTCGGGTTGGCGGTCGCCGGTGGTCAGGTAGACACGGCGGTAGCCGCGGGCGGCGATCTCGGCTTCGAGGCGGGCGACCAGCGTCTTGGCGTGGCCGCGACGGCGGTGCCGGCTGTCGGTCCAGATGCGCTTCAGCTCGGCGGTGTCGGCGTCGAACCGGCGGAAGGCGCCGCCGGTGACGGGTTGCCCGTCGAGGAGCCCGATCAGCAGACCGCCGGCCGGCGGCTCGAACTCGGCGGCCGGGTAGCCGCGCAGCCACGCGTGCACCCGGTCGCGCAGGCCGCCGTAGCGCTCGGCGTACTCGACGGCGAGTTCGTCGATCAGGGGCGCGGCGAGCGGGTCGTCCTGGTGGACGGCCACGAACTGCACCTCGTCGACGGCTGACACGGACATCACCTTCCTGTCTAACGCACAGCGCGGCTGCGCATTTCCCCGCGCGCGCATTTGCTCACGGTGAGTGAAACTTTCGCCAGTTGGCGGGTGCGCCGTCTAGCGCAGAGACAGCACCGTCACCAATTGGTCCGCGGTGACGGCCCAGCCGTGGTCGTGGTCGGCGAACCCTTCGGCGGGCAGCAGGCTGTGTTCGATCGACATCAGGGTCTCGTCAGCGCCGTGGGGTTCGAAGGCCACGTCGACGATGCTCGTCGCGGTCGGGTCGGCCCAGCCGGAGTGGCTCCAGGTGAAGCGCAGCCGGTGAGGGCGGTCGATGTGGAGGAACTGTCCGGTGATCAGGACGAGGCGGCCGGAGTCGTCGACGTCGAAGCGCACGCGGCCGCCGACGTGCGCCTCGACGGTGATCGCGACGCACCGCGAGGGCCGCGGGCACATCCATTCGGCGAGGGCCTCGGGGTCGAGCCACTCGTCGAAGACCACCTCGGGCACGGCGGGCAGGACGCGGCGCACCCGCACGACGGGATCGGTCATCGGGGCGTGGCCTTGCGGCGCAGGCGCTCGGACAGTGCGTCGGCGCGCGCCGACCAGAAGTCACTCTGCTCGTCGATCCACTGGCGTGCGGACGACAGGCCGTCGGGGTGCAGCGACAGCCAGTGTTCGCGACCGCGGACCTCGCGACGTACCAGGCCGGCCGATTCGAGCACGCCGACGTGGCGGGAGACGCCGGCGAAGCTCATCGGCAGCGGTGCGGCCAAATCGGTGATGCGCGCGTCGCCGTCGCGCAACGCCTCCAGCAGTCGCCGACGGGTCGGATCCGAGAGCGCGGCGTACGCCCGGTCCAGCGTCGAATCTTCAACCATCTTGTTGACTATAGCGGCGCGAGGTGGTGTCCTGAAGGTCATGACGTTCAACGCTTGTGTTGAACGTTTCCGGCGGAAGGGAGAACCGATGGAGCCCCGCATCGTGTCGGCGCAGGAGTGGGAGACGGCGTTGGCCGACATGCTGGTTGAGGAGAAGGAGTTCACCCGGGCGCGTGATGCGCTGGCGGCGAGGCGGCGGCGGATGCCGTGGACGCCGGTGGAGAAGACCTACCGGTTCGAGGGTCCCGACGGCCCGGCGACGTTGATCGATCTGTTCGCCGGGCGTCGGCAGTTGATCGTGTACCGGGCGTTCATGGATCCCGGGGTCGGCGGCTGGCCGGACCACGGCTGCGTGGGGTGTTCGCTGATGGCCGATCACATCGGGAACCTGTCGCACCTCAACGCTCGCGACACCACGCTCGTGTACGTGTCCCGCGGACCGCAGTCCGATATCGCCCGGATCTCGGCGACGATGGGCTGGAACATCCCGTGGTACACCATGATTCCCGGTGAGGACGGCATGTTCGACGTGGACTTCGGCGTCGACGAGTGGCATGGCACCAACGCGTTCATCCGCCGGCCGGGTCCGGATGGCGACGAGATCTTCCGCACCTACTTCGTCAACAACCGCGGAGACGAGGCGTTCGTCAACACCTGGAACTTCCTCGACATCACCGCCCTGGGGCGCCAGGAAACCTGGGAGGACTCGCCGCCGGGATACCCCCAGACGGCTCCTTATCAATGGTGGCGGCACCACGACCTGTACCCCTAGTCCTAAAAGGGTGGTGGGTCGTCGCCGTAGTCGGGTTCGGGGGTGATGGCGGTGTTGTCCTGCCAGGGTTGGCGTTTGGCGTTGCGTTCGTGTTGGCGTTGGAGGGCGTTGAGTTCGCGTTCGCGGGTGATGTAGGCGGCGCGGTTCTGGGCGCGGGTGCGTCGTCGGGTNTCGTGTTGGCGTTGGAGGGCGTTGAGTTCGCGTTCGCGGGTGATGTAGGCGGCGCGGTTCTGGGCGCGGGTGCGTCGTCGGGTGGGCATCATCAGCCCCCGCCCGGAGCGGCGCGGCGGCGTGGGCCCCGATGCCGGTGGTGGGGGTCCGGTGGTGGTGTTCCAGGACGGGAACAGCAGTGTCGAGAACGGTTTGGTGGTGTAGGTGTGTCCGGTGGGTGTGGTGACCCGCACGGTCCCGTCGGCGGCCTGGGTGTCGGTCCAGCCTTCCCAGAACGTTTTCACCAGATGATGTTGGCGGCAATAGCATTTGGTGTTCGAGGCG
This sequence comes from Mycolicibacterium chubuense, assembly GCF_001044255.1. Classification (GTDB taxonomy): domain Bacteria; phylum Actinomycetota; class Actinomycetes; order Mycobacteriales; family Mycobacteriaceae; genus Mycobacterium; species Mycobacterium chubuense. The sequence continues at coordinate 206,761 of NZ_JYNX01000036.1, forward strand.
TGAGTGGCGCCGTGCGGGTAAGGGTCGGTGTGGTCGATGTCGGCGAACACTGCGGGCCGGTCGCAGCCGGGGAAGCGGCAGGTCAGGTCGCGGGCGCGGACGAACCGCTCCAGCGCAGCGCAGGGGCGGTAGCCGTCGGTGGCGCCCAGGGCGGCCGGGTCGGTGAGGAACCGCACGGTCGCGCCGTGGGCGATCAACTCGGCCAGCAGCGGCGCGGGCAGGATCGCATTGCGGAAGCCAGGGATCAACGCCGCCGTGCGGCGTGCGGGCTCGGGCTGCGGCGCAGGTTGTGAATCCGGTTGTGGCTTGGCGGGTTCCGGTTCCGGTTCTGGCTCGGGCGCGGGCGCGGGCTGCTCGGCGGGTTCGCCGTGCAGCTGGGGGTCGACGGTGGCATCCAGGGCGGTGGGCTCGGCGATCACGGTGATCGTGAAACGCGACCCACGTCCGTCGTCGAGCTGCGCGGCGGGGCAGTCCGGGGTGGCGCAGCGGCAGGTCAGCACGAACGACCCCGCCGCCATCGCCCCCAGGGAATCGGCGCGGCGCTGATCCAGTGTGCGGGGGTCGTTCTCGCACACCGAGTGGACCATCACCGACAGTCGGTGGGCCAGCACCGCGGCATCGGGGGTGGCCAACTTCCCGAACGCGCTCGTCAGGCCGGTGCGGTCATCGCGGTCACCGATGGTGAACGAGCGGCCCTGCATCCCGGTGCGCAGCCGGCGCACCGCATCGGGGTCGTGCTGCTCGATCGTGGCGTCGATGGCGGTCTCGAGTTTCTTCTGCGACAGCAGCCCCCACTCCCGCACGGCGTCGACGACGATGCCGTCCAACCTGGCCAGNGATCGTGGCGTCGATGGCGGTCTCGAGTTTCTTCTGCGACAGCAGCCCCCACTCCCGCACGGCGTCGACGACGATGCCGTCCAACCTGGCCAGGATGGCCGGGTCCACCACCAGCGCGCTGCGGAACACGATCGTCGTCACCAGCGACAACGGCACCCGCCCCGCCGCCAACAGTCGGCCCAGCCGCGGGAACCGGTCCCGCAACGCCAACCCCAGGGTCATCTGTCCTGAGGCGCGTCCGGAGCTGATGTTGAGCGCGCACCCGATCTCCGCGGCGGCGGCGTCCCAATCATCACAGGCCCAGCGGGCCCGCTCCGGTGCACGGCGGCGCTCCCAGAACTCCACGATCGCGGCCAGCTTCACCGCCTCGGCCCGCGCCGCCGCCACCCCACACCCGGTCACGATGTCGACCAGATCCGCATCGCCGGCACCAGCCAGCGACGCCACCGGCGGCACCGCGGAATCGTACATACGTTCGATGTTAGTGATTTCCGTGCAGCTCAGCAGCACTCATCATCGTGCTGTGGATAACCCGGGCAGCGCCGAGAAATCTGTGGATGGATGCTCCACGAGGTCGGAAATGATGTAGGGGCCGCACACTTCCCCCAAAAACTTGACACGTGTAAAGTTCGGCCACATGGACAACATCCGCGGTAAGACCATCGCCATCACCGGGGCGGCACGAGGCATCGGCTACGCCACCGCCACCGCCCTCCTCGAGCGCGGCGCGCGCGTGGTCATCGGCGACCGCGACGTCGCCCTGCAGGAATCGTCGGTCGCCAAGCTCTCCAACCTCGGACCGGTATCGGGCTACCCGCTGGACGTCACCGATCGCGAGTCGTTCGCGACCTTCCTCGACAAGGCCCGCACCGACGGCGGCGGCCACATCGACGTGCTGATCAACAACGCCGGCGTCATGCCGATCGGACCGTTCCTCGAGCAGTCCGAGCAGTCGATCCGGTCGTCGATCGAGGTCAACCTCTACGGCGTCATCGCCGGATGCCAGCTCGCCCTGCCCGACATGATCGCCCGCCGGCGCGGCCACATCATCAACATCGCGTCGCTCTCCGGCGTCATCCCCGTACCGGGCCAGGTCGTCTACGTGGGCGCGAAGTTCGGTGTCGTCGGGCTGTCCGCCGCGCTCGCCGACGAGGTCGCCCCGCACGGCGTGCACGTGTCGGTGGTGATGCCGCCGTTCACCAACACCGAGCTCATCTCCGGCACGAAGGAGACGCCCGGCACCAAACCCGTTGAGCCCGAGGACATCGCGGCGGCCATCGTGAAGACGCTCAACAAGCCCAAAACGCACGTGTCGGTCCCGCCGTTCCTTCGGTTCACCGCGCAGGCCGCCCAAATGCTGGGCCCGCGCGGGCGACGCTGGATGAACCGGAAGCTCGGCCTGGACAACGTCTTCCTCGAATTCGACACCACCAAGCGGCAGAGCTACGAACAGCGCGCGCAGGCAGCACTCGGCGTCGTCGAGGGCGCCGACAAGAACTAGCTGTCGCCCTCGGGGGGCAGCAGCGGTCTCGACGACAACGGCGAAGAGTAGACGACACTGGTGGTCACGCTGCCGAGTGCGCCGATCCTGCCGCTGAGCCGTTCGAGGTGCTTCATGTCGGTGGCGACGACCTTCATGATGAAGCAGTCGTCGCCGGTGACGTGGTGAGCTTCCAGGACTTCAGGGAGATCGGCGAGGAGGCGGTGCAGCGGGTCGTAATTGCCGCTCGGGTAGCGCAGCCGCAGGAAGGCCAGGATCGAGAACCCGAGCCGTTCCGGATCGACCTGAGCGCCGTAACCGGTGATCACACCGAACTCTTCGAGCCGACGTACGCGTTCGGCGGCGGCGCTGTGGCTCATGGTGACGTGCCGGGCAAGCTCCGCGACGCTCTGCCGCCCGCGCGTCTGCAACGCCTGCAGAATCGCCGTGTCGACCTTGTCGAGCCGAAACGGGAGTTTCGCGGCCATGACGACACGATGCCACGAAATCACCGCTTGATTCCCGGTAACGCCGCGATACTTCCCTGGAAACCCATCCGCGCCCTGAATATCGTTTCCTCATGCCTGCCACCCCAACGGAACTCCTCGTGGCGCACTTCGCCGGCAAACTCGCCGTCGAAACCGACGCCTCGGATGTGCACGCCGACCAGGAGAACGGCGTCGCGTTCGCGCTCGTCGACGCCCGCGGAACAAGCGCCTGGGACCAGGGGCGGATCGCTGGAGCGGTCCACATGCCCACCGCGGAGATCGCCGAACGGGCGACCCGGGAGATCCCCCGGAACGTACCCGTCGTGACGTACTGCTGGGGGCCGGGCTGCAACGGCTCGACCCGTGCCGCCCTGGAGTTCGCGAAGCTCGGCTACCAGGTCAAGGAGATGATCGGCGGCTTCGAATACTGGGCCCGCGAAGGCTTTCCCGTCGAGACGGATCGCGGCCAGGAACTCCGCGCCAAGGATCCGCTCACGGCACCGTTGGACGCCGCCACCTGTGACTGCTAACGCGCGATGCCGTCGATGAGGCGGTCGCACACGGCGTACATCTCCTGCTTCGCCGCGTCCTGATCTTCGGCGCGGGAGATGTAGAGCGCCGCCTCATCAAGTGCGCCGAGCAGCACGTGCGCCGTCGGCCGCCGCGGCTGATCCGGGATCACCCCGTCGGCGATCGCCTGACCGAGCATCGCCTCGATGACGCCGAGCCCGTACTTCATCCCGACCGCGCGCCACCGCTCCCAACCCAGCACCGCCGGCGCGTCGACCAGCATGATCCGCTGCACCTCGGGGGCAGAGCAGAGATCCAGGAACAGCCGCGCACCGGTCTTCATCGCCTGCCGCTGATCAGCCGGCGCCGCGTCCCCGAGCCGCGTGACGATGTCCGCGACCAGTTCGCCCTCGATCTCCTCGTAGACCGCCGCGAACAGTTCGGTCTTGTCGGCGAACTGGTGGTACAGCGCGCCGCGGGTCACCCCCGCCGCCTCGACGATCGACTGCGTCGACACATCGGCGAAACCGTTGACAGCGAACAACTTCCGCGATGCAGCCAGCAGACTCGCACGCGTGGCCGCGGTGCGCTCCGCCTGGGACCGCCGGGGCGGGGGGTTGACTTTCATACAGTCTGTACGTAACTTTCGTACTCAGTGTTTGTAAATGTCGACGAGAAGGATAACCGCTATGCCCACCGTCACCGTGCCTGCGGCCACCGTCGAATACCGCGAGTCGGGCCCCAAGGACTCCGCCTACCCGCCCGTCGTCTTCGTGCACGGCGCGCTCGTCGACTCCCGACTGTGGGACGCCGTCGCCGCCGACCTGGCCGGTCAGGGATTCCGCTGCCTGCAACCCGACCTCCCCCTCGGCGCCCACCGCATCCCGGTCGACGACCGCGCCGCGCTGACGCCCACCGGTGTCGCGGATCTGGTGCACGACCTCCTCGTCGCCCTGGATCTCGAGGACGTCACGCTGGTCGGCAACGACACCGGCGGTGGCGTGTGCCAGTTCCTGATCGACGCCCACCCCGAGCGCATCGGCCGCCTCGTGCTGACCAATTGCGATGCGTTCGACAAGTTTCCGCCGTTCCCCTTCAACGCCGTCTTCGCGATGATGCGCACACGTCCGGCTGTCACCGCGCTGATGGCGACCATGGGTCCGACGGCACTGCGGCACTCACCGCTCGGCTACGGCCTGCTCGCCAAGAACCTGGATCCGGCACTGACCGCATCGTGGCTGACGCCGGCGCGCACCGACCGGCGCATCGCCGGTGACTTCGCCGCGCTGGCCCGGGGAATCGGCGGAACCGATCTCACCCACGTCGCACCCCGGCTGCACCGCTTCACCAAACCGGTGACCGTGGTGTGGGGTCAGGACGACCGCTGCTTCACCCCGGCACTCGGGCGCCGACTCGCCGCGCTGTTCCCCGATGCGACCACCGTCGACGTGCCGCACGCGTCGACGTTCGTCCCGCTGGACGCACCCGCAGCGGTCAGCAAGGCGATCCGTCAGGCGAACACTGGCATCGGATCGCCGAGGCGGTAGGCCTCGATCGTGTCGAGGTGCTCGAACAGTTCGGACAGGTTGAACTGGTAGTCGTCGGCGGTGCCGACGAACACCACGTGGGCCACCTCGCCCTCGTCCTCGGGGGTCAGCAGCACCACCGTCACGTTGACGACCTCGTCCTCGTCGGCGACCTCGGCCTCCGACGCCGGCCAGTACCAGGCGGCGCCGGTCTCGTCGTCGACGTCCTCGGAGAACTCCCAGCCACGCTCGGTCAGACGGGCGTCGAAATCCTCGAGTTCGGCCGCGATTTCGAGCTGTTCGGCGACACGCGCCGGCACCCAGGCGTCATCGCGGACCGCGCGCCGCTTCTTGCGGCGCGCCTTCTTCTGCTCGGATCGCCGCGACACCTACGCCAGCGCCTGAGCCAGGTCGGCGATCAGGTCCTCGGTGCCCTCCAGACCGATCGAGATGCGAACGACGCCGTCGCCCAGCCCGATCGCGGCCCGCCCCTCCGGCCCCATCGCGCGGTGGGTGGTGGTCGCCGGATGGGTGATCAACGACTTGGCATCGCCGAGATTGTTCGAGATGTCCACGATCTGCAGCTTGTCGAGTACCTCGAACGCCCGCTCCTTGGTGCCGCCCGCGAGCTCGAACGTCACGACCGTGCCGCCACCGGTCATCTGTCGCTTCGCCAAGTCGTACTGCGGATGTGATTCCAGGAACGGATATTTCACCCAGCTGACGGCCGAACTCGACTCGAGGAACTCCGCGACGCGCAGCGCTGAGGCGTTCTGATGGTCCACCCGCAGCGCCAGCGTCTCCAGCCCTTTGAGCAGCGTCCACGCGTTGAACGGACTCAGCGCGGGCCCGGTGTGGCGCATCAGCTTCTGCACCGGCCCGTCGATGTACTCCTTGTCACCGAGGATCGCGCCGCCGAGCACCCGGCCCTGCCCGTCGATGTGCTTGGTACCCGAGTAGACGACGACGTCGACACCCAGCGGGAAACCCTGCTGCAAAATCGGTGTAGCGAAGACGTTGTCCAGCACCACCTTTGCGCCTGCCGCATGGGCCATGTCGCAGACCGCGCCGATGTCGACCAGCGACTGCATCGGGTTCGACGGCGTCTCGAAGAACACCGCACTGGTCGGTCTCGACCTATCAGACAAAGCCTCCTCCCACTGGGAGAGGTCCTCACCGTCGACGAACACCGTCTCCACGCCCCAGCGCGGCAGGATCTCGTTGCACACCACGAAGCACGAGCCGAACAGGCTGCGGGCGGCGACCAACCGGTCGCCCGCGCCGAGCAGCGCGCCGAGGGCGGTGAACACCGCCGACATGCCGGTGGCCGTCGCGAAACAGGCCGGGGCGCCTTCGAGCAGGCGCAACCGCTCCTCGAACATCGAGATCGTCGGATTGCCGTAGCGCGAGTAGACGTACCGATCGACCTCGCCGGTGAACGCCTTCTCCGCGTCGGCGGCCGTCTGGTAGACGTAACCCGACGTCAGGTACATCGCCTCGGCGGTCTCCTCGAAGCCCGACCGCAACAGCCCGCCCCGGACGCCGATGGTGGCCTGGCTGACGCCCTCGGGCAGCGGCGCCGGGGTGCGGATCGACTCGCTCATGACTGCGTCCAGGGCAGGCCGACGGCTTTCCACCCGGTGCCGCCGCGGTGCTTGTGCTCGTCGAGGTTGCCCTCGAAGCCGTCGAGGATGTTGTAGGACGGCCCGATGCCCGCCTCGGTGGCCGCCTCCGCGGCGCCGATCGACCGGTTGCCGGACCGGCACAGGAACGCCACCGGCCGGTCACCCGGGGTGATCCCGGCGGCCAGCAGGTCGTCGACGAAGCCGGTGTTGCGGGAGCCGTCCGTGCGGTTCCACTCGATGAACACCGTGTCGCGGTGCAGCGACGTCAGGTCGGGCACGCCGACGAAGCGCCACTCGGCGTCGGTGCGACAGTCCACCAGCACCGCATCGGGGTTCTCGCTCAGCAGCTTCCAGGCCTCCTCAGGCGTGATGTCTCCGGCGTAGCTCACGGTCGTGAGTGTCCCACAGCTAGCTGGGACCGGTCGAACAGACCTTCCAGGCCCCGGCCTCCTTGAGGAAGGTCGCCTCGACGGTCTGCTTCGCGTCCGGATCCTTATCGAAGTGGTAGGTGACCGACGCAGTCGCCCGGTCCCCGTCGACGGCCACGTCGGAGACGCCGTCGACGAACCGTTCGCCCCTCTTGGCCACCGAGTCACGATGGGCCGCAGTCACTTTCGCTTCGTCGCCGGCCTCGGCCGCGCAGGTGAACGACCGGAAGTCCGCGAAGTCACCGCGCTGCAGCGCGTCGTTCTGGCCCACGGCGGCCCGGCCGATCTGCTGGGAGTCGGTGAGCTCGTCGTGGGAGAAAACGTTGAAGAGCCAGATTGCGATCACGATGGCCACAATGATTGCCAGCGCACCCAGGAACGGCGTCGCGGTCGAGCCGGTCGACGTGTCATCGGGTTCGGTCACGACAACCTGCGCAGCGCGGACGCCACCCGGCGGGCGCGGTCGCGGGCCACGATCGGATCCGGGGCGGTGGCGGTGGACAGCGTCCGCCGGCCGCGCCCCTCGCCCGCCGGGAACAACCGGACGTCGCTCTCGGCGACCGCCAGCGCGTCGGCCAGCACGGCGCGCAGCGTGGCGTCGCCGACAGCGGGATCGGTGTCGGTCTCGGTATCGACGTCGACGATCTCCATCGCGCCGGGCGAGATCATGATGGTGTCGACCGGCAGGCCGAGAATGGCCCGGGCGTGCAGCTCGAAGGCCGACAGCCGCTGCGAACGCAGCGTCACCAGCGCGCTGTCCTGCGGCCGCGGCCGGACATCGGTGAAGTAGACCTCGTCGCCGCGCACCAGCAGCTCGACCGCGAAGACACCGCGTCCGCCCAGCGAGTTGACGATCCGCGCCGCGATCGACTTCGCCGCGTCCAGGGCCGCCGGCGAAAGAGCATGCGGCTGCCAGGATTCCAGCGTGCCGGAGGTGGGCCGGTGATGGCCGATCGGTTCGCAGAAGTGCACGGCCGGACCGGCGGGACCGGTGGTGCGCACGGTCAGCAGCGTCACCTCGACGTCGACCTCGACCACCGTCTCGGCCAGGACGCGGTGCAGGCTGAGCCGGCCGCCCGCCACCGCGCGCCGCCACGCAGGCTCGACATCGTCAGACCGGAGCACCACCGACTCGCCCTCACCCGGGACCGCGGCGATCGGTTTGACCAGCAGCGGGAAACCGGCGTGCTGGGCGACCGCGGTGAGTTCCTCGACCGAGCCGGCGAACCAGAACGGCGCCGTCGGCAGGCCGAGCTCGTCGGCGGCCAGCCGTCGCAGCCCCTCACCGTCCACCGACAGCCGCAGCGCGCGCGGCGTGGGGAACACGTCGACGTCCTCGCGCTCCGCGGCGGCGAGCAGCGCGTCGGTCGCCACGCCGCCCGCATCGGCCACCACGAACCGGGGGCCGGTCGCGTCGATGAGGCCGGTCAGCGCGTCGGCGTCGGTCATCGCCGCCATGTCGTCGGAGACCGTCACCCGCGCACCCAGCCGCTCGAAGGCCGGCGCCAGCTCCCGCGTCCGTTCGCCACCGCTCAGCAGCAGCACCGAAGTCGGTTCGGCCGCCGTCGTCTCACCCTCACCCGTCTCACTCATCGAGCCTCCAGCCTGCCAGAACCACCGGCCGGATCGCCCGCGAGATCGTCGCGAAACGCCCCCATCGCATCGACGACGGCGCCGAACACCCGGTGCGCGGCCCGCAGATCGTCGTCGGGAAGCTCCGCCAGCGCCTCGCGGAGGTGTTCGGCCAACGGGGTGAAGAATTCGCGGGCCACCTGCATGCCGTGCTCGGCGACGCGCAGTTTCACCTTGCGCCGGTCGGCCGGGTCGGGCTCGCGCAGCAGGTGACCGGAGGTGATCATCCGCTCGACCAGGTAGGTGATCGCGGCGCCGGACATCCCCATCCGGGTGCGCAGCTCGCCGGCCGCCAGCGGCTCGCCGGTGGTCTCGGCGACCGTGATGTGCAGCAGCGCGCGGAAGTCGTTGGCCGTCATCGCGTGGCGTCCGGCGAAATCGTGACCGATCTGATCGGACTGGGCGGTGAGCGCCCGCACGTCGGCGGCGATCAGCGCCTCCAGCGCCGGGCGGTCGGGATCCTGCACGGTCCCCACCTTAGCCGGAAAGTTCATTTGATTAATTGTTAATTATCTGAAATATTCGTGGGCATGAGCCGACGACTTTCCTGGCTGATCGCTCTCGTCGTCATCGTCGCGTCCGGTGCGTTGATGGGCCTCCTCGGCGGCGGCGACTCCGGTGATCAGTCCCCCGTTCCCGTGCCCACCGCTGCCGAATCGGCCCGCGCGGACGCCGTCCGTGCCGAATTCCCCGGCGGCGACCAGGCGCCCGTCCTGCTCGTACTGACCCGCGACGACGGCGCCGCTCTGTCCACGGCCGACCGCGACGCGGCCGACCAGGCGCGCCAGCGGATGCTCACCGCCGCGGGCGCGAACAACGCCGGACCGCCCGTGCAGGTCTCAGAGGACGGGCAGGCCGCCATCGCCGTGGTGCCGCTGAACTCCGACCTGTCCGGCTTCGCGCTCACCGACGAGGTCAAAGCGCTGCGCGGGGCGGCCACCGACGGCCTGCCGGACGACCTGAAGGCCGAGGTCACCGGTGGACCGGCGTTCGGCGCCGACATCGCCGACTCGTTCTCCGGAGCCAACTTCACACTGCTGGCCGTCACCGCGGCGGTGGTCGCGCTGCTGCTGATCGTCACCTACCGCTCACCGGTGCTGTGGCTGGTGCCCCTGCTGGTCATCGCGTTCGCCGACCGGGTCGGCGGCGTGGTCGGCAGCGCCGTCGCCGAAGGGCTCGGCATGTCACCCGACGGGTCGACGACCGGCATCACCAGCGTGCTCGTGTTCGGCGCGGGCACCAACTATGCGCTGCTGTTGATCTCCCGCTATCGAGAAGAGCTGGGCCGCAACGAGTCTCACCACGACGCGCTCAGCACGGCGGTCCGCCGGGCCGGACCGGCGATCATCGCCAGCAACGCGACCGTGGTGCTGGCCCTGCTGACGCTGCTGTTCGCGACGTCCCCGAGCACCCGCAGCCTCGGGGTGCAGGCGGCGTCCGGCCTGGTGGTCGCCGCGGTGTTCGTGCTGCTGGTGCTGCCGCCGTTCCTCGACCTGTTCGGCCGGAAGTTGTTCTGGCCGTTCATCCCCCGCGTCGGAGCGACCGCACTCACCGAAGGCGGGGCGTGGCACCGGGTCGCCGACGGCGTGGCGCGCCGGCCCGCGCTGGTGTCTATCGTCGCGATCGGCGCGCTGGCGCTGCTGTGCACCGGGCTGCTGCGCACCCCGATCGGCCTGTCCCAGACCGAACAGTTCCGCGTGCAGGCCGAGTCCGTCAGTGGTTTCGACACACTGGCCGACCACTTCCCCAGCGGCCTGACCGATCCCACCCTGGTGATCGCCTCCACCGACCGCACCGCCGAGGTGCAGCGCGCGATCACCGCCACCCCCGGCGTCGTCTCCGCCACCCCGGCGGGCACCTCACCGCAGGGCCTGACCCAGTGGTCGGTGGTGCTGGCCGCCGCGCCCGCCACCGACGAGGCGTTCGACACGATCGACGCGCTGCGCGACGCGGTGCACGGCGCCGACCCCGCCGGCCTGGTGGGCGGATCGGACGCCAAGGCCCGCGACGCCGCCGGGGCCGCCGGCCACGACCGCGCGGTGGTGGTGCCCGCGATCCTCGCGGTGGTGCTGCTGGTGCTGTTCGTGCTGCTGCGCTCCGCGCTGGCACCCCTGGTCCTGGTCGCGGTCACGGTGCTCAGCGCACTCGCCGCGCTCGGACTCGGCGGCTGGGCGAGCGTGCACCTGTTCGGGTTCCCCGCCCTGGACAACAGCGTTCCGCTGTTCGCGCTGCTGTTCCTGGTCGCCCTCGGCGTCGACTACACGATCTTCCTGGTGACCCGCGCGCGGGAGGAGACACCGGAGCACGGCACCCGCGACGGCATCGTGCGGGCGGTGTCGGCGACCGGTGCGGTGATCACCAGCGCGGGCATCGTGCTGGCCGCGGTGTTCTGCGTGCTCGGGGTGCTGCCGTTGATCGCGCTGACCCAGGTCGGCATCATCGTCGGCCTCGGCATTTTGCTGGACACCTTCGTGGTGCGCACGGTGGTGATCCCGGCCCTGTTCACGCTGATCGGTCCCAAGATCTGGTGGCCTGCGCTGCAGGATGCCGGCGACGGACCCGACGCCGCCGGGGCCGGCGGACGGCACCGCGCCGGGGCGGCGGCGCACCCGTAGCTGCGCCGCCGTGCCGGTAGCGTCGTGTGATGAGTCAGGCCGACACCCGCGCCGAACCGGAGCCCGGGCTGCCCCCGCTGCACATGCGCCGCGACGGACTCGACCCGACGCCGGCACTGCGCGAGATCCGCGACAACGTCGGCGTGCAGATCGTGACCAACGCGTTCGGCCTGAAGGTCTTCCTCGTCACCCGCTACGACGACGTCAAGACGGTGCTGTCGGATCACGCGCGGTTCTCCAACGGCCGGCCGCCCGGGTTCGTCGTCCCCGGCGCCCCGCCGATCGACGAGCAGGAGGCGGCCCGCAACCGGGCCGGGAACCTGCTCGGCCTGGATCCGCCGGAGCACCAACGCCTTCGGCGCATGCTCACCCCGGAGTTCACGATCCGGCGCATCAAGCGGCTGCAGCCCCGCATCGTCGAGATCGTCGACGCCCAGCTCGACGCGCTCGCCGCCGCGGGCCCGCCGGCCGACCTGGTCGAACACTTCGCGCTGCCGATCCCGTCGCTGGTGATCTGCGAGCTGCTGGGCGTGCCCTACGCCGACCGCGACGACTTCCAGCGCCGCAGCGGCCGTCAGCTCGACCTGTCGATCCCGATACCGGAACGGCTCGAGCTGCAGCAGGAAGGCCGGGCCTACATGGCGTCGCTGGTCAGCCGCGCCCGCGCCGAGCCCGGGGAGGACATCCTCGGCATGCTGGTGCGCGACCACGGCGACGAGCTCACCGACGACGAGCTGATCGGCGTCGCCGGGCTGCTGCTACTCGCCGGCCACGAGACCACGTCGAACATGCTCGCGCTGGGCACACTGGCACTGCTGCGTCACCCCGCGCAGCTGGCCGCGGTCCGCGACGACCCGGCCGCGGTCGCCCCGGCGATCGAGGAACTGCTGCGCTACCTGTCGATCGTGCAGACCTCGATCCCGCGCATCACCACCACCGACGTGGAGATCGCAGGCGTCGAGATCCCCGCGGGCCGACTGGTGTTCGCGTCCCTGCCGGCGGGCAACCGCGATCCCGCGTTCATCGACGCACCGGAGACGCTCGACATCGGCCGGGGCACGCCCGGACACCTCGCGTTCGGCCACGGCGTGCACCACTGCCTCGGTGCCCCACTGGCCCGGATGGAGATGCAGATCGCGTTCCCGGCGCTGCTGCGCCGGTTCCCGAACCTGGGGCTCGCCGAGGATTTCGCCGACGTGGAGTTCCGGTCGTTCCATTTCATCTACGGTCTGAAGTCGTTGGAGGTGTTATGGGAGTGATGTGGTGAGCAAGGTTTCGGCCGATCGTGAGCTGTGCATCCAGGCCGGCAACTGCGTGATGGTGGCGTCCGAGGTCTTCGATCAGGACGACGACGGCATCGTGGTGGTCCTCACCGAGGACGTCGACGGCCAGCCCGCCGACCACGCCCGCGAAGCCGTCAAGCTCTGTCCGGCAAGTGCGTTGACGCTGCAGGGGTGAACAACAACAGCAGGCTCACCAGCAGCACCCACACCGGGAAGGCGACGGTGGTCCACGGGCTGACGTCGCTCGCGACCAGCACCGCGACCGCGACCAGATAGGTCACCACCACCAACCAGCGCGGCATGAGCCGGGTCCGCAGCCAGATGGTGGCCAGCGACATCATGAACACCGCCGCCATCCGCAGCGCGTACGTGTTGGCCAGTGCCACCAGCAGACCCTGGCCGAACGCGGCCACCTCCGTGCGGGCGCCGGCCTCGGCGACGAACTGCTTGCTCGCGAGCAGCCCCGCCCCGACGGCGGTCGAGGCGAAGATCATCGCCAGGAACAGCAGCCCGCTGCCGAGGAACACCGTCGTGAAGAACTGATCCTCCAGCCGGCCCAGGCCGTCGCGCAGCACCCCGATGAACCACAGGAACGCGATGCCCGAGAACGGCATCAGCACCACCGCCAGCTTCAACCGCGCACTCGTGCCGTCGACCCACTGCGACCCGAGCTCCCCTCCCGGGGGCAGCGAGGTGCGCAGCACCACCAGCACGGTGCCGAACAGCACGGCGAACAACACCCCGGCCAGCGCCGCCGCCCGCGGCGTGGTCAGGCTCCGCAGCTGACGTCCGGAAGCGTGGGTCACGGCGTCATCCTGGCACGCGGGCTCACTCCCCGGCGGGAACTGCGTCATCTGCGCTGACCGTGCAGTTGCCACCGGCGCCCTTGGCGCGGTACATCGCCGCATCGGCACGCTCGATGAGGGCCCGAATCGCCGTCGGCAGCTCCCGGTCGGACGTCCATGCCGTCGCGACGCCGACGCTGATCGTCGGCACCACCGTGGTGTCACAGCGGGCCACCGCCTCGTGCAACCGGTCGGCCACGTCCAGCACCGTGCGGGGGCCGGCGTCGACGACGAGGACGAACTCCTCGCCCCCGGTGCGGGCGATCACCGAGCGCACCCGCAGGGACGTCACCGCGTCGCGCGCCGCGTTGGCGACCGACACCAGCACCCGGTCGCCCGCGTCGTGACCATGGCCGTCGTTGACGGCCTTGAACTTGTCGATGTCGACGGCCAACACCCCGAGGTGCGCGCCGCCCGCGGGCACCAGACCGATGACCTCGTCGTCCAGTCCGCGCCGGTTGAGCAGCCGGGTCAGCGGGTCGTAGAGCGCGTCGACCGCTCCCATCCGCAGCGCCAGCAGGTAGGACTGCACGATCACCGGAACGCCCACCACCGTCGGCAGCAGCACCAGCAGGCGCACCGTCACCACGCTCGGCTCGGCGGTGTCCTGGGCGAGAGCCAGCGCGTACATCCACCCGAACGCCGCGACGGTGAACACCAGATGCAGCGCCAGCGCGCGGGGTCCGTGGGCCACCACGATGTAGATGCCATTGGCCGCCAGCAGCGCCAGCCCGGGCATCGCGGTGAAGGCGTCCTGATAACAGGCGATCACGGCGAGCACCGCGAAATCGGCGTAGACCGCGAAGGCCGCCGACTGCCGTTCCGTGGGGAACGGGCCGACGATCCAGATGAGCCCCAGCACCGCCGAACTGATCGCGACCACCAGCACCAGTGCCTGACCGCTGACGGCGCCGCCGTCCCGGGACGCCCAGAGCATCGTCAGCAGCGCGATGAGCCCGTAGAGCAGCGAGAAGGCGCCGATGAAGACCTGGTGGATGCGCAGCATTCCCCGCGAGCGCAGATGCCTTGCCGTCCAAGCGAAGTCGAACGGCTGCCGCCACCAGATCAGCAGGAAGTCGCGAAGGCCCTTCTCCATCGCCCCCCTGCAGCAAGCGTCACGGCTGTCCGGGGAGCAGCCGAATCATCAATCCGTTCGCCTCGGCGAGCAGGTCGCCGTCCGGGTTGCGCAGCTCGGCGTTGACGAACGCCTTGCGGCCCTGCGCCTCGCGCAGCCAGCCCCGCGCGGTGAGCACCGTGTCGATCGGGGTCACCTTGCGGTAGTCCACGTGCAGGAATGCGGTCCGGCTGATCGGGCGCCCGGTCGCGTGGATCACCATCCCGAAGACCGAGTCGAACAGCAGCGGCAGCACACCGCCGTGCACGGCGTGGTTCCCGCCCACCGAGAACCGGCTGAACTGTACCTGCAGCTCGACGCCGTCGGCGGTGAATTCGGTGACCCGGTACGGGGGCATCAGCAGGCTGCCCGCACCGGGCAGCGAGGGCACTCGGTTCGCCGGACCCACCCCTTCGCCGGCCTCGGACGGCGCCAGCAGGTCGACCAGCGACTCGGCCAGATCGGCCGCGCGGTCCCAGGTGCCGGCGTCGGGGGCGGCCGACACCGCCAGATCCTGGGCGCGGCGCATCGCCGTCAGGAAGCGACCGAACCCCGGGCCGGGGGTGGCCGGCTCGAAGTTCGGGAAGCCGCCGTGGCTGTCGTAGTCCGGATCGAGTGTCCGTGGGTCGTCACTCATCCGAGGACGTCGCGGCGCACGATCGTCTGATCGCGCCCGGGACCGACGCCGATGCACGAGACATGGGCGCCGGCAAGCTCTTCCAGACGCAACACGTAGTCGCGCGCCTTGGCGGGCAGGTCGTCGAACTCCCGCGCCCCCGAGATGTCCTCCCACCAGCCGGGCAGCTCCTCGTAGATCGGCTCGGCGCGGGCGATGTCGCTCTGGGTCATCGGCATCTCGTCGGTGCGCTTGCCGTCCACGGTGTAGCCGACGCAGATCGGCACCGTCTCCAGGCTCGACAGCACGTCGAGTTTGGTCAGGAAGTAGTCAGTGATCCCGTTGACCCGGGTGGCGTACCGCGCGATGACCGCGTCGAACCACCCGCAGCGACGGCGACGGCCGGTGGTGACACCCACCTCGCCGCCGGTCTTGGCCAGGTACTCGCCGTACTCGTCGAACAGCTCGGTGGGGAACGGACCCGACCCGACGCGCGTGGTGTAGGCCTTGAGGATCCCCAGCACCGTGGTGATGCGGGTGGGTCCGATGCCGGAGCCGACCGCCGCCCCTCCCGACGTCGGATTCGACGACGTCACAAAGGGATACGTGCCGTGGTCGACGTCGAGCAGCGTGCCCTGCGAGCCCTCCAGCAAGACCGTCTCCCCGCGCTCGAGCGCGGTGCCCAGCAGCAGCCGGGTGTCGGCGATGCGGTGCCGGAAGCCCTCGGCCTGCGCCAGCAGGTTCTCCACCACCTCGCCGGCGTCGAGCGCCTTGCGGTTGTAGATCTTGACCAGCACCTGGTTCTTGAATTCCAGTGCGCCCTCGATCTTCTCGGCCAGCGCCGCCGGGTCCAGCACGTCGGCGACGCGGATGCCCTGCCGCGCGATCTTGTCCTGGTAGCACGGGCCGATACCGCGGCCGGTGGTGCCGATCTTCTTGCTGCCGGCGTACCGTTCGACGACCTTGTCGATCGCGACGTGATAGGGCATCAGCAGATGCGCGTCGGCTGAGATGAGCAGGCGTTCGGTGTCCACGCCGCGCTCTTCGAGGCCGCGCAGCTCCGTGAGCAGTACTCCCGGATCGACGACGACGCCGTTGCCGATCACGTTCGTCACGCCCGGGGTGAGGATCCCCGACGGGATGAGGTGCAACGCGAAGTTCTCCCCCGTCGGGAGGACCACCGTGTGGCCGGCGTTGTTGCCCCCCTGGTAACGCACCACCCATTGAACCCGGCCACCGAGAAGATCGGTGGCCTTACCTTTGCCCTCGTCACCCCACTGGGCGCCGATGAGGACGATTGCCGGCATGCCGCGCCTCTCCCGCTCGAATGCTGTGCATAGTGTGTGCAGCCGGTGAGCTACCTTATCCGATCGCGGTCCCAGACCCCGCCCGTCGCGGTTTTGACCTTCGGCGACCGCCGCGCGCCGCGCGCGCTGCGCGACCTGCCGACCACCGGACTGGATGGCCTCACCGCCTGGCGCCGTGTCGTCGTGGTGGGCTCGTCCGCGGATCTGGCCGCCACGCTGACCGCCCTGCTGCGCGCCGACCGACTCGACGTCGAGGTGGCCCACGTCCGGCATCCCTGGCGGGCACGACGCGCCCTGACGGCGCCCGCCACCCGGGTGCCGCTGATCAGGGACGAAACCGGCACCGTCGTCATCGGAGCGGCCCACTGGCGGCCCGCCGACGGGCAGCGCACGATCCGGGGCGAGGCCGTCGTCGACGACACCGTGCTGTTCGACGGTCAAGTCCCGGCCGTGCGGATCGAGCCGACCGCGCAGCTGCCCGGCCTGCGCGCCGCCGTGCTCGCGGGCCGGTGGCGGCCCCGGCGCTGGGTGACCGGGCGGGCGGCGCAGCTCGGGACGACGGGCGCGCTGGTGATCCGCGACGGTGTGCCCGGCCCGCGGCCGCTGCGGCGCTCGACGTTCTACCGGCACACGGAGGGCTGGTTGCGCGTCGGCCGCAGGTAGCTTGGGTGAGTGAGCATCCGTCCGCTGCGCCAGTCGGTGCGGCCGAGCCCTCTGTTCCTCGCGCTGATCGCGCTGACGGCCGTGGGCGGGGTGCTCGCCTGGCTGCCGGGCGCGCAGGCGGAGCCGATGGCGTATGTCGGTGTGTTCGCGTTCGTGATCTTCGGCTGGCTGGTGTCGCTGTGTCTGCACGAGTTCGGCCACGCCTACTCGGCCTGGCGGTTCGGTGACCGTGACGTCGCCGTGCGCGGCTACCTGACGCTCAACCCGCTGAAGTACTCACACCCGCTGCTGTCGCTGGGCTTGCCGATCCTGTTCATCGCGCTGGGCGGCATCGGTCTGCCCGGCGGCGCGGTGTACGTGCAGACCGGCTGGATGACCCGGCGGCAGCGCACGCTGGTCAGTCTCGCCGGTCCCGCGGTGAACCTGGTGTTCGCGGTGGTGTTGCTGACGCTGACCCGGCTGCTCTACGACCCCACGCACTCGGTGTTCTGGGCAGGGGTGGCGTTCCTCGGCTTCCTGCAGGTCACCGCGTTCCTGCTGAACATGCTGCCGATTCCGGGCCTGGACGGGTACGGCGCGCTGGAGCCGCATCTGAGCCCCGAGACGCAGCGGGCCGTGGCGCCGGCCAAGCAGTGGGGCTTCTTGATCCTGCTGCTGTTGCTGTTCGCCCCCGGCGTCAACCAGTGGTTCTTCTCGGCGGTGTACTGGCTGTTCGAGCTGTCCGGCGTGCCGTCCTACCTGTCGGCCGTGGGCGGCCAGCTGACCCGGTTCTGGTCCGCCTGGTAGCAGCACCCTTGCCACATATGCGACTTTGCGCATATATTCGGCCCCATGGGCGCGGGACACGATCACAGTCACCGGAACGACCCTGATGCCCGCGTGTCCCGCATGGTCATCGCCGCGGGCATCCTGACGGTCTTCTTCGCGGTCGAATTGGGCACCGCGCTCGCGATCAACTCGATCGCGCTGCTGGCCGACGCCGGACACATGCTCACCGATCTGGTCGCGATGTTCATGGGCCTGACCGCGGTGCTGCTCGCCAAACGCGGCAGCACCTCGCCGTCGCGAACCTACGGCTGGCACCGCGCCGAGGTGTTCACCGCGGTCGCGAACGCGGTGCTGCTGATGGGCGTGGCCTGCTTCATCCTCTACGAAGCCGTCGAACGTCTCGGCGGCGCGCCCGAAGTGCCCGGCGTACCGATGATCGTCGTCGCGCTCGCCGGCCTGCTCGCCAACGCCGTGGTCGTGCTGCTGCTGCGGTCGCAGTCCAAGGACAGCCTCGCGGTCAAAGGCGCCTACATGGAAGTCGTCGCCGACACCGTCGGCAGCATCGGCGTGCTGATCGCCGGCATCGTCACCGTCACCACGCGCTGGCCGTACGCCGACGTCGTCGTCGCCGTGTTCGTCGCGCTGTGGGTGCTGCCGCGGGCGATCGCGCTGGCCAGGGCCGCGCTGAGGATCCTCTCGGAGAGCTCGCCGAGCCACATCGACGTCGACGAACTGCGCGCGGCGCTGTGCCGCGTCGAGGGCGTCACCGAGGTGCACGACCTGCACGTGTGGACGCTGGTGCCGGGCAAGGACATGGTCACCGCGCACCTGACCAGCAAGCGCGACTCCGCACGGGTGCTCGACGACGCTCGCGCCGTGCTCGCCGCGCGCGGACTCGACCACGCGACCGTCCAGGTCGAGCCGCCCGACGCGGCCGCCGACTGCGAGTGCGAAAGCCAGAACCGGTAGCCCCGCCACGCCTGCCGATCGCCGTGCGCGCGGCGGTCAGCACCGCGATCCCGGTTCTGCTCGGCTGGGCCGCCGGCGACGTCGGAGCCGGGCTGATCGCCACCCTCGGGGCGTTCACGTCGCGCTTCGGCGTCGGCAGACCCTATCTGAGCCGGGGCGTGCAACTCGCGGTCGTGGCGGTGGCGCTCGCCGCCGCGGTGGCCGCCGGGGCGTGGGCCGCCGACATCGCATGGCTAGGGGTGCTGACGATCTCGGGAGTCGCGGTCGCGGCGGTGTGGCTGTGTACAGCGCTGGCCGTCGGGCCGCCCGGCGCCTACGTGTTCGTCGTCGCCTGCGCGGCCGGGGTCGGCGTCTCGGCGTCGCACCTGAGCCCCGGGCAGATCGCGCTGCTGGTGCTGGCCGGCGGCGCGATCGCCTGGCTCGTCCAGATGGCAGGCGCCGCAACGGGATTCCGGCGCCCGGAGCGGGCGGCGGTGCGAACCGCGGCAGAGGCCGTCGCCGCCTATCTCGACACGGTCGGCGAGCCCGATTAGGACAGGGCCCGGCACCGCGCGGCCACCGCGCTGCACCAGGCCTGGGCGAACCTGGTCAACCATCAGCCGCTGGCCGCACCGGCCGGCAGCGAGCTGGCCCGCCTGCGCGCCACCACCCATGCGGTGCACGTGCTGTTCGCCGACGCGATGTCCGCCGCGGCCCGCGGTGAGGCGCCCGAGCCCGGCTCGGCCGACGTGGCGCGGCACGTACTCACCCATCACCTCCGGGGGCGTCGCGAGCGCCACCACCCATGCGGTGCACGTGCTGTTCGCCGACGCGATGTCCGCCGCGGCCCGCGGTGAGGCGCCCGAGCCCGGCTCGGCCGACGTGGCGCGCGCCCTGGGCGCCCGTCGAGTCGAGCCCGACACGATCGCCCACCGCGACCCCGACCGGTTACCGCTCGGCCGGCCCCCGACGCGGGACCTGCTGAGGCAGGGGCTGCAGACGGGTTCACAGACGCGCCGGGTGATGGTGCGGGTCGCGCTCGGCGTGCCGCTGGCCGGCTTCGCGGCCGTCGGCCTGGGCGTGGACCGGGCGTACTGGGCGATGGCGGCCGCGGTGCTCGTGCTGCACCAGGGCACGCCGCTGTGGCGCACGCTGCGTCGCGGCGCCGAGCGCCTGGCCGGCACCTGGATCGGGCTGGGCCTGGCCGCCGCCGTCATCGTGGTGCATCCGCAGGGCTGGTTCCTGGCCGTGGTGCTCGCGCTGCTGAACTTCGCCATCGAGATGCTGGTCACGCGCAACTACCTGCTCGCCTCGGTGTTCATCACGGCGACCGCGCTGACCATCGGGACCGCCAGCCGCCACCTCGAACCGGGGCAGGTCGGACATCTGCTGCTGGCGCGCGGGCTGGACACGCTGATCGGCTGCGCGGTCGGCATGGCGGTGTACGTCGTGCTGGCCGGCCGACAGGAGATCCGCCGGCTCGACGACGCAATCGCCCGCACCAGGACGGCGATCTCCGCCACCGAGCCCTTCGTCGCCGCGGGCGACGCGGTCAGTCTGCCCGCCCGCGCGGCGCGCCGCGACCTGCAGCGGGCCACGCTGGACATGCTCGAGGCGCACGAGGCGGCCACCGGCGGATCGAAGGATCAGCGCGCGGCGGCCGACCGGCTGTGGCCGGACGTGGTGGCCGCCGAGCACACCTCCTACGAGACGATCGCCGCGCTGTGGGCGATCGAGACGCGGTGACTCAGGCCAGGCCGAGTTCGGCGCGGGCCGCCGGGTCGCAGTCGTCGAGCAGGTCCAGGCAGCGCTGATACTCCGGGGTCTCCCCGATCGCGTCGGCGGCGCGGGCCAGCGCGGCGACGCAGCGCAGGAAGCCGCGATTGGGCTCGTGCGCAAACGGCACCGGACCGAAACCCTTCCAGCCGTTGCGGCGCAACTGGTCCAGACCGCGGTGGTAGCCGGTCCGGGCGTAGGCGTACGCGGTGATGGCCTGGTCGTCGGCGAGGGCATCCTCGGCCAGCGCCGCCCAGGCGACCGACGCCGACGGGTGCGCCGCGGCCACGATGGCCGGGTTCTCCGCGGCGTCCAACTCGGCCTCGGCCTCGGGGTCGCCTGGCAGCAGTACCGGTTCCGGTCCGAGAAGATCGCCCATCCGAGTCATGGTCACCATTGTGCCGTGCGGGGTTACTCAGTCGTCACCGCGGATGGATAAGCTTCGGCCATAGCGCCGTCAGGGAGGACCGCAGCACTCCGATGTCGAACCCCACAGGCCCGGATCAGCCGGACCAGCCCACCGATCCCGACCACGAGCCCGCCACCGAGGTCTTCGCGCCCGCCGATCCCGCCGGGCAGGATCCGTCGGCGCAGCCGGAGGGAGAGCGTCGCTTCACGGCGCCGTCCGGTTTCGACGCGGGTTCCACCCAGATCATCAACCGCCCGACCGAGCCGGCCACCGAGGTGTTCGGCACCGGTGGCCACGCCGAGACCGAAGCCTTCCCTGCCCAGCCCGTCGCGCCACAGAAGATCCCGCCGCGCGGTGACGCGCCGAAGCCGCCCGGCAAGAAGCGCAGCTGGGGGTGGGTGATCGCGATCGTGCTGGTGATCGCCGCGCTGGCCGCCATCGCGATCCTCGGCACGATCCTGCTGACCCGCGGGTCGTCGCCGTCGGCGTCGCAGGAGGACCGGGTCCGCGAGACGATCCAGGACTTCGACATCGCCGTGCAGAACGGCGACCTGGCGACGCTGCGCAGCATCACCTGCGGCAGCACCCGCGACAGCTACGTCAGCTACAACGACAAGTCCTGGGAACAGACCCACTCGCGGGTCGCCGCGGCCAAGCAGTACCCCGTCGTCGCCAGCATCGACCAGGTCGTGGTCAACGGCGACCACGCGGAGGCGAACGTCACCACGTTCATGGCCTCCGCGCCGCAGACCAGGTCGACGCGCAGCTTCGACCTGGAGTTCGTCGACGACCAGTGGAAGATCTGCCAGGCCGCCAGTAGCTAGCCCGCCGCATCTGATTGCGGGCTTCTCTTCGTTCAGCCCGCGGTGACGCTGCGGCCCGCGCTGTGCAGGTCGTTGCACGCCTCGACCACCCGCTCGCTCATTCCGGCCTCGGCCTTCTTGAAGTAGCTGCGGGGGTCGTACACCTTCTTGTTGCCGACCTCGCCGTCGATCTTGAGCACGCCGTCGTAGTTGGTGAACATGTGGCCGACGATCGGGCGGGTGAAGGCGTACTGGGTGTCGGTGTCGACGTTCATCTTCACCACGCCGTACTTCAGTGAGTCCTCGATCTCCGACTTCAGGGAGCCCGAGCCGCCGTGGAAGACGAAGTCGAACGGCTTGGACCCCTCGGGCAGACCGAGCTTGGCCGACGCCACCTTCTGCCCCTCGGCCAGCACCTCCGGCCGCAGCTTGACGTTGCCCGGCTTGTAGACGCCGTGCACGTTGCCGAACGTCGCGGCGAGCAGGTACTTGCCGTGCTCGCCGGCGCCCAGCGCCGCGATGGTCTTCTCGAAGTCCTCGGGCGTGGTGTAGAGCTTGTCGTTGATCTCGGCCTCGACGCCGTCCTCTTCACCGCCGACCACGCCGATCTCGATCTCCAGGATGATCTTCGCCGCCGCGGCCTGCTTGAGCAGCTCCTGCGCGATCGACAGGTTCTCGTCGATCGGCACCGCCGACCCGTCCCACATGTGCGACTGGAACAGCGGGTTCTGCCCCTTGGCGACGCGGTCGGCCGAGATCGCCAGTAGCGGCCGCACGTAGGTGTCGAGCTTGTCCTTCGGGCAGTGGTCCGTGTGAAGCGCGACGGTGATGTCGTACTTCGCGGCGACCACGTGTGCGAACTCGGCGAGTGCGACCGCGCCGGTCACCATCTCCTTGACCCCCAGCCCGGACGCGAATTCCGCTCCGCCGGTGGAGAATTGGATGATGCCGTCGGATCCGGCGTCGGCGAAGCCCTTGATCGCGGCGTTCACGCTCTCCGAGCCGACGCAGTTGATCGCCGGGAAGGCGAAGGAATGCTCCTTGGCCCGGCCGAGCATCTCGGCATAGACCTCCGGCGTGGCGATGGGCATGGCACTTCCTCTCGGCTGGGGTGGTTGGAGTATCTCAGGAACGGGGTGCGCTCACACGGTCAGAACCATCCGGTAGCGGGCACGCCCGGAGTCCATCGCGTCGAAGGCTTCGGCGGCCTCGGCCAGCGGCCGTTCCTCGACCATCGCCCGCACCCCGCTCAGCAGCGCGAAGTGCAGCGTCTCCTCGACGTCGCGCGACGTTCCGGACGGGTGCCCGCTCACCGAGAGCCCGGCGTTGATCAGGTCGAGGGGGCTGATCGGCAGGTTCTCCGGCGTGACGCCGACGGCGACCAGTTCACCGGTCGGGCCCAGCCCGGCCACGGTGGCCGCCATGGCGGCGGCGTTGTTGGCGGTGGCCAGCACCACCGCGGCGCCGCCGAGCTTCTGCAGTTCCGCCGCGACGTCCTGCTCGGTCGAGTCGATGTAGTGGTGCGCACCGAGCTTCGTGGCCTCCTCGGCCTTCCCGGTGCCCCGCGCGATGGCCACCGTCTCGAAGCCCATCGCCCGGGAGAACTGCACACCGAGGTGCCCGAGGCCACCGACCCCCAGAATCGCGACCAGGTCACCGGCCTTGGCCCGGGTCTGGCGCAGCCCGTTGAACGTCGTCACCCCCGCACAGCCCATCGGGGCGGCCTCGACGAACGACAGCCCGTCGGGGATGCGCGCCAGCGCGGTGGCCGGCGCGACCACCGACTCCGCGTAACCACCGGGGTAGTGCCAGCTCGGCACCTCCATCCGCTCGCACTGCATGAACAGCCCCTTGCGGCAGGGGATGCAGCGGTTGCAGTTGCCGCCGAACCAGCCGATCGCGACCCGGTCCCCCGCCGCGAAGTCCTCCACCCCGTCGCCGACCTCGGCAACGGTGCCGGCGATCTCGTGGCCGAGCGTCAGCGGCCACTGCAGTCCGGGGAAGTGTCCGGCGTGGAACTCGCGGTCGGTACCGCAGACGCCGCACGCCGCGACGTCGATGCGGACATGGCCCGCGGACGGAGAGGGGGTCTCGACCTCGACCAGGGTCAGCGGTGCGTCAGCTTCGGCGACATGGACGGCCTTGTGGGTGGGCATGCCTCACTGTAGAGCGCCGGTACCCTTGAGACCCGTGGTCGTCGACACTCTCGCCCTGATGCCCGACTTTCTGGACCCGATCACCCTGATCGGCTACTTCGGCACCTGGGCGCTCGTCGGCATCCTCGTGGTCGTCTTCGTCGAATCCGGCGTGCTGTTCCCGATCCTGCCCGGCGACACCCTGCTGTTCGTGGCGGGCATGCTCGCGGCGGGAACGGCGGCCCGCGCCGACGCCGTCGATGCGAACTTCCACCTCTGGCAGCTGCTGGTGTTCATCCCCGTCGCGGCGATCCTCGGTGGGCAGGTGGGGTACTGGATCGGGCGCAGCCTGGGCACCGCGATGTTCAAGCCGAACGCGCGCGTGCTCAAGCAGCGCTACCTCGACGAAGCGCACCTGTTCTTCGAGCAGCGCGGACCGTTCGCGATCGTGATCGCCCGGTTCGTGCCGATCGTGCGCACCTTGGCGCCGATCACCGCGGGCGCAGCGCGCATGAGCTACGGCCTGTTCACCGCGTTCAACGTGCTCGGCGCCGTGCTCTGGGGCGTGGGACTGGTGCTCATGGGCTACGGGCTCGGCCAGTTCGAGGTGGTGCAGAAACTCCTCGAGCCGATCTTCATCTTGATCGCCGTCGCGTCGATCACGCCGATGATCTGGGAGTGGTACAAGCGCCGCAAGGCCGCTAAGCAGGCCGGCCCGTCAGCACCAGAGCCGCACCATCCGTGACCGCGATCGTGTGCTCGCTGTGCGCGGTGCGTGACCCGTCGGCCGACCGGATCGTCCATCCGTCGCGGTCGTAGACGATCCTCTTCGTGCCCTGCGCGAGCCACGGCTCCAGCGCCAGGGTCAGCCCCGGTTTGAGCTCCATGCCGCGCCCGGCGCGCCCGACATTCGGCACGTGCGGGTCCTCGTGCATCGTGCGGCCCAGCCCATGCCCGCCGAAGTCGGTGTTGACCGGATAGCCGTAATCGGCGGCCACCGCGCCGATCGCCGCGGAGATGTCGCCGAGCCGCCCTCCGGGTCGCGCGGCGGCGATGCCGGCCGCCAGCGCCTGTTCGGTCGCCTCGATGAGCCGCTGATCCTCGACGCGCGGTGTGCCAACGATGATGCTGCGCGCCGAATCGGCGACCCACCCGTCGATGGAGACGGCGATGTCCATGCTGAGCAGATCCCCGTCGCGCAGCACGTAGTCATGCGGCAGACCGTGCAGCACCGCGTCGTTGACCGAGAGGCAGATGACGTTGCGGAACGGTCCACGACCGAACGACGGCGCGTAATCCCAGTAGCAGGACTGCGCCCCGCGCTCGGCAATCAGGTCCCGCGCGCGCTGCTCGAGGTCCAACAGGTTGACCCCGACCGCGGCGCGCTGCGCCAGGTCCTCGAGCAACTCGGCGATGAACGCGCCGGTGACCCGCATGGCCTCGACCTCCGCCGCTGTCTTCAACTCGACCACGAGCACACCTTTCATCGACCGGTATAGAAATACCAGTCTAGCTCGGGGCCTATTCTGGGCGACATGGTGCGATCACCTTTGACGCCGCAGCAGCGCGCCGCGGGCCGCCGGCTCGGCGCCTACCTGCGTGACGCCCGCGGCGAACGCAAGGCCGCCGACGTCGCCCACGCCGCCTCGATCTCCCCGGAGACGCTGCGCAAGATCGAGACCGGCCGGCTCTCCACCCCCGCGTTCACCACGGTGGCGGCGCTGGCGGCGGTGCTGAAGATCCGCCTCGACGAGCTCGCCCGCATCTGCCTGCCCGAGTGGGACCTGGAGAACACCGGCTAGACGCGTCTACAACCGCGCGGTCCGGGACTCCTCGAGCGCGCGGATCAGGCTCGCGGCGTCCCAAGGACCGCGGTGCCGCTTGCCGTTGACGAACAACGTCGGCGTCGCGTTGAGATCCATCGCCTCGGCGTCCTCGGCGTCGTCGGTGACCCGGTGCAGCACCTTCGACGAGTGGATGCGCACGTCGGCGTCGAAGCGTTCGATGTCGCAGCCCGCCGCCACGGCGTACCGGTAGATGTCGGACCACTCGAGGTCGTCCTGGTGGGCGAACAGTTCGTGCGCCATCTCCCAGAACCTGCCCTGCAGGGCCGCGGCCTCGCTGGCCCGGGCGGCGTCGAACGCCCGCGGATGGGACCGCTCGAGCGGAAAATGCCGCCACACATACAGCAATTCGTCGCCGAAGTGCGCCCGTACCTCGTCGATCGAGCCGGTCGCCCGGCTGCAGAACGGGCACTCGAAGTCGCCGTACTCCACCAGAGTCAGGGGTGCGTCGGGCCGGCCGCGAGCATGGTCGCGCTCCACATCGATCGGACGCAGCAGATGCAGGCCGACGGGCTCGGGCGGGCTGAGCCAGTCGGTGATCCGGAAGATCGCCCAGCCGAACGCGAACGCGAGCACCGAGGCCGCCAGCACGCCGATGCGGGCCTGATCCTGCCGGCCGGGATCGGTGATCGCGATGTCGACGATGAACAGCGAGATCGTGAACCCGATGCCCGACAGCGCGGCGCCACCCATGATCCGGCGCAGCGTCAGACCCGGCGCCAGCACGCCCAGCCCGGTGCGGCGCATGAACCACGTGGCGCCCGTGATGCCGATGAACTTGCCGATCACCAGGCCCGCCACGATGCCCCACGTCAGCGGGGAGCGCAGCGCCGCGCCGAGGCTCTGCGCGTCCAGCCGCACGCCGGCGTTGACCAACGCGAACAGCGGAAGGATGCCGAACGACACGATCGGCCCGACCGTGGTCTGCAGCCGTTCGTTGATCGAGATCGATTCCTGCAGTGAGCGACTCGCCGCCCGCGCGTACTGCGAGTTCGGCGACTGCCGGAATGCGCGGATCTGCTCGACGGCCCGCTCCACCGGGCGCCGCTCCGGGGTGAACACCGGGATCAGCAGCGCCACCGCGACACCGGCCAGCGTCGGGTGCACCCCGCCCAGGTACAACGCGATCCACAGCCCGACCCCGAGCACCGCATAGGCGGGCCCGCGCGCCTTGGGGAGGTACCGGACCAGGGCCAGCGCGCCGAGCAGCACCACCGCCACCACCAACGGCGCGATGCTGATCTCGTCGGAGTAGAACAGCGCGATCACGCACAGTGCGCCGACGTCGTCGACGACGGCCAGGGTCAGCAGGAACAGCCGCACCCGCGCGGGGAACACCGGTTTGATGATCGCCAGGGCCCCCACCAGGAACGCGGTGTCGGTGGAGATCACCACGCCCCACGCCTGGGCGTCCTCCCCCGACGGATTGAAGGCCAGGAACACCACGGCCGGCAGCACCAGCCCGGCGATCGCCGCGACCACCGGCACCGCCGCCCGGGACCGGTCGGTCAGCTCGCCGATGGTGAATTCGCGCGTCACCTCCAGACCGACGATGAAGAAGAAGAACGTCATCAGCGCGTCGTTGACGAGATGCTTGATCGACATCGCGACGTGGTGCTCGCCGAGGCTGAGTCCGACCTCGGTCTCGAGCAACGTCGAATAGGCATGCGCCCAGGGCGAATTCGCCCACAGGATGGCGATCACGGTGAAGATCAGCAGCAGTGCCGCGGCCGTGTTGTCGCCTGTCTTGTTCGTGGTGCTGCCGCGGCTCAGCCGCGAGGGCCGCAGCGGGAACCCGCGCGGGGTGGCCGGTTCAGTCACGGTCACCGGCGACGGTGTGGGCGGCTTCCATCACCATCCAGCCTGCCAGTTGGACCGACAGATCGCGCTCCGGGATCTCCGAGGAGTTCACCGCACCCTCGACGAACTGCGCGTCCTGGGTGCCCGCCGTCGGCACCTGGGCGTCGCGCTCCCAGAACGCACTGAACAGCGGCAGATCCTCGACCGTCGCCCGGTTGTCCCAGGCCGCCTGCGCCGAGGACAGCACCAGCGACCCCGCGGTGTCGCGGGCCGTCTCGTCCTCGGCCCCGCCGGCGGGCAGTGCGGTGGCCACCAGCGCCAGGTAGCGCGCCAGGATGCCGTGGAACAGGCCGCCGTCACCGCCACCCGCACCCTTGAGCACGCCGTCGGGCGCCATGTGCTCGGCGACCGCGGCCACCAGGCGGTGCACCCGCTCGGAGTGGCGGGGATCCTCGGTGCGCACCGCGAGCTCGGTCTCGAGCCCGAGCACCACACCCTGGCAGTAGGTGTACTGGGCGCGCACCAGCGAACCGCCCTTGATCCCGTCGAACACCAGATGCGTCTCGGGGTCGATCAGGGTCTCGTCGATCCAGTCGGCCATCTGCTGCGCGCGGCGCAACCGTCCCTCGGTGCGGGCGAGGAAGATGCCCGCGGGGCCGTTGGCCGGGGCGTTGAAGAACTGGTCCTGCTTACGCCACGGGATGCCGCCGCCGTCCTCGGGCACCCAGGAGGTGAGGAACTGGTCGGCGAGGGTGTCGAGCGCCTTGGGCCGTTCCACACCGGCGAGCCGCCCCGCCCGCTCGAGCGCGAGCGCCAGCCACGCCATGTCGTCGTAGTAGTCGTTGGTCCACCGGCCGACGTTGCGCAGCCGGTGACCTCGGACCTGCCGGGTGATCCGGGCGAGCCGCTCGGGCTGCGGGTCCCGCACCTGCGCATCGACCAGGTTGTCCAGCAGATGGGCCTGCCACCAGTAGTGCCACGTCCCGAAGCGGCGCTGCTTGCCCGCCGCCGGCCACGCCACCACGCCGAGCTGGGTGCCCGGCAGCCCCCAGAGCTTGCGCAGGTGCCGGGTGGTGATCGCGGCTTCGGCGCTGGCCGCGCGGTTGGCCCACATCTGATCCATGGGTCGATCCTGCCTCACCCCGCCCCCCGAAGCTATGAGACAAATCTGTCTCATATGAGCTACAGTCGTCTCATGTCCACTCGCGACGATCTGCTGCGCGCGGCGGCCGACTACCTCGGCCGCCGGCCGAACGCCACGCAAGACGAGATCGCGGCCGCCGTCGGCGTCAGCCGCGCGACGCTGCACCGGCACTTCTCCGGTCGCGTCGCGCTGATGGCGGCACTCGAGGAACTCGCGATCGCCGAGATGGGCACGGTCATCACCGCCGCCCGGCTGCAGGAGGACAGCGCCGCCGAGGCGCTGCGCCGGCTCGTCACGACGTGCGAGCCGGTGTCGGCGTGGCTGGCCCTGCTGTACAGCCAGAGCCAGGAGGACCCGACCGCGTGCCTCGAGGTGTGGGAGGAGATCGACGGCGCGATCACCGAGCTCTTCCTGCGGGGGCAGCGATCCGGCGAGTTCCGGCCCGACCTGCCCGCCGCGTGGCTGACCGAGGCGTTCTACAGCCTGGTCACCGCGACCGACTGGTCGATCCGCGTCGGCCGCGTCGCCGCCCGCGACTTCGGCCGCATCATCACCGACCTTCTTCTGAACGGAGTACGACCCTCATGACCCGCCGTTGGTTCGCTCTCGGCGTCCTCACGCTCGCCGTTCTGCTCATCGGCGTCGACGGCACTGTGCTGGCGCTGGCGACACCGTTCATCAGCGAGGACCTCGGCGCCACCGGCACGCAGATCCTCTGGATCGGCGACATCTACTCGTTCGTGCTGGCCGCGCTGCTGATCAGCATGGGCAGCCTCGGCGACCGCATCGGCCACAAGAAGCTGTTGCTCTGCGGCGCAACGGCTTTCGCCGCCTTCTCGGTGATCACCGCCTACTCCACGAGCCCGCAGATGCTCATCGGCACCCGCGCGCTGCTCGGCATGGCCGGCGCGACGCTGGCCCCGGCCACACTCGCGCTGATCCGCGGGATCTTCACCGACCAGCGGCAGCGCAGCATCGCCGTCGGCATCTGGGCCTCGACGTTCTCGGCCGGCGCCGCGCTGGGCCCCGTGGTCGGCGGCGTGCTGCTCGAGCACTTCTGGTGGGGATCGGTGTTCCTGATCAACATCCCGGTGATGGTGGTCCTCGTCGCCGGCGGCATCGTGCTGCTGCCCGAGCACCGCGATCCGCAGCCGGGTCCGTGGGATCTACCCAGCGTCGCGCTCTCCATGGTCGGCATGATCGGCGTGGTCTACGCGATCAAGGAGGGCTTCGCCGGCCTGAGCCACGGCATCGGTGGCGACGTGCTGATCGCCGGGATGCTCGGCGCCGCCGCGCTGACGCTGTTCGTGCGGCGGCAGCTGCGGCTGCCGCATCCGCTGATCGACGTGCGGCTGTTCACCAACCCGCGGTTCTCCGGCGTCGTCGCCGCCAACCTGCTGTCGGTGCTCGGCCTGTCGGGGCTGGTGTTCTTCCTGTCCCAGTACTTCCAGCTGGTGCACGGCTACGGGCCGCTGAAGGCCGGGCTCGCCGAACTGCCCGCCGCGGTGACGGCGACGGTGTTCGGCGTGATCGCCGGTCTGCTGGTGCGCCGCCTCTCCCACCGCCTGGTGCTGACCGTCGGCCTGGCGCTGGTGGGTGTCGCGATGGCCGCGATGATGGTGTCGCTGCTGGTGTTCACCCCCATCGCGCCGTACCCGCCGCTCGGGGTGTCGCTGTTCGTCGTCGGCGTCGGTCTGGGCCTGGCGTTCACGGTCGCCAGCGACGTGATCCTGGCCAGCGTGCCGAAGGAGCGGGCCGGCGCCGCCGCGGCCGTGTCGGAGACGGCCTACGAGCTGGGCATGGCGCTGGGCATCGCGCTGCTGGGGTCGATCGTCACCGCGGTGTACCGCACCGTCGTCGTCGCGCCCGGAATCCCCGGACCGGCGGCC
Organism: Mycolicibacterium chubuense; assembly: GCF_001044255.1. Classification (GTDB taxonomy): domain Bacteria; phylum Actinomycetota; class Actinomycetes; order Mycobacteriales; family Mycobacteriaceae; genus Mycobacterium; species Mycobacterium chubuense. The sequence continues at coordinate 237,246 of NZ_JYNX01000036.1, forward strand.
GCCCAAGCCCGCGACTCGCTGGCGAGTGCGGTGCACGCCGCCGACACCCTGCCGCCGGCGCAGGCCGAGAGCCTGCTCGACGCGGCACGGACCGCTTTCACGCACGGGCTGTCGGTCGCGTCCGGGGTGGGCGCGCTGCTGCTGCTCGTGTCGGCGGTCGGGGTCTGGATCCTGCTCAAATCACCAGGCCCGGCCGAGGTCGGCGTGCTGGCGGATCCAGGTGTGCATCGCGATCCCCGCGGCGACCGCCGCGTTGATGCTCCGTGTGGAGCCGAACTGCGCGATTGACACCGTCAGCGCGGCGCCGGCGCGCGCGGCGTCGGTGATGCCGGGCCCCTCCTGGCCGAAGACCAGTAACGCCTCGCGCGGCAGCGTCACCTCCTCGATCCGGGCGGCGCCGGGCACGTTGTCGACCGCCACGACGGTCAGCCCCTCCTGGGCCGCGGCGTCCAGCAGCGCCGCGGTGCTGTCATGGTGGCGCAGCCGCTGGTAGCGGTCGGTGACCATGGCGCCGCGGCGGTTCCACCGCCGTCGCCCCACGATGTGCACGGTGTGCACCGCGAAAGCGTTGGCGGTGCGCACCACGCCGCCGATGTTGGCGTCGTTGCCGAAGTTCTCGATCGCGATGTGCAGCGGGTGCCTGCGCTCGTCGATGTCGGCGATGATCGCCTCGCGCGTCCAGTACCGGTAGGCGTCGACGACGTTGCGGGTATCGCCGTCGCGCAACAGGTCCGGGTCGTAGCGGCCGTCGTCGGGCGGCGGACCCGGCCACGGCCCCACGCCCGGGCTCTCCCCCCACTCGGTGGGGCCGGGCTCGTCGGTCATCAGCGCCTCCACAGCGCGGCGTGGGTGCCCACCACCGACACCGTGGCGTACAGCAGCGCCTGGTTGATCTCGCCCTGCGTGCACAGCGACGCCCGGACCTGCACGCCCTCCCGCGACGCCTCGGGCAGCACCAGCAGCGAGGCTCCGTAGACGCTGCACGCGTGGCTGAGTCCGCGGCCCGGCAGCGTCGGCGCGGCCAGCACCATCAGCGGACCGCCCCGCGCGGCGGAGTCGTCGCGGTAGCGCGCAGCCAGCCCGCTGATGTCGAGCCCGATCAGCATGTAACCCTTGCCCGAGAAGGCCTCGGGATCGCCCAGCGCGGTCGGGTCCAGCGCGGTGCCGTCCGCGCGGAACGCGTCGAGGCTGGTGGCCTTGATGCTCAGCCCGGTGTCGTTGACGTTGATCTGCGGAAGGCCGATCGGGAAGGCCGCCGGGTAGGCGATCGTCGTGCCCGGCATCCGGTCGCGGGGCGAATAGGCGTACACCCCGCGCACCTGCGACTGGTCCCGGAACGGGCCGATGCACACCGTGCCCGACATCCGGTCCGTCGTCGGAGCCAAAAGAGGTTGCAGCGCAAGGGTTGTGACGTCCTCGCAGCCGCCGATCGCGTTGGCCTCCACGGGGTGGTCGAGCGCACCGTAGAGACCGAAGCGGATGTCCTCGGGTTTGGCGTGCGCGCCACCCGGCTGCGACGGGGAGGCGTCGACGTCGATGAGCACGTAGTCGGCGTCGAAGCGCAGGTTGGCCACCGACATGTTCCACCCGAGCGTGGCCAGCGATTCGCCGATCGTCGCGGTCGCCGCCGAGTACACGTCGTCGTCTGCGGGGTCATCCGAGCAGGAGGTGGCGGTCAGCACGAGCGCCAGCAGGAATGCGATCAGCCGGGTCTCAGGTCCGACCACGGCCCTTGCCCACGACTCGGGTCAGCGCGCGCACGACATTGCGCGGCACCAGGCGCCCGCCGGTGGTCAGCGCCTTGTACTGCAGGCCGGGAATGATCACGATCCGGCCCTTGGCGATGTCGGACATCGTCTCGCGCACCACGTCGTCGACGTCGAGCCACAGGAATGAGGCCGTCCCGGCCATGTCGATGCCGGCGCGCTCGTGGAACTCGGTGCGCACGAACCCCGGACACAGCGCGTGCACGCCCACGCCGGTGCCGCCCAGCCCGTTGGCCAACCCTTCGGAGAACGACACCACCCACGCCTTGGACGCCGAGTACGTGGAGCCGCGCCCGGGCAGCAGGCCCGCGACGCTGGCCACGTTGAGCACCGTGCCCTCCCCGGCGGCCAGCATGGCCGGCAGCGCGGCGTGGGTGAGCGCCATGACGGCGGTGACGTTGACGTCGAGCTGGGCCTGCAGTTGTTCGTAGGGCGCCGACCAGAATTCGCCCGCGGTGCCGAAGCCCGCGTTGTTGACCAGCACGCGCACCCCGGCGCGCAGCCGCTCGGCGACGGTCTCCCGGTCGGCGGACTCGGACAGGTCCGCGCGGATCACCTCGACCCGGGTGCCCTGTTGGTCGCGCAGTTCGGCGGCGAGGCGCTCCAGCCGGGTGACGTCACGGGCCACCAGCACCAGGTCGTACCCGTCGACGGCGTAGCGGCGCGCGAAGCCTTCACCGATCCCGGACGTCGGTCCGGTGATCAGAGCGACGGGGCGGGACATGCCCCAGAGAATACTTATCGCTGATAGTTCGGCGATTGCCGCCCGTTACGGGGGGCCGACGGCGGGACCGGCTGTGCGGGGGCGGGGCAGCGACGCGGACGTGTCGGCGTTGAGCGCGTCCTG
>NZ_JYNX01000037.1 GCF_001044255.1 Mycolicibacterium chubuense
GGTGCTCGCCGAGGCGGGCAAGGACTGGGCGGCCAAGGCGGGCGGCACCTCCGGCGTGCTGTGGGGCGCGCTGCTGGCGGCGCTCGGTGCGCGCGTCGGTGACACCGGCCGCCCCGACGACCGGACCGTGGCGGCCGGAATGCGGGACGGCTACGACGCGTTGGTGTCTCTCGGCGGTGCAGCCCCGGGTGACAAGACCATGCTCGACGCGCTGTTGCCCTTCGTCGACGATCTCGAGCGCCGAGTGGCCGACGGCGCGTCGTGGCAGGACGCGTGGCGGGCGGCGGCCGATGTCGCCGCCGAGGCCGCGGCGGCCACTGCCGAGATGCGGCCCAAGGTGGGCCGGGCGCGTCCGCTCGCCGAGCGCAGCGTCGGGACCCCCGACGCCGGGGCCACCTCGCTGGCGATGTGCCTGCGCACGGTCGCCGACACGTTCACGTCCACCCCGACAACCACGAAAGGGGAGTGATCCGCCATGGCAGGTCTGCGCATCGTCGTCGGCTCCGACGACGCCGGGTTCGAGTACAAGGAAGCGCTCAAGAGTGATCTCCTCGGCGACGATCGGGTGGCCGAGGTCACGGACGTCGGCGTGACCGCCGACGAGAACACCGCCTATCCGCACGTCGCCGTCGCGGCGGCACGCATGATCGCCGAAGGCAAGGCCGACCGCGCACTGCTGGTCTGCGGCACCGGGCTCGGAGTGGCCATCAGCGCCAACAAGGTTCCCGGTATCCGCGCGGTCACCGCGCACGACAGCTTCTCCGTGGAGCGGTCGGTGCTGTCGAACAACGCTCAGGTGCTGTGCTTCGGACAGCGCGTCGTCGGGCTCGAATTGGCCCGCCGGCTCGCCCGCGAGTGGCTCGGCTACGATTTCGACCCGCAGAGCGCGTCCGCAGGCAAGGTCGACGCCATCTGCTCCTACGAGTCCACGCCGGCGAACGGCTGAGCTTCGAGGAACGCCGGCGGTAGATTCGCCGGCATGACCGACGTCGTCGTCTCCGTCAACGACGGGGTCGCACTGGTGACGCTGAACCGGCCGCACCGGCGCAACGCCTACACCCCGCCGATGGGTGCGCTGCTCAACGAGGCCTACCGGCGTTGCGACGACGACGACGCGGTGCGCGCGATCGTGCTGACCGGCGCGCGCGATGCGTTCTGTGCCGGTGCCGACGTCTCCGACGGTGAGCCGTTCGGCGCGCCCGGCGACACGTTCACCGCGTCCCCGATCGACCCGGCGGCCTTCGAGTTGCGCACCCCGGTGATCGCCGCCGTCAACGGCCACGCGATCGGGATCGGGTTGACGATCGCGTTGCAGACCGACATCCGGATCGTCGCCGCCGACGCGAAATACGCGGTGGCACAGGTCCGTCGCGGCGTGCTGCCGGACTGCATGGCGCACTGGACCCTGCCCCGGCTGGTGGGTGCCGCGGTCGCCGCCGACCTCCTGCTGACCGGCCGGACGTTCGACGGCCGGGAGGCGGTGACGATGGGCGTCGCGACGCGTGCGCTGCCCGCGGAAGAGGTGCTCGACGCCGCGATGGCGATCGCGCGAGACATCGCCGTCAACGTCGCCCCGATGTCGGCGGCGTTGACCAAGCGCCTGCTGTGGGACACGATGACCGAGGGCTACAGCGCGCGTCAGGTCGCGATGCTGGAGACGGAGTTGCACAAGCGGGTGATGGGCGGCGCCGACGCCCGCGAAGGTGTGGCCGCATTCCTCGAGCGGCGTGTACCGCACTGGAGCGCGTCGGTGTCGCGAGAATGGAAACCGTTGCCGGACAACGCTTTCTGAGGAGATAGGAAATGGCCTCGCCGAGCGCGGCCACGCTCGCTATGGTGGACGCTGTGAACATCCGAGTCGAGGAGGTCGTCGGCGCCCGCGCCGACATCAGATGACCGCGCCCCGTCGCCGACCCCCTGGGCCGGCGGCGCCGTCATACCCTCACTCACCCGGACGCACCGCGGTGCGTCCCTGTTCAGGATGGCTTCACCCCATGGACTCCCACACCCGTACGCAGATTCTCGGCGCCTTCCACGGCGCCACCCGCAGTGAGGTCAAGAAGGTCACCTTCGCCGCGGACTTCGACGACGTCGACTTCAGCAGATTGGAGTACTACGGCTGGGCCGATCCCAAGATCCCGCGCCGGGCCTACCTCGTGGTCGACCGGCCTGACGGACCGGTGGCGCTGCTGCTGAACCGCGCCGCGCGCACGCCGCGGGGACGAGCCATGTGCACGTGGTGCAACGATGTGAACCTCGCTGACGAGGCGGTGCTCTACGCGGTGCGCCGCGGCGGTGCGGCAGGCCGGAAGGGAGACACCGTCGGCACGTTGATCTGCGCGAATTTCGGATGCTCCCGCAATGTCCGGCAGCTGCCGCCCGCCTATCACCGCGGCACCGACCTGGAAGCGATACGGGCACAGCGGGTCGAGGAGTTGCAGCGCACGGTGCACGCCTTCGTGGACAAGGTGCTCGGCACGGAGAGCCCTATTTGAGCATGCTGCCGGCATCCACCGTCACCGGCAGGCCGGTGATGTAGCGGGCTTCGTCGGAGGCCAGGAACAGCACCGCGTTGCTGATGTCGACCGGTTCCACCCAGCCGACGGGCAGCACGTGCATGAATTGCGCGGCGACCTTCAGGTCGTCGGGGCCGGGGTTCTCCAGGTCGGGCCGGAACAGCTTCATCGTCCCGTCGTTCATGAACATCGGAGTGTTGACGTTGGTCGGGCACACCGCGTTCACCCGGATGAAGTGCTGGCCGAGTTCGACGGCGAAGGTGCGCATCAGACCGATGACCCCGTGCTTGGCGGCGATGTAGTGCCCGGTGTGCGGATAGGCCTTGAGCCCGCCGACCGAGCTGGTGAGAACGATCGAACCGCCTGTACCGCCGGAGATGAGATGGGGGACAGCGGCTTTCACCGACTTCCAGACCCCTGCCAGATTGACGTCGATCATGTCCGTCCAGTCTGCCTCGCTGGTCTTGTCCAGCGTCTGGCCGCCGTTGCCGATTCCGGCGTTGGCGACCACGATGTCGAGCCGGCCCAGCTGCTCCACGCCGTTGTCGACGGCCTCCGCCAACGCCTGGTAGTCGCGCACGTCGACCTCGGCCGTCACGATGCGCCGGTTGCGACCCTTGACCAGATCCGCGGTCTGGGCGAGGTCGTCCGGGGTAGCCGGTTCGATCTGACTGTTGTCGCTGACCGGGCCGCACACGTCGACGGCGATGATGTCGGCACCCTCCTCTGCGAGCCGGACCGCATGGCTGCGTCCCTGACCCCGGGCCGCGCCGGTGATGAATGCGACCTTGCCCTCGACCCGACCAGCCACGTGACACCCCGATCTCCCGACGCCGGCGCGCCGATGTAGAAATTTGTCGATCGATCAGCAGAGTGGCAGGAGGGGGTGTCCTTGTCAAGGGTTGGACGGTGCCGACGCGGCGGCCAATCGGTCGAGGTGGCGCTCGACCAGCGCCCGCATCTGTTCATGACCCGCGCTGACCCCGACCGCCTCTTCGTTGCAGATGCTGCGCGCGGTCTGGGCGATCAGCATCGAAATCGCCACGGGCGGATACTCATCGAGATCGATGCCGCGCGTGCGCAGTGCCACGGTCACCGCGGCCGCCTCGATGTCCCGCACCCGCTCGGCGTAGGTCTTGAGTTCCGTGCGAATGGCCTTGCGGTGGTTGGCCAGCGCCATGAACTCGGTGCTCAATGCGCTGAGCCGGGTGTCGCTGTTGATGATCCATAGCGTGCGCAGCGGATCGTCGTCGGTGAGCGCGGCGCGCATGCGCTCGAGTGAGACTTCGGCACCGGTGCGCAGTACTTCGACGAAAAGGTCGTCCATGGTGGGGAAGTAGTAATACACCAGAGCCTGCTTGACGCCGGCCTCGGCGGCGACCCGCCGCGATGTCGCCGCGGCGTACCCCTCGTCCCGCATGACCTTCGCGGTCGCCTCGATCAACCGGACGCGGGCGCCGCCGTCGGAGGAGGTCCGCGTCTGAGTGCTTGACCGGCGTGATGGCCGCGTGGTAGGCATGGCGCATCCTAACAGTTTGATCGATCGATCAGAACAATGGGAAAGGTCTGACCACCCCATGAGCGATCTCGCCGAGCGGGACTACTTCTCCGACGCCGCCGTGGCGCAGGACCCCTACGACTACTGGGATCAGGTGCGCAGCCGCGGGCCGGTGTTCCACGAGCCCCACTACGGTGTCGTCGCGGTCACCGGCTACGCCGAAGTCCAGGCGGCCTTCAAAGATGTCGAGAGCTTCTCGGCGGTCAATGCGATCGGCGGCCCCTTCCCGCCATTGCCGTTCACGCCGTCCGGGGACGACATCGGTGAGCAGATCGACGCACACCGCCACGAATTCCCGATCTTCGAGCACATGGTGGTGATGGATCCGCCGGAGCACGGCAGGGCACGCTCACTGCTCGGCCGGCTGCTGACCCCGCGCCGGCTGAAGGAGAACGAGGACTACATCTGGCGGCTTGCCGACCGGCAGCTCGACGAATTCATCGTCAACGGCCGCTGCGAGTTCCTCGCCGAGTACGCCAAACCGTTCGCCACGTTGGCCATCGCCGATCTCCTCGGCGTGCCCGAGCAGGATCGTCCGCAGATCCGCCGCAACCTCGGGGCGGGCAATGCGCCGGGGTCCCGGGTGGGCGCGTTGGATCACGAGCCGGTGGGCAGCAATCCGCTGCAGTACCTCGACGAACTGTTCAGCGGCTACATCGCCGACCGGCGGAGAACCCCCCGCGAGGACGTCCTGAGCGGCCTGGCCGAGGCCACCTATCCCGACGGATCGACACCCACGCTGCTCGAGGTCGTGCGGCCGGCCACCTTCCTGTTCGCCGCCGGCCAGGAGACGGTGACCAAGCTGCTGAGTGCGGCCGTCCGGATCCTGGGCGACCGGCCGGACCTGCAGGCGCTGCTGCGGTCCGACCGCGATCTGATCGCACCGTTCCTGGAGGAGACCCTGCGGATGGAGAGCCCCACCAAGGTCGACTTCCGGCTGGCTCGGCGGACCACCTCGCTGGGCGGGGTGCCGATCCGGGCCGNCCGTTCCTGGAGGAGACCCTGCGGATGGAGAGCCCCACCAAGGTCGACTTCCGGCTGGCTCGGCGGACCACCTCGCTGGGCGGGGTGCCGATCCGGGCCGGCACCGTGGTGATGCTGTGCCTCGGCGCGGCGAATCGGGACCCGCGCAAGTTCGAGCAGCCCCACGAGTTCCGCCTCGACCGCAGGAACGTGCGCGAGCACATAGCGTTCGGCCGCGGAATCCACACCTGCGCCGGTGCACCATTGGCGCGCGTCGAGGGGCGTGTCACCGTTGCACGCCTGCTCGACCGCACCACCGAGCTCGGCATCGATGCGACCGAGCACGGTGGGCCGGGGCATCGCCACTATGCCTACGAGTCCACGTTCCTGCTGCGCGGCCTCAAGGCGCTCCACATCGAATTCAACACGGGGCCATCCTGATTCAGGGTGTCGAGCCGCCATGCCTGCCGTTGTCGCGGGTGGCCTCAAAACCCTGGGTGAGCCAGTACACGGTGCGATCGAGAATGGGGAGGATGTCGGTGCTGGCGATCTCGCCAGCGACAAAGCGGCCCAACAGCCCGTAGACCACGCTGGAGATGATCGCGTCGAAATCGGCGATGAAGGTCTCGGACACCCCGGCCATCGACTCCAACCCGGCCGGCGCGACGATATCGAGGCCGCGGCGCAGCAACTGCTGCCCGCGGGGCGAGGATCGCGCCCTGAAGTAGGCGGTCAACATGCCAGGGTGTTGCTCCCATGGTTCGAAGATGATCCGGAAGAGATCCATCAGCGCCTCGTGCAGCGACTGTCCCTGTGCGCGGGCGCGAGGCTTGACGCCCGCATAACGGTTCTTGTCCAGCCACGACTGCAAGGCAGCGAGGATCAGGTCCTCGCGCGTCGGGTATCGCTTGTAGATCGTCGCCAGGGAGGTCCGCGCGCGGCGGGCCACCTCTCGCAGCGCAACAGCGTCGTAGCCCTCGTTCTCGAGGATGCCCACGACTACGCCGAGCACCCGGTCATCGACATCGCCGTGTTCGCTGCCATGTCCGGGAGTCTTGATCATTCTGCGCACCTTGCCCTTTGTGAGTAACGAGGTTACCGTACCCCTGTAACGCGGTTACTCGGTTCAGGCCCTGCTGTGGCTGACGCGACGAAAGCGAGGACGGATGGGTTCTCTGGAGGGCAGAGTCGCCTTCATCACCGGGGTGGCACGGGGACAGGGCCGCAGCCATGCGGTGAGGTTGGCGGCCGAGGGCGCCCACGTCATCGGGGTGGACATCTGTGCCGATATCCCGGCGAACGGGTACCCGATGGCCACCGAGGCGGACCTCGACGAGACGGTTGCCCTGGTGGAAGCGGCGGGCGGCACAATGGCCGGCTCGGTCGCCGATGTGCGTGACTTCGGCGCCGTGAAATCCGCTGTGGATGCAGGAGTCGAGACGTTCGGTCGTCTCGACATCGTCTGTGCCAATGCCGGTATCGCGCCCACGGCGTTCTGCGAAGTCAGCCTCGAAGAGGACCTCGCCATGTGGACCGCCGCCATCGATGTCAATCTCGTCGGGTCGTTTCACACCGCGAAGGCCGCGATTCCTCATCTGATTGCCGGAGGGCGCGGCGGCGCAATGGTGTTCACCAGCTCCACCGCCGGACTCCGCGGCTTCGGCGGCATGCGTGGCGGCGGCCTGGGGTACGCGGCATCCAAGCACGGCATCGTGGGGTTGATGCGCACATTGTCCAATGCCCTTGCGCCCTACAGTATCCGGGTCAACACTGTTCATCCGACCGCAGTCAACACGACGATGGCAGTGAACCCCGCGATGACGGCGTTCCTGGAACAATATCCAGAAGGCGGCCCGCATCTGCAGAACCCGATGCCGGTGGAACTGCTGGAGCCCGGGGACATCAGCGCCGCAATCGCCTACCTGGTTTCCGACGCCGCCAGATTCGTCACAGGGGTCGCATTCCCGGTCGACGCCGGATTCTGCAACAAGTTATGAGCGGCCGCGTCACCGGAAAACGCGTCCTGATCACCGGCGCCGCACGCGGAATGGGCCGCAGTCACGCCGAGCTCCTGGCGCGGCAGGGTGCCGATCTGATCCTGGTGGACATCTGCGCTTCACTGCCCGAAGTGGAGTACCCACTGGCCACCCCCGAGGATCTCTTCGACACTGCACGCCTCGTGGAGAAGCACGGACGCCGTGCCCTCACGTATGTCGTAGACGTCCGCGATGCCGCGGCGTTGTCGGCAGCCGTCGATTCGGGAGTCGCTGAGCTCGGCGGTTTGGACGCTTCGGTGGCAAATGCCGGAGTGCTGACGGCGGGGACCTGGGACACCACCACACCCGAGCAGTGGCGCACCGTGGTGGACGTCAATCTGATCGGTGCGTGGAACACGTGCGCCGCCGCGCTGCCGCACCTGGTCGACAACGGCGGCAGCCTCGTCAACATCAGTTCAGCGGCCGGCATCAAGGGCACCCCACTGCACACGCCGTACACCGCATCCAAGCACGGTGTCGTCGGGATGAGCAGAGCATTGGCGAATGAACTCGCGGCGGTCGGCATCCGGGTCAACACCGTACATCCGACGGGTGTGGAAACCGGGATGCGCCCGGACTCGCTGCACACATTGCTGGCCGAGCAACGGCCCGATCTGGCTCCGATCTTCCTCAACGCCATGCCGATTGTGATGGCTGAAGCCCTCGACATCAGCAATGCGGTGCTGTTTCTCGTCTCCGACGAATCGCGTTACGTGACCGGACTCGAATTCAAGGTCGACGCGGGTGTCACCCTCCGGTGAATCCGTGCCAACGAAGGAAGTGACCATGACGATCCTCGATTTCGACCGGCTCGAGCGTGGCCGCCGAGCCTTCGCCGAGGTGATGACCTTCCCGGCGCCTCGGGACGCCTCACCGGCTACGAGCAGCATGCTCGACTTCGTCTACGCCGAGGTGTGGCAGCGGCCGGTGCTGACCCGGCGGGATCGCCGATTCGTGACGCTGGCGTGCGTTGCCGCCGCCGATGCCGAAGTGCCGCTGCGCGACCACGTGTACGCCGCCCTCAACAGCGGCGACGTGTCGATCGTCGAGATGCAAGAAACCGTTCTGCATTTCGCAGTTTACGGCGGCTGGCCGAAGGCGTCGCGCTTCAACATGGTGGTCGACGAGCAGTGGGAGCGCATAAACGGTGAGAGGGGCCGTCCGGTCCCGCCGCCGGCCTCGCTCCTGCCGTTGTCCACCCCCAGCGATCCCGAGGCGCGACTGTCGGTGGGCGAGCAGTCGTTCAAAGACATCAACTGCCTGCCGTACGCGCCGGCCCGCGACAATCCCTATCAGGGCGCGGGCATCCTCAATTTCGTGTTCGGGGAGATGTGGCTGCGGCCGGGGCTGGGTATGAGACAACGGCGTCTGGTGACGGTCGCCTGTGTCGCCTTCCAGGACGCGCCCTATCCCATTCTCAGTCACGTCTATGCCGCATTGAAGAGTCGCGATCTCTCTTTCGACGAAATGGACGAGCTTGCACTGCATTTCGCGGCGTATTACGGCTGGCCGAAGGCGGCGCACCTCAACGACGTGATCGGCAGCCAGAAGCGGCGCGTGCTGGCAGAGTGGGATGCGGAGAAACGGGCGGACGGCGCGTGAAGACATCGTCGGGTTTGCCGTGGTCGGTCGGTGAACCGGTCGGTCCCCTGGTGGGCGGGGACCGGATCACCGCCGACTCAGGGACTGTCCATCGGCACATCTACCCGGCCACCGGTCAGGTCAACGCCACCGTGACCTTGGCCGGCGCCGCCGAGATGGACCGCGCCGTCGGCTGTGCGCGGGAGGCCCAGCGGCAGTGGATGGCACTCACCGTCGATGTCCGGCGGGATCGGCTCATCGATCTGGCGGACGTTATCGGCGAGCACCGCGATGAACTGGCCGCACTCAACGTCGCCGACTATGCCGTCCCGATATCGTTCGCCGGCACTGCGCTGCTGCTGGAACGCTTTCTTCGGCACTTCGCCGGATACGTTGACAAGCCCCACGGCGCCAGCACGCCCGTCAACGGGTCGTTCGACATGAACCTCGTGGAACGCGAACCCTACGGCGTGGTCGGCGTCATCGCTCCGTGGAACGGCTCGCTGGCCGTGGCGGGATCTTGTGTGGCTCCTGCCCTGGCCGCAGGGAATGCGGTGGTGTTCAAGCCATCCGAGCTGGCACCGCTTGCCGCGCTCCGGTTCGGGGAGTTGTGTCTGCTCGCCGGGTTACCGCCGGGATTGGTGAACGTCGTTCCGTCCGCTGCCGAAGGCGGTGACGCGCTGGTGCGCCACCCCGGGGTCGGCAAGATCCACTTCACCGGCGGTGGTGCCACAGCGCGCACGGTGATCAAGGCAGCCGCCGACAATCTCACCCCGGTCGTCGCCGAACTCGGCGGGAAGTCCGCGAGCATCGTCTTCGCCGACGCAGACCTGGACCGTGCCGCGTCACTCTCGGCGCACCAGGGTCCACTGATGCAGGCAGGTCAGAGTTGCGCATGCGCGAGTCGGATCCTGGTCCACGCGTCGGTCTATGACGACTTCGTCGAGGAGTTTCTCGCAGTCGTGAACTCGGCCAGGATCGGTGATCCGACGGATCCGGCCGTCACCCTCGGTCCGGTGATCAGCCAGCCCGCAGTCGAGCGCATCCTCGGTGTCATCGACGAGGCGGTGCGCACGAGCGCCGGTGAGCTGCTCACCGGTGGCCGACGCCTCGGAGGTGAGCTCGCACAGGGCTACTACCTGGAACCAACGGTGTTCGGTAACACCGACAACTCGTCGTCGCTGGCTCAGCTGGAGACGTTCGGGCCGGTCGTCTCGGTGATCAGGTTCGGCGACGACAGCGAGGCGGTCCGCATCGCCAACGACTCCGTCTACGGGTTGAACGCCTTCATCCAGACGCGTGACCTGCACCGTGCGCACAGAGTGGCTCAGTCGCTCGAGGCGGGATCGGTGTGGATCAACACGTTCAGTGACATCGCCCCCCAAGGACCCTATGGAGGCTACAAGCAGAGCGGCTTCGGCCGGACCGGCGGAGTCGACGGCATGTATGAATTCATGCGGATCAAGAACGTCCGGATCGGTCTGGGCTGACGGCAGACGCACAACGGCCAGCGAGCGGGATCGGTCTGACGATCGCGCTGCGGACCCCCCTCCGAATACTCGCCGTGGACGCGAAATCCGCAGTGGCACAGGTACGTCGCGGGTGCTGCCCGACTGTATAAGGTACTTGGCCCTGCCCCGTCTGTTGGGCGGCGTCGCGACGCTTACCGCGCCCGCGGACGACGTGCTGAGTGGCCTGGGCGAGGCCACCTATCTCGACGGATCGACGCCCGCACTGCTCGAGGTCGTGCGGCCGGACCTGCAGGCGCTGCTGCGCTCCGACCGCGATCTGATCGCGCCGTTCCTGGAGGAGACCCTGCGGATGGAGAGCCCCACCAAGGTCGACTTCCGGCTGGCTCGGCGGACCACCTCGCTGGGCGGGGTGCCGATCCGGGCCGGCACCGTGGTGATGCTGTGCCTCGGCGCGGCGAATCGGGACCTGCGCAAGTTCNGCTGGCTCGGCGGACCACCTCGCTGGGCGGGGTGCCGATCCGGGCCGGCACCGTGGTGATGCTGTGCCTCGGCGCGGCGAATCGGGACCTGCGCAAGTTCGAGCAGCCCCGCGAGTTTCATCTGGACCGCAGGAACGTGCGCGAGCACATAGCGTTCGGCCGCGGAATCGCCGCTATGCATCCGGATCGACGTTCCTGCTGCGCGGCCTTAAGAACCTGTGCACCGAATTCACGCCGCGTCGTCCTGATTGGGTCCACTCACGGTGTCGCCCGCATGCTACGAGACGGAAAGCTTTGCGGGGATGGTGCTTTCCACGAACTGAGCGGACGCGGTGGCCGCAGATTCGCGTGCCAGGAAGGCGGCTACTTCGTTGATCGCGGTCATCAGCGGTGCGGGGAAGATCACCGTGGTGTTCTTCTCCACGCCGAGTTCGAGGAGGGTCTGCAGGTTGCGCAGCTGAAGCGCCAAGGGGTGGGCCATCATCGTGTCGGAGGCATCGCCGAGGGCGGCGGCTGCCCGTGCTTCGCCCTCTGCGGCAATGATCTTCGCCCGCTTCTCGCGTTCAGCCTCGGCTTCGCGGGCCATCGCGCGCTTCATCGTGTCGGGAAGTCGGATGTCCTTGAGTTCCACCAGGGTGACTTCGACACCCCATTCCAGGGTGGTGGTGTCGAGGATCCGGCGGATGCTGGCGTTGATGACCGAGGTCTCCGAGAGCGTCTCGTCGAGAGAATGTTGGCCCACGACGTTGCGCAGTGTCGTCTGAGCGATCTGATCGATCGCGGCGGCCACGTTTTCGATGACGACGACCGATTTTCGCGCGTCGACCACCCGGAAGTAGGCCACTGCCGCGATGTCGACGCTGACGTTGTCGCGCGTGATGATCCCCTGCGACTGAACCGGCAAAGTGACGATGCGTAGGGAGACCCGCAGAAGTCGGTCGATCACGGGGATGATCAGCCGGAGTCCGGGTTCGCGTACGCCGATGACCCTGCCCAGCCGAAAGTGCACACCCCGCTCGTATTGCTTCACCACCCGGACGGCCGCGGCCAGTAGCAACAGTGCCGCGGCGAGGACCACGACGACGATCACGGTCGTGACGTTGGCGGCCATGTCCGGCGCGCTCAGTCTGTCCGCGCGTGGTGCGGGACCGGGGTGCGGGCGAATCTCGACCGCGCTTTCTCGTCGGCGGCTTCCTGCTCGGCGGCCGTGACGACGACTGCGTCGGGGCCGGGGATCACCGTGGCGACGTGGTCGGTGGCGAGCCACCGCACCACGTAGGGCGGCGCACCGTCGGCGCCGTGCACCTCCGTGATCAGTCCACGCTGATCGGCCTGATCGACGTGGGTCCCCTTGAGCACCAACCAGTCACCTGTGTGAGCCTTCATCGCCCGGCTCCTTTCGGTCCCGCAGGCTGTGATCGTGCGCGCCCCGGGCGCCCCGGCGTCAGAGTCGAAAGTCACTTCATCGACCGTTCGCGATCACCGAACGGTATGTCCGCCGAAATCACGTGGACCGCAACGGTCGCTGTCCCGTTGAATGCAGGAGTGACATCAGATCGGGCACGCACCGGCGCCTTGATGGCGGTCGGATCCATGGTGTGCGTGCAACTCGGGCTGGCGATCGCGGTCACGCTGATCGACGACATCGGCGTCGAGGGAGTGGCGTGGCTGCGCCTCGCGTGGGCCGGGGTGCTGCTGCTCCTGCTGGTCCGGCCGAGACGAACGGCGTTCACCCGCCGGTCTTTTCTGATGTGCGTGCTGCTCGGTGTGGTCACCGCGGCGATCACTTTGCTGTTCATGGCCGCGCTGAGCCGCATCCCGCTCGGCACGGCCAGCGCGCTGGAGTTCCTCGGACCGCTGTCGGTCGCCGTCGCCCGCGGGCACGGCCGCGGCCGTTGGCTCTGGCCCGGCCTGGCGGGCGTCGGGGTGCTGCTGCTGACCCAGCCGTGGAGCGGCAATGTCGATCTCGTCGGCGTGGGCTATGCGCTCGGCGCGGCGGTGTGCTGGGGCGGCTACATCCTGCTCACCCAGAAGGTGGGGGACCAGGTCTCCGGCATCGCCGGACTCGCGGTCTCCATGCCGGTGGCCGGTCTCGTCGCCACCGCGGTCGTCGGCCCGGTCGTCATCGACCGGATGACCCCGCAGATCCTGCTCATCGGCGTCGGCTTGGCGATCCTGCTGCCCGTGGTGCCGTTCGCGTTGGAACTTCTGGCGCTGCGCCGGCTCACCGCCGCCGCCTTCGGCACCCTGATGAGTCTCGAGCCGGCGCTGGCGATGCTTCTCGGGCTGCTGATCCTGCACCAGGTGCCCGGGCCGCTCGGCGTGTTCGGCATCGCGTTCGTGGTCGCGGCCGGGGTCGGAGCGGCCCGCACCGGCGCCCGCGCCAAACCCATCCCGCTGGAAGTGGGCTGAGCCGATCGCCGGCACTAACCTGACACCCATGGGCAGAGGAATCTTCGGCTCACCCGTGGTGGGCTACGTCAATGCCGGAGCGGCGCGTCTGATCCACGCCCCGGTGCTCGGTCCGCTGGTGCGGCGCAGCATGGTGGTGATCCGGTACACGGGCAGGCGCTCGCAGCAGACGTTCGAGACGCCGGTGAACTATCAGCGTTCCGGCAACGACGTCGTGATCCGGGTGATGGCGCCGGACCAGAAGACGTGGTGGCGCAATTTCACCGGCGCCGGAGGACCGCTGACGCTGACCGACTTCGGCGGTGCGGACCGCACCGGCCACGCGGTGGCCGAGCGAGACGACCGTGGCCGCGTGACGGTGCGTGTGCGCCTCGACACCGGTTCCGGCGCCGACTGAGTCTCAGGCCTCGATCCGCTTGCGGCGGTACAGGGTTCCGACCGCCAGCAGTGCCAGGCTGATCAACAGGATCGCGGTCGCCAGCACGTTGATCTGTGGTGGCACCGCGGCCTTGACCGCCGCGTTCACGTACAGCGGGTACGTGACGGTCGATCCGCTGACGAAGTAGGTGATGATGAAGTCGTCGAGCGACAGCGCGAACGACAGCATCGCCGCGGCGATGATCCCGGGTACGATCAGCGGCAGGGTCACCTTGAAGAAGGTGCGGGCCGGGCCCGCACCCAGGTCCAGCGAGGCGTCCTCCAGTGTCCAGTCGAACCCACGCACCCTGGCACGAACGGTCATCGCGATGAAGCTGACCTCGAAAGCGATGTGCGACAGCAGGATCGTGGTATAGCCGGCCGCCCATCCGAGGTCGAGGAACAGGGTCAGCAGCGCGGCGCCCATCACCACCTCGGGTGCCGTCAGCGGCAGCACCAGGAAGGTGTCGACCGCGCCCTGACCGCGCCAGCGCTGCCGCACCAGTGCGATCGCGACCAGCGTGCCGAGAACCAGCGCCACGGCCGTCGACACCGCGGCCACGTTCAGGCTGAGCTTGAGCGCCTCGGTCAGCGGCGGGTNGAGCCACTCAGCGCGAAATGTCGCACCAGTGCGATCGCGACCAGCGTGCCGAGAACCAGCGCCACGGCCGTCGACACCGCGGCCACGTTCAGGCTGAGCTTGAGCGCCTCGGTCAGCGGCGGGTATTTGAACGGGTGGGCCCAGTTGTTGAGCGTGAAGCCCTGCCAGCTGTAGTTGAACTTGCCCGACGGATTGTTGAACGAGAACAGGATGATCACGAAGATCGGCAGGAACAGGTAGAGAAGCACCAGCCCGGCCACGACGCGCAGCAGCACGTCGCCCCAATTGCGGCGCGCCTTTACCGTTTTCGGGGTGGGGGGCTGCTGTGCCGCGGTGGCTACCGCCGCGCCTGCCTGGGTCGTCATACCAGATCCTCCGTCCCCAGGGCGCGCGTATACAGCAGCACCCCGCCGAGGATTAGCACCATCAGCCCGAGGCTCAACGCCGCCGCTGCCGGGTAGTCCTTGACGACGAGGAACTGTTTCTGGATCACGTTGCCGATCATGGTCGTCTGCGTGCTGCCGAGGTAGTCGGCGTTGATGAAGTCGCCGACCGACGGGATGAACACCAGCATGCTGCCCGCCAGCACGCCGGGCATGGACAGCGGCAGGATCACCTTGCGGAAGCTGCGCCCGGCGGTGGAGTAGAGGTCCTTGGACGCTTCGAGCAGCCGCGGGTCGATCTTCTCGAGGCTGACGTACAGCGGCAGGATCATGAAGATGATCCAGTTGTAGGTCAGGCCGCCGATCACGGCCCAACTCGTCGACAGCAACCGGCCCTCACTGGGCAGCAGCCCCACCGACCCCAGTGCGCTGACCACCCAGCCCTCGTCGGCGAGGATGGTCTTCCACGCAATGGTGCGGATCAGGAACGTCACGAAGAACGGCAGGATCACCAGCCCGAGGATCAGGTTCTTGTACCTGCCCGCCTTGAAGGCGATCACGTAGGCCAGCGGGAACGCCAGCAGCAGGCACAGGATCGTGGCGGCGAAGGCGTAGCCGAACGACCGGAAGATCTGGTCCTTGTAGAGCACGAAGGCGTCGGTGAAATTGCCGAAGTTCCAACCGAACTGCAGGGTCGGCATGAACACCGACCCGCCCATGCTCGACAGCGATGTCCGCGCCAGCGAGAAGAACGGGACCACGAAGAACACCGCGAGGTACACGAGCGCGGGCAGCACCATGAGGTACGGAGCGATCTTGCTCCGCTGCCTGCTGCTACTGGCTACACCTGCCATCGGTCAGCCACCGGTGACGGCGGCGTACGCGGTGTTGTACTCCTGCGTCTGCTCGTCGGTGAGTGCCGCCCAGCCCTTGGAATTGGCCAACGTTTCCTTGGACGGGTTGATCAACGGGTTCTTGGCCGCGGCCGGGTCCACCTTCTCCAATTCCTCGGTCATGTCCGAGAGCACCGGCACGTACTGCACGAACGCCACCAGCTTCGCGTAGTTCGCGCGGTCGTAGACGTAGTTGATCCACGCCTCGGCGGCCTTCTGGTTCTGCGTGGTGTAGGGGATCACCATGGTGTCCACGAACGTCGTCGCGCCCGAATCCGGGACGACGAACTGCAGATCGGGGTTGTCGGCCTGCAGCTGCACCACGTCACCCGAATACGCCTGTGCCACAGCGATGTTGCCGGCGGCGAGATCGTCGGCGTAGTCGTTGCCGGTGAAGCGGCGGATCTGGCCCTTGTCGTTCTGCTCGCGCACCAGGTCGACGGCCTTCTGCACGCTCTCTGTGGTCGGGTTCTCCGGCGAGTTGCCCTGCGAGAGCATGATCATGCCCAGGCCGTCCTGCGCGTCGGAGAACAGGCTGACCCGGCCCTTGAACGCCGGATCCCACAGGTCGTTGATGCTCTTGATGTCGCGGCCGGTGGCCGCCCGGTTGTAGGCTAGGCCGACGAGTCCGGACATGTACGGGGCGGTGAACTTGCGGCCCGGATCGACGCTGGCCTCGAGCAGGTCGGGACGGATGTTCTTCTTGTTCGGCACACCCTCGTCGCTGATGTCGTTGAGCCAGCCCAGCTGATGTAGCCGCACCGCCATGAACGACGTCGGCACCGCCAGATCGGCGCCGATGTCCTGCTTACGCGACAGCGGCTCCTTGACCTTGGCGAACCACTGCTCGTTGTCGTTGAGGTCTTCCTTGTAGTCGACGGTGATACCCGAGGCCGTCTGGAACGCGGCCACGAAACCGTCGGCCATGTACAGCGGCCAGTTCGAGATCCGCAGCGTGCCGCTCGCGGGACCGCTCTCCTGGCTGCTCGAGCTGGCGGTGTTGCTGTCGGAGCCGCCGCAGGCGGCCAGGAACGACGAGCCCAGGCCGAGCGCGGCGGCGGCCGCGGCGCTGCCCCCGATGAAGCGGCGCCGCGAGGTGCGGTTGGCGGTCAGTCGGGCCAGCAGGTGGGGATCGATCTCACGGGACATGGCGGGGCGTGCCTTTCGTCGGCTCCAAAGAGGGGGAATGGGGTCGCGCGGGCGTCGTCGGCCCGAAGGGGACGATCTACGAATCGTCGAGCATCTCCTCGAGATCCTCGGTGGTGGGAATGTCGTCGCCGGGCAGCACCAGCGACGCATCGGGCGCCCAGCCGACGTAGACCTGATCGCCGGGGCGCAGCATCGGAAGGTCCTGCTCCGGTCCGACGTGCGCGATCACCGTCGACTCGTCGGGAGCGGCCAGCGAGACGCGCAGCACCGGACCCTGGAAGGTCAGGTCCTTGACGGTGGCGCGCACCGCGGCGACATCGCCGGCGGGGGCGTCCATCGACACCCGCACCCGCTCGGGCCGGACCATCAGCGTCGCGTGCCCACCGGATTCGATCGTGGTCTCACCGGGGCGCGCCTTGAGGGTCGAGCCCAGCACGTCGATCTCGACGTAGTCGCGGTTGACGCGACCGGTCTGCCGCCCCGCCCACAGGTTCGCCTGCCCGATGAAGCTGGCGACGAACACCGTCGCCGGGCGGTCGTAGATCTCGGTCGGACTGCCGATCTGGTCGACATTACCGGCGTTCATGACCGCGATGCGGTCACTCATCGTCAGCGCTTCCTCCTGGTCGTGGGTCACGTAGATGAACGTGATCCCCACCTCGCGCTGGATGCGCTTGAGCTCGAACTGCATCGCGTGGCGCAGCTTGAGGTCCAGCGCACCGAGCGGCTCGTCGAGAAGCAGCGCGCTGGGGTAGTTCACCAGCGCCCGGGCCAGCGCGACGCGCTGCTGCTGTCCGCCGGACAGCTGGGCGGGCTTGCGCTCGGCGAAGTCGGTCAGCCGCACGATCTCCAGCAACTCGTCGACGCGCTTGCGCACCTCGGCCTTGTCCTTCTTGGCGCTGCGCGGTCCGTACGCGACGTTGTCCCACACGGTCATGTGCGGGAAGAGCGCGTAGTGCTGGAACACCGTGTTGACGTTGCGCTTGTTCGGCGGGGTCTTCGACACGTCGCGGCCTTCGAGGCGGATCGCGCCCTCGGTCGGGGTCTCGAAACCCGCGATCATCCGCAGCGTGGTCGTCTTGCCGCACCCCGAGGGACCCAGCATGGAGAAGAACTCTCCCTGGGCGATGGTGAAGTCGGCGTCGGCGACGGCGACGTAGTCCCCGAAGCGTTTCGTGACATGGTCGATCTCGATGACGGGGCCGCCCTTGGCTTTGGCGGTCTCGTGTCCCTGCGACCCAGAAGTCTGGTCTGCAGCGGTGGTGTGTGTGCCGGTCAGGGCGGATCCTCCTCGAACGTCAGCCGTCGTGGCCGTGGGTAAACCTTCGCGGATTGCGCGGCCCTGCGCAAGCGATTCCGCAACGAATTTACATTTCGACAATGGAATCCTTTGCCGAACGGGTCATCGATGGCGTGAATCCGCGAGAATTGGGCCTGTTGGACGCGGGTCACCCCGGCCTGGCCGGAGCCCGGTCGGCTGGTGGATTTCGCATTCTGTACAAGTCTGCAGCCGATCTGTGGGCTTCGTCGTCGTTTACCGATCCGAGTCGGTGGGGTAGTGGAAGGCCATGGCGGCAGTCGACGTGTCAGTGACCTCGAAGTTGACCCCCGAGCGCGCATGGTCGCTGGCTTCGGATCTGGGCCGGTTCGACGAATGGCTGACGATCTTCGGGGGCTGGAAGAGCCCGGTGCCCGATGAGATCGACGTCGACACCCAGGTGTCGTCGTTGATCAAGGTCAAGGGGTTCCGCAACGTCATCCACTGGCGCGTCACCCGCTACGACGAACCCAAAGAGATCGAACTGCTGGGCAACGGGCGCGGAGGGGTGTGCATTTCGCTGACCCTGCAGGTCGAACCCGAGGGTCACGAGGGTGGATCGTCGTTCCGTGTCGTCGCGGACCTGTCCGGTGGCCTGCTGAGCACGCCGGTGGGCAGCGTGGTGGCCCGGGTCATCAAGGGCGACGTGCGCCGGTCGGTGTGCAACCTGGCCGAACTGCACTGAGGTCTCCGTCGGGGCTTACCCCCACTCGTGGTTCATCGCGCGCGATTCGTAGCGCGCCTCGGCGGATTCCGCGCTGTCGCGGCGCGGCCGGGACAGTGCGATCAGCACCATCGCGAGCAGCGCGGTCACCGCACCGGCGAGGAAGATCGTGACGAAGCTGCTCTCCATCGGCACGCCGGCCGCTGTGGTGCGGCCCAGCAGCACCGCGACCACGGCCGCCGCGGTCGAGCTGCCCACGGTGCGGGCGATGGCGTTCATGCCGGTGGCCACCCCGGTTTCGCCGGCGTCACTGTCACCGACGACCAGCGCGGGCAGCGCGCCGTAACCAAGGCTGATGTACGCGTTGGCCAGCACGCTGGCGGTGATCACCTGCCATGGCGCGGAGTGGACGAACGCCGCCATCGTGAAGCCGACGATCCCGGCCATGGCCGCGACCACCAGAACGGGTCGGGCGCCGAACCGGTCGATGAAGCGGCCACTGACGAGCGCGATGACGAAGCCGGTGACGGCGCCGGGCAGCAGGTAGACCACCGAAGCCTGCAGCACGGTCGCGCCGAAGCCGTACCCGTGGGGATCGGCGGGGTCGCGCGGCATCTGCACGAACTGGGTCAGACCGAGGAACGCGAAGTACAGGCCCATACCGACGAAGATCGTCGCGATGTTGGTCAGCAGCATCGATCGGCGCGCGAGCATCGCGGTCGACACCAGCGGCTGGGCGGCGCGGCGCTCCCAGATCCACCAGCCGGCCAGGATCAGGACGCCGCCGGCGAGGCAGGCCAGCGTCCGGGGCGAGGCCCAGCCCCACGAGTGTCCCTGCGTGATCGACAGCAGAAGCGCGGACAGTCCCGCGGCCAGGCCCAGTGCGCCCCACCAGTCGATCGATCCCTCGGCCGAGCGGGGCCGGTTCGGGACCACGGCCATCACGATGGCGATGACCAGCACGGTGAAGCCGGTGGTCAGCCAGAACACGCGGTGGTATCCGGCGTCGCCGCTCATCAGCAGCCCGACCACGACCAGACCGGTGCCGCCCCCGAAACCCAACGTCCCGGACAGCACCGCCATCGCCGAGCTCATCCGGTCCTCGGGAAGTTCTTCGCGCAGGATCGCGATGCTGATGGGGTACAGCGCGAACGACGCGGCCTGCAGCACCCGCGCGACGATCAACAGGGGCAGTGACGCCGTCGTCGCCGCCAGCAGCGACCCGGCCAGGACCACGGCGAGAACCGTCAGCAGCACCCGCTTCTTGCGGTGCAGGTCGGCGAGCCGGCCGATCAGCGGCGTGGCGGCTGCGGCGGCCAGCAGGTTGGCGGTGACCGCCCAGCTGACCGCGACCGTCGAGGCGCCGAGTTGGTCGGCGATCACGCCGAGCACCGGGACCACCGCGGTCTGCAGGACCGCAACGGTCAGCACCACCACGCTGAGGCCGACGACCAGCAGGCGGGGCTGCTTCACTGCCACGCCCGCTCCGATCGTTAGCCCGTCTTGATGAATCCGTTCGATTATGGCGTCTCGCCCAGCAGCGCCGACAACCGGTCGAGGGGCAGCCGCGGCGACCGGTGACCGTCGCGGCCCGTCATCTCGTCGTTGACGATCAGCGCGTTGAGGACGGCCTCCTCCACGCTCTGCACGACCGCGGCATACAGCGGATCCATCCGCCCCCACGGCACGAAACTGATGGAGCCAAGCTCGTCGTCGCCGACGGGGCCCAGCGGGAACGCGCTCGCCAGCGCCGGAACGTCGGCGGTGGAGAACGCCAGGAAGATGTCGCCGGAGAAGTGGCTGCCGGTGGTGCCGGTGCGGGCCAGACCGAGCGGCACGCGGCGGGCCAGCGCCGTGCACTGCCCGGGCAACAGCGGCGCGTCGGTGGCGACGACGGCGATCACCGAGCCCGCTCCCGGTGGTGCGCCGGCGAGGTCACGGGCGAACCAATCGCCGTCGAGCGGGTTGTCGTCGAGCAGTCGAGCGCCCACGCGGTGGCCGGCGACGGTCAGTTCGGCCCGCGATCCGAAGTTGGCCTGGACGAACGCCGCGACCGTGAAGGTCCGCGAGCCGTAGGGGACCCGGCGCGATGCGGTGCCGTTGCCGCCCTTGAAGTCGTAACAGTTCATCCCGGTGCCGCCGCCGACGGAACCTTCGGTGACGGGCCCGCCGGTCGCCGCGTCGAGTGCCGCCTCGACGTGCTCGGGGCGGACGTGATCGCCGTTGATGTCGTTGAGGTAGCCGTCCCAGGTCTCGGCGCACACCGGCAGCAGCCACTGCCGGGCCAGCCGGGGCGCCACGGTGTTCACCCACCGGACCATGCCGGTGTGGCAGGCCCCGACAGCGTGCGTGTTGGACAGCACCACGGGGGTGTTGAAGGACCCGACCTCGTCGATCCAGGTGGTGCCGGTCATCTCGCCGTTGCCGTTGAGCGAGTACCAGCCCGCGGCGCACGGCGCGCCGACCCCGGACCGGCCGCGCGGCAGGATCGCGGTCACCCCGGTGCGGACCGGTCCCTGCCCGACGACGAGTGGACCGTCGCCCTCGATCAGCGTCGTCACCCCGACTTCGACCCCGGCGACGTCGGTCAGCGCGTTGAGCGGCCCGGGCGTGCCGGTCAGCTCGATGCCGAGTCCCCGCGCTCGGGGCCTGCCGTCGGGGGTGTGCGTCGCGTAGTCGATGTCGGTCACCCCAGGATCATCGCGAACCGAGATGGTCCGGTCGAGTCGGCGGCCACCCAACCGGTACCCGCCCGCGGCTCGGCGTAGCAGACTGAACAGGTCCGGCGGCCCTGACCCGTCGGCGGAAGGGATCACCGATGCGCCTGCTGACTGTCGCCAAGACCGCCGGGGCCGCGTTCACCGCTGCCGCGCTCGGCGGGCTGGCGACCGCGCCCGCTGTCCAGTCGGCCTGGTACCGACGGTTGAACAAGCCGGGCTTCCAACCGCCGAAGCAGGCCTTCCCGATCGCGTGGAACATCCTCTACACCGACATCGCCGTCGTGTCGGCGTCGACGATCGACACCCTCAACGACCGCGGCGAGACCGCTGCGGCGCAGGCCTACACCCGGGCGCTGGCCGTGAACCTGGCGCTCAACGCCGGCTGGAGCTGGATCTTCTTCAACCGCCGTCAATTGGGCCCCGCGTCGGTGGTGGCCGGGGCGCTGGCGATCAGCAGTGCCGACCTGGCGCGACGCGCCGCCGCGGTGAATCCTGTTGCTGGAACGGCACTGTCCGCCTACCCGCTGTGGTGCACCTTCGCGACGGCGCTGTCGACGCGCATCTGGCAGCTCAACCGCTGACGGGCGACGCCATGGGATCGCAGACCGGCGGCGAGGGTCAGGAGGAGCGCCAGCGTCTCGCCGACCGCATCCTCAGTGTGCTCGAGGACATCATCTACTGGGCGATCGCGGTGATGCTCGTCGTGGGTTCCGCGGCGCTGCTGGTCAGTCAGTTCAACACGATGCTGCGGCTACGCAACACGCCCACGAACACGATCATGCTCGAGATCCTCGACGGTCTGTTGCTGATCTTCATCTTCGTCGAGTTGCTCTACGCCGTGCGGACGTCGCTGCGGTCGCACGAGATCGTCGTCGAACCGTTCCTCATCGTCGGCATGCTCGCCGGCATCAAGGAGATCGTGGTGCTGTCCGTGGAGGCGGCGACGTTGCTCCCGAAGGGCCCGGAGTTCTCCCGTGCCGTCGTGGAGATCGGCGTGCTGGGCGGGGTGGTGCTCGTGCTCGCGGTGGCGGCGTTCATCCTCCGCGATCGCAGTAGCCGGCGCGAGGATCCGGGCGAGCGGGTCATCGAAGAGGAAGCGGCACAAGCCGACTGATGTCGTAGGAGGGACAACCGGTGGCACACGCCGCGCACTTCACCATCGACGACGGCGGTTTCAGCCCGACGCGGTTCGCCCGGAGCCACTGGGGTGAGGACCACCTCAACGGCCCCGCGATCGTCGGGCTCGTCGCGCGGCAGCTTCAGATCAGCTGCGGCTCGGCGGACTTCCATCCGGCCCGGCTGACCGTTGACCTGTTCCGCGCAGCGCGCAAGCTGCACACCACTCTCGTGGTCAGGGTGATCCGCGACGGCCGGCGGGTGCACAGCGCGGAATGCGATGTGGTGCAAGAGGGCCGGTCGGTGGCGCGGGCGACGCTGGTGCAGTATCGCCGCTCCGCGCCGCCCCCGGGCCGATTGTGGCGGTCGGACACCATCTTTGCCGAGCCGCCCGCGCCCGACGACTCGGTGCTGCCGTTCGTCGGCAGCGATGCCGTCGGCTGGACCCGATCGCCGGCCGAGCATCAGAACGCTTCCCGGAAGCGGTTCTTCAACGACGGGATCCGCGTCGTCGCCGACGAACCCAACTCGCCGTTCGTCCGGGCGGCGATGGTGGCGGAGGCGACCAGTCTGGTCACCAACCTCGGCACCGGGGGCGTCGGCTACATCAACGGCGACCTGACTGTGGCGCTGTCCCGCCTGCCGGTCGACGAGTGGGTCGGCATCCAGGCCGACTCCCACCACGCCGCCGACGGCATCGCGGTCGGCACCGCGACGCTGTTCGACCGCCTGGGCGCCTTCGGTTCGGGAATGACGACGGCGATCGCCAACCCGGCCGCACAGATCGATTTCTCCACTCGCGCATTCGGTGTGGACGATCTCAACTACGAGTGAGCGGGCGCTCCATCTGCTCGCGAAGCGAGCGGGGACGCATGTCGGTCCAGTGCTCCTCGGCATAGCCCAGGGCGCTGTCCCGGTCGGTGCCGTCGGGCCCGCCGAACACGGTCCGCCAGCCTGCAGGCACGTCGGCGAAGGCCGGCCACAGAGAGTACTGCTCTTCGCCGTTGACCAGCACCAAAAAGCGGCCATCATGGTCGTCAAAAGGATTGGTGGACATGACGTTTCCTCCCACATATCACGCGTGGCCACGGCTTCGCCCTCTGAGGAGATGTCGAGATCCTCGGGGATCGGAAGGCACGCTATCAAGGTTGGGCTGACCACAGTGGGCTACCGCAGGGCATGGGTGACCACCGTCTACAGGCCGATCCGTTCGCAGGCCGCGTCGAACTCCTCGAAGGCGACCTTGTCGCCTTTGCCGTCGCTCAGGGCGCGTTCGTAGACGGCGAGTGCGTCGTCGCCCACCTCGGCGAACCGGGCATCCCAGGCCTCCGAGTCCTCGCGCCAGTATCCGGTGATGTCGTACTGATCGATGGCCCAGCCGATGCTGCGCAGGTAGGCGCGGACCGCGCGGGACTGGGCCGCCTCCCCGGCGAACCAGCAGTAGCCGCGGCCGGGAGGGAGCCGGAACTCCCGCACCGCGGCCGCCAGTGTGCTTGGTGCCGAGCCGTTTCCGGTGCCAACACGGGGAATCACGGTGACGCCGGGGTGCCGGGGCAGGTAGTCGAGATCGTCTGTGGTGAGCACCTCGACGATCAGCGTCACCGGCACGCCGGCCGGCAGTTCGTCGATGATGCGGGCGGCGGCGGGCAGGCCCGACATGTCGCTGGCCAGCAATTGCCACTGCGCGCCGGCCGGGGGCCGGTACCAGGACCGCGCGTGATCGAGTCCGACCCGCGCTCCGGGTGTCACCGACGCGGCCCAGTCGGTTCCCGGGCCCCGGGAGTGCACCACGACGTCGAGGGTGATCAGGGCGCCGTCGTGATAGCGCACCGAGTAGTTGCGGCCTTCACCGTCGGGATGGTCGGCCGGCGTGAAGTAGACGCCGACGGCGGAATCACCGGCAGCCCGGACGCCCAGCGCACGCGGATCGTCGACGCGCAGCACGATCCGCCGCAGTCGACGGCTCAAGTCTGCGGTCTCGACGACCGACGCGTGGGAGAACGGCACCTAAGTGAGGCTAACCTACGCTGCTCTGCTGCGGGTGCCTGCCTCCCGGGGATATACTCCGTCGCGGGCGCGCAGGACCGCCCGATGTCCGCTCGAAGAGGCTCAGCCTCCCTGCACGCGACCGACGCAGCACTGTCGACCTCTTCTCGGCCCGATCTCGCGGACACCGGGCCCGCGAGAGGAGGCCGTGATGGCCAGTGCACTACCCGACAATCCGTCGTTGCCCCGCCTGCGTGACGACGCCCGATCACTGCAGCGCCTCGTGCGCGCCGGTGATGCCGACGCCGTGGCGTCCGTCCGCCGCCACCACCCTCGTCCAGAGCGGGCGTTGGACGGATTCGCCCTCCACGACGCCCAGCTGACCGTCGCACGCCGCTATGGATTCTCGGGTTGGCCGGCCCTCGTGCGGTACCTCGACACCGCGGCGACACTCAGCGTCGATCCCAGCCGCGTCGACGAGGACGCGCTCGACGTCGCCGACCGGTTCTGCGCATCGGCAGTCCTGCGCTACACCGACGCCGACGCCCCGCCACGCTGGGCGCACGCCGACGAGATGCTCCGGTGCGCACCAGATCTCACCAGGGATCACCTCTGGGCGGCGGCCGCGGCGGCCGATGCCGGAGCGCTGCGCCGCGCGCTGGACGTCGATCCCGCGCGGGCGACAGCGACCGGTGGACCGTTGCGGTGGGCGCCGCTGATGTACCTCTGCTACTCGCGGGCCACGGCGTCGCGTGCCGAGACCCTCGATGCCGCGGCGCTCCTCCTCGACGCCGGCGCCGACCCGAACGCCGGTTACCTGTGGCGTGGCATGGCGACTCCGTTCACCGCGCTGACCGGAGTGTTCGGGGAGGGCGAGCAGGGGCCGCGGCGCCAGCCCCGTCACGCGTTCTGCACCGAGCTCGCCACGCTGCTACTCGACCGCGGTGCGCATCCGGTCGATCACCAGGCGCTTTACAACCGGATGTTCCGGGCCGACGACTCCCACCTCGAGCTGCTGTTCGCCCGCGGCCTGGCAAGTGCGCCGCCCAGCCCCTGGGAGCGCCGCCTCGGCGAGGCGATGGAGACACGCGAGCAGATGTGGCGACGACAGGTTGATTGGGCTGCGGAGCATGGCTTTTCGGACCGGCTGGAGCTGCTGGCACGGCACGGGATCGACGTCGGCGGCGCGACGGCCGTCGCACCGGTCTTTCCGGCCGACCCGAACGCTCGCGACGAGAACGGCGCCACTCCACTGCACCACGCCGCCTGGGACGGGGACCTCGAGATGATCGGGAGGCTGCTCGCCGCGGGAGCCGATCCCGCGGCGGTCGACGACCGGTTCGGATCGACGCCGCAGCAGTGGGCGGAGCACGCTTACCAGAACGAGGCCGCGGCCCTGCTCAGGGAGCGCTCGCCTCGGTGAGCCGCTGCCACTGCCGCGCGGCGATCAACTCGGGCACCAGCACCTCGGTCAGCAGCGCGATGTCGTCGTCGGTGTCGCCCGGATAGCGCTGCACGCGGCCGGCCCCCGGCACGTCACCGCCCACGCCGACGACGGTGCTGCCCCGCGCCGTGGTCCACTCGGCCAGTTGCGGTTCCCACGCCGACCCCGAGAACACCAGCAGGCGGTAGTCCGTCGTCTTGGTCAGATAGACGTCGACATGGCTCCAGTCGCCGGTCTCGCACGCGGCGGCGGGTCGCCGAGGACCCTCCCGCAGCATCAGCGCACCCTGCTGCGCCGAGCACAACCGGTGCGCCGGGGCCGCCAGGTAGGTCCCCGATGGACCGAGCAGAAGCTCCGAAAGCTCTGGTAGCCAGTCGGATTCATGTTCCAGCAGATGGGCGCTCGCGGCAGCGGCGCCGTCCACGGACGCCGCGACCGCCGACGTGTCGACGCCGACGAGGTGGCTCTCCAAGGCGAGCAGCAATGCCAATGTGTGCTGAAAGCTCCGGCACGCCACGCCGCCGGCCTCAACCCCCGCCTCCAGGGTGACCACCCTGTCGCACCGCTCGGTGAGCGCGGAGCCCGCCGTGTTGGTCAGCGCGACGGTGGTGACACCTGCGGGCAGCCGGGTCAGCGCGTCGAGGGTCTCGATCGATCCGCCGCTGGCCGAGGTCGCCACCACCAGTGTCCCCGGCCCCCACGCCGGCAGCAGCGATGACGAGGCGAGTTCGGCGGTCGCCACCACACCGCGGGACCGCAGCCGGGCGGCGGCCACCGCGCCCCCGTAGGCCGAGGACCCCATGCCGAGCAGGACCACGCGGGTGGTGTCGGCGGGTACCACGTCGGCCCACGGATTGCGTTCGGAGAGCATGAGTGCCAGTCGCGCGAGCGCGTCTGGCTTCTGCGTCAGATCGGCGGCGAACGCATCGGGCTTCACGGTGTTCTCTCCTCGTCGAGCAGGGCGGGCAGGGCGGCATCGGGCACGTACATCCAGCGGGGGAGATGTTCTGCGGCATAGATCATCTCGCGCATCACCTGGACCAGACGCAGCGCGCGCAGCGGACGCGGATCGAACAGCGCGATGTGCCCGAGTCCGCGCAGGCGGGTGGTATAGGTGTCGAGGAACGTCCGCCGGGCCGTGCCCTCCACCGCATGCAGCACGGCCGGATCGAGATCGGTGTAGCGGCGGGCGACGATCGCGACGTGGGACAGCGATTGCGCCATGCCCGCGACGTCGACGACGGCGGGAATGGGCTTGACCCGCTCAGCGGCCGTCAGCACGGGGTTGCCGTCGAAGTCGGTCACCGTGAACCGGTCGCCGCTGCGCAACACCTGTCCGACGTGCAGGTCGCCGTGTCCGTCGAGCACCGTCGCGCCGGCCAGGGTCCGTAGCACCCCGAACTCCGAGGCCACCTGGGGGCGGCGGGCGCGCAGGACCGCGCCGCATGCGGAGTCGCCGGTGGCGCAGGCGGTGTCGAGGGTGTCGAGAGCGGCGCGATGCCAGCGGTCCGCGTCTGTCTCGGCGGCGGTGGACGCCGTGGCGGACAGCGCGGCATGGAGGTCGGCGATCAGCGTCCCGAGCGCCTGCGCCGTGGGGATGATCGCCTCGGGATCGTGGTCGAGGGCGGTCGCGGTCATCGCCTCGACCGCCCACGTCCAGCCGTCGACGGCGCCGGGTAGGTACTCGTCGACGTACGCCACCACCGTCTCGTCGCCCCGTGCCGGCTGCCAGGTGACCAGGCCCCACGGCGCGGGCATCCCCGTGAAGCCGGCCTCCCGTAGGACGGTGATGCGCCGCGGCGCCGGATGGGGGCCCTCCTGCAGGTGGGTGGCCCACTTGACGACGGCGGTGTCGCCGACGATCACCGATTCGTTGGTCTGGTCCACGCCGATGGCCCGCTCGGTCCTCGCGGGTCGCGACGTCCAGGACCGCACCGTGAATCGGCCGAATCTGTGCGAACCCTGTTGTGCGCCAAGCATCGCGAGCAGCGCCTCGGCGGCGCCGTCGCCGGGCAGGGCGCGTCGCCATCCGTCGCGGTGCACCATGGGGGTCGCGGCCGGGCCCGCGCCGCCGTCGACGACGGCCAGCCGGTACCCGCCCGGCAGGTCCAGCCAGTCCAGCGGGTCAGTCACCCGGCGACCGGTGAGCACGGCCGGCCCGTTCGATGACGTCGGCGCCCACCCGCAGGCCGTCGCGTTCGCGGATCGCCGCGCCGAGCTCGGCCAGACGGTCGCGCAGCGCGGTGTCGGCGAGGAGACGATCCACCGCGTCCGTCAGCTCGTCGTCGGTGAACCGGTAGGTGTCCAGCCAGATCCCGAATCCGAGTTCGTCGACGCGCTGGGCGTTCTCGTACTGGTCCCAGAACAGCGGCAGCACGATCAGCGGCTTGCCGAAGTGCAGCGTCTCGGTGACGGTGTTGTTGCCGCCGTGCGAGATCACCAGGTCGACCTGAGGGATCACCTTGGTCTGCGGCAGCATCTGCTCGCCGACCATGTTGTCGGCCAATGTGATCCGGTCGGCCTGCGGTCCCTTGCTGACGATGTAGCGGTGTCGGGTGGTGCCCAGCACGTCGACCAACCGCTGCATGAGCTCGACGTCGGCACCACCCAGGGAACCGAGCGACAGGTAGACCAGCGCACTGCCGGCGGGCCGGTCGGCCACGGCGGCAGGCAGCGGATAGGCGTCGTCGGTCTCCCGCACGCTGGAGTCCATCCGTGTCCACGTGGAGTCCAGTGGGCGCAGGTCTACATAGTCGGCCTCGGCGGGATAGACGTAGAGGTTTGCCGCGTTGTCGCGCGGCATGAACTCCAGGTCCGGAAGCGGTGCGGCGCCCTGCGCCTGCACCCAGGCGTCGAAGTCGGTCCACATCGCGCGGTGGGTGCGATCGAACTCCGCCCGGTAGGCGTCCCACTCGGCCGGGTCGGCGCTGGGAAGTCCTGAGAACGGCGGTGGCACATCGGGTCCCGGGATCTCCAGCGGACTGCACGACACGATGCGCACGAAGGGCACGCCGGCGGTCACCAGGGCCGGGAACAGCACGACGTTGTCCTCGACGATGACGTCGGGCCGGTGCTCGGCGATGATGTCGCGCAGCCGAGGCTCGCAGTAGCGGGCACCGTCGATGAGCGCCTGATAGGTCGGCTGGATGAACGTCGCGAGCTGCTCGATCGTCGGCTTGCGGAACTCCGGGGCGGTCTCGGCGATGAACTGCGTCCAGAAGGCACCCGCGTCCTCGTCGGCGGCCCCCTCGGCCGGCGCGGCGAGATCGACGAGTTCCTCGACGAACCCGAACGGTGCGATCCGGCCCGCCCAGGAGCTCTCGGCGGCGAAGACGATCCGGTGACCGCGGTCGCGCAGGATCGACGCCAGCCCGATGCACTGATTCGTCGGCCCGTAAGCCGACTCCGGCCAGAACATGATCGTCAACGGTGTCTGCTCGGTCACGCAAGAAACCTACCGCGCGGACAGGTGGTCGGCCCCGCGGATGCGGAGTAGCTTTCCTCCCATGCCGACAATCACCACCAGCGATGGCGTCGAGATCTATTACAAGGACTGGGGTTCAGGACAGCCCATCGTGTTCAGCCACGGCTGGCCGCTGTCGGCGGACGACTGGGACGCCCAGCTGATGTTCTTCCTCGGGCAGGGCTATCGGGTGGTCGCGCACGACCGGCGGGGGCACGGCCGGTCGGAGCAGGTCGCCGACGGCCACGACATGGACCACTACGCCGACGACCTCGCCGCCGTCGTCGAACACCTCGACCTGCGTGACGCCGTGCATGTGGGGCACTCCACCGGTGGCGGCGAGGTGGTGCGCTACCTGGCACGCCACGGCGAGGAGCGTGCCGCGAAGGCCGCGCTGATCGCAGCGGTGCCACCGCTGATGGTGCAGACCGAGGCCAATCCGGGCGGGCTGCCCAAATCGGTGTTCGACCACTTCCAGACACAGGTCGCGACCAACCGGTCGGCGTTCTACCGCGCCGTCCCCGAGGGGCCGTTCTACGGCTTCAACCGCGAGGGCGTCGAACCGGTCGAGGGCGTCATCGCGAACTGGTGGCGGCAGGGCATGATGGGCGGAGCCAAGGCGCACTACGACGGTGTGGTGGCGTTCTCCCAGACCGATTTCACCGAGGACCTCGAGAAGATCTCGCTCCCCGTCCTGGTGATGCACGGCGACGACGATCAGATCGTGCCCTATGCCGATGCCGGTCCGCTGTCGGCCGAGTTGCTGCCGAAGGGAATCCTGAAGACGTACAAGGGCTTTCCGCACGGCATGCCGACCACGCACGCCGATGTCATCAACGCCGACCTGCTGGAGTTCATCCGATCCTGAGTCAGCGGCGCCAGAAGTCGAACCGGTCGCGCCCGGGCCGGAAACCGGCGGCTTCGACGATGTCGACCGCGACGTCGAAGCGGCGTCCGACGTTCCCGGGCTCGTGCGCGTCGCTGCCGAAGGAAACCGCCGCACCGCCTTCCTGCCGCCACCACCGCACCAGATCGACCGATGCCAGAGGCGATTTGGTGTTGATCTCGAGTGCCCGCCCGGACGCGGCGAGCGCACGGAACACCGTGCGGTACTGCTCCTCGAAATCGGCTTCCCGGTAGGCGCCTGCGCGGCCGGCGGGCCAGTAGCGGCGCGGATAGTCACAGTGGGCGAGCACGGTGAACACGGACGACTGCTCGATCAGCGCCACCATGTCGGTGAAGTAGCGGTGCACCAACTCATGGGGATCGTGGCGGGCGAACTGGCGCCTGTCGATCCCTTCGAGGGTCCCCGCCACCTGAATGCTGTGCAGGCTGCCCAGCACCCGGTCGAACTCGCCGGCCGCCAGCACCGCGGCCACGCTCTCGCTGAACCAGTGCGGTTCGCCCGCCTCGATGCCCGACAGGATGCGCAGGGTCGGGAACATGTCCCGGCAGCGTGCGATGTCAGCGAGATAACCCTCGACGTCGAGGGCTGACACACGGGGTCGCGCCCCGACCTTGGTCGCCGCCGGAGGAGTGTCGTGTGCGCCCCAGTCGGTGAAGTCGACGTGTTCGGTGAACGCCACCGCCGGGAGGCCGATCTCGACCGCGCGCCGGCACTCCGCCTCCATCGTCGACGCGCTCGCCGTGTCCCATGACCACCTCGAGTGGACGTGGTTGTCCGCGGGCAGCACCGCTCAGGCCGGTGCGGAGCCGGCCTGCAGGGCCTCCTGCTGGATGCGGTCGAACTGCGCGCCCATGGCGTCAGCCAGGGCGGTGGCGCCCGACAGGGGTCGCACCATCACCATGAAGTCGTCGATCAGGCCCTCGTCGTCGACGTGGAGGAAGTCGCAGCCGGTGACCCGCTTGCCCGCGACCGTCGCCTCGAAGACGAGCGCGTGGTCACGGCTGTCGGCGTCGCCGATCTCGCGGATGTAGCGGAAGTCCTCGAACACCCGCATCACGGCGCGCAGGATGGCCGCGGTGATCGGCTTGCCCGCATAGGGCTTGAACGCGACAGGACTGGTGAACACGACGTCGTCGGCGAGCAGCGCCTCGATGGCGGCTTCGTCGCGGGCTTCGACGGCTTGGCGGAACGGATGCATTCTCTGACGGTAGCGAAGCCGCCGATCGTCTGCGTTTCGGCACCGTGCATCAGGGCTATGGCTCCGTGAACGGCATTGCGTCGATTCGAGAGGAGCACACCGGTGAGCACCGATGACGCCGCGGGAACCACCGCCAATGACGTGGGCGGGGCCGAGGAGATGCTCAGCCCTATGGAGGGCACCGACTCCGACGACCTGCTCAACGACGACGGCGACGAGGTCGTCGATCCGCCGGAGCACTGGAGTGGGGTCGACAAGTTCGGCATGTCGGCCGAGGAGCAGCGCCAGGGTGAAAGCCTCGACGAGCGCCTCGCCGAAGAAGTGCCCGACGTCGGCGAGAACGACATCGACGTTCGCGACGCGGTCGAGGTCGCCGGTGTGGACGTGGCGCTTCCCGGCACGGACGCCGCGGCCGACGAACCCGGTCTGCGCGAAGGGCAGATCGACGGTGCTCCCGAAGACGGCGAGTCGCTGTTCCCTGTCGTCGAGTAGCAGGTGCCTGATCGTTCACGCGTAGCTACGACCTGCGGTAATCGTGCTCTGAGCTGCGGTGTCACAGTGTCAGAACACGACACGCAGGCTCACGCGAGGACTTGCTAGGACGCCTCGTATGACACGCAGATGGCACAGGAGACCACCAAGGCGGGACGGAAAGGGCGGCGCGGCTGGGGCCGAATCCGGCAGCTGCCCAACAGACCGACGCGGTACCAGACCCCACCTACTTGATTTTGAGGGCATTGCTCAGGTCCAACTCTGGTACCCCGTGCAGATGCAGTGATGGTCATCGAAAGACATGTCACTGCAGGCGCTTTGGCCCGGCTTGGCGCGTTCCTCGCGGGCCATCTTGGGGTCGAACTCAGCATCCAGATCGTGGTGTTCTTTCGGGTGACCGCAATTCTTGCAGTACTCCGTAAACTCAGTCATTCGCTACCATCCCCTTCCGACGGATGCAGTTTCCCGACCGTTCTCTCCAGCGTGCGCTTCGGGCAGCACCGGCGACAGGGACTTTGGCCCTGGGGCGGGGCGGACTAAGTCATTCCGTGCTGGCGCCCTGACCAGGGTGGATCACGCCTTCTGCGCGCCGTGGCGGGGTATCGGCGCTGGTCAGAGGCTTGCAGAAGCGAAATCACCAGTGCGCTGGTATTTGCCTCCCTATCCCGCAGCGTGCTGCGGATTGAGATTTGGCGACGCGGCGGCGGTATCGGGGAAGGTCAGAAGCGTGCAGGCGGGCATAAGCGTCAGGCTGGCTACGCCTCAGGGCGCGATCTCGCCATGACACCGGGTCATCTTGCGGCCCGCGTCGGAATCTCGGGCCAGCGACGATGGTGCAATATGTTGTGCCACAGACGAAAAGCCTCTGAACTTCGGCATTCAGGGAAAGCGGCGTAGTCAGCCGACGAGCAGGCGCGACACCGCGCGGTTGAGTCGGCGGCGCGGCCAGCCCAACGGACCGTCGGCCGACAGTGCCGCCCGGGCGGCGTTGCGGCCGCAGATGCCGTGCACACCGCCGCCGGGCGGTGCTCCGGCGCTGCCCAGGAACACGTTGTCCAGCGGCGTCCGCGGACCACCCTGACCCGGCATCGGTCGAAACACCAACTGCTGGAACAACTGTGACGTCCCGCCGTTGACGGCGCCGGCGTGCAGGTTGGCGTCGCTGTGTTCGAGGTCGGACGGCCGTTGAATCACCTTGCCGACGAGATGGCCGGTGAATCCCGGGGCGTGCTGCTCGAGCACGGCGTCGACCGCCTCGGCCAGTTGATCGGCCGAGCAATCGTCGCTGCGGCCGCGCGGCAGATGCGTGTACGCCCAGGCGCTCTCCGTGCCGGCGGGGGAGCGGCTGGGATCGGCCGTGGTCATCTGGCCCAAGAGCAGGAACGGTGCCGCCGGCACGGTGCCGGTGTTGAGGTCGGCCATCCAGCGGATCAGCCCGTCGTGGTCGGCGCCCAGATGCACGGTGCCGGCGCCGGCGAGGCTGGGCGACCGCCAGGGGATGGGTGCGTCCAGGGCGTAGTTGATCTTCAGCACCGGGGTGTCCCATACGAAGCGGTCCAGGTCCCGGCGCGGTCCCGACGGCAGCACCTCGGGCGGCAGCAACCGCTGGTACAGCTGGGGGGCGGACGTGTCGGCGATGACGGCGCGCCGGCACCGTACGACGGAGCCGTCGGTCAGGTTCACCGCGGTGGCCCGGTGCCCGCGCACGTCGATGCTGTCGATCTCGCGGCCGCACTGCACGCAGGCGCCGGCCGCCTCGGCCCGGCGCACCAGCGCTGCGGTCAGCGCGCCCGCCCCGCCGACGGGGACGGGGAAGCCTCCATCCTGACCGAGCATCACCAGCAGGTAGCCCATGACGCCGCTGCCGGGAGCGTCGACGGGTACATCGGCGTGCATGGCGTTGCCCAGCAGCAGCAGTTGCGCCGCCTCGCCCTCGAAGAGCTGTCGTGCCAGTTCCCCGGCCGGCAGCAGCAGCAACTGCGCCAGACGCAGCGCGTCGGCCGCGCCCAGCCGGCGCAACAGCCCCGCCGGGCCGCGCACCGGCGGGAACGGGGCGAACAACGTCTCCAGCAGCGGCTTCTTGATGCGCCGGTACTGCTCGAACGCGGAGATCCAGCGATCCCCGTCACCCGGGTGGTGGCGATCGAATTCGGCTGCGGTGCGCTCGATGTCGCGATAGAGCACCGGGGCGTCGTCATCGTCGGCGCTGCGAGCGTGCCCCACCACCGCCGGAGCGTGGCTCCAGCGCAAGCCGTGGTCCTCGAGCTGCAGGTGCTGCAGCGCCGGCGAGGCGACCGACAGGGGATAGAACGCGCTGTAGAGATCGCTGACGTAGCCCGGGACCAGTTCGGCGCTCTTGACCGCGCCGCCGGGCGCGCTCTGCGCCTCGAGCACCACGACGTCCCACCCGGCGTCGGCGAGCACCGCCGCGGCGACCAGGCCGTTGTGACCGGCACCGATGACCACCGCGTCGGCGGTCTCCGACCGGGACAGCTCAGCTGTCATCGCGGGTGCGTCGCTCCGCCATCGCCGCCAACCGCCACGTCGTCTCCCGATTGCGGGGGAACGCCGCCGCCAGCGCCACCTGTTTGGGCAGCCAGTTCAGCGGGGGCGACACCGGGACCTCGGCCATCTCGATCCGGCATCCGCCCCCGTCGAGGTCCTGCAGACGCAGCGTGATCCTTGCCTTGCCGAAAGGGCGGCCGTTGGCGATGAGGACGAGTTCGCTTTCGGGCGTGCAAGATTCGACCACGGTGCTGTCGTTGAGCACGAGCGGCCAGATGCCGATGGAGTGGTGGATGGTGCTACCCGGCGCAGGCCAGTCGGCGTCGACGGCCCGCATCCGGCTGTTGCCCACCACCCACTGCGAGTACGTCCACCCGTCGGCGATCACCGCCCAGACGTCGTGCCGGGACGCAGGCGTGTCGCGCGCGACGACCGGCGTGCTGTCGATGTCCTCGGGTTCTGTCGTCACCGAATCGCGTTACCCGCCGCGGCGGGGGATAAACGTCGGCTCGCCGTGATTGCATGGGGACCGACCGCAACGAGGATCGGAGGTGTTGCCGCATGCCGGGTGTGGGGCGCGGTGACCCGATCTGGCTCGCCGACGTGCTGCGGGCCGAGGGGCTCGAGGTCGTCGAGCTGCCGGGCTGGCGTCAGCGCGGCCACGGCGCGTTCTCCGACATCCGCGGGGTGGTGGTCCATCACACCGGGTCCGACTCGGCCACCGCGAAGTCGATCGCGCTGGGCCGTCCTGATCTGCCCGGACCGCTCTCGCAGCTGCACATCGCCCGCGACGGCACCGTCACGGTGGTGGCCGCGGGGGTGGCGTGGCATGCCGGCGCCGGGAGTTTCCCGTGGCTGCCGGCCAACACGGGCAACTGGCACAGCCTCGGGATCGAGTGCGCGAACAGCGGGACCAGTCCGTGGGCGCCGCACCGCCGGAACTGGCCCGACGCGCAGTACACCGCGCTGGTCGGCAGCTGCGCGGCACTGTGCCGGCGGCTCGGCCGGCCCGCGAGCCGCACCATCGGGCACAAGGAGTACGCCGGCCGGGCCCAGGGTAAGTGGGATCCCGGCGCGATCGACATGGGGATTCTGCGGCGCGACATCGCGGTGCGCATCGCCACGCCCCGCCCGGCCCCCGGCGACGACTACGTCGGTGTGCTGCTGCAGCGGGGTTCGACGGGCCCGCAGGTCGCCGAACTGCAGCGCCGCCTCAGGTACGCCTACGCGGCCTACGCCGGCGATCTCGCCATCGACGGCGTCTTCGGACCCGACACCGAGGCCGCGGTCCGCGAATTCCAGCGCAGAACAACGGGTCTGGAGGTGGACGGGATCGTCGGGCCGGCGACGGCCGCGGCGTTGCGGCTGCGGCTGGTCAGCTCGCCGGCCTGACCTCGACCGGGATTCCGTTGAGGGCGCCGTTGCCCGAGGGTTCGTCGAGAAAATCCGGCGGGGAGAGCACGTTGGTGTTGACGCCGGGGGAGCCGTTGGCGATGCCCAACCGGGTGCCGGCCATGCCGTGGCCCCAGCCGTGCGGCATCGACACCACGCCCGGTTTGATCGCCTCGGTCACCTCGACGGCGACCTCGATGCGGCCGCCCGACGACGTGACCGTCACCCGATCACCGTCGGCGATGCCGCGGCGGGCGGCGTCCTCGCGGTGCATCAGCAGTGTGCAGCGATCGCGCCCCTTCATCAACGGAGCGGCGTTGTGCAGCCAGGAGTTGTTGGAGCGCAGGTGACGTCGGCTCACCAGGACGAGGTCCTCAGGTGCCCGGGTGAGACGCCGCGCCAGCCGCGGCAGATCCTCGAGCAGATACGGCGGAGCCAGTCGGATCTTGCGGTCACTGGTTCCGAGCACCTCGGGAACGCGCGGCACCATCGGGCCGAAATTGATGCCGTCGGGATGGCGCCGCAGCTTGTCCAGCGTCAGGCCGCCGGGATCATCGCCGTATCGGTCGCCGAACGGACCGGTGCGCAGTGTGAGGTCCAGCGTGCGTTCCGGGCCGCCGTGGTCGTAATGGGCACGCACCGCGGCGCCGTCGAGGCCCTGCGTGAAGCACAGGTAGTCGAAGAAGCCGTCGTCGATCGCGGCGACGTCGACGTCCTCTGCCGGTGTCCCGGTGCACAGCCCGGTCAACCGGATCAGGATCTCCCACTCGTCCGGCGCGTCCGGGTCGGGCTTGGCGAACACCGGCGGCGAGTAGTTGGCGACGCTGTTGACCGCGAAGTGGAGGATCAGGT
Source organism: Mycolicibacterium chubuense (assembly GCF_001044255.1). Taxonomy (GTDB): domain Bacteria; phylum Actinomycetota; class Actinomycetes; order Mycobacteriales; family Mycobacteriaceae; genus Mycobacterium; species Mycobacterium chubuense. The sequence continues at coordinate 36,518 of NZ_JYNX01000037.1, forward strand.
CGTCGTGGTGGGGCTGCTCGAGGGGGGAGGGGCCCGGCAGGATCACATCGGCGTGGCGCGTTGTCTCGTTGAGCCACAGGTCGATCGAGATCATCGCCTCGAGTTCGTCGAGCGCCTCGTCGAGCCGGTGGCCCGCCGGAGTGGACAGCACCGGATTGCCGGCGACGGTGATCAGCGCCTTGATCTGCCCCTCGCCCGGCGTGGCGATCTCCTCGGCCAGGCAAGACACCGGAACCTGGCCGAGCACTTCTTTGGCGCCGCGTACCCGGGTGCGGTACCGGCCGAAGTCGGCGACGCCGTCCTCGAGGCCCGGGATGGGCTGCACGGTCACCGACCACGCGGCGGCGGTGGGGAACATCGCGCCGCCGGGCACGTCGAAGTGACCGGTGAGGATGTTCACCACATCGACGAGCCAGCTCGCGAGACTGCCGAATTCCTGGTTGCAGGTGCCGATCCGGCCGTAGACGACAGCGCGAGGCGTCGCCGCGAGCTCGCGCGCGAGTTCCCGAATGCGTTCGGCGCCGATCCCCGTCACCTCGGCCACCCGCTCGGGCGGCCAGTCGGCGACGACCTCACCGACGGTGTCGACACCATCGAGGTGCGGCGCCACCGTCCCGAGGTCGACCAGCTTCTCATCGAACAGGGTGTGGGCGACGGCGAGCAGCAGCGCGGCGTCGGTGCCCGGCGTGATGGGCAGCCACTCGTCGGCCCGCTCCGCGGTGGTCGTGCGGACCGGATCGACCACGATCACCCGGCCACGCTGCCGAACGGCGCCGATCAGGCCCATCACATCCGGGGCGGCCAGCAGCGATCCCTGGGATGCGGCGGGGTTGGCGCCCATGATGACCAGCAGGTCGGTGCGTTCGATGTCGGGCACCGGGAAGCTCCACCAGCCTCCGTACATCAGGTGCGAGGACAGGTTCTTCGGCCACTGGTCGACGGTGCCCGGCGAGTAGGTCATCGGCATGCCGGAGAGTCCGAGCAGGATGCCGGCGTAGCGTGCCAGCGAGAACGAGTGGGCCAGCGGGTTTCCGGTGTAGGCGGTGACGGCGCCGATTCCGTACTTCTCGATGACCGGCGCCAGCAGCTCCGTGCAGCGCCGGAAGGCGGTGTCCCAGTCGACCTCCCGCCACTGGCCGTCGACCTTGATCATCGGTCGCCGGATCCGGTCGGGGTCCTCGTGCACGGCGCCCAGCGATGCTCCCTTGGGGCAGATGTGGCCGCGACTCCACACGTCCTGCCGGTTCGGCCGGACACCCGCGACGTGCCCCTGCTCGACACGAATCTCCAACCCGCACATGGCCTCACAGAGTGGGCAGGTGTACAGGTGTAGACCGTCCTCGCCGATCCCGGCCAGCTCCCTCTGCGTTCCCGTCATCGACCGCGACCCCGCTCCACTGGTTGTTGTGACACACTGTATCGACAATCAGTTCGGAAGGGGCCGCATTCGTGGACAGAGCATCGCCGCCCCGGCGCCCGCACCGCGGCTCACGCCGTGATCCGGCGATCAACGACGCGGTCCTCGACGCCGCCCGCACCCTGTTGGTCACCCGCGGCTACGCGGCCACGTCGATCGACCTGATCGCCGCGACGGCCAAGGTCAGCCGTCCGGCGATCTATCGGCGGTGGCGCACCAAGGCCCATCTCATCCACGAGGCGGCCTTCCCTGACCTGGGCCCCGATCGATGTGAGGACGACCTGACCACGGAGATCACCCGGCTGTGCCGCGGGGCGCTGGCGATGTACACAGATCCCGTTGTGCGCGAGGCGGTTCCGGGCCTCCTCCACGACCTACGGATGGAGCCGGCGATGCGCAGGCTGCTCAACGACCGGTTGGAGGCCGCAGCGCGCCGACAGCTGGCGGCGCAATTGGCCGACGCCGCCGACGCGCGTTCGGGGGTGGACGCCGACACCGTGATGGACGCGATCGCCGGTGCGGCCTGGTACGCGGTGTGCGTCCGCAAGGTGACCGACGTCGATGGTGCGGCCGCGCACCTGGCCGACATCGTGTGTCACGGCGTGTTGCGCCGCGACTAGAGCCGGCCCACCTCGCGCAGTCCCTCGACGGTGTCGGCGATCGTCTCGGCCGGGTCGCGCCAGTGCAGCCCGAAGTCACGGGCGCTCGGCGCGTCGTCGGAGGACGGCATCTGCGTGTAGTACTGCATCGCAGCGGAGTTGATGGGCGTCTCGAAGGGCAGAAACGGCCCCACGACGTCGAAGACGCGACCGACACTGCGCAGTGCCACGTCGGGCACCGGGACCACCGCGAGTGTGTGGTTCGCCGCGGTGCCGATCATCTGGGCCAGCTGCTCCACCGAAACACGTTGTCCACCGGCCATGTAGCGGCGGGGGCCGCGGCCGGGCTCGAGAAGGGCGACGTGCAGGGCGGCCAGGTCGCGGACGTCGATGACGATCCAGCCGGCGCCGCGGCCGGGCACGCTGCGCATCTTCACCGATGCCTCCACGCCCTCGGCGGCCTCGCCGAACTGGTCACCGGCCGGCGGACCGAGCACCATGCCGGGATAGGTGATGTTCACCGGGGCGCCGGCGTCCTGCAGTCCGCGTGCGTACGCCTCGACCGCCGCCTTGGACCGCCCGTAGCCGTCGCTGCCGCCGACCACCGGGAGGTCTGCGTGCAGCACCTCGAGGTCCGGGCGGAACAGGGCGGTGAAGCTGGAAACGTGCACGATCGGGTCGATGCCGGCGGCGACCGCCGCGCCGAGGACGTTGCGGGCGCCTTCGAGATTGGTGTGCAGCATCTCGTCGGCGCGGCTGGGGTCGGTGGACACCATTGCCGCGCAGTGGATCACGGCATCACAGCCGTCCAGCGCAGCCGAGGTGCTCTCCGCGTCGGCGATGTCGCCGAGCACATGGTCGCCGATGTCGACGCCGATCTTCTCGGCGCTGGTACTCAGTCGTCCCGCGTTGCGCACCAGGAAGCGCACGTCGTGCCCGGCGTCCTGCACGGCCTTGGCGGTCCACGCGCCGACGAAGCCGGTGCCGCCGGTGATCAGTACCTTCATCTACCCTCCGGTCTCACGACGCGCCCTATACCCGTTCGGCCCGCGCGTCTCACCCGCTGACGTGCTGGATCTGGATCAGATTGCCACACGTGTCGTCGAGCACCGCCGTGGTGACCGGGCCCATGTCGGTGGGCTGCTGGGTGAAGCGCACGCCGAGTGCGCGAAGTCGGTCGTATTCAGCCGCGACGTCGTCGACGTCGAAGGCGGTGAACGGAATGCCGTCGGCAACCAGCGCCTCCTTGAACGGCCGGGCAGCGGGATGCTCGTCGGGTTCCAGCACGAGTTCGACGCCGTCGGGACTGTCCGCGGAGACGACGGTGATCCACCGGTGCGATCCCATCGGCACGTCGTGCCTGGGGCGGAAGCCGAGCACGTCGGTGTAGAAGCGCAGCGCCTTGTCCTGGTCGTCGACGAGCACACTCGTCAGGGTGATTCTCATCGCGATTCTCTCCGATCAGTGAGCCACCGCGTCGTGATCTGTTGCAGCGGTGCGGTGTTGAGGTAGTGGAACTTGTACTTGCCGTCGCGCCGGGTCTCGACGAGCCCCGCAGCTTCGAGCACGTCCAGGTGCTGTGAGATCGCCTGACGGGACGACCCCAGCCCGTGCCGCGTCGTCAGGCGGGCGCGGATCTCGAAGAGCGTCTGACCGTCGCGCTCGGCCAGTTCGTCGAGGATGGTGCGCCGCGTGGGGTCGGCCAAGGCCTTGAAGACGTCGCCCACCCCACGAACATAGGCAAGTGGTTACTTGCCTGTCAACGACGGCGGCAGTCAGGTCGGGTCGGGGACCGGATCGGGCCACTGCGCCAACGTGCGGGCAGCCTCGGCCGTCGAGCGCAGGAAGGTCAGGAGCGTGGCGTCGGGGTCGGCGGCCGTCCGCACGGCGCGATAAGGCAGCACGTACTCGCCCAGATCGGTGTCGAAGTACGCCGCGTCCGGCGCCACGTCCCACTGCTCGAACCCGGCAGGCTGCGGGTAGGCGTAGGAGTAGAAGACGCCCTCGTCGGCGCCACCCGGCCAGTACCCCGCGCTGGACACCTCGTCGCTGTAGGCGTCGACCATCACCGAGTCGGGGCAGTTCGGCACGCCGCCGGGATGCACAGGTGCGCCCCGGCCGGAGAACCGTGTGACGGCCAGGTCGAAGGCGCCCCAGAAGAAGTGCACCGGACTGACCTTGCCGCGGAAGTCGGCGCGGAAGGCGGTGAACACCCGATGCGCGCTGACCAGCGAGCGCCAGAAGGCGTTCATCGCCTGCGGGTCGTAGCTCGCATGGGCGGTGTCCTGCGCGAACGGGATCACATCGGGCAGCTCGACCGGCGTGCCGACGATCGGGATGTCGAGATCGAGGTCGGCGAGCAGATGCCGGAATTCGGCATAGAAGTCGGCGACCGAACGCGGTTCGAGGGCCATCGACCTGTGCGTGCCGTCGGTGACGCGGATGTGCAGGCGATGCTCGATGAAGTCGAACGTCACCTCGAACGCGCGCGGCGCGTACGGGATGAGTGAGGTGGTGAGGCCACTGGCATTGACGTAGAGCGGCACCTCCCACCAGTGGTTGAGGTGGACGCTCGCCGCCATGCGCACTTTGCCGACGATCTGGGTCCACAGGTGCACGGTGTCGCGGGTGTCCTGCCAGTCGGCCAGCGGGAGCTTCGGCCACGCGAGTGAAGTCTGAGCGTCGGTCATCGGTCCATCTTGGTCTGTGGCGGCGCGGCGTGCGGCGGGAGCGACGAATCGGCGGTGGCGGGGCAACCGCGCCGAACAGTTGACGGCTGTCAATTTTGTTCACGGATGTGCCCGTCCGGTCGGGCCCGCTGCTCTAGATTGGCCGAATGTCCTCGCCGCGTCCGCCGCTCATCGAACGTCCCGCCGATCTGACCGCCGAATGGCTCACCGCCGCGCTGGGTCAGGGCACGGTCGACGAGTTCAGCGTGACCCGCATCGGGACCGGCCAGATGAGCGAGTGCTACCGCGTCACCCTCACCTACGCCGACGGTGCACCGGGCCCGGCGTCGGTGGTGCTGAAGGTGGCGGCCGCCGACCCGAGCAGCCGGCAGACCGGCCTGGCGATGGGGCTCTACGAGCGCGAGGTCCGCTTCTACACCGACATCGCGCCGGGGCTCGCGGGCCCCGTCGCGCCCTGCCACCACGCGGCCTACGATCCCGCGACCGGCGTCTTCGATCTGCTGCTCGACGACGCGGCGCCGGCGACCGTCGGTGACGAGATCCGCGGTGCCACTACCGAACAGGCGGTACTGGCGCTCCGTCAGCTCGGGCTCGTACACGGCCCGCTGCTCGGCGACGAGGCGCTGGCGCACGCCGCGTGGATCAACCGGGAGTCGCCGGTCAACCAGGGGTTGATGAGCGCCCTGTATGCCGGCTTCATCGACCGCTACCACGACCAGGTGGCGCCGGAACACCGCGAGGTGTGCGAGCGGTTCGTCGCCGCCTTCGATGCCTACGCCGCCCAGGACGCTGCCGGCGGCCGCCGCGGACTGGTGCACGGCGACTACCGGCTGGACAACATGCTCTTCGGGCAGGACGGCGCCGATCGGCCACTCACCGTGGTGGACTGGCAGACCGTCACCTGGGGGCCGGCGTTCACCGACGTCGCCTACTTCCTGGGGTGCGCGCTGCCGACCCAGGAACGTCGCGCCCGCTATGACGAATTGCTCGCCGCCTATCACGAAGCGCTGGGTCCCGGTTCCGGCGTCACCCTCGACGAGGTCCGCGAGGGCGTGCGGCGGCAGAGCTTCTTCGGTGTGCTGATGGCGATCGTGTCGCCGATGCTCGTCGAACGAACCGCGCGCGGTGACGAGATGTTCATGGCGATGATTGCCCGGCACTGCCAGCATGTTCTCGACACCGACGCGTTGTCGCTGCTGCCGCCGCCGTCGACACCCGAGCCGTTGCAGCCCGAGCCGTCCGACGAGGGCCGTCACGCTCCGACCGACGAGCCGCTGTGGAGCGAGAGCTGGTACTTCGACTTCGCCGACCCCGCGCAGCGTGTCGGTGGCTGGATCCGCCTCGGGGTCATCCCGAATCAGGGGCACGCCTGGATCAACGGGCTGCTGTGCGGGCCGGACATGCCGACGATCGCGGTGCTCGACTTCGAGGCTCCGCTGCCCGAGGACCACACGCTGGTGCGGTCCGACGTCGGCGAGCTCGCCATGGATGTCGTCGAACCCCTTGCGGTGTACCATGTTTCGCTGCGAGGACGCGGGGAAGCCCACGACGATCCGGCCGCCTTGCTGCGCGGTGAGGCCGGACGGCCGGTGGAACTCACGATGGATCTGACGTGGACGACCGTCGGCTTCCCGTTCCAGTACCGGGTGTCGCCGCGCTACGAGATCCCGTGCCGGGTCTCGGGCACGGTGACCGCGAACGGACAGTCGTATGCCTTCACCGATGTGGCCGGACAGCGCGACCATTCGTGGGCCTCGCGCGACTGGTGGAGCATGGACTGGGTGTGGAGTGCACTGCACCTCGACGACGGGACGCACCTGCACGGGGTCGACATCCGGATCCCGGGAGCGCCGCCGCTATCGGTCGGCTACGAGCAGCGGGCCGGCGAGCCGCTGCTCGAACTGTCGAGGGTTGACGCGCGGGAAACTCTGTGGGACAACGAGTTACCCATCTCCGCCGAGGTGTTCTACGGCGATCTCGGCGCGACGATCACCGTCGCCGGGCACGCACCCGTGCTGCTGAGGTCGCCCGACGGGAGACTGAGCCGGTTCCCGCGCGCCTGGGGGACCGTGGTGACCGCCGACGGGCGGACGGGGATCGGCTGGATCGAGTGGAACCGCAGCCAGGGCTGATCCCTCAGACTCGGTCTGCGACCTTCAGCTGCGCGTACGCCTGTCGTGTGTGCTCGGCGAGCGCGTGCACATCGCTGATCGCGGCGCTGTTCGCCACGAAACCGAAGTCCATGTGACCGCGATACGAGCTCAGCGTCACGTTCAGGCCGATGGCGGCGGCCAGCGCCGAGACCGGGAAGATGCCGATGAGTGTCGCACCGTTGAGGTACCGGACGTCGTTGCTGCCCGGCACATTCGAGATGACCAGATTGCACGCCGGGTGGCCCACGCGGTCCAGGTGGGTCGACGCGCCGGCACCGGCGAGTGCGACCAACGCGACGGCATAGGTCATCGCCGCGTCGGGCGACAGTGCGCCCAGTTCCTTCTTGGCGGTGGCGACCGAGTGGGCCACCTGACGCAGACGGTCTTCCATCGTGGCCTCCGGGTGCCCGAGGCGGACGAACATCGCCGACACCTTGGTGCCCACGGTGGTGTCGCCGTCCCCGCGCAGCGATACCGGACACATGGCGATCAACTCGTGCGCGTAGGCCTGATCCGTGTCGCGCAGGTAGGCGTGCAGACCGTGGTCGATCACGGCCGCCGCGACATCGTTGAGCGTGGCGCCGTGGTGGTGGGCGATCTGGTGCATCTCCTCGAGCGGAAGCGACAGGGTGGCGAAACCACGCGCCTGCCGCAGCGGTGCGTTGGTCGGGGCGCGGCCGGCGACGAACGGCAGACTGCCTTCGACGTGGGTGCCGAGCGCCGCACTGAGTGCCTTGCGCGCTGCGCCCCAGGAGATCTGGTTCACCGCACCGACCTGAGTGAGCACGCCGTGGACGGCATCGGCGAGCCTGCGCAACGCCGGTGGCGCTGCCGAGGAGGTCGGCGCCGGGCCGGGCAGTGCGAACGCCGGGGCAGGGATCGTGTCGCCGGGGGACAGGCTCAGGCCGTCATAGAGTCGCTTCAGACCGGATACGCCGTCGATGATGCTGTGGTGGGTCTTGGTGTAGATCGCGAAGCGGCCGCCGGGGACCCCGTCGATGATCCAGCACCGCCACAGTGGCCGGTTGCGGTCCAGCATCGGCTCGTGCAGGTCGGCGACGAGGCGCAGCAGGTCGTCGTAAGAACTGCCGGCCGGCAGCGACAGATGCTGCACGTGGTAATGCGGATCCCAGGTGGGCGCTTCGCGAAAATGCGGCATGCCCGTGCCGAGGATCTCGGGCACGTAGGTGAACGGGGGCAGCGGTTGGCGGCTGCGGTAGTCCGCCACCACCTGGGCGACGAGACCGCGCCGGGCGGGCGGCTTCTGGAACAGCAGCATCGCTCCGACGTGCGTCGTGCCGCCGGGCGTCTCCATCAGCAGCCAGGCGAGATCGAGCGGGGGAATGGCGGTGCTCATCGTGGTCTACCTCCACTTCGGGCCACACCCCGCAGCCGAGAGTGTGCCGCAACCTCACGGCCCGCGCAGGCGATCGGCGCGACAACCGACCGCGTGCGGCCGTCAGTCGGGCCGCGACATCTCGAAGCCCGCGTCGGGGGCGATCTCGAAGTAACCCGCGGGCCCGCCTGCACGCAGGATCGGCCGGGGGCCGGCGGTGTCGTAGACACCATCGACCAGCCAATGGCGATCGATGTGGACAGCGACGACCTCGCCGAGCACCAGCCAGGTGTCGATCTCCGCACCGGCCGCATCGCGAAGCTGAATCAGCTGAGACAGCCGGCACTCGAAATTGACCGGACTCTCCAGTACGCGCGGCGGCGCGACCGCGACCGAATCGACGGGGGTCAGGCTGCCCAGGTCGTACTCGTCGACGTCGGTGTCGACCATCGCCGCGGTCTCGTTCATCGCGGCGGCCAGGTGCCGGGTCGCGAGGTTCCACACGAACTCGCCCGTGGCATCGATGTTGGCGACGCTGTCCTTCCAGCCGATGGAGGAGAACCCGATCACCGGTGGGCGGTAGTTGAACCCGTTGAAGAAGCTGTAGGGCGCGAGATTGCGCACGCCCTCGGCGCTCAGCGTCGAGATCCAGCCGATCGGCCGAGGCCCGATGATGGCGTTGAACGGGTCGTGCGGCAGCCCGGTGCCGTCGGCGGTCCGGTAGAAGTGGGCGTCGGGGAGGGCCAACAGTGTCTCCGATCGTGATGGCGGTATGGCTATTCTGAGGCACGCCAAAGCGCTTCTCTCTGCAGGACGGCTCCTTCATGACACCGCCACCCCACGCGCTCACCGAAGACCAGCGGCAGAAGCTGCAGGCGCTCTACGCACAGGAGAGCGCCACCTTCGTGAAGCGGATATCCCGGAGCGGTGCGCTGAGCGAACGTGCCGGGCGACAGATGCCGCGAGCTGTGCCCATGGGCTGGATGGCCGGGCTCTACCGGCACCCTCCGGTGTGGGTCGCCGAAGCGGCAGGGCACGAGTTCGTCGACGTGGACTCCAACCGCTACCTCGATTTCAACCTCGGCGACATGTCGGCTGTCGCCGGCTTCACCCACCCCGTGCTCAGCGCGACGATTGCCCGGCAGGCCGCGATCGGGGTGCAGTATCTGCTCCCCACAGCAGATGCGGTCACGGTGTGCGACGAGTTACGGCGACGATTCCACCTGCCGTACTGGCAGTTCACGCTGTCGGCGTCCACCGCGAACCAGGAGGTGATCCGGCTGGCCCGGTTGACCACCGGCCGCAGCGGACTCTTGATGTTCGACGGGAAGTACCACGGACACCTCGTCGAGACGCTCTGGTCCGATGAGGACGGAACGCTCGTCCCCGAGCTCCTGACCGGTACGCCGGTACCCCAGGAGACCCGTGTCGTCGCGTTCAACGACGCGGAAGCAGTCGAAAGGGCCTTGGCAACAGAGAAATTCGCTCTGGTGCTCGGCGAGCCGGCCCTGACCAACTGTGGCACCGTGCTGCCCGAGCCGGGATTCTGGGCCGCTGTCCGACGCGCCTGTGACGCATCCGGCACGCTGCTGGCCCTCGACGAAACCCACACGCAGTTCGATGCTTTCGGCGGTCTGACCCACGACCTCGAGATCCGACCTGACATCGTGAGCGGCGGCAAGGGGATCGCCGGCGGCATCCCCATCGGTGCATACGGTATGTCAGAAGCCCTGGCCGAGGTGATGACTGAGCACCCCGAGGACGATGTCAGCGAAGTGCCTGGGCTGGCGACCGGGGGCACGTTGTTCGCCAACGCCCTGAGCATGGCCTGCGCGGCAGAGATGCTGACCGACGTCTTCGATGAGGCCGGCTACCAGCGCGGTGCTGATCTGGGCACCCGGCTCAGCGACGGTTTGGACGCCCTGTTCGCCCATCACCGCTTGCCGTGGCGAGCGACCCGGCTCGGTCTGCGCAGCGGGTACTGCCTGGGACCCGCGTGGCCGCGCAACGCCGCCGAGGCGTATCAGCGCAGCGACCACCTCTTCGCCGACACGCGCAAGGTGTTCTTCGCCAACCGGGGCATCTGGGATTCGATCGCGTCGGCCGGCCCGCATGTCGGGTTCCAGCACACCGCGGCCGACATCGACCGCTATCTCGAGGTGGCCGAGGACTTTCTCCGCCACGTGGCGCCGTAGCCGACCAGCGCGTCATCGCTCGACGCGAGCAGCAGTAGTCTGTCGGGCTCGTCGAGCAAGTCAGGCATGCTCTCGACGTGTGGCGATGATGCACCGCCATGCCGCCGGTGATGTCGTCACAACAGACCCGCCGGCGGGCCGGGCCGGGCCGGTTCCGCGTGACGAAGGTCCTTGCGAATGAAGTACTTGGGTACTGACGACACCTCGGCACGCCTCACTAACGTCAAGTGCGGTGAGTCGTGCGGCGCGGTGCCCCATCGAGGGGGAATGGGGCCTCGCGCGGCGGCGCGCCACGACGCCGGGACAGGGGGATGAGCAGATGACCGTACTCGACGAAGCCCGTCAGCAGTGGGTGTCGCAGGCGCGATGCCGCGACACGGACCCCGACGAGCTCTTCGTCAGGGGTGCCGCCCAGCGACAGGCCGTTCTGATCTGCCGCCGCTGTCCCGTCATCACGGAGTGTGCCGCGGAAGCCCTGGACAATCAGCTCGAGTTCGGCGTGTGGGGTGGGATGACGGAGAGGCAGCGCCGTGCGCTGCTGAAGGCCAACCCGAACGTCACGTCGTGGGCCGAGTACTTCGCCGGGCGGGCCGCGCGACACCTCAGCCGGTACGGCAACTGATCTCCATGCTGTCGCCGCTGCGCACGGCGAAGCAGACGCTCGAAGCGGCGCTTCACGTGTCGAAGAGCCGGTCGAGCGTGTCCCGCTCGAGGTCACACCAGCGGCGCACCTGGGCGCCTGCTTCGTCGATGTCGTCGGGGGAGAGGTGATCGGCGCCGTCGGGGGTGATGCGGCAGATGTCCATCGGGGGGCCGACCGTCGGTGATGTCTCGTCGAGAGCCTGCAATACGCGAAGAGCCGCGACCACTCCGTACTCCACCGGGCGCTCGCTCATGCGGAAGTTCGACAGCAGGGCACGCGCCTGCTGGGCCATCGGTGCCCCGCTGCCGATGGCCTGGAAACCGATGTCCTCGTAATGGCCGATCAGCCCGTGCGGGTCCAGGTCGACGATGAACGGTTTGTCGTCCGAGTACCCGGCGGCGAGCACGTAGGTGGCGGGCGTGGAGCCGCTGGTCTTCTGCCCGGGCACGACCTCGATGAAGTTCTCGTAGTGATGCTGCAACACCGGCACCACCCGCGCCTGCAACGCCCGTCCGACATCGCTCGCCTCGACGATCGTCTCGGGCTGGGCGTCGAACATCTGCTCGAGGTCGTAGAGCACCGCGCGCGACCCGCTTCCGGCCCAGGCGGCGTGCTTGCCCAGGCCATGCAGTTTCTGGGCCGGGTAGGTCAGGCCTCGATCGGGTTCGGTGATCTGCGAGTCGGCGGCCAGCACGAGGCCGTCGGCGCATCGGAGGGCCAGGACAACGGTCACCTGCGCGATCGTCTCATGCCGGGGTCGGCGACTCCCAGGCGGCGGGCCAACTCCTCGACGCGCACCGCGATGTCGTCTCGGATGAGACGCATGCGTTCCACACCCTCGATACCGCGCTCGGAGGGCTCGTCGGTCTGCCATCGTTCGATGCTGACTCCGGTGACCGGCTCGACCGCGGCGTCGCGGCCCAGAACGACGACGACATCGACCTGTTGCAGCAGCGCCGGGTCAATGGGTTTGGGGTGTTCGCCGCCGATGTCGATTCCGAGTTCGGCGAGGCTCTGGACCGACTGACTGTTGAGTTCGACGCCGGGACGGGTTCCCGCAGAATGGATGTCGACGGTGCCACCGGTCACGGTGCGCATGAGCCCGGCCGCCATCTGAGATTTGCCGCTGTTCTTCACGCACACGAACAGCACGGAGGGCTTCGTCGGCTCGCCCATGGTGCGCCCGTTCAACGGTGCGTGACGTCGACGTTGAGGTCGGCCAGAAGTCGCCGCACCCGTTCCTCGATGTCGTCGCGGATCGGCCGGACCGCGTCGACGGACTGGCCTGCCGAATCGGGGAGATCCCAGTTCTCGTAACGCTTGCCCGGAAAGATCGGACAGGCGTCTCCACACCCCATTGTGACCACGACGTCGGCGGCTTGCACGATCTCGTCTGTCCACGGCTTGGGGAACTCGCCGGTGATGTCGATTCCGACTTCGGACATGGCCTGAATCGCCGAGGGGTTGATCGCATCACCCGGCTCCGAGCCGCCCGACCATGCCACCGCATTGTCGCCGGCCAGATGCGTGAAAAAACCCAGGGCCATCTGGGATCTTCCGGCATTGTGCGTGCACAGGAAGAGCACGGTGGGGCGCGTGTCGGTGATCTTGCCCTCTACGCGGGCCAGCGCGTGCAGGCGCTGCCGGGCGAAACGTTCGGCGAGCAACGGCAGGAAGTTGGAAACGGTTGCGTGGCCGGCGAATTGGTCATACGACGTGTGCAGAAACCGTTCGACGGTTTCCACGCTGAGGGTCTCCTCGAAGTCGCGATGGAGACGCGTGGCGGCGGTGAGCAGTGCGTGCTGCTGATCGATGGACAGATCGGGGCGTATGTGCCGCTTGAACGAAACCGGGCTGTCGGTCATGGTCTACTCCTGTGTTGCGGGCGTGGGGAGGCTGAACCGGTGCCTGAGCGCCAGGGAGACGTATACGAGCCCGACGAGGACCGGTACTTCGATGAGCGGTCCGACAACGCCGGCCAGGGCCTGTCCGGAGGTGGCGCCGTAGGTCGCGATGGCGACCGCGATGGCCAGTTCGAAGTTGTTGCCCGCGGCGGTGAACGCCAGCGTGGTGGTGCGCTCGTAGCCCAGACCCATGGCTGCCCCGAGGAGGTAGCCACCACCCCACATGAGGGCGAAGTAGGCGAGCAGGGGGAGCGCGATGCGCGCCACGTCCCAGGGCCTGCTGGTGATTTGTTCTCCCTGCAGCGCAAAGAGAATCACGATGGTGAACAACAGCCCGTACAGCGCCCACGGGCCGATCCTGGGCAGGAAGGTCGTCTCGTACCAGTGACGTCCCTTGGTCCGCTCGCCCAGCCGGCGTGACAGGTATCCCGCGAGGAGCGGGATGCCGAGGAAGATCAGGACGGACTTGGCGATCTGCCACGGTGAGGTGGAGATCGTGGTCTGTTCCAGGCCCAGCCACCCGGGTAGCACCGACAGATAGAACCAGCCGAGGACGGCGAACATCAGCACCTGGAAGATCGAGTTCAGGGCTACCAGCACCGCGGCCGCCTCGCGGTCACCGCAGGCCAGGTCGTTCCAGATGATCACCATCGCGATGCACCGCGCCAGACCCACGATGATCAGGCCGGTGCGGTACTCGGGGAGATCAGGCAGCAGCAGCCACGCCAGGGCGAACATCAACGCCGGGCCGACCACCCAGTTCAGCAGCAGCGAGCTGACCAGGAGTCTGCGGTCGCCGGTGACGCTGTCCAGGCGGTCGTAGCGCACCTTGGCCAGCACCGGGTACATCATGATCAGCAGACCGAGGGCGATGGGCAGTGAGATTCCGTCGATCTCGATCGCGTCGAGCGCGGTGTTCAGCCCCGGGACCAGGCGGCCCAGCAGCAGGCCGACAGCCATCGCCAGGCCGATCCACACCGGCAGGAACCGGTCAAGCCGCGAAAGCCTCTCGACCACAGCCGAATTCGTCGGAGCGTTGCTCATGTCAGTGCTCCGTCGTCGGCCACGTCGAGGACGGCCGCAAGCGACCTCAGCGTGTGGGGGACCACCGAGTAGTACACCCACGAGGCGCGCCGCTCGGCCGCCAGCAGACCGGCCTCTTTGAGGACCTTCAGGTGATGGGAGATCGTCGGTTGGCTGACATCGAGGTTGGCCGAGATGTCGCAGACACAGGCTTCGCCGCCGGCATGGCTGGCGACGAGGCTGAACAGTCGTAACCTAACGGGGTCGGAGAGTGCCTTGAGCTTGCCGGCGACGTCCGCCGCTGCCTCGGCCGACAGGGGTTCACGCACGACCGGGGCGTAGGCGCACTCGGCCTCCGAAGGTGACTTCGACACGCGTCGATATTGATGGATATCGAATCAGGCGTCAAGCGAACGCGAGGTGAACGTCGCTCAGCAGCAGCCGGCGGCGGTGTGTGAGTCCCGTTCGGCAGGCTCGCGATGTTCGGGGCTGCTGCCGAATGTGTCGGAATCGGCGAGCACGGTGTACACCTCCCACTTCTCGCCTCCGGGTCCGGTCACCCAGACCTTGTCCTGGGTGGCGAAGCAGCACGTGGTCCCGATCTCCTCCTCGGTGAACATGCCTTCGCCGGTGAGTCGGGCGATCTCTGCGTGCACCGTCTCGCTGGACTCGACCTCGACGCCGAGATGGTTGAGCGTGCCGCCCTTGCCGGGATTCTCCAGCAGCACCAGTTTCAGTGGCGGTTCGGAGACCGCGAAGTTCGCGTACCCCTCCTTCACCTTGGCCGGCGGCGTGTTGAACAGCGTCGAGTAGAACGCGATGGCCTGGTCGAGGTCATCGACGTTGAGGGCGAGCTGAATGCGGGACATGGGTACTCCTTCCGGGAAGCTCTGCGACTTATGTCGAACTCGAGTCCTGCGGTGAGCTTGCCAACCTTTTTGACTTAAGTCAAGATCCTCGGCCATACTGGTCGGGTGCCGAAAGCTCTGCCGATGATCGACATGTCAGCCCCGGTGTGCTGCGCACCGGTGGCGTCCGGGCCGATGAGCGATGCCGATGCGCTGCAGATTGCGTTGCGCCTCAAGGCGCTTGCTGATCCGGTCCGGGTCAAGCTGATGTCGCTGCTGTTCAGTTCGACGGAGGGGGAGCAGAACAGCGGCGATCTCGCCCGGGCGCTGGAGGTCACCGAGTCGACGGTGAGTCACCACCTGAGTCAGCTCCGTAGGGCCGGCCTGGTGGAATCCGAACGCCGTGGCATGAGCGTGTTTCACCGACCGCACGTCGACGCGGTCGCGGCGCTGTGCGTGGTGCTGGATCCGGACTGCTGCCGGTAGTTTTCAGGAGTTACCCCACGTTTCGGGCAAGTTGTGTCCGCCGTCGACCACGAGCACGGAACCGGTGACGAAGGATGCGGACTCGTGGGCGAGAAAGGTGACGCACGAGGCGATCTCGTCCGCTGTCGCGCTGCGGCCGATCGGTCCGGCTTGCGCTGCTGCGGCTTCGAACGGCAGTTGTGAACCCGTCGCCACATAGCCGGGTGCGACGACGTTCACCGTGATCCCGCGTCCGATGACCTCGAGCGCGAGTGATCTGCTGAGCCCGACCAGCCCCGCTTTCGCGGTCGTGTAGGTCGATTGACCGGGCATGGCATTCACCGTGCCGGTGGTGGAACCGACGGACACGATGCGCCCGTACCCGCGCCGCGCCATCTCCGGGACGGCCGCTCTGCACATGAGGAACGCGGTGGTGAGGTTGCGTCCGATCGCTTGGTTCCATTCGTCAAGCGACAGGTCGGCGACGTGAGCGTCGGCATCCCAGCCGCCTGACACCGACGTCATACCAGCGTTGTTGACCAGGACGTCCAGACGGCCCCACCGGCTTGTCGCGGCCCGCACGATCTCTTCCGCCGAACCGTCCTGGGTGAGGTCGCCGACGACACCGATCGCCGAATCGCCCAACTCCGAGGCACGGTCGTGGACTCGCGCCGATGTCGCGCCGAGAACCACTCGTGCGCCCTCGTCGACCAGTTGTCGGGCGACTGCTGCGCCGATTCCGTCCTCGGCACCCGCGCCGGTGACGATGGCGACCCGATCGGCGAAACGCAGGGAGCTGGGCGGTGGTGACTGCGTGGGCACGAGTTCACGGTAGGCGCTGATCGCTCGCGGTCAGAGAACGGGGCGTTCCGTGTCTGGTCTGCCGTGAACGTTCAACGGATACGCGTGGACGAGGGCGGTGGCGAGGTTGGGCACCGCATGGGTGAGGGCATGTTCGGCGTCGTGGGCGATCCGATGAGCGTCGGCGAGGCTCGTGGCCGGGTCGATGTCGAGTTCGGCGTCGGCATGGATGCGGTGGCCGATCCAGCGCATCTTCACGCTGCGCACCGCGGTCACGCCGGGTTCGGCGGCCAGGGCTGATTCGGCGGCGTCCACCAGCTCAGGGTCGACGGCGTCGAGCAGTCGCCGGAACACGTCGCGCACGGCTGTGCGCAGCACCGTCAGGATGGCCGCAGTGATGAGCAGGCCCACGATGGGGTCGGCCAGCGGATAGCCCAGCGCGACACCGCCGGCGCCGAGCAGAACGGCCAGTGACGTGAAGCCGTCGGTGCGAGCGTGCAGTCCGTCGGCGACCAGTGCGGCCGATCCGATCCGGCGCCCGACGCGGATGCGGTAGACCGCGACGAGCTCGTTGCCGATGAAGCCGACCAACCCGGCCGCGGCGACCCACCCGATGTTGTCGATCGGAACCGGGTTGATCAGGCGGCGAACGGACTCCACGCCGGCGATGATCGCCGACAGGGCGATCATCGCGATGACGAACAGCCCGGCCAGGTCCTCGGCGCGACCGTATCCGTAGGTGTAGCGGCGGGTGGCGGACTTGGTGCCGAGCGCGAACGCGATCCACAGCGGGATCGACGTCAGCGCGTCGGAGAAGTTGTGGATGGTGTCGGCCATCAGCGCCACCGATCCCGAGATGGCGACGATGGCCACCTGCACCACGGCTGTCGCGGCCAGCGCGACGAGACTGATCTTGACCGCACGGATGCCGGCGGCGCTCGACTCGAGGGCCCCGTCGATGTTGTCGGAGTGGTCGTGGCTGTGCGGAGCGAAGATCTCCTTGACTGCCGCGCGCACACCGGTGGGGTGATCGTGGCTGTGGGCGTGCTCGTGGTGATCAGCGTGTTCGTGCGTCATGGGCGGCGTCCCTGAGATCGCTTGGGATCGACCGTGATCGGATGCAGGCTGGCCAGCTCCTCGGCGTCGCGATGGTGGCCGGGCACATCCGGTCCGGCATGTTCGGCGTTGAACACCGCGTCGGTGACGAGCTGGCCGACATGGTCGTTGTCGAGGCTGTAGAAGATGGTGGTCCGGTCGCGGCGGGTCCGCACGAGTCGCGCCATCCGCAGTTTGGCCAGATGTTGGGACACCGACGACGCCGGTTTGCCGATGTGCGCGGCGAGATCGTTGACCGACATCTCGCGGCCCACGAGCGCCCACACCACCTGCACGCGGGTGGCGTCGGCCAGCATCCGGAACACCTCGACGACCAAATTCACCTGATCCTCGGGCAGCCGGCGGCTGCATGCACCACTATCTGCATTCATACGCAGATAGTAAGCCTTACAGCGGTGATCGGCCAGGAGGCGATGCCGTCAGGGGGTCAGGGGCGACCTTTGGCGTGTGATTTCCTCGCGCTGTGGTTCTTTGGTCAGGAAGAACATGGCGGCGGCGCCGACCAAGCACAAGGCGCTCATCACCACAAAGCCCCCGTTGTAGGAGCCCGTGGTGCTGACGAAGAATCCCATGACGATCGGCGCCACGATGCCCGAGCTCGCAAAGCAGGCGTCGGCGAAGCCGGCAGCGGTTCCCGGCTGGCCGGGGGCGGCGTCGATGGAGGCGACCCACCAGATGCCGGCTGTGATGAATCCGCAACCCACGCCGGCGGAGATGCAGATGAGTGCGACGGTGAGGTTCCCGCGGAACATCACGATCGGCGCCAACGCGGCACCCGCAAGCAGCAGGGCCACGCCGATGATGATGAAGCGCGAGCGGATACTCTCCGTCCGCTTGTACACACGATCGACGATCAACCCGCCCACCAGGGCACCGACGACGCCCGCCGCCCACGGGGCCACCGAGAAGGCGCCCACGGCCTTGATTGACAGACCGAAGTCGGCCTCGAGGTACTGGGGCAACCAATACATGAAGGCCCAGAACATGAATCCCCAGGCGAAGTAACCGAAGCCGAGTATCCACATGTTTCTGTTGCGCAGGACGGGCCCCCAGTCGGTGGCTGTCTCGTGGCCGGACTCCTCCTCGGCAACCTGGCCCGCGCGGATGTGCTCGAGCTCTTCCTTCGAGACGAACGGTGCGTCGCCGGGGGAGTCGTACAGCCACCGCCACGCCACGACGATCCACAAGAAGCCGACGGCTGCCAGACCCCAGAACATCACTCTCCAGTTGGTCAGGGCGATGATCTGGGTCAGGATCGGGCCGCCGACGAGCAGGCTGCCTGAGACGGCGACGCCGCCGATGAGGGCGAGCGCCTTTCCTCGCTCCTGTACCGGCAGCCACCTGCTCGTCACCCGGGTGGCTGCGGGGAAGCATGGTGCTTCGCCCGCGCCGAGGAGGATGCGCAGCAGGATCAAGCCGATGAAGCCGCCGGCGAAGGGTGTCAAGGCGGTGGATATCGCCCAGATGAGGAGGCCGCCCATCAGGACGCGGCGGGCACCGAACCGGTCGACGAGCGGCCCGGACAAGAGTGCGAAGAGCATGTAGCCGACCGAGAAGGCGGAGCTGATGATGCCGTACTCGGCGGCGCTGATGCCGAATTCCTCGCGCAGGGGTGACGCGGCAAAAGAGATCGCGCTGCGGTCGACGTAGTTGACGACAACGAGCCCGAGGATGATTCCGATGGTGAGCCAACGCGTTCTCATGAGAACTCCTAACGGGGCAGGGGACAGGGGTCAGACGGTTCCGGTGCCGCGGAGACGCTCGATCTCTGCGGTGTGCATTCCGAGCTCGTGCAAAATGGCGTCGGTGTCCTGGCCGTGGGCACGTCCGGTGTGTTCGATCGAGCCGGGGGTTCGGCTCATGCCCCAGAGGACGTTGTGCATGCGCATGACGCCGAAATCGTCGTCCGTTACGGATGTGATCATCTCGGTGTCGACGACTTGCGAATCCTCGAGAAGCTCGGAGGGTCGGTAAACGGGCGCAACCGCCGCGCCGGCCTCGGCGAAGGCCGCGGTGACGTCATCTCGGCTGCGTGCTGCGATCCACTCTCCGACAAAGGCATCGAGAAGATCCGCGTGCTCTGCACGTTGACGCCCGCTGTTAAACCACGGCTCGTCGATCACCTCGGGATGACCGACCAGGCGCATGACCCGTTCGGCGATCGCCTGAGCGCTGGTGGACACCGCGAGCCAGTGATTGTCCTTGGTTCGGTACAGATTTCGCGGTGAGTTGTTCTGCGACCGGTTTCCGGTGCGATGCTGATCGATACCGAGCTGGTCGGCATAAATCACTCCTGGACCGACCGCGGTCATCATCGGCAGCAGCAGGCTGAGGTCGATGACCTGCCCCCTGCCTGAGGAGCGTTCGCGTTCGAGCAGGGCCATCGCCACTGCCGACGAGCCTGCGATCCCGGCGATGGTGTCGGCCAGGCCGAATGCCGGGAGCGTGGGTGGGCCATCGGGCTGGCCGGTCAGGTGAGCGAATCCGCTCATGGACTCGACCAGCGTCCCGAACGCCGGACGCGTCGAGTAGGGGCCGTGTTGCCCGAAGCCGGTGACACGCAGCAGCACCAAACCGGGATTGTCGGCGCTGAGCGCGTCATAGGACAGGCCCCACCGTTCCAGGGTGCCGGGCCTGAAATTCTCGACGATCACATCGGCGGTCGCGGCGAGCTTGCGGAAGACGCGCTGTCCATCAGGGGTTCCCAGGTTCAGGGTCATCGCCCGCTTGTTGCGGCTGATCATCTTCCACCACAACGGGATACCGTCTTTACCCAGGCCGTGTCCACGCATTCCGTCGGGCTTGTCGGGATGCTCGATCTTGATCACGTCGGCCCCGTAGTCGCCGAGCACCTGCGCGGCGAGCGGACCGGCCAGAATTGTCGAAACGTCGAGGACGCGGTATCCGGCGAGTGGACCGGTCCGGGCGCCGGCCGCGTCGTGGGTCGATCTCGTCAGCGCCGCCATCAGTACGGTCGTTTCAGGTAGTTGCCCACCGGCCGGCCGGTGACGGCACCATCGGTGAGCACGCGGATACCGCGCACGAATGTGTCGGTCACGGCTGCGGTGAGTTCGAATCCCTCGAAAGGTGTGTACTCCTGGGTGGATTCCGAATCGGCAGCCGAAACCGTCCAGGTGCGATCGGGATCGACGATCGCCAGGTCGGCGTCCAGGCCGACGGCGATACGCCCCTTGCCGGGCAGGCCGTATCGGTCGGCGGGGTTGGTGGCCGTCATGCGTGCAATGGTCTTGAGAGACAACCCGCGTTTGGTGCCCTCGGTGATCAGCCCGGGCAGGAGGTACTCGGCCCCGCCGAAGCCGGACTTCGCGGCGAAGACGTCGTCGGGGTCCTCACCGAATTTCAGCTCACTCTTGCAGCACGCGTGGTCGGACACCACCCAGTCCACGTTTCCGGCCAGGACGTGCTCCCAGAGTGCCTCGACGTCCTCTCGGGGCCGGATGGGGGGATTGACCTTGGCGCCCAGCCCCATTGCGGTGTCGATGTCGGCGAGAAGGTGCCCGATGGTGACTTCGCGGCGGAAGTCCACGTGCGGGAAGGTGTTTGCCATCCGCATCGCCGCGGTCATCGCCTTGGCCGAACTCAGGTGCAGCAGATTGATGTTCGGCAGTCCCGTCTCGTCGGCGAGGAACGAGGCGATCGTCACGGCCAAGCCCTCCGAATGCTGCGGGCGTGATGCACTGTAGGCGGCCAGGCCGGTGAGGCGGCCCTCCTGCTCGACGAGTTTGGTGTAAGCGGTCATGATCTCGGCGGTCTCGCAGTGCAGCGAGAGCGAGATGTGCTCGGCGAGATCCGGCATGCTCTCCCGGGCCTGCTGGATCGCGCGCATGACGAATTCGAAGTGAGCGACGTCGTAGCGTTCGTCCTCGGGGATCATCAGGAAGTCGCTCTGTGAGTTCGAGCGGCCGTGCAGTCCGTGGCTGCCATAGAACATGAAGATCTTGAAGGAGCTGACACCCTGATCTCGGATCAGCGAGGGAATCTCGGTCAGGTGCTCCCGCGACATCGGTGCGAGATGGAAGGCGTAGTCGACATACGACCGCGTCTCGGCTGCCTCGAGGACCTCCGGGAAGAACTCCGCGTACGGGCCGCCCTTGTTCAGGTAGTACTGCCCGGTACGCATGTACGTCAGGGCGGTTGTCACGCCACCCTGTGCGCAGGCGCGTGACTCACTGGCGGTGTCCTCGGCCAGCGAGTTGTAGATTCCCCAATGCTGATGTGCGTCGACCACTCCCGGGAACACGAGTTTTCCGGTTGCGTCGATGATCTCGGCGGTTTCGGACCGCAGGTCCGGGCCGATCGCCGCGACCCGGCCGCCTTCGACGAGCAGGTCTGCATTCTCGCCGGCGTCGGGTGAGTCGACGGTGCCGCGAATGATCCTGGCGTTCTTGATCAGATAGCTGCTCATGGACGTTCTCCTTTGCTGTTTCGGTTCGATGACCCTGTGCGGTGATGCGGTCAGGTCGGCAGGGTGGACGCCACGTCTTCGGCGGCCAGGAACGCCAGCCCCAGTGCCGCGATGAGCCCGTTACCGGCGAGGTAACCCGCTGCTCCGTGACCCGAGATACCCATGGCGGCACCACCGCTGGCGTAGAGACCCCGGAGCGGTTCGTCATCGGCGTCGAGGACGCGGGCGGAGCCGTCGACGACCAGGCCGCCTTGGGTGTGGAAGAGTGCCGGCATCACCTGAATCGCTCGGTAGGGCGGGGCGAGGGGGTGTCGGGAGTCATTGCGTCCCTGCGGGTCCGGGGCCGCGCCGCTGGCGGCTCGCGATGCTGTCTGGACTTGGTCGGTCAGCGTGTCGACGGGCAGACTGGTTTTCGCGGCCAGTTCCTCGATGCTGTCGGCGCTGACGACGCCGCCGTTCTCGGCGACGGTGCGGAAGTCCTCGAAGACGCTGCACAGGTCGGCGATGTGCTCGTCGATCACGATCCAACCGGTGGAGCCCGGTTGTTGCGCAAGCAGAGCGGCGAACTCCGAGTAGCCGATCGATTCCGGTGCGAACCGGTGACCCTGTGAGTTGACGATGATCCCGCCGTGCAGGACGGTGGCCCAGCCGACGAGGGTCTGAGTGCGGGAGGAGAGTGCAGCGTGTCCCTGATAGGCGTCGAGAAACGCGGTCTTGCCGCCCAGCGCCTCACCGATGCGTAAGGCGTCACCGAGGCTGTACTGGCCGCCGTGATAGTGCGCGTCGGCGATCTCCGGCATCCAGGTGCGCACCAGATCTCGATTCGCGCCGTATCCGTTGGTGGCCAGAAGCACTGCCGGCGTCGACACCTCCTCGACGACACCATCGGGGTTGGCGATCTGCGCCGCCTGGACCTGTGCGCCGTCGGACGTGACGTCGATCAGCCGCATGGGGGTGATCAACTCGATGTTCGGCTGGCGGCGTGCGCTCTCGACCAGGTGACGCAGGAGGTGTGAGCCGTGGCGGCCGGTGAAAGTGTGGCAGCGATCAGCGCTGTGCCCCGGGTAGCGAAATTCACGGACCAGTTCGGGCTCGAGGCCCTGCGAGTCGGCGAGCCACGTGACCAGCGGTGCGCCCACCGCCGCCAGCGCGTCTGCCAGTGTCGCGTCGGCGGTCTGGTGCGTCTTGTCCATGATGTCGGCGACGAACTGTTCCCGGCTGTCTTCGACGCCTGCGGCCTGCTGCCAGCGGGTGCCCGGCGCCGGAATCATCGCGGTGCACATCGACGTGTTGTTTCCGCGGTGGAAGTGTTCGTCCGCATCGATGAGGAGTACCCGCGCACCCAACTCGGCGGCACGGAGGGCACCGACGACGCCCCCGCCGGCGCCGGCAACCACCAGGTCGAAGTCTGGTTGCGCCACAATAGCCCCAATCGTTCCTCTGAGCGGAACAAATTGCGTGTTCCGCCTCACTTTTGAGTGACCGTAAGGCCATCTTGCATGATGCGATGTGAGCTGTAAACCGGCGTTCACAGGCTGATTCGAATGTTTTATGCTAAAAGTGGACGTACGCTAAGGCGTTCCGTTGAGTGGTACAGGCAGTGGTTCGCCGGAGAGCGATGTGGTGATCGGAAAGGACATCGGATGACCCTGGAGCCTTTGGATCCGGCCGAGACGGCCACGCCGGGGACGGCTGCGACCGCTCGCGCGGCGCAGGTCCTGCTGCAGTTCGGCCGAACGTCGGGCCCCCTGGGTGTCAGTGAGATCGCGAGGGCGCTCGGGATGTCGAAAGCGGTGGTGCACCGTATCCTCACCACGTTCGTCGATGCCGGACTTCTGCTGCACGACAACAGTTCTCGCCAGTACATGCTGGGGCCCGCGGCGGCGACCCTGGGCGCCCGTGCGATGGACGTGTCACCGCTGCGCCGCGCCGCACACGACGCGCTGATCGAGTTGCAGAGGCTGACCGGCGAGACCGCGACCGTGTCGGGTCGTGTCCCGGGCGGGCGCGTGTACCTCGACCAGGTGGAGAGTGGACGCGAGATCAAGATGACGGTGGAACTGGGGCGTCGATTTCCGCTGCACAGCGGGTCGTCGGGGCAGGTGATCCTCGCCTACCTGACCGACCCCGAACTCGACGATGAACTCGCCCGACCCCTCGACCGGCTCACCGAGGACACGGTCTGCGATCCCGAGGAGTTGCGCGAGATCGTCCGGAAGGTCCGACTCCGGGGGACTGCGCGGTCATCCGGGCAGCGCCAGGAGGGTGCAGGGTCGATTGCCGCAGCGATCTTCGGCAGCACCGGCCGGGTTGTCGGGGCACTGTCGGTCTGTGGACCCGCCTACCGGATGACGGAGGCGTTCTGCGACGCCCACGAGCCACAGCTCCTCGCTGCGGCACGGGACGTCTCTCACAAGTTGGGTTGGCGAGATCAGGAGCGCTCCGATGATTCCGCGTAGCTGGCTGTACGTGCCGGGCCACCGCGCCGACCGCATCGAGAAGGCTCTGGCGAGCGCAGCCGATGCCGTCGTGATCGACCTCGAGGATGCGGTGCCTGCCGACCGCAAACAGCAGGCGCGGTCGAACACCGTCGCCGCACTCAACACCTATCCGCAGCGGGCGATCTGGGTGCGGATCAACGCCGCGACTGCTGAGGCCCAGGCCGATCTCGACATCCTCGCGGCCGCAGAGAACCCACCCGCCGGTCTGCGAGTTCCGAAGGTGGAGAGTCCCGCGCAACTGCAGCGGGCCGCCGAACTCGGTCCATGGCGAGTTCATGCGTTGATCGAGTCCGCCGCCGGCCTGCTCCGCCTCGAAGCGATCGCCCAGGCACACACGCAGGTCGACGGGATCGCACTGGGGGAGGCCGATCTGGCCGCCGATCTGCGCGTCGCGCGTGACGGACTCGAATGGGCGCGCGGATGGCTCGTTTGCGTTGCCCGCGCGTACGGCCTCGACTCACCGGTGGCAAGTGTCTTTACCGACGTCGCGGACATCGAGGGGCTGCGCACGTCCTGCCAGACCGCCAGACAGAACGGATTCCACGGTCGATCCGCAATACATCCGAGCCAACTGAAGACGATCAACGACGTCTTCACGCCCACCCGCGCCGAACTCGACGCCGCGCAGCGCGTCGTCGAAGCCGCCCGCAGCGCAGCACGGCGAGGCGAGGCGACAGTGCTGGACCACAACGGATCGTTCATCGACCCGGCTGTGGTCGCCGGCGCCGAGGCCGTGCTGGCGCGAGCGGAAGACGCACCAACGATCCCGCCAACGACAAGGAGCACTCCATGACGAACGTGTCCACGGCCCGCCGCGACTCGCTGCTCGCCGCCGTCGCCGACCATGAGCTCGAGGTCGTCGAGCTCGGCCACCCGCACGCCACCGGAATGCCCTGCTCGCCAAACCATCCCGGGTTCCGGATGACCTTGATCCGGCGGCACGGTGACCACGTCCGGCCCGATGGCGGGTCCGCCTCCAACGAGATCATCGTCACCGGCGGACACGTCGGGACGCACGTCGACGCACTGTCACACGTCAGTCACGACGGCAAGCTCAACGGCGGAATCGATGTGGACCAGGCGATGGCCGGTGGCAGATTCGTCGAGCACGGCGCCGAGAAGATCCCGTTCCTGCTGCGCCGCGGAATCCTGCTCGATGTCGCCCGCGCAGCCGGCGTCGACGCCCTCGACGCGGGCACGCCGATCACCCGCGACATGCTGATCGGGGCCGCCGAGTTCGCCGGCGTCCGTCCGGGCCGCGGAGATGTGGTGCTGATCCGGTCCGGCTGGGCACAGCACTTCGACGATCCCGAGAAATACCTGGGACAAAGTGACGGTGTCCCCGGCCCCGACGTCGACGCCGCCCGGTGGCTCGCCGATGCCGGCATCTCCGCGGCCGGCTCCGACACCACCGCCTTCGAACACATCCCGGCCGGTAAGGGCCACAGCGTGTTACCGGTGCACAGAGTCCTTCTGGTGGACAACGGTATTCATATCATCGAACATCTCAACCTGGAGGCGGCCTCACAACGGGCGCTGACCGAGTTCACGTTCGTCATGGCACCCTTGCGGATCGTCGGTGGCACGGGGTCGCCGGTTCGGCCCGTCGCGNCCTGGAGGCGGCCTCACAACGGGCGCTGACCGAGTTCACGTTCGTCATGGCACCCTTGCGGATCGTCGGTGGCACGGGGTCGCCGGTTCGGCCCGTCGCGGTGGTCGCCCGATGAGCCGTCACGACACCACGACGGTGGTCGGTCGCCTCGCCGACTTCGCGGATCGGACACGCCGTCAGGGTCTGTCCGCCGGTCTCGAGAAGGATGTCGCACGCCGGGTACTCGACGTTCTGGGCAACTCCGTGGCAGCGCTCGGACAGCCATCGGCCAGCGCGGTGACGGCTCTCGCGCACGAATGGTCGGGCGTACCGGACGCTAGTGCGATCGGTACCGCCACCCGCTTCCCGGCAGCAGTGGCAGCGCTGGTCAACGGCACGCTCGCGCATTCGATGGACTCCGATGACACCCACCTGCCGTCGGTGCTGCACCCCTCGGCCTCCGTGATCCCCGCTGCGCTGGCGGTGGCCCAACGGACCGGCGCCTCCGGGCCGGAGCTGCTTGCGGCGGCGGGCACCGGTATCGAGATCGCGGTGCGACTGGGCATGGGGGGATATGACGAAAAGCTCGGCAATTCCGAGTTCTTCGAACGTGGACAGCACGCCACCTCGATCTGCGGGGCGCTCGGCGCAGCGACCGCCGCGGCGATGCTCTACGGCCTGGACGTCGACGGCATCGCCGATTCATTGGGAATCGCGGCGAGTTTCGGTGCAGGGCTGCTCGAGGCGAATCGGACCGGCGGCACCGTCAAGCGTGCGCACTGCGGATGGGCCGCACACTCCGGAATCTCTGCCGCCCAATTGGCCCGACACGGACTGACTGGCCCGCCCACCGTCATCGAGGGCCGGTTCGGATTCCTTCAGGCATTCTGCGGAGAACGAGCCGACGTAGCGAAGGTCACCGATCGGCTCGGTGAACACTGGGAGCTGCCCGGGATCTTCTTCAAGCCCTATCCGTGCAATCACTTCACCCACGCCGGTATCGACGCCGCACTCGAGTTGCGGTCGCGGGGTGTGTCTCCCGCTGACATCGTCGAGATCTCGCTGGGCCTGCCCACCCCCGTCCTTCGCACCGTGGCAGAGCCGCTGGCCGCCAAACGCGCACCCGAATCGGGTTACCACGCGGCCTTTTCCGGCCCGTACACTGTCGCTCGCGCGTTCCTCGGTGGGGCCGGGCTGGGACTGGGCCACCCCGACTTCAGCGACGTGGCGGCGCAGGATCCGGCCACCCTCCAACTGGCCGGCCTCGTCTCATGCCATGCGGACCAACGGTGTGACGAGATCTATCCCCACCAGTTCCCGGCGGTCCTGCGGGTCCGGACCGCCGACGACACATGGCACGAGGTACGTATCGACCACAACCGTGGCGGACCGCAGAGGCCGCTGTCCGACGCTGAACTCAGCAAGAAGTTCGAACTCAACGTGGCAGCGACGCGACCCGCCGCCAACGCTGCCGACGTCGCCGCCAGCGCGTTGGACTTACCCAATGCGGAGTCCGTGGAGCCGCTGATGACGAAAGTCGCCCACACGGCCACCGTCGATGACACCGCAGGAACGGGCGAGAGCTGAGTTTCCGCGCTCCCGTTCGGCACAAATGTCCGATGGCCCGCCCTGCTGTCCCGGCCTACGGAGAGGCGGATCCCGGCTTTCCGTTGGCTCCGTTGTGTCCGAGTTTGCCTCCGGCACCGCCGATTCCGCCTGCGCCGCCCTTGGCCGTGCCGGGCGTGGTCGCATTCCCGCCATTGCCGCCGTCGCCGCCCTTGCCGGTCAAGCCGGTCGAGTCGCCACCGTGACCGCCCGCGCCGCCGGTCGCCGAACCGGCGCCTGTCGCCGCGTCGCCGCCGGCGCCGCCCTTGCCGCCTTGACCCGATTGTCCGGCGCTCCCGCCGTCGCCGCCCTTGCCGCCCGTGGCGGTGGAGTCGCCGGCCGCTGTCGCCGTACCACCCTTGCCGCCGGTGCCACCGGTTGCCCCGACCGACGATTCGCCGCCGGCGCCGCCCTTGCCGCCAATGGCCGCGCCGTGCGTCCCACTGGTGGCGTTCCCGCCGTCGCCGCCCTGGCCGCCGATACCGCCGGCGTAGTGGTTCAGGCCGCCTTGTCCGCCTGCGCCACCTTGGGCGCTGCCGTTCACCGACGTGGCATTGCCGCCCTTGCCGCCCGCGCCGGCCTGACCGACGAACGTGCCACCCTTACCGCCGGCGCCGCCGGCGCCCCCTGTCGCGTCACCTTCGTTGACACTGGTGGTGGCCGGATTGTCTGCGGCGGAGTTGGTGATGTCGGCACCGGCACCGCCCTCGCCTCCGTTGCCGAAGAAGCCGGCATCGCCGCCGTCTCCGCCCGCGTCTCCGTTCACGCCCGCGACACCGGCACCCCCGTCGCCGCCGTTGCCCCAGTAGAGGCCGGCCCGGCCGCCGCTGCCGCCGTTGGCCCCGTTACCGCCGCTGCCTCCGAGAAATCCGCCGTTCTGACCATTGCAGGCTGTTCCGACGCAGTCCGCGGCGGCACTGGCCCCGTCACCGATCAGCCAGCCACTCGGCCCGATCATGGGCCGCAGGGCGGGCGCCGATGTGGCCGCCAGATGGGTCGTGCCGCCTGCGCGGCCGAGGCAATTCGCACTCGTCATGAGGCAGTCCTGACTGGTCGACGCGAGCCGGATCTCGTACGAGACGGGTGACGTCGAGTCGTGCGGTGCCAGCAACAGCACGCCGGTGAACGCCATCGCCGCCCCGGCGAGACCAGCGGTCACGCCGGCTGTCAGAGGCGCGCGCCATGGCGCCGAGTGAGCGATTGTGCGGGAGAGGCCGGCCATGGAGGAACCCCTTAGGAGCAGCGGAAGGGAGCGTCGACGAGCGACGGAGGTACGTGGGCCACCGTGAAGCTTTGTCGGCGTTGATCTTGTTGACGAACCTAACTCGACCGACTGCCCGGATCAACGAAAGTTGCCTGTTCCCAGCGTTTTCATAGCAGACCCACGGCGTTCGAGCATGCTCGCTTCCCGACAGGTGCCCGTCATCCGGTTGCCCGGTTCATCGCGGAGCGAGAGACCAATGACGGAGTGCTGTCGCACTGCGGCCCCGGTGGCGCTTCTCGCGACATGCCGACCGCATCACAGCTGGGGAGAGTCGCGGCGTTGATGCTCGCTGCCGTTTTCGTTGCGCAACCTGGCCGCCAACTCGGCACGGCCGGTGGCATCGACGCGGACCGAAGCGCGGTAGAGGTGACCCTCGACGGTGCGCACCGAGACCGAGAGACGTCGTGCAATCTCTCTGTTGCTCAGACCTTTTGCAGCCATCGCGATCACTTCGCGTTGGCGGTGGGTCAAACCACGGTCGCGACCGATCTCCGCCAGCGCGGGGGTGTGGACCCGGCCGCATTCGCGTGCCCACTCCCGTGCCTGCGCGGCGCACGCGCGGGCCTCCCGGGCGCGTTCGGCGTCGGTGTGCACGATGCACGCCTGGGCGGCCGCGTCGGCGGCGGACAGCAGGTCGCCCATGGCCTCATAGCGTGTGGCCACCGATTCCAGCGCGGTTGCGTCGTTCGCGCTCAACGCCTGCGCGTGAGCCGCGGCAGCGGACGCCCGCGGCCCGTCGATCATCGTCGCCAAGATGCGCAAACGTTGTGTTGTGCCAGCGTCGCCGAACCGCGTCGCAGTCTGCAGGCACATGACCTCCTGAGCAAGTTGACTTCTGGCAGAGGCCAACTCGGCCGCAGATCGCGCCTGCTGGATCGCCCCGCTGGACCAACCCTGCGACGCCCGCACCCATGCCCTGGCCAGCAATCTCGCTGGGGTGTGGTACTCGAATACCGAATGATGATGACGCTCCAGCTGTTCGAGCAGCGAGACAGCAGTCGCATCGTGGCCGGCTATCGCATAGGCCGTCACGAGGTCGATGTGATAGCGGTACGTCCACCCGAGCGAGTCGAAGGGTCGCCGCTCTCCGCCGATGGCTTCGAAGCGGCGAATGGCAGCCTCGGCGCGGCCAGTGGCCAGCTCGTTGCACCCGGCCATCGACTGAGTCCATATGTGCGCCAGCGGGCCTTCGCTGTAGCCGCGCAGACTCTCCACCGCTGTCACAGCGTCGCCGAACCGCCCGGCGAGCCGTTGTCCCCACGCGTAGATCTCGATGAAGGTGGCCAGCGGGGTCACCGCCTCACTTGACGTCTCGGCCAACCGTCGCGCCTCCTCGTAGAGGACAGGCAACTCGTCATTGCGTCCTGTGTCCGCCAAGGCGCCCGCCTTGGCGATCAGCGCCAGGATCCTCGCGATGTCGGGAAGCGCCGGTGACGCGAGGGCGTCGTCGGCGGCCTCGACCGCTTCGGCCAGATCTGCACGGCATGCGTACATCGAGGCGCTCAGCGCTGCGAACGAGGCCCGGGCTGTGGGGCCGGAATGAACCTGCTCCGCGTGCTGCATCACGGAGCGTGCGTCCTCGGGACGTCCCCCGGTGTGAAGCGTCCACGCCCGCAAGAAGTCGGCCTGAAACCGAACATCGTCCGGGACTTCCGCGCTGGTCGCGACAGCCCCCAGAAGAATTTGGGCGTCCTCGATCTCACCGACGGTCATCAAACACGTGGCGTAGCCCAACTCCGCGACCCAGCCGCCTCCGTGAGCCACGGCGGCGTGCGACAAGCGCAGCGCCAAGCCGGGATCGGACAACCACACCGCGATCTGCGCCGCGCGCATCAGCAGCGCCACGTCGGGCGCCAGGTCGGAGTCGAGCGCGAGCACCGCGCGTCGCAGCAGTGCCCGCTGGTCCACCTCACCCAGTTCGGCGAGACTCACCGCAAGCCTTCCCCGCAGTCGTCGCAGGCGCATCACCCCTGCGGTGGCCTTGCGGATCTCGCCGTAGAGGGGGTGAGCCAGCCGCACCACGGGGTCGCGAGCTTCGACGTCGATGGTGACCAGCCGACGCTGCTCAGCGCGCTCGAGTGCGCCGGTGTCGACCAGCCGTCCCAACGTCGAGAGGCTGAGCGGCTCGCCCAGGGCGAGCAGGTCGACAACCTCGGCGAGCTCCTGCGGCAGGCTCCCCATGCGGCCTTCGACGAGCTCCGCCAACGACGAGGACGCCACGAAATCATCATCCCAGAGCCACATGCCGTTCACGGACGTGATGCGGCCGGCGGCGATCTCGCTGTCCACGACGTGCCGCAGATACAACACGTTGCCCTTGGTCAGTCGCCACAATCGGTCCACGGATGCCGGATCGGCCCGCCCTCCGAGGTTTTGGCCGAGCAGAGAAGCGTAATCGGCGCGCGTGAGCGGTCCCACCTGCAACCGCTGCAGCGAGCCGCCCGTCCACAGCGCGGTGACAGCCTGAGCAGTCTCGCCGTCACGCACCGTGAGCAGCACCCTCGCAACGCCGCGCAGCACGAGTTGTTGGACGGCGAACATCGACAGGTCGTCGAGCAGATGCGCGTCGTCGACGGCGACGATCACGCCGTCCCCGTTGCCATCCTGTCCGATGGCGTGCAGAACCTCGGCGACCAAGCCGGCGGGATTCTCAGACCGCGCCGGAACCCATGGTGAGAATGCGCCCAGCGGAATGGCTTTGGCGGCGTCAGTGGCGGCAATCCACACCGACGGCAACGCCGTTCGGCTCAACGCCTCGGCGGCCAGCCGCGTCTTCCCGACACCTGCTTCACCGGTGATCAGCAGCCCGGGGCTGGTCGCGGACGGGTCCAACGCAGCCGCAATCGTCGCGAGTTCACGGGATCGTCCCGTCAGCGGCCACGTGCCGGACATATGGCCACACTATGGGCGCGCCGCGCGCGGATCAGCGCAACGCCGAACTATCCGGGTGCCGATTGGGGTAGTGACTACGCTAGTGCGCCGCCCACCAGCGTTTCACGATGAGCCCTACCGCTGAAGTGGACATCGTCGAGCCGAACGGGACGGCTGCATGAGCGCTGCCGAAAAAGTTTCGATGATCACGGCCGTGCTGACGGTCGGCGTGCTGACGACCGCCGCGATCACGCCCGAGCCCCGGCTTGCAGGGTCAGCGGTGAGTCCCGTGCTCGTCGCCCGGTCGATCCCGGTTTCGCATGCGACCCCGGCGACCGTCAGGGACATTGCGACGCCCAACACGCTCTATGGCCAGCTCGATCCGCCTGTCGCGCAACCAGGGCCCGATGTGCAGCGATCGTCGCACATCTGGTCCGACGACCTCGAGACGGCGCGGGTGCCCGGGTTTCGCCCGCAGCCGGGGCTGAGGCGCGTGTCACGTGCTCGGGCCGCGCGCGCGCCGCACGTCCGTGACGACACTCCTGTGGTGTCGCGTACGCGGGGTCGCGGGCCGATGTCTCGAGCGGAACTGGCCCCGATGCCGCCGTCCCTGGTCGGACCGTCAGATGGACTGGGCGGGTTGCTCGGGGCTTCGATCGCCTTCTTCATCAGCGATGGTGACGAACCAGGGGAGAACGGCGGTCTTCTGATCGGCAACGGAGCTGCGGGTGCACCCGGTCAGAAGGGCGGCAACGGAGGACTTCTGTTCGGTAACGGGGGCCGGGGCGGCGACGGGGTGGGAACTCTCGACGGTGGGGCGGGCGGCCGCGCGGGACTGATCGGCAACGGTGGCGACGGAGGCGATGGCGCGTTGGTCGTCGACGTTGCCGGCGCCACGGGAACAGCGGGTGGTGCCGGCGGCGCCGGCGGATTGATCAGTGGTGACGGCGGTGTCGGCGGGCGCGGTGGCGGCGCGACCGCGATCGTCGGTCTCGCGACGGGTGGCGAAGGGGGTCGCGGCGGTGGCGGTGGGCTTTTCAACGGTGTCTCCGGTGCGGGCGGTCGCGGTGGTGACGCGTCGAGCGGAGGGGACGCGCTCGGTGGCGCTGGGGGCGCCGGCGGCAGCGCACTGGGTATTGGCGTCGGCGGCCGGGGCGGTGATGGCGGCAAGGCTCAGGCATTCAGGGAAGCGCTCGGCGGTGCGGGAGGCAACGCCGGGAAGGCAGGTGTGATCGGAGACGGCGGTGCCGGCGGTAGTGGCGGCACAGCGACGGGTCAAGAGCAGACCCTCGGCGGCAACGGTGGGGCCGGCGGCAGATCCGGGATAGTGGGGGATGGCGGCGCCGGTGGAGCGGCCGGAGCAGCCACCAGCACAGGGAGTCGAGCGTTTGCCGGTATCGGTGGAACCGGCGGCAGCGCAGGGCTTCTCGGCGACGGCGGTGCGGGCGGGGCGGGCGGGGAGGCGTCAGGCGCCGCGTCCGCAGGCGGTGGGGCCGGAGGGGCCGCCGGCGATGGCGGAGCCCTGACCGGCGACGGGGGTCGTGGCGGCGACGGTGGTACGGGCAGCAGCGGCGCCGGTGCGACCACCGACACGTACGGAGGCAACGGAGGTCGTGGTGGCAACGGTGGGCGGTCGGGACGGGGTGGCAGCGGCGGTGACGGCGGAGATGCCGTCACAACGTATTTCGGTGCGGACGGTGGCCGCGGCGGTGACGGTGGACGTGGATCCACCGCCGGCGCGGGCGGGAGCGGCGGCGGTGGATCCAGTGTCGTCGGTGACGCCTCTGGAGGTGCCGGGGGCTCTGGCGGCACCGGGCCGCGCGGGGGCCGAGGGGGTGACGGCGGGCCCGGAAACAGCGTCGCGGGAACGGGTGCCGGCGGCAACGGCGGCAACGGGGGTACGCGCGGTGGCCAAGGCGGTGCAGGCGGATCGGGCAGCTCGACCAGCGGGACCGATGGCAGCGACGCGTGACGTCTGCCCTCGATCCGGTAGGCGCCTCTGGGGCATTATGTGGACTGATCTACGGGAGCGCCGAGGTGCCGGCCTTGTCGAACGAAAAAACGGGCAATTGATTGCCGAACTTCACGGCGATCACGAACGTACGATCGCGGTACCAGGGCGTGGCGCCCGCCGCGCAATGCACCGGGAGAATGGGCATGGCAGTCGCCGAGCAGCCGTCTGAGGGCGGGGGACAACCCAATCATCGATTCCATCGGGACGCGCGAGAAGCCGCGTGCCGCCTGATCGACACCTCGCATCGCCTCCAGCGCGCCGGTCGAGCCCTGGCAGGACTTGCCCCCTCGCGCGAATCGCATCTGATCACCGTTTTGCGCGCCCAGGATCGAGTCGACGGCATCGCGAAGCTGATCAGCGCGGCTGCCAAGGATCTCCGGTTGGCCGGTGTCGACAAAGACGCCAAGATCGTCGAGGTCGGCGGCGAGATGGTCAGCCTGCAGGAGGTTGCGCGACGGCTCCGCGGGATCCGGCATCAGCTGGACAACGAGGCGATGCGCACCCGCTCCGGTGATCAGCCGGGCCAGCCGCCGCGGGATCCCAACGACCCCAATCAGCCTCCGACGACGTGGGACGAGGACGTCAAGAAGGGTGTCGGTTACGCCGCCGAATCGGGCAGTCGGATCGGCGGGTGGATCGCGATCGTCTACCTCGTCGGTGGTTGGCTCGCTGACCTGTTCAATGGGATCGCCGATGACAATGCGCGCGCGACTGTAGCGAACGCATCTCCGGACCAGATTCGACAGATCCCCAATGATGAGCTGGTCAATCTGATCAACGCGATGATCGACGGTTTCTGCGGCGACGATGATGAGCGAGCGATCCTGCGGATCCTGGATGCGATCGACTGCCAGAGGATGAGCGACGTCGTCTCCCGCGTCGGGTTGAACAATCTGCTGAGCGCAATCGACGGTGAAGAGTGGGACCGTCTGGTGAACGTATTGACGAACTGCGGCCTCATCGGCGTCGAGAAGTTGGATGACGACGCATCTCGGCTGTTCGTGCAGAACCGGTCCAACGCGCAGCTCGGTCAGCTGCCGATCGCGGTGGTCTGGCGGCTGATCCTGAACATGTTCGCGGGCTCCTGCGGCGATGACGACGAAGACTCGATCCTTCGACTGCTCAGATGCCAATCCGGCGCACGTATTCATCAGCTGATCGCCATGCCGGGAACAAGCGTCGGTGCCTTCGACTACAACTTCGACGGCGACCAGTGGGACGATCTCGAGTCGCTGTTCGCGATCTACGGCATCGACCTCGACACCTAGAACATCACCAGAATGTGCCGAGGTGGTCGTCACCAAAGTCGTTGTCGGACAGGAGCCAAGAAGGCACGTGAGTGCCGGACAGATTCTCAAAAGACCTGAGAGTATCGGATACCCGTATGCCTATGCTGCGGACGCACGGGCTGGCGGTGGCAGCGCTTCACTTTGGGTGAACGACCTCACGGACGGTCATGGGGGGTCGCTTTTAGTGCCCCGACCATGACAGCTCCAAGTACCTCAAAGGTGGAAGCCCGGCGGAGGGCGCGCGAGGCGACCAGGCGCGCCAACGAGGCCCGCGCGGCTCGGGAGAAGGCGAACATCGAGAACGCGGCGAACTACATGGTGGCCAAGGCCCGGCTGGCCGAGATCGACGTCTGGGAGACCGAGCGGTTGGCGGCGGTGACCGAAGGGGTGCGCGCCGAGGCCACCAAGAGGCGTGCCGGCACTCGGGCCGAGGCCGGCGCGGCAATCAGGCTGTTGCAGGAAAATGGTGAAACGCTGGCTACGGTCGCTGAACTGACCGGCGACGGCATCGGCGAAGTCAGGGCCATGCTGCGGCACGCACCGAAGATCGAGAAGCGCACGGCGAGAAACGGTACGCATTCACTAGACGGCGATGGCAGCTGATCCAGCAGTGAGTCCCAGCGACGGGGCCGCTGGCGTTCCTGATGCGCGGACGTAGCCGTCGTCGCCTCGTAGCCGTTATGGTTCGGCTAGTGGTGCCACCTCGACTCGGGGTGGCCGCGCTGATTGTCGGTGTTCGGCTTTAGGGTTTGCCGACATGAGAAGGGCGGGACAGCTGATCGTTGATCGGCGTCGGCATGCGCGGAAATCGCGTGCTTCGATTGTCACGTCGTCTGCGGCCCAACCTCTTCGGACTGCGACATCTGGACAGGGCGATCGGCACCGATGGCTCCGGTCTAGCCTCACGCGCGACGGCGGGGGTTCCTGTGTGCGTCCGCATTGCTACGCGTTGGCGACGCGGCGGAAGCGTGGCAGCGGGGGTGCCGGGTTTGCATGAGTGCGACAACCCGGCGTGCGTGAAGATCGCGGCGGAGATAGGCGTTCAACAACACGTCGTTTCTGGCGCCCAGGGCGACAACATGGAGCGGATGGCGCGGATGCGTCGCGGCGTGGCCGCCAACGGGCGCAAGCGGGGTCGGCCCCGGAAGGTCGACGACGCTGCCGCCGCCAAGGCGCGCAGCTTGAGAGGCAAGGGCATCGCCTCCGCCGACATCGCCAAGATGATGGGCGTGTCTCGGGCCACGGTCTATCGCTACTTTGCGAAACCCACTCCGGCGACCATAGCGTCGGGCACTCAAGTCGCCGGATGCAACTGTGACCATCGCTCAAGTCGTGGTTGCGCCGTCACGGCATGTGCCAGCTCCCGCCAGCTTGCCAAGCAGCTCTATGATGCGCAGCGGGTGGTGGATGTCAGGAATGAGCGGACGCCTGGGACGGGCATGATGTCCGAGGCCGGAGTGGATGCCGTGAAGCCAGAATCGACACGGGAAGTCGAAACTGTCCTCGCGATAGACGGAGCGGGCGTACATGGGAGCTCGAAAGAGGAAACGTGCGCTGCTTCTGGCAGCCGCGGCGATGTGCGGTGCGCTGTTAGCGGCCATCGCCATAATTACGCGTGGTTTCGGGCTCATCGACTCGGGATCCGTAGACCCGCGCGAGCGTGCGGCCCAGCAGCGGTGTGAACGTGACGTCGTAGCGCGGCTGGTGGCGCCGTCGACAGCGAAACTCACCGACGTCACAGTGACGAGCGCGCAACTGGACCCGGAAGTAATGGACTTGTTCTCGTTGTTTAGCGGCGGGCCCCTCGACGGCGTCGACCACTCCCGCATCAGTGTGCAGAGTGTAGAGGGCGTTGTCGTGGCGCCGAACGAAGTGGGCGGCACGCTGCATGACCCTTTCACGTGCCGTGCGTATTTTGTCGACGGCGATCTGGTCGACACCCTCGTCGTGTTCGACCACGACCATTAACCTCGCTATGGACTATCGCGGTACGTACCCAAAACACTCTCGGTTCCGGTCGTGTAGACCCGACGCGCAAAGATAGCGAGTCAAGTCCAGGGACGTGGTGTACGACGTCGTGGTGTGATGCTTGGAGTTGATGGTTCAGGCGGTCGGTGCACGTCGGTGCGACGCCGGATCTCGACCAGATCTGGCGCCAGATCTGCTTGGGAAACGCGGTGAACGCCAGCAGATCCGCACGGGCGGCTTCGAGGTGGTCGGCGACCTTGGGGAGCTTGTCAGCCAGCGCGTCGATGATCCGATCGTATTGCGCGGCAATCGATTCCTTGTCGGGCTGATTGAACACCGAATGCAACAGGGTCTTGTACACGGCCACGACGCCTTCGGATGATCGCCATCGAATTGGTTGTGTAGTGGGTGCGGCAGTGCTGCCAGGCCGCGCCGGGCAGGGTGGCGCCGATCGCGGCCACCAGACCGGCGTGGGCGTCGGAGGTGACCAGTCGTACCCCGGAGATCTCGCGGGCGGTCAGCGAGCGCCAGAAGGTGAGCCAGCCCGCTCCGTCTTCGGCGGTGCTGACGTCGATGCCGAGATCTCCCGGAAGCCCTCCGCGTTGACTCCGACCGCGATCAGGGCGTGCACGTTGACCACCCGCCCGGCTTCACGGACCTTGAGCACCAGCGCGTCGGCAGCAACGAACGTGTAGGGGCCGGCTTCGTCTAGGCCGCAACAAATTCGCCGCGCCCACGCGGACGGCAACTGTGCCCGTGGCCGACATCACCGCACGGCGGGCGTGTTGCACGCAATCTTCATCGAATCTTTGTCGAACCAGCACTGCAGGCTTATCGATCACCGGAAGGGTGACTGATCGAGATGACTAGCCTGACGGATGCGGGATGGGGATGGCGAGGACAGCGCAGGTCGCAGGACATCTGAGCCGCTCCGGTAACACTGAACGAGAGACGCTATGACGAAGTCGACGATTCTCGACGTACACGGATTGAACTGGGCAAGTTCGACGGCGGTAGTGGAGGGCACTCTGCTTAGACGTCCGGGCGTGACGTCGGTCGAAGCCAATGCGGTAAATCAAACGGCGACAGTCGTTTACGACCCCGCGACCACCTCGGTCGCTGACCTGGCCGGGTGGATACGTGACTGCGGCTTCCACTGCGCGGGGCGGTCGGTGCCAGATCACGTCTGCGATCCGATGTCCGAGCCCCATCACGACCCAGCGGCCACCCTGCACGAGCAGCCAACGTCGGTTTTGTCGCCGACAGCCGGGGAGGTGCATGCGCATGATGCCGCGCCGGCACGAACTCCGCAAGAAGCGATGGGTCACGGCGGCGGACACGCCGGCATGTCGATGGATCACATGGTCCGCGATATGCGCAACCGATTCCTAGTAGCGCTCGCGTTGTCGATCCCGATCATGCTGTGGTCGCCGATGGGCCGCGACATGTTCGGGTTCACCGTGCCTGCGCCGTTCGGGCTCCGCGATGACGTGTTCACCCTGTTGCTGAGCCTGCCGGTCGTCTTCTACTCAGCGTGGATCTTCTTCGACGGTGCCTGGCGAGCGCTACGGGCCCGCACCTTGGACATGATGGTGCTCGTTGCCGTGGCGGTCGGCGCAGGCTGGCTCTACAGCCTCGGGGTGACGCTGACCGGCGGCGGTGAGGTGTTCTATGAGGCCGCCTCGGTGCTGACGGCGTTCGTCCTGTTGGGCCACTGGTTCGAGATGCGAGCTCGCGGTGGCGCGAACGATGCAATTCGCACCCTGCTCGAGCTGGCGCCCCCGATGGCAGTTGTGCTGCGCGACGGTGAGCCGGTGGAAACTCCCACCGCCGAGGTGGCAGTGGGTGACCTCCTGCTCATCCGCCCAGGTGCCAAGATTCCCGTCGACGGCAAGGTGGCCGAGGGAACGTCAGACGTCGACGAGTCGATGGTCACCGGGGAAAGCCTGCCGGTGTCAAAGGCGCCGGACTCGAGGGTGATTGGCGCCTCGATCAACACCACCGGCACGTTGCGGGTCGTGGCAACGAAGGTCGGCTCCGACACGGTGCTGGCACAGATCGTCGCGATGGTTCAGGAAGCGCAGAACTCCAAAGCCCCCGGGCAGCGGTTCGCCGACCGGGCAGCGTTCTGGCTGGTTCTGGTGGCGCTGATCGGCGGCACTGCCACCTTCCTGGTGTGGTGGGCGGTCGGCGCCGGTGTCCAGACCGCGTTGCTGTTCGCCATCACCGTCGTGGTGATCACCTGCCCCGATGCGTTGGGACTCGCGACTCCGACCGCGATCATGGTGGGCACCGGGTTGGGCGCCAAGCGGGGAGTGTTGTTCAAGAATGCGACCGCGCTGGAGACGTCGGCGCGCATCGATACCGTCGTCATGGACAAGACCGGCACGTTGACCAAGGGCGAGCCTGAAGTGACCGACGTCGTCGTCGACGGCATTCCAGAGGATCAAGTACTCGCCATGGTGGCTGCGGTCGAAACTGAGTCCGAGCATCCGCTGGCGGGGGCGATCGTGCGTTACGCGGCCGCGCACGGGATCGCTTCGGCGTCACTGACTGGTTTCCGTAACGTGCCCGGTCACGGAGCTGTCGCGACGGTAGATGGGCGCCGCGTTGCCGTCGGCAATCGCAAGCTGATGGTCGAGGAGGACGTCGAGTTCGGCGTGTTGATGCAACGCCGCGACGAACTCGCCGCCAGCGGACGCACGGCAGTCTTGGTGGGCGTCGACGGCCTGGGAGTCGGTGTCATCGCCTTGGCGGACGCTGTGCGCGAGACGTCTGCCGAAGCGGTGTCCGCGCTGCACGACCTCGGTGTCGAGGTGGTCATGCTCAGTGGCGACAATCAGGCCACTGCCGATCGCATCGCCGCGCAACTGGGAATCGACACGGTCATCGCCGAGGTGCTGCCAGGTGATAAGGCAGCCAAGATCGCTGAGCTGCAACGACAGGGCAAGAAGGTCGCCATGGTCGGCGACGGCGTCAACGACGCACCGGCGCTCGCCCAAGCTGATCTCGGCGTGGCGATCGGTGCAGGCACCGACGTCGCCATCGAAACCGCAGATCTGGTGTTGATGCGATCAGACCCGCTCGACGTCGCGATCGCGCTGCGGATCGGCCGGGGCACGCTACGAAAGATGCGGCAGAACCTTGGATGGGCGGTCGGCTACAACGTGATCGCATTGCCCATCGCGGCTGGGGTTTTCGTACCTTCGCTCGGCTTGGTGCTGCGGCCCGAGATCGCTGCCCTCTCGATGTCAGGTTCCAGCTTCATCGTGGCCGTCAATGCGTTGATGCTGAAGAGATTGAAGCTTCCCGTACCGGCGTCAGCGGAGGCGGGCGCCAAGTCGTAACGCTCCGCGTGCCGTCGCTGTTCTGTCCGGTGTTTGCAGGGGTTTGAGGGACTAGGCGGGTGCGGCCGCAATCTGAAGTGAGTCGATGGCGGCCTGCATCTTTCGCGTCACTTCGTCGGCGACGTCACGCAAAGCCGGCTCTCCGGTCACCTCGACCAGTATCTGCGGGTTCATCGCCTCGACGATGACGGAGGTGTCGTCTGCTCGGTCGGCTCGGACAACGACGTTGCAGGGCAGCAGCAGGCCGATTTGACGGTCCACATTCACTGCCCGGTGAGCCAAAGGTGGGTTGCAGGCGCCCAGAATGAGGTACTCCTCCATGTCCTCGCCCAGCTTCGCCTTGAGCGTCGCCTTCATATCGATCTCGGTCAGGACGCCAAAACCCTGCTCTGTCAGGGCGGCTCGGGTGCGAGCGACAGCGTCGGCGAACGACGTCTGCAGCGCTGTCGACAGTGAGATGGTCATTCCGGTCCTCTCGATGGTCCTGTGGGGCGAACACAGCCAAGGCTGCGCCGCGGACCTCCCGACGCCAAGGGCGGTTGCCGTTCTTTATCGAATCTTCATAGAACGACTAGTCGGGCCATACCGCCGGCGCGAATGCTCGAAGACAGGTCGGGATACCCGCGCGTCAACTGGGCGCGCTGCAGCCGCATCGACCGTGAAACCCGGGAAGGGACTTGTTGTGATGAAGAGGAAGACGCTGGCCGTCGGTGCGGCCACCTTGGCGGCGCTGGTAACCGTTGGTGCGTGTAGTAATACCAGCACTACGCAGGGAGCTTCGTCGTCGTCGTCGGTGTCGGCGCCTTCGTCGACATCGGCCGCCGAAGCCCACAATCAGGCTGATGCCATGTTCACCCAGCACATGATCCCGCATCACCAACAGGCCATCGAGATGAGCGACATGCTATTGGGTAAGCAGGGAATCGACCCGCGAGTGGTGGACCTGGCCAAGCAGATCAAGGCTGCTCAGGCTCCCGAGATCGAACAGATGCAGGCCTGGCTCACGCAGTGGGGCATGTCCACGATGCCGATGATGCCCGGGATGGACGACATGCCGGGTCACAGTGGGATGCCCAGCGCCAGTGCCGCGCCCAGCGAATCCGCTACGCCGACTCATTCGATGATGCCTGGAATGCCGGGCATGCCCGGCATGGGTGATATGCCGGGGATGGAGGGCATGATGTCGGAGGAGGACATGGCCGCCTTGCAAAACGCCCAGGGGGTGGAAGCCTCCAAGTTGTACCTGACGCAGATGGTCAAGCATCACGAGGGTGCAATTACCATGGCGCAGAAAGAGATCAAGGACGGCCAGTTCCCCGAGACGGTCGCGTTGGCGCGCTCGATCGTCACCAGCCAGCAGCAGGAAATCGACACCATGAACAAGATCCTGGCCTCGTTGTAGAAGTCAGGTCATGGCAGCGTTTCGCGCGAGTCATATTGCATGACAACGCTGTCGAGTTCCATTAGTCGTCACGGCGGTCCGTGCGTGCGGGTAGCTCGATGGTGAAGGTACTGCCCAGGCCTGGTCCGCGGCTGGCCGCAGTGATGCGGCCGCCTTGAGCTTCGGTGAGTGCTTTGGCGATGGCCAACCCGATCCCCGCGCCGCCGTGGCTTCGATCGCGGGCCACATCGGCGCGGTAGAAGCGTTCGAACACGTGCGGGAGGTGCTCGGCAGCGATGCCATCACCATTGTCGCGCACCGTGATGATCACTTCGCCGGGCTTTGCCGTCGCGTCGACCTCGACGCGGCCTCGCGCGGGAGTGTGGCGCAGAGCGTTGTCGAGAAGGTTCCCGATCACCTGTGCGAGGCGCAGAGGGTCTACCCACACCTCGGGCAGCGGGTTCGCGGCGTCGAAGGTCAGCGCGACGTCCTTCTCCGCGTATCGGTCGGCTGCGGCAGACACCGTGGTGACGATCGCGGCCTGGGGGTCGATCCACTGCGGTGTGACCGCGCCGGGACCTTCCTCGGCTTGAGCGAGCGCGGCGAAGTCATCGGAGAAGCGCACCAACCTGCTGGCTTGATCGTTGAGCACGGCAACCGTCTCGGGGTCAAGGGTTTTCACTCCGTCCTCGACGGCCTCGATGTAGGCCTTGAGTACCGAGACGGGTGTCCTAATCTCATGGGCGAGGTCACCGAAGAGCTGGCGCCGGGTGGTCTCGACCGATTCGAGCCGTTCGGACATCCGATTGAACGCGCGGGACAGGTTCGCGAAATCCTCCCCCAAGCGCAGCGGCGACACACGGATGTCATAGCGGCCGTCGGCGACTGCAGTGGCGGCCGATGCGACCTCGGCGATGGAGTGCTGCAGGCGACGGCTGAAATACCAGGTCACAACCAGCGCGGTCAATGCGGCTACGCCGATCGCCACCGCGACGGAGATTGCGGTGGCGTAACGGTAGGCCTCCTCGGCATGGAACTGTTCATTGGATGAGTGAGGAAGTCCGGCGCGGTTCAGGTGTTCCCGAAACAGCGGTGGACCGACGATGACGGCGACGACCCCGGTGGTTGCGCCGCCGGCGAGGAGCACCAAGGCTTGCGCCAGCAGGAGTCGCGCCCCGACTCCAGGACTGTGCCGCGACCTGGGTTGAATGCTCGTGTCTGTCCTCATTGGCCGCTTCCCATTCGGTATCCGACTCCGCGGACCGTGATCACATAGCGCGGGTCGGCGGGGTCATCCGACAATTTGCGGCGCAGATGTCCAATGTGGACGTCGACGAGATGTTCGTTGCCGCCCCAGGAGTCTCCCCAGACGGCCTCGAGGAGTTGGCGGCGGCTGAAGACCACGGCCGGCCGCGACGACAACGCCGCTAGAATGTCGAACTCAGTGCGGGTGAGCAGAACTGGTTCGTCGTCGATGAATACCTGTCGGCCCGCAACGTCGATGGACAACGGCCCGAAGGCCCGCGGCGGGGGTTCGTCGGCCGCGGCCGCAGCACTGGTCGGCGTTGCGACGGTGCGAGGCCGGCGCAACATTGCGCGGATCCGCGCGACCAGTTCGCGGGGACTGAAAGGTTTGGTGACATAGTCATCGGCACCGACCGACAGGCCCACGATGGTGTCCATTTCGGTATCGCGTGCGGTCAGCATTACCACGTAGGCATCGGAGAACGTGCGAAGTTGGCGGCATACCTCCACGCCGTCGATGCCCGGCAACGCGAGATCCAAGATGACCACGTCCGGGTCGATCTCACGGGCCTGGGCCAAGGCGTCGGCTCCGCTGTGGGCGAGGCTGACGTCAAACTGCTCGCGTCTGAGGTAGCTCGCCACGACTTCGGCCAGCGGTACCTCGTCGTCGACCACCAATGCTCGATATCCCGCCGAAGGGGTGGCCGCAGGCTTGTCCATGTCTTCATCGTGCCGCCCCGAAGGGATTCAGGAACCCGCGACCCAGGTCTTGAGTGAATCTTCATAAAACCATCGTCGATTCGCTACTCGGCGGCATGAGTGTGGAATGCGAAGAAGGAGACGACCCGATGACGTGGTGGAACGAAGCCGGCGCCCACTGGGGTTGGGGTGGCTGCCTGCTGGCCATCGTGATGCTTCTTGCGTTTTGGGGAGCTGTGATCGCGGCGCTGGCGGCGCTACTCGGGGCGAACAGGCCGCAGCGTCGGGAGGACATCGAAACTCAGCGCGACGCACGGGTACCCGGCCTCACCATTGATGATTGCGTCGCAACGACGAAACCCCCGCACTGCCGATGAACGGTGGGAGCGTCGGCACGACGATATTGACACGACGCACGTTCCTGGCGGCCACCCTCGCCGCCAGTACCGCCGCCATGGCCGCGTGCGGAAAGCCCACAAGTGTCAACCCGGCTACGGATCCGATCGCGGTCGCTGAAGCCGCGCGGCCCCACACCGGGCGCACCGTCACCGCGGCGTTGACACCTGGGCCGGCGGACATCGACCTGGGCGGACCCGTCGCCCGCACACTGGCGTACAACAACAGCG
Organism: Mycolicibacterium chubuense; assembly: GCF_001044255.1. Taxonomy (GTDB): domain Bacteria; phylum Actinomycetota; class Actinomycetes; order Mycobacteriales; family Mycobacteriaceae; genus Mycobacterium; species Mycobacterium chubuense. The sequence goes on from NZ_JYNX01000037.1 coordinate 80,535, forward strand.
TTCCCGGACCGTTGATCCGCGCCGACGTCGGCGACGAACTGGCGATCAGCGTCACCAACGGTCTGGACCACCCGTCTTCGCTGCACTGGCATGGCATCGCGCTGCGCAACGACATGGATGGCGCAACGCCGGCGACCCCGAACATCGACCCGTCATCGAACTTCACCTACCGGTTTTCCGCGCCTCATCCCGGTACCTACTGGGCGCACCCGCACACCGGCCTCGACGCCGACTACGGGCTCTACGCGCCGGTCATCATCGACGATCCGGCCGAGCCGGCACGCTACGACGCCGAGTGGATCGTGGTGCTCGATGACTGGACCGACGGAATCGGTTCCAGCCCGCGGCAGCTCTACGAGGGGCTGCGTCCCGTCTCGGGGGCCGGCGGCCATTCGGGTGGCATGCCCGGTATGCCCGGCATGAGCGGAACACCTGGAATGCCAGGGGTTCCCGGTGTCGGAGGCGTTGGCGCGAGCGCACTTCTCGGGGGCGACGCGGGTGACGTCAGCTATCCGTTCTACCTAGCGAACGGTCGCATTGCGGCGGCACCGACCACTTTCACCGCTCGCCCTGGGCAGCGGATAAGGATGCGGATCATCAACGCCGGGTCCGATACCGCTTTTCGGGTCGCGCTGGCCGGACATCGGATGACTGTCACCCATACCGACGGTTTCCCTGTGGTGCCGACCGAGGTGGACGCGCTGCTGATTGGCATGGGTGAGCGCTATGACGTGTTCATCACCACCGGTGACGGCGTGTTCCCCTTTGTCGCCTCGGCCGAAGGGAAGAACGCGCTCGCGCGAGCCCTACTGTCCACCGGCGCCGGTGCCGCACCCGATCCGACGTTCATGCCACCCGAACTGCAGCGCCGGGTCGGCACCGTCGGCGTGTTCACCGCCGCGCCCGAGGCGGTCTTGGATGTCACCAGGGCCGATGTCGCCCTGTCGGCCCGGCTTTCCGGTTCCATGGCGTCCTACGACTGGACGATCAACGGCAGACCGTTCGAAGACACCGTCCCACTGACTGTGAGGCAAGGCCAGAAGGCGACGTTGACCTTCGCCAATACCACCATGATGTGGCATCCCATGCACCTGCACGGTCACACCTTTCAAGTGATCAAGCCGGACGGGACTCCGGGCCCACGCAAGGACACCGTCATAGTTCTGCCGATGCAGGAGCTGACGGTGGCGCTCGCCGCCGACAACCCGGGCGTCTGGATGATGCACTGCCACAACACCTATCACCAGGAAGCCGGCATGATGACGAGCCTGAACTACTCGCCCTAGCCCGGTGCCGCGCCCTTCGCACGGTCAGCGGCGATGAGGCCCAAAGACCTTGAAGCGCAGTGCTCTTGACTCTTTCGGGACGAGACGCAAACCGTAAGACTGTGGCCAATCGGCCACGGATACATCAAGAGGAGGAACGGTCATGATGTTTTGGTACGACCACGACATGGGTTGGTGGGGATACGCGGGGATGGGCGTCGGGATGGTGCTGTTCTGGGGCTTGATCATCGTCGGTGTCGTCGCTCTGATCAGATACACCACGGGCAGCTCACAAGCGCCACGCGGTGACGCGCCCACAGCCGAACAACTGCTAGCGGCGAGATTCGCCAGTGGCGAGATCGACGAAACGCAGTACCGCGAACGATTGGCGATACTGCGCGAGGCTGTGCGTCGATAACTGACGCCAGCGCCAAGCCCGCGGCGGGGGAGTTCCGCGCCGCGGGCGTATTCGCTAAGCGTGAGGTGCCCAGCCTGGGGTTATGGTGCGGTGTGGGCCCTGCGGTACTCGTCGCCCCCTGGCTGCACTGTCGCAATGTGGACGTCTTCCGTCTGCCCAGGGGATGCGCTGCTGGTGAACCGGCGAAGTCGCAGGCTGTTGCTGACCACGAAGACCGAGCTGAAGGCCATTGCGGCGCCGGCGATCAGCGGATTGAGTAGGCCCAGTGCCGCTAAGGGAAGTGCGGCGACGTTGTAGGCGAAGGCCCAGAACAGGTTTCCCTTGATGGTCCTCAGGGTTGACCGGGCCAATCGAATGGCGTCGGCGGCTGCGCGCAGATCACCACGTACCAGTGTCAGGTCGGATGCCTCGATGGCGACGTCGGATCCGGTGCCCATCGCCAGGCCCAGATCGGCCTGTACCAGTGCGGCGGCATCGTTGACGCCGTCGCCGACCATGGCGACGGTTCGCCCCTGCGCTTGCAGGCTTTTGATGGTGTCGACTTTGTCGGCAGGGAGGACTTCGGCGATCACGTCGTCGGGGTCGATGCCGACCTCTGCGGCGACGGCGAGGGCGGCGCGCCGATTGTCGCCGGTCAGCAGAAACGGACGCAGGCCGAGCTTGCGGAACTGGCCGATGGCGTCCGCGGAGGTGCCCTTCACCGTGTCGGCGACGACGATGACGCCGCGCACCACCCCGTCCCAGGCCACCCATACCGGGGTGTGGCCCTGGGACTGAGCGTGTTCGGCGGCGGAGGTGAGGTCGTCAGGGGCTGTCAGCGACCAGTCGTCGGTAAGCCAGCTGAGCCGGCCAACCAGGACCGCATGGCCGGCGACGACGCCGCTGACGCCGTAGCCGTTGTGGTTGGAGAAGTCTTCGACCGCTGGCAGCGTGCCGCCGGCGGCTGCTGAGGCGGCGATCGCTTCCGCGATGGGGTGTTGAGACGCGCTCTCCAAGGCTCCCGCGAACTCGAGGAGCTCATCGGAGTTCTGCCCTGCGCCGGGATGCACCCCCATGAGACTCATGCGGCCGGTGGTGACGGTTCCGGTCTTGTCGAGCACGATGGTGTCGACTCGGCGGGTGGACTCGAGCACCTGCGGTCCCTTGATCAGGATGCCCAGTTGGGCGCCGCGGCCGGTGCCGACCATGAGGGCGGTGGGGGTGGCCAGGCCGAGCGCGCACGGGCAGGCGATGATCAGGACGGCGACTGCCGCGGTGAATGCGACTGTCGCTGAATGGCCGGTGAGCAGCCAGGCCGCCAGCGTTGCGACCGACAGCGCCAGGACGATGGGTACGAAGACCGCCGAGACCCGGTCGGCCAGGCGCTGTACCGATGCCTTGCCGTTCTGGGCGTCTTCGACCAGGCGCGCCATCTGCGCGAGTTGGGTGTCGGCGCCGATTCGGGTGGCGCGGACGAGCAGTCGGCCACCGGCGTTGACGGTGGCACCGGTGACGTGGTCGCCGGGGCGGACCTCGACGGGCACGGATTCCCCGGTGAGCATCGATGCGTCGACTGCCGACGAGCCGTCGGTCACGACCCCGTCGGTGGCGATCTTCTCACCCGGTCGCACCACAAATACGTCTCCGACGCTAAGTTCTGCTGTTGGAATGCGGATTTCGGTACCGTTGCGCACGACGGCGACGTCTTTGGCGCCCATGTCGAGCAGGGCCCGCAGCGCGGCACCGGATCGTGTCTTGGCGCGCGCCTCGAAGTAGCGGCCGGCCAGAATGAACACCGTCACCGCGGCGGCGACTTCGAGGTAGATGTGCTCGGTCTCGGAACCCGCGTCGGGTAGCAGACTGAAGGCCATCCTCATCCCCGGCATGCCGGCGTGTCCGATGAACAGCGCCCACAGTGACCACAGGTACGCGGCGCTGACGCCCAGTGAGATCAGGGTGTCCATCGTGGCGGCGCGGTGGCGGGCGTTGGCCCACGCTGCGCGGTGAAACGGCAGGGCGCCCCACACCACGACGGGAGAGGCCAAGGTCAGCGCGAACCATTGCCAGTTGGTGAATTGCAGCGCGGGGATCATCGACATCGCGATCACGGGCACGGTCAGCACCAGGGAGATCAGCAATCGGCTCCGCAAGGAGTCGGCTTCGCCCGCGTCCGGGCCGGAATCGGTCGGGGCCGCGTCATTCGCCGCCGCGGGGGCGGTTGCGGTGTAGCCGGTCGCTTCCACCGCGGCGATCAACACTGCCGGATCGACGGAGTTGGGGTAGTCCACCTTGGCCTTTTCGGTCGCGTAGTTGACGCTGGCCTCGACCCCATCGATTTTGTTCAGTTTCTTTTCGATCCGGGCTGCACATGATGCACAGGTCATCCCGCCGATCGACAACTCGATGCTGTGGGGTTGTTCGACACCGACGGTGTGATTCGGCAGGCTCATGCTCTGTCCTTTGGTTCGGGGTTCGCGCAAGGTGAGTGCTAGCGAGGTTGATCGGTGGATAGGCGGTAGTCGCCGGCCTCGTCGAGTGCGGTGGTGATCTGCTCGGTGGTCAGTGGTGGGTCGCTGGAAACCGTCACTGTGGATATGCCGCCGGCAACCAGATTGACATGAACGTCGGTGACACCGGTGAGTGCGCCGAGTTCTGCGCTCACCGCGGCGATGCAGTGGCTGCAGGTCATGCCGGTCACGGCGTAGGACTTGGTGGTTGTGGTCGTGCTCATGGCGTTCTCCTTGACCGATGCTGGTGGGTGTGTGTCCGAGGACCTCGGTGCGCAGCAACTGCAGCCCGAGGCGGTGGGGGGAATCAGGGGCAGGGTGGCGGTGAGCTGTCGGGTCATTTCTGGCCACTTTCGCTTGCGGGATGGGCGGTTTCGGATGTGTGCTCAGGAACGGACGAGACGCGCGATTGCTGCCGAGGCTTCATCGATCTTCTGCTCGGCGATGTCGCCGCCCTGGTGGACTGCGTCACGGACGCAATGGGAAAGATGTTCGTCGAGAAGCGACAACGCCACCGACTCCAACGCTTTCGTTGCCGCCGATATCTGGGTGAGCACGTCAATGCAGTAGGCGTCCTCGTCGACCATGCGTGCAAGGCCGCGGACCTGCCCCTCAATTCTGCGCAGTCGCTTGAGATGTGCGTCCTTCGAGGCTGCATACCCGGGTGTCGCCGTATCCATGACTCCTCCTCCGTGATACCCCATAGGGGTATACAAAGCAATATACCCCTATGGGGTATCAATCTGTCAAGGGGCCAACGTCACCAGAAGTGCGACGGATACCTCAGCTGCATGACCGGGCTCGCCCGCGTGGGCGTCGAGGGTGTGCAATTCAGCGTGCCGATTGGCCCTCCCGCGTGCGGCGCATGAGCCCGCCGCATGATCATCAAGCCGACCCGCCCCGTTGCTCATAGGTTCCCGCGCGGGTCGATTACTTTGGCCGCACCTGATTCCATGTGATTCCTGAGCTGCCAGATGTTGGAGCCGACCATGTAGGTGTTGATCGCAGGATCTGGTGTGATCTTCAGGAAGCAGATTCGCGTTTCGCCGCGGCGGTAAGACTCTTCGTAAGCCTTGAGGATTCGGCGGCCGATCCAGAACTGGCGGAAGGCATCCCGCCCTTCGTCGTCAGTCCAGTCGAGGATCTTCGCGAATCCGCTCAACTGGAGGGTTGCTGGTGGGAGGAACCACAGGAGCCGCCTCGGCAGCGGAACCACGAGCGAGACCCGCGGATGCCGCACGACATTGCGCGCCTTCTTCAGGTGCCGGCGGGTCATTACGAAGATGGAGATGGCACCGCCGAGCTCAGACACGCGGTAGTTGACTCCCGCTGAGCACGGTTTGCCCTCTTCGTCGGTCGTCGAAAGTACCGCAAACGTTTGCTTCCGTAGATGGCCGAGAACGACCTCGAACGTGACAGGGTGATTCTTCACCTTGACGTCCGGTGGCTCGGTGACCGACGAAGGGCGGGGAGTCGTTGGAAAGAGCCCGTGGCGTGGACACCGGGGTGCATGCGCGGACGGGGTACCTGCCAGGCCCACTCCCGGAAGGTCACGACAGCACCGCCACCAGCGTCGCCACGATCCAGAGTGCCGCCGCAGCGGAGAGCAGCCACCGAAATGTCGAGTGCAGCGCGAAATTCACCAACGCCATGACCCCAATCGACGATGCGCCGGCGACCGCCAGTACCGCCACTGCCGACGACTCGGCATTACGAACGTCAGTGGCTGCCAGGTAGATGGTGAGTGTCCCGGTAGCCACTGCGTATCCGCCAAGGACGATGAACACCAGACGCAGCCACTCACGCAGGCTCGGTAGGGCAGCATCGATCTCGCCCGTGGTGCGGCGTAGATAGCGCAAGTCCTCGGGCAGCAGTGCAGGCCGGGCCAACACAAAGAACCCCCCAACCCCGACGAGGATCGCGCCACCGACTCCGAACAGCCATGCCGCGGCGATCATCAGGTCAGCTTCCCGCCGCGGGTGAGGACAACTGAGGCCACGATCAATAGCCCACCCAGCCAGACGAACCCAGTTAGTAATGGCCAGGTTTCGTCGAAACGTGAGGTGAGACTGGTATCGAATAGCAACCGGGTCACGCCGTACCCGGGAAGAAACTGGGCCCACTCCTGAGGTACAGGGCGGAGCATCGGACTTTGGATGATTCCCAGATCGAGAAAAGGGATCAAAAATGCGACGAACACCCCCGCGACCTTGCCCAGCAGTGGCCCGATGACTACACCGATCAGGGCGTAGATTGCGGCGATCAGCAGGTTGGCAGCAATGTAGCCCGGCCACTGCCTGGCGTCGAAGACGGTCGCGGTAACCCCCATGGTGGCCGCCGTGATGACGATGGCGGCTACGGCGACCACGCCCAAGCGGGCAGCCAGCACCACGCCAGTGCGGTAGCCGGCCAGCCGCAGGCGTCGGTCCCCGCCGGCAGCATCGACCACTACGAACATCCCAACCAGTGCAGCCAGCGCACCGATGCCGATCGGGGCCATCGCTCCGGCGTGTACCTCGGGAAACCAGAACGACTGGTTTGAAACGGCGCCGTTCTCGGTGACCGACACCATTAGAGATCGCCCCGGCGTGGTCACCTTCGCCAGCAGCACGAACGCCGCCGGCACAATAACTAGCAGCACCAACAGCACGCCGTTTCGCCGCAGATCGACCAGACCGAACCTCAGCGCAGTCGGTAACTGGCCGGCCGTGCGCTGACGCCGTCGCGCGGTGCGAGAACCCGCCGCCACCAACGCGCCGGCCACAGCAAGAGCGCCGAGCATCCAAACCGAGGCGAGGCCGAGATCGCCGAGCCGTCCAGCGTGGTGCGAGGGCGTGTCGACAGTCCACAACGTGACGAAGTGAGTGGGAAACCAGCGAGTGAACACGTAATCGCCGCCGCTGCCGGCAGGCCCGACGAACACGTCGATCATCCAGATCAACAAGATGATCACCGCACCGTTGACCGGATTGGCAACCGCTATCCCTACTAGCGCACCGATCGCCAGGTAGATGACCGAGAACATCAGCGTACCGACGATCACCCGGACCGGATGGTCGATACCGACACGCACGGCCAACGCGGCGAGCGCCACTCCCGAGACGAGTCCCGCCATGAGCAGACCGGTGCCCGCCCGGGCAGCGAGCAACCGCGCCGCTGGTAAGCCGACCAGTTGCAACCGCTTGTCCGCGCGTCGCGCCGAGTGGATCTGGAAGTACATTGCGAGCCCCGACAGGAAGCCAGCTGCCCAGCCGGCGGTCGCCGTTTGGGTTGCGATGCCGGGTCGTCCCCGTAACAGTTCCATCGCGTCGGCGATCGAACCGGCCGCGACCAGCACGAACACGAGCGGCACCAGGACCAGCATGATCAGGTTCACCGGGTTGCGAACATAGTCGGCGATGAAGCTGCGGGTCAGCAGCAGCGTCGGCCGCCACTGCTCATGGGCTGCGGTCGTCACTGGGGACCCCCTGCCCTCCGTACTGTCCCTCGCATAGCCGCCCGTCACACAGCTTGACGATGCGATCGAAGCGGTGCTCGTCAGCGACGAAGTGGCTAATGATCAGCACCGACCGTCCGTCGTCGCGACGACGGGCCATCAGATCCCAGAACTTCAGATAGGTGTCCCAATCGAAGCCGGCATAGGGCTCATCCAGCAGCAGCACTTGCGGGTCGGCCAGCATCGCCAATGTCAGGTTGAGCTTGGCCAGCGTGCCGCCCGACAACCGATCCGCCCGTGTGCCGGCGTATCGTTCAAATCTCAACGCCTCGTAAAGATCTCGGCGCGCGCGCCGTTCGGCCTCATGCGCCATACGGTAGGCGCGCGCGAACAGCTCAAGGTGCTCATCACAGGTCAGGCGTTCATACACCACCGGCTGCTGCGGGCAATAGCCCAGCACGCCGGAGCGGACCACCGTGCCCGCGTCTGGGGCAAGCTCGCCAACCAAGATCTTCATGATCGTTGACTTGCCTGAGCCGTTCTCCCCAACAAGACCGACCACTTCGCCAGGCTGCAGCGTCAGGTCGACGCCGCGCAGCACCTGCTGGTGGTGCGAGATCGGCCAGGTGCCGCGGCGAAACGACTTCTCGATACCGCCGGCCGTTAACACCGCGGCGGCGGCCTCGACCACCGGCAGCTTCGTTATGGCGTCGGTCCCAGTGGTGTGATTCATGACCGACCTCCTCCGTGGGAGCCGTCGGTGCTGGGCGGTGGCGAGGCGCCGGTGGGCAGGGGCGGCGGTGTCGGGCGATGCCAGGCGGTGCGGCTGTCACCGGAGTGAGCGGTTTCCGGCACGGTTTGGGGACGAGATCGCACGTGCGGCAGGAATGCCGGAGTGCGTGCCGTGTACGCGTTCCATGCGGGGCCGAATTGGTCCGCCGCGTCGCGTTCTTCGCTGCGCGCCAGCCGCGCGTAGACGTAAACCAGCACTGGGAACATCATCAGTGTGGGAATCGTCGGCCACTGCAGCAAGAAGCCGAGCATGACTAGTAGGAAGCCGTCGTATTGCGGGTGACGTACCCAGGCATACGGGCCGGTTGTGGCGAGTCGATCGGCTTGGGCGGCCGCATGCAAGTGTCGCCAGGCGACCGCGATCAGCCAGAAACCGCCACCGATCGCCGCGTAGCTGGCCAGATGAAAGGGGCTCAGGTGCGGGTCGCCGGTCCAGCCGATGAGGTCGTTCCACAGGTGCCCGCCGGCGTGGGTGTCACGTAGGAGCGGGAAGCGCGATCCCAGCCAGCCGCCGAGCAGGTACACGGTCAACGGGACGCCGTACATCTCGGTGAACAACGCCACCAAGAACGCGGTGTAGCCGCCCATCGCCCGCCAATCTCGATGCGTTCTCGGACGAAAGAAGCTCAGCCCAAAAGCCATGAACAACAACGTGTTCACGATCACCAGCGGCCATAATCCGTAGGCTGCATCTGCCATCGTCAAGACCTTCTGATCGGTGATGGACGTGGAGGTTTATGACCGTCCCGCAGAGTCGCGATGCTCCGGCGTATCGGACCGGTCATGCTTAGTGTCGTTACCGTGCCCGCCGCCCATTCCGCCCATCATGAACATCATCATCAATGGGCATGCCAGCGCAAAGAGCAGCAGCGCCGACGTCGACAGCGGAACGCCGATGGCCAGCGCAGTTACGAGAGCGGCGGCTAAGGCCAAGGCGTACCAGGGTAGGTACTGTGTTTTCATCTCGAGGTCCTTCCGTTCGGGCCGCCCTCAAGCATGCGCTTCTACCCTGGCGATGCCCATGGAACTACGTAGGTGATACGTAGGACGAAAGTCCCTGTCTGATTCGCCCAGAGGCCCTATGGCGGACCCGCCAACGCGATCGTTCTCGTCGGCGTCGGCGTCGGCGTCGGTGCTGGCATCGGCGGTAGGCGTCGCATCCGGTCTACGGCACAATCATCACGAGGCGGCCGGTGTGAAACCCGATCACCACAGTCGGACGATCGGACACGCGGACGATCACGGTCGTGCGGCGCCACCCGCTACGTAGCCGGTCGTCGAGTCAGCCGGCACGCCAGCGACACCGGCGCCTGTCGAGGCTCCTTCGGGCTGAGTCGCTTCACCACGAAGCGGGCGTTGATCACATATACGATCAGTAGTGAGTCAACCGCGGCCCGGTGGACTGGTACGTCGAGAACTTCGTCAGGTGTACGTGATGGGGGCAAAATGGCGCCTTGCTGACTGTCGCACCACCTACTGGGAGTGCCTTCGTTAGATCTGCCAGTCTTGGGCGCCGTCGTTTTGGTTGTAGGTGCCGACGGAGTTCTTGACGACCACGGGGTCTCCACTGCCGAAGTTGTCATAGAACCATTGAGCGTTGGCCGGACTGAGGTTTGGACACCCGTGGCTGACATTGCGCTTGCCTTGATCAGCGACTGACCAGGGCGCACCGTGAACGAAGATGCCGGCGTTGTTGATCCGCACCGCGTCTTGAACTTTGAGCTTGTAACCTTCGGCCGCGTCGACCGGCACACCATAGGTGGAGGAGTCCATCACCATGTCGGCGAACTTCTCGAGCACGTAGTAGGTGCCGTTGGGTGTTTCGTATCCCGGCTTTCCCAAAGACACCGGCATGGTCTTCTCGAGTGAGCCGTTGCGCATGACCTCCATTTGGAGGGTGGCGTTGTCGATGGTCGCCACCAACGAGTCGCCGGTGCGGAAGCTCGATTTCGTGCCGCTGGCATCGATGTTCACCGTTGTGTTGGGGGGCCAGAAGTCGATGGGCCGCCATCTGAGTTGGGTCGCGCTCATCCAGTAGAACTTCCCGGGGACCGCGGGGGTGGAGGAGATGTGAACGGCTTGCTCGGCCAGCGCGCGGTCGGCGATCGGCCGTTGGAAGTTGATAATGATCGGCTTGGCCACCCCGACCATCGCGCCGTTGACGGGATTGAACGTCGGCGGCGCGAACACCGGTTCGCCCTCGTAGGGTGCAGGGTTCTGCCCAGGCGGTGTGGGCCCGGCCGGGGGCGCCGGCCGTGAAAGATCACTTAGCGGACCCTGGATCGAACCGGGGGGGAGGACGAACGGTTCTGGCGGGGATCCCGGCATTGCCATCGGATCGATCGGCGCCGGCGGTCCGGGAAGGGGCGGCTCCGCCGCGGCGGAGCCGGTGCTCAGCATTAGTGCGCCGGCGAGGCCAGTCGCGGCCGACATCAGTCCCAGCTTACGCACTCGCCGCCGCTCCATAACCGGTCTCCTCGCCTAGATTCTTCCGCCGTGCAACCCAAGAAGCACGACGAGTACTTCCAAATCTACTACCTACGTACGTTGGCAGTAGGTCGACCGATTTCGCTTACCGTGCGGTGCGGCAGTGGCTCCGTGTGGACAACCGCCACGTACGTCCGTAACCTAATCGTGATCTACGTATCGAGACCGTACTTGGTTCCTGGGCAACGAAAGGACATCCGACGTCGTGATCCTTGAACCGATCCGGCGGATCTCCCGTTCGCTGGTGCGGTCGCTTGTCGGCGCGGTCGCTGTTGCGACCTTGCTGTGTGTCGCGGTCGTCAGCGACGTCAACGCCGATCCGGCATCGGACGCACTGGCCCGCATGAATGAGCTGTCCCGCCAGGCAGAGCAGACCACTGAGGCTATGCACACCGCACAGATCGACTTAGACGCCAAACTCGCCGTGCAGGCGGACGCGGAAGCGAAGAACGCCATCGACAGGTCGGCCGTCGACGTGGCCAACGCCGAACTGGCGAAGTACCAGGCGGCGGTAGACAAGGTGGCGGCGGCCGCATACATGGGTGGCAGCACTGACGGGCTTACTGCGGCCCTCACTGCGTCCTCACCCCGGGACTTGATCGACCAACTGTCGATCCAGAAGACCATGTCAACGCAAATGGCAGCGGATATGGCGGCCTTCAAGTCGGCTAGCCAGCGGGCCGCCCAAGCCGCGCAGAGATCAGCAGATTCCGCCGTGCGGGCTCGCCTAGCCGCGGATCAGGCAACGAAGGTCCGCGCTGAGTTGCAGGCTAAGCAAAGCGATCTGCGCGCCCAGATAGCCGCAGTCCAAGCCCAGTTCGAGGTGTTGACACCGGATCAGCGCGCGATACTCGCTGACCCCGGCCCTCCACCTCCACCCGTCCCCGGCGAGCCGAATCCCGATGACCCCGCGATCGTCGCGATGCCCGATCCGCCGGCGGCGGGGGTGGCGCCGACTCCGCCGAGCGGCGAGGGTGCCGCGGTGGTGCAGGCAGCGTTGACGCGGGTGGGGTCGCCGTACTCATGGGGTGCGACGGGCCCGAATTCTTTCGACTGCTCGGGACTCATTAAGTGGGCGTTCCTGCAGAGTGGCAAGTCCTTGCCGCGTTCAAGCCAGGCATTGGCGGAAGGGGGCCAACCGGTCGCTGTCACTGACCTGCAGCCCGGAGACATCGTGACCTTCTATGCCGATGTCTCTCATGCGGGTATCTACATTGGCGATGGGATGATGGTTCACGCGTCGACGTACGGAACGCCGGTGAAGGTCGCGCCGATCTCCTCCGCGCCGATTCATAACGTCCGGCGGTACTAGGTCGCCGCCGCTAGAGGTGGCGCGGCGGCGACTGCTGAAGACCTGGTGCTGAGGGCCGTCCATTCGTTGATCTCGTCGATAGTGTGAGCGAGGGGGGGACGGTCGGGGCGGGAAGTGTCCCAGGCCAGGGCCGACGTGGAGTCGCGGACTGAGGTGAGCGGACCCTGTGGTGGCTTCGTGTCTTCTCTGCTGGCCGTCTATTCGACAGCGGTGAGGACGTTCACCGAGGCTCCGTCGTCAGTGGAGGTGTAGATCGCGGTATCCGTGGCGATGTAGACCTGGCCGTCGCTAGCGGCGAGAAGTGCTTGAGGTTTGACGTCTAGGGCGTGTTGTAGCTGCCAGGTCCGCCCGTTGTCGGGGCTGGTGTAGAGGTTTCCTTCGAGGTCAGCTCCGAGCAGGGGACCACGCTCGGGCCAGCTGACGAGCGCCAGTGTCGGTGCACCGCTGACTGCGCCGAACGTCATTGCGCCGTCGGTGCTTCGGAGGAGCCCATGGCGTGTGGTCGCGAGGATCTCGTCGGCGTCCGCGGGTGATACTGCTAGGTCAGAGGCGGGGATTTCTGCTCGCCTCTGCCAGGACTGCTCATCGAGGCTGACCATCACAGCGCCCGACTGGCTGTCGTGACCGTAAACCCGGCTGTGGCGGTACTCGAGTGCGTGAAAATCGGCGCTGCCGTGCAGCGACAGGGATTCCCAGGATTGGCCGGCGTCGCTGCTCTTGATCAGGCCCAGGTGTGGCGGTTGTTGACGGTCAGCCGGATCGGGGTGGCCGCTGGCCAAGAATTCGTCAGGCCCGGCGATGGTGAAGCCCATGAAGTCCTGGGCGAGATCGCCGACTCGTTGTGGCGCCCGATGGGGCTCTACTGTGTAGAGGCCATAATGAGTGGCGACATAGAGGGTTTCGTCGGACGGGTTGATGCCGAGACCGTGGATGTGCACCATGCCCGGCACTATCGCGGGCGGCGCGCTGTCGGGGGCGTTCGACGAACACGCCGCGACGAGGGCTCCGGTCAGAATTGCGGCAACGAATCTGCGGGGCTGCACGGTGAAACCTTCCGGTCGCGGACTATCTACGTAGTGCAATAGTAGATGGGCGGCACAGGGCAACGGCGCGACGCTGGTATGACGCCCTGGGCAGGGCTGCGCGTACCGACAGGACAGTGAGGCTTCTTCATCAAGTCTTCATCGGGACACGAACCGACCCATACTCGGAATCTTGAGGCTGGACCGAGGCGGCGAGAGCGCTTGCCGCGTGGCCTGGTGTCACGAAGTTGTACGAGAAGGATGCGCGATGCAGCAAGCGATGTGGAACTGGGTTTGCGGCGTTGGCGGCGTCGACCCTGTTCATCGTTGCCTGTTCGAATGCGACAACAAACTCTCAGTCATCGCCGAGCGCTGCGAGCAGCGACGCGGCCACAACGAAGCTGATGTGACCATCGATGCCGGGCAGACCTATGTCCAGGATGACGATATCGGGATCGAGGTCGCGCGCGGGGGCGATCGCGCCGACGCCGTTGCCGGCCACGACCGCCTCGAACTGCTCGCGTTCTAGATAGCTGGCCACCACTTCGGCCAGGGGAAGTTCGTCGCCGACGACCAGGACAGGGTATCCCTTCGCCTGCTCAGGTGTACCCGGGTGATCCTCCATATCCCGCATGGTGCCCGCTGAAGCAGCCGCGGTGGCGCTCGACCGCCCGAAGCGGCGCGATCTTCAGCAGATCTCTAAGAGACTCATACCGATTACGTCCTTCGGCTGGGAGACGCCCAGTATGAAGGAGGGCCTGACATGCGCTGGCTGATGGACGTCTGCCCGAACAGTCTCGGGTGGCAAACGTGGCTGATCCTGTGCGCCGTCATTGTCGTGCTGTGGACCGCCGCCATCGCGGGCGCGACGGCCCTGTTCCACGCTTCTGGGCGGCCGCGCCGCAGCGGGCGGCGGGAGGCACTGCAGGAGCCTGTGCGCAGCGGCCACCCCGGAGCGGACTGACTGGTCTGCGACGCGGCCAAGGTAGCGCTCGCCGCGAGGCGTCAATATTCGATCAAGCGCGTGACGTAGGGCGTCATCCCGGAGCTGCGTACGGGTGAGATTTTGACTACTGACCCGGTATAGGGGGCTTCGAGCATCATGCCGTCGCCGAGGTACATCGCTTCGTGCTGGCTGGCGTTGGGGCCGTAGAAGATGAGATCCCCGCGCTGCATCTGCGATGACGGAACTTTGCGGCCGGCGTTGTACTGAGAGCCCGAGTAGTGGTCGAGCTTGATGCCCACGCCTGCGAAGGCGTAGAGCATGAGGCCGGAGCAGTCGAAGCCGACGGTGCTGGCTCCCTGATCGATTCCCCGAGAGGGCCCATTGGCGTTGCCACCGCCCCATGAGTAGGGAACGCCGAGCTGGGACATGGCGCGTCGGATCACGAACTCCGAGGCCTGGCGGCCGTACAGGCGGGGGATGCGTCCATTGGTGATGCCGGGATCTGCAGCAGCGGTCGTGGGGGAGAGGATGCCCAGTTTGGTGAGGAAGTTTCGGCCCATGTCGGCGGTGAGTTGCAGCGAGGTCGCCATGATTTTCAGGACGGCGTTGATGATGGCTATCGGATCGCCGGCCACATTCGCGCTGGGCACCATCGGCAGCGTGGTGTCCCACTGGCCGGTGCCCGATCTGCCTGCCGGTGCCGGACGGGAGCCGTCCCATTGGCCGCTCGGCGGCACTGCAGCGCCGGGTTGCGCGGCCGTGGGCTCGTGCGCGGTAGCTGCTACCGGGCGGGCAGTAGTCAGTCGGGTTTGTGCGGAGTCGCGTTCGGCGGCCAACCGGGTGAGGTCGGACTGTTGATCGGTGAATGCGCGTTGCGTGGCGACGAGTTCGGCGACGGCGTCGTCCTGTCGCCGTTGCGCTTCGGCCGCTGCGGCGTCGGCGTCCAGGCGGGCCTGCTTGGCGGCTGCGAGTCGGTTGGCGCGTTCGGTCTGACGTCGGCGAAGATCGTCCTTGACCCTGCCGAAGGCAAGGAGATAGGTCTGCTGCGTCGAGGCTGCCGAGAGGATGTCTTCAGGGCCACGTGCCAGCGGCAGCGCGCGGGAGGGACCGTTCATGTAGGTCGAGGCGGCGAACTCGTCGAAACGCTGCTGCGTGGCGTCGATGGCGGTCTGGCTGTCGGTGAGTGCTTTCTCGCTGTCGGTGAGTGTGCGGTGTGCCTCGGCGACCCCCTCGCGGGCGGTGGCAAGCTCAACCAGGGCCCGGTTGACGCTCTCTTGTTTGTGTTGGATGTCCGCGCCGATATCGGCGACGTGCTGGTTAGCTTCGGCGACGGCGGCGACCAGTCCTGCGACCGTCTCGCTGTCGCCATCAGGGGTGCCGTGGCCGGCCGCTGCGATGCCCGAGGGGTGAAGCACCAGCATTGAAGCAAGAACCCCGGCGGTGAGAAGTGAAGTGAGGCGCCGCATCAATTCTCCTGTGGGGTGGCTGCCGGTGGCCGCGAGTCGGTCGGGGTTGTACACCGACGTGTTGTGTCCAAGTCCTACTAGCGCTGTAACTACGTAGTTGCTTAGTACGTAGTTGGAACGTACATCACTGCAGCATCAGGAGAAACGCCTGTCACAGTCTCAACTCGATAACACCTGACCGTCCGGCAGCATTCGCTCCTGGGCCCGGCCGTTGCCTTGGGCCGTTTTCGATGGCGCACGCCTTGGCGGATCGCCATCGGTGTCGCATTCGCGGTGAGGTCCCGGTATCTGGGCTGTTGGCGGCTACATTAAGAGGCTGCAGGGTGCCGCGCTGTGCGAATCGGTCACCTCGTCAGAGCGGGCAGGAGTTGCGGCGGATGGAACAGCGAGGATTCGGCGACCTCGAAGCGGTGGTCATGGACTGGGTGTGGGATCACGAGGAGCCGGTCACAGTGCGTGACGTGTTCGAGGACCTGTCGCAGCAGCGGCCGATTGCGTACACCACTGTGTTGTCGACCATGGACAACCTGTATCGCAAGCGGTGGCTCAAACGGCAGCGCAACGGCAAGGCCTATCTGTATCGGGCGGCGATGAGTCGTGAGGAGCGCTCAGCGCGTCTGATGAAAGCCGCTTTCGACTCCGGCGGCGATACCAACACTGTGCTGGCGTTTTTCGTTGAGCAGATGAGTACAGAGCAGTCGGCGCAACTGAAGGCGGCGCTGCGTAAGGGGCGGCGATCATGACGACGGCTCTGTGGCTGGTGCTCTACGGCGCAGTGCTGGCGTGGCTTGCTCCACCGGTACTGCGGCGCCTTACTGGTGGCGGGGTGAGTCCGTCCATGGGTGTGGCCGCCTGGCTGGCCACGGTGGCGGCCGTGCTCGCTGCTTGGCTGGCGGCAGTGGTGCTGGTGGTCAACGCGGCGTCGGACAGCATCCTCGACGGCTCGGTGGTGACCCTCTGCCTGGAACTGTTCGGGTTCTCCGATCACACGCCGCTGGCGGGACGCCTCGGGTCTATTGCTCTCATCGGCGGGGGGCTACTGACCTCGGCAGCCGTGGCGCTACGCCTGGGCCGCTGCCTGGCCCGACTGCGCACCCGAAGCCACGAGCACGCACATGCCGCGCGGATGGTCGGTCGGCCCACCGACCATCCCCACGTCGTTGTCGTCGAGGCGGACCTTCCCGCCGCCTACTGTGTCATCGGCCGTCCGCATGCCATCGTCGTCACCTCGGCGGCAATGCAATCGCTGAACCGCGCGCAATTGAAAGCGGTTCTTGCGCACGAGGATGCGCACTTGTCAGGGCATCATCACCACATGCTCATGGTGCTGCGTGCCCTCGCCGCCACCCTTCCTCATCTTCCATTGTTCGCCTGCGCACATCAGGCTGTGGCGGAACTGCTGGAGATGTGCGCCGACGACACGGCCGCTCGCCGCGTCGGCACTCGTCCTTTACTCACGGGGCTGCTCGCACTCGCCGGTCACCGACCTCCCGTGGCCGAAGGTCTGGCCGCGGCGGCAACGGCGGTCATCACCCGCGCCGAGCGACTGGTCACCCCGACGCGTCGGCACGTGCGGTGGCGTCACCGCGCTCTCCTGGTTGGCGCCATCGCCACCATGCTCGCCACTCCGGCATTCATCCAGGTGCTCTGCCACCACTAGGTGCCGGTCGAACCCGTCCGATCTGGGTGCGGGTCGGTCATGCGCACCTAGACGGACGAAGACCTTTCGGCAGTCAGGTATCTGTCCACTCAGCAAATTTCTTTCTGGCTGTCTGACTGCCTGGTCCACTTGCAAATATCTCCGTAGTCAAACCGTAGATGACCAGTGCAAAGGCCGGTGTCACCGAGGGTCAGGTGATGGCATGCGCAGCGTCGAAACAGGCGGCAACGCAACGTTATCGGGCGAATCCTGTGACTGCGCTGATCGCTTTCCGCGCGGGCCGCTGACGATGACTGTCGCGGGCAGGTCACGACACGGCGTCAACTGCATGGCCGCCATTCCGTTCGGCGATCCGCTGCTACAGTCGGCAACATCGTGAGCTACATCGACGGGAGTTCCTCGCAGCGGCGACGCGCAGTCGTCGCTGTGTTCCTCGCGTTCTGGACCATCATTGTGGCTGCGGAATGGGCGCTGCCGGGGACCGAGGCGGCGCCAGCCCACGGACCCCACCCCCTTGCAAGCGCGGTGGGCGCGCCGGTGGCTGTCCAGCTCGACCATCCGCACATCTCCCAGGGCGGAAGTGCGCCGTCACCGGAGTCTTTTGCTGAAGCCGTTCTGCCGCGGGGAACAATCACGCTGATTGCCCTGACCTTGGTCAGCGCTCTGGCTGTGTTGCCGGCGCTCTGGCGCTACGCGCCGCTTGCTCCTATTCGCGGTCCTCCGCGCTCACCCGTCGCACAGACCGGACGCGACGTGCTTGTCCGGCTGTGCATCGCGCGTCGCTGATCGGCTAGCGTCAGGCCCCGTCTTCTGGACCGGGGCCGGTGACCGCTGCCCGCCACCAGCAGCCGCGCGACAGTCGCGGCGTCAACAGAAGCGATATCCCCGACATGAATCATGCCGTTTCGATCAACCATGCCCACGACACAGACCAGTTCGAGCACCTACGGCTGGGCCGCTTTGAGCGGCCGGCCACGATGGTCGGTCAGACGCCCGTCCTGAGGATCGGCGCGCCGTTCACCACCGCAGGGCAGGGCTTTTGGGCCAAACTTGAAGGCTTCAACCCGGGCGGAATGAAGGACCGGCCCGCGCTGCATATGGTCGAACGCGCGCGCAGCCGAGGGGTGCTCGCCCCGGGCGCCCGCATCGTCGAATCGACCAGTGGCACATTAGGATTGGGGCTCGCTCTTGCGGGCACTGTGTACGGTCACCCCGTCACGTTGGTCACTGACCCCGGAATGGAACCGATCATCCAACACATGCTCGCCGCGTTCGGCGCGCACATCGAACTGGTGACCGAGCCTCACGAGCGCGGCGGCTGGCAGCAGGCCCGCACGCAACGCGTGCAGGAGATTCTGGCCACCGATCCGCACGCGTGGCATCCCGACCAGTACAACAATCCGGACAACGTGGAGGCCTACCGCGGGCTGGCGGTCGAATTGAATGAGCAGCTGGGATCTGTGGATGTGTTGGTGTGTTCGGTCGGCACCGGGGGACACTCGGCAGGCGTGGCCCGGGTCTTGCGGGAGTTCAATCCCGGTCTGCAGCTGATCGGCGTCGACACGGTGGGCTCAACCATCTTTGGGCAGCGCGCCACCACTCGACTCATGCGCGGCCTCGGATCCAGCATCTTCCCGGGCAACGTCGATTACGGCGCTTTCAACGAAGTGCACTGGGTCGCGCCGGCGGATGCAGTGTGGGCCTGCCGAACCTTGGCGGCCACCCACTATGCCAGTGGCGGGTGGAGTGTCGGCGCGGTCGCGTTGGTGGCCGGGTGGGCTGCGCGCAAGAGCGACCCGGGCACCACGGTCGCCGCCATTTTCCCCGACGGCCCGCAGCGGTATTTCGACACCGTCTATAACGACGACTATTGCCGCACCCATGGTCTGTTGGACAAGGTTCCGTCTAATGAACCATCCACCATTGACGACCCGATAACACACGCGGTCACGACCTGGACGCGGTGCCCCGTGGTCGTTGACCCCACGCAGGTGGTGACGCGATGACATTGCTGTCTGGGTTCCGCAGCTTCGGCTGGCCAAGCCGCATGCTGATGATCAACCAGTTCGGGATCAACCTCGGTTTCTACATGCTCATGCCCTATCTGGCGGGCTATCTGGCTGGGCCCCTGGGCCTGGCGGCATGGGCCATCGGGCTGGTGCTCGGGGTCCGCAACTTCTCCCAGCAGGGCATGTTCATCATCGGTGGCACGTTGGCCGATCGCCTGGGCTTCAAACCCCTCATCGTGAGCGGATGCGTGCTGCGCACTGCAGGATTCGGGCTTCTGGTGGTCGCCGACTCGCTACCGGCAGTGTTGGTCGCCTCGGCGGCAACGGGTTTCGCCGGAGCACTGTTCAACCCAGCTGTGCGTGCGTACTTGGCCGCCGACGCGGGCCCTCGACGGGTAGAAGCGTTTGCGCTGTTCAACGTGTTCTATCAGGCGGGCATCCTCGCGGGGCCGTTGGTGGGCCTCGCGTTGATGTTCGTTGACTTCAAGATGACTGCTGCCGCTGCGGCCCTCGTCTTCGCGGCGCTGACCGTGGCGCAGCTGTTAGCACTGCCGCAACGTGCTGTGACTCCAGCACAGGAGAAGACCTCGGTGCTTGAGGACTGGCGGGCAGTCGCGGCCAATCGCTCGTTCCTGCTATTCGCCGTGGCGATGATCGGGTCCTATGTGCTCTCGTTCCAGGTGTACCTTGCGATGCCACTGCAGGCGCGGTACCTGTTCCCCCAAAACGACTCCGTGGTCACAGCGACGATTTTCGTTGTGTCCGGAGTGGTGGCGGTGCTTGGACAGATGCGGATCACACGGTGGTTTGCGCGGCGTTGGGGTTCGGGGCGCTCACTGGCCATCGGCATGCTGATTCTGGCGTTGTCGTTCTTGCCGCTGATCGTCTTGCCTGATGGTCAGCGAGCCGGCCGTGTTGCTGCGGCGACAGCGCTGCTCATCGCGGCGGCCGTGCTGGCGGTCGGCTCGGCTGCGGTGTTCCCGTTCGAAATGGATACCGTCGTCTCCCTGGCCGGCAACCGGCTCGTCGGAACTCATTACGGTTTCTACAACACGATCGTCGGCGTCGGCATCCTCCTCGGCAACCTGGCCACAGGCTCGTTGATGCAATTCACCCGAGAGGCGGGGCGGCCGGAACTTCTGTGGGTGTTGTTGACAGTCATCGGATTACTGTCGGCGGTCGCGCTGTACCGACTGGATCTGCGAGGACGGCTGGGATCAACGCCGGAGGTCCTTGATGACGCGAACCGGCGTTGAACTCGCCGGTCGGCGCGTCGTCTACGTAGTAACTACGTAGATGACGGTAGGCTGTGTCGTGAGCGGCGCAGTGAGGAATGTGGGCGCGTTGGTTTGGTTGAACAGCGAGGAGAGTGCCACGACGATCGAGTCGCACCGTCTCGTCGATGATCTTATACCCCCAGCGGCGGCCGCCGGCCGCATCCGCGTGCTACTGGTGGACCCTCGACGCATCTATGCGACCGCCGTGGCGCGACACCTACTCGCCGGCGATTTCGCCGTGGAGGTGGCCTACTCGCCCGGTGCTGCACTCACAGCACTGCGCGAGCGTGATCCCGATGTAGTTGTAGTGTGCCTCGGCACTCAGGGACCGGGGACGGCCATGCTTAACCGCATCCGTCAGGAAACTCAGGTCGGCGTGGTTGCTCTCAGCGACGGCGATGTCACCCCGCTGCTCCTTACCTCCGGGGCCGTCCCTATGGACGACATCGAGGCGCTGAACGTGCGAATTCGGTTGGCGCTAAGGCGCTGCCGTGTCGACGGCGAGCGACGTGACGGCGGCCGCAGCGACGAGACACATCGTCGTGAGATCGGAGATCTCCTTATCGATCTGGCTGGGCGTCGGGTGTTCCTCCGCGGCGAGGCGTTGCCACTCACCCGCACAGAGTTTGAGGTTCTCTGCACTTTGTCGGAAAGTCCGGGTGAACCGGTGACCTGTCGTCAATTGCAGCTGAGCCTGTGGGGGGATGCGTCTGCCGGTGGCCGGAACACTCTGGGGGTGCATGTGGGTCATCTTCGGCGCAAGCTGGGTGACGATCCGGCATCGCCGCGGTACCTCCGTACGGTGCGCGGGACCGGCTACTGCCTCACAGCCGACGTGGGGCAGCGAGTGTCGGGTGCGTCGTAGCGATAGAACTGGTGACCGGTTGCGGCGAGCAGTCAGCTTTCGATGATGCGAACGACGTATGGAGTCATCCCTGACATGCGCACCGGGGAGATTTTGATTGGGACGCCCGTCTGCTGCGCCTCGAGCATCTGGCCGCCGCCCAAATAGATAGCTTCGTGCTGACTGCCGCCCGGCCCCCAGAACAGCAGGTCACCTCGCTTCGCTTGAGCGGGTGGCACTTTGCGGCCGGCGTTGTATTGGTCGCCGGACCATCGCGGGAGCAGCACTCCGACGCCGGCGAACGCGAACCGTGTCAGGCCTGAACAGTCGAAGCCCACGGTGCCTGCTCCCTGGTCGACGCCGCGGCTGGGACCGGTGAGGCTGCCGCCACCCCAGGAGTAGGGAACACCGATTTGTGTTCCCGCCCGGCGAATCACGTACTCGATCGCTTGCGCGCCATTGACCCGATTTCCGCGCACGCTCGTCGACGGATCCGCGGCGGGGCTGACGATTCCGAGGCTGCTGAGGAAGTTGCGACCCATGTTCATGGCTGTCTGCGTCGCCATGGCCGTTGCCTGCAGGGATGCGTTCGCGATAGCAACCGGATCGCCGGGAGCGCCAGCGCTCGGCATCTTAGGCAGCAGTGGGTCCCACGGGCCGGCGGCAGGTTGGGCCGACGCGACGGGTGCGCACGCAAGGAAAAGCAGGATGACGATGGCGATCACGCCGGGGAGCCGTCGCATGCGTCCTGCAACGCGGATTGCCGGGTCGCAGCCATCAGCGCGGGCAATTGCCGCACCCTTGCTCCGGACGTGTGATCCCATGTCTTCTCCTCGGCGCGCCGCGCGGTGAGCTATTTCACGCACCAATAGCGGGGCTGAATCGCATACGTGTGGCGCAGCATCAAAATACGTAGCGCCTACGTAGAAAAGCCTAACTCACAGAAGCCCCACCAGTAACAGCAGCAACATAATTACAATGGTGAAATTCGGTGTGGCAGATCGGTTTGAGTGCCAAAATTACTGGACCTAAACCGTTTCACGGTCGGCAAGACGCGCGTGAATAGCACGCGGATCAACGCAAATTCTGCGAGCTTCGTGGAGGAGGAGGCACCACGAGCCGTCGGGGGTCAGCAACAGTTCTCCCCCGAGCGATTAGGTAAAGCCTCGTCGGCGGTAGCGCGCCGCCTGCGGTCATCGGGGAGTTTATGGACCCAGCCACGCCGACAACTGCCCGTACGGCAACGGCGTCTCAGTAGTGACCCCAAAGGTACTGCGGAGTAATAGGTTTCAGCCTCTCCGGGTATTGGAGCAATGTCGGCTGGGTGTTAAGTACTTCCGGTGCTTAGAGGTTGGCGTTTCCGGCCTTCCATTGCTCCCAGGGGATGTTCCAGTCGCCGAGACCGTCAGTTCCTGACAGGGTGGGGCCGGTTGTGTTGATGACTTCCACGATGTCGCCGCGTCGGGTGTTGTCGTAGAACCAGCGGGCGTTGGCTGGATTGACGTTGAGGCATCCGTGGCTGACGTTGGCGATGCCTTGGCTACCTACCGACCATGGAGCAGAGTGCACGTAGATGCCGCTGTAAGACATTTGCGTGGCCCATTCGACTTCGGTGCGGTACCCGTCGGGTGAGTTGACGGGGACTCCGTAGGTGGAGGAATCCATCACCAGGAATGAGTAGCGGTCGCCGATGATGTAGGCGCCGTTGTCGGTGGGTGTTGTGGCTTTGCCCATGGAGATGGGCATGGTTTTGACGACTTCGCCGTTGCGCCGCACGGTCATTGTCTTGGTGGCGTCATCGGCGGTGGCGATGATTTGGTCGCCGATGGTGAAGCGTGTAGTGACGTCATCCTGGCCGAAGAGCCCGTCGCCGAAGTCGACACCGTAAGCCTTGACTGACACCTCAACCTTCGTTCCCGGCTCCCAGTACTCGGCGGGGCGCCAGCGGACTTCACGATTGCTGAGCCAGTAGAAGGCGCCCTCAACCGGTGGGTTCGTCGTCACGGTGATCGCCTGCTGCGCCGCAACCCGGTTCGTGATGTTCTCGTCAAAGCGAATTGCAATGGGTTGGCCCACGCCCACCGTTTCGCCGTCATTGGGCAAGACGTAGGGCATCGTCAGGTTTTCGGGTGAATGGGTTTCGAATGTTGCGCTGGTGCTTGTCGTTCCGCCAAGCCCTTGTGCGTGGGCCTGCAGGGTGTACTGCTTGTTGTAGCCCAGCGGTTCCGCCGATGACCAGGTAACGCCGTCAGGGTCCAGTTGTCCGTCAACGAGTTCGCCCGCCTCGTTGGTGAGCGACACTTGGCCGAGAACACCGTCGCCGGCGGTAACGGTCACGGGGGCATCGACAGCGACGCCGATGGCACCATCAGTCACGGACGCTTCCAGTTTCGGTACGAGCAAGTCCGCGTAGGGCGTGCCCTTATCGGTGATGACGTCGGGAGTGGGCGCCGCCGCCGGAGACGAGGTGCAGGCGGTCGCGATCAGCAGCACCGCCACCGCGAGGACGGTCGTGCGCAGCCAGTGCGTCGTCGCTGGAAACGCTGCGGGGCAGCCTATCTGCGGCATGAGTGGGGCTCTCCGTATCGGGTTGTCGTCATCGGCTAACGGGCGGGCAACCGCCTCGTGCGTCGCGAGGGCCGGTCGCGGGCGACGGTGCACCGTTCACGGGTATGCCTTCGAGTGTGCTCATGAGTCGTTCGGCTTTCTTAATCCTTCGATGAAGATTCGATAAAGGCGGCACTAAGAGCTGGCTCCGTGGGCTTACGGAACCGCTTATTCGGGGTGCGCGTCCGTCTGTTGATCCCAGCTGAATGGTGGGGCGTCTGCCGTTGCCGTGGACCGCAGCGAGGACGGCGGCTGCCTGGTCGAGCCAGGCTGCATCCGTGAATGCGTGGGGCCCGACGGCTACAGACGGGCTGAGCCTTGGTCGGATGGCGGTATGGGCACGTTGCCGTCGGCCGTCGTGGCCGTGGTCAAGGACTTAAGGCTGCAGCCGCCGGCGTGGGTGAACGGGTAGATCAACTGCCGTAGATAGCTGCTGGGGTAGTCGGGTTCGGCGGCCATGCCGAGCTGGTTGGAGTCGAATTGCCGGGTCGGGTCGTAGGAGTAAGTGCGCATCAGGTGGTCCCACACCAGGGTGAACAGGCCGAAGTTGACGTCGCCGATGCCGGCCCATTTGAGGTGGTGGAAGCGGTGGCCTTCGTTGAGGGCTAAGACGTACTTGGCGGCGCCGATGCGGTAGTCGGCGTTGGAGTGCTGCATCAGCAGCTGGATTGCCACCGCAAGCGCGAGTACGGAGGCCACGTCGACGGGCAGTCCGATCAGGATCAGCGGTGCAACACCGGCGGCCATCTCAACGGTTTGGTGCAGGGGGTGTTTCATCAGGCCGTTGAGCCCGTAGAGCCGGGTGATGCTGTGGTGCACCGCGTGAAAACGCCACAACACGCCGATCTTGTGGCTGGCCAGATGTACGACGGTGATGCCGAGGTCCGCGACCAGGATCGCGGCGAGGACCTGCGCGACGAATGGCCAGCCGTGTGACCACAGCTGGGGTGCCGGCACCATCGCGGCCAGCAGCGGGATGGCGGCCACGCTGGCCAAGATAAGAGTTTCGTTGACCGCGACGTGGATGCGGTCTCGCGTGCTGTCGCCGCGGTCACGGTTCCATGTGACGTCATACGGAATGACTCGCTCCACCAGGAACGTCGTTGCGATCGCGACGACCAGGACGGCCAGCAGCCAGTACTTCGGGGCGCCGGCGGCGCTGAAAGCGATGCCGGCGCCGTTGAGGCCGATCAGCATAAACGGCACGTAGCCGTAGCGGGCCACCGCCTGGGCCGCGGTAGCCGCCGTCGATGTCGGAGAAGTCGGGCTCATGCAGTGAATCGTCGCGGTCACCGATGCAGCGGCGCTTGAATGATCCGGCTAAAGGACGGCTTCGAGGTCCCAGGACACGTGCCGGCTCAGGACCGACGGCGGCAGGCCGAACATTTCGCGGGTGGTGCGGGTCAGGTGAGCACTATCGGCGAACCCCGCACCGTGCGCGGCGCCGGTCAGGTCATCACCGGCCTGCACCCGCATGACCGCGAGCCGCAACCGCGACCACAGCACGTAGCGGCGTAGCGGGATGCCGACCTGATCAGTGAATAGATGCGTCAACCTGCTCACCGACAGTCCCACTTGCGCAGCGAGATCCGTACCGCTAACGGAGCCTGCCGCCACAAGATAGGGCAGGAGGCGCAGCGCGTCATCAACGGCGGGATGGCGTGTGGTCGCTTCGTCTGCGGTCAGGACGGGTGCGAGGTGCTCGACCAGCTCGTCCACCACGGCGGCCAGCGCGCGTCGACGCATCGGCGTCAACACCGGAGCAACAATCCACCCGGAACGGACCGCGCGCAGATGTGCCGACCGCCCCGGCACGGACTCAGGTTCCAAGAACACCACCGTGCCCTCCTGCGCGCCGACATCGATCCGGTGTGGCGCATCGGCGGGCACGACCACCTTCGTGCCGCGATGCCCGTTGCCGTCCTTGTCACACACCGTCAAAGGTGTAGTGGCCGTCATGATTTGGACGGCGTGGTGGGCGTGGACATCAGTGGTACCGATCGATCCGGTGAACGCCAACACCCCCGGGCGCAGCAGCGCAGCCCCGCCCCAGCGGGGTGCACCGGTGGTATCACCGCCAGCCCGAGTCATCGCCACACAACGATGCTAACGATCTCCCATGGCTGGATTCGCCGCGGTACCAGCAACGACAGGGCGACGAGTCGGACGTCGGCGGCATGGTCCGCCAGCGGCGGCGATGGGTCCGCGCGATGGATTGATGTCGGCCCCCGTACCGCACTGATCTGCACCGAACTCGCCGCCCTGCTCGCGCTACCGATGCACTTAGGCGCCGAATAACAGAGGCGGGCGAGCACCCTCTGATGGAGCCCACGTTGTGCGCAGATACCCCGGAGGGGTATTTTGTGGTTGTACCCGCGGCGGGTGCCTCGTCGACTGGAAAGGCCTGTTGCTCGTGACGGCAAAAGAGAATTCCGGCGGCTCATCCACAGTTCGACCACGCGGTCGATCGCCAAGTGAATCGGTGCAGGCGAAAGAGCGGCCGAAGCGCAGGGCAAGACGGTGGTCGCCGTCGGCTGGGACGGTCAGGCCCACGGCGTATTCCTCGTCCCAGATTCCGTGAAAACGACTAGCGCCCAAGCGATCTCAGAGATGCGTTGGCTTAGTTTGACGCATGTGCTCACACGAGCGGAGAAGTCAGGTGTTTAGTCGCGGTGATCATGATCGCCGTGGTCGTCATGCGCAGGCACCGCGGGTGGGGCCGGAACTTCTGCCGTCGCCGGTGCAGCCGACTCGCCGGCAGGCTCGTTGACCGGCGGCGGGGCGGCCGGCTCGTGATTGCTGTCAGGGCTTTGAACATGCTCGCTGCTCGTCCCATGATCATTGCCCTCCGCGGGCCCAGCGCCATCTCCGTGGTGATCGCTATGCGCATCGTCGGGGGTCGTAGCGGCGTGCTCGCCGTGCCCATCCTCGGGGGTCGCCCCGTGGTGACCACCGTCTGCGCTCGCTGGCCCGTGATGGCCGTGCTGCAGGCCTGAAGCAACCCCCACCGTGGACGCCAGCGCCACGACACCGACTGCGCCCATGAGCACTACTGCGCTGCCGAACACCGGTACCGGCTCTCCTTGCAGGCCGCGGTACCACACCCAGCTGGCGCCCATCACGACGTAGATCTGAAGCAGCAGAGCGCAAAGGTCCGCGGCTTGGACCAATTCTGCTTCCCCCGCGTGGGGGCCGAACGGGGCTCCCGCGGTCCTGGACACGGCCCACAGAGCAATGGCTCCAAGGTTGAGCATGATGCCGGCAGCAAGCACAGGAGTCGTGGTTCGTGTGAGAACCAGCCGCGCCCACAGCAGTTGGAAGGCTGCGATCGATGTGAAGAACACGCCAGCGGGCATCCACTCCTGCCAGTGGGTGGGTACGACGGCGAAGTGGATGACCGAAGCGCCCAGCGAGGCGAGCGCGGCGAGCCGAGCTGCCAACCGGCTGTCGGTTTTCTTCGCTGTCCTTGGCGCCACCGATTAAGGATGACAGCGCCATCCGCGACAGCGGTTGTATGACACCACATCTCAACCCGACCGAGATTCATTCGTCATCAACTACGGTCTTCCTACGTAGATGACGTCGATGCAACCCCTAGTCCGCCGAGTTTCAACTGCCGTTGTTCGGGTGCGAACAACGCCAGCTCGCCCTGAGGTTTCAGCGCATTTAGCGGTGTCGCGTGTCGTTGCTGGCTGTTGGGCACCTTCCGCAAACGTTCGTCCGTTGTACCGTGTCAGCGGGTCCTGGTGCGCAGTCGGACTTGCAGTTGCTGCCGCACTTCTTGGTGAATATCGACCCTGATGGTCGGGGCAACCTCAAGCGTTGCCGCCAGTCCGTAGCGGACCGGTGCCGCCAAGCGGCCCGCGTCGACGCGGCAGTCAACGTTGATCTCCAGCGCATCGCCAGCGGCGAACGCGACGGCCCGTTGCCCTTCGAGTATTTCGTGTTGCACGGTGCCGTTACGGGACACACGTGCCTCAGCTTCGAGGCGATCGACTCCCAGTGGCTGGCGCGGGGGTTCGAACGACAAGCGCGCCATGCGATGCCGGCGCGTCGCCGTGTTCACCGGGGACAGCCACGCCAAGGTGATCGTCAGCCGTCGCCAGTCGGTCGTAGCGGCCAAGCTGCCCGGCAGTGGCAGTTCGAACGTGTGGCGTTGGTCTGCTGTGATCGAGCCGGCGCCCAGGAGAAGAACTCTCGTGGTCGTGGCCGAGATGACCCGTTCGAGGTCAACGGCGCCATAGCCGAGGAGCTGGGAGATGGCACGGCGGGTCAGATCCTGGCCGCCGTCGATTGCGCGGGTCAGCCCGTCGCGCATCGGACCCCACGTCGCGGCGTGAACGAGCAAAGCCTTGGTGAGTACGGGATGGTATTCGGCGGACGCGAAGGGCGGTTCGCCATCGACGGCCTGCAGGGCTTCGAGGATGTTGAAGATATGGTCGGCGGTGCGCGTCGCCATGGCGGTGGCGTTGCTTGTCCCGTGCAGGTACGTGGTTCCGTTGAGCGCGCCACCGCGTCCGGGCGCGGCGACGCGCATACCGGGACCGGTGATCGTCGTTTCTGCCGGATACAGGGTGGTGGTTCCTTCGGCGAAGGGCGGGCATCCCCCATATCGGTCGCATCTAGCACCGTGTCGCTGGTCGGGGTGCGTGCGGCGTCGATGTGCAGGGCTCCGACGGAGATCACGTTCACCGCTTCAGCGGGGGAGAGGAGACGTGACCGCTCCCCGCCAACCGCTGTCTTTCGGAGCCCCTGCCGTGGGGCCCATCCCCACCGGCGCACCCCGCTTCCCGGGGACTCGGATCGCCGGACCGGGACCTGCCCGACAACAGCAGCGCTTGGAACCGCAATTCGCCGCCCTGCAGGAAGCCTTGCAAGCCGGCCGCGTCGACGTGGATGGTGACACCACCGAAGCCGATCCCGAACTGGTGGTCGTCTTCGACCTAGCGGCGCCGGTCGCCGAGTTCGCCCGGGCGGCGGCCCGCGTGCCCGGGCTGGAATTTCTCCTCGAAGTTGACGGTGACGAGTTCGCCGCCGACGACGACTTCCATCCGGTACGCGATGGCGAACCGACCGACGATGCCGTGACCGACAGCCTCTATGTCGTGATGTCGAACAGCCAAGCCGTCGTCGACCTCCTTGCCCTCTTCGCGCGGTGGCAGGAAAACCGCCAAGCAGCAATGCCTTTCGGCTTGGCACCGCTACGTGATGTCTTTAATCTGTTGCGAGAAGTGAGGCGCTGGGGACCCCAAGATCGTGTCCGCGAGACCGGTCTGCTGGAGCGCTGGCGCGAAGACGTCGCCGTCGTGGGCCAGTCAGCGACCATGGCCCGCGTCGAAATCGAACTCTGGTTCCGCCGCGACGCCGCACGCCGAGCGGCCGCCGAAACGGCAGTGCGAGCACTCATCACCGACGCTGGCGGCCAAGTCATCACCCAAGCCGCCATCACCGGCATCGGCTACCACGCCATGCTCGCCGACGTCCCTTCCAGGTGAAGTCCTCGATCTTGCCGCGGCCCNGCAGCCAACCGGTGTTGGGATAGTGCAGCCGGATGAGATCGCGCCACACCGACACCGGCATGTCGTAGCGTTCCTCCGATGAACCCCTTGACTCCGAGACGCTCTCGGCGAAGCCCACCGATCAGCGTCCCCGCATCGCGCTGCTCGACGGACTGCCGATGGCCGGCCACATCGCCCTCGCAGAACGACTGGTCATCGACGATCCAGATGAGATCGCCGTCTCGTACACGGCACCACAAATGCAGCACGGTACCGCCATGGCATCCCTCGTGGCGGCGCGCTGTTTAAGCCGTTCCCTCACAACATCTTCGACACGGCCATCGGGGAGCGACAAGACATAACGGCGCATGACGTCCAGCGCGAATTCTTCGATGTCGGCGTAGCTTGAGCCGGCAAGCTTGTCAGCGAGAGTGCGCGGCGCCATACCAAGGTTCCCGCCGAGTCGCACGCGCAGCTGCTCCAGGAAATCTGTTGCTTGCGCCCGAGATGGCGGAGCCAGGATTAGCCGGACCTGGAATCGGCGCCACGCCGCGCGGTCGAGCAGTTCGCCGTGGTTGGTCGCGCATACGGCGACAACATGTGAGGGCAATCGGTCGATCTGTAGGAGCAGCGTCGACACGACGCGTTTGATCTCGCCGGTTTCGTGCGCATCGGCGCGCTCTTTGGCGATGGTGTCGAACTCGTCGAAGAAAAGTACACACCGCCGTGTCCGGGCGAACTCAAACACATGATCGATTCGGCTCGTCGTTTCCCCAAGGAAGCTGGACACCACCCCGAGACAGTTGGGTTCCTAAGGGGGCCCGCAATGCCCTTAATATGTCACAGTGACGAAAAACGGTGGGCGTGCCAAGGTGGCGCAGGTGGGTGTCCGTTCTCATTGATTCTGGGGCATTCTCATTGAATCTGGGGTAAGTGCGTGTCTTTCTCATTGAATCTGGGGCACGAGGCTTAGCGTTTATGTGTGCTGACGTCGGCTGTTTCGGCTGGGCCAGGTGTAGCGAGTGCAGTGGACTTGGAGTTCAACACCCGCGAGGGATGCACGCGGCAATCGCTGGACCGATGTGCTGCAACCCGGTTTGAGTTGGACTGTTCACCAGTGCGGAATTTCCCCTCGTTTCGAGGTCAGCGTAACTTTCCCGGGCTGTGGTGGTTCGCCACAACCGGCGCACATGTAGGTCACGAGTCCTGGGTAGAACGTGACCAGTTGATGGCGTTGGATGCCGATCCGGATGTTGTTGGTGTTCTGTCGCAACCATTTTGGATTCATTGGCGTGACGGCACGCGGCATGCTCCTGACTACTTCGTGCGGCGCCGCGATGGATCTGTCGTCGTAGTCGACGTTCGTGAGGACGACCGGATCTCTGACGCTGATCGGGACGTGTTCGATCGGTCTGCCGCCACGTGCGCGATGGTCGGTTGGGATTACCTGCGTGTCGGTTCCCTCGATCCAGTGCTGCGGGCGAATCTACGTTGGTTGTCGGGTTATCGGCATCCGCGAGTATTGAAGATCGGTTTGGCTGATCAACTGGCGGAGGTCTTCGCTCGGGTCCGTCCGTTGATGGCTGGTGTGCACGCGGTCGGGACTCCTTTGGTGGTGCTGCCCGTACTGTTTCATCTGCTCTGGCACGGCCGTTTAGTTGCCGATCTGCAAGGAGCGGCACTTGGCGACGACACGGCGATTGGCCTCGGGACCGGGTGGTGACCTGACGTGCGAACGGGTGTCGTCCGAGAGGGAGACGAAATCCGTTTATCAGCAGGTGTTTTCACCGTCGTAACCCTGTCGGGCGGATCAGCTCGACTGGTTGACGCTGTCGGCGAGCAGATTGTGGTGCCGCTCTCGCAGCTGATGGTTGATCCGGCATTGGAATTGGTGTCGGGGTCGCGACCGCCACTGTGTTCTGAGGAAATGCTGGCTGGCATTCCCGAGGCAGCCGTCGAGCAAGCACGGTGGTGGGAGCGCCACATCGTGGAGATCCTCAGCGGCCGCCCGCCTGGGACGGCCGCGGGCATTCGTCCCCGCCCAGAGTTCGACACGGCGAAACGATCTCTGCGGCAGCGTGAGCTGGCCAAGTTGGACGAGCTGCGTGCCGCCGGCCACGACGTGAGTCGGAATGCGTTGCAGCGTCGCCGATTTGCCTACGAACGGGACGGGCTCCTGGGAGTGGTTGACGGGCGCCATAATCGGCGGCGCGCGGTATTCGGCCGTGTGGACGACCGTGTCGTCGCCGCGGTGCGGGATGCGATCGAGGGCGAGACCGACCTGTCAACGGGAACGGTGCAGCGTCTGCAACGGCGGGTCGCCAAGACGCTGGTGGCCACCTATGGTGCCGACGACGCGCCCGCGATGCCGTCGCAGCCCACCTTCTACCGGCTGGTCAAGCGCCTCGCGGAAGGACGGCACACGTTCGGGTCAGCACGGACGCGGCGATCGCTGTCCAAGCAGCCCGATGGCCCATTCGGGTCGATCACCGTGGTGCGCCCCGGCGAGATGGTGGAAATCGATTCAACCCTTCTGGATGTACGGGTAGTGCTCGATGACGGCATGGTAGACCGAGTCGAGCTGACTGCGATGGTCGACAACGCTACGCGGTCCATCCCGGCCGCGGTGCTGCGACCGACGACCAAAGCAGTGGACGCGTCACTGCTCTTGGCGCGGGCATTGACGCCCGAACCGATGCGCCCGGGATGGGCCGATGCGCTGCGGATGTCCCGGTCGGTACTTCCGCACCACAGCCTGACCAGTGTCGATCAGCGCCTGGCCGATGCTGCGGCCAGGCCGGTGATCGCTCCCGAGACGATCGTCTGCGATCACGGGAAAGCGTATCTGTCCCAAACATTTCGGCAAGCGTGCTGCACATTGGGGATCAATCTGGAGCCGGCTCATCCCGACTGCCCGACCGATAAGCCGAAGATCGAGCGGACATTGCAGTCGGTGGGCACCCTGTTCGCACAGTACGTGGCCGGTTACGTCGGTTCATCGGTGGAGCGGCGTGGGAAAAACGCCGAGGACGACGCGGTGTGGTCGATGATTGAGCTGCAGGCGCTGCTGGACGAGTGGATCATCGCGGTGTGGCAGAACCGCCCCCACGATGGCCTGCGGGATCCGGTGACGCCGGGGAAAGCGTTGTCTCCCAACGAGAAATACACTGCCCTCGTTGAGGTGGCTGGCTATGTACCGGTCCCACTGGACGCCGACGACTATATCGAATTGCTTCCCGTGCAGTGGCGCACAATCAACAGTTACGGGGTCCGGATCAACCATCGCACCTATGACGCCAAGGCGCTCAACCCATACCGGCGCCAGCATTCCGGGGTCGATGCCCGTAACGGACAGTGGGAAGTGCACTACGACCCGTATGACGTGTCGAGGATTTGGGTGCGCAATCACCACGAAGACGGATGGCTGGCCGCGACGTGGACGCACCTTCGGTCCTCGCCGGTGCCGTTCGGCGAGACACTGTGGCGCCACGCCCGCTCCGTAGCCGACCGCAGAGGGGCCCAGAAGACCCAGGAAGCGGAGATTGCGGCCATCGCGGAGGACTTGCTGGACCGCGCCGCCGCTGGGCCGCAGCAGCAGACGAAAGCCGAGCGCCGAGTGACTGGACGGACCAGCGCCGCGAGCGCCGGCCGGGACTGGCCGGACCCGACGGAATCATCCGAACATCATGGCCCGTCACCGTCGGAACGGGCCGCCGACAACGAGACTTTCGACGATGACGGCGAGATGGCGGAGGTCATACCCCTGCCGGTGTTTGATGCACGCAAGGAGGCCCAAACGTGGCGACTGTGACCGAGATTGCGGCGGTGGGTCAGTTAGAGGATCGCCGCCAGCCGACCACGACGCTGGAGGGCTGGCGGCGTTTTGTTGATGCCGATCCGCCGGAGTTCACGTTGCTCGCCGACGACGAGTGGGCCAGCCTCGGTGAGGACGAGCGGACGGCCTACAACGAGGCCCGGGTTGCGCATCATTCGGAGCTGGTGGTGGTCACCACGTCGGCGATCGAAGCGATCACCCATCAGGGCCGGCTGTTGACATTGCTCAACCAGCGCGAGATCGGGGCCCGGCGCGGGCTGATCATCTCCGGCGGGGCAGCGACGGGGAAAACTACGGCGATCAAGCAACTGGGTCGGTTTCACGAATTGCGCACCCGTGCACGGTTTCCCGGCGATGAGAGCCGGATTCCGGTGGTGTATGTGACGGCCCCGCCGAAAGGGTCGCCCCGCAAGTTGGCGATGGAGTTCGCACGGTTTCTGGGGCTTCCCACGCTCAATCAGCGGATGAACGTGACCGATATTTCCGATGCCGTGTGCCAGGTGCTCATCGATGCCCGTACCGACATCGTGGTGGTCGATGAAATCCACAACCTCAACCTCGACACCCGCGCCGGCGAAGAACTGTCCGACCACCTCAAATACTTCACCGAGCATCTGCCTGCGACA
Organism: Mycolicibacterium chubuense; assembly: GCF_001044255.1. GTDB lineage: Bacteria > Actinomycetota > Actinomycetes > Mycobacteriales > Mycobacteriaceae > Mycobacterium > Mycobacterium chubuense. The sequence continues at coordinate 114,521 of NZ_JYNX01000037.1, forward strand.
TTCGTTTACGCCGGGATCGAAGTGGAACGCTCGGGGCTGTTCACCGGCACGCGGGGACGGCAGTTGGCCGGCCGTTGCGGGGTGATCCACACCAGCGCATTCCCCGACGCCAAGGAGTGGCGACAACTCGTCGCCGCCATGGAAGGTACCTTGCGTCTGCATCGACACGAACCGGGAAGCCTTGTCGCCCAGGCCCGTTACCTGCACCGCCGCACCGGCGGGATGATCGGCAGCCTGGCCCACTTGATCCGGGCTTCAGCAATCCAAGCGATGCTCGACGGCACCGAGCACATCACCCGCGAGGCCATGGACGATATTTTGATCGACTACGCCGCCCACACGGCCGCGGCCCGCACGGCCAGCTGACGTGGCAACTGTCAGGCCGTGGCCGCGCGGACCACGCCAGCGGCTCCCGCGAACGATCGCACCGTTCCGTTGGGAAGCCGTATCGTCCTACATCGACAGGCTGGCCCGCGCCAACCATATCGGCGTCTCCACACTGCGCGGCCATGTCGCCGAATCATGCGCAGCCCGGCCGCGACCGGACTGGTTGGCCGTCGTCAGCGGCCAACCTGAGCAGGTAATCCGGTCCCGTCTCTGCGGGCTTGCTGGCGACCCCACCGCGCTCAAGCAATATCTCCGCCGCCCTTTGTGTCAAAGATGTATGGCACGCAAGGGAATACACGAACCCGTCTACTGCTACCTGCCTGCACATGTCTCCGTATGCCACCGTCACCGACGCTGGATCGGTTCACCAACGCGCGTTCTTGACGACCAGGTGGATCTTCGTGACCGGCCCACGGTGCTCAGTGCCGGGCGCACGCATCGGCGCTTGGCCCGTCAGTATTCAGAGGTCGACCTTCATGACGCCTTGGGCGACGCCCGCCACATCCTGGTCTTCTGGGCTCACGCAGAGCGTCACGTGGCGGCGGGGATTCTGCAGAATGGCCTAGAAGCGCACGTGGTGGCCTACCCCGATGTGATCGCCGTAGCCGCAACATTGCTCACAGCTCGCCCTCGGGTTGAACAGCCCAGGACGCCAACGGAACCCGCCTGGCCGACGCTACTGCTCGACCGCATCAACGAACGCACCGGCGCCCACCATGCCGACGCCACCCCCGTCGAGCAATGGGCGCAGTACCGACGCCTATTCGCCACTGCCGTATTGACGACACGCTCAGACGGCGCAGAACTGGCGTGTCGCGCTGAGGGGTCGGCAGTCTTGAATGTGCCTTATCAGTAAGGCACTTGTGGTGTGCATCTGACTGTGTCCGACGGTTGTATCTATCGGCTTTCTAATCGTTAGGGACAGTGGTATCTGGCTGGGTGTATCGGCCGGTGAATCATCACCGGCGGCGCTGCTTGCCGGTGATTGGCCGGCGGTGGGTGGTCCAGTACGCGGCCACCGCGCTGACCACCACAGCGAAGGCGGCAATGACGCTGGCCGGGAGGGCGTGGTCCTGCAGCCATCCGGTCGCGGTGGCCGACCAGCCGGTGAGCAGGTTGCCGCCGCTGGCGGTGTGCCCGGTGGCCGCGGGCAGCCAGTACCACGCGAGGTAGGCGCCGGTGGCGATGAGGACAACGGCGGTGACGCGGGTCCCGTGGCGGGCGAGGATACCCAGATGCCGGGTCAGGGCCGTGCCGGCGATGGCGGTGCCGACGCTGACCAGCATCAAGATGGTGGCGGCACCGGCTGTGTATGCGGTGAACACTGCCAGCAGACCGCCCCATCCGCTGGTGGCCTGGGCCTGGGCGATCACCGCGAGCAGTACCCCGAAGGTGCAGGACAGTGACGCCAGGGCGTAGCCGATTCCGGCCGCGAGCACACCACCGGCTGTTGGGGAGTCCGGCCGATGACGCGTCCGGGCAGGCATACGCAGACCGATGGTGCGGCCGGTGAGCATGAAGCCGCCCAAGATGGCCAGGGTGAGCCCGATCGTGATCCCGAGCCAGGGAGCAGCCGTCACCAGGGTCCGGGCACCGGCACTGATCGCGATACCGGCGAGGGTGAGGGTGCCGGTGAACCCGATGGTCAGGACGGCCCCGGTGCGCAGTGCCCGGGCCAGCCGCACGAGCACCGCATCGGTGCCGCCGGTGGCGATGGTGCCGGTGATCCACGCCGGTAGCAGCGCGAACCCGCAGGGGTTGACCGGGGCGAGCATGCCAGCGGTAAACGCGAGCGCGAGCAGGTTCACCGTGCGGCGCTGCTGCCGAGGGCGGCCAGGATCTGATCCTGGGACGGGGCGTGGCCGCGGTAGCTGATCTGCCCGGACGGGTCGATGACGAGGGCGGTGGTCGGCGCGGTCACCTGGTAGCGGCTGGTCAGGGCCCCGTTAGTATCGACGACCGCGGGCAGGCTGGTGCCGCCGATCTGGTCCAGGAAGTGGCGAACATCGGCGGGTTTCTCGGTGGGGACGATGTCGACGGCTAGGAACTTGGCGCTGCCTCCGGCTTTCTCCACGGCCGCCCGAGCAGCGGCCAGGGATTTACCGCCGCCGACGCATTCGCCGCACCCGTAGGAGAAGAACAGGATCGCGGTCGGGGCGGCAGCGGGCAGTTCGACGGTTTTGCCGTCCACCGTGGTCAGTGTCGCCGCCGTCGCCTGGGTTGTGGCGTTGGCGTGTGGCGGTGAGGTCGGATTGCTGGTTGTGGCCGATTGGCCGCACGCGGTCAGCGCGCCCGCTGCCAGCATCACAGCCGTAACGCCCGCCCACCTGTGGGGTGTAAACGAACGCGTTTCAGACATTGTCGATGCTTCCTTTCGTCAGGTCGTCGAGCGTGTGCGTCGCGGGTGAATGGCTGTCGGCGGGACAGCAGTGATCGCCGCGTTGACCGCGGCGGGCGAAGGCGACCACAGCCGCCAGCAGCAGCGCGACGGCTGCCCCGATGACCCATGGATTCTCGAGCAGTCCACACACGGCGGCGAGCGCGCCGCCGGCGATCAGGACTGGCGCGGCGCAACACAGGGCCGTCACCAGCACCGCTGCCGCACCCAGCAGCACGGGATTTCTTCGTGGACGTTGATTCATTGATTTCTCCTCATCAGGTTGGGTGCGGCTGGTCAGCTGCAGCAGCCGGGGTGGGCAGTTGGCGGGGTATGGAGCTGGGTAAGGATTTGTGTGGTCAGGGCTGCGCCGAGTTGGTGGGCCTCAGCGACGCTGACGATCTGACCTTCGGGGTGCTCGGCGAGCCACGGCGCGGCGTCCTGCGCGCAGGTGAAGTAGTGCACCTGGTTGCAGAATGAGGACCGGATCGAGGTGAGGTCGTCGGGGTTGACCAGCGAGACCACCGCGGTCTCGGGCTGCACGCTGGTGACACCGTTTTCGCCGACCGAGACCCTGATCGGGTGCCCGCTGACGGGTGATTCGGATTCGATGCTGGCGGGCCGGTCCAGGATGGTGGGAAAGATGAGGGTGTCCAGGGCGCACCAGGTGTAGAGCTCTTGGCCGGCCACGGTGAATCGGTGGCGGGTCGGGCGCAGGGTCAGGCCCTGGCCGACGATGCGGCCCTGCTCGTCGTATTCGGTGTCGGGTACCGCGGCCAGACGCCGGGTCACCTCGTCAACCGGGAGGCCGACGGCCGCGGCGAGCGCCTCCACGGTGACCGGCTCGCCGGCGGCGAGCAGCCGCAGCAACGGCACCAGCATCGTCGGGTCGAGCCCGGACTCTTCCGGAATGGTCAGGCGGTCAAGGAAATTGGGCATCAGGAACCTTTCGAGTGAGCCATGCGTCAGGATGCGCAGCAGGACAGTCGGGACATATCGGCGCTGAAGGACTGGGCGGCGATTTTGATGCCTTCGGCCATGGTCAGATACGGGGCCCAGGACCCGGCGACCTGGTCGACGGTCATCGCGGCGTCGAGGATGTAGACCGCGGCGGCGGCGATCTCGCCAGCATCCTTGGCGACGGCGGTGATGCCGTGGATGCGGCCGGTGCCGGCGTCGGCGACGAGTTTGATGAAACCGCGGGTGTCTCGGTTGACCACCGCACGCGGCACATGTTTTAGCGGCAGCACCCGGCAGTCGTACCGTGTCCCGGCGGCGAGGAGCTCGGCCTCGGTCGTCCCGGCCGCACCGACCGCGGGGCTGGTGAACGTCACGCGGGGCAGATGGCGGTAGTCGACCCTGCGGCCGGCGTCGGTGAAGATGTTGTCGGCGACCATCGCGCCGTGATGGGCGGCGACGTAGACGAACTCGCGGTGCCCGGTCACGTCGCCGGCCGCCCAGATCCGTGGGTTCGACGACTGCAGCCCGTCGCTCACCACGACCTCGTTGTTCTCGCCGGTTTTGACCTGCACCGCTTCGAGATTCAGGCCGTCGGTGTTCGGACGGCGGCCGGTGGCGACGAGGACTTTCGCGGCACGGAACTGCTGCGTTCCGCCGGTGATGGTCGCGGTGACCGTGACCTGATCGTCGGCCTGCTCGACCTCGCTCACCGTGGCGCGGCGCACCACCCGGATGCCGTCGTCGGCGAACACCTCCAGCAGCGCCATGCCGACTTCCGGCTCTTCCTTCGATGCCAGCGTGGAGCGGACCAGCACCGTCACCGTTGACCCGAGCCGGGCGAACAGTTGCGCCTGCTCCAACGCGACGTAGCCGCCGCCGATCACCAGCAGCGACTCCGGGACCTCGGTGACTTCCATCGCGGTGGTCGAGGTCAGGTAGGCGACGCCCTCGAATGCGGGCGGGATGACTGGGTTCGCGCCGGTGGCGATCAGGTAGTGCTCGGCCTCGATGGTGGCATCGCCGACCTCGATGACGGGCGCGTCCGGGGTTCCGGCGAACCGCGCTTGGCCCTGAATGCGCTGCCAGCCATACGATTCGGCCACGTTGAGGTACTTCTCTGAGCGCAGCGACTCCACCAGATCGTGCGTGCCGGCGATCAGGGCCGCCATGTCCACCGGGCCGGCCGTGGTGGCGATGCCCGGGAACCGGGCAGTGTCGGCTGCGGTATGCCGGGCCTCGGCCGCTGCGATCAGGGCCTTTGACGGCACGCAGCCGGTGTTGACACACGTGCCACCGAAGATGCCGCGCTCGATCATGACGACGGACTTGCCGAGCGCGGTAGCGCGGATCGCCGCGGCCATCGCCGCGCCGCCGGAACCGATGACCGCGAGGTCCAATCCCTGACTCATGCACCCATCCTTGACCTTCAAGTAGGCTTGAAGGTCAAGTGTTCTGAGGAGACATCGTGAGAATCGGGAAGCTCGCCGAGGCGACCGGGGCCACCACCGCGACGCTGCGCTACTACGAAGACGAAGGCCTGCTCCCGCCCGCCGAACGTTCCCCGGCGGGGTATCGCGACTATGCCGCCGACACGATCGCCCGGGTCGGCTTCATCCGACGGGGACAGGCCGCCGGGTTCAGCCTCGCCCAGATTCGGCAGATCCTCGACATCCGTGACAGCGGCCACGCGCCGTGCACGCACGTGCGCGACCTGCTCGACATCCGACTGACCGACCTCGACGAGCAGATCAGCGCACTGGTGGCACTGCGCGAGACCATCGCCCGGCTGCGGCAGGGCGCCGAAAGCGTCGACCCGGAATCATGCAGCGCCGATGACGTATGTCGATACCTCTAGGAGCCACCTCCGTGGCACCGGAGGCATGTATTTCGTCAAGTCCGTTGACCCCGGCAGTCGTCATGAATTTCCGCCCCACTGGAGGTCGTTGGTGCGCGGGAGCGCGGGGCCTGCTGAGCAGTAGGCTCACCCGATGCGGTGGGATTTCACTCGAAGCTGGTCGCATTGGCCGTGCTGAGCCCAGCCACACTCGTTCAGGCGATCGCCACCTTCGCCATCACCAATATCGACGACATCGTGGTCCTCGCGGTGATGTTCGGCCAGGCGCCCGGTCATCGTGGCGCAGCCATCCGAGTGACCGCCGGTCAGTACCTCGGCTTCACCGCCATCTTGGCAGTTTCGGTCGGCGGCGCACTCCTGGGTGCCACGCTGCTTCCTCCAGCCGCACTGCCGTACTTCGGGCTGCTGCCCATCGTGTTGGGGCTGCGGGCGGCATGGCTGGCCTGGCGGGATCGCCGCACCCAACCGGCGCCGACCGATGATCCCGCAACACTGTTGACGCCTGGCACCTGGCAGGTCGCAGTCATCACCTTCGCCAACGGCGGCGACAACATCGGCGTGTACGTTCCGATCTTCGCCGTCTCAACGATCGCCACCATCGGTGTTTACATCATCGTGTTCCTCATCGGTGTGGCCATCTGGTGCGCGGCCGGCCGATATTTCGCCTCCCACCCGATCATCGCCAAAGCACTCTCACGCTGGGGCCACATCGTTCTGCCCGTTGCACTGATCACAATCGGGGCCCTCATCCTCATCAAAGGCGGAGCGTTCGCCCTCTAGCTCGGAGCAACTTCACCACTCAGGGCCAGGAGGCGCTCCTGCATCGGCATGTGTTGGCGTTCAACCACTTTGGTGATGTCCCGGCCCGTATCCGCTATGACAATCTAAAACGGGCGGTGGCCAAGGTGCTCAAAGGCCGCAGCCGGCACCCGAACTACCAACACGAGCGAGCGCACCACAGAATCATGATCGTGTGTCACGAGAGACACGATCACAGTAGTTATACCGAAGACGTACCCGAGCCAACGGAATCGACAGGAGACCATTCCGGCTACCCTGCTGCGCTCGCAGCCGGGCGCGGAAGCAGGGTTGCCCCAGATTCAATGAGAAACGTCGCGATCGAAATTCTCATCCAATCTGGGGCAATGCAGGTCAGACTAGTAAATGTGCCCCAGATTCAATGAGAACGGACAGTGGGGCAAGTGTGCCATCAGTGAACTCGATTGGCCGACTCGGCGCGAGGTCCGATCACACGGCCAGCGCGGAAGCATCACGAGACGCACAGCTCGATAGGCGAATGACTGAAAACCGTGTGCGCTCGGTCGGCGCATTAGTGAAAAAGTCGGAGATCAACTGCAAAACGACAACTATCGGCGCACGGAAAGCGCTGATCGGCATGCACACCTCGGCATATCGCTCTACCGATAAGCCACATTATGTCAACTGGACTCCGCCCTGTTGGGAATCAGGACTCCTTGGCCCTGTTGGGAATCAGGACTCCTTGGAGTAGTCGACGCTGAGCCAGTACTCAGGTCGCATCCGGAACAAAAGCGACTCAGCGTCTGGATGGTCCCTGGCGAACGACTCCGTGAATGCGTTGCCCCCCTCCTCGCCGAGGTAGCGAACGGCGATCGCGCGCATGGTGGCGTCGTCGGCTGTCTCGATCGAGGTCAACGATCCCTCGGCAGTGACGTAGCGGTATGGATAGGTCTCATCCTGAGCAGTAATGGAGAAGCGCCCGGCATTGGTGATGAGGCGAGCTTTGAGCGACCCCGCCAAGCTGGACACGAGAACCTCGCCTCCGGGCTCGTAGGCGTACCAGATCGGTACAGACAGAGGTGCCCGATCAGGGCGCTCGACGGCGATAACACCAACGTGCAGATCGGCCAAGTACGTCTCGCGTTCCGTGCTGGTCATTTTCGACATGCTCTGACCAACCCTGTGTCCCCCGGCACGATTCCCGACCTCAGTTGCGGGAGTCGATTTCCTGCTCGGAGGCTTTACCGGATTTCCGTCGGATGATCCCCGGACTCGGGTGGTAAGTACTCGGTGAAGAACGCCGTCAGACGCTCGATGGCCTGGTCGAGATAGTCTGGCTCGTCGTACATCTCATAGTGTCCCGCGCCCTCGACGACCATGAGATCGACCGGGTTGGGTGCGAGTTCCCACAGTCTCATCCCTGCCTCGTATTGCCCCGTGCTTCCCCGACGGCCCGCGACGATCACCTGCAGAGGCTGGGTGAGCAGTTGGTCGACGAGGTGGAAGGCGTCATAACCCATCAGCAGTGCGTCGCTGCGACGGAGGCGGCGGTTGGTCGAGTTGGGGTGCTGACCGCGGGGCGTGCGGTAATACCGGATCGCCTGGAGGGTGTCGATGTCGTCGATACCGGCGGCGTTGGCATCGTCGAGGGTGTCAGGCAACCAGTTCAGCCGGTCGTGGTCCTCGCCGGCACGTCGCGCTGCGGCGAGTTGGTCGAGTGCGGCGACGGGACCATCGGGCGAGAACGCGGCACTGCGCCATGACGTACCCATGTCGCCGGCGACCACGGTGGCCAGTGCTTTGATGCGGTGATCGGTGCGCGCGGTGTGCACTGCGTAACCGCCGCCCGCGCAGATCCCGAGCGCACCGATTCGCTGGGGGTCGATACCCGGCACGGTGGCGAGGTAGTCGATCGCATACGAAATATCCTCACCCCGCCGGTAAGGATCTTCCAGGTCACGGGGTTCTCCCCCGCTGCGTCCTTGGTGCGCAGGGTCGAAAGTGATTGCAGCCAAGCCATTTTTGGCAAGGCGTGAGGCGTAGGTGGCGCCGATCTGCTCCTTGACACTGCTTCCCGGTGTCGACAACACCACCGCGGGCGCGGAGCCGGCCGAGTCGAACCCGTCTGGCAGGTGCAGCTCACCAGCAAGGTCGATGTCACCGCGGGCAATGGATACCTGACGCGTCATCTGTTCGGGCTCCCCTTCGGTCGGCAGTGCGCGTGGACTGTGTCGATCGGTAGTAACAATCGTTGACGCCGCTCGTGTTCCGTAGTGCGCCGCAGACAATGAGCGACGTCGCCGGCCGGACAGTCACCCCACGGAGACATCGTCAAGCTATTGCGCCGCGGCCTCACCACTCGAAGCGGCCCGATTGCTCAGGGAACACCACCAGGGTGGACACTATCTCGTGGCCCTTTCTGCAACAGTCTTCAAAGTCGAACTCGGCGTCTCCGATGTCGATCACGGTTACTACGCCGATCACACGCTGACCGTGGCCCGTCATCCCAGTGAGACCGATGAGCGGATGGTGGTGCGGTTGTTGGCGTGCGGGCTGCGCGCACATCGGCTCAGCGACGCCGACGGTGAGTTGGCATTCGGGGCGGGCCTGTCCACCCCTGGCGTACCGGATTTGCGCCTCGCCGACTACACGGGCCGGATCCTGGAGTGGATCAACGTCGGCCAGCCCGATGAACGGGTCTTGGGCAAGGCGGCCAGCCAGGCCGACAAGGTGCTGCTCTTCCCGTTCGCCGCCGGCGTGGCCACCTGGTGGCGCACCGTCGGCCCCAAAGTGGCGGGGCTGCAGAACCTGTCGGTGGTCCAGATCCCGCACGAACCGGTGCAGCTACTGGCCCAGAGTGTCGATCGACGGGTCTCGGCGCAGGTGATGGTGATCGAGGGCCAGGTGACGATGACCGTAGGCGGAGTCGACGTCACCTTCACGCCCGAGCCATTGGATTGAGCATCTGAGCCTGTCCCCTCCCTTCGGCTACTCAGGCCATGTGTTGTTCAGGATGAGGTCGACGAAGTCGACCCGCTCGAAGGTCGGATCGAAGTGCGCGAGCACATCGTCGTTCATGGTCCCGAAGGTGGTGTCCGGCCGGTGCTTCATGCCCTCGTGAAACGCCGCGAGGATGCGGTTCTTGAAGTCGGGGCGGGGATGCGCCGCAGTCACCGCGTCGACTGCTTCAGCGGGCAGATCCTCGCGGCCGATGCCGAGGACGTCCGTCTCCACGCCGGCGATGACCAGGACGGTCTCGGGGTCGAGGAACTGCGGTACGCCCGGGGTGGTGTGCAGTGCGATTCCCAGCCACACCTTCCTGGCGTCCGCGACGTCGACGCCGTGCTGCAGCAGAAAGTTCTGTGCCGCATTGGCACCGTCGACCTCGAAGCGCTGATCGGACGTGCGGTATCCCTCGGTCAGACCGAGGTCGTGAAACATCGCTGCGACGTAGAGCAACTCGAGATCCGGTTGCAGGCCTCTGCGTCGGCCATGCAATGCGCCGAAGGCGAACACTCGGCGCGAGTGGTCGAAGAGCAGATCGTCCTCGGCATCGCGAATGAATGCGGTCGCCTCGCGCACCAATGTGCTGTCGGGGATGGTGATGCCGGCGATCGTCTGAAACGACTGGGTACTCATGTCAAAACCTCCTCAGCTGGACTACTACGGTCAAGTCAACGCACGTAAAGACGTCATCACATACGGCGAATGAGCCGTTCTGCCCACAAGTTGCGACACAATGACGCAGTGGCCGCAGCTGGTCCTCATGTGCGCGTGGTGGTGATCGTCGTCTTCGACGACGTGACGATGATGGATGTCGCAGGTGCCGGCGAGGTATTCGCTGAGGCCAACCGATTCGGGGGCGAATACTCGATCAAGATCGCGTCGGTCGACGGGAGCGACGTGATGACGTCGATCGGCGTCCGTCTCGGCGTCACCGACGCCATCGCGTCCATCGAGTCCGCCGACACGGTGCTGGTTGCGGGCAGTGACAACATCCCGGCGCGCCCGATCGACCCCGCACTCGTCGAGGCCGTCAGATCGCTGGCGGGTCGAACCCGGCGCCTGGGGTCGATCTGCACGGGCTCGTTCGTCCTCGCGCAGGCCGGCCTGCTCGGCGGCCGCCGCGCAACCACGCACTGGCGGAACATCCGCTCGCTCGCCCGGGCCTTCCCCGACATCACGGTCGAACCCGACGCGATCTTCGTTCGCGACGAGCACGTGTACACCTCCGCTGGAATCTCGTCCGGCATCGACCTCGCGCTCGCACTGGTGGAACAGGACCACGGTGCCGACCTCGTCCGCGATGTCGCCCGCTGGCTGGTCGTCTACCTCAAGCGCGCGGGTGGGCAGTCGCAGTTCTCGGCGTTGGTCGAAGCCAACCCACCGCCGCAGTCAGCGTTGCGAGTGGTCACCGAGGCGATCGCCGCCGATCCTGGGGCCGACCACAGCGTGCCGAACCTCGCTGCCAGGGCAGCTCTGAGCACACGTCAGCTCACCCGGCTGTTCCGGTCGGAACTCGGAACGACACCTGCCGACTACGTCGAGATGGTGCGCATCGATGTCGCTCGCGCTGCCTTGGACGCCGGCCGCACCGTCACGGACGCGGCGCATCTCGCCGGGTTCGGCAGCACTGAGACTCTCCGGCGGGCGTTCGTTCAACGGCTCGGTGTCCCACCGAAGGCCTATCGGGACAGGTTCCGGACCGCCATGCGAACCTGAGCCCATCCACGTCCTGATCGTTCATGCCGCGCAGACACTTCCGCCGCCGTCCGCCCGCAAGATCTGCCCGGTGATGTAGCCGGCATCCTCGTCCAGCAAGGCACAGATGGCATGAGCGATCTCGGCTGGTGCGGCCAACCGGCGCATCGGAATGGTGCGCAGCAATTCGGCCTCCTGTGCAGATCCGACTGGGCTGCGTGACCGGTACATCTCCGTTTCCGTCGGTCCGGGCGCCACAGCGTTCACGGTGATCCCCCACCGCGCCAACTCACCCGCCCACACCCGGGTGGCCGCCTCCAACCCGGCCTTGGCGGCCGCATACGGGGTTCGCAGTGGCGTACCCAGGGTGACCAGGCTGGTGACGTTGACGATCCGACCCCACGCCCGCGCCTGCATTCCCGGCAACGCCGCCTGTGTCATCTGCACGGCCACCCGCATGTTCAGGTCATAGGTGGGCAACAAGTCGTTCAGGTCGATGTCGCCGATTGCGCCCCACCGCGCATATCCGAAGTTGTTGACAACGGCATCGACGCGGCCTGCGGCCACGATCGACTCGAGTGCGGAGGCCGTTGCGGCGACGTCCGCGAAATCGACGGTGTGGAACTCGCCCGGGAAATCCTCCGGAGCCGTGCGAGCCAAGCCGACGGGCACATTGCCTGTCCGCGCCACCCGATCGGCCACCGCACGGCCAATCCCCTTGGACGCCCCGGTGATCAGAACACGCCGCCCACCCATTTCTTCGCTCCTTCGATCCTCGTCGACGATGACGTTGCTTCTCCCCTGGACTCGCGACCCGTATGCCTCGTTCATGGCTGCGGGTCGTCGACCTTGAGTTGGGATCCCGTGGTGGCGACGAAGACCACCAGCAGTTTCGCCTCGTCGGTGCCGCTGGTGTTCTCCGTGGCCACGTGGTGAGCGCCCGGCGGCTCGGACCAGCTCTGTCCCTGGTGGTAGACCTGTGCGGGCGCACCTTCGAGTTGGCTCCTCACGTCACCGGAGAGGACGTAGGCGTAGACGAAGGCGTCGCCGTGCCGGTGAGGCACCGCCCGTGCCCCTGGCGGAAACGTCACGATCGCCGACGTGAAGGTCTTGCCCGCAACGTTCGGCAGTGCCTCGGAGAACAAGGGCGTCAAGCTCTCCGACCGCGGTGCCGGCGCGGCGTCGGTCGGAGTCGATTCCGCGGTACCGCAGCCGACGATCAACGTCGCGGTCAGCGCAGTGACCAGGACGGTGGTGAGGCGTGTCTTCATCATCGCCGGTCCCCTTCCTGCTCATCGGCGATGCGGATGATCGTCTTACCCGCACCCCTGCGTGGCCCGGTGAACGCGTCGACCGCCTCGGTGAGGGGGCGCACCGTGCCGACACGGGGCCGTAAACGGCCTTCCCTCACGCGCGTGGCCAACGCCTCCAGTTGCGAGCGGTCCGGTTCGACGACGAAGAACACCGCGCGCCCGCCCCGTGGATACGCCGTGGGCGGTGCGGCGATGGTCACGACCGTGCCGCCGGGACGCACCACGTCGAGCGACCGCTCGAGGATGTCGCCGCCGATGACGTCGAACACCACGTCGACGTCGCCGATGCTGCTCAGGTCATCAACGCCGAGATGGACGAACGCGTGCGCTCCCAGGTCGAGTGCGACGTCGCGGTCATGCGGCCGCCCGGTGCCGATGACCCGAGCGCCCACCTCGCGCGCGAGCTGGACCGCGATCGATCCCACGCCGCCTGCCGCACCGTGGACGACGACGGTCTGGCCGGTCCGCAGACCGCCGTGGATGAACAAACCCTGCCACGCGGTGAGCCCTGAGATGGGCAACGCCGCGGCCACGACGTGATCGATGTCGGCGGCCAGCGGTGCAAGGTTGCGCGCCTCGACGGCGGTGTATTCGGCCAGTGAGCCGTCGCGGGCCCAGTCGGCAAGACCGAAGACGCGTTGACCGATTGTCAGACCGGTTGTGCCGTAACCCAACTCGACAACGACTCCGGACAACTCGTGACCGGGAACGCTGGGCGTCCGGTCACGGCCTGCCCGATCGGTCCACGTGGCGGGCCACTCCAACTCGCCGGGAGTGAAGCCGGCCGCATGAACGCGCACGACCACGTCGTTCTCCGCGGCGTGCGGATACGGCACGTCGGTGAGGGCCATCCCCCCGATGCCGGCGTCACGGTCACTTACTGTGATGGCTTGCATGACAGCTCCTTTCAGCTCGGCCAGGCGGAACCGAGAATGCGCTGGACCGAGGTCGTGCGCTCGAAGCCGGGGATGAAGTGCTCGAGGACGTCGGAGTTCACCGTTCCGTTCGTCGTCTCGGGGCGGTCCTTCAGTCCGTCGAAGTAGGCGCTGAGGAACTCCTTCTTGAAATCACCGCGCGGGTGAACGGCGAGAATGTGCTCCAGCTGGTCTACGTCGAGCCGGTCGAGCCCGAGACCGATGACGTCGGTGAGTACGCCGAGATTGGTGGCGGCGATCTCCGGGCCCATCCGATCCGGAATGCCCGGAGTGGTGTGCAGGGCGATGGCCGTCCACACCGTGTCGGCTGCCGCACCGGAGAAACCGTGCCCGAGCAGGAAGGCCCTGCCGTGGTCCGCACCATCGACCTCGAACCGCTGCTCCGTATCGGAGAACGGCCTCACCAGCCCGGTGTCGTGAAACATGGCCGCCAGGTAGAGCAGTTCAGCATCGGGCTCCAGGCCCAGCCGCTGGGCGTGGAGCTGCCCGAAGAAGAAGACCCGGCGAGAATGGTGGTAGATCAACGGGCTGGTGTCGTCCCGGACGCGCTGGGTGGCCTCGGCGACCGCCGCGGTGTCGGGGATCTCCACCCCGGCAATGACTTCGGACATCTGTCCTGTCCCTTCTTCTCGTTGGTGTGGGTGACATCCATGCTGATCCCGCCCGCACCCCGCGCGCTGCCTTCCTACGGCCACGAACCCCTCAATAAGCGACACGATTGGAGAAGGCCAGGAAAAGCGGATACCGCCCAAGAAGGTGAAAGGCGGACACGACACCGCCCGCTGCGGCCTCGCCGTCAGTGCGACGCCATCGACTCCGGAATGCTGACCGGCGACGTCGAGATGTCCCCCGTCAGTCCGTTTTGTCGTCGTCGCGGTGCGCCGCTTCGATGACCTCGGGCGGCGCCGGCTTCTGCAGCCAGGCCCTGATCCGCAGCAATCCGCCGGCGACAGCACCGACTGCGAACACCGCGACGACGATCCACACTCCCGAGGACATACACCCAGTGTCCGCCTACAGCTGGTCGCGTGCCGCCATTACGGACGACTCCCTACGAACAACCACGCATCCCCTCCGCGCAGCAACCCCATTGCCTCTACGCCCCGGCGACGGGCGCAAGCAGTGCTCGCCGACCGCGCAGGTGGCGGTCGGCGAGCACAGAAACCGATCAATCGGACGGCGGCTCGTACAACTGGAGATCGTTGCCTTCGGAGTCCTTGAAGGACGCGATTCGGCCCCACGGATGGTCGCTGATGTCGCCGACGAACGACACGCCTCCGTCTTTCAGCCGAGAGACCTCATCGTCGATACCGCCGTCTGGCTGGAACGTCAGCAGCGCACCGCCGCTGCCGTCCGCCCCGGACGACTCGCGAGCATTGAGGCCGACCATCAACCCGTTGGCGTCCAACTCTGACCATTCGTCCCCCTCTTGCTTCACCTCGAGTCCGAGTGTCTCGCCGTAGAAGCCCAACGCCCGCTGCATGTCCTTGACCGGTAACCACACCGTCGCCACGCCTGACACCATGTCTTGCCACCTCCATCTGGATGTTGTCGAACGCACAGTGCGATACCCCGTGACGTCATCGTGAGTCCTGCCGAATTGTGACGCCTCGGTGCAGCGATGAGTTCTCGCCGCTAGAGGGGTCAGTTCCGGCATGACCACCACAGACGGCCTGATCTCCCGCTCGCTCGACGTTCCCGGCGCCCGCCTGCATTACGAAGTCCGCGGCGCTGGTCCCCTGTTGCTCATCATCGGCTCGCCGATGACGGCCGCGGAGTTCGCTCCCCTGGCTCATGCCCTGGCCGGTGACCACACCGTCGTCACTTACGACCCGCGCGGCTTCGGGAGCAGCCCGGTCGACGACCCCGACGGCCCGTCGACCCCCGAACTCCGAGCCGATGACGTGGCGGCGATCCTCGACCATCTCGGCGCGACGTCGGCCGACGTGTTCGGGTCCAGCGGCGGAGCCGTCACCGGTCTCGCGCTGGTGGACCGTTTCCCCGGCCGTGTGCGTACGTTGGTCGCTCACGAGCCGCCACTGCTGGAACTGCTGCCCGACGCCCAGGAGCAGCGCGCGGCAACCCAGGACATCACCGACACGTTCCTGTCCGACGGACTGCACGCGGCATGGATGAAGTTCATGGTCAACGCAGGCTTCGACGTGCCCGCCCCCGGCTCCGATCCTGCCGGGCAACCCGACTCACAGGGCGAGCCGATGACCACCGAACGCGAAGTCGCCGAGGGCGCCCGCTTCTTCGTGCACGACCTGGCGCCGACGACGCAGTACCTTCCCGACTTCGACGCGCTGCGGGCGTCGACCTCACGCATCGTGATCGGGCTCGGGGCCGAGTCCGGCCACCTGCTCACCCACCGGACGTCCGTTGCCGTCGCGGAGCGACTCGGCGTGCAGACCACCGAGTTCCCCGGCGATCACGGTGGATTCATGAGTGCGCCAGGCGAATTCGCGCAGCGTCTGCGCGAGATCCTCGCGGCTTGACCCACGCAACTTCGGTCAGACGGCTACGTCGCGGCTCCAGACCCGGTGCTCGCCGAGACTCTCGATCAGCGAGGCACACAGTGCGGACGCCTCCGACCCGCTGAGAACACCCGCGGCGCTCTCGCTCACCCCCGCCCGGGTCAGCAATTCGGCGCCCTGCTGCAGTACGGCGATCCCCTTGAAGTGCCGGAAGACCTCGTCGACGAGGATCTTGGCCTGCACAGTGCCGGGCGAGCCGGCGATCACCAGCGCGTCGAACTCGATCGAGCGTGCGGTCGCATACGTCCGAGAGACCGGCACGCTGCCGCCATCGTGGGTAAGCACGCCGCCGTGCGGCGCGATCACCAGGGGCACCAGCTTCGCCGCCCCGAGCGCGTCGACCACGGTCGACACGTCAGCGAGGTCGGAGTCCGGACCGACGAGGACGCCGATGTTGCGGCCCTCCACCGGCCAACGCCGGCCCACCTGAGAGACCGCGGGACTGATCACCGTCGGCTCTTCGGGTGGTGTGGTGGGTGCGGGCGGCTCGAGGCCCAGCCCCGCGGCGACCGTCGCGCACAGCTCGACGTCGATGTTCGCCAGCACCGCCAGCTGCCGCTCCTGGATCGCCCTCTCGTAGCACTTGCCCAGTTCGAAGGTGTACGCGTCGGCCACGTGAGCCTGCTCGACGGCGCTGAGGCTGCGGTAGAACATCGTCACCTGGCTGAAGTGGTCGTCGTAAGAGGCTGGTGCGGCACGGACTTTCGTCGACTCGGCCACCGCTGCCGGCGCCTCGATGAACGCGCCGGCGTCTGCGCCCGCAAAGAACGGGCATCCGCCATCGAGTGAATTCGGCTTATAGGGCGCGACCCCCGGATGCACGCCATGCTGGTGGAAGCCATCGCGGAGCATGTCGTTGACGGGTGCGTGCGGGCGGTTGATCGGGATCTGCCCGAAGTTGGGTCCACCCAGCCGGGTGAGCTGGGTGTCCAGGTAGGAGAACAGCCGTGCCTGCAGCAGCGGATCGTCGGTGACGTCGATGCCGGGCACCAGATGTCCCGGATGAAAGGCCACCTGTTCGGTCTCGGCGAAGAAGTTGGTGGGGTTGCGGTTGAGCTGCATGGTGCCGATCACCTGCACCGGCACCAGCTCCTCGGGCACGAGCTTGGTCGGGTCGAGCAGGTCGATGCCCTCGAACATCTGATCCGGCGAATCCGGCATGACCTGCACGCCGAGGTCCCATTCGGGGTAGGCGCCCTTCTCGATCGCGTCGGCGAGGTCACGGCGATGCAGATCCGGATCCATTCCGGCGGCGATCTGCGCCTCCTCCCACACCAGCGAGTGCACGCCGAGGCGCGGCTTCCAGTGGAACTTCACCAGCGACGTGGAACCGTCCGGGCCGGTCAGCCGGAAGGTGTGCACGCCGAAGCCCTCCATCATCCGGTAGGATCGCGGGATGCCCCGGTCGGACATGTTCCACATCGTGTGCGCCTGGGCCTCGGTGTGCAGGGACACGAAGTCCCAGAAGGTGTCGTGTGCACTCTGGGCCTGTGGGATCTCACGGTCGGGATGCGGTTTGGCGGCGTGCACGACGTCCGGGAACTTGATGCCGTCCTGGATGAAGAACACCGGGATGTTGTTGCCGACCAGATCGAACGTGCCTTCGTCGGTGTAGAACTTCGTGGCGAAGCCGCGGGTGTCGCGCACCGTGTCGGCCGATCCGCGCGAACCCAGCACCGTCGAGAAACGCACGAACACATCGGTTTCCGCGCCGGACTTCAGGAATCCCGCCGTGCTGATCTTCTCCGCTGCGCCGTTGGCGTGGAACGCGCCGTGCGCGGCCGCGCCGCGGGCGTGCACCACGCGCTCGGGGATCCGCTCGTGGTCGAAGTGGGTGATCTTCTCCCGCAGGTGGTGGTCCTGCAACAGCGTCGGCCCGCGCCGCCCGGCCTTCAAGGAGTGGTCGGTGTCGTAGAGCCGCGCACCCTGCGCGGTGGTGAGGTACTCCCCCTGTTGCCCCCGCGCCGTCTGACCGCCGCCGACGGAAAGGCCTGTGGCCGTGCGCAGATCTGGTCCGCCCTGATCGGGTTTCGGCGGAAGCGGCACGCGCGCGCTGGTCGGCTCGTCGAACGGCGCCGGCTCCGGAGCGGGCGCCCCGGGGATGTACTTCGGGCTGTGCTGCTGGAGCCGCTCGGCGGCCTCCATCACCTTGTCCTTGGCGTCCTTGACGACGCTCTTGATGGTCTCTTTGGCTCCGCGGTCGGTTGCCATGGCCTCCCCCTCATCACGGAGCAGGCCCGCGAATGGGCCCGCTCGGTTCGACCGCCCGACTTCCCACTGCGGCGCTCCCTAAACGCGGTGGCGCAAGTGGAGTCGGCAGTGTCGGTCCACGCGTCCCGGGCGCCGATCAGGTCGGAGGCAGAGCCCACCGCCATTCGTGGTGGACGTCCCAGCCGTCCACCGCCTCCACCAATGCCATGAGTCCAGTGGGATAGACCAGGGACACCAGCCAACGGCGCGAGCCGCCTTCGCTGCCGGAAAAGCCCGCGTTCAAGAATCGTTTGAGCCACAAGAAGACTCGCTGGCACGTCCCCTACTCTCCCAGTCGGCAGAGCGCCGCGGAAGGTGAGGGTCCGGTATTCTCGTGTATCACGAACCGGCTGCGATCATGACAACTCCGGCCATGGCGCCGCCGACACCGAGGTTCTGCATGATCGACATACGTTCGTGGTCGATGATTCGCGCCAACAGCACGGTGGCGGCCGGATAGAGGGATCCGAGGACCGCCACAACGGAAAGTGCTCCCGAAACCGTCGCCTGGGCGAACGCCAAGTTGGCGCACACATCGAAGATGCCGATGATGATGAGCACGACGATCACTCCCGGTGGAAAGCGCCGAGCGGGTCCGTGGTGCCGGTGTCGAGAGCGCAGCGTCAGGACGGCTGCCAGGCAGAGCACGGGGATCGACGCACTGCGCATGACGAGCATCGTCATCACCGTCGAGTAGGTCGAGCCGCCGGCGATGGCAAACTGCAACAACCCGAATCCTGCAGCGGCGCCGATCGCCAACATGATCGAGCGGGTGTGCCGGCGCGTACGGGCCCCGGAATCAGCAGGTCGTGCCGTGACGACCACGCCAACGATCGCAACGACGATCCCGACCAGGCACAGCGCCGAGGGTACGGTGCCGCCGATGATGTCGATCAGCACGGGGATGATGACGCCGAGCGCGGCTATCGGGGCCACTATTCCCATCGTGCCGATCGCCAACGCTCGGTAGAAGAGCCCCACCGCCGCGGCACCAGCCAAACCTGCGCCCATCGCCCACGGAACGTATCCGGTCGGTGCGTCGCTGGAGCCCGACACGAGCGCGGCGACGAGGGCGACGAGGAACCCCGCCAATTGCGATATGAGTACGACGACCACGGTGGGGCGGCCACGGGAGGACTTGCCCCCGAGGAAGTCGGCCATCCCCCACATCAGTGAAGAACCCAACGCCAGCAGGATCGTCACCAGGCCGCATCCCGGCGGCGGCGAAAGGGCTGCCGTGAACGACGCTCGTGCGGAACGGCCTCGACCCAGCGAGGCGGCGACTGCGCCACGATGGGCCACGACTTTCTCAGACGGGCATTGCGATATGAGCGATGCATATCAACCAGGTTAGCCGGGGGCGGCTTCAACGGTGAATGCGCGGTGGGTGAGCGGTTCTCACCGATCTTCCGGAAGCGCAGCCGGACAATCCATGCAGACCTTGCGGTTGCAGAGTCGGCACAGGCGTCGCATGGAATCGACGTCGGTGATGGCGCTGCCCAAGACGGGCTCGACGAGACCGGCCACAGTATGCACATCTCCGTTCGGCATCGCTGACAGCAGTTCCTTCACGGCTTGCTCCCGTGCGGCGGCCAGCCTGCGCTCGGCTTTGGTGCCCATCCGTGTGGGTACCAGAAGCATTGTGCGGCCGATGCCCTGCTGACGACGGATCCAGCCCTTTTCGACGAGGCGATCCACCAGTCGCACAGTCCCGGGATGGGTCAGGTCCAGCACTCGACGCAGCTCGTCGATGCTCATCCCCGGGTCGGCGACGATGGCGACCAGGGCTGCGGGGCCACTGCCGGCCATGCCGGTGGCCTGCTCGACCGCGGCACGCACGCCGTCGGAGATTGCGATCGCCCATGCGGCCAGCACGTTCCGATCGCGGCTGCTCTGCTCAGCATGCACGACTCATAGTGTATTCACGGTTGCGTCGCAGGGTTGACGGGTATGTGTTGGCGCCTCGCGGACCCCTAAGCTACCGCGTATTGCCCTGCTGCTCAACGGTTCTCGATTCCCGAGACGAAGGTAGAGCCGAGGAGTGCCGTTCCCGCATACCTGACCTCGGCTCTTGCTCCGCTGTGGAACGATGCAGCAATGGACCCCGTCGCCGAATTCGACTTCGTCATCGTGGGGGCGGGCAGCGCGGGCTGTCTGCTCGCCAATCGGCTCAGTGCCAACCCCGATCACCGAGTGCTCGTGATCGAAGCCGGCGGCGCCGACAACTGGTTCTGGATCAAGGTGCCCGTGGGCTACCTCTACACCATTGCCAACCCCCGTACCGACTGGTGCTTCACGACGGAGGCCGATCCCGGTCTGGCCGGCCGCAGCATCATCTACGCGCGGGGCCGCGTGATCGGCGGTTGCTCGTCGATCAACGCCATGATCCACATGCGCGGGCAGGCCAGCGATTACGAGCTGTGGGCGCACGCCACCGGTGACGAACGTTGGCTCTGGGGTGGCCCGGACCGTCCGGGCGAGACCCTGGCCCTCTACAAGGAGTTGGAAGATTATTTCGGCGGAGCCGACGACTGGCATGGCGCCGGTGGTGAGATCCGGGTCGAGCGGCCGCGGGTGCGCTGGAAGATCCTGGACGCCTGGCAGGCCGCCGCCGCCCAGGTGGGTATCGCCCCGATCGACGAGTTCAACCGCGGAGACAACGCCGGCAGTGCGTACTTTCACGTCAATCAACGGCGTGGCCGACGGTGGTCCATGGCCGATGCTTTCCTTCATCCCGTCTCCCACCGACCAAATCTCACCATCTACACCGACACCCAGGCCGTGCGGCTGCTGATGGACGACCAGGTCCGCGAGGATCAGCGGCGCGGCGCCTGGACCACGGCGCAGCACCGCGCCACCGGGGTTCGATTGCTCAAAGACGGCCAGACCGTTGACGTCCGAGCCCGCCGGGAAGTGATCCTGAGCGCCGGAGCGATCGGGTCGCCACACCTGATGCAGGCCTCGGGATTGGGTCCGGCCGG
This sequence comes from Mycolicibacterium chubuense, assembly GCF_001044255.1. GTDB lineage: Bacteria > Actinomycetota > Actinomycetes > Mycobacteriales > Mycobacteriaceae > Mycobacterium > Mycobacterium chubuense. The sequence continues at coordinate 135,576 of NZ_JYNX01000037.1, forward strand.
GCTGCTCACTGAGTATCACGTGCCGGTGGCTGTCGATCTGCCGGGCGTGGGTGAAAACCTGCAGGACCATCTGCAGCTGCGAACGGTCTACCGGGTGCGGGGTGCGCGGACGGTCAACACGCTGTACCGGAACTGGATCACCCGCGCAGGTATGGGGCTGCAGTACCTGTTGATGCGATCAGGGCCCATGACCATGCCGCCCTCCACGCTTGGCGCCTTCGCCAAGAGTGATCCCACGCTGGCCAGTGCTGATCTGGAGTGGCACGTGCAGCCCCTGTCGCTGGCCAAGTTCGGGGAACCGCTGCATCCGTTCGGGGCGATCACTCCCTCGGTGTGCAATCTGCGTCCCAGCTCGCGTGGTCATGTCCGCATCGCCGACGCAGACCCGCTGACCCACCCGAAGATCTCCTGCAACTACCTGTCCACAGACGCCGATCGCGATGTCGCGGTACGGGGCCTGCGGATGACCCGGCAGATCATGGCGGCGCCGTCCCTGGCTCCCTACCACCCGGAAGAAATGCTTCCCGGCCCGGAACTGTCGAGCGACGACGACCTGCAGCAAGCGGCTCGTGAGCTGGGCACCACCATCTTCCATCCGGTGGGCACCTGCGCGATGGGAGCTTTCGACCCCCACGGTCGGCCGAGGTCGGCCACGACGGTGCTCGACACCGACTGCCGCGTGTACCGCGTCGCCGGGCTCCGGGTCGTCGACGCTTCGGCGATGCCCACCATCACCTCCGGCAACACCAACGCGCCGGTCATGCTGATCGCAGAACGCGCAGCGCGGGCAATCCTGCGATGAACCGGTCGCCTGTCGAACCGCAAGAGTGAGCCCTTGGCGCCTGGTGGGGTTGAGCACTGCTCAGACGGGGCAACCTCCGCTCGTCGTACGCACACTGACGAAAGAGGACCATCACATGACGATGCCCAGTGACGCCGCGAAGTCGGTCGAAACTCACGGGTCCAACGAAGGTCCCCGCGATCATGAGGGTGTGGACACCGACCACACCGCCTATGTCGATGAGAACAACGTCCCCCACCCCGGTGACGCGAACGAGGCCGAGTAGAGGCGGCAGTCGAACGCACTGACCAGGAAGGCTCCCTCATGGCCGTCAGTTCCCCAGGCAACCGACGTGTCTGGCTGATCACCGGGGCGACCAGTGGCTTCGGCCGGGCCCTGGCCGAAGCCGTCCTGGCCGACGGCGATGTCGTGGTGGGGACAGGCCGACACACCGGCGCACTCGACGATCTGGTTGCGGCACAACCGGATCGGCTCCAGGTACGTGCTCTCGATGTGACCGACACCGCGGCGGCAGCGGCCGCAGTCGACGACGTCGTCGATCGACTCGGACGTCTCGATGTGCTGGTCAACAACGCCGGCCGCACCCAGGTCGGCGCCCTGGAAGAAACCACCGAGGACGAGTTGCGCTACCTGTTCGAATTGCACTTCTTCGGACCGGCCGCCATGACCCGGGCGGCGCTGCCCCACATGCGACGTCAGGGTGGTGGGACAGTCGTACAGATGTCGAGCGTCGGCGGCCAGGTGACCGCGCCGGGATTCGCCGCGTACTGCGCCACCAAGTTCGCCCTCGAGGGTTTGACCCAGACGCTGGCCCAAGAGGTCGATTTCGGCGTGCGGTTCATCATCGTCGAGCCCGGAGCGTTCCGCACCAACCTCTTCGCGCCGGGTGCGGCCTACCAGTCCACGCCGATGCCCGAGTATGCAGCGACCGTCGGCCCGACACGGGACTACCTACACAGCGACGGCACCCAGCCCGGCGACCCGGCGAAGGCCGCCCGTGCCATCCTGACCGCGGTGCACTCGTCTGACCCGCCGCTGCGTCTTGTACTCGGCGGCGACGCGGTCGACGGCATCCTGGAGCGGTTGAGCGCCATGGAGGCCGAAGTGCGTCAGTGGGAACAGCTGTCGCGTGATACGTCGATCACCGACTGACCGGTCGGTGATCCGCCGCGAGCATCGGTCTCAGAGTTCGTCGGAGAAGTCCGCCGTGAGCCATTTGTCCGGCCGCACCGTGAAGAGCACGCTGGCCGAGTCGCCCATCCCGCGGATGAACGCGCGCCCGCCCTCGTCGCCGAGATAGCGGATCGCGATCTCGTTGCGCGCGTCCAGCGGCGCCGGCTTCTCAGTCTGCACGACGGTGCCCTCGACCACCACGTACTGGTAGGGCGGCTCCTCGCGCTGCACCACAAGAGTCACGACGCCCGCCTGCTCGATCAACCGCGCCTTGCGCGAGGCCGCCCCTGTGTTGATCCGGATCAACCCGTCTGTGGTGACGTCGTACCAGATCGGAACGCTGGCGGGCGGTCGGCCGTTCTCGGCCGCGACCGAGAGCACCGCCACTCGCGTGTCCTGAAGAAACTCTTGACGTTCGCGCTCGCTGAAGGCTTTCATGTCTGCGCGAACATGAGGTCTCGCCTGCGGTATTCCCAGACCCCCGGTGCAGGTGCACACGGCCCACGGATCAGGCGGTCGTGGCGATCCCTCCATCGACGGGGATGATGGTGCCGGTCAAGTACGCGCCGGCCCGGCTGGCCAGGAACACGGCGACGCCGGCCATGTCGTCGTCGCGACCGATCCGGCCTAGCGGGGCCGACGCCGCGATCACGTCGCCGAGCTCGTCGAGGGTTTCTGCCATCATCGTCGAGGGGAACGGTCCCGGCGCCACTGCGTTCACCGTGATGTGCTGCGGACCCAGTTCCTTGGCGAGCACTCTGGTGAGTTGGTGCAGTGCAGCCTTGCTGCTGGAATACGAGTAGTTGGGTCGCGCCGGAATGTGGATGGCGGCGATGCTGCCGATGTTGATGATCCTCGCGGGATCGTCGGCCGTGCCTGCGCTGCGAAGCGCCGGCAGCAGCGCCTGCACCAGCCAGAAGGGCGGCTTCAGATTGAGGTCGATGACCGAGTCCCATGCTGCGTCCGGGAACGTTTCCAAGGGTTCGTCGATCATGGCGCCCGCGTTGTTGACGAGGATGTCGAGACTCGCTGACTCGGCCGTGACGAGGTGAGCGAGGCGCTCGCACTCCTCGTGCTCGGACAGGTCAGCGGGGACCGCCCAGGCGTCACCGAACTCGGACAGTTGCTCCTGCGCCTCGGCGCACGCTGCGGCGTTGCGTGAGCTGATGATCACGCGCGCACCCGCCTGGACGAGCCCGCGCGCGATCATCATCCCGATGCCCCTGGTGCCGCCGGTGACGAGGGCGCGCTTACCACTGAGATCGAAAAGTTCTGCATGCTTCGCACATTGGCTGTTCGCCACGTATCGCCTTTCACTGGTCGGACACGACCGTCAGTCGGGCACCGTCGATTCACACATCCGCCGGTACCGGTATCAAGTGGGCCACTCGTCGGTGTATTCCGCCGGCCGGAATAAACCCCGCGCCTCCTGAACTTGGCTCAGGAGTTGCCCTCTCCCCGACCCAGGAGCTTTCATGACCCGTCCCCTCCGCGTCGCCGTCCAGATCCAGCCCGGTGGCGCGCCTGACTATCGCACGTGGCGGGATGCCGTGCTGGCCGCCGACGACCTCGGCGTCGACGTCATCTTCGGCTACGACCACTTCCACCGACCGGTGATGGATGCGCTCGTCGACGGCAAGCCCATCCTGTCCGACGTGCAACCCGACGTCGCCAACTTCGAGGGCTGGACCGCCCTCGCTTCCTGGGGCGAGATCACCTCGCACGCGGAGATCGGGCTCCTCGTCACCGGTGTCGGCTACCGCAACCCGGACCTACTCGCCGACATGGCGCGCACCGTCGACCACATCAGCGGCGGACGGCTGATCCTGGGCCTCGGCGCAGGATGGTACGAAAAGGACTACATCACATACGGTTACGACTTCGGCACCTTCGGCTCCCGCTTCGATCTCTTCGACGAGAGCCTGATCCGCATCGAGAACCGGCTCGCTGCACTGATTCCGCCGCCCGTGCGCAAGGTGCCGATCCTCATCGGCGGTACGGGTCCCAAGCGCTCGCTGCCCGCCATTGCCCGGCACGCCGACATCTGGCATGCGTTCCAGGAGCTCGATGCGTTTCGGAAGCTCAGTGACCGCGTCGACGAACTGGCGGCGGCGTTCGGCCGCAACGGCGCCGATATCGAGCGCTCGACGCTGTGGCAGGGCGAACGTAGTGCCGAGGGGTTCCGCGAGGCAGGCGTCACCTTGTTCCAGACCGAACTCACTGCCGACGACGGCTACGACCTGACGTCGCTGAAGGAGGTGCTCACCTGGCGCGACAACGGATGACCACCGAGTCGCGTCGGGTTGTTCGTCTGCTCACTCGCGGGGCTCGCCCGTCTCGTAACGGCCGGTCTTCTCCGTGAGGCGGATCCGGTACACGGTCCCCGGAAAGCCGGCGCCGGAATGGGCGTGACCGGCGGCGAACTCCGGCCCGAGGAGGGGCGCCAAACGATCCAGGAGCAGGTTCAGTCCCTCTCGCGCGGCGGTTCCCTCCAGTAGTTCTGTTGTCCCCCAGGCGATCACGCTGCGCCAGTTCGACAGGTCGGTAATGTTCTCGACCTCGAAGCACACCGCGCCGTCCTGCTGCAGGGCCGTGAGCTTCGCGCCCGGCATCGAGTGCCCGTACACGCAGCCTTCGTGGTAGACGTAGCACACCGGCACCACATACGGTCGCCCGTCGCTCAAGCATCCGATGCGGCCGACGACGCCCTCACACAGCTCGGCCTCCACATCCGCAGGATCGAGGTTGCCCAGCATCCACTGCCTCCCAGCTACCGTGCACTCCTGTCATGGACACCTCGATGCTGCGCCACCCGCCGCGTCGGGGTAATGGGCGAAAGACCCTTGGTCTGCGGCCGTCGGTCACGGGTGCCGATCCAGCGGATAGGGTGACACCCACTGCACCGTCTCACGAAGCGATCGATACATGGCCGACACGATGCGCAGCCTGCCGCTGGCGCCGCCGGGACACACCCCGCGCCGCGTCATGACGATCGCCGGCTCGGATTCCGGCGGCAGTGCCGGTCTGCAGGCCGACATGCGGGCCTTCGCGATGCTCGGTGCGCACGGATCCGCCGCCCTGACGGCCGTGACGGTCCAGAACACGTTGGGCGTCAGCGCTTTTCACGAGGTGCCGGCGGAGGTGGTGGCCGCCCAGATCAGTGCGGTGGCGTCCGACATCGGGATCGAGGCGGCCAAGACCGGCATGCTGGCCTCGGCCGCGATCATCCGGGCCATCGTCGCGACCTGGTCCGCCGAGGGGCTGCGCGGCGCTGTCCCCCTGATCGTCGACCCGGTATGCGCCTCCAACGTGGGAGAGCCCCTTCTGCACCCCAGCGCACTCGACGCCATGCGCCACGAACTGATCCCCCTGGCCACGCTGGTGACGCCGAACCTCGACGAAGTGCGACTGCTCGTCGGCATCGACGTCGTCGACGACGACACCCAGCGCGACGCGGCCAGGGCGCTGCACGCGCTGGGGCCGCAGTGGGCCTTGGTCAAGGGCGGCCACCTGCGTACCTCACGCATCAGCTCCGACCTCCTCTTCGACGGTTCGGAGTTCCACCAGTTCGCCGCGGCTCGCGTCGACACCCGCCACGACCACGGCGCCGGCGACACGCTGGCCGCCGCGATCACCGTGGCGCTGGCGCATGGTCTCCCGGTGCCCGATGCGGTGGCGTTCGGCAAGCAGTGGGTGACCGAGTGCATCCGCGCCGCCTATCCCCTGGGCCACGGCCTCGGGACCGTCAACGGAATGACCAACCTCCACCGCTGACTCGCGTGGCGTCGCGATGAATGCTGTCCGTCGGTGCAGTCTGATCTGCGTGGGCACACTCATCTATGGCTTCAACGTGTCGGTCGACGGGTACATCGCCGACGCGCACGGCAACATCGACTGGAGCGAGCCGAGCGACGAACTGCACCAGTACTGGAACGATTACGAGCGGGACACCGCTCTGTCGTTCTACGGGCGGCGACTCTACGAGCTCATGTCGTCCTACTGGCCGACCGCCGATCAGGCTCCCGACGCCACCCCGATGATCGTCGACTACGCCCAGGTGTGGCGCGACATGCCCAAGGTGGTGTTCTCGCGCACCCTGGAGTCCGTCGACTGGAACTCCCGCCTGGAACGCGGCGACCCGGTCGAGGTGGTCAGGAAGCTCAAAGCCGAGACCGCGGGCAGGCTGGAGGTGGCGGGTGCGACGCTGGCCGCACCGATCGTGCAAGCCGGTCTGGTCGACGAATACCGGATCGTGCTCGCGCCCACCGCGGTCGGCGGTGGTCTCCCGTTCTTCCCTGCCCTCCCGTCCCGGATCCCACTGCGACTGGTGGAGAACCGGACGTTCCCGGGTGGCACCGTGCTGCTGCGCTACGAGGCGAAACGCGACTGATCGGACGGCATGTCATTCAGCGGCGCAGCAGCGGCGCGACCTCAGTGCCGACGAAGTCGACGAACTCCTCGATCGGCGCTGCGGCCCGCGGCTGAAACACCAGCGTGTCCGTGCCGGCACGCAGCCACCGCTGCGCCGCGACGGCGATCTCTTCGGCGGTCCCCGAGACTCCGACGTCGGCGCCGGGATCGAAGCCCCACTCCCCGATCTCGTCGAGGAGATCTCGGTGCGCCCGCGCCCCCGTCGTGCACAGCAGATACGTGACGACCGCGTGCCGGTGGGCCCCGGATCCCTGGCCGGCGCGGATGTGAGACACCGCGTCGCGCAACTGATCTGGAGACGTTCCCCCGGTGATCACCGTCCCGGCCGCGAGTTCGCCACTGAGGCGCAGCGTCTTCGGTCCCACCGCCGCGGCCAGGATGCCCGGTGCCGGATCGGGTGGCCAGTCGAGCTGCACCTCGTCGAGGTCGACGTACCGACCATGGAAGGTGACGCGTTCTCCGCGCAAGAGTCCGTTCAGGCAGGTGAGGTACTCGCTCAGGAGCGTCATCGGCGAACTGACCCTCTCGCCGATCTGCGCCATCCAGTCCTGGACGCCGTGGCCGACGCCGATGCGAAGCCGACCGGGGAACGCGCGGGCCAGCGTCGCGATCTCCATCGCCGCCAGCGCGACGTTGCGCACCGGTACCGGCAGTACCCCGACCCCCACCGTGAGACGAGTGCTGTGCGACAGCGCGATGGCCGCCGCGGAGATGCCGCCGGCCAGGAAGCAGTCCTCCCACAACCACAGCTCGTCGAGCCCGGCGGCATCGGCCGCGGCAGCCGCTGCGCCGATTCGCTCCGGGGCCGTCTGAGGGCGGTAGACGCATCCGACCCGCGGGGTCGGGCCCGTCTGCGGTCCGTCTGTGGTCACGAGCGAATCCTCGCACAGTGGCCGGCATCACTCGCCGACGCGATGTTCTCGGCCTTTGCTGAATTCCCTCTCAGTTGCGTCTCAGTCGTCGTCGGCATGGTCGAAGAAGCCGCACGCATTCTGACGACCGAAGGGAACGACACTGATGATGCACCCGCCCCCATCCCCCGGGTACCGACCGGGACCGGGCTTCGAGTGGGCCGGCGGGACAACGCAGCACCCCCCGAATTCGTTGCCGCACAGCGCGCACCCCGAAGGCCGCCGCCGCGCGCCTCGCGTCGTCGTCTTCGCGGGCGCCGCGGCGATCGCTCTCGCCGGCGGCGGCATCGGCGCCGCGACGGCGTTCGCTGTGCAGGACCACGCCCCGTCGGCGGCGACGCCGCCGCCCGCCGAGCGCGTCCAGTCGCTGAAGCCTGCCGCCACTGCGGCCCCGGGTTCGGTCGAGCAGGTGGCCGCCACCGTGATGCCCAGCGTGGTCAAACTCCAGATCACCACGGGCCAGGGCGTCGCCGAGGGCTCGGGAATCGTCCTGAGCCCGGACGGACTCATCCTCACCAACAATCACGTGGTCGCCCCGGTTGCCGAGGGTGACACGACGGGCGCTCAGCCCGCGGGGTTCGACGGCGGGAACACGATGAGCACCGTGACATTCTCCGACGGTCGCAGCGTTCCGTTCACCGTCGTGGGCACCGATCCGACCGGCGACCTCGCGGTCGTGCGCGCCCAGGGCGTCACCGGACTGACGCCCATCGCCATCGGTTCCTCGAAGGACGTCCAGATCGGCCAGGAAGTGGTCGCCATCGGATCCCCACTCGGCTTGCAGGGCACTGTCACCAAAGGCATCGTCAGCGCACTGAACCGCCCGGTGACCGCCGGTGACGGCGCGGGTGGCTCCGGCGTGGTGCTCGAGGCGCTGCAGACGGATGCCGCCATCAACCCCGGTAACTCGGGCGGTCCCCTCGTCAACATGAAGGGCGAGCTGATCGGCGTCAACTCCGCCGGCGCCAGTACCGGCTCCGGTGGCGGTTCGATCGGGCTCGGCTTCGCGATTCCGTCGGACCAGGCCAAGCGCATCGCCGACGAGTTGATCTCCTCGGGCACCGCCAGCCACGGATCGCTCGGCGTGCAGCTGAGCACCGACGCTGCTGACACCGCGGGCGCCGCCGTCGCCGACGTCGCGGCGGGAAGCCCTGCGGCCCAGGCGGGTTTGTCCAGCGGCTCGGTGATCACGAAGATCAACGACCAGGTCATCGACGGGCCGGAGGCTCTTGCCGCGGCCGTGCGGTCGAAGGCGCCCGGCGATCAGATTTCGCTGACCTACCAGGACGGCTCGGGCGCGACCCGGACCGCGCAGGTCACGCTCGGGTCCGCGTAGGCCGTTCGGATCACCGGCGCGGGTCGATGATCGTGATGCCCGCGGGTGCCGCACTGTCGAGAGCCGGCAGTGCCGCACCCGCGTCCTCGAGCCCGATGGTCCGCTCGATGAGCTCCTGAGGCCGTAGCTCCCCGCGCTCGATCATCGTCAGCATCGCAGGGTAGTCCGCCGCCGCCATCCCGTGGCTTCCCAGAAGATCGATCTCCCAAGCGATCACGCGATCCATCGGAAGACGCGGATGACCGTGCACCGGCGGCAGCAGACCCACCTGGACGTGTCGGCCGCGACGGCGAAGGCTGAGGATCGACAACTGGCAGGCCGCTTCGTGCCCCACCGCGTCGACGCCGACATGGCTTCCGCCGCGGGTGATCTCGTGGACCCGGTCGGCGACGTCGGCGCCGTCGGCAATCAGGGTGTGATCAGCCCCGAGTGCCTCCGCCGCAGCCAGCGCGCCGGATGTCCGGTCGATCGCGATGACGTTGGCGCCCAACGCTTTACCGATCATGACTGCGCTCAGGCCCACGCCGCCCGCGCCCACCACGGTCAGCCACTCCCCGTCTGACAGATGGGCCCGGCCGATGAGCGCCCGATAGGCGGTGGCGAACCGGCAGCCCAGACTCGCCGCCGCCGCGAACGAGACGGATTCGGGAAGGGCCACCAGATTCGTGTCGGCAGCAGGCAGGGCGACGTACTCGGCGAAGGAACCCCAGTAGGTGAATCCGGGCTGCTCCTGACGGGGACAGACCTGCGCGCTGCCCGATCGGCACCACGCGCAGACGCCGCAGCCGCACACGAACGGCACGGTCACCCGGTCACCGACCGTCCATCGCTGCACGCCGGCGCCGACCGCTTCGACGACACCGGCCAGCTCGTGGCCCGGAACGTGCGGAAGCGAGAGCGTCTCGTGGCCGACCCACGCGTGCCAGTCGCTGCGGCACAGTCCCGTTGCCCGAACGGCCACCACGACCCCGTCATGGGGCGCAACAGGATCCGGCACGGTCCGGACGTCGAGCGGGCCGCCGACGCGGTCCATCACCAGTGCGCGCATCGTGCTTCTCAGAATCCGAAGTAGACCGCGGCCATGTCGTCACCGCCGTGGCCGGCGCTGCTGGCCGCATCGAAGGCCGCGCGAACGCCGTCGATCAGCACCGTCGACACGCCGGAGGCGCCGAGCGCATCCCCGATCAGCCCGGCGTCCTTGCGGACCCCGTCGACGCTGAACTGGGGAGCGTAGGAGTCCCGGATGATCGCCGCACCTTTCATCTGGAGGTAAGCGGAGTTCGCGGCTGATCCGTCGAACGCGTCCAACACCTGCTGCTGGTCGACGCCGAGCGCTTTGGCCAGGGCGAGTGACTGCCCCGCAGCGGCAGCGAGCGTGGCGATCCACGCATTGCACGCCAGTTTGAGTTTCGAGCCGAGCCCCGGTTCGTCGCCCACCCAGATCGTCTTCGTGCCAACGGCATCGAACGCCGGCTGCACCCGGTCCCGCAGCGCGGGATCACCGGACGCCAGCATCACTAGTTGGCCCTGCTCGGCCGGCGCCTTCGTGCCGAGCACCGGACAGTCCAGGAAAGCGACACCGTGCCGGGCGGCGACCGACGCGGTCTGTGCGGCACCCTCGACGCCGACGGTCGCGCACTGGACGAAGACCGCGTCCTGCTGCATGTGCGGCAGCACGGTCTCCATCACGTCCAGGGTGGATTCTGCGTCGAACAGCATGGCCATCACGACGTCGGCGTCGGCGACGGCCGCAACCGGATCCAACGCCACCGTCGCGCCGTCGTCGGCCAACGGCTCCGCCCGCGCGACGGTGCGGTTCCACACCGTGACGTCCATGCCTGCACGCAACAGAGACTGTGCCATGCCGGCACCCATGGCGCCCGTACCCAGGATTGCAACTCGCATGGGCTTCATTGTGCGCGTCGCGCGCGCGTCGCTCGCGCTACCCTCGCCAACCATGGGTATTCCCGAGGTCGAACCGACAGCGCCGTCGCCCCTGTTTCTGGCGGGCGCCAAGCTGATGGGCACCGACACCGCGCGCCGGTTCCTCAAGCGGTACGGCTGGCGCATCGACCGGGCCGTCATCAAGCTGACGAACGGGCACGTGTCGATGTCGCTCGTGCTTCCCGAAGTGCTGCTCACCCACACCGGCGCGAAGACGGGTCAGCAGCGCAGCACGCCACTGACCTACTTCACCGATCGCGGCAGGGTCATCACCATCGCCTCGAACTACGGCGGCGACCGCCACCCCGCCTGGTACCACAACGTCATGGCGCATCCGCACGTGACGCTGTCGACGCGCGGCTACACCGGCACCTTCGTCGCCGAAGAGATGACAGGTGCCGAACGGGACCGGCTGTTCGACCTGGCCAAGCGATTCGTCCCGAACTACGCCGACTACGAACGGATGGCCGGCAGCCGGCGGATCCCGGTCGTGGCGTTCACCGAGACGACGTCGGGCTGACACGGGGGTCTCGTCCGCCTGCCCTCGTTGACAGTGCTCTCGATGAGGCGTTGACTGGACTCTGTTAGGAAAAGACCGGCATGGGGCCGGGTTCCACACTGCCCGTCATGGGCCTGTGATCCCGTCGACGTCGAGTAGCCGCCCAAACATCCTTGTTTCGTGCGCGCCTGCACAGTGTGTCGTGGGTCGACTTCCTTTCTCTATCCCGGTGTCCGGCCTTAGAGGTTTGATGGCTGACGCTCGTCTCCGACACCACCAGGACCCGCCGAGCACGGCCCGTGTGCGGGGCTGTCCCCCGCGCCCCGCGCACGGGTCATCCACATGTCTGCGAGCGATTCACGGGGGTGGGTCGATACTCCACCCACCGCCAGGTCAATCCCGATTACGCTGCCTCACAAGAATTTCAAGGTCCGCAAGCAGGGCGGGGCGGGCATCAGAATCGCTGATCAGAATTTGTGCCGTCTGGGTCAGGTGCTGTCCGTGCACACGGGCGTGTTGCCGCAACATCGCGAACGCGTCTTCTACGGATATGTCGAAACGCTCCCTCAAGTAGCCTTTGGCCTGCTCGACGACGACCCGGCTGTTGAGTGCGGCGCGCAGTTGCGTGCCGACTGTCGCTTCGTTGGGGGCGTGATCTTGGAGGATGGTGACCGAGGCGATGTGGGCGAGGGTCCGGGCGACCAGCAGATCGGCTTCGTCGAGGTCGCCACTGTGGGTGCCGAACAATCCCAAGGCTCCGAGCACCGAGCCACCGGCGCGCATGGGCACGGCGTGCACCGACACGTAGCCCGCGTCCGTGGCAGCGGGCACGAACAGCGGCCATCGCTGTCGTTCCAAGGACAAGTCGGATACCACGACGATCTGGCCGTGGGCATAGCACTCCAGGCAGGGGCCTTCGTCGGCCTGAATCTGGAACAGCTCCAGCTCTTGGGAGCGTTCAGAGGTTGCGGCCATCAGGTGGAGGTGTTGCCGTGTGTCCGCCAAGAGGAGGCCCGCAGCTTCGACGTCGAGCAGTAGGGCGCAGTGTTCGGTGAGATCGGTGAGAAGCTCCACGGTGTCGAAATCGTCGAGCAGGGTGTCGACGAGGGAGACGACGGCGTTCAGAACGCGGGCTTCTCTGGGTGTTTCACTCATAGTGGTGTCCCTTCTGCGTCGTTCGCCTTGCCAGCATGGCGGCGGGAGCGGCGCATCACTCGCCGTCCAAGCGTAAGCGTCGTTCGAGGATGTCGCGGGCGACCTCGGTGGCGCTCCGACCGGTGGCGTAGGCGTGCGCACGTAAACGGACCAATGCGGCTGGCGCGCTGATCGTCAGCTGTGCCATCAACATGCCGGTGGCCTGGCTGACTTCCGCCCGGGTCAGTGTGTTGAGCTCGTTCCAGGCGTCGCTGCCCGGCTTGGCGGCCATGTCGTCCAGATTGTGGTGGAGAAGATCCAGCATAGGCATCTGAGCCAGTTCGGCGGCCGCCGTCACGCCGGCAACTTGCTCTGCCACCAGAGCCGTCGGGGCCGCCTGGAACAGATCCAATGCGCCAATGTATTCGCCGGCGATCATGATCGGCACCGCGTACACACCGTGGATGTCGTGGGCCAGCATCGCGGGACCATAACCCGGCCAACGGGTTTCGGCGGGGTCGGCCAAATCGACCACTACCACCGGTGCCCGGTACGCCACAGCATCCAGACAGGGCCCCTCGCCGTGGGTGAACTGCTCCTCGTCATACATCCGCGCGGCGGCATCGCTTGCTCCCAGGGTTCCGATATTGGCGCCGTCGAACACCAGCGATACCGCGGCAGCATCAATGCTCAGGAACTGCACACAGGCTTCGCAGAGCCGATCTGCGGCGGCCACACCTCGGCTGTCCCCAACGGCTTCCAGGAGTTGTTCTAGGATCGCCGTCATGGTCTGAGGCGCGTCGCAGCAGTTGCGGCAGAACCACGTTCAGCTCTCACTTCAAGGCCCATCTCTACGGTCACAGCCAGGGGGTGTCCCCCACTTCCCTGGTCGTGATGATCAGACGTACCCACCACCGGAGCTTCGAAACGCAGCCATCGTCAGCGGAGTGACGCGATCGTCGGCGCCGGACTGTTTGAGTTGTCCAGGCAGGGTCATCCCCGGACATGGCCGACAAAGCTCCGGACATCGACGTCGCGTACGTCGAGATACACGGCGAGCGGTCGGTCACTCGCTCGGCGGTGGTATCGCGATGCAGTTCTTCTATCAGCATCCGGAGTACTGCCAGCGCTTGGTATTGGTCAGTAGCGGCGGTCTGGGACCCGATGTGGCTTGGGTTTTGCGTATTCTGTCCGCTCCGGGCGCCGAGTTGGTGCTTCCAGTGATCGCGCCGAAGCTGCTTTTGGCCCTCGGCAACAAGGTGCGACCGTGGCTGGGTCGGACGCGGCTGGGGTCGGTCGAGGCCGACCAGGCCTGGCAGGCATACAGCTCGCTGTCCGAGCGTCCCACTCGTTCAGCATTCCTGCACACGCTGCGGTCGGTGGTCGACTACCGCGGCCAGGCGGTGAGCGCACTGAGCCGTCTTCAGGTGCGAAGCGAGGTACCCACTCTGGTGATCTGGGGGGCCCGGGATCCCATTATTCCCGTCGAGCACAGCCACACGGTGCGGACCGCGCGCCCTGACAGCACCGTGACCGTCCTGCCTGGTCTGGGCTTCCCGCACGTCCAGGCACCCGCGGTAGTCGCCTCAGTGATCGACGAATTCATCGCTGCCAACCCGGTGCACGAACAGAACTCGGTTGCAGAACGCACTCTGGTCGAAGACCTCGGCGGCGATCTCCGGATCCGCCACCAGATCCACGTCGCAGTGGGCCTCCTGATGGGTTTGCGTGGTTGCTCGCAGTCCGAAGCTCACAACGAATTTCACGCCGCAGTCGCCGAAACCGGTCTCTCAGCCGAAGCTCTCGCGCGTGCGTTGATCTCCATATACAGCGGCACAACCGAGCCCGAGAACGCGGCAGACCAGGTCAACCGCCGCTTGGTCGTGCGGTCCCGGTGGCAGCCGCTGCTGAGCGCTCGGGGACTCGGTCATGTGCCCGCGACGATCCCCCCGGGATTACGCGCTCGCTATGGCCCTTCGAATGAATCGGTGATGTGCTGAATCTGGGCGGCAGCCTAGCCGATCGCGACATGTCTGCCGCACGTGCCGGTATCGTCGGGACAGGCGACGCCGAGGGGAAGTGCCGATGATGGCCGACGACGAGCACCGCGAGATCGTCGCGAAACTCGCCGCGCTCGTCGGTGAGCAGCAGCGTCGCGAGGCGCCGATGGAGTCCGGGTTGCACGAAATCATTGCGGCGGCTGTCCGCAACGTCACCGGCGCCGATTATGCCGGGATGACCATGGCCAGTCGGTCTCGGGGAATCAGCACCGCTGCCGCCACCGACGGCGTCGCCGCGCTGCTGGACGAAATCCAGCAGCGCCACCAAGAGGGCCCGTGCATTTCGGCGGCCTGGGATCACCACATCGTTCGCATCGACGACATGGAGACCGAACAACGCTGGCCCCGGTACCGGAGTGCTGCGCTCACCGAGACCCCAGTCCGGTCGGTACTCGCTTTCGAGCTGTCCGTCGGCGACGGCGTGCTCGCGGCGCTCAACTTCTACTCGGAGCGTCCGCGCGCGTTCGAACGGGAATCCCTCGAGCTTGGTCTGATCTACTCCACCCATATTGCTCTGGCGTGGAGCATGTTTCGGCGCAACGCGCAGTTTCGCAGCGCACTCGCCTCTCGCGACCTGATCGGTCAGGCCAAAGGCATGGTCATGGAGAGGTACAAAGTCGATGCGGTGCGCGCGTTCGAGTTGATCGCCCGCTTGTCACAGGACTCCAACATCAAGTTGATCGATGTCGCCAGGCAGATCATCGATCACCCGTAACCGTGCCGTGCCGGCGTCATCTGTTGCGCCCCAACATGGCGGCGAATTCTGCCATCATGGCGGGACGCACGAGGCGGTCCGTGACGAGACGGCGCGCGAGGTCGGTGAGATACTCACCGTGCTCGCGGCTGTAGGTTCGCAGCAGGGTGAACGCCTCATCGGGGGTCACATCCAGAGTGCCACGTAGGAATCCCTTCGCCCTTTCGACCGCGTGCTGTCCCGCCAGCGCAGAGTTCAGACGCGGCGCGGCAGTGGAGGAGTCCGGCCCGCGCTGCCGCAGCAGTGCCATTCCGGCGATTCGAGCAAGAGCCTGCGCCATCAGTACGTCAGCGTCGTCCATGCCCCCGTCGTCGCTGACGAGTCCCAGTGTGCCGAGCACCGTCTCGCCACCGCGTATGGGAACGGCGTGCATCGACGAGAATCCGAATTCCCCTGCGGCCGCGACGAATCGCGGCCAGCGATCTGTCGCAGCGCGAACGTCGTCGACACCGATGACACTGCCGCTGGTGTAGCAGTCCCGGCAGGGTCCCTCCTGTGCCGCCAGCCGGAAGAGTTCGACCGCGCCCGGCTGTGCAGACGACGCCGCCATCAGGTGCAAATCTGAATCCGGATCGGCGACGAGCAAACCGGTCTGCTTGCCGAGAATCTCCGTGGAGCTTCGCGTGAGATCGGTGAGGAGCTCGACGATGTCGAAGTCGACGAGCACCCTGTCCACAAGCGATACGACCGTCTCGAGGAGGCGGGTGTTGACGAAGACGTCTGTGTGTGCGGTGATGGCGTGATACTCCTGACGTTCGACTCTCAAACGGTGACTGTTCGTGCTGCTGGCGGCCAGGGGGGACTTCCCGCCATCCGACCGAGGTCTTCGGCGTTGGTGATGGTGATGTGCTTTCCGGTCACCGTGATCCATCCCCGCCGGCGAAAATCGGTGAGGATCTTGCCCACCGTTTCCCGCGACGAGCCGACAAGCTGTCCGATGTCGTCCTGGGTCAGGCCGTGACCCACGTGGATGGTGCGGCCCTTCGGTGCACCGAATCGATCGGCCAATGTCAGGAGCTGAACGGCGAGCCTGACTGCGATGCTTGCGGAGCACAGATAGGCGACGTTCTCCTCGGTGCGTTGCAGACGTCGCGCCAGCGCGGTGAGCAGAAGTTCGGCCAGCTCGGAACGCTCCCGCATCCAGGTGTGCATCGCCACGCGATCCATGGCCAACAAGATCGTGTTCGATGTCGCTGTCGCGGTGACCGTGCGCGGGCTCGGATCGAACACGGCCAGTTCGCCGAAAACATCCGACGGTCCCAAGACTGCAGTCAGGCAGTCTCGACCACCGGCAGTGCGTCGGCTCAATCTGATGCGGCCGGCCACCACCAGATAAATCGCATCGCCGGGGTCTCCCTCGGTGAACACGATGTCGCGGCGCCTCAGGACCACCGGCGGGTGAAACAGCTGCATTGCCGCGATCACATCGCCGGGGCGGCACCCCTCGAAGATGGCCGCTCCGGACACGATCCGCGTCACGCTGTCGCGAGCCGGACCAGCTCTGCTCTCCGCGAAGGCCACGGGGCCCTGTGCGGAACTCATCGCGGTTGTGGCGCAGCCACGATGCCTGCTGCTGTGATCGCCCTCGGCGCACAATCGACACAATTGGCCTCGTGTCGCAGGCAGTCGTTGATCACGGCGAGGTGGGCGGCGAGTTCGACGGCGCTCATCGCGGAGTCGGCGGGATCGACCACGACCACCGTGTGAGGAGGCGAGCCCGGACATCGCCTGTCCGCCCAGACGAACCACATCGAGGCGGGCGATGCGCCCAATAGTGTTGCACAACAAGGGCTCGAACACTCCTGGCCCAGCCAGCGAAGGGCGGAGGCCAGGGTGAATACAGGTGCCATCGACGCCCGCGGCGGGCAGAGAACACGAAGCATAGTGACTTCTGTCCATGGATGTCGCCCGTGTGTCCGGCGTGAGCTGAAGCTCGGTTACGACGGCGGCGGACGGCTGTCGAGTTCCGGAACGGCTAAGTTTCTAGCGCACGCCACGCTACCAGGCGAGTTGACCGGCCGCAGGGTTGTCCATCGGGAAGCCCGCTCAACGCTGCTTGTGACGCGCACGCGCTCGGGCGGCCGCTTCATCGACAAGCTGCGCGGCGACCACAGCGAGCTTGACGTGCTCTCGCTGGCTCATGTTCTGCAACGCGGTGAAGGCCTCCGAGGCGGTACCGCCGCTGCGACTGATGATGATGCCGATGGCCTGGTCGATGATCGCGCGGCTGGTCAGCGCCACCTGAAGCTGGCGGGTCAGCCGTTCGGCCTGGTGCAGCACCCTGACGTTGTGCACGGCAACGGCGGCAGACGCGGCGAACAGCTCGCCGAACTGTCCTGCGTTCTCATCGAAGACGTCTTTGGCGTGGGCGTACACATTGATCGCGCCGATCACCTCATCGGACACGAGCAGAGGCAGAGACAGCGCGCTGTGCACGCCGAGGCGTCCCACGCGCGGACCGAATCGTGGCCACCGTCGCTGTTCACCGCCGAGGGATCCGGTCACGAACACGCGCCGATGCGCGGTGGCGCTGACGCAGGGCCCTTCTCCGAGGCCGTACTGGATGTCATCGATGTCGCGCACGAACGGCGCACTGGCCACCACGGTGGAAAGGACACCGTTCTCGTGCATCGCCACGCCCGCCCCGTCGGCACCAGGGATGGCCCGCACCGCAAGGTCCGCCACCCGCGTCAGTAAAACCTCCAGCGGTTGACTCCCGGTGATCAGGAGCGACAATCCCGCCAGCCCGGCGTTCAGATCGTGTTCGTCGTCACTGACCGACTCCGGAGCTCCCACGCCATCACCAGCTCGGGTGTGTTCCTGGCGAGGATCGGGCATCTCGCTCCCTGAGTCGCTGGGTCACCAGGTTGGACCACCCGGTGCTGCTGCACCTGTACCTCCGGACACTATCGCTGCTTCCGCGCTGTGGGTTCACATCGGCGAGTGCGGGTGATCGGCATGTCGCGATGTGCGAGCCCACGACGACCACTGGTCGGCGAATCTTCCTGGAAGATCGACGAACTCGATGCACGCATCGCGAGCGTGAATTCATCTGCCGGTCTGTGGATCGGCTGGTGTGCTCCACTCCCCGTGCCGACGTAGGGTGCCTTGCCGAGGTACGCGGACACCGATAGCCTCCGGGTCGGCAATGTGGAGGACGGCTCCGCTGACGGTTGGCCGGTGATGCTGTGCCACGGATTCCCCTACCACGTCCACGCTTTCGACGACGTGGCGCTCAGACTCGTGCGCGAGGGCGCCCGCGTGATTCGCCCGTACACCCGCGGGTTCGGGCCACTCATTTTTTCGCCGCCGACACTCTGCGCTCCGGCGAGCAGGCGGCGCTGGCCGACGATCTACGCCAGATCATCGCCGCGCTCGGCCTCGACCGCCCGTTGGTGGCGGGCTACGCGTGGGCACGAACGAACACGTCGCCTGGTACCAGCATCTGTTCCAGACGTCCCGGGGCCGCGAGAGCCTGTCGGGGTACCGGCGCCCACCGTCACGCTGGACGGCAAGCGCGACCTCTCAAACCCGGGGGAACGGCCGACCACGCGCCGATGTTCACCGGGCGTCACGAGCACCGGGTCGTCGACGCAGGTCACAACCTCCCCCGGGAGCGCCCCGCCGACTTCGCCGACGCGATACCCACCGCGGCTCGATGGCTGGGCGTCAGGACGACGTCTCGGCCGCCAACCGACTCAACGTGTCGCTGAGCTGATCCTCGGTCACCAGCGGGAACTTCACCTTCTGGAGCAGATCCTTGTCGGTGACCTTGGACCAGTCATAGGTGTGGCGGACGAGGGTCGCGTTCGGACCCTGAGGTTCCAACTCCCACAACCACTCCCAGCCGGGCGGCTCGGTTCCCGCGGGTGCGGTCTTCCATGCCAGCAGCTTGTCCTTGACGTACCCGGAGACGTGATTGTCGGTCTTGTACTCCCCGCCCATGTGGTCGCCCTGCATGTTCATCGTGAACACCTCCCCGACCTTCTGGATCCGGTCGGCGTGATCCACGCTGCGGACGAACCCGGATCCGTCGAGCGCGGGATGCCGCTGAGGATTGGACAGCACGTCGAAGACGGCGTCAGCGGGTGCGTCGATGGTTCGTTCGACCGTGACTTTCTTGTCGTCGCTCATGACTCCCACAGTGCCCACACCCGGCCCGTGCCCAAACCTGCCCCCGGCGGCGGTAGCGTGGCGGCGGTGAAATTCCGGAGCCTGCCGTCCTCGTTCGCCTTCGCCGCCTGTGCCGTGTCTGCCGCGGCACTGACCGCCTGCGGGTCCGCGCCCTCGTCGGAGGCGCAGGCGCCGGCCTGCCCGACCGCAGCGCCGCAGAACCCCGGCACGCCGGAGTGGACGCTGCCGGGCGCGACAGGCAGCGTCGCCGTCACCGGATCGACCGAGACCGCGGCACCCGTGGTCACCGTGACGCCGCCTTTCAGCGTTCCCGAGACGCAGGTGCACACCCTGCAGGCCGGCTCTGGACCCGTCGTCGCGAACACCGCCACCGTGTCGGTCTGCTATATGGGCGTCAACGGCCGCGACGGCTCGGTGTTCGACAGCAGCTACGAACGCGGCACCCCGGTGGACTTCCCCCTCGACAGTGTGGTGCCCGGCTTCCAGAAGGCCATCGCCGGCCAGAACGTCGGCTCCACCGTGGCAGTGGCGATGACCTCCGCGGACGGGTATCCCGCCGGCCAACCCGCGGCCGGCATCCTGCCCGGCGACTCGCTCGTGTTCGCGATCAAGATCCTCGACGTCACCGGCTGACGGGCCGCGAGGTCGTCGGCGTCGCGCCGAGAGCGCACCCGATGGCAGCTGGCTTTGCCACAGCTGTCACACCAGGTGTAAAACCGGCTTCGACTGGCTACTATTCCGTACCGTGACGTTAGCCAGTTTCGCCGGCACCCGCGCGGTGCGGGCGCTGGCGGTCGGCGTCGTCATCTTCACCGCATCGGTTGCCGGGATCGACAGCCGCCTCCCGGAGTCCCTCGCGGTCCTCTGGCCTGCGAACGCCATCCTGCTCGCGGTCCTGATCCGCCACCGCGCAGCACGTCGCCATCTCGAGGTGTGGAGCGCGGCGGCGGTCGGGTATGTGGCAGCGGATCTCTCGCAGGGCACCGCCGCGACTCCCGCGGTCGTGCTGGCCGTCGCCAATCTGGCCGGGGTCTTCGTTGCCCTGCTGGTGTTGGTCCGTCTCGACGTCGCCGACGTTCGCGTGGCGACGCCGTCGACCGTCGTCAGGTTGGCGTCGGGGTGCGTCGCCGGGTGCGCGGTCGGCGCCGTCATCGGCGCCACGGTCGCCGTCAGCTCTTTCGGCGGCACCTGGCCCGAAGGGTGGCTCAGTTGGTTCGCCTGCGATCTGGTGAACTACGCCTGCCTGCTGCCCGCCCTCCTCACGGTCCGCCGGTGGCGCTTGACAACGTGGACCGGGGCGGTGTCGGCGCTGAGAACCGTCGCGACGCCCTGGACGCTGCTGATCGGATTGCTCGTCGTCGCCTGGCTGATGCGAGACAGCGGCAGTGCGGTGGCCTTCACCATGCCCGCGCTGATGGCGTGCGCACTGGGCGGCCGGATGTTCGCCACTGCGCTGATGGTGATGACCTCCACGATCACGATGCTCGCGCTGTCGGTCGGGGTCGGCGCCAGTGCGGCGCCGGCACCGGTGAGCACCACCACCCAGATAGCGCTGGCCCTTCTCGCGCTCGGCCCTCTGCTCGTGGCGGCGGCGACTGCCGAGCGGCGCCGTCTGCTCGACGAGATCCGGCAGGCGACCACCCGCGACGACCTGACCGGCGTGCTGCGGCGGGGCGAGTTCGCGGCCCGGGCGCAGGAACTGCTGGCCCACGGTGACTCGACCGGGATGCCGACGGCGTTTCTGATGATGGACCTCGACCACTTCAAGCTGCTCAACGACCGACGTGGGCACCGCGCCGGCGACCAGGCGCTGGTGGAGTTCAGCGCAATCCTGCGCGACGTGCTGGGCTCGGCTCAGCGCGACGATCCGCGCGGAGCGATCATCGGCCGAGTCGGGGGCGAGGAGTTCGCGGCACTCCTGCCCGGAGTGAGCGTCGAACGGGCGCGCGCGCTCGCCGAGGAGATCCGCCGGCGTCAGGAAGAGCGCGCCCGCGCCGACTTCGGCGCC
Source organism: Mycolicibacterium chubuense (assembly GCF_001044255.1). Taxonomy (GTDB): domain Bacteria; phylum Actinomycetota; class Actinomycetes; order Mycobacteriales; family Mycobacteriaceae; genus Mycobacterium; species Mycobacterium chubuense. The sequence goes on from NZ_JYNX01000037.1 coordinate 156,762, forward strand.
GACGGCAGCACCGTGAGCATCGGAGTGTCCGGCTACGCCGGCCGTCACACCCTCGACGAGTTGATGATGTCGGCCGACGCGTCCGTCTACAGCGCCAAGCGGCAGGGCCGCAACGACGTCGTCGTCTTCGCCGACACCGTGCTCAGGGCGGTCGGCGACTAGCGGGGTCGAGGAGTCGGCGGAGTCCGGTTCACGGCAGCACCTCGTTGCGGCGACGCTCCTCCCACAGCGCCATCCGCGTCCGCGCCGGCTCCCCGATCGCGTCCATCACCAACGGGATCAGCACCTCCGTGAGCAGGAACCCCGCCGACATGCTCTGGTACACCGTGCCGACGGTGCTCGACGCGGCCAGCACCACCTCGGCGTCCGGCGCCACGGGACACGCCATGTCATCGGTGATCAGCAGCAGCGTCGCTCCGGCCCGGTGCACGTCGGCGGCTAGCTCGGCGGCGCTGCGGTGATACCGGTGATAGTCGAACAGCACCACGACATCTCGCCGGGTGAGGTCCATCATCGTGCCGAGATCCCTGCCCTTCGGATCCGACAGCAGCCGCACCCCCGGGCGCAGCTGCTCGAGATGGGCGGCGAGGTGCACGGCGAGCAGATGGGAGAACCGGCCGCCGTGCAGGTGCAACGGGCGCGACGCGTCGGCCATCAGCGCCACCGCGGCCTCGAGCATCGGCGCCGGCAGCCGCGCCAATGTCTCTTCGGCACAGGCATTCTGGGCGCGCGCCTGATGCAGGAGACGGTCGAGTGGACTGCCTGCCGGCGGAGCGTCGGCCAGCCGTGTCAACGGTCCGCTGGACTGCTGGGTCAATTCGGCCCGCAACGCCACCTGCAGATCGGTGAACCCGTCGTAGCCGAGCGACTGCGCGAACCGCAGCACCGTCGGCGCACTCACCTCGGCGCGCTCGGCGAGGCGTGCGGCACTGGCCAATCCGGCGCTGGGGTAATCGGCGAGCAGCGCGCGGCCCACCCGGCGTTCGGCGCGACTGAGCCCGGCCAGTGCAGCGTTGGTGCGGGCCGCCACCGTCTCGCCGCGTTCGTCCATGCCGATCAATCTGCCATGATCGGCACGACGGTCACCGACAAGTCCGCCAGCGACACCGACGCAACGCTCTCGGCCGGCAGCGGGCTCCACGTCAGATCACCGAAGCCGGTAGAGCCGATCACCACGGTGTTCTCGTCGGGCCGTGCGATCCGCAACGAGAAGTAGTCCTCGAGATGCTCAGCGGGCAGGTCGGTGGCGCTGATCTCCTCGATGTCCTCGTCGAGCAGCCGACTTCTGGCGTGGGCGTGCACGGCGATGAGTTGGCCCTCCCCCAGCAGGAGCGCGTTGAGGCTCGCGTCGGGATAGAGGTGCCGCAACTCGGCGACGGCCCGCCGCACCGCCTCGACGAGATCCGTTGCGGCCGCGCGGTGCTGGCGCAACAACGCGAAGTAGCGCTCACTGTCGGTAGTGCCCCGCAGCGTCGACGCGACGCTGGGTTCGAGCAGCGCCTCGAGGGCGCCGATCGGTTTTATCGACCCGTTGTGGGCCATCGCCACCCCGTCGGCGGCGAACGGATGCGAGTTCTCCGGCTGCACGGCGAGCCCATTGGTCGCCCATCGCAGATGGACCACCGACCCCCGCGCGGCCTCTTTCGTGGCGGTGCCGAAGCGGGGATCCTCCAGGGCGCTGTCAGCGGAAACCTCCACGCGCGGAGCATCATCGACGTCGAGTACTGACGCCACCCCCCAGCCGTCGCCGTGAATCTTGGTCAGCGCCAGGAAGTCCGCGAGCACCGTGTCGCCGACGGTGTCGGCCACCGAAGTCGGCGACACCGACGCGACACCCAGCAGACGACACATCCGCATCTCCGTTCACCCGACGACACGATCTAATGAATCGATCATAAAGGTCGAGAATTAAAGACGCTGAAACATTTATGACATAGCGTGAACATGACACCCACCGTTGGAGGAAGTTCGTTGCCCATGGGACACCCCGACCTGCGTGCTGAAGGCGTGGCCATCGTCGCCGGATCGGTGACCGACCTGGCCGGCGTCACCCGGGCCAAGTACGTGCCCGCCTCGCGGCTGGACGCCTTCGCGCGTTCGGGGATGGGGGTCTCCCCCTCCTGGAGTGTGTTCTGCGTGGACAGCGGTATCGCGTTCACCCCGACCATCGGTGTGGCCGGTGACCTGCGCATCCGCATCGATCCCGATGACCTCCGGGTCGTCGAGGACGGTGTCGGCTGGGCGCCCGGATCGCTGCACGACCAGTACGGCCGGCCGGCGGCCCTGTGCACCCGCACGCTGCTCGCCCGGTCCGAGCGGGCTGCGGCCGACCGCGGCCTGGACGTCCGGATGGGCGCGGAACTGGAATGCACGATGCTGGCGCCGGACGGCGGTCCCGCCACCACCGAACCGTGGTCGCCCTACGGCATCAGGACCTCGCTGGACCGGTCGGCCTTCCTGGTCGACCTGGCCGCCACTGCGCAACGCGCCGGCCTGCCGGTCGAGCAATTGCACACCGAGTACGGTCACGACCAGCTCGAGATCTCGCTGGCACCCGACACGCCCGTGGCGGCGGCCGACGCGGTCATCCTCGCCAGGATCGTGCTCAGCCGGGCCGCCGCGCGCCATGGGCTGCGAATCTCGTTCTCGCCGGTGCCTTTCGACGGTGCCGCCGGCAACGGCGCGCATCTGCACCTGTCCCTGTCCGACGGCGACGGGCCGCTGCTGTCCGGCGGAGACGGTCCGCGGGGGCTGCGCGCCGGCGGCGCGGCCGCCATCGCCGGGGTGCTGGACATTCTTCCCGACCTCATCGGGCTCTACGCAGGATCGGCCGTGTCGGCGCTGCGGCTCAAGCCCGGCAACTGGGCCGGGGCCACGGCGTGCTGGGGGTTGGAGAACCGGGAAGCCGCGGTGCGGTTCATCGCCGCAACCCCCGGAAACCCGCACGGGGCCAACATGGAGCTCAAACTCATCGACCCCAGCGCCAATCCCTACCTGGCCGCCGCGGCATTCCTCGGCAGCGCGCTGCGCGGGATCGACCGCAGCCTCGACCTGCCCGAGGAGATCCCGGAGAACCCGGCGCAGTCCGGCGTTCCGACCCGTCCGCTCCCCCTCGCCCAGCGCGACGCACTCGACGCGATGGAGACCTCCGCCGCAGCCGCCGAACTGCTCACCCCCGACATCGTCGACGCCCTTGTCGCCGTGCGCCGCTACGAATGCACCACCTTCGGCGATATGACCCCCGCTCAGATCTGCGACGCCCTCCGGCTCGCGTGGACCTGCTGAAGTGAAGGAGAACCCCATGGCGCCAGAGACCCCGATGTTCTCGGAGCACCCCGATCAGATCCCGCACCGCCGACTGCCGTTCTGGGTCGCGCTCGCCCTGTCGGTGGCGCTGGTCGGCCCGACCCTGGCCATGTCGGGCAACGGCCAGGGTCTGATCGGCACCGTCGGCAAGTCGATCCCGCTGGTCTTCCTCATCGGCCTGGTCGGCGTCTCGCTGGTCGGCTACAGCTTTGTGCGGCTCACCCGGCACCTCAACCACGCCGGATCGGCCTACGGGCTGGTGGGCGGGACCATCGGACCGCGCACCGGGTTCTTCTCCGGCTTCGCGATGCTCGGTGCCTACTGGGGGTTCTCGATCGGCACGCTGGCCCTGACCGCGGCCTTCGTGAACTCGTTCATCGCGGCCCTGCAGCCGGGTAACGACAACCCCTACCAGGTGCCCTGGCTGCTGGTGGTGGTGATCGGTGCCGTCATCTCGTTCCTGCTGTCCGGCAGAGACATTCAGCTGCTGGCCAAGATCCTGCTCGCCATCGAGGGCATCGGCATCCTGGCGATGATCGTGCTCGTGGTGGCGATCTTCGCCCAGGGCGGCGCCCCCGCGACGGGTATCGACTTCTCGGTGTTCTCCTTCTCCGGCGGCGTCTCCGCGTCGGCGGTGCTCGCCGGTGTGGTGGCGGCCTTCCTGTCCTGGGCCGGATTCGAGGCGTGCGCGTCGATGGGTGAGGAGACCGATGACCCGAAACGCAACATCCCCCGCGCGCTGGCCGGAACGCTGATCCTCACCGGCGTGCTGTTCGTCGTCGTCATGTTCGCCCAGGTGGTCGGATTCGGTACCGACGCAGCGGGACTCGAGGCGTTCCAGGGCTCCGGCAACACGCTCGGCGATCTCGGCGGCACCTACATCGGCCAGTGGTTCTCGCTCGTGATCATCTTCACCGCGATCGTGTCGGCGTTCGGCTGCCACCTGGCGACCTCGGCGACGTCGGGCCGCATGCTCTACGCCTTCGGCCGCGACGGATTCGGCCCGAAAGCGTTGGCGCACATCCACGCCGACACCGGCGGTCCGCGCCGGGCGACCTGGTTGGTGGTGGTCGTCGCGCTGGTGGTCGACCTGATCTGCGGGGCGCTCGGCTGGCCCGACATGGGCACCGGCAACGCCGCGATCAACACCTACTTCCTGTTCGCGGTCGCCGGCTCCGTGTGCCTGATGGTGTGCTACCTGCTCGTCGAGCTCGCGGCCGCCTACTTCGTCGGCGCTCCGAAGTTCGGATCGGTGCACGGCGGCACGGGCAGGGTTCCCGGCCTGGTGCTCCCCCTGCTCGGTGCCGTCGTGATCGTCACCGTGCTGTGGTTCAACGTCAAGGACGCCGACAGCTGGTCGGCCGCACCGTTGCTCGGCCTCTACTGGTGTGCGCTCGGATTGGTCATCGCGGTGGCGCTGTCCGGCATCGCCAAGCGCGTCGGCGAATCGCTGGCCGTAGAACTGGAGCTCGCCCCCCGCGGCGCCGGTGCAGCCGAGCCGACCCGACCCGCGTGAGCACGCTCTACGCCCGCGACGCGGCCGTCATCGCCGGCATCGAGAAGCTGCGGTTCTTCCCGCTGGAGGTGCAGTCCGGCCACGGGTGCCTGCTCACCACCCCCGACGGCCGTGAGCTGCTGGACCTGTCGGCGACGTGGACGGCGTCCGGGCTGGGGCACGGTCACCCCGCGGTGGTCGAGGCGGTCAGCCGCGCGATCCGGAACGCGCCCGGCTCCGGCGGACTGTCGGCGGTGCACCCCGATTCGGTCGGCCTGGCCGAAGACCTGCTCGCGCTGGTGCCCGGCGACGGTGAACGCCGTGTCTACCTCGGGCACGCGGGCTCGGACGCCAACGACGTCGCGCTGCGCGCATGCCGGCACGCCACCGGGCGGCGCACCGTGGTCGCGTTCGAGCACAGTTACCACGGCGGGGTCGGTCTCGCGATGGGCGTCTCCGGCGTGCACGTCGACGCCGGTGCGCCCGCCGACCCCGACGCCGTCTTCCTGCCCTATCCCAACCCGTTCCGTCCCGGGCCGGACGGTGTCGAGGCCGATGTGACAGCCTGCCTGGAACTGGCTGATCAGCATCTGCGCGGCGGTCGCGTCGCGTGCCTGATCGTCGAACCGATCCTGTCCGACGGCGGTCTGGTGGTACCCCCGGACGGCTTCCTGGCGCAGCTGCACGAGGTGTGCCGGCGCCACGGCGTGCCCATGATCTGCGACGAGGTCAAGATGGGGCTGGGCCGGCCGGGCACCCTGCACGCCTTCGAGCACGACGGCGTGGTGCCCGACATCGTCACGTTCGGGAAGGTGATCGGCGGCGGGCTGCCGCTGTCAGCCGCGGTCGGACCCGCCGAGATCCTCGACAACCCGCCCGCCGCGGCGCTGCTGACCACAGCCGGCAACCCGGTGTGCACCGCCGCGGGCCGGGCAGTCCTGGAGACCATCGTCTCCGACGGGCTCGTCGAGAACGCTGCCACCGTCGGTGCGGTACTCGCGGATTCGCTGCGCGGTCTGGCCGACTCCCCTGGCGGTGACCGGATCGGCGACGTCCGCGGCCGCGGCCTGGCCGTCGGTCTGGAACTCGTCGATCCCGAGACGGGTGACCGGGATCCGCGGCTGGCCGCCGCGGTGGTCTACCGTGCTTGGGAGTTGGGCGCGGTCGTCTACTACGTCGGCGGGAACGTCCTCGAGATCACCCCGCCGCTGGTGCTCACCGAGAGTCAGGCGATGCAGGCGGCGGAGATCCTCGGGGCGGCGATCGGCGACGCGGCCGCGGGGAAGGTCGACGCCGAGGAGGTCGCGAAGTATGCCGGCTGGTGAACTGCAGGACGTCTTCGACGGCGTGGAGGCCCAAGTCCCCGCCGGCCTTGCCGACCACCTGCGCACCGTCACCCTCATCGACCACCACGTGCACGGCACCTTCACCGAAGCCGTCGACCGGGCCACGTTCGAGTTCTCGATCAACGAGGGGTCCAACGATCCGGTGCCGAGCTGGATGACACAGTTCGACTCTCCTCTCGGCCTGTCGATACGGCGTTGGTGCGCACCACTTCTCGGTCTGCCCACGCACGCCGACGGCGAACAGTACTGGAAACGCCGCTGCGAATTCGGTCCTGACGAGCTGGCGACGACGATGCTGCCGGCCGCCGGCGTGTCGCGCTGGATCGTCGACACCGGCTTCAAGGGCGACCGGATCACCCCGCACGGCCGCCTCGCCGAACTCGCCGGTGGGCAGTCCTCGGAGATCATCCGGCTCGAACGGGTCGCCGAGGATCTTCTCGAGGACGGCACCGCCCCCGACGACTTCCCCGACGCGATGCGGGCGGCGCTGGCGCGCGCCGCCGACGACCCGGCGGTCGTCGGCACCAAGACGATCGTGGCCTACCGCACCGGCTTCGACATCGACTGGAGCGCGCCGGCCGACGCCGACGTCGTGACCCGCGCTCGGGACCTCGCGGCGCGGCCGGGTTCGCCGCGCATCGACGACCCGGTGCTGATCGCGTTCGGTGTGCACGAGGCGGCCGCCCACGGCCTGCCGATCCAGGTGCACGTCGGTTTCGGCGATCGTGACCTGGATCTGCACCGCTGCGATCCCCTGCTCCTGCTGCCGCTGCTGCGAACCATGCCGCCCGTGCCCCTCCTGCTGCTGCACTGCTACCCGTACCACCGCCAAGCCGGTTATCTCGCACAGGCTTTCGACCACGTGAACTTCGATGTCGGGCTGGCGATCAACTACCTGGGCTCCCGCTCCACCGGACTGGTCGCCGAGGCCCTGGACACCGCGCCGTTCGCCAAACAGCTGTACTCGTCGGACGCGTTCGGTCCACCGGAACTCCACGTGCTGGGATCGGTACTGTGGCGGCGTGCCATGGGGCTGGTGCTCGGTGAGTGGGTCCGGACCGGTGACTGCGCCGAGGCCGACGCGATCCGCATCGTCGACATGATCGGCGTCACCAATGCCCAACGTGTCTATGGGCTCTGACCACACCCGCGCACCCCTGTTCGCCTCGCTGCGCGAGTTCGTCGAGCGCGGGCAGGCGCCCTTCTACTCGCCGGGGCACAAGGGCGGCCGCACACTCGACCCGTGGCTGCGGCAGAACATCGCCGCCGTGGACCTGAACAACCTGCCCGACACCGACACGCTGCACTGCCCGGCGGGGCCGATCCTCGAGGCGGAACGGCTGATCGCCGATGCATGGGGCGTACCGCAGAGCTTCGTCATGGTGCAGGGGTCCACGGGCGGGAACATCGCCGTCGCGCTGACGGCGCTGCGCCCCGACGAGCCGGTTCTCGTGGCGCGCAACGCCCACAAGTCGGTGCTGGCCGGGCTGGTGCAGGTCGGCGCCCGGCCGGTGTGGCTGGAGCCGCGCTGGGACGCCGGGTTCGGCGTCGCACACGGACTCGACACCGGCGTCGTCGAGTCGGCGTTCCAGACGACCGGCGCGAAGGCCCTGTGGGTGCTGCACCCGACCTACTACGGCACGACCGGGGACATCACCGCACTGGCCCGGGTGTGCCGCCGCTACGGCGCGCGGATGCTCGTCGACGGTGCGCACGCGCCGCACTTCGCGTTCCACCCGGAGCTGCCCACCCCGGGCGAGCGGTCAGGCGCCGCCGCCACCGTGCAGTCGGTGCACAAGATCCTGTCCGGGCTGAGCCAGGCCGCCGTGCTGCACGTCGACACCGCCCAGCTCGACGAAGCGTCGGTGCGGCGGTCCCTGCAACTCGTGCAGACCACCAGCCCGCACTTCGCGATCATGGCGTCGATCGATCTGGCGCGCCGGCAGATGGTGCTCGACGGCCGGGCCCTGCTCGACGCCGCGCTGGCCCGGGCACGGTCCGCCGCGGAGCGGCTCACCCAGATCCCGGGTCTGACGGTGCTGCGACCGCACCACCTGGCCGGACCCGGCACGGGTCTGTGCCAGCTCGACGAGACCAAGCTGCTGATCGGAACCGCCGCGGTGAACGCCGACGCACGGCAGATTCTGGCGCGGCTCAACCACGTGCACGGTGTGCAACCCGAACTCGCCGGCACCGGGCACATCCTGTGCATCAGCACCATCGGCAACACCGCCGACGACTTCGACCGGCTGACAACGGCTTTCGAAGAGGTATCCGTCCACTTCGGGCAGCGGGATATCGACACGGCGGGTGGGTGGACCGCCGATCTGCTGGCGGTGCGGCCGGACGTGGTGCTCACCCCGCGCGAAGCGTTCTTCGCCGACACCGACAGCGTCGCACTGGCCGGTGCCGCCGGACGCATCGCCGCCGAGGCCATCACCCCCTACCCGCCCGGCATCCCGCTGGTGATGCCGGGCGAGCGCCTCGGGCGGGACGTCATCGACCTGCTGGTGGCGCTGCGCGACGCGGGCAACCCGATCAGCGCGTCGGATCCGACGCTGACCGTCGTCACGACCGTGCGCTGATCGGTCAATTGCGCGGTTGCGCGTCGATCAGCGCGGTGAACGCCCCTTCCAGCAGAGCCTGCAGATCACCCGGTTTCGCATGCGCCAGCGTGGTCGCGCCCACGACACTTCGCATCAGGAGCACACCGGAGATCACCGACAGGATGACGTCCCCCCGAAGGTGTGCCCCGGGGCCTCGGAGTTGCCGGGCCAGTCGTCGCCCGACATGGCGTTCGATGGCGTCGCGCACGATCTCGGTGGCCCGCGGGTTCGACAGTGAACGCAGCATGATCAGAAACGGCTCGGGTGGATCGGCCCGCGGATCGGTATGGGCGACCAGCGCGGCGGCTACGTGGCGCGCCAGATCTGTGGCGTTCTCGGCGATGAAAACCGCTGGCGCAAAGGAGGTCTCGACTGCCTCGACGAACAGCTGCTCCTTCGACCCGAAGTAGCGGTTGACCAGCATCGCAGTGAAGCCGGCATCGGCGGCGATATCCCTCACGCCTGCGCCGTCATAGCCGGCCCGTGCGAAATGGCGAACGGCCGAGTGCAAGATCGCCTCGCGGGTGGACGCCGCATCACGGCGGCGCGGTGCGGTAGACGGCATACCTCACGGTAGTGGAATAAATCACGAGAAGTCTACATTTGTAGACATATGCAGATGGGATTGTCGAACAAGCGAGCACTGGTCACCGGATCGAGCACAGGTCTAGGCCGCGCCATCGCCGAGATGCTGGCCGCCGAGGGCGCTTCCGTGGTGGTGCACGGCCGCGACGAGCAGCGCACCCACCAGGTCGTGGACGGGATCCGGTTGGCCGGCGGTGACGCGGCCGGCGTGATCGGAGACATCGCGACCGCGGAAGGGGCCGCCGAGGTCGCCGGTGCCGCCGGTGCGGTGGACATTCTGGTCAACAACGCCGGTTACTACGACGGCCTACGGTGGACGCAGCTCGGTGCGGACGACTGGCTCGAGATCATGCGCGTCAACGTCATCTCCGGCGTTCGGATGATCGAGCACCTGGTGCCCGGCATGCGACGTCGGGGATGGGGTCGCGTCATCCAGATCGGCGGCGGCCTGGCCCTTCAGCCTGCGGCGGGACACCCCCATTACAGCGCCAGTCTCGCTGCGCGCCATAACGTGACCGTGTCCTTGGCCCGCGAGCTCGCCGGCACCGGCGTGACGGCCAACATCGTCGCCCCCGGGGCCATACGCACCGGCCCCACCGAGGAGATGGCTCGCCGGGCCGCGGCCGAGCATGGTTGGGGATCCCAGTGGAATGACATCGAGAAGGCCGCGTCGACCGCATGGTTCCCGAACGATGTCGGCAGATTCGGCAGACCCGAGGAAGTCGCTGCGGCCGTGACCTTCCTGGCCAGCACGCACGCCGACTACATCACCGGGGCCGACCTCCGCGTGGACGGCGGCGTCGTCCGCACCGTCTCGTGACTTCGTCCACCCCCACAGAAAAGGAAATCTCATGACAAACCCATCGAAAGTCATCTTGATCTCGGGTGCCTCCCGGGGCCTCGGCCGCCACCTCGTCGAGCGGGCGCTGGCCGCCGGCCACCGCGTCGTTGCCGGCGTCCGGTCGCCCTCCGCGCTCGCCGACCTGGTCGACCGGTATCCGGACCGCCTCGTCGTCGTGGAACTGGACGTCACCGACGCCGACCAGACCCGCGCCGCCGTCGGCTCCGCGGTAGAGCGATTCGGGCGACTCGACGTCCTGGTCAACAACGCCGGCTATGCGAATATGGCCCCGATCGAAGATGTCGACATCGACGACTTCACCGCCCAGATCGATACCAACTTCTTCGGCGTCGTGCGGCTGACCCGGGCCGCGATACCGGTCATGCGCGCCCAGGGGTCCGGTCACATCGTCCAGATCTCCTCGGTGGGAGGACGATTGACGCGCCCCGGCCTGGCCGCATACCAGTCAGCCAAGTGGGCCGTCACCGGATTCTCCGGCGTGCTGGCCGCCGAAGTCGCTCCGCTGGGCATCAAAGTCACCGTGCTCGAGCCGGGCGGCATGCGCACCGATTGGGCCGGTGCGTCGATGCGTGTCGACGAGGTGCGCGACGAGTACGCGAGCACGGTCGGCGCGGCGGCGCAGATGAGCAGATCCAGCAGCATCGGCGCCAGTGACCCCGCCAAGGTCGCCGATCTGGTGCTGCAGATCATCGACATGGTCGAGCCGCCGGCTCGGCTTCTGGTCGGGCCCGACGCCTACGACTACGCCACAGCGGCGGGGCGGGCCCTTCTCGCCGACGACGAGCGGTTCGAGGCACTGAGCAGATCGACCGTGGCCGACGATGCGACCGCAGCCCAGCTCGATCCGCTCAGCGTTACGTAGGACGAGAGGATCTCGGGGTCACTCCGTCGTGAGCTTCTGGGCGAGCATCACCAGGATGCCACTGGGACCCCGCAGATACGTCAACTTATAGAGGTCGCGGTAGGTCGCCACACCGCGCAACGGGTGGCACCCGTGCCGGGCGGCGATCGCCAAGGCTTCGTCGATATCGTCGACCGAGAAGGCGACGCGGTGCATGCCGATCTCGTTGGGCAGCGTGGGCTTGGAGGCGATCGCCTCGGGGTGGATGTACTCGAACAATTCGAGGCGGCCCTGACCGTCAGGCGTCTGCAGCATCGCGATCTTGGCGTGGTTGCCGTCCAGTCCTACCGCGGTGTCGGTCCACTCGCCGCGGACGGTGTCCCGGCCGACGACCTCCAGCCCCAGATCGGTGAAGAAGGAGATCGTCGCCTCCAGATCGGAGACCGCGATGCCGACGTTCTCGAATGTGATAGCCATCGACCCGGATGGTACCGACGCCGTGGGGGTGCTCGGCACTAGAGTGATCCGCCTGACGGGGAGAGGTGCCGCGTGCGAGGAGTTGTCTGGCTCGTCGCCGCGGCGCTGGCGCTGGTGGCGGCCTTCGTGGTGGTGCCTCCCCTGGCGGCCGGCGGTGGATACGTCACGATCGGCGACAACACGCCGCTCGCGACAGCGTTCGCGGACAATCTGGTGACGTCGTGGACCTGGCCCAGCGGTGCGATGACCTCCGGAATGACTGAGCTGATTGATCTTTGGCGCCGTTGGCACGCCACCAAAATCGTCATCTCGGGACTGTTCACGGTGGTGTCGGGCATGCTCGCCTTCCTCCTGTGGAGTCGTTTCCTGCGTGACGACGCCGGTGGTCGCCGGCGCCTCGGCTACGCGGGATGCGCGATGCCGGCGACGGTCCTGGCGCTGGGCGCCATCGTCGTCGTGGCGGCGAACATCCAGGCCACCGCGGCCCCCTTGTCTGCGTTGACGCCCCTCCTGCCTGCCGACCCGCCGCCCGGAGCGCTCCACGACGTCATGGCGCAGATCCGCAGTGGGCTCGTCGATGCGACTGGTACGTACGCGCAGCGACCCGCGCTGCTCACGCTCGTGGACAGCCAGCGCCGGTATCTGTCGGCGCTCGGGCTGACCGCCTCGGTTCTCGCAGTGATGTTCGCCGCGGCCGGCCTCCGTGCCGGGGCGGCGTGGCGCGCCACGGCGCCGGACAAGCGCCGTCGCCGACGCACCGCGCTGGGTTTCACGGTCGCTCTGGCGCTGTCGACCGCCGCCGCCGCGCTGGCTGCGGCCCTGACCTCAGCCACGGATCCGGCCGCCTCGCTGCTGGCGATCTTCACGACCGGATGATGCGGAAGCGCAGATGAGCCACGCCCGGCGCTTCGAGGACCCGCTCGAGTTCGAGTTCGGGTGTGCCGGCGTGGAATCCGTCGAAGAGCCGTTCGCCGGAGTCGAGGATCACTGGACTGATCTGCAGATCGATCTCGTCGACCAGACCCGCGGCGATGGCCTGGCGGGCACACGAGGCGCCGCCGGCGATCGAGATGTCCCTGCCCCCGGCGGCGGCTTCGGCTCGGGCGTACGCGGATTCGATGCCATCGGTGACGAAGTGGAAGGTCGTGCCGCCAGCCATCTCGACCGGCTCACGGGCATGGTGGGTCAGGACGAACACCGGGCAGTGGTACGGCGGCTCCTCACCCCACCATCCCGTCCAGCCGGAGTCCCCCCATTCGCCCCGGATGGGCCCGAACATGTTGCGCCCCATGATGGTCGCACCGATGCCGTCCATCATGTCGGAGACGACCTGTCGGTTGACGGGATGGTCCTTGTCGGGGCCCAGGTGCCAGCCGTGAAGACGCTCCCCACCGACGCCGAGCGGGTGGTCGCGGTCCTGGTGCGGCCCGGCGACGAAGCCGTCGGCGGAGAGGGACATCGACAGGTTGGTTCTGGGCACGGGGCCTCCGTTGCACTGGTTGGAATCGATCGAAGGTGAGACCGCGGGCAGCCGGTGAACTCATCGCTGTCGCTACAGAACGCTCAACACGAAGCCGCCCACCAGGCCGGCCGCCACGACCACCGCAGCGGTGGCGCAGGTGGCCCGCCGCCCGAAGCTCCGGGCCACCATGGCGATACCGGGCAGGCTGACGGCCGGCAGCGTGATGAGCAGAGCGCCCAGCACACCGGTGGAGACGCCGAGCAGCGCCAGCCCCTGCAGGATCGGGATCTCACCGGCCGTCGGGATCACCATCAGCGTGCCGACGACCGCCGCCAGCACGACGAGAAGCAGGCCCCGGTGGCCGGGATCCACGAGTTCGAGAAGCCATCCGCGGGCGGCGCCGATCACCAGCACCAGGACGAGGTATTCGGGCACCAGCACGACGCAGAGCCGCAGCAGCGCCCACGCGAAACGGACCACGGCCGGCGACTCAGGCACACCCTCCGCAGCCGGCTCAACGTCGGGCGGCTCGGAGATCGCCTCCCGGCGCGCGACGAATGCCACCAGCGCCGCTCCCCCGACGACCGTCCCGACCCCGACGANAGACGTGTGCTCTTCCGATCTGCGCCAGGAACACCAGCACGGCCGGGTTCAGCAGTGGGTTCCCCAGCCAAAACGCCACGGCGCCAGCGAGATTCACGCCCGAACGCCGCAGCGTGACGGCGACGGGAGCCGAGCAGCAGGCGCACATCATCGACGGGGTGCCGGCCACACCACCGACCGCCGCACTCGAGAGCGGCGACCGCCGGTTCATCACCCGTGACGGCCAGGTACGCGGCAGCAAGGCCTGGACGCAGGCGCTGAGCACCAGCGCGACCACCAACGCCGGCCAGATGGCGCCGAGGTAAGCAGAGAAGAACGTCGTCGCCGCGTGCCAACTGGGAGCATCTCCGGCCTGCACACCGCCCACGGCGAGGATGTCTTTGCCCGTCCACTCGTGTGTCCGCGCCGCGGCGAACGCCTTGCCCAGATACGGCTCCCACTTGGCCCAGATCAACCCGACTGCGGCCACCACGACCGTGACGACGACACCCGCCACGGTCGCTCGTCGGCTACGGGCCGACACCGGCGCAGCGCCGCGAGCAGTCACCATGGGATCCAGACAACCAGAACACCCGCGCCCGATCCTCGCCCAGCACCCCCGCGCCCGCCGAACTGCTACGTTCGCGGGCGAGACAACCGACGCTCGGTGTCCTTTCGACGAGCTTCTGGGGCGATGATGGGACGGATGGACGTGTTGGTGGTCGGCGGCGGCCCCGCCGGGACGGCGCTCGCCGGCGCGTGCGGACGGCTGGGGCTGTCCACTGGCCTGGTCGATGTCGCCCCTGACCGCCCCTGGACCGCGACGTACGGCATGTGGAGCCGCGAACTGCCCGCCGATCTGCCGGCCGACGTGGTGGCAGCACGCGCCGCCGGCCGGGTGACAGCGCTGACCGACCACCAGCTGGGCTGGGACTACGCCGTGCTGGACGTGCCCGCCCTGCAGCGCCACCTCACCGACGGGCTGACCGGCGTGACGGTTCGCGCTGGGCGCGTGGTCGGCGCCGCCGAGGCCGGTGCGATCACCCTGGCCGACGGGTCTGCGCTGAGTGCATCGGTCATCGTCGACGCGGGCGGCCAGGCGCGGCCGCTGAACGCCCGCCGTCAGCGGCGAACGCGCGCGGCTCAGACGGCTTACGGGGTGTTCGTCGACGAGGCCGTCGCCGCACCGCTGATCGGACCCGGCGAGGCCCTGTTCATGGACTGGCGGCAGGACCACGGCGAACCCGGCTGGCCCACGTTCCTCTACGTCGTCCCCCTCGGCGGCGGGCGGGTGCTGTTGGAGGAGACGTCGCTGGCCCGCCGGCCGGGTCTGCCCCTGTCCACCCTGCGCCGACGGCTCTACGCCCGGCTGGCGCATCACGGCATCACCGTGCCGGACGGCGTTCCGACCGAGAAGGTGGCGTTCCCGGTGGACCAGCCGCGGCACCGCGCGCGCGGTGTGCTGGGGTTCGGCGCCGCGGCGCCTCTGATCCACCCCGCGACCGGGTTCAGCCTGGCGGCGTCGCTGAAGCTGGCGCCGCAGGTGGCCGCCGCGTTCGCCGAGCACCTGCCCGACGGCCCGGACCGCGCGCTGGCGGCGGCGCGCAACACCGTGTGGCCGTTGCCTGCCCGGGTCGTGCACCACGTGCGGCGCGTCGGCTTGGAAGCGCTGCTGCGGATGCCCCCGGCCGACGTTCCGGGCTTCTTCGAACAGTTCTTCGCCCTCCCCGACTCCCACCGCTGGACGTACCTCACCGCCCGCGACGACGTACGCGGCACACTCGAGGCGATGACATGCCTGTTCCGCGCGTCGAACAGTCGGCTGCGCGGCCTCCTCGTCAAGCCGGCGCTGTTGCCACCCCTGCAGACCAACGACCGGGAGAGCTCACCCGCGTGAGTCGGCGGAGCCGTTAGCCTGACGCCATGACACCGTCCACCCGGGTGACCAGGCTGCCGGAGAAACAGCGCGACAGCCGCGCGGAGTTGTACGCACTGCTCGACAGCACGCCGCTGGCGACCATCGCCGTCATCCGCGACGGTCACCCCGCCATCTTCCCGACCGGATTCGCCCGTGTCGCAGACGAATTGGTGATCCACGGGTCGACGGGCTCACCGTGGCTGCGCGCACTCGCCGCGGGTGCCCCGGCGGCCGTCTCGGTCACCACCCTCGATGGCATCGTGGTGGCGCGCAGCGGTTTCGAGTCGTCGTTCCACTACCGCAGTGCCGTGCTGTTCGGCACCTTCAGCCCGGTCCCCGACGCCGACAAGGTGCGGTATCTCGAGACGCTGACCGATGCGTTCATCCCCGGCCGGGTGGCCGAATTGCGGCCCAGCACACGCAAAGAGATCGCGGCCACGGTGGCGCTGCGCCTGGGCATCGGCACCGACAACTGGTCACTGAAGGTCAGTGACGGTTGGCCGGAGGATCCGGACGAGGACGTGGCCAGCGGCGCGTGGGCCGGGGTGGTCCCGTTGACGGTCCGGGCGGGCGCGCCCCATCCGGCGCCCGATGTGCCCGCCGGGACTCCCGTGCCGGAGTCGGTGCGGGCGCTGGCGGCCAAGGACTGACCCGGCGGCCGCTCACCCGGCGCGGTTGAGCTGATCGAGCACCACGGTGGCGCGGAACCCGCACAGCACGAGGATGTGGATGAGGTAGAGCCACAGCGCCAGAGCCGTCACGGCACCGACGATCGGCAACCCGCCGAACGGCGCCGACCACGGGATCGGGATGGCCAGGAACAGGACGAATCCCTGCAGGAAACCCGCCAGGATCGAGCCGGTGCCGAAGGCACCCACCGCGAGCGCCCGCCACCCGATGCGGCCCGGACCGATCAATCCGAACACACCGAGCAGCGCGGTCGACACCGTGACCCAGACGATGTGGAAGGCGACGATCACGCCCCACACCGTCGACCACCCTCCACCGGCGTACAGCGGACCGACGTACGGCGCGGACAGCAGGACCGCGAGCACCAGGAACGGCGCGACCGCGGCCACGCCCAGCAGACCGGCCCGGCCGCGCCACCCGGTCAGCGTGTCGGGCGCCGCCGACATCTGCACGAACGCCCGCCGCAGCCCCTCGCCGTAGAGGCTCGCCGGGAACAGCACCACCAGCGCCTGCACCCACGACATCGACAGCGCCACCCGGGTCAGCGTCCGTAACGCCTCCGGCGTGCCGTGACCGCCGGGCAACCCGTCGATCCCGGCGTTCATCGCGGTGGTGACGGTGTCGTGCCCCACCAGCGCGCCGACGGCCCACAACGCCGCCAGGGCCAGCGGCACCAGACCGATGACCCCGAAGTAGGTCGCGCCCGCCGCCCACAGGGCGAGATCGCTGCCCGGGAACGTGGTCCGCACACCGGAGGCGAACTGGCGCAGCCGACTCACGGCATGTCCCCCGCCGTCCGGTGCGCGCGCTGGCAGGCTGGCCTCATGACATCCGACGACCCCGCGCGCGGCGCCGACGACGCCGGGTGGTCGCAGCTGCACGGTGGCGTGCAGCCGTCGCCGGTGGTGCGCGGCTGGCTGCGGATCGTGCGCGTGCTGTCGTCCGGCCCGATCGCCCGGATACCGCCGGACGTGCTGTCGGTGGCGGGTGTCGTGGCGCTGGCAGCGGCCTGGGCTGCGGTCGCGGGGCCCGGCTGGCCCGTCGCGGTCGTCCCGCTGGTGCTGCTCGCAGGCGTCCTCGACGGACTCGACGGTGCCGTGGCGCTGCGCACCGGACGCGCCCGCCCGCTCGGCGCGGTCGTCGACTCGGTCGCCGACCGGATCGGCGATCTGTGGCTCGGTGCCACGCTGTACGCCCTGGGCGCACCGACGGCATGGGTGCTGGCCGCGGTGACGCTGGTGCTGCTGCTGGAGTACCTGCGGGCCCGCGCCCAGGCGGTCGGGATGCCGGGCGTCGGATGCGTCACGGTCGCCGAGCGACCCACCCGCCTCATCGTCGTCGGGCTGGCCGCCGGCGGCGCGGCGGCGTTCCCGGCGGGCGTGCCGCCAGTGGGCTGGAGTTGGGCCGGCATGTTCACGATCGTGTGGACCGCTCTCGGATGCGTCGGATTGGCCCAGTTGCTGCGCGGGGTGCGGCGCTCGATGCCGGCGACGTTCCCGCCGGGCCGATGAGTCCCGCGACGATCTCGGCCGACATCAACACCAGCGGGATGCCGCCGCCCGGATGCGCCGACCCGCCGACGAGGAACAACCCCGGGATCGGGCTGCGGTTGGCCGGCCGGCGCAGCGCGGCGCGCGGTCCGTGTGACGCGGTGCCGTAGATCGCGCCGCCCGGTGCGCCGGTGCGGCGTTCCAGGTCTGCCGGCGTGATGATCTCGGCGAAGCGCAGCCGCGGCCGGACGTTCACGCCACGCTCGGCCAGCACGTCGAGCACCCGGTCGGCGTAGCGCGCGGCGACCCCGTCGGCATCCCAGTCGACCCCGCGCGCCGGGTCGTGCGCCGGTGCGTTCACCAGGACGAACCATCCCTCGGACTCGTCGTCGGGCCGCAGCGCCGGGTCGTCGGGGGCGTGCACGTACACGGTCGGGTCGACCACGGGGCGCGGATCGGGACCGAAGATGGCGTCGAACTCCGCGTCGTAGTCGTCGGGAAAATAGATCCGGTGCGCCGCGCCCGGTACGCGGCCCGACAGGCCGAGCAGCATCACGAACCCGGCCATCGACCGGGGCGCGCGGCGCAACGCACGGGTGATCCGCGCCGGCGTCCGATCGATCAGCCGCCCGTACAGCAGCGTCGCATCGGCGTCGCTGACCACCGCGTCCGCCGCGATCTCCCGATCCGCGCACCGCACCCCGCTCACCCGTCCCCCGGTCATCAGCAGACCGTCCACCGTTGTGCCCGTGCGGATCTCGACGCCCAGGTCCCAGCAGCGACGGGCCAGCGCGTCGACGATGCGGCGCAGACCGCCGGGCACGTACCACGCGCCGAACTCCTGCTCGACGAACGCGGTCACCGCGAGCACCGACGGTGTGCGACGCGGATCGGACCCCGAGTACGTGGCATAGCGATTGAGCCACATCCGCAGCCGCGGATCGGTGAACGCGCCGCGGCCCAGCCCGTCGATGGTGCGCCACGGCGCGACGGCCCGCAGATCGGCCGGCCGGATGCTCATCCGCGCCAGCTTTCTCAACGAAATCGGTTGCCGCAGAACGGGTTCGGCGACAAGATCCCACAGCCGGCGGGATCGTTCGTGCAGCCGGCGCCACGACTCCCCCGCGCCGGGGCCCAGCGCCGCGTCGATCGCGGCGGGTATCTGTGCGCCGTCGTGCGGCATCAGCATCTCGGTGCCGTCGGCGAACCGGTAGGCGCAGGCCGGATCGACCGGTGCCAGCGTCAGATCCGCCGGACCGCCGGTGTCGTCGAACAGGTCGGTGAGCAGGTCGGGAACCGTCAGCAGTGAGGGGCCGGTGTCGAACACGAAGCCCTCGCGCTCGACCACCCCGAGCTTGCCCCCCACCGTCGGCGCCGCCTCGCACACGGTCACGCGGTGCCCGAGCGCGGCCAGCCGGGCCGCGGCGGCCAGCCCCCCCAGACCCGCCCCGACGACGACCACGCGGGTCATACCGGCCGCCCCTTCCAGCGCAGGGTGCCGCGCCACCGCCCGGCCCACGACGACGCGAGCAGGCCCGTCAACGCCGCGATCGACAGCGGGTGCGCGGCAGCGTCGAGCAGGTCCCCCAGCCCCCCGCGGCGGCACCACCGCCGGGCCGCCACGCGGCCCACGACACCCGCGGCGTAGCCCAGCGCACCCACCCGCGAGCCGGTCAGCGCCGCGACCGCGGGGACGACGTACACGACGCACAGCGCCGTCCCGACCGCGACCGCGCCCACCGGTGAGCCGAACGCCGCCCACAGCGACTTGCGGTACCCCGAGCTGAGTTCGCGTCCCGTGGCGTACATCCGGCAGGTGGCGACCGCCGACCCGTCGGCGACGCCGGTCCGGCCGCCGGCCGCGCGCACCGCCCGCGCCAGGTTGATGTCGTCGAGCACCTCGCCGGCCACGGCCTGCCAGCCGCCGGCGCGGGCCAGTGCCGCCGCGTCGACCACGAGGAACTGCCCGTTGGCCACCGCCATCGACGGGCGGCGGGACCGCTCGGCACGGCGCACCGGCAGCGTGGTCAGCCAGGACCACGCCAGCAGCGGTTGCACCAGGCGCCCGAGCACCCCGACGGCGATCTGCCGCGGCCAGGCGCTGACGAGCGCCAACGAGCGCGGGCCGCGC
>NZ_JYNX01000038.1:0-42923 GCF_001044255.1 Mycolicibacterium chubuense
CGGCGCGCCCCCGCGGCCAGGGCGGCGTCGACCAGCTGGCCGACGCCGCGGGTGTGCGCGTCGAGCGCGGTGCGCACCGTCGGCGGACCGCCGAGCAGCGCCAGTCCGCACGCCTGCGCGCACTCGAGGTAGGCGGTCGCCGGCGATTCCGGGTCGAACACCCAACGGGCATCGACCTCGACGTCCAGCGGTCCGCTGACCCGCTCGGTGCGCACCTCGCCGAGCCGACCCGCCAGCACGTCGGCGAATCCCGGGCCGCCGTCGGACTGCGGAGCCAGGATCAGCCGGTCCTCGGCGCGGGCGGCGTGCCAGCCCGTCGCGATGCACTGCGCGGCCTGCACCGCGGTCAGGCTGTCGCCGAACGAATCCGGCGCGATCAGAACGGTCCGGGTCATCCCGGCAGACTAGGACGTGGTCCCACCCGCTGCATGTCGCCGCGACGCGCCCTCGCCGCCTCCCCCGCGATCCGCGCGAAGTAACCTGGCAGGCGTGAAGCTGCTGGGCCGCAAGAACGACGACTCCGGGGACGATCCGGCGGGTTCGGCGTCCGCCGACGACCGCGCTGCGACCTCCGGTCCCGCCTCCGCCGCCCGTGCGGCCACCGCGCCCAAGGGCAAGCCGACGCCCAAGCGCAGCGAGGCGAGCCGTCGCCGCGGACCGGTCGCGCCCGCCCCCATGACCAGCGCGGAGGCGCGACGCCGGCGCAAGGAGCTGCGCGGCCCGAAGTTGTCCCGCGAGGAGCGCAAGGCCGAGAAGGCCGAACGCCGGTCCGACATGGCGCAGCGGCGCGAGCGGATGATGGCTGGCGACGACGCCTACCTGTTGCCGCGCGACAAGGGCCCCGTGCGCAAGTACGTGCGCGACGTGGTGGATTCCCGGCGCAATGTGCTCGGGCTGTTCATGCCGTCGGCGCTGGGCCTGATCCTGGTGATGCTGGCGGTGCCGTCGGTGCAGGTGCAGCAGCTGCTGTCCCCCGCGATGCTCGTGCTCGTCCTGATCATGGTCGTCGACGGCTTCTTCCTGGGCCGCCGAGTGAACCGGTTGGTCGACGAGAAGTTCCCGGGCAACACCGAATCGGGCTGGAAGCTCGGCTTCTACGCTGCCAGCCGGGCCTCGCAGCTGCGCCGGATGCGTGCGCCGCGTCCCGCGGTCGAGCGCGGCGCCACCGTGGCTTGATGGCCGCGGTGACCTGGGTGTCATAGGTGTCCTACTTCCCCGATATCGCCCCGCCCGATCCCGACGCTGCCGCCGCGGCGCGGGACCGTCAGGCGCGCCTGACCAAGCCCGCCGGCGCGCTGGGCCGCCTCGAAGACCTGTCGGTGTGGGTGTCCTCATGCCAGAGCTCTTGTCCGCCAAAGCAATTCGAGCGTGCCCGGGTCGTGGTGTTCGCCGGGGACCACGGCGTCGCCACGGCGGGCGTGTCCGCCTATCCGCCTGAGGTGACGGCCGCCATGATGGCGAACTTCGCCGCGGGCGGCGCGGCGGTCAACGTGCTCGCCGGCATCGCCGATGCGACGGTGCGGATCGCCGACATCGCGATCGACACCGACGAACCGCTGTCGCCGGCGGTGGGCGCGCACAAGATCCGCCGGTCGAGTGGCAACATCGCCGTCGAGGACGCGCTGACCCCCGACGAGGTCGTGGCCGCGATCGAAGCGGGCCGTGCGATCGCCGACGAGGAGGTCGACGCCGGAGCCGATCTGCTGATCGCCGGCGACATGGGGATCGGCAACACCACCCCCGCGACCACACTGGTGGCCGCACTGACGAACACCGAGCCGGTCGCGGTGGTCGGCCGGGGCACCGGGGTCGACGACGCCGGCTGGGCACGCAAGACCGCCGCGATCCGCGACGCGCTGTACCGCACCCGCCGACTCTCCGCGGATCCCGTTGCGCTGCTGCGGATCTGCGGCGGCGCCGACCTGGCGGCGATGACGGGGTTCTGCGCGCAGGCCGCGGTGCGACGGACCCCGGTGCTGCTCGACGGCGTGGTGGTGACGGCCGCGGCGCTGGCCGCCGAACGGCTGGCGCCCGGCGCCCGGCAGTGGTGGCAGGCGGGGCACCGCTCCACCGAGCCCGCCCACACGCTGGCGCTGCGGGAGCTCGGGCTGGAGCCGATCGTCGAACTGGGCATGCGGCTCGGTGAGGGCTCGGGCGCGCTGGTCGCCCTCCCGGTGCTGCGCGCCGCGGTGGCGACCCTGGCCACGATGGCCACGTTCGAAGAGGCCGGGATCAGCGAGGGCTGATCGTGTTCGGTTCCGTGGCAGGCGCTCTGGCTTTCGCGACGATCCTCCCGGTGCCGGCATCGCGCAGCGCGGGCATCGGTCGCGGCGTCATGGCCGCGCTGCCGCTGGCCGGTGTCGCTGTCGGCGGCGTCGCGGCGGCGGTGCTTGCGGGCGGGTTCTGGGCGTTCGGGGAGGCGAGCCCGCTCGCCGGCGCGGTGGCCGTGGTCGCCCTGCTGCTGATCACCCGCGGGCTGCACATCGACGGACTCGCCGACACCACCGACGCACTCGGCTGTTACGGACCACCCGAGCGGGCCCTGGCCGTGATGCGCGAAGGCACCGTGGGCCCGTTCGGCGTGGCCGCGGTCGCCGCCACGATCCTGCTGCAGGCGCTGGCGTTCGCCCACGCCGGCTGGGCCGCGGTGATCGTCGCCGTGACCGCGGGCCGGGTGGCCGCCGTGACCGCGTGCCGGCGGGGCGTTCCGCCGGCGACGGGCAGCACCATGGGCGGCCGGGTGGCGGGCACCCAGCCCGCCTGGGTGGTCGGGGCGTGGGTGGCCGCCGTCGCCGTCGCGGCCGTCCCCGTCTGCGCCCGCGCGTGGCAGGGCCCCGTCGCGGTGCTGGTCGCGGTGGCCGCCGCAGTCCTCCTGGTGGCGCACTGCGTGCGCCGGTTCGGCGGTGTCACCGGTGATGTGCTCGGCGCCGCGGTCGAGGTGACGACGACGGTCGCCGCGCTCGGGTTGGCGATCGGCTAGTCGAGCCGGGCCATCCACCCGTGGGTGTCGGCGAACGTGCCCCGCTGGATGCCGGTCAACGTGTCGCGCAGCGCCATCGTGATCTCGCCGGGCTCGCCGTCGGCGATGGTGAATTCGCCGTCGGTGTGCTTGACGTGGGAGACCGGGGTGATGACGGCGGCGGTGCCGCAGGCGAACACCTCGGTGATCTCCCCCGCGGCGGCCTTCTTCTGCCACTCGTCGACGTCGATCTTGCGCTCTTCGACCGCGAAGCCGGCGTCAGTGGCCAACTGCAGCAACGAATCTCGCGTGATCCCCGGCAGCAGCGAACCCGACAGCTCCGGGGTGACAAGTCGCGCCGTGCCGCCGCTGCCGAAGACGAAGAACAGGTTCATGCCGCCCATCTCCTCGACGTAGCGGCGTTCGATCGCGTCGAGCCAGACCACCTGGTCGCATCCGTGGTCGGCGGCTTCGGCCTGGGCCAGCAGCGAGGCCGCGTAGTTGCCGCCGAACTTGGCGGCGCCCGTGCCACCGGGTGAGGCGCGCACGTACTCGTGGGACAGCCACACACTGACGGGCTTGATGCCGCGCGGGAAGTACGCGCCGGCCGGCGAGCCGATCACGAGGTACCGGTAGTGGTTGGCGGGCCGCACACCCAGTCCCGGTTCGGTCGCGATGATGAACGGCCGCAGGTACAGCGATTCCTCGCCGCCCGCCGGCGGAACCCACTGCCCGTCGACGGCGATCAGCTGGCGCAGCGACTCGAGGAACACGTCCTGCGGCAGCTCTGGGATCGCCAGCCGACGCGCCGAGGACTGCAGCCTCGCGGCGTTGGCCTCCGGCCGGAACGACACGATGGACCCGTCGCCCCAGCGGTAGGCCTTGAGCCCCTCGAACACCTCCTGCGCGTAGTGCAGAACGATCGCCGAAGGGTCGAGTTCGATGGGCCCGTAGGGCAGCACGCGGGCGTCGTGCCAGCCCTCGCCGGCGGTGTAGTCGATCGACACCATGTGGTCGGTGAAGAACTTGCCGAAGCCGGGGTTCCCGAGGATCTCGGCACGTACCTCGTCGCTCGCCGGGCTCGCGGAGCGATCGACGGTGAACGAGAGGCCTTCAGTCATGCAGGCGATTGTATAACCGCCTGGCGAGCGATTTACCGCGTGCGGGTGTCCACGAACGGCGGTTTGACGACCTCGCATTCGACGGCGCGGCCGCGCACGTCGACGCTCACGCGTGCGCCGTCGGCGATGTCGGCGGCGGTGTCGATCAGTGCCAGCGCGATCCCGACTTTCAGTGTGGGCGAGAACGTTCCGGACGTGGTGACCCCGATCGGGGTGGTGCCGTCGAGCACGGTCAGCTCGCCGCGCAGCACGCCGCGGCCGACGGCGCGCAGACCCCGCAGAGTGCGCCTCGGGCCGGCCTCCTTCTCGGCGAGCAGGGCGTCGCGGCCCCAGAACGCGTCTTTCTTCCAGCCGACCGCCCACCCGCAGCGGGCCTGCAGCGGCGAGATGTCCCGGGACAGTTCGTGGCCGTGCAGCGGATAGCCCATCTCGGTGCGCAGCGTGTCGCGGGCGCCGAGCCCGGCCAGTTCGCCACCCGCGCCGCGCACGCCCTCGACCAGCGCGTCGAACACCACCGCGGCCTGATCCCAGGACGGCAGCAATTCGTAGCCGTGTTCGCCGGTGTAGCCGGTCCGGCACACCCGGACGTCCACGCCGCGGAAATCGGCGTCGGCGTAGCCCATGTAGTCCATGTCGGTCGGCAGCCCCAGGCCGCCGACCACCTCGGCGGACTTGGGCCCCTGCACGGCGAGGACCGCGCGGGAGCGGTGCTCGTCGGTGATGGTCAGCCCGGCGGGCGCCCGCTCCTTCAGGGCCGCGACGACGTCGGCGGTGTTGGCCGCGTTGGGCACCAGGAAGATCTCGTCGTCGGAGACGTAGTAGGCGATCAGGTCGTCGATGACGCCGCCGTCGTCGGTGCAGCACAGCGTGTACTGGGCTTTGCCGGGGCCGATGCGGCCCAGGTCGTTGGTGAACGCGGAGTTGACGTACTCGGCGGCACCTGGGCCCGTGACCAGCGCCTTGCCCAGGTGGCTGACGTCGAACAGGCCGACGGTGGTGCGGGTCGCGGTGTGCTCGGCGACGGTGCCGGCGTAGGACACCGGCATCAGCCAGCCCCCGAATTCGGCGAAGGTCGCTCCGAGCTCGCGGTGCCGGTCCTCGAGCGGGCCGGTCAACGGGTTGTCACTCACGCCCAACCACACTAGTAGGCAGTGGCTAGGGTGAATCCCCGTGAGCACCCCACCTGGCTATCAGTCCTCCACTGTCAGCGTCGCCGCCGCACTGCCCAAGCGCTCTGTCGCCTCGTCGGTGCTGATCGTGCCGGTCGTCAGCGTGGGCGACGACGACCCGACGGCCACCGTGGTCGCCGGCTCCTTCCTGCCCGACGCAGCAGTGCGCGAGATCGAGGCCGCGCTGAAGGCGCTCGGCGCCAAGGGGGGCAGCGAGCAGCTGACCCGGCTGGTCGTGCCGTCGCTGCCGGTGGGCAGCGTGCTCGCGGTCGGGCTGGGCAAGAGCCGCGACGAGTGGCCGGCCGAGACGATCCGGCGCGCGGCCGGGGCCGCGGCGCGCTCCCTGTCGGGCGTGGAGTCGGTGCTGACCACGCTGTCGGCCCTGGACCTGGAGGGCGCGATCGAAGGTCTGATCCTGGGCTCCTACCGGTTCTCCGAGTTCCGCAGCACCAAGACCGCACCCAAGGACGCGGGGCTGCGCCGGATCACCGCGCTCACCCCGGACACGAAGTCGGCCACCAAGGACGCGGCCGCCCGCGCGGAGGCGATCGCGACGGCGGTGGCGACCGCCCGGGACTTCGTCAACACCCCGCCGAGCCATCTGTTCCCGGCCGAATTCGCCAAGCGCGCAAAGGCTTTGGGTGACGCCGCGGGCCTCGAGGTGGAGGTGCTCGACGAGAAGGTGCTGACCAAGGACGGCTACGGCGGCATCATCGGCGTCGGTAAGGGCTCGTCGCGTCCGCCCCGTCTGGTGCGGCTCGTTCACCGCGGCGGCAAGGGTCGCAAACCGACCACGGTCGCCCTGGTGGGCAAGGGCATCACGTTCGACACCGGCGGCATCTCGATCAAGCCGGCGGCCAACATGCATCACATGACCTCTGACATGGGGGGCGCCGCGGCGGTGATCGCCACGGTGGTGCTCGCGGCGCGCCAGAAGCTGCCGATCGACGTGATCGCGACGGTGCCGATGGCCGAGAACATGCCGTCGGGAACCGCGCAGCGTCCCGGTGACGTGCTGACCCAGTACGGCGGCACCACCGTGGAGGTGCTCAACACCGACGCCGAGGGCCGGTTGATCCTGGCCGACGCGATCGTGCGCGCCTGCGAGGACAAGCCGCAGTATCTGATCGAGACGTCGACGCTGACCGGCGCGCAGATCGTCGCGCTCGGCTCGCGCACGCCGGGGGTGATGGGCAGCGACGAGTTCCGTGACCGCGTCGCCGACATCTCGCAGTCCGTCGGTGAGAACGGTTGGGCGATGCCGCTGCCCGAGGAACTCAAGGACGACCTGAAGTCGACGGTGGCCGATCTGGCCAACGTCAGCGGTTCGCGCTTCGCGGGCATGTTGGTCGCCGGGACGTATCTGCGGGAGTTCGTCGCCGACGGGGTGGCGTGGGTGCACATCGACGTCGCGGCGCCCGCGTACAACTCCGGGGGGCCGTGGGGTTACACACCCAAGGGCGGCACCGGGGTGCCGACGCGGACGATGTTCGCGGTCCTGGAGGACATCGCAGCCAACGGCTGAGGCTCACCACTCCAGCCGCTTCCGGGTCCATGGACTCGAGGTGTCCGGCGAGGCGACGTATTGCGCCTGCCGGGAAGACCATTCGACGCGGTAGGTGTCTCACGCGGCCCGGGCGGGGTAACCGACACCGAACCTGATGGCGCACGCGCTATCACCACTCCCCAACGACGCAACCAACCGTGCCGCGGGCTCACACGATGTTTCCGCCGCGCGCGGCACTGCGCATGGCCTGCGGCGCGGCGTGCGCGATCCCGTATACGAGGTAGGCCTCCGGGGTAACCGGGCGGACCGCCTTGTTCTTCGTCACCGCGGCGACGATCGCGCGGGCCACCTTCTCCGGCCCGTAACGGCGGACCGCGAAGCCGCGCTTGGCCCGCGCCCGCAACGTCTCCACATCCCGGCCCTTCGCGTCGGGCAGCGAAAACCGCGTGGTGTTCACGATGTTGGTGCCGATCACGCCCGGACAGATCGTGGTCAACCCGATACCGGCCGAATCCAGTTCTGCGCGTAGACAATCCGAGAACATGAACACCGCTGCCTTGGAGGTGCAGTAGGCGTTCATCAGATTCACCGGCGTGTACGACGCCATCGACGCGACGTTGACGATGTGGCCGCCGGTACCCCGCTCGACCAGCCGCCGACCGAACGCGCGGCACCCGTTGACCACGCCGCCGAAGTTGATGTCGAACACGCGGTCGAACTCCTCGGCCGGGGTGTCGAGAAAGAAGCCGGCATGCCCGACGCCGGCATTGTTGACCACCACATCGGGCACACCGTGCGCCGTGCACACCTCCTCGGCGAACGCCTCCATCGCCGCGGTGTCGGCCACGTCGACGAGGTAGCTGTGCGCGATCGCACCGGCCTCGGCGAGCAGGCGGGCCGTCTCGGCCAGACCGTCGGCGTCGACATCGCTGATGATCAGCTCCGCGCCTTCCCTCGCGAACGCCAGGGCAGTCTCGCGCCCGATGCCGCTCCCCGCCCCGGTGACCGACACCAGGGTGTCGCCGAAACTCCCCCGCGACCGTCCGACCTCGGCGCGCCGCAGTTCCCGCGCCGCGGGTGCGCCCTCGAGATGCTCGACGAGTTGACGCACCGAGCGGGCGTACACCTGCGGGTGGGTGGTCGGCGTGGGCCTGCCCGTCGTCACCACCCGCCGCCACAGCCGGGGCACCCGCGCGGCGAGATCGTCGTCGCCCTTCCCGGAGCCGACGATCAGCTGCACCGGCACCGCGACCCGGTCCGGGGGCAGCGCGGCGCGCTGCCGCCGGCCGGGCAGTCCGCGCCGCCGGGCGGGCACCGACACCGTCACCGACGCGACGTGATCAACGGCGTCGGGGCGCGCCAGGTACTCCCACACCGCAGCGGCCGCAGTATCCGCCGCGACGACGTGCACCGGCTCGCGCCCGGTCAGCGCGGCCGCCAATCCGTCCGCGCTGCAGCGCTCGACACGGGCGGAGCCGTCGAGTTGCGCGGCCACGTCGTCCCAGATGCCGGAGGTGTCGGGGTGCGCGTGCACCGCCATGATGGTCGGCCCGTCGATGTCCACGAGCCCGCACGCTACTAGCGGTCCAGCTCCTCGCGGGCGGCGCGCTTGCGCTCGATCCTCTTGCGGGCGTCGTAGTCGCGCATGCGCTGCGGGTAGCCGACCTTCTGCACGTCGTAGACCGGGATCTTCAACCGGTCCGACAGCCGGCGCGCGCCGGCGTAACCGCCCGCCCTGCGCCGGGTCCATTCGCCATCGGCGGCGACGAGCACGACCGTCACATCCGTGACCGTCGTCTTCGGCTCGACGAACGCCTCGACGCCCGTGTGCTCGGCAACCCACTGCTGCAGGTAGCGCAGATCGGCGGCCCGGTCGGTGGCGGTGCCGCCGCCACGTCGCCGACCGCGAAGTACGTCGAACAGTCCCACCTGGGGTCGCTCCTTCCCGCTGCCGCACCCCTCGGTTTCGATAGTGCCAGAGCGGTCAGTAGCCACGTCTGCGGCGAAACGTCCCGCGGGACGTGACAGGATGGGATCCGACACCTCAAGACTGCGACCGACCGTGCAAGGGAGCCACGACACTATGGCCATCTCCGTCCAGATGCCCGCACTCGGAGAGAGCGTTACCGAGGGGACTGTCACCCGCTGGCTGAAGCAAGAGGGAGACACGGTCGAGGAGGACGAGCCGCTGCTGGAGGTGTCGACCGACAAGGTCGACACCGAGATCCCGTCGCCCGCTTCCGGGGTGTTGAAGAAGATCGTCGCCCAGGAGGACGACACCGTCGAGGTCGGCGGTGAACTGGCCGTGATCGGCGACGCGGACGACGACGACAGCGACGCCGGCGGTGGCGACGACGCGGAAGAACCGGCGGCCGAGTCGGAATCCGAACCGGAGCAGGAGCCCGAACCCGAACCCGAGCCGGAGCCGGAACCCGAGCCGGAGAAGAAGTCCGAGAAGAAGTCGTCCGGCGGCTCGTCGGGATCGTCGACGCCGGTGCTGATGCCCGAACTCGGGGAGTCGGTCACCGAGGGCACCGTGACTCGCTGGCTGAAGAGCGTCGGCGACAGCGTGGAGGTCGACGAGCCGCTCGTCGAGGTCTCGACCGACAAGGTGGACACCGAGATCCCCTCCCCGGTGGCGGGCACGCTGCTGTCGATCACCGCCGAGGAAGACGACACCGTCGAGGTGGGCGGTGAGCTCGCCAAGATCGGCGACTCCGAGGGCGCCGACGCCGGCGACTCCGAGCCGGAGCCGGAGCCGGAGCCCGAGCCCGAAGCGGAACCGGAACCGGAACCGGAACCCGAGCCGGAGCCGGAGCCGGAACCCGAGCCGGCCAAGGAGACCAAGCCCGAGCCCAAGTCGGAGCCCAAGTCGGAGCCCAAGCCCGAGCCCAAGGAGTCCAAGCCCGAGCCGAAAGCCGCTCCGGCAGAGTCGAAGTCGAGCGATTCGGGCCCGTACGTGACGCCGCTGGTGCGCAAGCTCGCCGCCGAGAACAACGTCGACCTGGCCACGGTCAAGGGCACCGGCGTCGGCGGACGCATCCGCAAGCAGGACGTACTGGCCGCCGCCCAGTCGAGCAAGGACGAGGCCGCCAAGCCGGCTCCGGCTGCCGAGGCCCCGGCCAAGACCACCAGTTCGGCGCCGCCCCCCGAAGCCGCGTTGGCGCACCTGCGTGGCACCACGCAGAAGGCCAACCGGATCCGGCAGATCACCGCGAAGAAGACGCGCGAATCCCTGCAGGCCACAGCACAGTTGACGCAGACCCACGAGGTCGACATGACCAAGATCGTGGCGCTGCGGGCCAAAGCGAAGGCCAGCTTCGCCGAGCGCGAGGGCGTCAACCTGACGTACCTGCCGTTCATCGCTCGCGCGGTGATCGACGCGCTGAAGATCCACCCGAACGTCAACGCCAGCTACAACGAGGAATCCAAGGAGATCACCTACTACGACGCCGAGCACCTCGGCTTCGCGGTGGACACCGATCAGGGTCTGCTGTCCCCGGTGATCAAGAACGCCGGCGACCTGTCGCTCGGCGGGCTGGCGCGGGCCATCGCCGACATCGCCGCGCGGGCGCGCTCGGGTGATCTCAAGCCCGACGAGCTGTCGGGTGGGACGTTCACCATCACCAACATCGGCAGCCAGGGCGCGCTGTTCGACACCCCGATCCTGGTGCCGCCGCAGGCGGCGATGCTGGGCACGGGTGCGATCGTCAAGCGTCCGCGGGTGATCGTCGACGAGCTCGGGAACGAGTCGATCGGTGTGCGCTCGGTGTGTTACCTGCCGCTGACCTACGACCACCGTCTCATCGACGGCGCCGACGCCGGCCGCTTCGTCACCACGATCAAGCGGCGGCTGGAAGAGGGTGCCTTCGAGGCGGACCTGGGCTTGTAGATCGCGGTGTCGATGCCCTCGGATTCGGTCATCGCGGTTGCGGGCTCTTCCGGGCTGATCGGTACGGCGCTGGTGTACGCGCTGCGCGCCACCGACCACCGGGTGTTGCGCATCGTGCGGCGGGCGCCGTCGAACGCCGACGAGGTGTTCTGGAACCCCGACACCGGCGAGTTCGACGCCGCTGCGCTGCACGGCGTCGACGCCGTGGTCAACCTGTGCGGCGTCAACGTCGGTGAGAAGCGGTGGTCCGGAGCGTTCAAGCAGAGCCTGCGCGACAGCCGCATCGACCCGACGGAGGTGCTCTCGCGCGCCGTCGTCGACGCCGGAGTGCCGGTGCTGGTCAACTCCAGCGCGGTCGGCTACTACGGCGACACCGGCGCCCGACCCGTCGACGAAACCGCGGCGCCCGGGCAGACCTTCCTGGCGCGGCTCACCGTGGACTGGGAGGCGGCCACCGCGGTCGCATCGGAGGCCGGGGTGCGCGTGGTGCTCCCTCGCACCGGGCTGGTGATGTCGGCCTCGGGCGGGATGCTGGGCCGGATCCGTCCGCTGTTCTCCCTCGGTCTGGGGGCGCGGTTGGGCAACGGCCGCCAGTACCTGTCATGGATCAGCCTCGAGGACCAGGTGCGGGCGCTGCTGTTCGCGATCACCCACGACGAACTCGCCGGACCGGTGAACTTCACCGGGCCCGCTCCGGTGACCAACGCGGAGTTCACCACGGCGCTGGGCCGCACCGTGAACCGGCCGACCCCGTTCGTGGTGCCCGGCTTCGCGTTGCGCGCGGTGCTCGGCGAGTTCGCCGACGAGGGCGTGCTCGGCGGTCAGCGCGCGATCCCGGCCGCGCTGGAGGCTGCGGGGTTCCGCTTCCACCACAACACGATCGGCGAGGCGCTGGCGTTCGCCACCGCCGGCAACCGTGAGTAGCGTCGACGTCATGGCGTCATCGATCCGCAGCAGCAGCGACGCCGTCGTGGTACGCCGCCTCGGCACGGTGGACTATCAGGCGGCGTGGGACCTGCAGCGGGAGATCGCCGATGCCCGTGTCGCCGGCGGCCCCGACACGCTGCTCCTGCTGCAGCACCCGCCGGTGTACACCGCAGGCAAGCGCACGCTCCCCGAAGAGCGTCCGGTCGACGGCACGCCCGTCGTCGACACCGACCGCGGCGGCAAGATCACCTGGCACGGACCCGGCCAGCTCGTCGGCTATCCGATCATCGGGCTGGCCGAACCGCTCGACGTGGTCAACTTCGTGCGGCGCCTCGAAGAGGCGCTGATCGCGGTGTGCGCCGATCTGGGCCTGCCCACCGGCCGGGTCGAGGGCCGGTCGGGAGTGTGGGTCGCGGCCGACGGCGTCCGGCCCGCGCGCAAGATCGGCGCGATCGGCATCCGCGTCGCGCGCGGGACCACGCAGCACGGTTTCGCGCTGAACTGCGACTGCGACCTGAGTGCGTTCGGCTCGATCATCCCCTGCGGCATCGCCGACGCCGGGGTCACGTCGCTGACGGCCGAACTCGGCCGCCGGGTCACCGTCGACGACGTCCTGGGCCCGGTCGCCGACGCGGTGTGTGACGTGCTCGACGGCCGGTTCAGCAGCGCCGATCACGCAGTAGCATCGATGCAGTGAGTGTCGAACCCGGTAACCGCAAGCTGCTCCGGCTCGAGGTGCGCAACGCCCAGACGCCGATCGAGCGCAAGCCGCCGTGGATCAAGACCAGGGCCAGGATGGGCCCGGAGTACACCGAGCTGAAATCGCTGGTCCGCCGCGAAGGCCTGCACACGGTGTGCGAGGAGGCGGGCTGCCCCAACATCTACGAGTGCTGGGAGGACCGCGAGGCCACCTTCCTCATCGGCGGCGAGCAGTGCACCCGTCGCTGCGACTTCTGTCAGATCGACACCGGCAAGCCGGCCGAGCTGGACCGAGACGAGCCGCGCCGCGTCGCCGAGAGTGTGCAGGCGATGGGCCTGCGCTACTCGACGGTGACCGGAGTGGCCCGCGACGACCTGCCCGACGGCGGCGCCTGGCTCTACGCCGAGACGGTCCGCCAGATCAAGGCACTCAACCCCAACACCGGCGTCGAGTTGCTGATCCCCGACTTCAACGCCGAGCCCGCGCTGCTCGCCCAGGTCTTCGAGACCCGTCCGGAAGTGTTGGCGCACAACGTCGAAACGGTGCCGCGCATCTTCAAGCGCATCCGGCCCGCCTTCCGCTACGAGCGCAGCCTGTCGGTGCTGACCATGGCCCGCGCGGACGGCCTGGTGACCAAGAGCAACCTGATCCTGGGCATGGGCGAGACGCCCGAGGAGGTGCGCACCGCACTGCGCGACCTGCACGATGCCGGCTGCGACATCGTCACGATCACCCAGTACCTGCGTCCGTCGGCGCGTCACCATCCCGTGGAGCGGTGGGTGCACCCCGACGAGTTCATCGAGCATCAGCAGTTCGCCACCGACCTCGGCTTCGCCGGCGTGCTGGCCGGACCGCTGGTGCGTTCGTCGTACCGGGCGGGCAAGCTGTACGCGCAGACGATCGCGGCGCGGTCTGCCGGAGCCGCCGCGGCGGCGCCCCAGCCATCCGTATCCTGAACCAATGGCGAAATCGCGTAACTCCGCGGAGGTCAAGGCGGCGAAGGCCGAGGCCAAGGCCGCCCGCAAGGCCGCATCCAAGCAGCGGCGCAGCCAGCTGTGGCAGGCGTTCCAGATCCAACGCAAAGAGGACAAGCGGCTCCTGCCGTACATGATCGGCGCGTTCGTGCTGATCGTGGCCGCCTCGGTGGCGCTGGGCGTCTATGCCGGCGGATTCACGATGTTCATGCTGATCCCGCTGGGCATCGTGCTCGGTGCGCTCGTCGCGTTCATCATCTTCGGCCGCCGCGCGCAGAAGTCGGTGTACCGCAAGGCCGAGGGCCAGACCGGCGCGGCCGCGTGGGCGCTGGACAACCTGCGCGGCAAGTGGCGGGTCACCCCCGGTGTCGCCGCGACCGGACACTTCGACGCCGTGCACCGGGTGATCGGGCGCCCGGGCGTCATCTTCGTCGGCGAGGGCTCCCCCACGCGGGTCAAGCCGCTGCTGGCCCAGGAGAAGAAGCGCACCGCCCGCCTCGTGGGTGACGTGCCGATCTACGACGTCATCATCGGCAACGGCGACGGCGAGGTGCCGCTGTCCAAGCTGGAGCGTCACCTGACCCGGCTGCCGGCCAACATCACCGTCAAGCAGATGGATTCGCTCGAGTCGCGTCTGGCCGCGCTCGGATCCAAGGTGGGCCCGGCGGCGATGCCCAAGGGGCCGATGCCGGCGCAGGCCAAGATGCGCGGCGTGCAGCGCACCGTCCGGAGGCGCTGACTCCCCGCGCGCCGCGCTTGCCACACCCCCTGGCGCCCGCGACAATTCGCTGCGGGCGCCGCGCCCGGGGGGAGACGGGTCATGTGCACTGCGTGTGAGTGGGCGCCGCATTTCGCTGCGTTCGGGACGTCCATCAGCCGCCGCAGCATGCTGCGGGCGGCCGCGTTGTCGACGGCCGTCGTCGCGACCGCGAGTGCGTGTTCGGCGGGATTGGGCACGCAGCCCCGCGACAGCCCCGCATCCGACCGGGCGGACACCGTCTTCCACAACGGTCGCATCCACACCGTCAACGAGGCGGCGCCGTGGGCCGAGGCCGTCGCAGTCACCGGCACCACGATCAGCTACGTCGGCGACAGCGCGGGAGCGATGGCGCTGGCCGGCCCCGACACCCGGGTGATCGACCTCGGCGGCGCGCTGATGCTGCCCGGGTTCGTGGAAGGCCACATCCATCCGTTCCTCGGCGCGTTCCTGACCAGCGGCGTCGACCTGCAGGTGCCGACCGGCCAGGACGCGCTGGACGCCATCGCCGCCTACGCGAAAGCCAACCCCGATGGACCGGTGCGCGGATTCGGTTGGCGCGTCGACATGTTCGGCCCGCAGGGGCCGACACGCGCCGACCTGGACCGCGTCCTGCCCGACCGACCGGGCTTCTTCTTCGCCATCGACGGGCACAGCCTGTGGGCCAACAGCAAGGCGCTGGAGATCGCCGGGGTGAACCGCGCCTCGCAGGATCCGATCCCGGGCTTCAGCTACTACGTGCGTGACGAGAACGGGGACCCGACCGGCTACGTCCTCGAGGTGGACGCCGTGCTGGGGATCGTCAACGCGATCGAGCCGATCTCCACCGACACCATGAAGACGTTGCTCACCGGGTGGCTCCCGAAGGCGTCCGCGGCCGGCATCACGTCGCTGTTCGACGCCGGTGTGCCGCCGATCGGCGGCGACCAGGGCGCGTTGATCGCGTTGTACACCGAGGTCGAGGCGCGGGGCGCGTTGCCGGTCCGGGTGGTCGCGTCCTACAGCGTCAAGTCACCGCCGGTGGACGACGCGGTCGCCGCGATCACCGCGCTGCGCGACCGGATCTCGACCGACCTGGTCAGCGTCGGTGTGGTGAAGGTGATCGGCGACGGCACGCAGGAGGGTTACACCGCCTGGCTGCTCGAGCCGTACGCCGACAAGCCGGACTCCACCGGCGGCTCACCGTTCAGCGAGCAGCAGTGGCGCCAGCTGATCGGCGCGGTCGACGCCGCGGGCCTGGACGTCCACGTCCATGCCTGCGGTGAGCGCACGGCCCGCACCGCGCTCGACGCGATCGAGGCGGCTGCGGCGGCGAATCCGCCCCGCGACCGCCGCCACACGATCGCCCACCTCGTCTATCTCGAGGACCCCGACAGCCGGCGGTTCGGCACCCTCGGGGTCATCGCCCAGTTCTCCGCGAACTGGATGTCGGCCGACCCGGACACCCTGGAGAATCTGGCCGCCCGCTATGGCCGGCCACGCCAGGACCTGCTGTACCGCGCGCAGGACGTGCTGCGCTCGGGCGGCCGCATCTCCCTGGGCACCGACTGGCCCGCCGCCGGCTACTTCTCCACCTACAAGCCGCTCGACTCGATCCAGATCGGGGTCACCCGGCAGTTGATCGGCCGGCCGGACGCACCGGTGCTCGCGCCCGCCGACCAGCGGCTGACAGTCGAGGAGGCGGTGCACGCCAACACGCTCGGCGCGGCCTACCAGATCCGGCTCGACGACAAGGTCGGCTCGGTGGAGGTCGGCAAGCTCGCCGATCTGATCGTGCTGGACCGCGACATCTTCGCCGGCGACCCGCACGACATCCACGCCGCCACCGTGACGACGACGATGGTCAACGGCAAGGTCGTGCACCAGGTGTGAGCGCGTTACCGCTTCACCACGGCGGTCTTGGTCGCCAGGTCGTGCAGCCCGCGCAGATCGGAGTCGGTGAACAGCGCCGGGATCACCAGCAGGATCAGCACCCCGCGGGCCAGCGCCCGGCCGGCGCCCACGTAACCGCGCCCGTCCACGGACACCACCTTCAGGCCCAGCGCCAGCTGACCGGGCGAGAACCCGAACAACCGCACCGACACCACGCCGAGCACGAACCAGACGACCAGCTGCACCGACTGCAGTGCCAGGGAACCGAACAGGCCCAGGGTGGTGATCAGCGCCGCCAACCCGAGAGCCACCAGCCAGTCGACGCACAGCGCGGCGATGCGCCGGCCGAAGCGGGCGATGGAGCCGGGCCCGCTGCGCGGCAGCCCCAGCCGCTCCCCGGGATAGGTGCCGGGCTCGGGAGTGCCCGGTCCCGACAGCCAGGACCCCAGACCTGAACCGGACGCGCGTGACATACCGCCAGGATAGGTGCCGGCCGCCGGTGCGCCCGCACGCGCGGACGCGGAGGATGCGTAACGTCCACGCAACATGCGGTTGACGGCG
The DNA here is from genome assembly GCF_001044255.1 of Mycolicibacterium chubuense. Classification (GTDB taxonomy): domain Bacteria; phylum Actinomycetota; class Actinomycetes; order Mycobacteriales; family Mycobacteriaceae; genus Mycobacterium; species Mycobacterium chubuense. The sequence goes on from NZ_JYNX01000038.1 coordinate 16,440, forward strand.
GTGCAACATCGTGTCCATAGCGTCAGCCGCGGGCTACCAAGTCAAAGGAGAGCAAAGAGTGGCAGAACAGACCGCCGACGACATCATCAAGCTGATCAAGGACGAGAAGGTCGAGTACGTCGACATCCGGTTCTGCGATCTGCCCGGTGTCGTCCAGCACTTCTCGATCCCGGCGTCGGCTTTCGACGAGAGCGTGTTCGAGGACGGCCTCGCGTTCGACGGGTCCTCGGTGCGCGGATTCCAGTCCATCCACGAGTCCGACATGATGCTGCTGCCCGACCCGGCGACCGCGCGCATCGATCCGTTCCGCGCGGCCAAGACGCTGAACATCAACTTCTTCGTCCACGACCCCTTCACGCGGGAGGCCTACTCGCGCGACCCGCGCAACGTCGCCCGCAAGGCCGAGAATTACCTGGCCAGCACCGGCATCGCCGACACCGCCTTCTTCGGCGCCGAGGCCGAGTTCTACATCTTCGACTCGGTGACCTTCGACTCGCGCATCAACGGCACGTTCTACGAGGTCGACTCCGAGTCGGGCTGGTGGAACACCGGTGAGCCGTTCGAGGCCGACGGCAGCGCCAACCGCGGCTACAAGGTCCGCCCGAAGGGTGGCTACTTCCCCGTCGCGCCGTACGACCACTACGTCGACCTGCGCGACGAGATGGCCACCAACCTGCAGAACGCCGGGTTCGTCCTCGAGCGCGGCCACCACGAGGTGGGCACCGCCGGGCAGGCCGAGATCAACTACAAGTTCAACACGCTGCTGCACGCGGCCGATGACGTGCTGCTGTTCAAATACATCATCAAGAACACCGCGTGGCAGAACGGCAAGACCGTCACGTTCATGCCCAAGCCGCTGTTCGGCGACAACGGGTCGGGCATGCACGCCCACCAGTCGCTGTGGAAGGACGGCAAGCCGCTGTTCCACGACGAGTCCGGCTACGCCGGCCTGTCGGACCTGGCCCGCCACTACATCGGCGGCATCCTGCACCACGCGCCGTCGCTGCTGGCGTTCACCAACCCGACGGTGAACTCCTACAAGCGTCTGGTCCCGGGCTACGAGGCGCCGATCAACCTGGTGTACAGCCAGCGCAACCGGTCCGCCTGCGTCCGCATCCCGATCACCGGCAACAACCCGAAGGCCAAGCGCCTCGAGTTCCGCTGCCCCGACAGCTCGGGCAACCCGTACCTGGCGTTCGCGGCGATGCTGATGGCCGGTATCGACGGCATCAAGAAGAAGATCGAGCCGCTGGCGCCGGTCGACAAGGACCTCTACGAGCTGCCGCCCGAGGAGGCCGCGAACATCCCGCAGGCTCCTACTTCGCTGGCGTCGGTGATCGACAAGCTCGAGGAGGATCACGAGTACCTCACCGAGGGCGGCGTGTTCACCCCCGACCTGATCGAGACCTGGATCAGCTACAAGCGGGAGAACGAGATCCTGCCGATCCAGATCCGGCCTCACCCCTACGAGTTCTCGCTGTACTACGACGTGTAAGTCGTCGACTCGGATTCGCCCGCCCGGTGTCACACCGGGCGGGCGTTTCCGTTCCTGGCGCACCCGGACCGCGTCGCGACCCCCGCCGGTTTCGCGCCTGCCGTAACGGGCAACCCGCCGCCATGGCATTGCGCGTCGGCGTCACGGGCCCCACCGGTGAGATCGGTAAGGCCGCGATCGCTGCGCTGGAGGAGCATCCCGACGTCACGGCGATCATCGGGATGGCCCGCCGCCCCTTCGACGCCACCGCGGAAGGCTGGACCAAGACGGTCTACCGGCAGGGCGACATCCTCGACCGGGCGGCCGTCGACGACCTCGTCGCCGACGTCGACGTCGTCGTCCACCTGGCTTTCATCATCATGGGCACGCGCACCGAGAGTGCCCGGGTCAACCTCGCGGGCACGCGCAACGTGTTCGAGGCGACCGTCGCCGCGGCCCGTCCGCGCCGACTCGTCTACACCTCCTCGGTCGCCGCGTACGGGTATCACGCCGACAACCCGGTGCCCCTCACCGAGGACGTCGCCCCCCGCGGATCCGCCGAGCACTACTACTCCGAGCAGAAGGCGGCCTGCGAAGCGGCGCTGGCCGAGATCACCGACGGCTCCGATCTGGAGGTGTACGTGCTGCGGCCGTGCATCGTCGCCGGGCCGAAGGCGCCCGCGCTCGCCGACGCCATGCCGTGGAACCACCTGCCCGGGCCGGTCCGCCGGGTGACGCGGGCGCTGCCCCTGTTGCGGCCGCTGCCCGATCCGGGGACGCCGCTGCAGCTGGTGCACCACGACGACGTCGCGGCCGCGATCACGCTCGCGGTGACGACGACGTCCGCTCCGCCCGGGGCGTACAACATCGCCGGTGACGGTGTGGTGTCCATGTCGCAGGTGGCCGAGGCCTTCGGCGCGCAGCCGGTGAGGGTGCCGCGGGCGGCGGCGGTGATGACCTCGGAGCTCCTGTCGCGCCTGCCGTTCGTGCCTTCCGTGCTGGAGTGGCTGCACGCCGGCCGTACCTCGGTGGTGATGGACACCGCCAAGGCCACGTCGGTGCTCGGCTGGCGGCCCCGGTACACCTCGGCCGAGACGCTGTCCGCCCTCGCCAGCACGGTGCGTTGAGCAACCTCACAGCGGCCCGCGGTGTCGTTCAGAGCCGCCGGGGGTAGTTTCTGGCGGTGAGTGCGTCAGCGTTGGCCGAGAAGGCCGATCAGTCCGAGCAGTTGGATGTGCGCTCCCGCAATCTCGTCTTCACCGCCGTGGTGCTGGGCATGCTGCTCGCGGCGCTGGACCAGACGATCGTGGCCACCGCGCTGCCGACCGTGGTCGCCGATCTGGGCGGCGCCGGCCATCAGGCGTGGGTCGTCACCAGCTATCTACTGGCCTCCACGATCGTGACCGCGGTGGTCGGCAAGCTCGGAGACATCTTCGGCCGCAAGAAGGTGTTCCAGGTCGCGGTGCTGTTGTTCCTGCTCGGCTCGGTGTTGTGCGGGCTCGCCCAGTCGATGGGCATGCTGGTCGCGTCCCGCGCCCTGCAGGGCATGGGCGGCGGCGCCATCACGGTGACCGCGGTCGCCGTGATCGGCGAGGTGATCCCGCTGCGTGAACGCGGCCGCTACCAGGGCGCCTTGGGCGCGGTGTTCGGTGTCACGACGGTCATCGGCCCGCTGCTCGGCGGGCTGTTCACCGATCATCTGACGTGGCGCTGGGCTTTCTGGATCAACGTGCCGGTGGCCGTCGTCGTGCTCGGCATCGCCGCGGTGGCCCTCCCCGAACTCGCGCGCACTGCCCGCCCGAGGCTCGATTACGCCGGCATCGTGCTGGTCGGGCTCGGCGCGGCCGGCCTGACGCTGGCCACCAGTTGGGGCGGCACCACGTATCCGTGGGGTTCGGCGACGATCATCGGACTGTTCGTGGTGTCCGTCGCGGTGCTGGTGGCCTTCGTCGCCGTCGAGCGGCGTGCCGCCGAGCCGGTGTTGCCGATCCGGCTGTTCGGCAACCCGGTGTTCACGGTGTGCTGCGTGCTGTCGTTCGTGGTCGGCTTCGCGATGCTGGGCGCGCTGACGTTCCTGCCGACGTTCATGCAGTTCGTCGACGGGGTCTCCGCGACCACCTCGGGTCTGCGGACCCTGCCCATGGTGCTCGGCCTGCTCGTCACGTCGCTGGGCAGCGGCGTGATCGTCGGGCGCACCGGGCGCTACAAGATCTTCCCGATCGCGGGAACCGCGATCATGGCGCTGGGCTTCGTGCTGCTGTCCCGGATGGACGCCGACACCTCGACGCTGGTGCAGTCGCTGTATCTGCTGGTGCTGGGCGCCGGCATCGGGCTGAGCATGCAGGTTCTGGTGCTGGTGGTGCAGAACACCGTCGACTTCACCGATCTCGGCGTCGCCACGTCCGGGGTGACGTTCTTCCGCACCATCGGCAGTTCCTTCGGTGCGGCGATCTTCGGGTCGATGTTCGCCAATTTCCTGGACAACCGGCTGCCCGCCGCGATGGCGAGCAGCGGCGCCCCGCCGGAGGCCGCGACCTCGCCGCAGGCGCTGCATCGGTTGCCCCAGGAGATCGCCGCGCCGATCATCGACGCCTATGCGGATTCGCTGAGCCGCGTTTTCCTCTTCGCCGCGCCGTTCGCTGTGGTGGGCCTGATCCTCGCGCTGTTCCTGAAGCAGGTACCGCTGCGCGACGCCGCCGCGGCCGGCAGCACCGATATGGGCGAGGGGTTCGGGATGCCCACGACGGCCTCGCCGGAGAAGCTCCTCGAGGTGGCGATCGGGCGCATCCTGCAACGCAGCCGCGGAGTGGATCTGGACGCCGTCACCCGGGCGTCACGCAGCCGCCTCGACCCGGCACGCCTGTGGGCGGTGATCCAGGTGTACCGGCATGCCTCGGTCTCGGGCACCGCCGATCTGGACGCCATCGCCGAGGAGCGCCGGGTGCCGCGGCAGATCCTGCAGCCCACGTTCGACCGGCTCGTCGCCGACGGCTACACGACCCGGGTCGGCGAATCGTTCTCGCTGACCGCGGCGGGCGCCGCCGAGGTGAACTCCGCGCGCGACGTCATCGCCACCTGGATCACCGAAACCCTGGCGCAGTCACCGGAATTCGAGGGCCGGCCGGACCGCCTCCAAGTGCAGGGCGCACTCGATCGGCTCGCCCGCAGCGTGCTGTTGGAGCGCCCCGAGCCGCGCGAGGAGTCCCGGCCGATGAAGCTGGGCGCGACTCGGGTGTCGGAGCTGCAGACCACCAGGATGCGGTCGCTGTCGGCGCCGGTCGCCGAGCCGCCGACTCGGCCGTTCCGGTCGCGCGCGGCCATGCCACCGCGCATCGAACGCTCCGCGCGCTATCCGGACCGTGGTCCGCTCCGCTAATCTGCTCTCATGACCCAGAGACTGGACGCCCGCCTGGCCACCTACTCCTCCCCTGTCTTGAGCCTCTTCCGGATCATCGTGGGGCTGCTGCTGTTGCTGCACGGCACCATGAAGGTGTTCGGCTGGCCGCTCGGCCAGGCCGTGCCGTCGGGCACGTGGCCGTTCTGGTTCGCCGGCATCCTCGAGATCGTGCTCGGCGTCCTGATCACCGTCGGGTTCCTCACCCGCATCGCCGCTTTCATCGCCTCCGGCGAGATGGCGGTCGCGTACTTCTGGCAGCACTGGGCCGTGTTCAGCGGCAAACCGGCCAGCTTCTGGCCCTTCGACGGCCAGCTCGGCGGCAACGGCGGCGAACTGGCCGTCGTGTTCTGCTTCGCGTTCCTGCTCCTCGCGACGATGGGCGCCGGCGCCTGGTCGATCGACGGGCGACGGCGGCCGGCGGTCGCGGCGCGGCGCTGACGTCGGGTTTGCTCCCGCGAGCGCAGCCTCAGCGAAGTCCCCCTTCGCCCGAGTTTGCAGACACGGCGGAAAATATTGGTGAACGCAACTATTTTTCGTTGCTGGAGTCCCTAGGATGACCCGATATTGACCGTGTTGGCAATTGTCGGGGGGGTAACACGTGGGGTTTTCCAGGCATATCGGCAGGATCGGCGCACTGGCTGTGGCGCTCGGTGTGGGGACCGGAGTCGGGGCCTGCCCCGGGATCGCGTGGGCCGATGAGTCGACCGAATCGACCAGTTCGGTAGCCGGGCCGTCGTCCCGCAGCGACGATGCCCCCACGCCCGGACCGGCAACAAACACCAAGGACTCCGACGACGCCGGGGACACCCATGCGTCCGAGGACGGTGCCTCCCACGAGACCACCGACACCGACGCCGACGCCGACACCGATGATGCGGAGTCCGATCCCGCGCCGGCGCGCGAGCGCAAGGGTCGCAAAGCCCATCGCACGCCGCCGAAGGAGGAGTCGGCGGTGGACCGCACGCCGCGGACCGAGACGGACGCCCCGGCGCGCGACGTGACCCCGGACGCCTCGGCCGCCGAGCCTGCGCGCAACACCGAGCCTGAGCCCGAACCCGAGCCGGCACCCCGCGAGGCACCCGCGGTCGTCGAGACCGCCGTGCCCGCCGCGGCCGAGGTGGTGCCCGAGCCGCCGGCTGCCACCACCCGGATCCGCCTCACCGATCTGCTGTCGACGCTCCTGACACCCGGCGGTGCGCCGACGGCGCCGGCCGAGTCACCGGCGATGTGGGTGCTGGCCGCCGCCGCGCGCCGCCAGCTCGGCCACACCGAGACGGCTGCTCTGGTCAGCGCGTCGCAGGATCCTGTCGCAGAGCTGCCGGTGGTGAACGACCCGGACGATGCGGGGGTCGTGACGGGTTCGGTCGCCGTCCCCGGCGCACAGACCGCGGTGGCGAGCTCCCCGGGGAAGGGCTCCGTGACCGTGTCGGTGAACGACGGCACCGTCTCGTTCACGTACAAGCCGACCCGGCAGGCTCGGCACGCCGCGGCCGCGCTGGGTGCCGCCGACGACGCGAAGACCGACACCTTCGTGCTGACCGTCAGCGACGGCGCCGGCGGTTCGACGCTCGTCCCGATCACCGTCGCGGTGTCGCCTGCCAACGCCGACCCGAAAGTCACGGTGAGCACCCCGCGCGTGTCCCTGACCAGTGCCGAGGTCCGTGCCTCGGTGCGGGTGCGAGACGCCGACGGCGACGCTTTCGCCTTCACCGTGTCCCCGACGGCCAAGGGTGGCAGCGTCACGATCGACGAGGACGGTCACATCTCGTACCTCCCGACCGATGCGGCCCGGCACGCCGCCGCGGCAGCCGATGCGACGGACGCCGACAAGACCGACACGTTCGACGTCACGGTCGCCGACGGTTACGGCGGGCTGGTCACCGTCACCCTCACGGTGCCGATCAAGCCGGACAACGTCGACCCGAAAGTCACGGTGCGCACGCGGTCGTCGTGGTTCAGCGACGAGGTCACCGGCGTGGTGAAAGCCAAGGACCCCAACGGCGATCCGGTCAGCTATGACGTCACCCCGTCGATCAAGGGCGGCACGGTCACCATCGACGAGCAGGGCCGGTTCGTCTATACGCCGTCGGCACAGGCGCGCCACGAGGCGGCAGCCGACGGCGCCGGCCGCCGGGACAAGCAGGACACCTTCCTCGTCACCGTCACCGACGATCACGGCGGAATCACCAGAACCCTGGTCACGGTGGGCATCAAGCCGGCCAACACGCCTCCGGCGAGCGCAGCGACCCGCGATGTGTTCACCAACCCCAACACCGGGGTGGTGGCGGGCACCGTCGTCGCGGTCGACCCCGACGGGGATCCGTTCACCTACCGATTCCCGGCGAAGACGCGCAAGGGCGCGCTCGAGATCGACGAGGACGGCGTCTTCACCTACACGCCCACCGAGGCGGCCCGCGCGCAGGCGAGCAAGCCCTTCGCCCCGTCGTGGGCGAAGACCGACGCGTTCCGGGTGACCGTTGACGACGGTCACGGCGGGACGACGACGCTGACGGTGCGCGTGAGCATCGCGCCGCTGGGCGGTCCGAACCAGGCGCCGACCGACGGCGGCTACACCGCGAGTCAGCCGGGTGCGTTGACCGGCAAGGTCACCGGTGCGGTCACCGCGACCGACCCCGACCGCGATCTGCTCACGTTCACCGGGTCCGGACCGACGGCCAAGGGCGCCGTGATGGTCAACGCCGACGGCACGTTCACCTACACGCCCAGCGATGCGGCGCGCCACCAGGCCACCGCCGACAACGCGACCGCGGCCGACCTGTCGGACACGTTCACCGTCACGGCCTCCGACGGGTACGGCGGCACGCTGGACATCCCGGTGACGGTCGCGATCAAGCCGTCGGTGAACAGGGCGCCGGCACGGGGCACCTATGTCGCGGACGCGGACGCGCTCACCGGTGTGGTGAGCGGACGCGTCGGCGCCATCGACGCCGACGGCGATCTGCTGACCTACCGGGGCACCGCCGTCACCGAGAAGGGCAGCGTCGTCGTCTACAACGGCGGGGAGTTCACCTACACCCCGACCGACGCGGCCCGCGCGGCCGCGGGCGCGCCGAAGGCCCCCCTCGCCGACAAGCGGGACTCGTTCACCGTGACCGTCGACGACGGGCACGGCGGCACCCTGGCCGTCACGGTCCGGGTCACCATCGTGCCGGCGAGCGTGACCTCAGCCCTCTAGCGCCATGTCCGTGCGGAACCGGCGCATGCCGTCGATCTTCTGCTCGAGCGTCGCGTCGGGGCCGCCGTAGAACATCCACGGCATCGTGACGATGCCGGTGATGCCGCCGGCTTCCGCCCGTGCGTAATGCTCCGGGGTGAACGCGTCGGTCAGAGGCGTGATCACCTCGAAACCCTGCATTTCCAAACCCTTTTCGGACCGGAGTCGGCGCAGCGTGGCGATCCGTTCGAGGGCCTGCTCGGTGCTGATCAGGTCGCCGATCCAGCCGTCGTGGCGGGCGGCCCGGCGCAGCGCGATGTCCGACAGCCCGCCGACGTAGACGGGTATCGGCGGCGGCGTAGGCTCCATCTCCATCCGCGGCGCGGTGTAGAAGTCGCCGGAGAACTCGGTCCAGCCCGGCGCCCACAGCTGCTTCATCAGCGCCAGCATCTCGTCGGTGCGCTTGCCGCGCTTCTCGAACTGCTGACCCAGCAGTTCGAACTCCTCGCGGCACCAGCCCACCCCGACGCCGAGTTCGAGCCGGCCGCCGGCCAGAACCGCGGCCGTCCCGATGGATTTCGCCGCCGAGTACGGGTCGCGCATCGCGGGCAGATAGACGGTGGTGACGAAGCGCAGCCGGGTGGTCACCAGCGCGATCGCGCCGATCATCACCCACGGATCCGGCCAGTCGGTGAAGGCCTGCCAGCGCCTGCTGCCGTCCTTGGTGTACGGATACGGCGTCTGCAGGGTCTCGAGGTTGACGACGTGGTCGGGAATCGCGATCCCGTCGTAGCCGAGTTCGTCTGCGGCGCGGGCGATCTCGATCGCCTGCCGGGTGTCCAGGAACGCCGTGGAGACGTAGACCCTCACGGGGCGCTCAGCCGGCGTCCCGCGCCCACGCGGGCATGATGAACACCCCTTCGGCCTCGACGGTCACCCCGTCGGCGTCCTTGAGGTGACCGCGCGCGAAGGTCTTGGCGCCCTCGCTGCGCTCCACGAACGCCTCGGCGCGCACCGGCCCCAGATGGGTGCCGCGCCGGTAGCGCAGGCTGATGGTGCCGGTGAACTTCGGCAGGTTCAGCCCCTCGCTGGCCACCTCGCCGAGGATGTGGTCGAGCACCAGCGCGCAGATGCCGCCGTGTACCCATCCCGGAGGGCCCTCGTAGGCGGGACCCAGGGTGAACTCGCTCCAGCAGCTGCCGTCGGGCTCGTGCTCGATGACCATCGGCGGCGCGATCGCATTACGCAGTCCCACCGCAGGATTCGCCCAGGCCACGGCCCGGTTGCTGTCGGCGTGGCGCAGTGTGGACCGACCCGAGCGCGTGCGCTGCTCCAGCAGCGCCGTGGCCTCCTCGAGGTGTTCGAGCGCCAGCAGCACGGTCGCGTCGTCGACCTCGGTGTGGATCCCGACGTCGATGAGCGTCCGCAGGGCGTCGGTCAACGGCTCGTAGACCCGGCGCTGCCGCTCGAAGTCCTCGGCGCTGATCACGTCGAACGTGAATTCCACTTATCCTCCAAACACTTTGCGCACCACGGCTTTCGCACGTCGCGTCACCCGCAGATAGTTGTCCAGGAACTCTCCCCCGTCCCCGTCGGGCCAGCCCGCCGCCACCGCGACGGCGTTGAGCAGCTTGCCTGGGCCCGGCAGCTGATCTGTGGGCTTGCCGCGCACCAGCACCAGCGCGTTGCGCGCGCGGGTCGCCGTCAGCCACGCCTCACGCAGCAGTTCGATGTCCCCCTCGGCGATCAGCTCGGCCGCCCCGATCGCGTTGAGCGTGTCCAGTGTCGAGGTGGTGTGCAGTGCCGGGATCTTGTCCGCGAAGCGCAGCTGCAGCAGCTGCACCGTCCACTCGATGTCGGCCAGCCCGCCGCGGCCCAGCTTGGTGTGGGTGTTCGGGTCGGCGCCGCGCGGCAGCCTCTCCGCGTCGACCCGCGCCTTGATCCGCCGGATCTCCTGCACGGTCTGCGCGGACACCCCGCCCGCCGGGTAGCGAGTCTTGTCGATCATCAGCAGGAAACGTTCGCCCAGTTCGAGATCGCCGGCCACCCGGTGCGCGCGCAGCAGCGCCTGCACCTCCCACGGTTGCGCCCACTGCGCGTAGTACGCCTCGTAGGACGCCAGCGTGCGCACCAGCGGGCCCTGCCGGCCCTCGGGGCGCAGATTGATGTCGACCTCGAGCGGCGGATCGGCACCCGGGGTGCCCAGCCGCGCGCGGACCTGTTCGGCGACGGTCACCGACCACTTGACCGCGACGGATTCCTCGACGCCGTCGTGCGGCTCGCAGACGAACATGACATCGGCGTCGGAGCCGTAGCCGAGTTCCCGCCCGCCGAGCCGGCCCATCCCGATCACCGCGATGCGGGCGGGCGGCCCCTGCTTCGGGGTGTTGGCGCGGATCACGGCGTCGAGGGCGGCCTGCAGCACCGCCACCCACATCGACGTCAGCTGCGCGCACACCTCGGTGACCTCGAGCATGCCGAGCAGGTCGGCCGACGCGATGCGGGCCAGCTCGCGCCGCCGCAGTGAGCGCGCCGCCGCGATCGCCCGGGTCGGGTCGCTGTGCCGGGCCGCCGAGGCCACCAGGGAGCGCGCCACGCCGTCGGTGTCGACGTCGCACAGCTTCGGTCCGTTGGGTCCGTCGGCGTAGAGCTGGATGACCTCGGGCGCACGCATCAGCAGCTCGGGCACGTACGCCGAGGTGCCCAGCACGTGCATCAGCCGCTTGGCCACCGCGCCCTCGTCGCGCAGCGTCGCCAGATACCAACGCTGCTCGGCCAATTCATCGCTGATCCTGCGGTAGTTGAGCAGGCCCGCGTCGGGGTCGGGGGTGTCGGACAGCCAGTCGAGCAGCGTCGGCAACAGCACCTGCTGCACCCGACCGCGGCGCCCGCTGCTCGAGGTCAGGGCGGCCAGATGGGTCAGTGCGCTCTGCGGGCCCTCGTATCCCAGTGCGGCGAGCTGACGTTCGGCGGATTCGGCGCTCATGCCGAGGCCGAGCGCGGTCTGGCCCACCGATTCGAGCAGCGGTTGGTAGAACAGCTTGGCGTGCAGCCGCGACACCCGGTGGCTCTGACGTTTGAGCTCCTCGCGCAGCACCCCCAGCGCGTCGTGGCGACCGTCCGGCCGGATGTGCGCGGCACGCGCGAGCCAGCGCATCGCCTCGTCGTCGTCGTCCTCGGGGAGCAGGTGGGTGCGCTTGAGGCGTTGCAGTTGCAGCCGGTGTTCGAGCAGCCGCAGGAACTCGTATGACGCGGTCATGTTGGCCGCGTCGTCGCGCCCGATGTAGCCGCCGTCGCCGAGGGCGGCCAGCGCGTTCACGGTCGACGCGACATGCAGCGACTCGTCGACGCGCCCGTGCACCAACTGCAGCAGCTGCACGGCGAACTCGACGTCGCGCAGGCCGCCGGTGCCCAGCTTCAGTTCGCGCGACCGCACCCCTGCGGGCACCAGTTCGACCACCCGGCGGCGCATCGCCTGCACGTCGGCGACGAAATCCTCCCGCTCGCAGGCGGTCCACACCATGGGCATGAGCGCATCGATGTAGCGGCGGCCGAGGTCGGCGTCGCCGGCGGCCGGGCGCGCTTTCATCAGGGCCTGGAACTCCCAGGTCTTGGCCCACCGCTCGTAGTAGGCGACGTGGGAGTCCAGCGTGCGCACCAGCGGACCCTGTTTGCCCTCGGGGCGCAGCGCGGCGTCCACTTCGAAGAACGCGTCGGAGGCCAGCCGCATCATCTCTCCGGCGATCCGGGTGGCCAGCGCCAGCCGGCTGTGCGACCCGTCGTCGGTGACGAAGATGACGTCGACGTCGCTGACGTAGTTGAGTTCCCGGGCGCCGCACTTGCCCATCGCGATCACCGCGAGCGCCGGCGGCTCGTCGTCGGTGTCTTTTCTGTCCCCGCACACCGCGCGGATGCTGACGGTCAGTGCCGCGTGCAGCGCGGCGTCGGCGAGGTCCGAGAGGTGCTCCCCCACGACCGTGAACGGCAGCACCGGCTCGTTCTCGACCGTGGGTGCGACGTCGAGAGCGGCGAGCACCAGCAGCCGGTCCCGGTACAGGGTGCGCAGCTCGGGGGCGGCAGCGATTGTGCCGCTGGCGTTTTCGGCGATCTCGGCGAACATCCGCGCGAGTTCCGCGGGCGTGGGCAAGCTCACCCGGCCTGCGAGCAGATGCCACGACTGCGGGTGGGCGACGAGGTGGTCGCCGAGCGCCAGTGACGAGCCCAGTGCGGCGAACAACCGGCCGCGCAGACCGCGGTCCTTGAGTAGGGCGCCGTTGAGCTCGTCCCACTCGGTGCCGAGTGCCTCGGCGAGCCGGACGACGGCACGCAGCGCCGTGTCGGCGTCGGGGGCCCGCGACAGGGACCACAGCAGCTCGACGTGGGCGTCGGTGTTCCAGCCCAGCTGCTCGAGGTCGGACTGCGCCGTCGGCTCGACGAGGCCGAGTCGCCCGACGCCGGGCAGCTTGGGACGCTGCGTCGCGGGCTTGGCCATACCGGTGAATCTAGCCGAGCGACTCCCGACTACAACGACAGGTAGTTCTTCAGCTCGAACGGCGTGACGTGGCTGCGGTAGTTCTCCCACTCGGCGCGCTTGTTGCGCAGGAAGAAGTCGAAGACGTGCTCGCCGAGCGCCTCGGCGACCAGTTCGGAGTCCTCCATCTGGGTCAGCGCCACGCCGAGACTGCCGGGCAGCTCCTTGTATCCCATGGCCCGTCGCTCTTCGGGGGTCAGGCTCCACACGTTGTCCTCGGCCTGCGGTCCGAGCACGTAGTTCTTCTCGATCCCGCGCAGACCGGCGGCGAGCAGCACCGCGAACGTCAGGTACGGGTTGCACGCCGAGTCGGGGCTGCGCACTTCGACGCGGCGCGACGACGCCTTGTGCGGGGTGTACATCGGAACCCGCACCAGCGCCGAGCGGTTGGCCGCCCCCCAGGACGCGGCCGTGGGCGCCTCGCCGCCGTGCACGAGCCGCTTGTAGGAGTTCACCCACTGGTTGGTGACGGCGCTGATCTCCTGCGCGTGCTCGAGAATGCCTGCGATGAACGACTTCCCGATGTCGGAGAGTTGCTGCGGATCGTCGGCGCTGTGGAAGGCGTTGGTCTCGCCCTCGAACAGGCTCATGTGCGTGTGCATCGCCGAGCCGGGGTGTTCGGCGAACGGCTTGGGCATGAACGAGGCGCGCACGCCGTCGGCCAGCGCCACCTCCTTGACCACGTAGCGGAACGTCATCACGTTGTCGGCCATCGACAGGGCGTCGGCGTAGCGCAGGTCGATCTCCTGCTGGCCGGGTGCGCCCTCGTGGTGGCTGAACTCCACCGAGATGCCCATCTGCTCGAGCGCGTCGATGGCGTGGCGACGGAAGTTCGGCGCGGCGTCGTGCACGGCCTGGTCGAAGTAGCCGCCGTTGTCGGCGGGCACCGGCGGGGTGCCGTCGTCGGGTCCGGGCTTGAGGAGGAAGAACTCGATCTCGGGGTGTACGTAGCAGGAGAAGCCCAGATCGCTGGCCTTGGACAGCTGGCGGCGCAGCACGTGCCGGGAGTCGGCCCACGACGGCGAGCCGTCGGGCATGGTGATGTCGCAGAACATGCGGGCCGAGTGGTGATCACCGGCGCTGGACGTCCACGGCAGCACCTGGAAGGTCGACGGGTCGGGCCGGGCGACCATGTCGGCCTCGGAGACGCGCGCGAAGCCCTCGATCGACGAGCCGTCGAAGCCGATGCCCTCCTCGAACGCGCCCTCCAATTCGGCGGGCGCGATCGCGACCGACTTCAGGTATCCGAGCACATCGGTGAACCACAGCCGGACGAAACGGATATCGCGTTCCTCCAGCGTGCGCAGCACGAATTCCTTCTGCCGATCCATGCTCGAAGCGTAGGTTCCGCCTGTTAATTCTGTGTTACAGCGCTGCTAGCACCGCAAACCGGCGGGGGGCGGGACCGAGTCGATCAGGAAGTTGACGACGGAGGTGTCGACGCACTGGTCGCCGTTGAACACGACGGTGTGCTGGCTGCCGTCGAAGGTGATCAGCGAGGCGTTCATCTGGCGGGCCAGATCGACGCCCGCCTGGTACGGCGTCGCGGGGTCGCCCGTGGTGGAGACGACGACGACCTTGCCGGGGCCGGGTGAGGTGGCCGCACCGACGATCGGCGTCGGCGGCACCGGCCACAGCGCGCAGACGTCGCGCGGCGCGTACCCGGTGAAGGAGCCGTACGCCGAGAACGGCGCCGCGGCCCGGATGCGCCGGTCGGCGTCGGCCCACGCGGCCGGGTCGGTGGGATAGGCCGAGTCGATGCAGCGGATGGCGGTGAACGCGTCCTGCCGGTTGCTGTAGTGCCCGTTGCGGTCCCGCTGCTGATAGTCGTCGGCGAGCAGCAACAGATCGATGGGGTCGGTGCCGCGGGCCAGCCCCAGCAGTCCGCTGGTCACGTACGGCCAGTAGCGCGGCGAGTACAGCCCGGAGACGGTGCCGGTGAACGCGTCCTGGTAGCTGAGCCCGCGCGGGTCGGACGTGGCGGCGGGGCGCGCGGCGAGCGGGTCGATGAGCTGGTGGAAGCGGGCGACGAACTGGGTGGGGTCGGTGCCCAGCGGGCACTCGACATCCTGGGCGCAGTCCGCGGCGTACTTGTCGAACGCCTGCTGAAAACCCGCCATCTGGTTGACGCTCTCGGTGATGGGATCCAGGCTCGGGTCGACGGCGCCGTCGAGAACCATCGCGCGCACCCGGTCGGGGTAGCGGTCGGCGTAGGCGGCGCCGAGCTGGGTGCCGTAGGAGAAGCCGAGGAAGTTGATCTGGGCTTCGCCGAGCGCATCGCGAACCGCGTCCATGTCCCGCACCGCCGAGGCGGTGCCGATGTTGGCCAGGAAGTCCGGGCCCATGTTCGTCAGGCACTCGCCCGCGAAATCCCGCAGTATGCCTTCGATCTGGGCGACACCGGCGGGGCTGTAGTCGGTCATCGGCTGTGTGCGGTAGGCGTCGAACTGCGCGTCGCTGCGGCAGCGCAACTGCGGGGTGGAGTGGCCGACACCGCGGGGGTCGACACCGACCAGGTCGAACTGCTGCAGGATCGGCGAGCCGGCGAGGTCGCCGCCCATGTCGGCGACGGTGTCGACGGCCGACGCACCGGGGCCGCCCGGGTTGACGAGCAGCGCGCCGAGCCGCTTGCCGCTGGCCGGAACCTTGATGACCGCCAATTGCGCTTGCGCCCCATCGGGTTTCGCATAATCGACCGGTACCGACACGGTGGTGCACTGCGCTGTGGGAATCCGCGACGCGTCGGTGATGACGGCCGCGCACGAGCCCCACGCCGTGGTCGGCGCCGCCTGCGCCGGCGGGCAGAGCGCAGCCGTCAGCACGCACACAGCCGCAATCGCCCGTCCCACCCGCCACATGGCGACCATGCTGTCATGCGATGAGACACGGGGCTTCCCCCGGGACCCAACGGTGACCGGGCTGTTACCCGCTCAGCATCGGGTGTCCGGCGGCGGCACCGTCACGTCGACCAGGTAGCGGGTCGCGATGTCGTCGACGCAGGCGTCGCCCTGCAGTGCGACGGTGTGCTGGGTGCCGTCGAAGGTGAGCAGAGTGCCGCCGAGCTGCTTGGCCAGGTCGACACCGGCCTGGTACGGCGTGGCGGGATCGTTGGTGGTGGAGACCACCAGGATCGGCGGCAGCCCGGTCGCCTTGATCTCGTGCCGTTCGCTGGTGGGCGGCACGGGCCACATCGCGCAGGTGCCCAGCGGCGCGAAGCCGGTGAAGTCGCCGTAGCTCATGAACGGCGCCACCTCCCGCATCCGGCGGTCCTGATCGACCAGCGTGGCCCGGTCGGTGATCGCCGGCTTGTCGACACAGTTGACCGCGACGCGCACGTCGGTGGAGTTGTTGTAGTGACCCTGGGCGTCGCGGCCCATGTACAGGTCGGCCAGCGACAGCATGGTGTCGCCGCGGCCCTGTTTGATCTCGGTGAGCGCCTGCGTCAGGTGCCGCCACAGGTTCGGCGAGTACAGCGGCAGGATGGTGCCCACCACGGCGTCGGAGTAGCTCAGGCCGCGGGGGTCGGCGGTCTGCGCCGGCTTCTCCACCAGTGGCCACACCAGGGACTGGTAGACCTCCACCGCCTTGGCCGGGTCGGTGCCCAGCGGGCAGTTGGAGTCCTTGGCGCAGTCGGCGGCGTAGTCGTCGAAGGCCTTCTGGAACGCCGCGGCCTGGCGGATGTCGGCCTCGATCGGATCGGCGTTCGGGTCGACGGCGCCGTCGAGGATCATCGCGCGGACCTTGTCCGGGTACGCCTCGGCATAGCCGGCGCCGATACGGGTGCCGTAGGAATAGCCGAGGTAGGTCAGCTTCTCGTCGCCGAGAGCCTGCCGGATCGCATCGAGATCCCTTACCACGCTTGTGGTTCCGACGTTGGCGAGAAAGTCCTTGCCCATCTTGTCGACGCAGCGCTGCACGAACTCCTTGGTGAGCTTCTCGATGTGTGCGACACCTTCGGGCGTGTAGGCGACGACGTTGTCGGCGCGCAGCCGGTCGTTGTCGGCGTCGCTGTTGCACCACACCGCCGGTGAGGAGTTCGCCACGCCGCGCGGGTCGAAGCCGACCAGGTCGAAGCGCTGCCGTAGTTCCTCGGGCAGCGTCGCGATCATCGAGGCCGCGGCGTTGACCCCGGATTCGCCCGGGCCGCCGGGGTTGACGATCAGGGAACCGATCTTGTCGCCGGTGGCCTTGAACTTCACGATCGCGATCTGAGCGACGGCGCCGTCGGCGCTCTCGGCGTTGTCCCAGTTCACCGGCACGGACAGCAGCCCGCATTCGGCGCCGGTCGGAATTCGTGAGCGGTCCGACGGGCCGGCGGGGTGGCAGGACGTCCACTGGATCGGCGAGCCGGGTCGCGGCACCGAGATCATCGCGCGGCCGTCCACCACCTTGCTGCACCCGGCGACGAGCAGGATCACCGCGGCGAGGATGAGGCCGGATCTCGCGATCCCGGTCGTGTACTTCATGGCTCCACATGCTGCCATGAAGTCCCATCGCCGCTGGCGAGGCGCGGTTCGGGGCCGGGCTGACTACCGCGTCGCGGCGAGCAGCTCGGCCAGCGCCACGTCGAAGTCGTCGGCCATGTCCCACAGGTCGGGCAGCAGTTCGGGGCACGAGACGATGCCGACGTCGAGGTTGCCCGACAGCGACATCACGGTCATGTTCAGTCCCGAGCCGTGGAAGATCGGCCCGAGCGGATACATCGCCTTCACCTCGCAGCCGAGCATGTAGAGCCGCCCCTGGGGGCCGGGCACGTTGGACACCACCAGGTTGTGCACCGGCCGGGCGCCGGAGAGCCGGCTGCTCGCGTACACCCGCATCGCCGTGCCGAACACCGCGGGCGCGGCGAACTGGGTCCAGTCCTGCAGCAGGGTCGCCGCGATGGCCGAACTGTGTTGTTTGGCAACGGAATTGGCTTCAGCGATGGCTTTGAGCCGCTCCGCGGGGTCTTCGATGTTGGTCTCCAGCCGGGCGAACATGCCCGACACCTGGTTGCGGCCGGGCCGGTCGGACTTCTCGTGCACCGATACCGGCACCATCGCCACCAGCGAGTTGTTCGGCAGTTCGCCCCGGTTGAGCAGGAAGGTGCGCAGCACCCCGGACACCAGCGCCATCACCACGTCGTTGACCTTGACGCCGAAGTGGTTCTTGACGGTCTTGATGTCCTCGAGGTCCAGTTGCGCGAACGCGACGTTGCGGTGCCCGGTCACGTTGGCGTTGAACGCGGTTCTGGGCGCCACGAACGGGGGCGCCATCGTCATGCCGGCGCGGGCCCGTTTGACGGTGTCGATGACGGTGGTCAACGTGTTGGGCACCACATTGACGAGCTTGAGCGGCCGGGCGGCGAAGCGCACGGCCCCGCTGACGGCGATCTCGAGGTCGCTGCCCCCGCCCGGGCCGTCCACGGGTTCGGGCGCGGGCGCGTCGGGTTCGGTGGTGCAGAGCTTGGACATCAGGTTGGCGCCCGTCACGCCGTCCACCGCGGCGTGGTGCACCTTGGTCATCACCGCGATGCGTACGCCCTCCTGCACAGTGCCGTCGCCGGGTCCCCCGACGTTCTCGATCACCCACATCTCCCACAGCGGCCGCGTCCGGTCCAGCGGCAGCGAGGCGATGTGGCCGCAGATGTCGGCGAGTTCGCGGCGCCCGCCCGGTGACGGCAGGCCGATCCGGTGCAGATGCCGGTCGACGTCAAAGTCCTTGTCGTCCACCCACACCGGATGGTCGAGGTTGAACCGGTTGTCGGCGATCCGCTCGCGGAACTCGGGCATCGCCCGGATGCGTTCTGCCAGAAGATCACGGAGGCGGTCGAAGGCGTATCCGCCCGGCATCGTCGAGGCGTCCAGCTCGAGGATCGAGCACACGTGCAACGGCTGAGCCGCGGTCTCGAGGTAGAGGAAACTGGCGTCGAGCCCGCTGAGCCGTTGCATCCGCCGATCGTATGCGCGGCGCCCGCCGGTGTGAGCAAATCCACTTAACGTGTTGTTCAACTTCTGGTGACGTGGTGGCAGACTGGACGGGTCAGCGGTACCCGGGGACCCGAAGCGGCCTCGAGGAGCCGAAACGACGACCCTCTGGGGGACAACGATGTCTGAACAGACCCTGTACGGAGCTGCCGCCGGCGCCGGTGCGCCGCGGACGCGGGTCCGCACCCATCACCTCGCCAAGTGGAAATCCGAAGGCCACAAGTGGGCCATGCTCACCGCGTACGACTACTCGACCGCAGCGGTGTTCGACGAGGCCGAGATCCCGGTGCTCCTGGTCGGTGATTCCGCCGCGAACGTCGTCTACGGCTACGACACCACCGTTCCGGTGACCATCGACGAACTGATCCCCCTGGTGCGCGGCGTCGTCCGCGGCGCCCCGCACGCGCTGGTGGTGGCCGACCTGCCGTTCGGCAGCTACGAAGCGGGCCCGGCGCAGGCCCTGGCCAGCGCCACCCGGTTCCTCAAGGAGTCCGGCGCCCACGCCGTCAAGCTCGAAGGCGGCGAGCGGGTGGCCGAGCAGATCGCCACCCTGACCGCGGCGGGCATCCCCGTGATGGCCCACATCGGCTTCACCCCGCAGAGCGTGAACGGTCTCGGCGGATTCAAGGTGCAGGGGCGCGGCGACGCCGCCGAGCAGACGATCCACGACGCGATCGCCGTGCAGGAGGCCGGCGCGTTCGCCGTGGTGATGGAGATGGTTCCGGCCGAACTGGCCACCCAGATCACCGGCAAGCTCACCATCCCCACCGTCGGGATCGGCGCGGGCCCCAACTGCGACGCCCAGGTCCTCGTGTGGCAGGACATGGCCGGGATGACCAACGGCAGGACGGCCAAGTTCGTCAAGCGCTTCGGCGCCGTCGGTGACGAATTGCGCCGCGCGGCAGCCGATTACGCGCAGGAAGTGGCCAGCGGCGTCTTCCCCGCCGAGGAGCACTCCTTCTAGGAGAACTCGGGCTTGCGTTTGGCGAGAAACGCATCCACCCCTTCGCGTCCGTCGGCGGCCTCCGCGCGCTGGGCGATCAGCCGGCCCTCGAGTTCCATCTGTTCCTCGAGTCCGTTGGCGAAGCTGGCGAGCAGCAGCGCTTTGACGCCGCCGTTGGAGCCGCCCGACGTGGTGGACATGGCGGCGGCGAGTTCGTCTGCCCGCGCGGCGACATCGCCGTCGGGCAGTACCTCGGTGACCAGACCCCAGTGGAGCGCCTCGCGGCTGGACAGCATCCGGTTGGTGAGCATCAGCTCCTTGGTGCGGGCCACGCCGATCAGGCGCGGGAGGAAGTAGGTCGAGCTCCCGTCGGGGCTGAGGCCCACGCGGGTGTAGGCCATCGTGAACGACGCCGATTCGGCCGCGAGGATCAGATCGCCGGTGACCGCCAACGAGAATCCCGCACCCGCCGCGGTGCCGTTGACGGCGGTGATGACGACGGCGTCCATGCGGGCGAAGGTCGAGACGGCGCGGTGCAGGTCGTCGGCGACGCCCTTGAGGTGACGGCCGCGGTGCGGTGCCGACGCGAAATCCTTCAGGTCGCCTCCTGCGCAGAAGAACCGCCCGGCACCGGTGATCACCACGACCTTGATCGCGGGGTCGTCGCAGTGCGCGGCGACGTCGGCGAGTTCCCGCGTCATGACGGCGTTCATGCCGTTCGCGGCGTCGGGCCGGTTCAGCGTGATCCGGGCGATCGCGCCGGAGCGCTCGAAGGCAATCGTCTGATAGTCAGTCACACACCGGACTGTAACGCCCGCCGAATCAGATGACGCCCTCGAGATAGCGCGCCCGGCAGGCGCTGCGGGCCAACTTGCCGCTGGTGGTTCGCGGAATCGCGCCTGCAGCAACGAGTTTCACATCGGCCAGCGGAATGGCGTGGCGCCGCGACACCGCCGCACGGATGGCCTCGGCGATGGGCGCCGCCTCGGCGCGCCCGGCACCGGGTGCGCGCTCGGCGACGATCACCACCTCCTCGCGGCCGACGCCGGGCACGGAGAACGCGGCGACGAAGCCGGATCGCACCGCGGCCGAGGCCTCCGACACGGTGGCCTCGATGTCCTGTGGGTAGTGGTTGCGGCCGTCGACGATCACCAGGTCCTTCACGCGGCCGGTGATGAACAGCTGACCGTCGAGGTAGACCCCGAGGTCGCCGGTGCGCAGCCACAGGGCGCTTTCGGCCGCGCCCTCGGCGTGACTGCCCTGCGTCAGCCGCGACTGCAGCTTGTTGTGGAAGGTCAGTTCGGTCTCATCGGTGCGGCCCCAGTAGCCGCGGCCGATGTTGTCGCCGTGCAGCCAGATCTCGCCGACGCGGCCGTCGGGCAGCTCGCATTCGGTCTGCGTGTCGACGATCACCGCCCACTGGCTGCGGGCGATGTGCCCGCAGGAGACGCCGACGACGGCGTTCGGGTCGTCGGCGCCGACGCGCACGACCTGTCCGCGGCTGAGAGCCTCCCGGTCCATGTGCACCGCGGCGGGCGACGAGCCGGGCTCGGTGGTGGAGACGAACAGCGTCGCCTCGGCCATCCCGTAGGACGGCTTGATCGCGGCGGGGTTCAGACCGTAGGGCGCGAAGGCAGAGGTGAACGTCTCGATCGAGGCCATGCTGACCGGTTCGGAACCGTTGATCAGCCCGGCCACGTTGCTCAGGTCCAGCGCCTCGCCGGCGGGCGGCAGGCCGCGCTGGGCGGCGAGGTCGAACGCGAAGTTCGGGGCGGCCGCGAACGTCGGCTTGTCCGACGCACCCAGCTCCTTGATCCACCGGTAAGGGCGGCGCACGAACGACACCGGCGACATCAGTGTGATGTGTGCGCCCAGCAGGGCCGGGAACATGATCATCAGCAGGCCCATGTCGTGGAACAGCGGCAGCCAGCTGACGCTGCGGGTATCCCAGTCCAGGCCCACCGATTCGATCATCTGCACGACGTTCGTGCACGCGCCGCGGTGGGTGATCTCGACGCCGGCCGGGGTCCGCGTCGAGCCCGAGGTGTACTGCAGATAGGCGATGTCGTCGGTCGCCACCGGCGCGGGCACGAAGTCGCGGCCGATCGCGTCGGGAACGGCGTCGACGGCGATGATCCGGGGCCGCTGCGGCCGCGGGACCGTACGCAGGAACTCCCGAACCGGCTCTGCCGCGACGGTGGTCGTCAGCACCACGGTGGGCCGGGCGTCGGCGAGCACGGCATGCAGTCGGTCGGTGTGGCCGGGGAGTTCGGGCGCAAACAACGGCACCGCGATGGCGCCGGCCTGGATCGCGGCGAAGAAGCCGACCACGTAGTCCACGCCCTGCGGGGCGAGGATCGCGATCCGGTCGCCGGGCTGGGTGACCTGTTGAAGGCGCGTGCCCACTGCCCGCAGCCGGGTGCGGAACGCCGACCAGGTCAGCTCGACCGTGCGGTCATGGTCGAAGTCGAGGTACCGGTAGGCGGGCGCCTCGGCCCACTGTTCGGCATGGCGGTCGAGGAACGACGTCAGCGTGACTCCGGCCGGGATCTCGATGTTGCCTTCGGCGTCGAGATAGTCGTGGAGCCGCATGTCTGGACTCATAAGAGAATTATAAGAGTGACGCCGGCGAAAGCGTGCGCTGCCGCCCGTGTCGGGTCTCGTGTCGGTATCTCTTCGATCACGGCGCGGTGTTCGCGGTTCACTTGCGTGTGGCAATCTTGGGTCCCCCCGCGATGCCCGAAACGAAGGTGCCCATGCCAGCCCGATCGTCCGAAACGTCCAGGTACACCGAGACCGAGCGCAAGTTCGACGTGGTCGACTCGGCCGTCAGCCCGTCCTTCGACGGGCTGACCGCGGTGTCCCGCGTCGAGCGGCCGGCATCACAGTCGCTCGAGGCTGTCTATTACGACACAGCGAATCACGACCTGGCCCGGCACCGGATCACGCTGCGGCGCCGGACCGGCGGTACGGACGCCGGCTGGCACCTGAAGTTGCCGGCCGGCCCGGACAGCCGCACCGAGGTGCGGGCTCCGCTGGAGGAGGGCACCCCGGCACACCCGCAGGTGCCCGACGGCCTCCGCGATGTCGTCCTCGCAATCGTGCGGGAACGTGGGCTGGCGCCGGTGGCACGGATCAACACGGCGCGCAGCGTCGTGATGCTGTACGCGCCCGACGGCTCGGCGGTGGCCGAGTTCTGCGACGACCAGGTGACGGCCAAAGCCGTCGACGGCGAGGAACAGCAGTGGCGCGAATGGGAGCTGGAGCTCGCCGACGGCGCCGACCGTGAGCTGTTCAAGCCCCTGACCCGCCGCCTCCTCGACGCCGGCGCCCGCCCGGCCGGGCACGGCTCGAAGTTGGCGCGGGTGTTGGGATCCGAGGATGACTCGGATCAGTCCCCCGCGGCGTTGAGCGATCCGGTGCACCGGGCGGTCGCCGAGCAGGTCGCGCAGCTGATCGAGTGGGACCGCGCGGTCCGGTCGGACGTCTACGACTCTGTGCACCAGATGCGGGTGACGACGCGCAAGATACGCAGCCTGCTGCAGTCCTCCGAGGGCGCGTTCGGCATCTCCGACGATCACTGGATCCTCGCCGAGCTGCGGGAGCTGGCCGGTGTGCTGGGCATTGCGCGCGACGCGGAGGTGCTGGCGGAGCGCTACCAGCGCGCGCTCGACGGGCTGCCGGAATCGGCGGTGCGTGGTCCGGTGCGGGAGCGTCTCGTCGACGGTGCGCAGAAGAGATATCAGACTGGCTGGAAGCGGTCGCTGGCGGCGATGCGCTCGCCGCGGTACTTCCGCCTGCTGGACGCGCTGGAGGAGTTGGTGACGGCCGAGCCGCCGCCCCCGGCCTCGGGCGAGGAGCGGGCCGAGGTCACGTTCGACTCCGCCTACAAACGGGTTCGCAAGGCCGCCAAGAAGGCTCGCGTTGCCGCCGAGGAGCAGGACGAGCACGTCGACGAGGCGCTGCACCGCATCCGCAAGCGCGCCAAGCAGCTGCGCTACACCGCGGCGGCGACCGGGCAGAGCAAGGTCGCCGATCGGGCAAAGTCGATCCAGACGCTGCTGGGTGATCACCAGGACAGCGTGGTCAGCAGGAGCCATCTGAGCCGGCAGGCCGAGCTGGCGCACGCCGCCGGCGAGGACACGTTCACCTACGGGCTGCTCTATCAGCAGGAGCACGACCTCGCGTTGCGCTGCGAGGAACAGGTCGAAGAAGCACTCGCGGCACTGCACAAGGCCGTGCGCAAGGCGTGACCCCGTAGGGCGGATGAGCCGGCCTGTAAGCCGGATTCTGTCTCTCGCCGCCATGTCTGGCGGCGAAGTGGCGACCATCCATCTGGACACACCGTCACCGGGTGCCTCGAGCGGCCTACCCGCAGACTCGGGCGAGCAGCCCTCGGGCGTCTGCGCTGCCGCGCCCCCCGCGCGACATTCTTGGCCTTGCTTCGGGTGGGGTTTGCCGAGCCACTCCGGTCACCCGGAGCGCTGGTGCGCTCTTACCGCACCGTTTCACCCTTACCACCCCGTGGTCCGGAGACTCGGTGGTGGCGGTCTGCTTTCTGTGGCACTTTCCCGCGAGTCACCTCGGATTGCCGTTAGCAATCACCCTGCTCTGTGAAGTCCGGACTTTCCTCGAACCACCTAGGCCGTACCCCTATCCGGCCGGTCGATGATCCGCGGCCGCCCAGCCAGCTCATCCGCCCCCACAACGTAATGCTTGCGGCGGAGATTCCGGTAATGAATGCTCAGACGCCATGACGCAGGTTCGGCCGGCCCGCCACCTGATGCGTGCGAAGGATCTGGTCGACGCCCGGTACGCCGAGCCGATCACGATCGATGATCTGGCCGCGGCCGCCGGGTTGTCGCGGGCGCATTTCAGCCGGACGTTCACGACGACGTTCGGGGAGTCGCCGCGGGCCTACCTACAGACCCGCCGGCTGGAGCGGGCGGCCTCGCTGCTGCGCCACACCGACCGCCCGGTCGCCGAGATCTGCATGATGGTCGGGCTGACGAGCGTCGGATCCTTCACGACGAGTTTCGCCCGCGCCTACGGGCTTCCGCCCGCCGCTTACCGGGCGGCCATGCCGCCTGCCGCGGTGCATGCCCGCATCCCGAGTTGCATCCTCGGCCGCGACACCCGCCCGCGTGCGGTCAGCCGCGTCGGTGCAGACAGCACACCGGGAGAAGACGGCACGAGCGGACCGCCCGTAGCGTCGGGGCCATGATCAGGATCGCCAGCGTTCACCTGTGGGTGCACGATCAAGAAGTTGCGCTGAAGTTCTGGACCGAGAAGGCGGGAATGGAGGTGCGCCAGGACGTTTCGCTGCCCGATATCGACGGACTCTTCCGCTGGTTGACGGTCGGGCCGCCCGGTCAGGACGACGTCTCGATCGTGTTGATGGCGGTGCCCGGCGAACCGGTGATGGATGCGCCGACCCGCACCCAGGTGCTCGATCTCACCGCCAAGGGTTTCGCCGGCACCGTGTTCCTCACCACCGACGACTGCCACGCCAGCTACCAGGAACTGCGCTCGCGCGGCGTCGAGTTCACCGAGGAGCCCCACGAGATGCCCTACGGCATCGACTGCGGGTTCCGCGACCCGTCCGGCAACAGCGTCCGGCTCACCCAGCTCGCCTCTTAGGCAGTCCATTTCAGCTCGACAATGTCGATGCCGAGCCTGCCTTCGATCGTGCTGTGTCGTCGGGTGGGTCCGGGTAGTGGTGGGGCGGTGGAGTGGTAGGTCGCGCCGGTGGGCGTTCGGTATTCGGCGGTGTGCCGACCGTCGTGGTCGGTGGTGGTGACCTNGTGGGTCCGGGTAGTGGTGGGGCGGTGGAGTGGTAGGTCGCGCCGGTGGGCGTTCGGTATTCGGCGGTGTGCCGACCGTCGTGGTCGGTGGTGGTGACCTGCCAGCCGGGGGCTTCTTTGGCGTAGTTGCAGGTTTCGCAGGACCCTGCCCCGTTGAGTGCGCTGGTTTTTCCGCCCTTGTGGTGGGGGGTGGCGTGGTCGTGGTGGCGGATCGGGGCGTTGCAGTACGGGGTGCGGCAGGTCTGGTCGCGCAGCCCGATGAACGCCGCCAACCCCTTCGGAAATNGCGGATCGGGGCGTTGCAGTACGGGGTGCGGCAGGTCTGGTCGCGCAGCCCGATGAACGCCGCCAACCCCTTCGGAAATAGCCGTGCCTTGCTCTCCATCGCCACGAGTTGCCCGCTGGCGGGGTGCCGGTAGAGCCGCCGCAGTGTGGCTTTGGCGGCCTCGTCGGTGATGGCGTCGGAGACCAGGTCGCGCGCTACCGCCGCCGGGACCGGGCCGTAGCCCTGGACCCAGCCCGGGCTGTCGTCCTCCCCGAACAGGGTGGTGTCGGCCAGCACGAGGTTCAGCGCGACCGGCGATGGTGTGTCGGCCGGGCGGGCGGTCACCCGCTCATAGAGGGTGTCGGTCATGACCTGCCCCCGCGACCGCCCATCACCACCGGTGGTGTCGGCCTCCCGTTTGAGGGCGGCGTACACCCCGATGCCCTGGGACAGCGGCATCAGCGCAGTCAGATACACCATCCCGTTCGGGGCGCACCGGGTCCACACCCCCGCACTCTGCGCAGCGCGGTTCTTCCGCTCGACCACCGCGGCGGCATCCAGGCGGGCGGCGATCGCCGCGGACGCGGCTTCGATGCGCTTGTTGCCCAGCCCGGCCAGCGCCTGCTGATCGGCGCACAGTTCGGCATCCAACACCCGGCGGTCTTCCACGGTGAGGCAGGCCGAGGCTTTGACGATCAGGGTGGCCCGNAGCGCCTGCTGATCGGCGCACAGTTCGGCATCCAACACCCGGCGGTCTTCCACGGTGAGGCAGGCCGAGGCTTTGACGATCAGGGTGGCCCGATATTCGGTCAGCACCCCCGCCTCCAGCGCGGCCAGGGTGTGCGGCATCTCGTGCACCAGCGCATTCGCGAAACCCAGATGCTGGTTACCGCACACCGGGGCGTCCAGGCGGGCCAGCGCGATCTCCG
>NZ_JYNX01000038.1:42932-233928 GCF_001044255.1 Mycolicibacterium chubuense
CGCGGCCAGGGTGTGCGGCATCTCGTGCACCAGCGCATTCGCGAAACCCAGATGCTGGTTACCGCACACCGGGGCGTCCAGGCGGGCCAGCGCGATCTCCGAGGCCAACCCCCGCCCCCGCTGACGCGCCGGCACCCCGGCGGCGTCCTCGGCGGCGCGCCGCTGCGCCGCCCACAATGCCGTCGCCCGCGCCTGCGCGGCCGCCGCACCAGCCTTCAGCCGCTCGCAGCGCGTCACGAGGTCGCGCAGCTCGGCCTCGGAGGCCGTCGCATCGACATCGAACAAGTGTTCGAACATGACTCGACCCTACAACGGCCCACCGACAACTAGGTGCGCCGCAGCACGATCACGTTGTCGATCAACACCGCCCGCTGACCGTCCGGGCCGACCGCCTCCCGCTCGAGGGCGCCGGCCCGCAGCCGCTCCCACTGCCCCGGCTCGAGGTCGATGCCCGCGAGGACCTCGTCGACGGTCGGGAACACGTGGTCGTGGATGTGCTGCGCCCACGGCGGTGCCGCGCCATGGTCCACGATCAAAAGGATGCCACCCGGCGCGACGGCGCGGGCCGCGGCGGTGAAGATGCTCTCCCGGTCCAACCGCACCAGCGACTGCAGGAATTGCGCCGACACCAGGTCGAACGTGCCGTCCGGGAAGTCATCGGACAGGTTCATCTGCCGGAAGCAGACCTGATCGGCCACGCCACGCCGGTCGGCTTCAGCGGTCGCGCGCGCCAGCGCGGTGTCCGAGATGTCCACTCCGAGCGTGCGCCAACCGCTTTCGGCCAGCCACAACGCGTCCGCACCCTCGCCGCAGCCCAGGTCGAGCGCCCTGCCCGGCGTCAGCCCGCCCGCGACCTCGGCCAGCCACGGGTTCACCCGGCCGCTCCAGATCTGGTCCTTCTCGGCGTATCTGGCCTCCCAGTGCGCCTTCTCCGACTCGTTCATCGATCCTCCTCCATCAGACTTCCGACAATCGCCACCGCGGCGCCCGAACCCGCCGCGATGGCGCCAGCCACCTGCGGCATCTGCGCGCAGACATCGCCTGCGGCGTACACCCCCGGCACCGAGGTCCGCCAGAACGCGTCCACCGCAATCGCCTCCGCCGACACCGGCCCCGGTGGCGCAAAGGCCACCCCGAGGTCCCGCGCCAGCCCGGTGCGCTGATGCAGTGTGCCCGCCACCAGCAGCCCGCGCCGGGCCAGGCTCGTCCCGTCGGCGAACACCACCTCCTCCAGGCAACCCTCACTGCCCGACACCCCCGCGACCACCCGCTCGTCCACCGGAATTCCCCTGGCAGCAAGGTGATTCCGATCCGCATCGGCGAGGCCGGCAGGACCATTGGTCAGCAGCACCACGTCATCGCTCCACCCGCGCAACAGCGACGCCATGTGCACACCCCGCTCCCCCGCCGCGAGCACCGCCAGGGGTTGATCGCGCACCTCCCAGCCGTGGCAGAAGGGGCAGTGGAACACCGAACGGCCCCAGAACTTCTCGAGTCCCGGTACTTCCGGGGCCCGATAGTGCATGCCCGTGGCGAGCAGCACCCGCCGGGTGCGCTCGACTCCGCCGTCGGACAGTCCGATCGTGAATCCGCCCTCGTGCGCGGTGACGTCGGCCACCTCGTCGTCGCGCACCTCGACCGACGGGTACCGCGCCAGTTCGTCGCGGCCGCGGGCATAGAGCTCCGCCGGTGGCACACCGTCGAACCCGAGAAGTCCGCCGATGCCGTGCGCGGCGCGGTTGCTCTGCGCGCCAACGTCCACCACCAGGGTCCGCTTACGCGCCCGGCCCAACACCAGCGCCGCGCTCAGTCCCGCGGCTCCACCGCCGATGACCACGCCATCCCATCGTTCGCTCATGCCACCACCTTGCTCGCTGTCGCACCGACATGCCAAGCTTGGTTGCCATGCAGGCAAACGACGACGGCGTGGACGCCCGGGTGCGGCGCCGGTTGCGGGAACTGAGGCTGCAGCGCGGCATGACACTCGACGACGTGGCGAGCCGGTCCAGCATCGACGTGTCCACCCTGAGTCGACTGGAATCCGGCAAGCGACGGCTCGCCCTCGACCATCTCCCCCGGCTCGCCGCCGCCCTGTCGGTGAGCACCGACGAACTGCTGCGCGCCCCGGAGGTCGAAGACCCGCGGGTCCGCGGCGGCGCGCACACCCGCAACCAGATCACGTTCTGGCCGTTGACCGGTCAGGGTCCGGCGGGCGGACTACACGCCTACAAGATCCGGGTGAGCGCCCGCCGGCGCACACCACCGCCGCAGTTGCCCGTCCACGAGGGTCACGACTGGATGTACGTGCTGTCGGGCAGAATGCGGCTGATCCTCGGCGAACGCGACTTCATCATCAAACCCGGTGAAGCCGTGGAGTTCTCGACGTGGACGCCGCACTGGTTCGGGGTCGTCGACGGCCCCGTCGAGGCGATCGCGCTGTTCGGCCTGCACGGCGAACGCGTACACCTGCACACCGATCACAAATAGGACGTCTGATTGACCAGGCGCACCGAGGCGAGACCATCGGGATAGAACTCGGCGATCGACAGCGAGGCCAGGTCCAGATGCAGCCGGTACAGAATCGTCGAGCCGGCGTCGAGGGCCAGGCGCAGCAGTGTCTTGATCGGCGTCACATGCGACACGACCAGCACTGTCTGACCGGGGCGTTCGGCGATGATGCGCTTCTGCGCGCGGGCGACACGGGTGGCCACCGCGTCGAAGCTCTCGCCGCCCGGGGGCGGCACGGCGGTGTCGCGCAGCCAGCGCAGGTGCAGTTCGGGGTCGCGTTCGGAGGCCTCGCGGAACGTCAGCCCCTCCCAGGCCCCGAAGTCGGTTTCGATCAGATCGTCGTCGACCTCGACGTCCAGACCGAGAGCCTTCGCGGCCGCGGTGGCGGTGTCGTGGGCGCGTTGCAGCGGCGAGGACACCACCGCGTCGATCCCACCGGCCTGCCCCAGATACCGGGCCGCCGCGTCGGCCTGCTGATTGCCCAGTTCGGTCAGCGCGGGGTTGCCGCGCCCCGAGTAGCGCCGTTCGACCGACAGCGGCGTCTGCCCGTGCCGAAGCAGGAACAACCGCGTCGGCGCTCCACGTGCCCCGGTCCACCCCGCCGGGTTTGTCGTCACCTGCGTTGTCGGCGTTGACGTTTCGGCCGGCAACGGATCGTCCTCCTCGATACCGGCGGCCGCGTCCATCGCCTGGTTGGCCAGCGCGTCGGCATGGGCGTTCTGCGCACGGGGCACCCAGGTGTAGGTGACGTGCTCGAACGCCCGCGCGCGATCGCGGGCCTGCTGGTTCAGCGGGGCCAGGTCGGGATGCTTGACGCGCCAGCGCCCGGCCATCTGCTCGACTATCAGCTTCGAGTCCATGCAGACCTCGACCTCGGTGGCACCCACGCCCGCCGCGGCCTCGAGTCCCGCGATCAGGCCGCGGTATTCGGCGACGTTGTTGGAGGCGCGGCCGATCGCCTCCTTCGCCTCGGCCAACACCTCAGCGCGATCCGCGGACCATACGACCGCGCCGTATCCTGCCGGACCGGGATTGCCGCGCGAACCGCCGTCGCACTCGACGATGACCTTCACGCGCCGGTTCCCTTGACGCGCAACAGGATCGCGTTGCACTCCGGGCAGCGCAGCACCTCGTCGTCGGCCGCGGCGGCGATCCGCGCCAGCTCGCCCTTGTCGATCTCCAGCCGGCACGCTCCGCACCGTCGTCCCTGCAGCTGCCCGGCGCCCACGCCACCGCGCGCACGCTGACGCTCGTACATCGACACCAGCCCCTCGTCGATCCCCGCGACGAGTTCCTCACGCCGCGAGACACGCTGATGCTTGATCTGCGCGAGGTGCGTGCGCGCGCTGTCGCAGGACTGCTGCGCGTCGGTCAGGGCGGTCTGCAGGTCGTCGATGCCGGTCAGTTCGCGGTCCTGGTCGGCCGCGAGCTCCTCACGCCGTTCCATCACCTCCAGCAGCGAGTCCTCCAGACTGGCCTGGCGGCGTTGCAGGGTCTCGAGCTCGTGCTGCAGTTCGGTGAGTTGTTTGGCGTCGACCGTGCCGCCCTCCAGGAGCCCTCGGTCGCGGTCCTCGCGTTGGCGCACCCCGTCGATCTCGCTCTCGAACTTCGCGATCTGCGCGTCGAGGTCGGCGAGCGCGAGCTGCACGGCGGCCAGCCGGTCGTTGGCCTCGCGGTGGGCGGCCTGCGCACTCTCCAACGCCGTCTGTTCGGGAAGGTTGTTCACCCGGTGCTCGAGCCGGCTGATCTCGGCGTCGAGCTCGGCCAGCTCGAGCAGTGAACGTTGCTGTGACACATCAGCTTTCATCGGCTGCTTCCTCGACATTCCATGGGTCGGTGCGCACCTCGGACACGGTGACGGGCAGTGCGCCGCCGAAGTGCTGGTGCAGGAGTTCGGCCGCCTGTGCGCACCACGGGAACTCGCTGGCCCAGTGCGCGACGTCGACGAGTGCGACGTCGGAGACGCGGCGGTGTTCGTCGGCCGGATGGTGACGCAGGTCTGCGGTGACGTAGGCCTGCACTCCGGCGGCGGCCACCTCCGCGAGCAGCGAGTCACCCGCCCCGCCGCACAGCGCGACCCGCGACACCGTCGTCGTCGGGTCACCGGAGGCGCGCACCCCCCACGACGTCGCGGGAAGGCCACGCCGGACGCGAGCGACGAACGCGGGCAACGGTTCCGGTTCCGCGAGGACGGCGATGCGGCCCAGCCCGGTGCCCGCCGGCGGAGTCTCCAGCGCGACGACGTCGAACGCAGGCTCCTCATACGGATGGGCGGTGCGCAGAGCCGCGAGAACCGCCGCTCGCCGCGACCTCGGCGCGACCATCTCCACGCGGTCCTCGACGACGTGCTCCACGGTCCCGACAGAGCCGATCGCCGGTGAGGCGCCGTCTCCGGGCAGGAACTGGCCGATCCCCGGCGCGCTCCAACTGCACTGCGAGTAGTCGCCGACGTCGCCGGCGCCCGCACCGAACATCGCCGCCCGCACCGCCTCGGCGTTCTCGGGCGGAACGTAGATGCCCCACTTGTCCAGCGCGGGTGCCGACGGCAACGGGGACAGGACGTCGGTGACCTCCAGGCCGAGCGCGGTGGCCAGCGCGTCGGAGACGCCCGGGTCGGCGCTGTCGGCGTTGGTGTGTGCGGTGAACAGGGCGCGCCCGGTCCGGATCATGGCGTGCAGCAGCGCCCCCTTGACCGTGTCGGCGGCCACCGTGTCCACTCCGCGCAGCAACAGCGGATGGTGGGCCAGCAGCAGGCTCCGCTCGGGCACCGTCGCCACCACCTCGGCCGTCGCGTCCACCGCGACCGTCACCGACTCGACCGGCTCGGACGGATCCCCACACACCAGGCCGACGGAGTCCCAGCTCTGCGCCAGCCGCGGCGGGTAGGCCCTGTCGAGCACCTCGATGACGTCGGCGAGCCCCACCGTCATCGCATCACCAGCAGACATGCCACAGCACGACAGTAGTGCGCGGGTCCAGCCACTCCGGGCATCAGGGACAATGGGCACGTGACCGACATGCTGGACAGCTCAGCCGGCGTCGCCCGGGTGGGCCGCGGCGATCTGGTGATCTTCGACCTGGACGGCACCCTGACCGACTCCGCCGAGGGCATCGTGGCCAGCTTCCGCCACGCCCTGACCGCAGTCGGCGCCACCGTCCCCGAGGGGGATCTGGTCAGCCGCATCGTCGGACCGCCCATGCTGCACACGCTGGAGTCGCTGGGCCTGGGCGAGCGGGTCGACGACGCGATCGCCGCCTACCGCGCGGACTACACCAGCCGCGGCTGGTCGATGAACCGGCCGTTCACGGGCGTCCCGGACCTGCTGGCCGACCTCGCGGAGGCCGGGGTGCGCCTGGCGGTGGCCACCTCGAAGGCCGAGCCGACGGCGCGGCGCATCCTCGCCCACTTCGAGCTCGACGGACGCTTCGAGGTGATCGCCGGCGCCAGCGTCGACGGCACCCGGGCACGCAAGGCCGACGTGCTGGCCCACGCGCTCGATCAGCTCGCCCCGGTCCCCGACCGGGTGGTGATGATCGGCGACCGGTCACACGACGTGGAGGGAGCCGCCGAACACGGCATCGGCACCATCGTCGTCGACTGGGGCTACGGCCGCGAGGACTTCGCCGACGGCCCCAGCGGCGCGCTCGCCCACGTCGAGACCGTCGACGCCCTGAGGGAGGCGCTGGGTGTCTGAGCTGCTGCACGTGACGTTCATCTGTTCGGGCAACATCTGCCGCAGCCCGATGGCGGAGAAGATGTTCGCCCATCAGATCGCCGAGCGGGGGCTGGCCGATGTGGTGCGCGTCAGCAGCGCGGGCACCGGGCACTGGCACGAGGGTGAGCCCGCCGACCGCCGCGCCGCCGACACGTTGCGCGGGCACGGCTACCCGTCGGCGCATCGGGCCACCCAGCTCGGGGACGACCACCTGGGCGCCGATCTGGTGATCGCGCTCGGCCGCGAGCACCAGCGCATGCTGGCCCACCTCGGGGTGCCCACCGAGCGGCTGCGCATGCTGCGCTCGTTCGACCCACGCTCGGGCGCCCACGTCCCCGACGTCGACGATCCCTACTACGGAACGCGCGACGACTTCGAGGACGTGTTCACCGTCATCGACGCTGCGCTGCCGGGACTGCACGGGTGGGTGGACGACCAGCTGGCCGAGCGGCGACAGGCGGTCTGACGATGCGCCGGCTGACCTTCCTGCTGCGGCCGCAATGGCTGGCGCTCTACGTCGTGGTGATCGCGTTCGCCTACCTGTGCTTCACGGTGCTGGCCCCGTGGCAGCTGGGCAAGAACACCAAGACCTCCCGGGAGAACGCGCAGATCGCCGCCTCGCTGGACGCCGACCCGGTGCCACTGACCACGCTTCTGCCCCATCAGGATTCGGCGGCGCCCGATCAGCAGTGGAAGCGCGTGACCGCGACGGGCAGATATCTGAACGACGCGCAGGTGCTGGCGCGGCTGCGCGTCATCGACGGTGACCCGGCGTTCGAGGTGCTGGTGCCGTTCGCCGTCGACGGCGGCCCGACCGTGCTCGTCGACCGCGGCTACGTCAAGCCGGTGCAGGGTACCGCGGTACCGCCGTTCGACGCCGCCCCGACGGGCACCGTGACGATCACCGCCCGGTTGCGCGACGCCGAGGGGGTGCCCGCCGGCAAGGCTCCGTTCCGGGACGCCGGTGTGCAGCAGGTGTATTCGATCAACCCCGACCAGATCTCCGCGTTGACCGGCGTTCCGTTGGCCGGGTCCTATCTGCAGTTGGTCGACGGCCAGCCCGGGGGTCTCGGCGCCGTTCCACTGCCGCGTCTGGATGCCGGGCCGTTTCTGTCCTACGGCATCCAGTGGATCGCCTTCGGCATCATCGCCCCGATCGGCGTCGGCTACTTCGTCTATGCCGAGGTGAAGGCGCGCAGGCAGGAGAAGGCGGCGGCCGCACCCGTCACCCCTGAGGACAAGCTCGCCGACCGGTACGGGAGGCGACGCTGACGGCGGCTGCCGCGGCGACCACCTGCACAGCGCGCGACAACCGCACGGCACGCTTCAGATCCGCGACCGCCGGCGTCCTGCCATCGCCGAGCGTCGGGCGGATCTCCAGCTCGTGGGCGTACTGCGTAGGGCCGCCCAACCGGATCCCCAGCGCCCCGGCGAACGCCGCTTCGGCGACGCCGGCGTTCGGGCTGGGGTGCCTGCCCGCGTCCCGGCGCCAGGCCCGCGCGGCACCCGTCGGAGAGCCACCCACCACCGGCGCGCACGCCACGACGAACAGCCCCGTGAGCCGGGCCGCGGCCAGGTTCAACAGATCGTCGAATCGGGCTGCCGCCCAACCGAACCGCAGGTAGCGCGGCGACTTGTGGCCGATCATCGCGTCGAGCGTGTTGGCCGCCCGATACACCAGCACCGCGGGGATGCCACCCAGCGCCGCCCACACCAGCGGACCGACCTGCGCGTCGGAGGTGTTCTCGGCGACCGACTCCAGCGCGGCGCGGGTCAGGCCGGCGGCGTCGAGCACCGACGGGTCCCGTCCGCACAGTGACGGCAGCAGCTGTCTGGCCGTGTCGAGGTCGCCGGCCGCCAGCAGATCGGCCATCCGGGCACCGGTGCGGGCCAGCGACGTACCGCCGAGCGCGGTGAACGTCGCGGCGGCGACGCACACCGTCTCGGCGACGACGCCGGCGCGCCGGCCGGTGCGTTCGGCCGCCGCACCGGCGAGGGCGACGATGCCGAGCAGTGCGGCGGTGTGCAGGGCACCCGCGCTGCGACTGTCGGCGTAGACCCGCCGCTCGAGCGCCGCTGCGCCGCTGCCGAACAGCGCCACCGGATGCCCCCGCGACGGGTCACCGAACACGCGGTCGGCGAGCACCCCCACCGCGATCCCGGCTGCGCGGCCCCGGCCAACTGCTGCGAACACCCCGGCAGCTTGTCACATCGGTGTCACACTGTGCCCATGACCGACGTGATCTTGACCGCAGGGACCGTCATCACCATGGACGACACGGTGCCGCGCGCCGAGGCGGTGGCGGTGTCGGACGGACGGATCACAGCCGTGGGCACCGTCGACGAGTGCCGCGACGCGCTGCCCGGCGCCGAGGTCGTCGACACCGGCGCCGCCGTGCTCGCGCCGGGTTTCGTTGAACCGCACGGGCATCCGCTGATCAGCGGGATCGCCACGCAGGCGCCGGCCCGCTCGATCGCGCCGTGGGTCGCTGCGAGCTGGGCGGACGTGCGGGACATCTTCGCCGACGCGCTGGCCCACACCGACTCCGACACCCCACTGTGGTTCGCCGGTTATGACGCACTGCTGCACGGCCATCCGGCACCGCAGGCCGGCGAGCTCGACGAGATCTTCGGCGACCGCGTCACCGTCGTCACCGACAACTCCGGGCACGGCGTGTATTTCAACTCCGCGGTGATACGGCGCCACGGTTGGGACGCCACCCCTCCGCCCGATCCGGTCGCCGGAAAGTTCGGCCGCAACGCGGACGGGACGCTGAACGGGCAGGGGTTCGAGCTGCCCGTGGTGACGGCGGTGACGATGCCGCTGATGGAGCAGATGGGCGACCCGCTGGTGTCGGCGGCGAGCTACTTCGCGTCGATGGCGCGCGGCGGCTACACCTCGACATCCGACATGACCTACGACCCCAAGTTCGCCGCCGGTTACGAAGCACTCGCCGCCGCGCCGTCATGCCCGCTACGGGTCAGCATGTGGGAGATGTCGGTCACCGACACCTATTCGGAGCCAACGACATTCACCGCAGGCGACGAGTGGCTGACCAAGACCGGGGTCAAGCTGTGGACCGATGGGTCGCCATGGGTCGGCAACATCGCGATCTCGTTCCCGTACCTGGACACCGAGGCCACCCGCACCGCCGGCATCGATCCGGCGGTGGCCGGCGGCGCGCACTCGATGAACTACAGCCGCGAGCAGCTCGACGCGATCCTCGACCGGGCGGCGCCGGCCGGCTGGCAGATGGCCTTCCACGCCAATGGCGACCTGGCCCTCGACCTCGCGCTCGACGCCTACGAGGACGCGCTGCAGCGGCACGGCCTGATGGGCACCGACCATCGTTGGCGGCTGGAGCACTGCGGCGCGGGCACCCGGGCGCACTTCGACCGCGCCGCCCGGCTGGGCGTGCACGTGTCGCTGGCGCCGTTCCAGTACTACTACTGGGGTGAACTGCTCGACGGCGCGATGTTCGAGCCGCAGCACGGGGCGAGGTGGGCGGCGTTCGCCGACGCCGTCGATTCCGGCGCGTGCGTGTCGCTGCACAATGACGGATCGGTGTCCCCGCCGGCGCCGGTCGTCAACATCGCCACCGCGGTGACACGGCGCACCCGCAAGGGCACCGTGCACTGCCCGGACCAGGCGATCCCGCTGGACCGGGCGTGGCGCGCGCAGACCATCGACGCGGCCCGGACGCTGCGCCGCGAGCACCTCGTCGGCTCGATCACGCCCGGCAAGCTGGCCGATTTCGTGGAGCTGACCGCCGACCCGTGGGCCGTCGATCCCGCGGAGATCATCGAGAGGGTCACGGTGACGGGGACGTGGCTGGGCGGACGCCGCATCGACCTCGACGAATTCGTCGGTGCGGTCCGCGGCGCCGACAACGCCGAGCACGCGCATCTGGCCGAACGCAAGGCCACCGGCTGCTGCTGACGAGAGCTAACGTGAACGCCGTGAACGCCCTGGACGAACAACCCGCTCCCCCGCCGACAACTCGCGCCAGGACGCTCGCGCGACTGATCCTGGCCGGCGCGATGATCTTCGCCGGCTTCAGTCATTTGTTTTGGGCCCGTGAGGAATTCCAGGCGCAGGTGCCCAACTGGGTACCTATGGACGCCGACGGGGTCGTGATGGCGTCCGGGGGCGTCGAGATCACGCTCGGCGTCGGCCTGGCCGTGCTGCGCCGCGACCGCGTCCTGGTGGGTCGGCTGCTGGCGGCGTTCTTCGTGTTGGTCTTTCCGGGCAACCTGGCGCAGTACCTCAACCACGCCGACGGGTTCGGGCTCGACACCGACACCAAGCGGTTGGTGCGGTTGTTCTTCCAGCCGGTGCTGATCGCGTGGGCGCTGTGGTCCACGGGGATTCCTCGCCGGCGTTGACGGTGGGCGCGGACGGTATCGAACCGCCGACCGCTGGTGTGTAAAACCAGAGCTCTACCACTGAGCTACGCGCCCGATCCCGGGCAGCATAATCGGCGGGCGCGCGCGGACGGAAATCCCCCTCAGCCGCGCACCGCGTCCAGCGCCGCCGTCCACACCGCCTGATCGCGCGCCTCCCCCGGCTGCTTGCAGTCGGCGAAGCGCACCACCCCGTCGCGGTCGACGGCGAAGGTGCCCCGGTTCGAGAAGCCCGACGCGTCGTTGAAGACGCCGTAGGCCTGACTCACCGCTCCGTGCGGCCAGAAGTCCGACAGCACCGGGAACGTGAACCCGCGCTGAGCGGCCCACACCTTGTGGGTCGGCGACGGACCCACCGAGATCGCCAGCGTGGCCGTGGTGTCGTCGACGAAGTCGTCGATGCGGTCGCGGATCTCGTCGAGTTCGCGCTGGCAGATCCCGGTGAAGGCGAGCGGGAAGAACACCAGCAGCACGTTCTTCGTGCCGCGGAATGCACTCAGCGACACCCGCTGGTTGTTCTGATCGGCGAGCGTGAAGTCCGGCGCGGGATCGCCGAGGGCGATCATCGCCGCCCGGCGGCCTTGGACTTCGGTTGCACCAGCCTGCTGGCGATCCAGTCGCCAAGGTTGGCCGACGAGGTCTGCATCAGGCCGGCCGTGGGTGCGGACTCGGCGATCTCGGCGGGCTGCACGTGGCCGGGCTGGCCGGTCTTCGGCGTGACGACCCAGATGACGCCGTCGTCGGCGAGCGGCGTGATCGCGTCCATCAGCGTGTCGACGAGGTCCCCGTCGTCGTCGCGCCACCACAGCAGGACCACGTCGACAACCTCGTCGGCGTCCTCGTCGAGGAGTTCACCACCGCACTCGTCTTCGATGTCGGCCCGGATGTCGTCGTCGACGTCGGAGTCCCAGCCCAGTTCCTGCACAACCTGATCTTTTTGGATGCCCAGCTTGCGGGCGTAGTTCGGGGGGTCACCCGCCGACACCACGGTCAGTCCTCCTTGCGTCTGGTCGGCACGCTGTGCGCTGTGCCACGTTGCCCCCTATCGTCGCACGCCGGGTGACGACGGCAAGCCATCTGGCGGCAACGTCACCGGAACGCCGCATCGCAACGGTCCAGCGCGGTGGTCTTCGCGTCGTTCAGGCGGGCGATCGCGGCGTTGAAATCCTCGGCCGGATAGTTGCCGGCGATCGCGGTCGCGACGGCCCGGGCGGCGTCGACCCAGCCGGTCAGCGCGTCGCGCAGGTCCCCGGGCAGTGCGTCGCTCAGGCCGCTCGACACCAGGTCCGCGCTCTGGTTCAGCGCGTCGACGGCGGGACCGGCGTTGCTCGCCGAGCCCCCCGGGTCGGCGTTGAACGCGTCGACATAGGTGTTCACCGCGGCGATCGCATCGGCACTGCTCGAGCTCATCGTCTCGCAGGTGCTCTGCACCGCCTGGGTGGTCACCGAGGCCTGGCGCTCCGATTCCCGAGCCGACGAACTGGCCGCGGACTCCTCGAGCGACGCCGACACCGATGCCCGGTACAGCGGCGCCTCGCCCTGGGGTGCCGAGGCGGCGCCGTCGGTGACGTTCGTGCAGCCGACGACGACCATCGCCAGCGCCGCGACGACGCCGGTCGCGCAGGCGGCGAGCCGCAGTCGCGCGGCGCTCCCCCTACCGATCAGCACGGTCTGCAGACGTTACCGGCCGATCAACGGGTTGGGTGTACTAAATGCAACCGTTCACACCCGATGCTGCGCATGGGGCAGGATTGGAGAAGGATGGAACCCACCTGTGCACATGAAGAGCGAGCAGACCCACTCGGCCGATCGCGTGCGCGAAACCGCCTGACAAGGAGCGGAAGTTGACCACCGAGTTCGTGCGCCAGGATCTGGCCCAAAACTCCAGCAGCACACCCGAACACGATCGCGTTCGCGTCATCCGGGAGGGGGTGGCGTCCTATCTGCCCGACATCGATCCCGACGAGACCGCCGAGTGGCTGGAGTCGTTCGACGATCTGCTGGAACGTTCCGGGCCGTCGCGGGCCCGCTATCTGATGCTGCGGCTGCTCGAGCGTGCCGGTGAGCAGCGGGTGGCGCTTCCGTCGCTGACGTCCACGGACTACGTCAACACGATCCCCACCGAACTCGAACCGTGGTTCCCCGGCGACGAGGACGTGGAGCGCCGCTACCGGGCCTGGATCCGGTGGAACGCCGCGATCATGGTGCACCGGGCGCAGCGGCCCGGCGTCGGCGTCGGCGGCCACATCTCCACGTACGCGTCCTCGGCGGCGCTCTACGAGGTCGGGTTTAACCACTTCTTCCGCGGCAAGTCCCACCCCGGCGGTGGCGACCAGGTGTTCATCCAGGGCCACGCCTCCCCCGGCATCTACGCCCGCGCGTACCTCGAGGGCCGGCTCAGCTCCGACCAGCTCGACGGATTCCGCCAGGAGCACAGCCACGCCGGCGGCGGGCTACCGTCCTACCCGCACCCGCGGCTGATGCCCGACTTCTGGGAGTTCCCCACGGTCTCGATGGGCCTGGGCCCGATGAACGCGATCTATCAGGCGCGGTTCAACCACTACCTGCAGGACCGCGGCCTCAAGGACACGTCGAACCAGCATGTGTGGGCGTTCCTGGGCGACGGCGAGATGGACGAGCCGGAGAGCCGCGGACTGATCCAGGTGGCGGCCAACGAGGCGCTGGACAACCTGACGTTCGTGGTGAACTGCAACCTGCAGCGCCTGGACGGCCCGGTGCGCGGCAACGGCAAGATCATCCAGGAGCTCGAGTCGTTCTTCCGCGGTGCGGGCTGGAACGTGATCAAGGTGGTGTGGGGCCGCGAGTGGGACGCGCTGCTGCACGCCGACCGCGACGGCGCACTGGTCAACCTGATGAACACCACCCCCGACGGGGATTACCAGACCTACAAGGCCAACGACGGTAGCTACGTGCGTGACCACTTCTTCGGCCGCGATCCGCGGACCAAGGCGCTCGTCGAGCCGATGACCGACCGGGAGATCTGGAACCTCAAGCGCGGCGGCCACGACTACCGCAAGGTCTACGCCGCCTATCACGCGGCGATGGAACACAAGGGCCAGCCGACGGTCATCCTGGCCAAGACGATCAAGGGCTACACCCTCGGCAAGCACTTCGAGGGCCGCAACGCCACGCACCAGATGAAAAAGCTTGCGCTGCAGGACCTCAAGGACTTCCGCGACGCGCAGCGCATCCCGATCTCCGACGAGCAACTCGAGAACGACCCCTACCTGCCGCCGTACTACCACCCAGGCCCGGAGGCGCCGGAGATCCGCTACATGCTCGACCGGCGCCGCGCCCTGGGCGGGTTCCTGCCCGAGCGCCGCACCAAGAGCAAGGCCCTGCAGCTGCCCGGCCGCGACACCTACAAGGCGCTCAAGAAGGGCTCGGGCAAGCAGGAGGTCGCCACCACGATGGCGACCGTCCGGACGTTCAAGGAGCTGTTGCGGGACAAGAACATCGGGGATCGGATCGTCCCGATCATCCCCGACGAGGCCCGCACGTTCGGGATGGACTCGTGGTTCCCGAGCCTGAAGATCTACAACCGCAACGGGCAGCTGTACACCTCGGTCGACGCGGAACTGATGCTGGCCTACAAGGAGAGCGAAGTCGGCCAGATCCTGCACGAGGGCATCAACGAGGCGGGCTCGACGGCGTCGTTCACCGCGGTGGGCACGTCGTACGCCACGCACAACGAGCCGATGATCCCGGTCTACATCTTCTATTCGATGTTCGGGTTCCAGCGCACCGGTGACGGTCTGTGGGCCGCGGCCGATCAGATGGCGCGCGGCTTCGCGCTGGGGGCGACGGCCGGACGGACCACGCTGGTCGGCGAGGGACTGCAGCACGCCGACGGGCACTCGCTGCTGCTGGCCGCGACCAACCCGGCCGTCGTCGCCTACGATCCCGCGTTCGCCTACGAGATCGCCTACATCATCGAGAGCGGCCTGCACCGCATGTACGGCGAGAACCCGGAGAACGTCTACTTCTACGTGACGATCTACAACGAGCCCTACGTGCAGCCGGCCGAGCCGGAGGGCCTGGACGTCGAGGGCCTCCTGCGCGGGATCTACCGCTACCGGCAGGCGCCGGACAAGCGCAGTCACCGCGCGCAGATCCTGGTGTCCGGAGTCGGGATGCCGTCGGCGCTCAACGCCGCCGACATGCTCGCCGAGGAGTGGGACGTCGCCGCCGACGTGTGGTCGGTGACCAGCTGGGGTGAGCTCAACCGCGACGGCGTGGCCATCGAGAAGGAGGCGTTGCGCCATCCGGAGCGCGCGGCCGGGACGCCCTACGTCACCAAGGCGCTCGCGGATGCGGAGGGGCCCGTGGTGGCCGTGTCGGACTGGATGCGTGCGGTGCCGGAGCAGATCCGGCCGTGGGTGCCCGGCACCTACATCACGCTCGGCACCGACGGCTTCGGTTTCTCCGACACCCGCCCGGCAGCGCGCCGCTACTACAACACCGACGCCGAGTCGATCACCGTCGCAGTGCTCGAAGGGCTGGCCCGCGACGGCAACATCGACATGGCGGTGGCGGTCGAGGCGGCGCGCAAGTACCAGATCGACGACGTGATGGCAGCGCCTGAGCAGACGAGCGACCCCGGAGTCGCGTAGCGATCTTGGAGGCTGTCCACCAAACCGGGGCGTAGATTTTAGGGATGGCCGACAACAATCGGTTCGTCCCGCCCCGGTCGACCGTCGAGGTGCTGGAGAACGTTCCGGACTCGGTGCTGCGCCGGCTCAGCCAGTACTCGGGTCGGCTGGCCACCGAGGCCGTGCAGGTGATGGGTGAACGGCTGCCCTTCTTCGCGGATCTGGAGGCGTCACAGCGGGCCAGCGTGCAGCTGGTAGTGCAGACCGCGGTGGTGAATTTCGTCGAGTGGATGCGTCAGCCCGACAGCGACGTCAGCTACACCGCGCAGGCGTTCGAGGTGGTGCCGCAGGACCTGCGCCGGCGCATCGCGCTGCGCCAGTCCGTGGAGATGGTGCGCGTGACGATGGAGTTCTTCGAGGAGGTCGTGCCGCTGCTGGCGCGCAGCGAGGAGCAGTTGACCGCGCTGACCGCGGGCATCCTGCGCTACAGCCGTGACCTGGCCTTCGCCGCGGCCACCGCCTACGCCGACCAGGCCGAGGCCCGCGGCGCGTGGGACACCCGGATGGAGGCGAACCTGATCGACGCCGTGGTGCGCGGCGACATCGGACCGGATCTGCAGTCACAGGCCGCGGCGCTGAACTGGGACGCCACCGCGGCGGCGACGGTGATCGTCGGGCTGCCGCGTCCTGACCGGATGGACCTGACGGGTGAGGACGTGCACGACGTCGCGGCCCGCAACGGTCGCTCAGCCCTGGCCGACGTGCACGGCACCTGGCTGGTGACCGTCGTCTCGGGCGGGCTGTCGCACACCGACCGCTTCCTGTCGGAGTTGATGACGGTGTTCGCTGACGGTCCGGTGGTCATCGGGCCGATGGCGCCGACGCTGGGCGCGGCCCACATCAGCGCCACCGAGGCCATCGCCGGGATGAACGCCGTCGCCGGATGGGCGGGCGCGCCGCGCCCGGTGGCGGCCCGTGAACTGCTCCCCGAGCGGGCGCTGCTCGGCGACGCCTCGGCCGCCGCCGCGCTGGAGGCGGAGGTGATGCGCCCGCTCGCGGACGCCGGACCCGCGCTGACGGAGACACTCGACGCGTATCTGGACTCCGGTGGCGCGATCGAAGCGTGCGCACGCAAATTGTTCGTTCATCCAAATACCGTCCGCTACCGGCTCAAACGGATCGCCGACTTCACGGGCCGTGACGCCACGCTTCCCCGGGATGCCTACGTGTTGCGGGTGGCCTCCACGGTGGGCCGTCTACGCCGTCAGACGCAGTCGACCCCATCTGCGCGGGCAGGATCTGAGCAGGTCACTGATGTTGCATCGGTCACATCCGCGGCGCGTTCTGCGCGGTGACATGTTGCGACGCGGTCTCGATGCAGTCGCATCACATGCGGTTTTGTGGGCTCTCCACAAAAACCTAAGAAAGAGTTCATAGTCTCTTACACGGCGCAAAAGCGTCTTCACAATGTTCTCTTAGAGACGTGCCTGACAAAACAGTGCTTGCATTCCTCGCGCCCGGACAGGGCTCCCAGACTCCCGGCATGCTCGCCGAGTGGCTGGAGCTTCCCGGCGCCGCGACGCGCATCGCGTCGTGGTCGGAGATCAGCGGCCTGGATCTGGCACGGCTCGGCACCACCGCCGACG
The DNA here is from genome assembly GCF_001044255.1 of Mycolicibacterium chubuense. Classification (GTDB taxonomy): domain Bacteria; phylum Actinomycetota; class Actinomycetes; order Mycobacteriales; family Mycobacteriaceae; genus Mycobacterium; species Mycobacterium chubuense. The sequence goes on from NZ_JYNX01000038.1 coordinate 59,820, forward strand.
CCGAGGAGATCACCGACACCGCGGTGACCCAGCCCCTCGTCGTGGCCGCCACGCTGCTGGCCTACGAGGAACTGGCCAAGCGAGACATCCTGACGGGCACCGAGCAGCTCGTCGCCGCCGGCCACTCGGTCGGCGAGATCGCCGCCTACGCGATCGCCGGCGTGATCACCGCCGACGAGGCCGTCGCCCTGGCCGCCACCCGCGGCCGCGAGATGGCCAAGGCCTGCGCGCTGGAGCCCACCGGCATGTCCGCGCTCCTGGGTGGGGACGAGGCCGAGGTGCTCGCCCGGCTCGACGCCCTGGACCTGGTTCCGGCCAACCGCAACGCGGCCGGCCAGATCGTCGCCGCCGGCGCCGTCGCGGCACTGGAGAAGCTCGCGGAGGATCCGCCGGCACGCGCCCGGGTCCGTCCGCTCGCGACCGCGGGCGCGTTCCACACCCGCTACATGGCGCCCGCCCTGGACGAGTACGCCGCCGTCGCGGGCCGCATCACCCCGTCGGAGCCGACGGTCACGCTGCTGTCGAACGCCGACGGCCGCCCGGTCGAGTCGGCCGCCGATGCGATGACCAAGCTCGTCGCCCAGATGACCCGTCCGGTGCGCTGGGATCTGTGCAACGAGACCCTGCGCGAGCTCGGCGCCACCGCGCTCGTCGAGTTCCCGCCGGCCGGCACGCTGAGCGGCATCGCCAAGCGGGAGCTCAAGGGCACCCCGACGCATCCGATCAAGACCCCCTCCGATCTGGACGGACTCGCAGAAGCCCTGCGCGCCGCCCCGTGACGAGAGCACGACCCCCCATCGTTCGACCAGGTAACACCCGATAAATAGAAGGAGCCACTGTGCCCGCCAGTCAGGAAGAAATCATCGCCGGTCTCGCCGAGATCATCGAAGAGGTCACCGGTATCGAGCCGTCCGAGGTGACTCCGGAGAAGTCGTTCGTCGACGACCTGGACATCGACTCGCTGTCGATGGTCGAGATCGCCGTGCAGACCGAGGACAAGTACGGCGTGAAGATCCCCGACGAGGACCTCGCCGGTCTGCGCACCGTCGGTGACGTCGTCGCCTACATCCAGAAGCTCGAGGAAGAGAACCCCGAGGCCGCCGCGGCCCTGCGCGAGAAGTTCGCAGCAGAATGAGCAGGCCTTCCACTGCTAACGGAGGTTTCCCCAGCGTCGTGGTGACCGCCGTCGAGGCCACCACGGCTCTCGCTGGTGACATCGAGAGCACGTGGAAGGGCCTTCTTGCAGGCGAAAGCGGCATCCGGATTCTGGAGGACGACTTCGTCACCAAGTGGGACCTGCCGGTGCGCATCGGTGGCCACCTGGTCGACAACGTCGACAGCCACATGTCCCGGCTCGACATGCGCCGCATGTCCTACGTGCAGCGCATGTCGAAGCTGCTGTCGGGCCGGTTGTGGGAGACCGCGGGCAAGCCCGAGGTCGACCCCGACCGGTTCGCGGTGGTCATCGGCACCGGTCTGGGTGGCGGCGAGAAGATCGTCGAGACCTACGACGCGATGAACGAGGGCGGCCCCCGCAAGGTGTCGCCGCTCGCCGTGCAGATGATCATGCCGAACGGTGCCGCGGCCGTCGCCGGACTCGAACTGGGCGCACGCGCCGGGGTCATCACCCCGGTGTCGGCGTGCTCGTCGGGTTCGGAGGCGATCGCCCACGCGTGGCGTTCGATCGTCATGGGTGACGCTGACTTCGCGGTCTGTGGCGGCGTGGAAGGCGGCATCGAGGCACTGCCCATCGCGGCGTTCTCGATGATGCGCGCCATGTCGACCAACAACGAGGATCCGGCAGGAGCGTCGCGGCCGTTCGACAAGAACCGCGACGGCTTCGTATTCGGTGAGGCCGGCGCGCTGATGATCATCGAGACCGAGGAGCACGCCAAAGCCCGCGGCGCCAAGCCGCTGGCCCGGCTGATGGGCGCCGGCATCACGTCGGACGCCTTCCACATGGTCGCTCCGGCGGCCGACGGGCTGCGGGCCGGTCATGCGATGAAGCGTGCGATGGAGACCGCGGGCCTCGAGCCCAAGGACATCCAGCACGTCAACGCGCACGCCACGGCCACCTCGATCGGTGACACGGCCGAGGCCAACGCGATCCGCGTGGCCGGTGTGGACCACGCCGCGGTGTACGCACCGAAGTCGGCGCTGGGCCACTCGATCGGCGCGGTGGGTGCCCTGGAGTCGGCGTTGACGGTGATGGCGCTGCGTGACGGTGTCATTCCTCCGACGCTGAACTACGAGACACCCGACCCCGAGATCGATCTCGATGTCGTCGCGGGTGAGCCTCGATACGGCGACTACCGCTATGCGATCAACAACTCGTTCGGCTTCGGTGGCCACAATGTGGCTCTGGCCTTCGGTCGTTACTAGGGCTGACGAGTAGAGAACACGTAGTAGGAAAGGACACGCGCCCCAGCATGGCTTCGCCGACAACAGGTAGCGGGCTTCCCGATGTCGTCGTGACCGGGATGGCGATGACGACGAGCGTCGCCACCGATGCCGACGGCACCTGGAAGGCCCTGCTGGAGGGTAGGAGCGGCATCCGACTGCTCGACGATCCCTATGTCGAGGAGTTCGATCTGCCGGTGCGCATCGGCGGCCATCTGCTGGAGGACTTCGTCGGGGAACTGACCGAGGACGAAAACCGGCGGATGTCCTACCCGCAGAAGATGGCCACCGTGCTGGGGCGTCGTGTCTGGGAGAACGCCGGGTCCCCCGACGTCGACAGCAGCCGTCTGCTGGTGTCGATCGGGACCGGTCTCGGCGGTGCCGAGGCGCTGGTGTTCGCCTACGACGGCATGCGGGATCGCGGCATCACCGCCGTGTCCCCGCTGGCGGTGCAGATGTACATGCCCAACGGCCCGTCCGCCGTGGTCGGGCTCGAACGCCACGCCAGGGCCGGGGTCGTCACCCCGGTGTCGGCGTGTGCGTCGGGTTCGGAGGGCATCGCGCAGGCGTGGCGCAACATCGTGCTCGGTGAGGCCGACATCGCCATCTGCGGTGGCGTCGAGCAGCGCATCGAGGCGGTGCCGATCGCCGGCTTCGCGCAGATGCGCATCGTGATGTCGACCAACAACGACGACCCCGCCGGCGCCTGCCGCCCGTTCGACAAGGACCGTGACGGCTTCGTCTTCGGCGAGGCCGGGGCGCTTATGGTCATCGAGACCGAGGAGCACGCCAAAGCGCGCGGCGCCACCATCCTCGCCCGGCTGATGGGCGCGAGCATCACCTCCGACGGCTACCACATGGTGGCGCCCGACCCAGACGGTGAGCGGGCGGGTTACGCGATGTCGCGGGCCATCGAGCTCGCCGGTCTGAAGCCGTCCGACATCGACCACGTCAACGCGCACGCCACCGGCACCAGCGTCGGCGACGTCGCGGAGGGTCGGGCCATCAACAACGCGATGCGCGGGCACCGGCCCGCCGTCTACGCACCGAAGTCCGCGCTGGGCCACTCCGTCGGCGCAGTGGGCGCGGTGGAGTCCATCCTCACGGTGCAGGCGCTGCGCAACGGCGTCATTCCCCCCACACTCAATCTGAAGAACCTCGATCCCGAGATCGACCTCGACGTCGTCGCGGGCGGTCCTCGGCCTGGCAATTTCGACTACGCCATCAACAATTCGTTCGGTTTCGGCGGGCACAACGTCGCACTCGCCTTCGGGAAGTACTGACAAGCAGGAGAACATATGACGACCATCGAAAACCGCCTACCCGAAGCCGTCGACGACTCCCTCGACCCCCGCGATCCTCTGCTGCGGCTGTCGACCTTCTTCGACGACGGCAGTGTCGAGCTGCTCCACGAGCGCGACAAGTCCGGCGTGCTCGCCGCCGCGGGCACCGTCAACGGCGTCCGGACCGTCGCGTTCTGCACCGACGGCACCGTCATGGGTGGCGCGATGGGCGTGGACGGCTGCAAGCACATCGTCGACGCCTATGACGTTGCGATCGACGAGCAGAGCCCCATCATCGGCATCTGGCACTCGGGCGGCGCCCGGCTGGCCGAGGGCGTCAAGGCGCTGCACGCGGTCGGTCTGGTGTTCGAGGCGATGATCCGCGCGTCGGGCTACATCCCGCAGATCTCGGTGGTGGTCGGCTTCGCGGCTGGCGGCGCCGCTTACGGCCCCGCTCTGACCGACGTGATCGTGATGGCCCCGGACAGCAAGGTGTTCGTCACCGGACCCGACGTCGTGCGCAGTGTCACCGGCGAGGACGTCGACATGGTCTCTCTGGGCGGCCCCGAGGCGCACCACAAGAAGTCGGGCGTGTGCCACATCGTCGCCGACGACGAGCTCGACGCCTATGAGCGCGGCCGCCGCCTGGTCGGACTGTTCTGCCAGCAGGGCCATTTTGACCGCAGCAAGGCCGAGGCCGGCGACACCGACCTCAAGGCGCTGCTGCCCGAGTCGGCGCGACGTGCCTACGACGTGCACCCGCTGGTCGAGGCGCTGTTGGACGAGGGCGTGCCGTTCGAGGAGTTCCAGTCCCGCTGGGCGCCGTCGATCGTGGTGGGCCTGGGCCGGCTGGCCGGGCGCACCGTCGGCGTGATCGCCAACAACCCGCTGCGCCTGGGCGGTTGCCTGAACTCCGAGAGTGCCGAGAAGTCAGCACGTTTCGTGCGGCTGTGCGACGCGTTCGGCATCCCGCTGGTCGTGGTCGTCGACGTGCCGGGCTACCTGCCCGGTGTGGACCAGGAGTGGGGCGGCGTGGTCCGTCGCGGTGCGAAGCTGCTGCACGCGTTCGGTGAGTCGTCGGTGCCCCGCGTCACGCTGGTGACCCGCAAGATCTACGGCGGCGCCTACATCGCGATGAACTCGCGGTCGCTGAACGCCACCAAGGTGTTCGCGTGGCCCGAGGCCGAGGTCGCCGTCATGGGCGCCAAGGCCGCCGTCGGCATCCTGCACAAGAAGAAGCTGGCCGCCGCCGCGCCCGAGGAGCGCGAGTCGCTGCACGAGGCACTGGCCATCGAGCACGAGAAGATCGCCGGCGGTGTGGATTCCGCGATCGAGATCGGTGTGGTGGACGAGAAGATCGACCCCGCTCACACCCGCTCGAAGCTGACGCAGGCGCTGGCCGAGGCCCCGGCACGCCGCGGCCGCCACAAGAACATCCCGCTGTAATCTGCGCCGGAATAGCATTCCGGGCTGCCGCACAGGTGATTTCGCAGCCCGGAATGCTATTCCGCGGTGGCCAGCATCTCCTCCGCGGCGGGCAGTGCGCGTTCGCGGTCGGCGGCGATCAGACCGATGCGCGTGCGCCGGTCGAGGATGTCGTCGACGGTCAGCGCGCCCTCGTGGGTGACCGCGTACTCGAATTCGGCCCGAGTGACGTCGATGCCGTCGGCGACGGGGTCGACGGGGCGCGGGCAGGACGCCTGGGCGATCACGTTGGGCGCCTCGGCGCCGTAGCGTTCGACGAGGGATCCAGGCAGATCCGTCGACGATGCTTGCGCGGCAACGGGATTCGCGGGGGCGCCGACGAGCGGGAGGTTGCGGGTGCGGCATGGCTGCGCTGACAGTCCCCGCAGTTCGACGGCGTGGTCGACGACATCCTCGGCCATGAAGCGGTATTCGGTGAGCTTGCCGCCGATCACGCTGAGCACCCCGGTCGGCGACTCGGTGACGGCATGCTCCCGCGACACGTCGGCCGTGCGTCCGCCGCCGGTGTCGATCAGCGGCCGCAGTCCGGCGTATGCCCCGAGCACATCCGAGGGACCCAGAGCGGTCGCGAGTGCGGTGTTCACGGTATCGAGCAGGAACGCCACCTCGTCGGGGGTCGGCTCCGGGACGTCGGGAACAAGGCCCGGCGCATCCTCGTCGGTCAGCCCGAGGTACACCCGGCCCAGCTGCTCGGGCATCGCGAACACGAAACGGTTGAGCTCACCCGGAATCGGAATGGTCAGTGCCGCAGTCGGATTGCCGAACGCGGCCGCGTCGAACACCAGGTGGGTGCCGCGGCTGGGGCGCAGCCGCAGCGACGGATCGACCTGTCCCGCCCACACGCCGGTCGCGTTCACCACGGCGCGGGCACGGACCTCGATCGACTCCCCGGACATCGTGTCTCTCAGCGTCACCGACGTGCGGGACGCGGTGACCGCCTCGACGCGGGTCAGGATGCGCGCACCATGCTGGGCGGCGGTTCGGGCCACCGCGGTCACCAGGCGCGCGTCGTCGACGAGCTGCCCGTCGTAGGCCAGCAGCGCACCGTCGAGTCCGTCACGGCGCACGGTCGGCGCCAGCCGGACAGCCTCCGACGCGCCGATCCGCCGCGACCGCGGCAGCACCGAGGCCGGCGTGCCCGCCAGCTTGCGCAGTCCGTCGCCGGCGGCGAACCCGAACCGGACCAGCGCCCGCGACGCGCGGTTCATCTCGGGCAGCAGGGGTACCAGCTGGGGCATCGCGTGCACCAGATGCGGGGCGGTGCGCGTCATCAGGATTCCGCGTTCGACGGCGCTGCGCCGCGCGATGCCGACGTTGCCGCTCGCCAGGTAACGCAGCCCACCGTGCACGAGTTTCGAACTCCACCGGCTGGTCCCGAAGGCGAGGTCGTGTTTCTCGACCAGCGCCACCGACAGCCCGCGCGTTGCGGCGTCCAGCGCGATCCCCGCGCCCGTGATCCCGCCCCCGATGACGAGCAGATCGAGCGGCGCGCCGTCGCCGAGCGCGGTCAGTTCCTGGGTGCGGCGCGCGGCGTTCAGTGCGGTCGAACCGGTCATGGGGCGAGGTATCCGTTCAGTGCGCGGGCCAGTTCGACGCCGAGGGCCCGGCCGTCGAGGAGCTTCTCGACCATCTGGGCGGACTGGATGGTGGACTGGGTGATCAGCAGGCACATCGCGGCCATCTCGTGCGGGTCGCCGGTCCGGATACTGCCCTCGTCCTGGCCCGCCGTGATCGCGTCGGCCAGCGCGTCGATGAGGATCTGCTGGCTGGTGCCGAGCCGTTCGGCAATGTAGACCATCGCGAGGCCGGGTGCGTTGCGGATGACCGACTGCACGATCTCGTCGTTGCGGAGGTGCTCGGCGACCGCGACCACGCGGTCCACCATGGATTCCCGGCCGGGCCCGCGGTCGGGCACCTCCTCGAGCACGCCGGCGATGCGCACGGTGAGCAGTTCGGCGATCACCCACCGGATGTCGGGCCAGCGGCGGTAGATCGTCGGCCGGCTGACCCGGGCACGCCGCGCGATCTCGGTCATGGTCGTCCGCTCGACGCCAAAGGCGAGGATGCACGCCGCCGCTGCGTCGAGAATGCGCTGATCGACGCTCGAATCGGAGTTACGGATTGACATCATCTGTAATACTGTAACGCATGTCTGCGTATGATGGCCACCCGTCCGACCCACCGATGGCGTGGAACGCCTGGGGAGATCCGGACGCGGCGACCCCGCTGTCCCCCGGTATCCGCTCGTTGTTGACCCAGGCGCTCGGCATCGAGGCCGACCCCGTCGCCGAACCGACGCTCGAGCAGGTCCGGGTGCGCCCGTCGGCGCTGTCGAGGGCCGATCGGGACGCCATGGTCGCGATCGTCGGCGCCGACAACGTGGTGGTCGACGATCGCGGACGGCTACTGCACGCCGGCGGCAAGTCCACCCTGGACCTGTTGCGGCGCAGGGACTTCGGCGTGCAGGACGCTCCGGACGCCGTGCTGGTCCCCGGGGACGACGACGAGGTGGCAGCCCTGCTGCGATTCTGCGCCGACCACAGCATCGCGATCGTGCCCTTCGGCGGCGGCACCAGCGTCGTGGGCGGCCTCGATCCGCTGCGGGGCGACTTCAAGGCGGTGGTGTCACTGGACCTGTGCCGCTTCGACCGACTGCACGCACTCGACGAGGTGTCCGGCGAGGCCGAGCTCGGCGCCGGCCTGACCGGACCTGAGGCGGAGAAACTGCTCGGCGAGCGCGGCTTCTCGCTGGGCCACTTCCCGCAGAGTTTCTGCTTCGCCACCATCGGCGGCTTCGCCGCGACCCGGTCCTCGGGTCAAGACTCGGCGGGCTATGGCCGGTTCGACGACATGGTCCGCGGCCTGCGGGCGATCACCCCGGCCGGTGTGCTCGACCTGGGCCGCGCGCCGGCCTCGGCTGCGGGCCCCGACCTGCGTCAGGTGCTGATCGGCTCGGAGGGGGCGTTCGGCGTCATCACCCGGGTGCGGGTGCGCGTGCACCCCGTGCCCGAGGTCACCCGCTACGAGGCCTGGTCGTTCCCCGACTTCGCGACCGGTGCCGACGCGCTGCGCGCGGTGGTGCAGACCGGCACCGGACCCACCGTCATCCGGCTCTCCGACGAGGCCGAGACCGGAGTCAATCTCGCCACCACCGAGAGCATCGGCGAGCAGCAGATCACCGGCGGCTGCCTGGCCATCACGGCGTTCGAAGGCACCGAGGCCCACGTCGCGAGCCGGCACGCGGAGACGCGAGAGCTGTTGCTCGCCAAGGGCGCAACGTCGCTCGGCGAGGCGCCGGCCAGGGCGTGGGAGCACGGCCGTTTCAACGCGCCGTATCTGCGTGATGCCCTTCTGTCGGCCGGGGCGCTGTGCGAGACGCTGGAGACGGCGACCACCTGGTCGAACGTGCCCACGCTGAAGGCGGCCGTCACCGATGCGCTGACCCGCTCGCTCGCGGATTCCGGCACCCCCGCTCTGGTGTTGTGCCACATCTCGCACATCTACCCGACCGGGGCGTCGCTGTACTTCACCGTCGTCGCGGCGCAGCGCGGCAACCCGATCGAACAGTGGCGCACCGCCAAAGCCGCGGCGTCGGTCGCGATGGTGCGCACCGGCGCCACGATCACCCACCACCATGCCGTGGGCGCCGATCACCGCCCGTGGATGCGTGACGAGGTCGGCGACCTCGGGGTGACCCTGCTGCGGGCGATCAAGGCCGCGCTCGATCCGACCGGAATCCTCAACCCGGGCAAGCTGATTCCGTGAACAGGATCACCGTCCTGACCAATCCCGCATCCGGGCACGGCAATGCACCGCACGCCGCAGAACGCGCGATCCGCCGCTTCCAGGCCCGCGGCGTCGACGTCGTCGCGCTCGCCGGCCGCGACGCCGCCCATGCCCGCGAGCTGGTCGAGGGCGCGCTGGAGCGCGGCATGGACGCCCTGGTGGTGGTCGGCGGGGACGGCATCATCTCGCTGGCGCTGCAGGTGCTCGCGCAGACGTCGATACCGCTCGGCATCATTCCGGCGGGCACCGGCAACGATCACGCGCGGGCGCTGGGCATCCCGGAGAAGGATCCCGAGGCGGCCGCCGACATCGTGGTCGACGGCGTCGTCGACGCGATCGACCTCGGCCGGATCCGGGGTGCCGACGGCACGGACCGCTGGTTCGGGACGGTGATGGCGGCCGGCTTCGACTCCCTGGTGACCGACCGCACCAACCGGATGCGCTGGCCGCATGGGCGGATGCGCTACAACGTGGCGATGGTCGCCGAGCTGTCGAAGTTGCGGCTGCTGCCGTTCCGGCTGACCTTCGACGGGACCGAGGTGAACACGGAGCTGACGCTGGCCGCGTTCGGGAACACCCGAAGCTACGGCGGCGGCATGCTGATCTGCCCCGGCGCAGATCCGACGGACGGTCTGCTCGACGTCACGATGGTCGCCTCGACGTCACGTACCCGGCTGATCCGGCTCTTCCCGACCGTCTTTAAGGGCACGCACGTGAACCTCGACGAGGTGACGACGCGGCGGGCCCGGATCATCACGGTCGACTCACCCGGGATCAACGCCTACGCCGACGGCGAGTACGTGTGCCCGCTGCCCGTCGAGGTGTCCGCGGTACCGCGCGCACTCAAGGTGCTGCGGCCGAAATCTGCCTAGCCGACTCCCCTGCTCAGCCAGCTGACCTCGGCGCCCACGCCGCCGTCGCGGTAGGCCTCCAACGCCTCATCCCACGCGGTGCCCAGCACGGAGTCCAGTTCGGCGGCCAGGGTGTCGGCGCCCGAGGCCATCAGCGTGCGCAGTCGCATCTCGCCGACCATCACGTCACCGTTGGCACTCATCGCCCCGCTCCAGAGCCCGAGCTGCGGGGTGTGGCACCAGCGGTGACCGTCGACGCCATGACTGGGATCCTCGGTGACCTCGAAGCGCAGCACCGACCAGGAGCGCAGCGCGTTCGCCAGCTGCGCTCCGGTGCCGACGGGTCCGACCCAGTTGGTGACCGCGCGCAGCTGACCGGGCATGGCCGGTTGCGGCGTCCACTTCAAATTCGCCCTCGCGTTGAGGGTCGACGACAACGCCCACTCGACGTGCGGGCACACCGCCGCGGGTGAGGCATGGATGTACACCACGCCCGTCGTCGCGTCGGCGAATTGGTTCGCTGCACGCATCTCCTGCTCCTTCGGCTCCACGAGGGACGTCTTCCCCAACGACCTGGTGGTTTCCGAGTGAGTCAGCAGATGAAATTGTGCTTCCAGAGATTATTGTGCCTCGTGAGACGCATGTTGCGCTAGTCCGGCCGATAATCTCTCAGAACTTCATCAGACAGGGCCGGCATCACGTCGTGCGCCCACTCGCCGAACGGGCGGTCGGTGAGCACCACCAGCGCCAGGCCGGCGTCCGGGTCCACCCACAGAAAGGTCCCCGACTGGCCGAAATGGCCGAAGGTGCGGGCCGAGTTGTCCGCGCCGGTCCAGTGCGGTGACTTGCCGTCGCGGATCTCGAAGCCCAGCCCCCAGTCATTGGGCCGCTGCCGGCCGAACCCGGGCAGCACGCCGTCCAGCCCGGGGAATTGCACCGAGGTCGCATCGGTGTGCATCTGCTCGGAGACCAGGACCGGCGCGAGCAGGTCACCGGCGAACGCGACCAGGTCCGCGACCGTCGACGTCACGCCGTACCCCGCGGCCTCGGTGCCGCCCTCGAGCGTGGTGTCCGACATGCCCAGCGGCGCGCACACCGACTCGGCGAGGTAGGTCGGAAACGGGATCGTCGTCTCCTGCTCGAGCGTCTCGGCCAGCACGGCGAAACCGTGATTCGAGTAGATCCGCCGGGTGCCCGGCGCGGCGAGGATCTTCGCCGAGGTCATGTCGTAGCCCGCGGCGTGGGCCAAAAGGTGACGCACCGTCGCGCCGGGCGGTCCCGCCGCGGTGTCCAACTCGACCGCGCCCTCCTCGACGGCGACCTGCGCCGCCCGCGCGGCCAGCAGCTTCGTCACCGACGCGAGGGGGAACCGGCGTGCCTGATCGCCGTGGCTGTCCAGGGTCCCGGCCCGGCCCACCACCGCGGCCGCGACGGTGGGAACAGGCCAGTCGGCGAGGACGTCGAGTGCGCTCACCGGTGCGAGCCTAGTGACGAGGCGTCACTTCCTGGCGACGTAGTAGTAGTTGATCGGGTCGGACTCGATCTCGCGCACCGCGACATCGGCGAAGCCGGCATCGGCGAGCATCGACAGAGCGAGGTCGCGACCCCAACAGGTGCCCAGGCCGTCACCGTCGAGACCGAGCGAGACACTCATGCAGTGCATCGTCGAGACGGTGTAGAGATAGGGCGCCAGCGGGACGCCGACGTTGTCCTCGATCCGGCTCGACGATTTGATATCGACCATCAGGAACACCCCACCCGGCCGCAGCGCCCGATGGATGTTGGCCAGTACGCGCGCGGGGTGCGCCTGATCGTGGATCGCGTCGAACGCGGTGATGACGTCGAAGGCAGCCACCGCGTCGTAGTGGGTCAGGTCCGCGCGCTCGAACGACGCGTTCGGCACGCCGAGCCGGCGGGCCTCCGCGGTTCCGGCGGCGATCCCTTCGTCGGAGAAGTCCAGGCCGCGGAACCGGCTGGCCGGAAACGCCTGGGCCATCACGTTGATCGCATGCCCGCTGCCGCAGCCGAAGTCGGCGACGTCGGCACCGGTGCGCAGGCGGTCGGGTAACCCGTCGATGAGCGGCAGGATGACATCGACCAGGGCCGCGTCGAACACCTCCCCGCTGTCCTCGGCCATCAGGGCGTGGAAGCGGGGGTATTCGGCGTAGGACAGGCCGCCACCGTTGCGGAAGCAGCCGATCACCTTCTGCTCGACCTCGCCCAACAGCGGGATGAACTGCGCGACGCGGGCGAGGTTGTCGGGGCCGGCCGCCCGGGTCAGCACGGCGGCGCGGTGGCCGGGAAGCGAATACGTCTGCGCCGCAGCGTCGTACTCGACGATCCGGCCGGCGGTCATCCCGCCGAGCCACTCCCGGACGTAACGTTCGTCGAGTCCGGCGGCGTCGGCGATCTGCGTGCTGGTGGCCGGCGGCAGCGCAGCCAGGGCGTCGAAGAGTCCGGTCTGGTGCCCGATGGACATCAGGATCGCCAGGCTGGCGGCGTCGATGGTGCCGACGATGCGTTCGGCGAACTGCTGAGTGTCCTCGATGGTGGATTCAGCGTCGGTGAGTGTTGTCATGACTGCAGACGGTAGGCCGCCAGGGTGGGCGTCGGTATCGGTCGGATCGTGCATTCTTCTCGTCCCGTGCTGGGGTGGATGATGCAGAACCTAGGGCAGGACCGCGTTGTCGCGAGCCCAGGCCACCGCGGCGGTGCGCGACGACACCCCCGCCTTGGCGTAGATGTTGGCCAGGTGCCGACTCACCGTCTTCTCACTGAGATGAAGCTGCTGAGCCACCTGCCGGTTCGTGGCGCCGGCCGCGATCAGGGTCAGCACCTCGCGTTCCCGGCGCGTCAACCCACCGGGCGACGGTGCACCGCAGATGCCCGCCGGTTCGACCCCGAGCTGGGCGTAGATCGCGTCGGCGGTCGCGGCGTCCGCGGCGGCGGCGTCGGCATGACCGAGTCCGCGGTGCGCCAGCGCCATCCACTCGTAGACCTCAGCGGTCTCATAGCGGGACTGCTGCGTCCGGTATTCGGTCAACGCCACCTGCAGGGCCTCGAGCGCCCGGCCGAACTGCTGTGCGCGCACCAGTACGGCCCCGCGGGCATGCGCCGCCCATCCGCGGAATCCAGGTGTCTGGAACGCTGCCGCATCCGCTTCCAGTTCGGCGCAATAGCGTTCGGCCTCGTCGAGCGCGTCGCGACTCAACGAGATCTCCACCGCCGCGCGCAGCAGCCGCACCCGCGTGAGGCGGTCGCGTCCGGCCAGCGCGACCCGGATCGCCGTCCAGGCGCCCTGCCGATCGCCACGCCGGCACGCCAGCAGCGCCGCACCGGGTTGCGGGTCCATGCCGAGGGTCCTGGCTTGCTCGAAAGCTGTTGCGGCACCGTCGAAATCACCACGGAGACGGCGCACCTCACCGAGCTGGTAGTAACCTTCGGCGGCCGCCCAGGAATTCACCTCTTCCAGTGCGCGGCTGGCCCGCGAAAGTCGGTCCTCGAGCCCGCGGTAGTCGTCGGTGGCGGCCCTGACCTGCAGCCGGTGCACGTCGCAGACCCCGCCGTAGGGCACGGAGCCCGACAGCCCGCACCACTGCTCCATCGACTGCGTCCAGGTGCGCATCCGGGGAAGATCGGCGAGCTTGTGACAGTGGTGCAGCACCATGCAGTAGATGTCGCCGGCCCACTCGATCGGCACCTGGTCGGCCACCAGCGGCAGGATCGCCTCGTCGAACAGCGCATAGCCCTCGGCCGTGCGCGCTTGCAGGATCGCCTCCACGCCTGCGGCGATCAGGCTCAGCGCGGTGACTGCGGGCACGTCGAGGCGCGCACTCAACTCGCGCATTGCGCCGACGCGGGCGCGCAAACCGTCAACGTCGTGGGTGATGGCGGCGACCGCCGCCTCCAGGTAGGTGAGATACCCGTGCGCGGCCGTCTCGTCGGTGCCCGCCAGGAGGCGGCGGGCCCGGTTCATCCAGCCCTGGCCGATGTTGAGGTCGCCGCGCACCAGCCACGCCAGCGCCAGCTCGTTGGCCTTCATCGCCGCGGCGGCAGGGTCGGTTCTGGTCAGCTCCGCGAACACCCGCTCGGCGGCGCGGCTCGACTCCTTGATGTGGCCGAGCCGCCACGCCGCGAACGCGAACGCGTCCAGATCATCGGTGCGCAGCGGAGCCTGCCGGCTCGCGAGCTCGAACGCCTCGTAGCTCGCCCGCCAGTCCCGCCGCTGGTGCGCTCGGCGCGCGGCGGACAGCAGATCGGTCTGCAGCTCGATCACCATCAGGAAACCACCGTATGTCCGCTCAGGCCAGTTCGAAAGAGCGTTTGGCCAGACCCATCCAGAAGCCGTCGATCACCTGACGCGGCTGCTGAGCCGGGTCGTCGGAGGCGCCGAGCGCGACGAACAGCGGCGCGAAATGCTCGATCGTCGGGTGGGCGTAGGGCATCCCCGGGGCCCGCGCCCGGAAGTCGATCAGCGCATCCACATCGCCCGCCGCCATCCGCTCGCGTGCCCAGGCGTCGAACTCCACCGACCAGCCGGGCGGGACCGCACCGGGCGACGGGTCCTCGAGGAACGGCAGACCGTGGGTGGTGAACCCCGACCCGATGATCAGCACACCCTCGTCGCGCAGCGGGGCCAGCCGCTCCCCGAGCCGCAGCAGCGCCGCCGGATCCAGTGTGGGCAGCGAGATCTGCAGTACCGGGATGGCGGCGTCCGGGTACATCACCGTCAGCGGGACGTAGGCGCCGTGATCGAGCCGGCGTTCGCGATCGTGGTGCACCGGCTCGCCGTCGGGCATCGACTTCTGCACTGCCGCAGCCAGTTCCGGGGCGCCCGGCGCGTCGTAGGTGACGGCGTGGTAGCGGTCGGGGAAGCCCCAGAAGTCATAGGTCAACGGGGTGCGCGCGTCGGTGGACCCGATGGTCAGGGGCGCGGCCTCCCAGTGCGCAGAGACCACGAGGATCGCCGACGGGACCGGCAGCGCGCCGGCCCAGGCCCGCAGTTGGGACACCCACAGCGCATCGTCGACCAGCGGCGGGGCGCCGTGCGAGAGGAACACCGCCGGCATGCGGACAGGCATGTATCGAGTGTGCCCGACATATTAGGGTTCAGGCATGACTCAGACGGTGCGCGGAGTGATCTCTCGGACGAAGGGCCAGCCGGTCGAGGTGGTGGACATCGTGATCCCCGACCCCGGACCGGGTGAGGTGGTCGTCGACATCCAGGCGTGCGGGGTGTGCCACACCGACCTGCACTACCGCGAGGGCGGCATCAACGACGAGTTCCCGTTCCTGCTCGGCCATGAGGCCGCAGGCATCGTCGAGTCCGTCGGCGAGGGTGTCACCAACGTCGAGCCGGGCGACTTCGTGGTCCTCAACTGGCGCGCGGTGTGCGGGCAGTGCCGGGCCTGCAAGCGGGGACGTCCGCACCTGTGCTTCGACACCCACAACGCCGCGCAGAAGATGACACTGACCGACGGCACCGAGCTGACCCCGGCGCTGGGCATCGGCGCGTTCGCCGACAAGACGCTGGTGCACGAGGGCCAGTGCACCAAGGTCGACCCGGCGGCCGACCCGGCCGCGGCGGGTCTGCTGGGCTGCGGCGTGATGGCCGGGCTGGGCGCGGCGATCAACACCGGCGCGGTCAACCGGGACGACACGGTGGCGGTCATCGGCTGCGGCGGCGTGGGCGACGCCGCGATCGCCGGAGCCCGGCTGGTCGGCGCCCGGCGCATCATCGCCGTGGACATGGACGACCGGAAGCTGAACTGGGCCCGGGAGTTCGGCGCCACCCACACGATCAACGCCAAGGAGCTCGACGCAATCGAGACGATCCAGGACCTGACCGACGGGTTCGGCGCCGACGTCGTCATCGACGCGGTCGGCCGGCCCGAGACGTGGAAGCAGGCGTTCTACGCCCGCGACTTGGCGGGCACCGTCGTGCTGGTCGGCGTGCCGACCCCGGACATGACGTTGGAGATGCCGCTGATCGACTTCTTCTCCCGCGGCGGATCCCTGAAGTCGTCCTGGTACGGCGACTGCCTGCCCGAGCGCGACTTCCCGACGCTGATCAGTCTGTATCTGCAGGGCCGGTTCCCGTTGGACAAGTTCGTCTCCGAACGCATCGGGCTCGACCAGATCGAGGACGCGTTCGCCAAGATGCACGCCGGCGAGGTGCTGCGTTCGGTGGTGGTGTTGTGAGCATCCAGCGGCTGGTCACCAGCGGCACGTTCGAACTCGACGGCGGCAGCTGGGAGGTGGACAACAACATCTGGCTCGTGGGTGACGACAGCGAGGTGGTGGTGTTCGACGCCGCGCACACCGCCGACCCGATCATCGAGGCGGTCGGTGGCCGTCATGTCGTCGCGGTGGTGTGCACCCACGGCCACAACGACCATGTCACCGTCGCCCCGGCGCTCGGACAGGCGCTCGACGCACCGGTGTTCCTGCACCCCGCCGACGATGTGCTGTGGCGAATGACGCATCCCAACAGTGACTTTCGCGCCATTGCCGACGGTCAGACGTTGCGCGTGGCCGGCACCGAGCTGCGCGCGCTGCACACCCCCGGACACTCCCCCGGCTCGGTGTGCTGGCACGCCCCCGACCTCGACGCGGTGTTCAGCGGTGACACGCTCTTCCAGGGCGGCCCCGGCGCCACCGGGCGGTCCTACTCCGACTTTCCGACCATCCTCGAGTCGATCTCGGGCCGGCTCGGCAAGCTGCCCGGTGAGACCGTCGTCTACACCGGCCACGGCGACACCACGACCGTCGGCGACGAGATCGTGCACTACGACGAGTGGGTCGCCAGGGGTCACTGACCTCCGCGCTCGTCAAGGGGCGGGTACTCGTACACCGGCGGCGGAATCGGCCCCGGCCAGTTCGGTTCGTCGAGGATCACCGGTCCGGGTACCGGGCGCGCCCGACGGCCCGCCCGCACCCGCCACGCGATCGCCCCGGCGAGCGCGACCGCACCCACCGCGGCGAGCGCACCGAAGACCCACATCGGCCACACCGGCGAGCTGTCGCGGCCGAACGACAGGCGCGGGTTGATGTAACCACCGACGTCGCCGTCGGTGCGGACGCCGTACACGCCGGCGCGCGGGATCTGCGCCACCCAGATACGCAGGTGCACATCGTTGTTCACCGATGTCGTGGTGCCGATCGTCTCGGTGATCACCGGGTCCGGCACGCCCTCGGGCGGGTCGATGCCGAGCTTGAGCGGCGGCAACGGGAACCCGCCGTTCACACCACCGGTCACGGCGGTGTGGAAGCTGATCGTCACCTCGCCCGCGGGCAGGCTCACCCGCCCGGACCCGGGGACCCGCACCTCGCCGTACGCGTCGTAGTCGTCGAACACGAAGGCGCCCAGCGCCAGCGTGACGATCACCCCCGCCACACCGACCACCAGCGCCAGGACGGCGCTGATCATCGCGATGCGCGGCCCGACCCGTCCTGTCATGGGCGACAGTTTCGCACGCGCCGCGCTTTCGGCGGCGCGGGTGACGCTCGGGGACTACCGTGCAGAAGATGCCCGAGTCGAGCATCGTCGTGCGGCCGGAGCCGATGGACAGCGGCTCCTACACCGCCGCGTCGCGGCTGCAGGCCGCCGGTCTGGCCCGGGCGATCGAGATCTTCTCCGAGGCCGCCGCGCAGGTTCCGCTGCCCTCGCCGCCGCAGCCGATCGTGATCGCCGACTACGGCGCGGCCAGCGGACACAACTCGCTGCTGCCGGTCGGCGCTGCAATCGGTGTGCTGCGCAGCCGGACTCGGCCGGAACACTCGGTGCTCGTCGCGCACACCGACCGCCCCGACAACGATTTCACCGCGCTGTTCCGCACCTTGGAGGAAGATCCCGACACCTATCTGGCGAAAGACCGTGCCGCGTTCGCCTCGGCGGTCGGTCGCTCGTTCTACGCGCAGATCCTGCCGTCCAACAGCGTGAACCTGGGCTGGAGTTCCTGGGCGATCCAGTGGCTGAGCCGGGTGCCCGCCCCGATCCTGGGAGGCCACCTACAGGTCGCCACGTGCGGCGACGAGGAGGTGCAGGCCGCCTACGCCAAACAGGCCGCGCGCGACTGGCACGAGTTCGTCGCGTTCCGGGGCCGCGAACTGTGCCCCGGCGGGCGCCTGGTCGTGACGACGATGGGGATCGGCGAGGACGGCGAGCTCGGGTTCCGCCCGCTGCTGACCGCGATGGCCGACACGCTGGACGAGCTCGCGGGGTCCGGACTGATCAGCGCCGAGGAGGCCGGCCGCATGTGCATCCCGACCTTCGCCCGCCGGGCCGCCGATTTCGCGGCACCGTTCGCCCCGTCCGGTCTGTTCGAACGCCTCGAGATCGCCCACCTGGAGATCGTCGACGCCCAGGACCGGTTCTGGGAGCGCTATCAGGCCGACGGTGACGCAACGGATTTCGGCGCGAGATGGGCCGGGTTCGCACGGGCGTCGACGTTCGCGGCGCTGTCGACGGCGCTCGAGGGCGGTCCGACGGATCCCCGCGTGGCGCAGCTGCACGACCGACTGGAGAAGGGCATCGCCGCCAGGCTGGCCGCGGCGCCCGAGCGCACCCAGATCCCGTTGGCGTACGTAGTTCTGGTCAAACGGCCACGCGGCTGAGCGCGGTCAGCGGATCGTGCCCACCCCCGGGATCAGCGGCAGGTCCAGTGCGGTGACCCAGCCGGGAGACAGGTCATTGACCGCCGGAACGGCGTTGAGCGCACGCAGCCCGGTCGCCAGGCAGCCGGCCGCGGCCGCATCCCGCCCGGAGCCATCGGTGAACCGGAATGCCGTCTCCTGGAAGATGCTCGGCGTGCCCTCGATGTCGACGCGGTAGACGTCGTTCTGGTTGCCCGACGGCCACTCCGGCGCCGCGTCGTTGCCGATCCGGTTGACGTGCTCGAGCTGGATGCGGGTCTCGCCCTGGTACACCCCGTTGATCGTGAACCGGACGGCCGCCACGTTGCCGGGCGCGATGACGCCCTTGGCGGTCGTGCGCTCGGTGGGCGTGACCCACTTCTCCCACGTTGTGGTGATCTCGTCGAGCATGATGCCCGCCGCATGCGCGATCATCGGAACCGTTGCACCCCAGGCGAACACGAGGATGTCGGAGTTCTCCAGCATGGGCCGGTACTCTGGCGGCTTACCGATGCCCATCTCGCGGTCGTAGTCACCGGTGTAGTGGGTGTAGTCGAGCAGTTCCGACGCACGCACGGTGCGCACCTCCGAGCACAGGCCCATCAGCGTCATCGGGAACAGGTCGTTGGCGAAGCCGGGGTCGATACCGGTGGTGAAGCACGACGACTCGCCGAGTTCGCAGGCGACGGTGACGGGTTCGATCCAGTTGGGCGGGTTGAGGTGCATGGTGGGCCAGATCCACGGCGTCATCGCCGTCGAGCACACGTCGATCCCGGCGCGCAGGAAGCGGGTGATCACCTCGATGTTGACGTCGGCGTGGGCCGCGGTCGGCCCGTAGTGCACCAGCGCGTCGGGCTTCAGGTCGATCAACGCGTCGATGTCGTCGGTGGCGCTGAGACCCAGCGGGGCCGGCAGCCCGCAGATCTCCCCGACGTCGCGGCCGACCTTGTCGGGGTTGCTGACCCCGACACCGACGAGTTCGAACAGGGGATGCTCGACGACCTCGGCGATGACCATCCGGCCGACGAATCCGGTCCCCCAGATCACCACCCGCTTCGTGTCTGCTGTCGTCACAGGTTCCGCCTCTCCTCGTGCTGTCTGGTGTCGTGCAGGGTGACGCTGAATTGCATGGCGCGGTAGGGCCATCCGGTGTCGGTGTGCCACTGCGACACCACCAGACCGACCCCGCCGTGAACGTCGAGGCGCGAGCCGGGCAGCAGGTACCCACCGTAGAGCTGGGCGATGCGATTGCCGGCGTGGTCCTCGGCGTGCCACCCGCAGCCGCGCACCGGCAGCTGCAGAGGCACGGTGTGCAGATCGGCCACCGGGGAGTCGATGACGCGGTATCCCAGCGCGTATCGCGAGGCCAGGAATCCGCCGAGGACCCAGGTGCGCGGCGCGAGCCGACGGAACGTCAGCTCGCCCCACCGCTCACCCGGTGGCGTGATCGGAGTGGCCCTGCGACCCCATCCCCATCGGCCACCGGTGAAGCCCCACGCCGAGTACTTCGAGCGGTCAGCAATATCCGACGGCCTCACCCGCATCGCGATGATGCCCTTGTCGCGCTGAAACCCGGTGGCCATCACGTACACCCAGCCGCCGTCCGGGTCGAGGTCCCATGACCAGCATTGCGCATGGCCGTGGTGCAGATCCGCGGGGAACGTCGCGTTCTCCCCGGCGGCGCGCCACCGCTGCCCGCCGTCCTCGGAGCGCCAGAGCTCGGTGCGCAGCACGTTGCCCAGCCCCCGATTGACGATGGCGTGCAGATAGATCGTGTCCCCGAGCCGCAGCAGATCCGAGGGGATCACGGTGCTGACGCCCTTGACACAGGGCAGGAGTTGGCGGGCGTAGTCCGGATCCGGGCCGCCGGCACGCTCCCACACGATCGGGGCCTGGGCGTCGCCACGGCCGATCAGCGCGACAGGTGACCGCCAGTCCCCCCGGCCGACGCGGCTGCCCGAGAACGTATCGCCGAAGACCGCCAGCAGCGACCCGTCTGCGGTCCGCACGCACGCACCCAGGTCGGCGCAGGTCACGCCCCACCGATCGGTGATGCCCGGACCGGTGATGTCGGCGACCTTCCCGATCGTCAGAAGCAGCGCCGCAGTCCGCCCGGCTCGCAGATCAGCGGGTAGCGATCGACCGGGATCGGCAGCGGTTCCTTGAAGGCCAGCGTGAACGGGGTGTTGATGATCCCCGGCGGCAGGCCGCAGTTGCCGGTGTGGGTGACGCTGCGGGTGCCGGTCATGGTGACGTCGTCGAACTTGATCACCTCGACCGTCGGCGCCCAGGTGCCGTCGGGGCACTGCATGCCGCGGTCCTTGGGTGTGGTGAAGGCCCACATCCCTCCGGTCAGCACGGCGTCGCCGCCGGTCACCCCGTTGGACCCCTGGATGTGCAGTCGGCACCCGACGGGCAGGTACAGCGGCTCGCGCAGATCACCGACCACCGGCACACACGACGGGTACACCGTCCACAGACCCGGCGTTCCCTCAGCGGGGGTGTAGGTGAAGATGCCCTCGATCACCTGGTCGGCTCTGGCCGGCACCGGCAAGGTCAGGGCCGCGCCGAGAGCAACCAGGAGGGCGGCCAGAGCGCGCAGCATCGTCACGCGCACGAGTATTTCAGTCGGGCGTGGACAAAGTCACGGGTTTGTCGTGTCAGGCCATCGGGTAACAGACTTCGAGCAGGCTCGAGTCCGGGGTGATACATGATGGCGAGGACCGCGGTGTGGACCGCTGTCCTCGCCATTGTCATGATGGTGGCCTCGGTGACCGGGTGTTCGACGGGCCGACGGGTCGATCTCGGCGAGGGCGCTGCGGGCTCGTTGGTCGCCGCGATCGCCGGCGAGCCCGATCAACTCGACCCGCACAAGACCACGGCCTATTTCTCGTTCGAGGTGTTGGAGAACGTCTTCGACACGCTGGTCGAACCCGACGCGAACCTGCAGATGCGGCCGGCACTGGCGACCTCGTGGGAGGTCAGTCCCGACCAGCGGGTGTGGACATTCCATCTGCGTCCCGGGGTGAAGTTCCACGACGGCACGCCGCTGACCGCCGACGACGTCGTGTTCTCGTACCGCCGGATCATCGACGAGAAGCTGGCCAATTCCGACAAGTTCAGCGCGGTAACGGCCGTCGAGGCGCCCGATCCCGCGACCGTCGTGATCCGGGTCAGCAGGCCGACGCCGAACATGCTGACCAACATCGGCGGCTTCAAGGGCATGGCCATCGTGTCGCGACGCAACGTCGAGAACGGCCAGATCGCCACCCATCCCGTCGGCACCGGCCCGTTCCGATTCGCCGGACAGAAGAGCGGCGACTCGATCTCGCTGGTGGCCAATCCGGACTACTGGGACGGTCCACCCGGGGTGCCCGGCGTGACGTTCCGGTTCATCTCCGAGCCGTCGACGGCGCTGTCCGCGCTGCAGGCCGGTGAGGTGGACTGGACGGATTCGATTCCGCCGCAACGGGTCGAGCAGCTGTCCGACGACGACTCGCTGCGGCTGGCGGTGACTCCGAGCAACGACTACTGGTATCTGGCCCTGAACGAGGCGCACGCCCCGTACAACGACGTGCGCGTCCGCCAGGCGATCGCCTACGCGATCGACCGGAATGCGATCGTCGCGGCGACCAGTTACGGCACGGCGAAGGTCAACGAGCTGGCGATCCCCGAGGGCAACCCGTGGTACACGCCGTATGACCGCTACCGCCAGGGCGGCGTCGACAAGGCGCGCGAGCTGCTGTCCGAGGCCGGTGTCACGCCGGGCGATCTCGACATGCTGGTCACCACCGAGTATCCGGAGACGGTGACCGCGGCCCAGATCGTCGCCGACAATCTCGCGCCGCTCGGCTTCACGGTCAAGATCCGCACCGTCGATTTCGCGACGTGGCTCGACGAACAGAACTCCGGTCACTTCGACATGCTCATGTTGGGGTGGCTGGGCAACATCGATCCCGACGACTTCTACTACGCCCAGCACCACACCGACGGCAGCAGCAACGCGCAGAAGTTCTCCGATCCCGAGGTGGACCGGCTGCTCGACGCGGGTCGCGTCGAGACCGACCGCGCCGCCCGGGTGGCCGACTATGCGCGCGCCGCGACGCTCATCGCCGACAAGGTCAGCTACATCTACCTGTACAACTCGTCGGTGATCCAGGCGTGGAATCCGGCGCTGACGGGATACGAGGCGCGCCGCGACGGCGCGGTGCGCTTCCGGCACGCCGTGCTCGACACCGACAGGAGCGCGTCGCGATGAGCATGCCGACGGTCCTGACCCATCCGATCCTCCGCTTCGTCGCGCGCCGGGTGCTGTATTCCCTCGTCGTGCTGGTCGGTGTCACCGTGGTCGTCTTCGCGCTGGTGCACCTGGTGCCCGGAGATCCGGTCCGCATCGCCCTGGGCACCCGCTACACCCCCGAGGCCTATGACGCGCTGCGCAGCGCCAGCGGGCTGGACCGCCCGATCGTGTCGCAGTTCTTCGGGTACGTGGGCTCGGCGTTGACCGGGGACCTGGGGGTCAGCTTCCGTAACGGCGACCCGGTGACGGTGACGCTGCTGGAGCGGTTGCCGGCGACCATGTCGCTGGGCCTGGCCGGCATCGTCATCGCGCTGGCGATCGCACTGCCGGCGGGAACGTACTCGGCGCTGCGGGAGGGCCGCGTCAGCGATGCGATCGTCCGGGTGACCAGCCAGTTCGGCGTCTCGGTGCCCGACTTCTGGATGGGCATCCTGCTCATCGCACTGTTCGCGACGACGCTCGGGTGGCTGCCGACGTCCGGGTACCGCCCGCTGTTCGACGATCCCGGGGGCTGGTTGCGCCACATCATCCTGCCCGGGCTGACCGTCGGCGTGGTGGCCGCGGCGATCATGACGCGCTACGTGCGGGCGGCGGTGCTCGAGGTGGCGGCGATGGGCTACGTGCGCACCGCGCGGTCCAAGGGGTTGTCCCCGCGCGTCGTCACGTTCCGGCACACGGTGCGCAACGCTCTCGTGCCGATCCTGACCATCACCGGCATCCAGCTCGCGACGCTGCTGGGCGGCGTGATCGTCGTCGAGGTGGTGTTCGCGTGGCCGGGGCTGGGCAGGCTGGTGTACAACGCTGTCGCCGCACGCGACTATCCGGTGATCCAGGGCGCGGTGCTGCTTATCGCGGCGCTGTTCCTCGCGATCAACCTGCTCGTCGACGTGCTGTACGCGGTGGTCGACCCGAGGATCCGGCTCGCATGACGACCACTGACAGCGCCCGCGTCTCGTCGTGGCGGCTGCTGCTGCGCAACCCCGTCACCGCGGTCAGCGCGCTGATCCTGCTGGCCGTCGCCGTCATCGCGGTCAGCGCCAATGCGATTGCGCCGCAAGGAGTCAACGACGTCGATGTGCCCAACGCGCTGCGTCCGCCCAGCGGCGGGCACTGGTTCGGCACCGATGAACTGGGCCGCGACGTGCTGTCCCGCGTGCTGGTGGCCACGCAGGCCTCGATGCGGATCGCCGTGGTCAGCGTCGCGTTCGCCGTCGTGGTCGGGGTGACGGTCGGCGTGCTGGCGGGCTATCGCGGCGGCTGGCTGGACACCGTGCTTATGCGCGTCGTCGACGTGATGTTCGCTTTCCCGGTGCTGCTGCTCGCCCTCGCGGTCGTCGCGATCCTGGGTCCGGGGGTGACGACGACGATCCTCGCGATCGGCATCGTGTACACACCGATCTTCGCGCGGGTGGCCAGAGCGAGCACCCTGGGTGTGCGCACCGAACCGTACGTCGCGGTATCGCGCGCGATGGGCACCCCCGATCACATGATCCTGCGCCGCCACATCCTGCCCAACATCGCCGGACCGTTGATCGTGCAGACATCGCTGTCCCTGGCGTTCGCCATTCTCTCCGAGGCCGCCCTGTCCTTCCTGGGGCTCGGAATCCAGCCTCCGCAGCCGTCGTTGGGCCGGATGATCTTCGACTCGCAGGGCTTCGTGACGATGGCCTGGTGGATGGCGGTGTTCCCAGGAGCGGCGATCGTGGTGATCGTGCTGGCGTTCAACCTGCTCGGCGATGGGCTGCGCGACGTGCTGGATCCCAAGCAGCGCACCATCGCCGAGGCCAGGAGGGCGCAGCGATGACGGTGTTGACCGTGCAGGATCTCGGCGTGCGCATCGGCGCTCGCACGATCGTCGACGCGGTGTCGTTCGAGGTGGCCCGCGAGCAGACGGTGGGCATCGTCGGAGAGTCCGGGTCCGGCAAGACGATGACGGTGCTCGCCGCGACCGGTCTGCTCGATGCACCGGGGGCGCGGGTGTCGGGGTCGAGCACGCTCGGTGGCGACGAGCCGGTGCAGCTCGTCGGTGCCCGCCCGCGGACGCTGCGCAGCGTGCACGGCTCCCGCATCGGCTTCGTCTTCCAGGATCCGGGCACCTCGCTCAATCCGCTGCTGACGCTGGAGCGCCAGATCACCGAGTCGCTGGAGACCCACCGCCGCGTGACGCGCCGCGAGGCGCAGTCGCGGGCGCTGGAACTGCTCGAGGCGGTCGGCCTGCCCGAGCCGGCGACCCGGCTGCACGCCTACCCGCATCAGCTGTCGGGCGGCCAGCGTCAGCGGGTGATGATCGCCATCGCGCTGGCATGCGACCCGGAGCTGCTCATCGCCGACGAACCCACCACCGCGCTGGACGTCACCACTCAGGCCCAGATCATCGAGCTGGTCCGCACGCTGCAGCGCGACTTCGGCACCGCGGTGGTGTGGATCAGCCACGATCTCGGCGTGATCGGTCAGGTGGCCGACGAGGTGACCGTGCTGCGCGAGGGCACCGTGGTCGAGCAGGCGCCGATCCTCGACGTGTTCGACCGGCCGCGCGACGACTACACCCGCGATCTGCTGGCCGCCCGACCAGTACTGAATGTGTCTGGGCCACAGGCGGTTACCGACGCCGATCCGCTGTTGGAGGTCGACGGGCTCGACGTGTCCTTCACGGTGTCGACGCCGGTGGGCCGGTCGACCGTCCACGCGGTCAAGGACGTGTCGTTGCGCATCCGCCGGGGCACCACGTTGGGTCTGGTCGGTGAATCCGGCTCCGGCAAGTCGACGGTCGCCGCAGCGCTCACCGGGCTGGTGAAGCCCGACCGAGGCACAGCCACTCTGGCCGGTGCGGACATCTTCGGGGTGAAGCGGGCCGATGTGAAGGCGCTGCGCCGACGGATAGGGCTGGTGTTCCAGGATCCGTTCTCATCGCTGAATCCCCGTGCGCGCGTGGAGTCCTCGATCGCCGAGCCGCTGGCGGTACACCGGCTGGTCGACGGCGCCGCGGCGCGGCGAGCGCGGGTGGCCGAGCTGCTCGACCTCGTCGGTCTGCCGGCCGAGTTCGCCCAGCGCTACCCGCACGAGCTCTCGGGCGGGCAACGCCAGCGGGTCAGCATCGCGCGCGCGTTGGCCGCCGAGCCGGATCTGCTGATCCTCGATGAGGCAACCGCGTCGCTGGACGTGTCGGTGCAGGCCCGCGTCCTGGAGCTGCTGGCGCGGCTGCAGGACGAGCTGGGGCTGGCGTACCTGCTGATCGGGCACGACCTGGCGGTGATCCGGCAGCTCAGCCACGACGTGCTGGTGATGCGCGACGGGGAGGTGGTGGAGAACCGGCCCGCCGACGAGCTGTTCACGGCTCCCGAGCACGAGTACACGAAGGCGCTGCTGACGGCGGTGCCGCCGGTCCGTCCGCGCGCCGCGGTCTGAGCCGCGAGGGGCCCATGAGAAGGTCCTTCCATGAGTGAGCTCAGCGGCAAGGTCGCATTGGTCACGGGGGCGTCGGCGGGGCTGGGCGCGGCGACAGCCAGGTTGTTCGCGGAGAAGGGCGCGACGGTGTTCGGCATCGCCCGGGACGCGTCGCGCATGGCGGAGGTGTTCGCCGACGTGCCGGGCAGCGCGTTCGCCTCGGTGGACATCTCGTCGCGGGCGGCGTGCGCCGGGGCGGTGGCTGAGTGCGTCGAACGGTTCGGCCGGCTCGACGTGCTGGCCAACATCGCCGGGTTCCACCGCATGCGCCACACCGCGACGATGACCGATGAGGATTGGGACGTCGACCTCGCGGTGAACCTGACCGCGCCGTTCGCGCTCTGCCGCGCCGCGCTGCCGCACCTGCTGGAAACCGGGGGCAACATCGTCAACGTCTCGTCGATCGCCGGCGTCGAGGGTGAGGTGTACTCGGCGGGCTACTGCGCGGCCAAGCACGGGCTGGTCGGCCTGACCCGCGCGCTGGCCATCGAGTTCACCAAGGAGCGGCTGAGGGTGAACGCCGTGTGCCCGGGCGGCATGCCGACCGCGCAGGCCACCGAGTTCGAGGCGCCCGACAACGCCGACTGGGATCTGATCATGCGCATCGCCTCACCGCGCGGGTTCATGGCGACCGAGGATGTCGCAAAGGTCATCGCGTTCCTGGCCAGCGACGACGCCGCCGCGATCCACGGTGCGGTCTACCGCGTGGACAACGGCAAGGGTGCGGGCTGACCGTCGGTCACGAAGCGGCGGATCATCTCGCGTTCGGCGGCCGGATCGACCACAGGCCAGTAGAGCAGCGAGAGCACCACGCGCACAATCCATTGCGCCGCGAGCGCGTCCTCGGCAAGACCGTTCAGCTCGGATGCGAGCGCCCGCGTCATCGGCGAGTCGACGATCCAGGCCATCTCGGATGCCGCGCGCGTCGAGGTGATCAGCGCCTGCCCGAGGGGATCCGCTCTGATCCGTTCCAGCGCGACTGTCACTGCGGTCACGATCCGGTCGGGACCGGTCATGCCGTCCACGGCCGCTCGTACGGCCTCGACGATGCGCTCCGCGTTGCGCGCCAGCACCGCGTCGCGGATCTGCGCCTTGCCGCCGACGTGCCGGTAGATCGTCGCCCTCGAGCAGTGCACGCGGGCCTCGAGTGCTGCCATGTCGAACGCTGCGATGCCGTCGCGGGCGATCAGCTCGGTGGCCGCGGCGTAGATCCGCTCGGCCGCCGCCGCCCGGCGGTCACCGACCAGCCAGTCGTTCGTCGCGCCGCGAGAAGCCACTGGCCGATGTTCTCAGCGTGAGACGAATGGGTCAATGTTTCTCGCCGTCGACACTGGTCGAGGCGTCGCGCTGAGACGATTCCGGAGGCCGCTCACGAGCTCGCCGATTCATGTTTCGCTCACGCGTTGACGCGGGCACGGCACGCCACTCAGCCTGAGTCACATGACAGTTGCCGACGGCCGGCTCGGCGTGGCGTTGTTCGACGACCGGTTCATCCAGGACCCGTATCCGCTGTACGCGCGGATGCGGGCCGCCGGCCCCGTACATCGTGTCGGCGACTCGGACTTCCACGCCGTCTGTACGTGGGATGCGGTCGCCGAGGCGGTGGCCCGCACCGACGACTTCTCGTCGAACCTGACCGGCACGATGATCTATCAGCCGGACGGAACCGTGGGAATGTTCCCCATGGATGTCGTCGGCGGCCCGACGCAGGTGCTCGCGATCGCCGACGATCCCGCACACGCCGCGCATCGGAAGCTGTTGATCCCGCAGTTGGCGGCCAAGCGCATTCGGGAGCTGGAGGCTTATGTCACCGGCACTGTCGCCGACCTCTACGCCGACGCCGTGCGCGCCGGAACCGTGGAGTGGATGGGCACTGTGGCCAACCGGCTGCCGATGATGGTGGTGTGCCGGCTGATCGGAGTCCCTGACGAGGACGCGGACCAGCTGGCGGCGTGGGGCTATGCGAGCACCCAACTGCTGGAGGGTCTGGTGGGTCCCGACCAGCTCGCCGCGGCGGGCACCGCCGCGATGGAACTTGCCGCGTACATCGCGGCTCGATTCGAACGGCCGCCGGAGCCTGACACGCTGATGGGAAGTCTCGCCACCGCCTGCGCCGCAGGCGAACTCGATGCGCTGACCGCACAGATGATGATGGTGACGTTGTTCAGCGCCGGGGGCGAGTCGACCGCGTCGCTCATCGGCTCGGCCACCCACATCCTGGCCACTCGGCCGGACCTGCAGCAGGCGCTCCGCGAGAACCCTGCCTCGATCCCCGCATTCGTGGAGGAGGTCTTGCGTTTCGAGCCGCCGTTCCGTGGCCACTATCGACACGTGCTGCGCGACTGCGAGCTGCGGGGCTACCCGCTCCAGGCCGGCTCCCGGCTGATTCTGCTGTGGGGCGCGGCCAATCGGGACCCTGCCCATGTCGAGGCCCCCGACGAGATCCGAATCGACCGCCGAGACGGCAAGGGCCACATCGCATTCGGGAAGGGTGCGCACTTCTGCGTCGGCGCATCGCTGGCCCGCCTCGAGGCCCGAGTCGTGCTCGAACATCTGCTGACCCACACCCGCGACTTCGAGGCCGTCGGCGCAGCGCGGTGGCTGCCCAGCCTGCTGGTGCGGCGCCTGGACACCCTGACGCTCTCCATCGACCCCGTGCGATTGCGCCCTTCGAGGGGAGGCGACGATGAGGGTCGTAGGTGACCTCACCACTCGCACCGTGACGCTGGATTTCAGTTCCTCGGATGGGCCCCACGAGAGAGTGACCCAGATCGCCATCGACGGCGCTGTTTTTGCGAATGCCGCCGAACTCTCGTCCTGGGGCGCCGCGCGGGTACAGGTCCACCTCTGTGAGCAGTGCGGCATGGAGCACTGTGCCAGCGGCAGCTGGCTGGTCGTCCGCAACGTCGGCATCGGAGCCGCATTCATACCGGCCTTCGACGAGATGCTGGCCGGCGAGTGGGAACAACGTGAGTACGCGCCGCCGTACTTCGCCCAGGGCCTGCCGATCTTCACCCCGGACGACTATGCGACGCTGCGCCGTTGGTGCGTTGGGCTGCCGCCGATGGACGCACTGCCGCTTTTGACCGGCGATGAGATCCTGCGCGTGTTGCAGTGGGAAGCGCCCGCGCACGCGCTGGGGGTCTTTCCGGCCGACGTCGAGCTCGATCAGGACCTGGTGCTGGCGGTCTCCGATGGTGGACACGCGGATGCGGCTGTGCTGTTGGAGGAGGCGATTGAGCCCACCCGCGGCACCGGCCGCGCATCACTGGAAACCAGCTCATTGTCAGCCCAGGCAATCACGTTTTACCTCAACGCATCTGGCACGCCGGAATGGACACCCCTTTACGTGGTCAACGACCGACCTCGCCTGGCCGCGCCGACAACCGGCTACCTCGTCGAGGCGTTACCGCACGCCATTCAGAACGGCGGCGGCTCATAGGTCTCGGCCAGCCACGCTTGATGGGCCCGTTCGCGTTGCGCGTCGAGCTCGATGCGTTGTCGCCGCTCGCGCTCCACGCGATCCCGCCGGTCCTGATCGCGGGTCTTTCTGCGGCGCGGCATCATCGCGGTCTTGTCCGCCCCCTCAGGCGCAGCGACGGAGCCGGGCAGCTCCGCCGTCGGCACCGCCAGCGTCGGAAACATCTGTCCACCATGGGCGTCGGTGACGTAGACCAGTCCGGTAGGGGCGATCAACACGACCGTGCCGTCGGGTCGCTGCTCGTCACGCCACCCGTGCGCACCACTGTAAAAGGTCTTGATCAGATGATGGTCGCGGCAGTAATGCTTGTTGTTGGACGGGTGCGTGGGCCCGAGGGGCCACGGGTCGGTGTGGTCGACGTCGCATCGCTGCACCGGAGCGTCGCAACCCGGGAAGCGACACGTCAGGTCACGCCATCGGAGGAAGTTCCTGAGCCGGCGCGAGGGTCGGTATCCGGGCTCCGGATCGTCGCCGGGCCGGTTGACCGGGCGCAACTCCGCCCCCGCGGCCACCTCCCGCACCTCTTCGGCGGGCATGACGCCGAAGCCCTCCAGATAGCCTGGGGCATTGCTGGTTCCGTCGATGGTGGCCTGCTCAGCCAGAATGTGAACGACGACGCGGGCAGCCGATTCCTTCAGCGCCGTCGCCGGGCATTCCGGCGACTCGCACCGGCACTCCAGCGTCGATTCGCCGCGGCCCAGAGCGCCGCATGCGGCAGCCCGCCGCTGCCCAGGGGTACGGGGATCCGCATCGCACACCGTGGCGGCCAGGGCGTCGAGGCGTTGGTCCAACGCCGCGGCATCCACTGCGTCGAGCAGCCCGCCGGCGAACGCCGTGCCCGGCAGGTGAGGTTCCACGGTGAAGTACAGGTTGTCCCGGACGGTCGGCGGAACGCGCACCCCGGCCGGATCGAACGTGGCCACCCACCGGTCCACGCGCTCCTTCAACTTCTTCTCCGAGAACCGCATCCATTTGACCAGCTCGGGCGCCAACGCGGCGTCCAACTCAGCGATGATGTCGTCCTCGACGTTGTCGGTGCGGTTGAGCACGATCCGGACCAGCCGCAGGTCGATCTGCCCCCGGGCGAAGATCTCGGCGACTCGAGGGAGGCGTTGGTGCAACGAGACTGCCATTCGCACCTGGCTTCCCGCGCGTGACCGGCTGATGTTCTGCGCCGCCGACACTTCGGCGGCGACCGCCTCGTGAACGTCCGTGACCCAGTACTCGACGTGGGGGTACTCCCGCGTCCGGAGTGCGTGCAGCCGGGCCACCGCGGCGAGTCGTTCGGCGATCGCGCGCGACTCCGCCTGAGCGGCGCATCCCATCGCGAGGATGCAATCGATCCCCTCGGCCGACTCGAACATACATTCGATCCTGCCATAGTCCACCGACACCGTCCGGCACGAACTTCCAGCCTGTGGATAACCGAGACGGAAGGCTCGAGCGACGGCCCCACGGGGGATTCAGCGGTCTGAATCATCCTCCGCCTCAGCACGTCCGGCACGATAGCGCTGCATCGCCGGCCCGCATTCGATCCGCACCGACAGCATCCGCATGTACCCGCGATGCCAGAGCTTGGCCAGGGTGAGCGATCGACCCGCGTACGGATTCCGGTCCCCCACGTCGGCCAACGAACCCTCGTACAACGCCTGGATCGCCTGTTGGCGGAATGTCGACATCGATCGAGCATCCACCACGCGCACTCACCACGGCGGTTGCCCCGCCGCGGCGATCCACCTACAGCCGAAACCGCCCGGCGAATCCCCGCAGCGGCAGGTCGGCGCTGGTGAGGATTCCAGGCGGCGCCGCCACGACGGCCTTGATCGCGTTCAGCGCCGGCATACCCGTCACCGTCATCCCGATCGAGGCGAAGCTCGCCGGGTCGGACAGGTCGACGCCGGGCTTCGGGAAGATCATGTGCTTGTTGTAGATGTTCGGGTCGCCCTTGATCTGAGTGATGTAGCAGCCCTTGATGTCCCAGGACGGGTCGGTGTGCGGCGTCATCTGCCACTCCAGGTGCGTCTCGACACGCGGCACCCCGTCGATCATCCCCTGGTACTTGATGTAGTTGCCGCCCAGCGAGCCCTTCGGCAGCTGATACCAGCCCAGGTCGACGTCCTTGGTGCACGCGCCGAGCTCGTAGCTGAAGGCCACATCGTCGAGCGTCAGACCGAAGCAGTCGGCCATCATCAGCACGCTGTCGGCGAACACCCGGGTGTACTTCTCCAGCTTGCCCGGAATCGACGGGTCGTCCACTGGCTGGCCGTACCCCACCTCGATCCAGGTGTCGCGGGAGTGGTGGCAGGACACATCGACCGATTCGATGGTGGTGACGTTCTCGATGTCGGCGACATCCGCCGAGCACACCACGCCGAGGATCTGGTTGACGCCCGGATTCATCCCGGTGCCGTAGAACGTGGAACCGCCCTTCTCGCAGGCTTCTTGAAGCAACTGGGTGACCGGTTTACCCGAGTGGTGCGGATGGTTGCGGTCGCGGTGCCAGCCGGTGATCCAGTCGGCCGTCGTGACGACGTCGATGCCGGCCTCCAGCACCTGCACGTAGAGGTCCTCGTCGGGGAACACACCGTGGAACGTCAGCACATCGGGCCGAGCCGCGATGATCTCCCCCACCGTGCCGGTGGCGATCACCCCGTTGGGCGACAGCCCCACCAGTTCGCCGGTGTCGCGGCCGATCTTCTCCGGTGAGTAGCAGTGCACCCCGACCAATTCGAGGTCGGGCTGGGTCGCGATCCTCTTGATCATCTCCGAGCCGACGTTGCCCGTCGCCACCTGGAACACCCTGATCGTCATCGACTGCCTTTCTCGGGATAGAACTGCTTGGCCCACTGGCGGATTGCGGTGAAGCCGGCCAGCTCCGAACCGGCCAGCGCCGGCGGATCGGAGTAGCGCTGGTGCGACCAGATGTGGATGTCCTGGCGGAACTGCCGGATGACCTCGGCGCCGAACTCGTCGGCCCGGACCCTGGCCTTCTCCGGATCATGAACGGCGGACTTGCCCTTCGTACGGCCGATGTAGACCATGAACCGCACATCGGAGGTGGTGTCGTCGACGGGGGTGATCGCCGAGATCGTGCGGTTGTCGATCATCCCCCAACTCTTGGTGACCGCGATGCCCAGTCCACCGTTGATAGCCTCGACGCCGCTGCCGACGTCCTCGATGCGCTGGCCGTCGTCGCCGGTGAACGTGATCGTGAAATCGACGAACGCGACGGGGGCGTCGAAGTCGTGCCGGGTGAAGACCGGGCTGATCGGGGTGTGGTGGACGTACCGGAAATGCTCGACGTCGACGCCGTTTTCGAGCACGTACTGCGGGTGCATCTCCAGGCCCGGCTCGAACAGACGCTGCTGCGGGTAGTAGTCGCCGGCGCTGCTGCCATCGCCGAAGCCGGCGAACACGTCCGGGGCCTCGAAGAACGGCTCGCGGCCCTCGACATCGTGCCAGACGTACACCGACTCGTTGCGCTCGATCACCGGATAGGTGGTGATCCGCCGGCCTCGATTGGGCCTGTCCTCGTAGGGGATACACACGTTGCGGCCCTGCTGATTCCACTGCCACCCGTGGAACGGGCACTGCAGTACCTCGCCGTGCACCGTGCCCCCGAAACCGAGATGGGCGCCCAGGTGTTCGCAGTAGGCGTCCATCACGGTGAGCCGCCCCGACTCGGCACGCCAGGCCACCATCTCGCGGCCGAAGTACTTCATGGTGTGCACGGCGCCGACGCCGATCTCGTCGGACCACGCGATCTGGAACCAGCCGGTCGGTCTCATCGACAAGGGCGGTGGGGCCATGCGTCGGATCATAGAACACTCAATGAAACTTTCGGTACCCTTGGACCATGTCCGACGTAGCAGCCCCCGCGCGGCGCCCCAACCGGCGCGGTCAGGCCACGCGCGAGAACATGCTCGAGGCGGCCCTACGGTCGTTGGCCTCGGGCGATCCGGGGTCCGTGTCGGCCAATCGCATCGCCAAGGACATCGGTGCGACGTGGGGCGCCGTGCAGTACCAGTTCGGCGACGCCGACGGTTTCTGGGCCGCGGTGCTGCACCGCACCGCCGAGCGCCGGGCGCATGTCTTCAGCCCCGCCGACCCCGACGCGTCGTTACGCGACCGCGTCGCCGCCATCATCGACACGTTGTACGACGGCCTGGCAGAACCGGATTCGCGCGCGATCGAGAACCTGCGCGCCGCCCTCCCACACGATCACGCGGAGTTGGAGCGGCTGTACCCGCGGACCGCGGCCGAACTGCACTCCTGGGGGCAGTCGTGGCTGGCGATCTGTCACGACGCGTTCGCGGGCCTGGACGTCGACCCCGAGCGTGTCCGCGAGGTCGCCACGCTGATCCCCGGGGCGATGCGGGGGCTGGTCTCCGAACGTCAACTCGGCTCGTACGCCGACCTGGACGTCGCACGCCGCGGGCTGACCAACGCGCTGGTGGCCTACCTGCAGGGCACTGACTGAGTCAGCCGCCCCACGCCGTCATCAACGTCACGTAGCACGCCGTACCGGCGAGGATGCTCACCAGCGCCCCTCCGCGCCAGAGCTGCAGGCCCGCCGTCACGGCGACCGCCAGCGCCAGCCACAGCAGTTGCAGCGCAGTGTCCCCCACGACGGTCTTCACTGAATAGATCGCCAGCATCGCCATCACGCCGACGGGCATGTGCACGCTGAGGTAGCGCACGACGGCGCTGTCCCGCATGGGGGCCAGCACCGCGAACGGCAAAGCGCGCAGCGCCCAGGTGACCGCCGCGCTGACCCCCACCAGCAGCGCCATGTAGGCGGTGTCAGGCATGGCGGGTCCGTCGCCGCAGCAACAGCATGGCGGTGAACGCGGCGAACGCACACACCAGCATCTGGCCGGGGACAACCAGGCACGCGCCGACTGCGCAGGCCACGGCGATCGCCGCGGTGAGCCGGTCCGGCCGCTGCCGGTACGCCTCGATGCCCAACACGATGAACAGGGCGGTCAGCGCGAAGTCCAGGCCGACGAGCCGGTCGATCGGCAGCGCCTCCCCCACCAAGCCGCCGAGTCCCGCGCCGGTCACCCACAGCAGGTGAAACGTCAACTGCATGAACAGGATCGGACGGGTGGTCCACCCCTGCGCCTCCGGGCTGACGGCGACGGCGTACGCCTCGTCGGACAGCGTGTACGTGCTGTAGAGCTTCGCCGGAAGACCGGTCACGCGGTGCAGCGGGAAGGACAGCGCGTAGAAGATGTGCCGTGAATTCACCACCAGCGAGGTCACCGCGACGGTCGCCACCGGGGCCGCACCCGCCACCAGCGCCACCATCAGAAACTCCAGCGACCCGGCGTAGATCACCCCGGCGAACACCGGCGCCCACCACCACGACAACCCGGCGTGCACCACCAGGAAACCCAGCGCCATGCCTAGCGGGATGAACGCGAGCCCCAGCGGGGCGACCAGGGCGAGCACGCGCCGCATCGTACGAACACCTCCTCCGATCAGCCTCTGACACGCTAGCTTTTCACGCGTGGACGTCTTCGACGAATGGCAACGAGCAGGAACGACTTTCACCTGGGGGTCGACCACACCCGCCAACGGCGGACGCGCGGTCGACGTGTTCACCCGCCGCTGCGGGACCCCGGGCGCCCCACCTCTGGTGTGCGTGCACGGGTTCCCGACCGCGAGCATCGACTTCCGGTCTCTGGCGGACGAACTGGCCGCCGACGTCGAGATCTTCACGCTGGACTTCCCGGGGTACGGCCTGTCGGACAAGCCCCGGGCGCCCTACGTCTACTCGCTCTATGACGACGCGCGGTTGCTCGTGCACGCGATCACCGAGATGTGGGACCTGCGCGAGTACCGGATGATCACCCATGACCGCGGCAGCAGCGTCGGCATGATCGCACTCGCCATGCTCGCCGACCTCGACAACGCCGCGCTCCCGCAGGAGCTGTTCCTGACCAACGCCAACATCTATCTCCCGCTGGCGAATCTGACCGCGTTCCAGGTCGCGCTGCTCGACGACGCGACCGGCCGCGCCACGGCGGCGGCGACCACCCCGCAGATGTTGGCGGCCGGACTCGGCGCCGCCACGTTCCTGCCCCGTCGCGATCTGCAGGACCCCGAGATCGCCGCATTGGCAAGCTGTTTCGCCCACAACGACGGGATCGCGGTGCTTCCCGACACCGTTCGCTATCTCCACGAGCGCGCCGCGGACGAGACCGGATGGTTGCAGCGGCTCTCGGGCATCGGCGTCGACACCACCCTCATCTGGGGGCTGCACGACAGCGTCGCGCCGCTGCGGGTCGCCAATCACGTCTGGCAGGCCTACCTGCGGTCCAAGCCGGGGCGCAACCGCTACTGGGTGGTGCCGGGCGCCGACCACTACCTGCAGTGCGACGCACCGGCCGAGCTCGCGCAGATCATCCGGTTGACGATGGCCGACGGCAGGCTCGACCTGCAGACCATCGGCGACCGACCCGACGGGGCGGTGCTGGTGGATCAATCAGGCGGCGACGACCGATGACGTTGCGTCACTGGGGATTCCGACGGTGTCGAAGGCATTGCCGATCGCGCTCTGCTGCGCGGCGCTCAGGCCGAGGGCACGCGCCGCGCTGAGCACCGCGGCTCGCCCGTCGGTGAAGACCGAATCGGTGCTGAGCCGGTACAGCGCGTGATAGAAGACCGTGGCCCACATGTCGTTCGAGATACCCGCCGTTGCAGGGTCGGTCATCATCAGGTACGCCGCATGGCTGAAGATCGTGCTGTTGACGTGCTCTCCGGCGTCGTCGCCCAGCCCTTTGTAGCGGCTCGCGTACGTGTCGCGGTAGGGGCCCATCGACGTACTGATCGACGTGGGATCGGCCAGGTTGCGCACGGCCCCGAGTTGGGAGTCCTCCCCGAGCAGCCAGCGCTGGGTTCCCGTCTTGTTCTCGATCAGCATGCCCATGATGTCGGCCATCGCCTCGTTGAGAGCTCCGGACTCCCCGTAGTCGAGCACCGAACCGCCCGATGGCCCGCCCACGACGAAGCTGATCACCGCATGGGTGAATTCGTGGCCGATGACGTCGACGGCGGCCTCGAGGTGGCCGCTGTCGCCGAAGGCGAGCTGCTCGCGGCCCGGATCCCAGAAGGCGTTGGCGTAACCGCCGGCCGACCTCTGCGGGTTGTACAGGATGCTGACGTCGACGGGTGCACCGTTGCCGTCGAACGACCTGCGGCCCAACACATCCCGGTAGTAGTCGTAGACCAGCGCGGTGTTGGCGTGGGCGGACACGCCGCCGGTGTTCCAGCCCAGGAGGCCGCGCTTGACCACGGTCCCCGGCAGCACGCCGCCGCCCAGACCGAAGAACGGGTACGACGTCTTGTACGTGGTGATGTCGCGGCCGGCGTCGATCAGACGATAGGTGGTGAACCAGGACGTCGTACGGACGTCGACGGTGATGAGTCGCGTCCTGCCTGCCCAATCCTTGGCGGAGTTCACGGCCGTGAGCGGCACGGCGTTGGGGACGCTGACGAGCACCGTCGCCGTCTGTGCGCCCTCGGCGCCGACCAGCCAGGTGGTCCCCGGCCGGTAGAACAGGGAACGCGGCGCGGCGCCGACGACACGCCACGCGAGGCTGGGGGCCGTCTGGTCGTCGGGGGCGTAGATGACCAGTTGCTTGGTGAACGTCGCGCGAGGGCGTGCGATCGCCGCGATCTCGGCGTTGCCGTCCATCCGGGCGTCGGGTGTCACGTCGAAAGCCGCTGACACGCCCCGGTAGTTGTTGAACAGCCCGGTCACCGTGCCGTGCGCGTCGGTCACCAGGATCACGTCGCTGCCGACGACGGGTATTCCGCCGACGGTCTCGGTGTAGCGGTAGAAGGTCTCGGCAGTGTCTCCGGTTCCGGCCGTGACGGTGGAGATGGCCGCGGGGTCGGCGAAGCCGGCGGCGGCGCCGAGCGTCGCGGCGATGTCGTTCATCACCGCGGCCGCGGCGGCGGCATCGGTGACCACCCTGTCGGTGAAGGGTCCGTCGATGCTGCGGGGCGGCGCGGTGCCGGCGGCCAGGGTGGCGTCGGCGGAGACGGCGATGACGACCTCGGTCGGCCGGTTCGCGCCGAGCAGCCCGAGCAGGCCGTGAACGTGGAGCGGGTTGCCGGGGGTGTCGTCGACGGTGACCGTGAAACTGTCTGCGCGGCCGGCTTTTCCGGCGAACGGGGTGTAGACGAACCCGCCGTCGGCGTCGATACTCACCGTGCCATAGGCCGCGGCTGAGCTGACGGTGTAGGTCAGGGAGGCGTCGTCGTAGTCGGTGGCGTTGAGGCTTCCGCGCAGCGTGCCGTCGGGGCCGGGTCCGGAGGTGGTCGGCGCTGCGGTCGGTCGCTGGTTGTGCAGGGTGTACTGCGACTGCCGTACCGCCAACCACAGCGACTGCACCAGGGCTGAGGCCGGGGCGCTGGGCAGCGGCAGCCCGTCGGGCAGCGGGCGCAGCCCGGACCACGTCAGCACGTCGGTGGCGATGCTCTTCACCGTCACGGGTCGCGCGCTCACCACGCTGCGCAGTGTCGGCCGTTCCGGCGGGGTGTCGACGGTGACGGCCTCGGTCGTGCGGGCGGCCGCCGGTTCGGGGCGGGCGGTGACCGCCGGTGCTGCCGACTCGGGCGTCTCCGGTCCTTCGATGGCAGACCGTTCCGGCGTCGCGGGTGCGTCGGCCTTCTCGGCCCGCGCCTCGACGTGTCGGGCGGCACGACGGTGACGGCCGCCTGCCGTCGACGTGATTCGGGACCCGGCCTCGGTGAGGTTCTCGGTGTCGGCGGGCTCGGTGTCGGCGGGCTCGGTGGCACGGGAGGCCGGCTCGGTGTCGGGAGCGGCGTGCGCGGTGCTGGTATCGGTGTCAGTGCTGGTATCGGCGCCTGCGGCGGCCGCGGACGCCGTAGTGTCGGCGGAGTCGGTGGGAGCGGCCGCGGCGACGCCCGGTCCGGCCGCCAGTCCGATGCCGATCCCGATCAGCGCCACGCCGGTGGACAGCGTCGAGGTCGACCAGCGCTTCTGCGGTCGGTCACACCGGGCCACGGTGACCCCCCTCCGCGAAGGTGTGCTGTAGCGGGGAATTTACCACCACCGACTTCGGATGCGGCCATCTGCGGAGGATTCGCCGGCGCCGGTGTCACCTACCGTGGAGCCATGAAATACATCGACGTGGACGGGGTCGGACGGGTCAGCCGGATCGGCCTGGGGACCTGGCAGTTCGGCTCGCGGGAGTGGGGCTACGGCGACACGTACGCGGCGGGCGCGGCCCGCGACATCGTCTCCCGCGCCCTCGCCCTCGGGGTGACGCTGTTCGACACCGCCGAGGTCTACGGCTTCGGGCGCAGCGAACGCATCCTCGCCGAGGCGCTCGGCGATCAGCGCGCCGAGGTGGCCGTCGCCAGCAAGGTGTTCCCGGTGGCGCCGTTCCCCGCGGTGGTCAAGCAGCGCGCCCGGGCCAGCGCGCAGCGGCTGCAGCTCGACCGCATCCCGCTCTACCAGATCCATCAGCCCAACCCGGTGGTGCCGGATTCGGTGATCATGCCCGGCATGCGCGACCTGCTCGACAGCGGACTGATCGGCGCGGCCGGGGTGTCGAACTACTCGCTGGCGCGCTGGCGCAAGGCCGATGCCGCGCTGGGGCGGCCCGTGGTGAGCAATCAGGTGCACTTCTCCCTCGCCCATCCCGACGCGCTCGACGATCTGGTTCCGTTCGCCGAACGGGAGAACCGGATCGTCATCGCCTACAGCCCTCTGGCGCAGGGCCTGCTCGGTGGTAAGTACGGCGAGCACAACCGGCCCGGCGGCGTGCGGGCGGTGAACCCTCTGTTCGCGCCCGAGAACCTGCGCCGCATCGAGCCGCTGCTGCAGATCCTGCGCGATGTGGCCGCCGACCTCGGCGCCGAGCCGGCACAGGTCGCGCTGGCCTGGCTGATCGCCCTGCCCGGCGTCGTCGCCATCCCCGGCGCGTCCAGCGTGGCTCAACTCGAGTTCAACGTCGCCGCAGCGGACCTCGAGCTGAGCGTGCAGGCACGCGACGCGCTCACCGCCGCGGCGCGGGCGTTCCGTCCCGTGCCACCGACCCGGATCGTCACCGACCTGATCAAGAAGAAGCTGGGGCGGTGACCGCTGCGGGCCCCCTCTAGGCTGTCACGGTGACCCTTCTGCTCGGTCCGGTGCTGCGCCACGTCGGTGACACGACCGCAACGGTGTGGGTGCAGACCGACGCCTCCGCCGAGGTGGAGGTGCTGGGCTGCCGCACCCGAACGTTCGAGGTGCAGGGCTGCCACTACGCCCTCGTTCCAGTCAGCGGGCTGACCCCGGACTCCACCACCGCCTACGAGGTGCACGTCGACGGCACCAAGTGCTGGCCGGAGGCGGACACCCCGTTCCCGCCGAGCGTGATCAGAACGCGGGGGCCGGAGACGGCCGACCGGCTGAAGGTGATCTTCGGATCGTGCCGCTATCCCAAGACCGGCGACGCCAAGCTCGACGAGAAGCTCGGCCTGGATGCCCTGGACTGCTACGCCACCCGGCTGACCTCGATGCCGGTCGACGAATGGCCGGATGCGCTGCTGCTGCTCGGCGATCAGGTCTACGCCGACGAACTGACCCCCGAGGCGCGCCGTCATCTCGCCGGCCGTCGATCAGGGCGGCGCTCCACCAACAGCCGCCCGCCCGACGAGGTGGTCTCGTTCTCCGAGTACGTGGGCCTCTACCGGCACACCTGGGGCGATCCGGAGATCCGGTGGATCCTGTCCACGCTGCCCACCGCGATGATCTTCGACGACCATGACATTCGCGATGACTGGAACACCTCGGCGACGTGGCGGGCCGACATCAACGCCGAGCCCTGGTGGCGCGACCGCATCCGCGCCGGCCTGGCCTCGTACTGGGTGTACCAGCACCTGGGCAATCTGAGCCCGGGCGAACTCGACACCGATGAGGACTACCAGAAGGTGCTCGCCGCCGACGGGGACTGCTGGCCACTGCTCGCCGAGCTGGCCGACCGCGCCGACAGCGAGGTCGACGGCGACAAGGGGCTGCGGTTCAGTTTCCGCTGGGACCTGGGCCGCAGCCGGCTGGTCATGGTGGACTCCCGCAACGCCCGCATCCTCGACGGCGGGGAACGGAAGATGCTGGGCGACCGCGAGTTCGCGTGGGTCGAGCAGCAGGTCGGTGACGACCTGGACAGCGTCGACCACCTGATCATCGGGTCGTCGCTGCCGTGGCTGCTGCCACCCGCGCTCGCCGACCTGCAGACCGTCAACGAGATCGCGGCCGGCCGCGACGGGCTGCGCGGGCGGCTCGGCGAAAAGATCAGGCAGACCGCCGATCTCGAGCACTGGCCGGCGTTCTTCGCGTCGTTCCTGCGGCTCGGCGAGCTCATCGCCGCCGCCGCGTCGTCGCCGCAGGGGCCCGCCACGATCTCGGTGCTGTCCGGCGACGTCCACCACAGCTACGCCGCGCGCGCCGATTTCGGCGTGCCGACGCCGACGCGGGTGCATCAGCTGGTCTGCTCGCCGGTGCACAACTACGTGCCGGCCTTCGTCAAGCCCGCGTTCAAGCTGGGCTGGTCGGCACCGGCGGCCCGGCTCACCCGACGCTGGGCGCGCCGCGCAGGCTCGCCGGAGCTGCCGGTGTCATGGCGCAACCTGAGCGGACCGCTCTTCGGCAACACCATCGCCTCGCTGAACGCGACGGGCCGTCACGCGGAGGTGGTCTTCGAGCAGCCCACCGACGACGGAAACCTGACCGAGGTGACCACGGTCGCGCTCAGTGCACCCCTTCCATCTGGCGGCTGATCCACGGCGAGATGACGAACACCACGGCACCGGCGGCCACCGCGACCACGCCCAGGATGCCGAAGTAGGCGAACTCCCGCGACGAGTCGTAGTAGCCGGCGAGCACCCCGGACATCGCGGTGCCGAGGCCGACCGAGAAGAAGTACAGGGCCATCATCTGTGCGCGGAACGCCTCCGGAGCCAGCTTGGTGGTCACCGACAGGCCGATCGGGGAGAGCAGCAGTTCGGACACCGCGAACACGGCCATGATCGCCATCACGAGCAAGGCGGGCGTCGCCTTGCCCGTCGTGCCGGCCAGCGGCACGAAGCACAGGAACGCCAGGCCCATGCCGATGACGCCGTAGGCGAACTTGCGCGGCGTGGTGGGCGCGCGGTTGCCCAGCCGGGTCCACAGCAGCGCGAACAGCGGCGAGAGCAGGATGATCCACACCGGTTCGATGGAGCCGATCCAACTCGACGGCGCCGTCCAGCCGAAGATCGACCAGTTCATCCTCTCGTCGGAGTAGACGGCCAGCACCGTGAAGATCTGCTGGAACAGCGACCAGAACACCGCGTTGGCGATGAACAGCGGGATGAACGCGCGGACCCGGACCCGCTCTTCGGTGGTGACGTGGCCGCTGCGCAGCATGACCGCGAAATACACCACCGATGCGACGACGATGACGCCGGTGGTCACCTGCGACAGGTTGGCCAGCGTGACGAGCTTCAGCGCGATCGCGATGCCGATCACCACCAGGCCGGCGACCATGACGGCGACGGTCTTACCGATGGCGTTGCGCGGCAACGGGTTCGGTACGTCGCGGCCGTGCTCGCCGAGGTTGCGCCGGAACGCCACGTACTGCGCCAGGCCCAGGGCCATCCCGATTGCGGCCGCGCCGAAACCGTAGTGGAATCCGACGTGGGTCTGCAGCAACCCGGTGATCAGCGGCCCGATGAACGCGCCCAGGTTGATGCCCAGGTAGAACAGCGTGAAACCGCCGTCGGCGCGCGCGTCACCCTTGTCGTAGAGCGTGCCGAGCAGCGACGACGCGTTGGCCTTGAGCGCGCCCGAACCCAGTGCCACGCACACCAGCCCGACGCCTACACCGGTCAGTCCGGGCAGCACGGCCAGTGCGATGTGCCCGATCATCACCACCACACCGCCGTAGAAGACGGTGCGCTCCATGCCCAGCAGTCGGTCGGCCACCCAGCCGCCGAGCACGGTGGACAGGTACACCAATCCGCCGTAGGCGCCGACGATTCCGGTGGCGGTGCTCTGCGGCAGCCCGAGGCCGCCGTCGGTCACGGAGTAGTACAGGTAGTACGCCAGGATCGTGAGCATCCCGTAGAAGGAGAATCGTTCCCACAACTCGACGCCGAACAGGTTGGTCAGTCCGATCGGGTGCCCGAAGAACGTGCGCTGACGCTGATGGTCTCGGATGGTCATGGGTCCAGCGTGCCCCCCGGGGGCGGTGATCGAAACAGGGGAGGCAGAATTTCGGCCTACACTCGGCGGCATGCCCGTACCGGACAAGCCCCGACCTGGACAGGAGTCGGTGTGGGACTATCCCCGTCCCCCACGTCTCGAGGAGTTCGCCGGGTCGATCACCGTCGAACTGGGCGGTCAGGTGATCGCGTCCACCGACCGCGCCTGGCGGGTGCTCGAAACCAGCCATCCCCCCACCTACTACCTGCCGGCCGAAAGCTTCAGCGACGGCGTGCTGCGTCCCGCCGACGGGGCGTCCTGGTGCGAATGGAAGGGGCAGGCAAGCTATTTCGACCTGGTGACGCCGACAGCCGTGGCGCCGCGGGCGGCGTGGACGTATCGGTCGCCGACGCGCGGGTTCACCGCGATCGCCGGGGCGGTGGCCGTGATGGCTGCCGCGGTGGACCGGTGCACCGTCAACGGGGAGGACGTCGTGCCGCAACCCGGCGGGTTCTAC
Source organism: Mycolicibacterium chubuense (assembly GCF_001044255.1). GTDB lineage: Bacteria > Actinomycetota > Actinomycetes > Mycobacteriales > Mycobacteriaceae > Mycobacterium > Mycobacterium chubuense. The sequence goes on from NZ_JYNX01000038.1 coordinate 103,205, forward strand.
GGCGGCTGGATCAACAGCTGGATCGCCGGCCCCTTCAAAGGGGTGCCGGGCTCGATGGGCTGGTGAGTCGCGCTCAGCAGCCGAGGTTGAGGGCGGCGGCGCTGACGATGTCGCTACCGGTCGCCAGTGCGATACCCATCTGCCGGTAGAGGGTCTCGACCGCGACCGGCGCTGGCTGTCCTGCGTCGAGGATCGCGCACGAGATCGAGCCGGCGTTCAGCAGCTGCTCGCGGGTCAGCGACGTGTACACCGGTTCCAGCCCGGCGAGGAACGCGGCGGTGTCGGCGCCGGCCGGCGGCGCCAGCGCCAGTAGCGCGGCCACCGCGGTCGCCCCGCACAGACCAGTCATCACCGATCGGTTCACATCCAGCCCCCTGTCGTCGCTGACATCTTAGGACGGTCGGCCCGTGCCCGGATGACGAACGCGCCCTTCATCAGTCCGCGAGCCAACCGTACTGGCGACCGCAGTCGGCGCATTCGACGTCGAGGAACCAGCGGCTGACCCGGTCGGACCCGGCCGACCAGGTGGGCTGTGACGACACGACCGGTGACGTTCGGCCGCAGTTCCCACATCGGGCCTCGGTCGGAGCGGTCACCCCTCGAACGTAACCGCGATCGACGGCCTTGGCCACCGTCGCTCCTCAGCGGGGTGGGTCGCCCCGCCACGAAAAGCTGTTGACGTATTTGCCCATGTCGAGGGCGAGTTGGACGTTGGCGCCCGACGGCTTGCCGGGGCCGAAGTCCGGCCCGAACTGGTGGTACGGGCCGACGACCGAGGCGACCAGGGCCAGATCGTTCTTGACCGCCACCATCACGATCACCCGCATCCGGGAGTAGCTGCTCGTGCCGCCCTGCGGGTAGTAGTCGATCGCCTCCCCGTAGCCGGGCTGGTAGCCCACCATCGCGTTGGGGATCTCGTAGGCCGTGCGGGGATCCGGAACGTGGGCGCCCACCAGGTCGGTGGCGATCTGGCGCGCATCCCTGCCGCGAGCGGGTTCGCTGAACAGTCGCATCGTCCCGCCCTCCCCACCGGTGAACTCCGCGGTGACGCCCTCGTTCTGCGTGGTGATGCGGTAGGCCGCGCCAGAGGCGGGATAGGAGACCGAGAAGGATCCGTCAGGGGCGGTGAAGCGCGGATTGATGGCGACGGGCGTGCCGGTGGGCGGCCGGCCGCAGTCCGGCGGGCACACGTAGCGCACCGGCGCCGGGGTGGTCTTCGCCGAGATGGCGGCGAGCACGGCGCCGACGATGATGACCGGTATCAGCCATAGCAGCAACACCTTTCGGTGCGAGCTGCGGCGTATGGACGTCGCCTCGTAGCGCTTCCCGCTGACCGCGTAGCCGGGAAAGAACGTGGTGGTGGTCAACGCACGTCGCCGTCGCCGTCAGCGTCGACGGGTTGCGGGCGCGCGGTACGGCGCAGGGCGCGGGAGGACCGCGACGACGCCCGCGCCGCGACTCCGCAGCCCGGGCAGAACGCCATGTCGGGCACCACGTGGCCGCAGTTCTGGCAGAGCACGGGTTCGTCGGCGGCGATCTCGTCGTGCGCCTCGTGCAGCAGCGCCAGGTGCAGGCTGACCCGCAGCAGCAACACGGCCACCGCCGCGACGGCCGTGTACAGCGCCAGCATCAGCCACTGGTGCGAGCGGGAGACGTCGACCAGCCCCAGCGCGATGCTCAGCAGCAGTATCGCCACCGCGAAGAACACCAGGATCGCGCGGGCGAGAACGGGGCGCTGATGCTTCTTGCTCTCCGGGCGCACGAACCACAGTGCGGCGCCGATCAGTCCACCCGTCGCGGCGGAGGTCAACGGCACCGCGACGCCGCGGATGCCCGCTTCGACGACGTAGAAGCTCAGCGGCGCGGTGGCGACGAGCCCGGTGTCGAGCTGGGGCACCAGCCTGGTCATCATCGCCGCCGCGGTGAACATCAGCGCACCCAGCGCACCGATCATGAAGCCTTCCAAGGACTCCCGAGAGGGCGGCCCGATCAGGCGGATGACGACGACGGGAGCGAGCATGAGCACCGCGCCGGCCAACGGGATCGCGATGCCCTCCAGCAGCATCTGCTGGGTGGTCATCCCGACGCCGAGCGCGAACCCGGAGGACCGGTCGAACGCGGCACCAGTGAACAGCGCGAAACCGACACCGAGACCGATGCCCAACACCGCGGTCAGCGCCAGCACGCGGGGCGGCAGGTCACGGAACGCGTCGGCCTCGCGCAGATAGATCAGGAACAGGGTGGGCAGACCGAGGACACCGACGGCGATCAGCGCCGCCGGCATGCGCAGCAGCGCGAAGGCCACCAGCGACACCAGCATGGCGCCCAGGGCCACCCGGAACGCGCCGCGATGCGTCAGTTGCGGGAACAGCGAGCTGACCAGTGACGGCGACAGCACGCTTTCACCCGGCGCGGCACCGAAGTTGCGGATCCGCAACCAGTCCGGGCCCTCGAACTTGCGCGGAGTCAGATGGCATCCGCACAGACCGCAGAACGTGCCCGCGGGAACGTCGACGCGGCAGATCCGGCACTCGGTGGTGGGCGGTTGTTCGTCGTCGCTCATGAGGTCTCCCGTTGCAGATCCGCGACGTCGCGGACCAGGTTACCGACCCTGGGGGTGCCCAGACCGGTGACGAGGTCGTAGCCCGGCGCGGCATTGTCGACGGCGTTGCCGCCCAGGGTCACATCGCGAAACGCCGGCAGGCGTGCGCCCGCGGCGATGCGATAGAGCAGCGGGTTCAGGTCGCCCAGACGTCGGCCCCCGGTGGACAGCAGGTAGTCGTTCATGACCGCGGCGAAGCCGGCCCAGATCGGGGCGGCCTGCGACGTGCCGCCGCCGATGGTCGGCTGGCCGTCGAGGATGAAGCTGACGCCGGTGAACGGATCGGCGACCGCGGCCACATCGGGGGTCAAGCGCCGCCCGGTGTTGCGGTCCGCGGCGACGTTGCCGGCCGCGGCGCCCTGCCACCCGGGCAGATCGAACAGCTCCGACACTCCCCCGCTGGTGCCCAGCGAGAGCGGGATGTCATACCACGTCTGCTCACCGAGCCAGCCGCCACGGGCGTCGGTCGACAGGGTCGTTCCGCCCACGTTGACCATTTCGGGAAGTGAGGCAACCGAATTGAGTCCTACGTTGTCGGCCGCCGGTGCGGACGACCAGTCGTCGCCGCTCTTGCATTCCAGTCCGGCGAGGTCGCCGTTGGCCATGAACGCCGTGGTGCCACGGGTGGAGGCCGCCGTCAACGCCGACCGCGCGGGCGCGAGATCCGTTGCGGTGAGCAGCTTGTCGCAACCCCAGCTGATCGAGAAGCTCCACACCGCGCCGGGGAACTGCCGGTCGACGTCCTCCATCATCTGGCCGATCTTGACGTAGGCGCCGTCACCCTCGACCGTCGGGCGCGCGTTGACCACCACCTTCTGCGCATCGGGCGCGATGGCGTGCACGATCGACAGGTCCATCGTCGTCTCCGCGCTCGATGGACCGGGCGATCCGCCGATCACCGTCGGAGTGAACCGCGGCAACGCGTATCGGGTCGCGAACGCGTCGAGGTCGGCCTGATCGAAGCCGCCGAACGCGAAGATCGCGATCGTCTGCCCCTCGCCGGTGTACCCGTCGCCGAACAGTCCGTCGGCCTCATAGGTGGTGCGCAACGCGGCGGGCGTCAGCCCGAATTCGGGGACGTCGAGCGGCAACTGCCGCGGCTGCGAGGTGCGGTAGGGCGTGTAGCCCAGGATGCGGCCGACGCCGCTGACCTCACCGGCCAGCGCGTCAGGGACGGCGGGTTGGTGGCGCGACGCGTAGAACACCCGACCGTGGCGTTCGCGGAAGTCGTGGACGTCGACGCCGAAAGCGCGCGCCACTGTCTGCGCGCCGCCCTCGACGACCGCCCACTGCTGTCCCGGACGCCACCGCACTGACAGCGACCGGCTGCCGGCCCAGCTCTGCAGGGTGCGCGGTGGGCCGCCGTCACGCAGCTCGACGATGAGTTGTGCGGTGCGGTCGTGCGAGGGTCCGAGATCGACCGAATGCGCCAGCAGCGCGGCGTAGGGCCCGCCGATCACCTCGCCGGGCCCGCCGCGCTGGGAGTCCGGCCCCGGCCCGACACTGGCGGTGAGCAGTACGAGGACGCTCACCACCAGTGCCGCGAGACCGGCGTGCCGTTCAGTGACGATGGGTCACCACGGTCACTGTGGCGCGCGGGGCGCCCCCGGGTTCCTGCCGTTGTCTCCCGCGTTGGGCGGGATCGAGGTGAAGGGGTTGCCACCGGCGGTCCGGGGTGCGTTCTCCGTCGGCGCGGCCGGCGGGGGCGGCGGCGGAGTCGCCGGCGTGGTGGCGGTCGTCGTCGTGGTCGTCGTTGTCGTCGTGGTGGAGGTCTCCGGCGCGTTGCTCTCGTTCGAGCTACACCCCACAGCCAGCCACGCCATCGCCGAGAGGGCGATACCGCCGGCAACCAGCGACAGGCGACTGGTCGGTGATCTCATTCTGTTCCCCATCTGTTCGTCGAGCCGCGAGCGTCCCCAGTTTTCCCGGGTAGCGACTAGATCTTGACATTCCGCCGTCGTCTCGACCAGCGCAAGAGAGTATCTTGCCCCGGTTCTGCCAGTCGGCGCACTGTAGAACGCCGACGACGCTGGAAAATATGCCGTGACGTCACACGGTTCAGTGTCAGCGTAGGCGCCAGGCGTTACAGCCGTTCGGCGATTCGCCGCCGGGGCGGTCACCGGTGACCTATACAGAGGGTCATGACAGGGGCGTCATGCATCGGTCGCGTCGGGGGGCTCGCCGTGGCCCTGGGCATCGGGCTGGCGGTGAGCAGTGGTCTCGCGGTGGCTTCTGCGGACACCGGTGCCGAGTCCAGCCAGGCGTCGGGGGCAGCGGCGGGACCGCAGAGCAGCACCGCGACCGGTCCGAACGAGCGCGACAGCGCGCGGCCCCTCGCGCGGATCGCGAACCGGAACCGGCACGAATCCCGTGCCACCGAGGGCGCCGAACCGGTACGCCAGCCTGCACGACGGGCGCGCGTGCGCATCGACGACGGCCCCACCGGGGCGGAGACGGAACCACCCGCCCGTCGGAAACCGAAGCGGCCGGAAGGCGCCGGCCCCGGCGCCTGGCTCACGGCCGCGGCGGCCCGGCGTGAGCTCGGGACCGACCCCGAGCCGGACACCCCGGTTCGCACTCGTGCCGACGCGCTGACCGTCCAGCGCGCGGCCGACGTGCCGACCCTGGTCGACGCGGTCGTCTTCACCCCGATCCACACGCTGGCGCAGGCGTGGATCACCAGCGACGTCGGGCTCGTCGTCGACACCTACATCAACAGGGTGTTCCGCTCGTACGTGATCGGCAACGGAACGGCCGGCACCGCCGACCATCCCGACGGCGGTGACGGCGGCTGGCTGCTCGGCGACGGTGGCGCGGGATGGAACAGCACGATCGCGGGTGTCTCGGGCGGACAAGGCGGCAGCGCCGGAGCGTTCGGTGTCGGCGGGCGGGGCGGTGAAGGCGGCGCAGGTGCCGACGGAGGGGCCGGCGGTGAGGGCGGCACCGTGATGGGGGTCGGCGGGGCCGGTGGACGCGGCGGACAGGGCAGCGACGCACTCGCCGGTGGTGCCGGCGGGTCGGGCGGCGCGGGGCGCGGTTTCCTGTTGGGCATCGGCGGAGTGGGTGGCGACGGCGGCGCGGGTTCGGGATTGCCCGCCCTCGGCGGCGCGGGCGGTACCGCCGGACGGCTCGGCAGCCACGGCGCCGTCGGGCGTCCCGGCGGGGCCCTCACGACTCCGACGCGCGGGACGCTACCGCCGCTGGGCACCACGGGCACCTGGGTGACCAACGGCGACGGCCAGGTCGTCCTGCTGCGCGGCCTCAACGAGGTGTACAAGATCGCGCCGTACACCCCGGCGGCCAGCGGGTTCGGTGACGACGACGCCGCGTTCCTGGCGGCCAACGGGTTCAACGTGGTTCGCCTCGGCGTCATCTGGAGCGCCATCGAGCCCGAGCCCGGCGTCTACGACGCCGCCTACCTCGACTCGATCGAGCAGACCGTGCAGACGCTGGCCGCCCACGGAATCCACACCGTCCTCGACATGCATCAGGACAACTACAGCGAGGAATTCCAAGGTGAGGGCGCCCCGGACTGGGCAACGCAGGACGGCGGACTGCCCAATCCGAGCAACGGCTTCCCGGGCAACTACTTCACCAATCCCGCCCAGTGGAATGCGTGGGACATGCTCTGGGACAACGCGTCCGCGCCCGACGGGCGGGGCCTGTCGGATCACTTCGCGCTGACGTGGCAGCAGGTCGCGGCCCGGTTCAGCGGCAACACCGACGTCATCGGATACGAGATCATCAACGAGCCGTGGCCGGGCAGCCAGTGGCTGCGCGCCGCCCTCGGCAACGATTTCTTCGGCCGCCAGCAACTGACCCCGCTGTACAACCAGGTGATCGCCGCCATCCGCAGCGTCGACCCGACCACGACGGTCTACCTCGAACCACCGAACCCGGGCGTCTCGGAGATCCCGATGGTCTTGTCGCTGCACGTCAGCCTGGGACCCGTCGAAGATCCCAACACCGTGCTGTCCTATCACGGGTACTGCGGCGGGCTGACGCCGATCTGCGGGTTCATCGCGAACCGGATGGGGACCGCGGCTCAGCGCTACGCCAAGCGACACGACATGCCCGCGCTGCTGACCGAATTCGGCGCCACCGACGACCTGACCATCCTGGCCCGTGAGATGGCGGGTGCGCAGGACAGGCTGCTGGGCTGGATCGAATGGGCCTACAGCGGTGTCGGCGACGTCACCGGCTCCCCCGACACCGAGTGGCTGGTCCGCGATCCGGCGCTGCCGCCCGCGAACGACAACGTCGACGCCGCGAAACTCGCGCTGCTGGCGCAGCCCTACCCCCAGGTGATCTCGGGAGTTCCTCAGTCGTGGTCGTTCACCGACGGCACGATGACTCTGCGCTACAGCACCCGGAAGGCCGATGGCACAGGCGATTTCGCGGCAGGTTCGCAGACCGTCATCACCGTTCCCCAGATCGCTTTTCCTGCAGGCTATTCCGTGTCCGTCACGGGAGGCCATGTCGTCTCGGCACCCGGGGCGCCCGTACTGCTCATCGCGTCGGATGCCGGCGCGAAGAGCGTCGAGGTGGTCGTGACCGGGGTCGCCGCCCGTACCCCTGCGGGCACGGGCGGCGACGTGATCGGCTGATCCTCTACAGCTGGCCGAGGATCTGGTTGAGCAGGTTGACGATGTTCTGCAGGATTCCGCTGAGGACTCCCTCAGGACCGGCCAGTGCACAGAGCAGCTGGCCCAGCAGGCCACCGGCCGGGATCGCCGTGATCTCCAGATGCACCTGATTCAGCTGCACCCGCAGGCCCAGCAGGTTCAGGTCCAGCGGCCCCAGCACCAGGTCGAGCACCGAGCAGCTGGCTTGCTGGCTGGCGAACTGGACACCACCCTGGCCGGGCGTGGACGAAGAGGGCTCCGCCTGCGCCGCCGGCGGGAAGTTGATCGCGGAGACGGGCATCGCGAAGGTCGAGATGTTCACGTCCTGCGCGGCGCCCGGAGCACCCGAAGGCTGACCCCCGCCCGGCTTGACCAGCTTGCCGACCAGCTGACCGGTCAGGGCCACACCCGTGTTGGACGAGGTCGCGCCGTTCTCGTCGGATGCCGCCGGGCCGTCCTGCTTGGTGACCTCTTTCGCGGCGGTCGCCACGAACTGGCCGTTGAACTTCACTCCGTCCGGACCGGTGCCCTGCACCTGGACGACGTTCTTCTTGCCCACGCCGGGTGGTTGGGCGGATGCGGTGCTGCCGGTGACCAGACCGACCAACGCGATCATCGCGACGCTGACTGCCAGGGCGAGCAGTCGGGTTAAGCGTGACGTCATGGATGTGCTCCTTGTTTGTGGTGCAGGAAAGCAGCGATCCGGCCCCCGACATATCGGCCAGCGCGTCAACCCGGGAGGACAGGATCTGCCTGCCTGACGCGAATACGCCACTGCTCCCGGGGGTTCGATAGCCCCGGGCACCGACAGCTAAACGGTTCCGGCGCTTCTTGATTCGTATTCAGCAAACGAACCGGCCGGAACGACGACGCGTCAGCTTCGCCCGCAACGGTGTCCCAGATCTGGGACATCCTGGTGACGGGCGGCAAACAGCACTGAGTCGGGGCTACAGGCTAAGTAACTGAACTGACGCCGGCGGTGATTTGTATATTTGCGAGTGCAAAGACTGCTCACGGTTCATTGCAGCGGCGAGCAGCCCGGGCCGGTCAGCAGACAGGCCGGTGCGAAAGTGGCCGGATCGGACCACACCAGATCGACCACGGCCGCACCCACGATCTGGGGAATGATCAGAGGTCCCAGATCGCGGGTGAATTCGTCCTCTGAGCGGCTGCCGGCTTGCGCGTATGCCCGGATCCCCGCCCTCCCGACCTCGCCGTGGGCGTCATCCGCGGCATGACCGTGGTGATGGTGATCTTCAAACCGTCTGTGTTCGAGAGTTGTTGGCTCTGATCCCGCGGGAAGCCCTCGGGCACCGGGCCGCCGAGGTGGCCGCGATGCTGAACAGCATCGTGGACTCCGTCAACAGCGCACTCGAGTGTGCCCGCGCCGCGCTCGATTCCCGAAGGCCGACCGGTGGCGTCGACGCGCTGGTCGGCCTGCTGACCGCCGACGTGCGGCTGACGACGCCGTCGGTTCCGCTCGAGTATCACGGCTTTTCCGCCGTTGAGCCGTGCTACCGCAGCGTGTTTCGGCATCGGTGCTACGCACTTGTCGCGACCCGCGCAAACAGTCTGGTTGCCCTCGACCTGACGGGCGAGCGAATCAGCGCCGTCACCCGGTTCGACAACGTCGTGATGACGCGCGTCGGTCTGCCGCATTCGCTGCCGGTCTGACGGAAGGCCAGAACCCGGCCGGGTGTCCTCCATACTGAGCGCGTGGACATCGCGCTGCTGGTCATCACCCTGATCCTCTCGGCGGGGCTGATCACGCTCGGCGTGCTGCTCACCGTGTCGCGACGCCAGCTCAAGAATGCCCGGAAAGAGTTGCGGCGCAAGCGTGAGCGTCCGCCTGGCGACGGGCGGAGAAGGCGACCTGCAGTGGCGCCGCTGGCGGTCAGGACCGTGACGCACACACTGCGTAACGCCGACGCGCTGATCCGGCACGGCATCGTCGGCCCCGTCCGGAGCTCGGTCGACGAGCTCGCGGCGTGGGCGCGCGTCGAGCGGCCGGACCTGGCCCGCATCACCTCCGACGGTCGCGTGGTGCTGGTCTTCTCCGATATCGAAGGTTCCACCCAACGCAACGAATCACTCGGGGACCGCGAATGGGTGAAGCTCCTCGAACGACACAACGCGCTCATCCAGCGACAGGTCGCCGACCACCACGGTTACGTCGTCAAGAACCAGGGCGACGGCTTCATGATCGCCTTCGCCGATCCTGCCGACGCGGTGCAGTGCAGCATGGCGATACAGCGGACGCTGCTCGAGGACCCGGCGCGCTACGACGGAATCCGGGTGCGGATCGGCATTCACGCCGGCACGTCGGTTCGGCGCGGTGACGATCTGTTCGGCCGCAATGTCGCGATGGCGGCGCGGATCGCCGATCTCGCGGCCGGCGGCCAGATCCTCGTCAGCGACGAGCTACGCACGGCGATCGGGACCGCCGACATCGGATTCGACGAGCCCGTCGAGGTGGAGCTCAAGGGGCTCAGCGGTACGCAGTCGGTGTCTTCGGTCAGGCTGACGTCGCGAGACGCCGAGATCTGAAGCACCGCTGTGGAACACTGTTGCCACGACGGAAGGACGTGGATGTCGGACTGGACGTGGAGGAGGGCCTTCGCCGCGCGCACGGCAGCAGGCGTTGTTTCGATGGTGCTCGCGATCCTGGCAGTGGGCGCAGGAACCGCGGTCGCCCAACCCGCCCCCGGCGCTCCAGCGGGACAAGACCCGACGCCGTTCGTCGGTGTGGCGCCGTTCGGTCCGCCGAAAGTGGCCCCGGTCAACGGTTCTACCGTCGGCGTCGCCCAGCCGATCATCATCGACTTCCCGGGGCTCGTCGACAACTCCGTCGCCGCCGAAACCGCCGTCCACGTCTCTTCGAATCCGCCGGTTCCCGGCAAGTTCTACTGGATGACACCGACGCAGCTGCGCTGGCGGCCGCTGGATTTCTGGCCCGCACACACCACGGTGACCGTCGATGCCGGTGGCGCCGTGTTCAGCTTCCAGACCGGTGACAGCCTCATCGCCACAGCAGACGACACGACCCACCAACTGACCGTCACCCGCAACGGGACCGTGGAGAAGACGATCCCGATGTCGATGGGGATGGCCGCCGGCGGCCACCAGACGCCGAACGGCACCTACTACGTCCAGGAGAAGATGCCGTCGGTGGTGATGGACTCCTCGACCTACGGCGTACCGGTCGACTCCACCTACGGGTACAAGACGACGGTCGAGTTGGCCGTCCGCTTCGACGACAGCGGCGACTTCGTCCACAGCGCCCCGTGGTCGGTGGCCGACCAAGGCAAGCGCGACGTCAGCCACGGGTGCATCAACATCAGCCCGGCCAACGCCCAGTGGTTCTACGACAACTTCGGCGCCGGCGACCCGATCGTCGTGAAGAACTCCAGTGGCGGCACGTACTCCCGGCACGACGGCTCCAACGACTGGCAGCTGTAGCACCGGTATGAACGTCGAGGCCCTGTTGCAGGCGATCCCGCCGATCGCGGTGTATCTGCTGGTCGGCGGGGTCATCGGTATCGAGAGCCTGGGCATCCCCCTACCAGGCGAGATCGCACTGGTCAGTGCCGCGCTGTTGTCGTCGCGCCACACACTCGACATCAGCCCGGTCGGCGTGGCGGCGGCCGCCGCCATCGGTGCGATCATCGGCGACACGATCGGATACTCGATCGGGCGCCGGTTCGGGATGTCGCTGTTCGAACGACTCGGCAACCGCTTCCCGAAACACTTCGGGCCCGGACATGTCGCGCTGGCCAAAGGACTGTTTCAACGGTGGGGCGTCTGGGCGGTGTTCTTCGGCCGGTTCATCGCGCTGCTGCGCATCTTCGCGGGCCCGCTGGCCGGTGCGATGCGGATGCGCTACCCCCGCTTCCTCGCCGCCAACGCCGGCGGCGCGGTGGTGTGGGCCGGCGGCACCACCGCCGTCATCTACTTCGCGGGTGTTGCCGCCGAGCGCTGGCTCTCGCGGTTCTCCTGGATCGCCTTGGTACTGGCCGTCGTGATCGGCATCGGCGTGACACTGCTGATGCGCGAACAGACGTCGCGGCTCATCGCCCAGTTGGAAGCCGAGAACGACTGGGAGACGCTGCGACGCCATTGACGGGCGTGGCTACTTCGGTGGCATCCTGATTCCGCCGTCGACGCGGACCACCTCGGCGTTCATGTAGGAGTTCGTGATCAGTTCGACGACCATCGACGCGAGCTCCTCCGGCTTGCCGAGGCGTCGCGGGTACAGAACGGACTCGCCGAGCTTCGCCTTGAACGCCTCCGATTCCGGTCCCTCGCCATAGATCGGCGTGTCGATCAGGCCCGGAGCAACGGTGTTGACGCGGATCCCGACAGCGGCGAGATCGCGGGCCACCGGCAGGGTCAGTCCCACCACGCCGCCCTTCGACGACGAGTAGGCGGCCTGGCCGATCTGGCCGTCGAAGGCTGCCACGCTGGTCATGTTGACGATCGCGCCGCGCTCACCGGAGTCCGTGAGGTCGAGTCGGCTCATCGCCGTTGCCGCCAGCCGGATGCAGTCGAAGGTTCCGACCAGGTTGATCGCGAGCACCTTCTTGTAGGCGTCCAGGTTGTGCGCCGAGGAGAACTCGCCGTCCTTACCGATCGTCCTTTGCGCCCAACCGATTCCGGCGGAGTTGACCAGAACGCGAAGCGGTCCGAGATCGATGGCCGTGTTCACCGCGTCCTCGATCTGCGACGTGTCGGTGACATCGACGCTGACGTAGACGCCGCCGATCTCGTGAGCCAGTTCTTGACCGCGTTCGGCCTGCAGGTCGGCGATGACGACCCGGGCACCCTGCGATGCCAGTAGCCGGGCGGTGGCGGCGCCGATACCTGATGCTCCGCCGGTGACAATTGCGCTTGCTCCGTTGACGTCCACAGCGCGAGTGTAGGACAGGGTGTCAGGGAGGGCGGGCGGGGCTCGAACCCGCGGATTATCCTGCTGAGGCTGTTGCGGGACATGTTGAGAACGTCCCTGGGCTCTCCGCCCAGGGGCGTTCTGCCGCAAGCGTCTAGTGGGCAGCCTGCGGCGTGACGAGGAACTTCTCCCCCGTGGCCCGCTTCACGTATTCGTTGAACGCCTCGGGTTGGAGCATGCCGGCGAGAGACACCTCGCGGGAATAGCTGCTTGCGAAGATCGTTGCAAGCTCGGCGGCCACCCGAGCGCGCAGCCGACCAATGGTCTCGGCGCCTGCGCTCGCCAGAAATGGCGTCAGCAGCCATCCGCCGATCCCCCACGCCATACCGAAGTTCCTGGTCAGGATCGTCGGGCTGGTGTCGAGCCCGCCGTAGATATACACCTGCTTGTGGACGTTCGACCCGTAGCGTGAGTACTCTGCCGCGGTCGCGCTGGCCGCCTCTTCCATCGCATTGAGGATCTGGCTGGCCAGGGTTCCGCCGCCGATGGCATCGAACGCAATGGTCGCCTCGGTCGCGGTGAGCGCCTCGACCAGATCGGACTCAAAGGACGGCGACGTGGAATTGAGGACGTGTTCTGCGCCGAGGGACTTCAGCAGGTCCTCTTGCTCGGGCTTGCGGACGATGTTGACCAGCGGGATGCCGTCTTTCTGGCAGATCTTGACCAGCATCTGCCCGAGGTTGGACGCGGCGGCGGTGTGCACGAGGGCTGAATGTCCTTCGCGGCGCATGGTTTCCGTCATGCCGAGTGCGGTCAGCGGGTTGACGAACGACGATGCCCCGTCGCGCGCGGTGGCGCCGTCGGGCAGAACAAGAGCCGATCGTGCATCGACTGCGCGGTACTGGGAGTACATCGCACCGCCGGCGATGCCCACCGTTTTGCCGAGAAGGGCTTGGGCTGCGTCGGATGATCCGGCCGCGACGACAGTGCCCGCTCCCTCATTCCCAACGGGGAGGGATTGGTCGAGGCGCGCGGCGAGGGCGTTGACGGCGCCGTCTGGCAGCGGGGCGGTGACGATGGGGCGGTCGGGTGTGCCGCTCACCGTGGCTTTGGACATGTCGGCGCCGCCGACGAGAAGACCCAGGTCGGAGGGATTGATCGGCGAGGCCTCGATCCGTACCAGCACCTCGTTGTCGCCCGGGGTGGGTACGTCAACGTCCTGCAGCGAGAGTTCGAGGGTGCCCGCTGATGTCACCAGCGACCGCAGTTCGATGGCTGTGTCAGGCAGATCTGCGGCCATGGTCGTTGCCTCTTTCCAGATTGGGATTCATCTCAAACGATAGGAACTCACGGCGCCGAACGGAATGTTCCCGACGTCTCTCGAGGTTGATGAGGGCAAGATGAGGCCTCTGGGCGATGGTGTGGTTCCCGCACCGATCAAGGGCGTGACGTAACGGGCGTCTGAGGTAGGGCGGGCGGGGCTCGAACCCGCGACCAATGGATTATGAGTCCACGGCTCTAACCGACTGAGCTACCGCCCCATCGCGATGTACGCGGCCACCATGGTCGCACACCTAGAGTCAGGCGAATATCGTCTGTCCCGCCTCGTCGACCTCGTAGCGCTCGGTGCCCTCGGCCACCCGTGGGGCGTCCGCGGCCAGCGACACGGCGATCTTGTTGGCGGCGTTGCGCATGACGTCCAGCGTCAGCTCGAACGACTGCTTCTCCGAGAAGTACTTGTGCACCCCGTCCACCACCGCGTCGTCGATCTGCGAGGGCGACCAGATCAGCGCGTCGACGTAGCGCAGCGCCGCCTTGTGCGCCTTGGTCAGGTCCGGCGCCGTCTCGAAGTCCTCGATCTGGCGGTACAGGCTCTCCGAGCCGCCCGCGTCGAGGGCATGCGTTTCGCGCAGCGACTTGCACAGCCGGCAGTTGTGCGCGGCCGCTCCGCGCAGCCGCACCACTTCTGTCGTCACCGCGTCCAGTTCGCGCAGCCGCGCCACCGCGGGCACGAACCCGCCGAGCAGCTGCTCCACCGGATCGCCGTCGGCGTCCCAGGCCACCTCGGATACCCAGCCCGGCTTTCCGTGGCCGAGCGCCTCGCAGCCCGCCCACACCCGGGGCACGAAATCGGCGATGAACACCGCGACCACGACGCGAAAGGCGTTGTCTCCATACGCTTCTGTGAAGCACCGTCGCTGGTTGTCGCCGATGCCGGTGACGTCGGTGCAGAACTGCTCGGCGAATGCCGCCAGCACCAACTCCGCATCGGAGCGTCCGTCGGCGAGGTCGGCCGGCACCGGCAGCGGTGGCAGCGACAGCGCGCGCCCGCACGTCAACCGGATCAGGGTGTCGGCGCGGCTGTCCCCCGAGGACAGCGCGACGAGATCGGCCAGCTGTTCGGGCAGCGCGTGGTCGCTCACCCGAGTGATTATTGCGCCTGACTGACCGAAGACATGTGGAAGTCGGGAATCCGCAGGGACGGCATCTGCGCGCGGGTGGCCCAATCGCCCCACTCCCGGGGCAGTGTCGCCTCGCTGACCCCCGCCTCGGTGGCCCGGCGCAGCAGATCGAGCGGGCTCTCGTTGAACCGGAAGTTGTTCACCGCGGCGGTCACCTCGCCGTCCTCGACGAGGTACACCCCGTCGCGGGTCAGCCCGGTCAGCAGCAGCACCGACGGGTCGACCTCCCGGATGTACCACAGCGTGGTGAGCAGCAGTCCCCGCTCGGTCGAAGCGATCATGTCCGTCAGAGCCGTCGACCCTCCGGTCATCAACAGATTGTCGGCACCCACGGCGACCGGGGCGCCGAACTCGGCGGCCGCCGCCCGCGGATACGCCAGCGCGTTGATCACGCCGTCGCGGATCCAGTCGACCCGCTCGATGTCCATACCGTTGTCGAACACCGAGGCCCGCTCCGAGGACGTCGAGACGGCCACGTACGGCGCGCACTCCAGACCCGGCGCGTGCGGGTCGGAGTACAGCGTCAGCGGAAGATCGGTCAGCCTCTCCCCCACCCGGGTGCCGCCGCCGGGCGCCGCGAGCGCGGTCCGGCCCTCCTGCGCGCCGCGCCCGCCCATCGTCCACGTCAGGTAGATCATCAGGTCGGCGACCGTCGACGGGGGCAGGATCGTCTCGTAGCGGCCCGCCGGCAATTCGACGGTGCGGCGCGCCCACGACAACCGGGTGCTCAGCTCCTCGAGCAGCACATCGGCGGACACCCCGGCGAAATCGGGTGTGCTCACCCCCGCCCAGGCGCTGGCGCCGTCACGCTTGGCGTTGATCTCGACCGAGCCCGTCGGCTGCGTGAAGCGCCGGCGCAGCCCGCCCGACGTGGCGACGAACGTGGTCTCCAGGATGTGGCGGGCATAGCCGAACAACGTGTCGCGGCCCTGGAAACCGCGTGCGAGATCGGTTGCGACACCGGCGAAGACATCGGCCCCGGTGCCGGGGACGGGTGCGTCCCAGTTCGACGGAGCGTCACCACCGGGCAGCGGCGGCGCATCGTCGCGGGCTGGAGGCGCCGCGGCCGCGGCCCGCTGCGACGCGGCGACCAGGTCGCCGAGCACCGCCGGATCGACGGCGCTGGAGCGCACGGAGCCGACGTGCGCGTCGTCACCACTGCGGACGATGGAGATGACGGTGGTGGTCCGGCTCGTCGATTCCCCGTTGGTGGTCATCGTGTTGTTCGCCCACCGCAACGCGGCATCGACACGATCGGTGACCAGCACGACGGTCTCGTCGGCCCCGCCCAGCCGCGCCGCCTCGGCGAGCGCGAGGTCGACGACCTGTGCCGCGCCGATCATCGTCCGCCCTCTTCGCGCGTGTTGAGCACCGCGATGCCGCGGAACAGCGCCGACGGGCACCCGTGGCTGACCGCGGCGACCTGTCCGGGTTGGGCCTTGCCGCAGTTGAACGCCCCGCCGAGGCGCCAGGTCGATTGCCCGCCAACGGCTTCCATCGCACCCCAGAAGTCCGTGGTGGTCGCCTGGTAGGCGACGTCGCGCACCTGCCCGTCCAGCCTGCCGTCCCGGATCCGGAAGAACCGCTGACCCGTGAACTGGAAGTTGTACCGCTGCATGTCGATCGACCAGCTCTTGTCGCCGACGATGTAGATCCCGTCGCTCACCCGGGCGATCAGGTCCTCGGTGCTGACGTCGTCGGGGGAAGGTTGCAGCGACACGTTGGCCATCCGCTGGATCGGGACGTGGTGGGCCGAATCGGCGTAGGAGCAGCCGTTGGACCGGGCCACCCCCAGCCGCGGGGCGAACACCCGGTCGAGCTGATAGCCGACGAACAGACCGTCGCGCACCAGATCCCAGCTCTGCGCGCGCACGCCCTCGTCGTCAAATCCGATGGTCGCCAGGCCGTGCTCGACGGTGCGGTCGGCGGTCACGTTCATCACCGCCGAACCGTAGGCCATCCTGCCCAGTTTGTCGGGGGTGGCGAACGAGGTGCCGGCGTAGGCTGCCTCGTAGCCGATGGCCCGGTCGTATTCGGTGGCGTGGCCGATGGATTCGTGGATGGTCAGCCACAGGTTCGACGGGTCGATCACCAGATCGGTCGGTCCGGCGACGACACTGGGCGCCTTGACCTTCTCGGCCAGCAGGGCGGGCAGCGCCGCCAGCTCGCCGCTCCAGTTCCAGACCTGGTCACCGGCAACGGCTTCCCAACCGCGGCCGGTCGGCGGCGCCAAGGTGCGCATGGTCTCGAACGTGCCCGCCGCCGCGTCCACCGTGACCGCGTCCAGGTTGGGCAGCACCCGCACCCGCTGCTGGGTGATCGAGGACCCGAAGGTGTCGGCGTAGAAGGTCTGCTCCTTGGCCGCGTGCAGCCACGCCGACACGTGATCGACCCCGTCGGAGGCCAGCAGCCGGCCCGAGTAGTCCTCGAGCACCGCGATCTTCTCCGCGACGGGCACCGCGAACGGATCGATGCGGTAGTCCGAGACCCACGTCATGTCGCGGTACACCGGCTCCGGCGCGAGCTCGATGCGTTCGGCGTTGAGCGCCGCCAGCGTGGTGGCCACCCGCACCGCCCGCCGCGCTGTCTCGACGGCCGCGTCCGGGCTCAGTTCGGCGTGCGACGCGAAACCCCACGTGCCGTCGACGATCACCCGTACCGCGAGGCCGATCTCGTCGTCGACGACGGCGTTCTCCAGGGCGCCGTCGCGCAACTGCACGGTCTCGGTGGTGATCGCGTGGATGCGCAGATCGGCATAGCTGGCACCGGCGTGCAGCGCCGCAGTCAGCGCCGCGTCGGCGAGGGACTGGCGGGGCAGGGCGAGGAAGTCCGCGTCGACTGTTCGGGGCGCCGTCACGCCCCTACCGTATCGGCTCAGCTACGCGCGGCGCTGGTCGGAAACACGGTGAGCTCGACGGCCAGCGCCACGGCGCACACGGCGATGACGACCGCGAACGCCACCCAGTCGCGGCGCGCGGGCCGCGACGGGGCGGCCGAGATCTGGCCGGCCCCACCACGCGCGGTGATCGCGTCTCCCATCTCGTCGGCCCGTCGCAAGGCGACGGTGATGGCGGCGGCGAGCAGATCGATCAGCTCGGCGGCCCAGCGTCGTCCCCGCGCCCGCCGGTGCACATCGACGTCCTGCGGTCGCAACCGGCGTGCCGCGTAGAGCACGCTGAATTCCTCGATCAGCATCGGAAAGGCTCTCAGCGCCAACGACAGTGCGACCGCCCAGTCGTCGACGGGGATGCGCAGCGGGCGTAGCGGGCGGCCCAGGGTGGACACGGCGGGTGCGATCTCGGCGACGTTGGTGGTCCACGACACCATCGCGCCGAGGCCGAGCAGCACGATCGACAGCGCGGTGATGCGCAGGAAGTTCAGCAGCCCGCCCAGGCCGATCTCGACCGAGCCGAGGGCGATCACCGGACTGCCGCCGGCGAACGTGGCGGTCAGCGCGCCCAGCCCCAGCAGGAACCACAGCCAGCGCGGAACCGTGGGCAGCACCCCGCGCGGGATGTGGGCCATGCGCGCGGCCACCGCGACCAGCAGCGCCACCGCAGCGATCGGCACCCAGCCGGGATAGAACGTCAGCAGCACACCGATGCCGGCGACGATGAGCAGTTTGGCACCGGCCCACAGGTCGTGGATCACGGTTCGTCCCGGCACCGGCCGCAGCAGAACGACCTGGCGGCGCTGCTTGCGGCCGCTCACGGCAGCCCTCCCGCGTTGGTGGGAGCGGCGGCCAGTTCGCCGTCCTGCAGGTGCAAGGTGCGCGGGCAGAGGTCCTCCAACCCCGCGAAGTCGTGCGAGATCACCACGACGGTCAACCCGTGCCGCCGGCGCAGGTCCTCGAGCAGCCGCAGCAATCCGCGCGCCGAGGCCGCATCCAGGCCGGCCAGCGGCTCGTCGAGGATCAGCGCCCGGGGCGAGCGGGCCAGCAGTCCGGCCAGCACGACGCGCCGCATCTGGCCGCCACTGAGTTGGTCGATGCGGCGTGAGGCCAGCGTCGGGTCCAGCCCGACGGTGTTGAGAGCCTCGGTGACCTTGGCCTGGTCGTACATCGAGAAGCCGGCCGACGACGCGATCTCCAGCGCGACGTGGCTGCGCATCAGCTGCAGCCGGGCCGCCTGGAACGAGATCGCCACGCCGCCAACCTGTTCGGACACCGGTGCGCCGTCGAGCAGGCACTCCCCGACGGTCGGCACGGTGAGCCCGGCCATGATCCACGCGAGCGTCGACTTGCCCGAGCCGTTGAGCCCGTGAATCAGCACGCCGTCGCCCTCGTGCACGGAGAAGTCGATTCCGCTCAGCGCCGTCTTCGCCCACGGCGTGTCGTAGCCGTACACGTGACCGACTCCGCGCAGTTCCAGTACCGGTCGCCCGGCAGGACGATCCGGGGCTGTCGAGGCCACCGGCACCTCGGCGGTCTCGACCATCTCCGGGTCGGCGAGGTTGTCGGCGCTGGCGCCGTTGCCGCTCAGCGTGACCGTGCGGTCGGCGGCCTCGGCCTCGTCGTTGTAGTGCGTGATGTGCACCAGCGCGGTGCGGTGCCGGCGGGTCAGCCCGGACAGCACCGACATCAGACCCTCGCGGCCGTCCTGGTCCACCATGCTGGTCACCTCGTCGGCGATCAGCAGTGCGGGCTCACGCGCCAGCGCGCCGGCCACGGCGAGGCGCTGCAGTTCACCGCCGGAGAGCCCACCGGTGTCGCGCTCGCCGAATCCGTCGAGGCCGACCTCGCCGAGCAGCCGGTCGACGTCGATCGACGTCCCCGGCGGCAGGCCCCACACCACGTCGTCGGCGACGCGCGTGCCCAGCACCTGGCTCTCGGGATGCTGCATCACCACCGCGGTGCCGCCGGTGCGGCCCAACCCGACCGCCCCGGGCCGCTGCACCGTCCCCGCGGTCGGCTCGCGGCCGGAGAGCACCAGCATGAGCGTGGTCTTGCCCGAGCCGTTGGCCCCGGTGACGGCGACGTGTTCGCCCGGCTGCACCGTCATCGACACCGGACCCAGCGCGTCCTGGGCCGACGACGGGTACCGGAACCGGACGTCGTGCAGCTGCAACGGCACCGGGCCGACCGGCCCGTCGCCGATCGGCGTCTCCAACTTGTGCACGTCGGGAACCCCGACCAGGCGTGTCATCACGCGCGACAGCGCCCACCAGCCGACGAGGCTGACCCACAGGATGGTGCCCACGCCGATCGCGAACAACAGGATCGGCCAGTAGTGCAGCGCGGTCGCGAAGTCGGCCTTGAGCCGCTCGGCGGCCCCCTCCAACTGCGGCACCCGGGCCATGATGGCGGCCACTCCGTCCACGTTGGCCGTCATCGAATCGAAGATCAGGTGTCGCAACCGGCTCAGCACCGTCAGCGCGGCGACGGCGAACACGCCGAACGCCGCGCCGGCCACCACCGAGGAGGCGACCACCGTCGGCGTGCCGCGTCCGCGGCGTTTGACGATGCCGGTCAGCCCCCCGATGTAGGCGCAGTTGACGACGGTCATGAAGCCGCCCATGCCGGCGATGAGGAAGGCCACCAGACCGCCCGCCACCGTGGCGGTGATGAGCACCCGCAGCCGGTACCGGTAGGCCAGCAGACCCATCGGGACGGTGCCCAGCAGGGAGAGTCCGGCCGCGAAGGGCACGACGACGGCGATGATCGCGATGGCCGCGCACAGCGCCGCCATCACCGAGGCCTGAGCCAGTTCGACCGGCTGCAGGGAACCCGACCGTCGCGGGGTGCGCTGCGGGCCGGCCGTGGTCATTTCACGATTCTGCCAGCCCGTCCGCGGACCCGACGCCCGGCATGTGACCGCTGCCACGGCACGGACGGTGGAATACATAGGAATTCTATGGAACTATGGCGGTCATGTCCTCGACACTCGGTGCAGACCTGCTCTCGGTGGTGGCGCGGCTCAACCGGCTGGCCAACCAGCGGGTGCGGATGCCGATCCCGTTCGCCCAGGCCCGACTGCTCTCCACCATCGAGGACCGGGGCGAGGCGCGCATTTCCGACCTCGCCGCGCTGGACCACTGCTCGCAGCCCACCATGACCACCCAGGTGCGTCGCCTCGAGGACGCCGGCATGGTGACCCGGACCGCGGACCCGCAGGATGCGCGGGCCGTGCTGATCAAGATCACCCCCGAGGGGAAGAAGGCGCTGCGCCAGGCCCGGGCCGATCGCGGCGCCGCCGTCGATCCCTATCTGGAACGCCTCAGCGAGGCCGACCGCGAGCGCCTCACCGAGGCGGTTGACGTCATGCGTCGCCTGATCACCGACGCCACCTCCCCCCGCACCACCGCACGCTAAATCGTCCGAAAGGAGTGGTTCGCCCCATGTGGCGCCAACCCAAGGCCGTCTGGGCCGTCGCGTTCGCTTCCGTCGTCGCCTTCATGGGGATCGGTCTCGTCGACCCGATCCTCAAGCCGATCGCCGACAACCTCAACGCCTCGCCGTCGCAGGTCTCCCTGCTGTTCACCAGCTACATGGCGGTGATGGGGGTGGCGATGCTGATCACCGGCGTGGTGTCCAGCCGCATCGGCCCCAAGCGCACGCTGCTGATCGGCCTGGTGATCATCATCGCCGGCGCCGGGCTGGCCGGCATGTCGGACACCGTGATGGGCATCGTCGGCTGGCGGGCGCTGTGGGGCCTGGGCAACGCGCTGTTCATCGCGACGGCCCTGGCGACGATCGTCAACTCCGCCCGCGGCTCGGTCGCCCAGGCGATCATCCTGTACGAGGCCGCCCTGGGCCTCGGCATCGCCGTCGGTCCCCTGGTCGGCGGAGTACTCGGTGAGATCTCCTGGCGTGGGCCGTTTTTCGGTGTCTCGGTGCTGATGGCCGTCGCGCTGCTGGTCACCACGTTCCTGCTGCCGTCGACCCCGCCCGCCGCGCGGGCCACGACGCTGGCCGACCCCTTCCGGGCGCTGGCACACCGCGGACTGCTGGGGGTCGCGACGACCGCGCTGCTGTACAACTTCGGCTTCTTCACGCTGCTCGCGTTCACCCCGTTCCCCCTTGACATGGGCGCCAAAGAGATCGGCCTGATCTTCTTCGGCTGGGGTCTGGCGCTCGCCTTCACGTCCGTGTTCGTCGCGCCGCGTCTGCAGCACCGCTTCGGCACCGTGCGGACGCTGGTCATCAACCTGCTGCTGATGACGGCCACACTCGCCGCGATGGCGGTGTGGACCGAGCACAAGCCGGTGCTGGCCGCGTGCGTGGTGGTGGCAGGTCTGTGGATCGGCATCAACAACACCCTGATCACCGAGACGGTCATGAAAGCGGCCCCGGTGGAACGCGGTGTCGCCTCAGCGGCC
Source organism: Mycolicibacterium chubuense (assembly GCF_001044255.1). Lineage (GTDB taxonomy): Bacteria > Actinomycetota > Actinomycetes > Mycobacteriales > Mycobacteriaceae > Mycobacterium > Mycobacterium chubuense. The sequence continues at coordinate 125,096 of NZ_JYNX01000038.1, forward strand.
TACAGCTTCATGCGCTTCGGTGGTGCCGCGGTGGCGCCGTGGCTGGCCGGTGTCCTCGGCGAGCAGGTCAGCGTGCACCTGCCGTTCTGGGTCGGCGCGGGCGCGGTGCTGCTGGCCGCGGTGGTGCTGACGACGACGCGGACGCACCTGAGCCACATCGACGACGAGGAGACCGAGCTCGACGAGCTCACCGCCGAGGCGCGCGGCCGTCGGGTATCGCACCGATCTGCACCTCGAGGTCGGCGCCCGGGCAGAATGCGCGCAGCGCGTCGGTCTCNGAACGTCAACTGGCGCGCCGATCCCCACGCCGGTGACCGGCGGGTGATGCGCGCTGCAGCAGCCCCGGCCAGCATCAGCCCGAAACCGCCGAAAGCCAGCCCCGCCCAGAGGAGTTCGTAGCCCAGCAGGTACGGGATGAGCGGGATCACCGCACCGACCGCGAACATCACGAACGACGATCCGGCGGCCAGCCACGGCGAGGGCTTCTCCCTGGGATCGACGCCGAGCTCCTGGATCAGGTGGAAGTTGATCGCCTTGTGGTCGTCCTGGTGGATCTCCTCGGACGCCTTGGCCGCGGTCTCGGCGGACATCCCCAGCGCGACGAGCTTGGCGACCAGTTCGGCTTGCTCGGCCTCGGGCTGGCGCCGGAACGACGCGCGCTCGACGTGTACCTCGGAGTCGATCTGCTCGTTGGCGGTCGTCACGGACGTGTACTCGCCCAGCGCCATCGAGAAGGAGCCGGCGAGCAGTCCCGCGACGCCGCTGATCACCACCGTGTGCGCGTCCGCGCTGGCCGCAACGCCCGCGATCAACGCCGTGTTGCTCACCAGCCCGTCCATCGCGCCGAACGTCGCGGCCCGCAGCCAACCGCCGGTGACGTCGGCATGCCGGTGATCGTCGACGTGGGCAGCCCCTGAGTCGGTCATGGCGATCATCTAACGCCGCGTCGCGAACGCCGACGAGATCTCCGATGGTGACGGTTTGCGACATCACAGTTTGCGCGACGGTTTTGCGGGCTACCGTCGAGGTATGACGACCACTGCGGAGTATCTGCGGAATTCTCTCGACGGACGCTGGCGCGATGTGAAGAACCGGGTGCGGAAGGAACTCAGCAACGAGATCTTCCGTCCGCACTACACGCCCAACACCGTCATCGCCCGCACGAAAGTGGCGGAGCAGTTGAAGATCATGGCCTCGCGCGGCGCGGCGGAGGACGGGTTCAAGAAGGAGCACGGCGGCAACGGCGACGTCGGCGCCGCCGTCACGCAGATCGAGATGCTCGCGATGAGCGACCTGTCGCTGATGGTCAAGGCCGGTGTGCAGTGGGGCCTGTTCGGCGGCGCGATCGAGAACCTGGGCACCGAGCGCCATCACCAGGCCTACGTCCAGAAGCTCATCAACCTCGAGGTGCTCGGCTGTTTCGCGATGACCGAGACCGGGCACGGCAGCGACGTCCAGTCCATCGAGACGACGGCCACCTACGATCCGGCCACCGAGGAGTTCGTCATCGACTCCCCCACCCCGTCGGCCCGTAAGGACTACATCGGCGGTGCGGCCGAGACCGCCCGTGTGGCAGCAGTTTTCGCGCAGCTGATCACCCCCGATGGCGAGGGCCACGGCGTGCACTGCTTCGTGGTGCCCATCCGAGACGACGACGGCAACGATCTGCCCGGCGTCACCAGCTCGGACTGCCACTACAAGGGCGGCCTGCCCGGCGTCGACAACGGCCGCCTCCAGTTCGACCACGTCCGCATCCCGCGCGACAACCTGCTCAACAAGTACGCCGACGTCGCCGCGGACGGCACGTACACCTCGCCGATCGAGAACCCGAACCGGCGGTTCTTCACGATGCTCGGCACGCTGATCCGCGGGCGGGTGACCGTCGGCGGCAGTGCCGGGGCCGCCGCCCGGGTCGCCCTCGACATCGCGACGCGCTACGCGTTGCAGCGCCGCCAGTTCTCCGATCCCGACGGCGGCGAGGTCCTGCTGATGGACTACCTCGTCCACCAGCGTCGCCTCTTCCCGCTGATCGCCCGCTCGTATGCGCTGCAGTTCGCGCAGAACGAGCTGGTCGCCAAGTGTCACGAGTTGCAGACCGCCGACGATCCGGATCCCGAGGAGCAGCGCGAGCTGGAGTCCCGGGCGGCGGGACTCAAGGCCGCCAACACCTGGCATGCCACCCGGGCCATTCAGGAGGCGCGCGAAGCCTGCGGTGGCGCAGGCTATCTCGCCGAGAACCGCCTGATCGCGCTCAAGGCCGACACCGACGTGTTCACCACCTTCGAGGGCGACAACCACGTGCTGTTCCAGCTGGTGGCCAAGGAGCTGCTGACCGCTTACGCCGACGACATCAAGGGCATGAGCCCGGTGGAGTGGGTCGGGTTCGCGGCCCGGTTCGCCGGCGAGCGGGTGCTGAAACGCACTGCGGCACAGACGATCATGCAGACCATCTTGGACAGCCGCGAGGACAACGAGGAAGAAGGCAGCCTCTTCAACCGTGGCACCCAGGTCAAGATGCTCGAGGACCGCGAGGAGTACATGACCGCGTCCGTCGCGCGGCGCCTGCAGAGCAAGTCCAAGGAGATGAGCGCGTTCGAGGCGTTCAACTCCGTGCAGGACCATGTGCTGCACGTCGCGCAGGCCCACATCGACCGGATCGTCCTCGAGGCGTTCGTCGCGGGCATCGACGGCTGCCAGGACCGGACCGCCCGCGAGATCCTCGGCCTGGTGTGCGACCTGTACGCGCTGACCGTGATCGAGGAGGACAAGGCGTGGTTCGTCGAGCACCGCTTCCTGTCCACCGAGCGCGCCAAGGCGGTCACTCGCGCCATCAACGATCGCTGCAAGCGGCTGCGGCCCTACGCCGAGCTGCTCGTCGACGGCTTCGGCATCCCGGAGCCGCTGCGCTACGCGGAGATGCTGCACCCCGAGCACATCCCCGACGCCGACGACCACGTCCGCCAGGACGCGACCAGCGCGGGCGTGATCTGACGCCTACGGGCCGGGGATCGGGTCCAGGATGGTGAGCCTGCCGTCTTCCAGCGTCACCCGCGCCGATCCGATCCCGGTGGGGCAGCACGCCGGTTCGGAGCCCTGGCGCCACTGATACTGCACGACGGCATCGTGGTCGCCCTGGGCCGTGACAGTGATGTACGGGCGCGGGTCGGGTGTCGGTGAGCCGACGCCCTTCTCGCCGTCGAAGAACAGCACCTGCTGCGGGCTGTCGGAGGCGCTACCGGCGCTGACCACCACCCAGGTGAGGCGGCAGTCCGCCGCGTGCCCCCGCGCCGCCTCGGTCCACGGGGCCGGCGGAAGCAGCGAGATCTCGTCACTGAGCGCGGCCGCGGCCGGACCGGGCCCGCACGCCGCGGTGCTCGTCGGCGCCGGCGACGGCGGACTCCAGCCGCATGCGGCGGTCAGCAGTCCCACCATGATCGGCGCCGCCAGGGCCCGCGACAGTCGCATGCGTTCAACAATAGGCAGGCGCGCCGTGGCAGCCGGGCGGTCGACAGACCGACCGTGAGTGTCTGGCACTGCCGTCGTGGTGCTGCTCCTCACCCTCGGCGGTGAAGCTTCCCCTGCGGATGATCACCTAGTTGTATAAATTATTTGATGCGGGGCTCGCATCGACTGCGGGCGCAACAGGCGAACTGGAGTTGGATGAAGACCTACGAACGGAACGAGGCGGTCGACGTAGTGATCGTCGGGGCCGGCCCCGCGAGCGCCACCGCCGCCAAGCGGCTCGCGGAGTCGGATTTCGGGGTGGTCGTCATCGAACGGGGCGAGTGGCCGGATAACTCGACGATGCGCGGCGACGAGTCAGACTTCGAACTCTTCCCGGGGCGGGATTGGCAGACCCGTCCGGGTGACCGCGCCCGACCGTGGGATCAACCTATTGACGAGACGGATTCCGACGTGGGAGTCCTGCTCTGGAACGGCGTAGGCGGCTCGGCAATAGGGTATGCGGCTCAGTGGCACAGAAACATGCCATCCGACTTCAGAACCTACAGCCTGGAAGGCGTTGGTGATGATTGGCCGGTCGACTACCGAGAACTCGTACCGTACTACCGCCGCATCGAGCGCGACTTCGGAATTTCCGGGCTCAACGGCGACCCGGCGGTACCGGGCACCGACTATCCGATGCCGCCGGTACGGATCCGTAAGTGGGGTGAGCTCACAGCCGCGGCACACAACCGTCTCGGTTGGCATTGGTGGCCAGGCTCGAACGCGATCGCGACCGTACCCTATGGCCCGCTGAGCCCCTGCACTGAGATGGGCACCGAAATGTACGGCAGCCCAGACGGTTCCCGATCGACTACCGATGTGACCCACTGGCCCGTGGCGATCGCCAACGGCGTTGAACTTCGCACGCGTTCGTATGTGTCGCGAATCGAGACCGACGCGAATGGACTTGCGCGCGGCGTCACCTACTTCGACGCCGCCGGCATCGAGCAGTTTCAAGCTGCCCGCGTCGTCATTCTCGCTGCCGGCGGCGTACACACCCCCTGGCTACTCCTCAACTCGGGGAACAAGGACGGCGGCCTGGCCAACGGGAGTGGCCTGGTGGGTAAGCGCCTCATGATGCATCCGACCAGTACCGTTGTCGGCGTCTTCGCCGATCCGATCGGTTCGACCCAAGGCGCCTGGGGCGAGCAGGCTTACTCCATGCAGTTCTACGAGACGGATGAATCGCGGGGGCATGTCCGAGGCGCGAAGTGGGGACTCATGCCCACCGGGGGTCCCTTGATGATGATTCGCGAATACCCCTGGGGCAGAGCAGATTTCTGGGGTCCATCGTTTCACGACACCGTAAGGTCGCGTCTCGGGCACTCCGCACTCTGGTCGATCACGTGCGAGGACCTACCCGAAGTATCCAATACGGTGACGATGAGCGCCACAGTCACAGACACGTACGGGCTACCCGCTCCGAAGATCGACTATCGGCTGTCCGAGAACAGCGCCAAACTTCTTGGCTGGCATGAGGATCGGGCCCGCGAATCCTGGCTCGAGGCGGGAGCGGCCGGCACCGTCACAGCGTCCCGTATTCGCAATACCGGCTGGCACATGCTCGGAACCACGCGAATGGGGACTGATCGCGATGATTCCGTCGTCGACCCCGAAGCACGCTCTCATGACATTCCCAACCTGCTCGTGTTCGACGGCAGCATCTGGCCCACCTCATCAGGACTGAACCCGACCGCGACCGTTGTCGCGCTGGCACTCCGCAACACCGAGCGGCTCATCGCCCGCCGAAGCAATCAGGAGACGCCCTGATGACCGAAGCAATTCTTGCCGAACTCCGCGAGTTGTTCGCAAACATCGCAGACGAACTCATCCCCGCGGAGCCAGAATTCCCAGCGCCGAGCGCGATGAGTATCGGCACCGTTGGTCTGGACCGGCTACGACGAGTACATCCCGCGCTCGGCGAGCGCACTCTGCGCGCGCTGAAGGCATTGTGGAATTCGTCGTTGCTCTCCGCCGCCGCAGCGCGTCACGACATGCCGGCGGAGTTCACGGTAATCACGGAGGCTGTGGCCGGCATTTATCTCACCGAACCGTCCGTGGCCGCTGCGTACGGATACGCCGGGCGGGTCCGCCTTGACGCCGGCGACCCTTACGCACGCATCGCGGAGTACCGGACACTAACCGCACCGGTTGTGTCGCGGGGCTGGGTGTGGCACGGCGACGGATCCGGCGGGCTCGACGTATGAGTTCCACATGGGCAGGCGCGATTTAGACTGCGGGACATGCTCGATGAGTCGGCGGCTCGCGAGATCGCGCTGACGAAACTCTCGCCGGACGAAGCGGTGCTCGGCGCGGCCCGCGACTCGACCAGGGCTGGTTCTTCCCGTGCGTGATGAAGGACGTCGACGTCTTCGCCGGCGTCATCGTGCACAAGGAGAATGGGCAGCCCCTCATGGTCTTGGCGGCGTCCCCCATGGCCGAGGATCTGACGCTCTACGACCGTGGGTACCAATACACGATCTGGCGATCTCGTCGTCCTCAGAGCTACACCCGGGCGCTCAGGACACGTAATAGAGGTTCGGCCGGGTGTACCGCGTGGGTCGTGGGATGACCGAAGCCGAGATCCGCGACAGGCTCCGGGAACTGCCCGGGACCTTCAACTGCGCCCCTCACCTTCGAGATCTTGGAGTACCGACCCAAACAGTGACGGCGCCGACCGATTCCCGTCAGCCCTCGCCGCCGAGCTCCGTCTGGTCGCGTTCGTTCTCCCCGACGTCCTGGGCCATCACCGACTCGTCGAGCCACCTCTGCACATCACCCCCGAGGCGGTCGACGGCCAGCTCGGCGAAGTCGAGGGCCTGCACGGCCATCGCGGCCAGGATCTTCATGGCCCGGCCGCTGCCGTGGATCTCGACCATCAGCGCGTGCAGCGCGTCGTTGTCCTCGCGGTGCAGGGCCGAGAGATAGCGCCGGGCATCGGAGAACTCGCGGTCGACGTGGGCCGACTTCCGGCGAAAGTCGTCCGGTGAGGGCAGATGGTCGGGCACGTGGGTCATGGCTGACTCTTTTCCGGCGGTGGACCCCATTACATCCCGTGCCGATCACCGCGGGAGAGGTTTGGACAGGACGACGGGTCGGCCTGACCGGGACTGCTTCGTGGCGTCGCGACGTGACCCCCCTCACAACTGCTAGCTGAGCGCTTGCAAGAGCTAGCGCGGGGGTACGAGTACAGGGACAGGATGACGAAGCGACAAGGAGATATCGACATGGCTGATAGCAACAGCGGTCCGCTCGCCGCGGTGAACAGCATCATCAACGGCGCGGTGGGCATCGTCAAGCAGGTGCTCGGAATCGTTCTGAACCGCGACAGCCTCCAGGAGGAGGGCAAGGCGCAGCAGGACAAGGCCGAGGCTCAGAAGGACGTGGCGAAGAAAGAGGCTGAAGCCGAAGCCGCCCGCGCAGAGGCGAAGGCTCAGGAGACGCGAGAGAAGGCTGCTCGCAACAGCTAGGAGCCACACGAAGAGGGGCCACACCCACGCTGGGTGTGGCCCCTCTTTCGTGTTCAGGCGGGATGTATCTCGGCTCCCCCGGCTGGACTCGAACCAGCAACCCTTCGGTTAACAGCCGAATGCTCTGCCAATTGAGCTACAGGGGATTGCCCTCCCGCGGGCGCTGTGCCGCGGGCCAGAGAGCACTCTAGCCTACGTCCGGCCGCGGTCGCCAATGCGTTCCCGGCCGGGCGCGCAGCCCCTTCCGTGAGGCAGGATGGGAGGGGATGGACGGCGTGGGATTCGGTTGCGCCGTCACGCGAGACAGTTCTGGAGGAGCCCTGTGATCGGGTATGTCGCCGTTGCGGCCGTCGGCTACGTGTTGGGCACCAAGGCCGGCAGGCAGCGCTACGAGCAGCTCGCGGGAACCTACCGCGCGGTGACGGGCAGCCCGGCGGCGCGGGCCGTCATCGACGCGAGCCGACGCAAGATCGCCGAACGGGTATCGCCGGACCCGACGATGGTGCAGGTGACGCCGATCGACGCCGGCACCGAGGTGTTCGAACCGGGCCGGCCGGAGAAGAAGAGGAAAGCCGCGGGCGAGAGCCGCTAGCCGATGCCCCGATTGATCGTGGTCCCCGGGAACAGCGGGCCCGTGCTGAACTCCAGCCCGTTACCGCCGAATCCGATCGACGGTGTCCCGATCTGCCCGCCGGTGCCGTTCGAGTAGCCCAGGCACTGGCCATCGTCCTTGTTGCCGAACCAGGCAAGGCAGCGCGGGCCGGCCTGCGCCGTGGCATCGGGGCTGCTCAGCGAGGCGTACAGCGGGACGGCGACGGCCGCGGCCGCGACGGCGCCGACGATCAGCCGGGCTGCGTGAGCCCGCATGGTGTGAACCAGCATCGACAACTCGCCTTCTCCCCGACTCCCATGACAGCAGACACACCATAACCCGGCGAGCCGGTTCACGCAGTCAGGTCGTCGCCACTGGCTTGTTCGAGCAGGCTGCGCCGATAGGCCTCCATCGCCACCAGGTCGCCGAACAGCGCGTGGTACTCGTCGCCCTGCTCCACCGGCGACATCCGCTGCAACTTCGACTTCACCTCGGCGATCTGCCTGCCGATCCAGACCTCCTGAAGCCGAGCCAGCACGCCGCCGATGTAGCGGGGCAGTTTGTCCTCGTCGGCGTTGATCGCCTCCGCGCTCAATTCGTTGACCAGGCCGGCCGCCGGCGGGCTCGCCACCTGGTCGCGGACCGCCTCGATCCACTGCGCCCCGGTCAATCCGCCGGATGTGCCGCCGGCGGCCTCGATCGCCGACCGGACCGCCGCGTACCCGGGGTGGGTGAAACTCTCGGCGGCCAGTGAGTCGAACACCGGACCGGCCAGCGCCGGATACTGCAGCGCGGACTTGAGCGCCTCCCGCTGCGGCCACAGCGTCGGGTCGGCCGGATTGGGCCGGTCTGCAGTGGGCGCGGCTGGACGAGACCGAGACGCGGGTGCCGGCTCCGCCGCCGCGCGGCGGCGCGTCCGGTCCGGCATACCCCGCTTGGCGGCCTCCTCGCGCACCCGGGTCAGCACCTGGGCCTCGTCGCGCCATCCCGTCCAGCCGGCCAGCCGGCGGGCGTACTCGTCACGCAGCGCGTAGTCCCGGATCCGGGCGACCAGCGGCACGCACCGGCGCAGCGCATCCACCTGAGCCTGCGGGTCGTTGTCGAGGACGTCGCCGGCCGGGATCAGGCTGCGAATCGCGAACTCGAACATCGGGATCCGTCGCGCCACCAGGTCCCGCAGCGCTCCGTCACCCGACTTCAGCCGCAGATCGCAGGGGTCCATGCCGTCGGCGGCCACCGCGACGAACGACTTCCCGGACACCTGCTGGTCACCGTCGAACGCCTTGAGCGCCGCCGCCTGCCCCGCGGCGTCGCCGTCGAACACGAAGATCAACTCGCCGCGATACCAGTTGTCGTCCATCATCAGCCGCCGCAGCAGCCCGAGGTGACCGTCGCCGAATGCGGTGCCGCACGACGCGACCGCGGTGGTCTCCCCCGCCAGGTGCATGGCCATCACGTCGGTGTAGCCCTCGACGACGACGGCGCGGTGCGCCTTGGCGATGTCGCGCTTGGCCAGATCGAGGCCGAACAGCACCGCCGATTTCTTGTACAGCACCGTCTCGGGGGTGTTGACGTACTTGGCTTCCATCTGGTCGTCGTCGAAGATCCGTCGCGCCCCGAAACCGATCACCTCACCGCCGCTGGCCCGGATCGGCCACAGCAGCCGGCGGTGGAAGCGGTCCATCGGCCCGCGGCGGCCTTCCCGCGACAGACCGGCGGCTTCCAGCTCCTTGAACTCGAAACCCTTACGCAGCAAGTGTTTTGTCAGCGAGTCCCAACCCGACGGGGCGAACCCGCACCCGAACTTCGCTGCGGCGTCGGCGTCGAAGTTGCGGTCGATCAGATACTGGCGGGCCGGCGCGGCTTCCGGGCTCTGCAGGGCCTCGGCGTAGAACTCCTGCGCGGCGGCGTTGGCGGCCAGCAGCCTGCTGCGGCTGCCGCGATCGCGCTGAACGTTGGTGGTCGAGCCGCCGGTGTAGGTGACGGTGTAGCCCACGCGGTCGGCGAGCAGCTCGACGGCCTCCACGAAGCTGACGTGTTCGATCTTCTGCAGGAACGCATAGACGTCGCCGCCCTCGCCGCACCCGAAGCAGTGGAAGTGGCCGTGGTTGGGGCGGACGTGGAACGACGGGGACTTCTCGTCGTGGAAGGGGCACAGCCCCTTGAGGGAATCCGCGCCGGCGCGGCGCAACTGAACGTAGTCGCCGACGACGTCGTCGATGCTGACGCGTTCCCGGATGGCGGCGATGTCGCGGTCGGGGATCCTGCCCCGTGCCCTCGTCCCGTCGCCCGCCACGCGGTCAGTCTAGAGGCCGCGGGGTGCGCGCCTCGTGCACTCGTTCCAACCGGCCCTCGGTGTAGGAGGCGATCTGATCGACCACCACGCGCAGCCGGGCGCCGTCGTCGTCGGCCGCGACGAATTCGGCCGCGAACTGCGGATCCAGGCTGCCCGGCGCCTGGCCCCACAGCGCCAGCGCGACCTCCTGGACACGGATGCGCTGATCGGCCTGGATCTGCAGGTGCCGGTGGTCGGACATGATGAAGTGCAGCGCAAGCGTCTTGAGCACCGCGACCTCGGCGCGCACCAGGGTCGGCACCTCGAGATCGGCATCGAAGCGGCGCAGCGGCCCCGGCCCCGCCGCGGCCCTGGTCGCGGTGACGGCCGCATTGGCGAACCGGCCGACCAGCTCGCTGGTGAGAGTCTTGAGCGCCACCGACGCCGCGAGCGTGCCGTCGAACTTTCCGACGGCCGCCACCACGGGGACCTGCGAGAGCCGTTCGGCGGCGGCCATCAGGTCCTCGGGCGTCAAGGTCGGAAACGATCCCGCGCCGACGTGCCCGAGCGACGCGGCCGCGTCCGCGTCGGCCAGCACCCGCAGGTCGATGCGTCCGGAGATGACGCCGTCCTCGACGTCGTGCACCGAGTACGCGACGTCGTCGGCCCAGTCCATCACCTGGGCCTCCAGGCACGGCCGTTCGGCGGGCGCGCCCGCGCGCACCCAGTCCGCCGCGGCCATGTCGTCGCCCGGGAAGCCGCCGTAGAAGCCGAACTTGCGGCGTTCCCCGACCCGCGGCCACGGATACTTGGTGACCGCGTCCAGGGCGGCCCGGGTCAGGTTCAGACCTGCGCTACGCCCTTGTGCGTCAAGCACTTTGGGTTCCAGCCGGGTGAGGATCCGGAAGTTCTGCGCATTGCCCTCGAAACCCCCGTACGTCTTGGCGATCTCGTCGAGGGCGCGTTCGCCGTTGTGCCCGTAGGGCGGATGGCCGATGTCGTGAGCCAGGCCGGCCAGGTCCACGAGGTCGGGATCGCAGCCGAGCCCGATGGCCATGCCGCGGCCGATCTGAGCCACCTCCAGCGAGTGCGTCAGCCGGGTCCGGGGTGTCTCGCCCTCGCGCGGGCCCACCACCTGGGTCTTGTCGGCGAGCCGGCGCAGAGCCGCGCAGTGCAGCACACGAGCGCGGTCGCGGGCGAAGTCGGAGCGGTGCTCGGTGTCTGTCCCGGGCAGGGCGGCGCTCTTCGCCGGCTCGGCCACCAGCCGCTGGCGGTCGGACGCGTCATAGCGGTCCTGCTGTCGTGGGTTCACCGAACCACAGTCTGCCAGCACGGCGCAGCGTTCCCGACGCACGCTCGCCTCCCGGTGCAGCCCACTACATTGACGTACATGCGCATTGCCCGATGGCTCGGCCTGCTCGGCGTCCTGTGGATCGCTGCGGGCCTGCTCGCCCCCGGCGCGGCGGCCGAGCCGCCGCTGCGGCTGCCGACCTACCTCACCGACCGGGCGGGAGCGCTCGACGCCGCGGGTACCGGTGAGGTGCAGGGGGCGATCGACCGGCTGTACAACGACCGGCGCATCCGGCTGTGGGTGGTCTACGTCGACGACTTCTCCGGCCAGGACGCGCAGGCCTGGGCGCAGAGCACCCGCCAGCGCAGCGATCTGGGTGACCAGGACGCGATCCTCGCGGTGGCGACCGTCGACCGCGCCTATGCGTTTCTCGTGCCGACGGGCGCGCTGGGCGGCGTCGACATCGACACGCTCCGCCGCGACGAGGTCGAACCCCTGTTGCGCGACGGCGACTGGGCCGGCGCCGCCGTCGCCGCCGCGAACGGCCTGAACAAGACGGGCGGTTCGGGCGGTTCGGGCAGCTGGCTCGGGATGGTCATCGCGCTGGGCGTCATCGTGGTGGCGCTCGTGGTGCTGGTTTTCTGGCAGCGCCGTCGACGGCGGCGCCGCCGGGAGGCCGAGATCGCCGCCGCCGAGCGGGTGGACCCGTCGGATCCGGCCGCGCTGGCCGGGGTGTCCCTCGACGCGCTCGACGAGCTGTCCCGCCGGATCGTGGTCGAGGTGGACAACGAGGTGCGCACCAGCGAGAGCGAATTGGCGCTGGCGGTCGAGGAATTCGGCGAGCAGGACACCGCGGCGTTCAGCCGCGCGGTCGCGAGCGCCAAGACCACGCTGGCGCAGGCGCTCAACGTCCGGCACATCCTCGACGACGCGGTCCCCGAGACACCGCTGCAGCGCCGCGACCTGCTGACCCGTGTGGTGGTCGCCGCCGCGAAGGCCGACCAGGAACTCGAGGCCCAGCGTGAGGCGTTCGCCCAGCTGCGCGATCTGGTGATCAACGCCCCGAGCCGGCTCGACACACTGACCCAGCAGGTGGTGGACCTGACCGCGCGGCTGGACCCCGCCGGCCAGACATTGGCGCGGCTGAAGGCGCAGTTCGCCGAGACGGCCCTGGTGTCGGTCGCCGAGAACATCGACGAGGCCCGGCAGCGACTGACCTTCGCCGAGCAGAACATCGACACCGCCCGCGACCTGGTGGCCCGCCCGGCCGACCGGCAGGGCGGCCTCGTCGACGCCATTCATGGGGCCGAGGCCGCGCTGGGGCAGGCCCGCACACTGCTCGACGCGGTGGACAGCGCGTCGACCGACATCAACCGGGCGGTGGCCGGGCTCCCCGCTGCGATCGCCGACGCGCAGAACGGCATCACCGCCGCGGGTGCTCAACTGGCGCAGGGCAGTATCGCCGTGGCGACCCAGCTCAGCGCGGCCCGCGACGCCGCCGTGCAGGCGGTCTCGCATGCCCAGAGCGCGGGCGCCGCCGATCCGCTCGGCGCGTTCACGCGGCTGACGCAGGCCGACGCCGAACTCGACCGGCTGCTTCACGACGTCGCGCAGGAGCGCGAGACCACCGAGCGGCTGACGCGCACCTACGACCAGGCGTTGTTCACCGCGCAGTCGCGGGTGCGCGCGGTGTCGGACTACATCGACACACGCCGCGGCGTCATCGGCCCCGAGGCGCGCACGCGACTGTCCGAGGCGGTGCGCCAGCTGCAGGCCGCGCAGGACAAACGGGCGGTCAACCTGAACGAGGCGATCGCCCACGCCAACGGCGCCGCGATGCTCGCCGCGCAGGCGCAGTCGCTGGCCAACGACGACGTCGTCGCCGCCCAGCGCCACTACAGCGGACCGTACGGCGGTGGCGGCGGGGGCCAGATGGGTGCCGTCATCGGCGGCATCATCCTCGGCAACGTGCTCTCCGGCGCGATGCGCGGCGGCTTCGGCGGCGGCGGGTTCGGTGGTGGGTTCGGTGGCGGCGGCTTCGGCGGTGGCTTCGGCGGCGGAGGCGGCGGGATGAGCGGCGGCGGCGGCCGCTTCTAGGTTCTGCCGCGAGCGTGCGTGTCTGCAGGCAACACGCCGAGTGATTCCCTGAGTTCGCGCACGCTCGTCATCCCCAACCGCACTGTTATCCACAGACGACCCATCCGGTGTCACTCGGGCGCCCGCGGGTGTGCGCACGATCGTCGTCATGACCGAACTTCAGTCGCTGTTCGCCGCCCAAGACGGCGTCGCGACCACCGCCCAGCTGCTCGAGCACCTCAGCCGGAGCCGGCTGGACCGAGACATCCTCAGCGGAGAGTTGATCAAGGTGTGGCCCGGCGTCTACAGCCCGTCCGTGCCCGACGCGATGACCAGATTGCGTGGCCTCGACCTGCGCGCCGGTGTGCCGGTCGCGATCTGCCTGGGCACCGCGGCGGCCGCCTTCGGGTTCGACGTTCAGGACACTGATGACCTGCACGTGCTGACCCCGCCCGGCCATCAACTCCGCGACAGCGACGGCTTGGTGGTGCACCGGCGCGACGGCGCACCGCTGACCCTGGTGGACGGGCGGCCCGCCACCGCCGCCGCGTGGACAGCGGTCGAAGTGGCGCGATCACTGCGTCGCCCCCGCGCCCTCGCCACCCTCGACGCGGCGCTCCGTACGGGGACCTGCGACCGTCGGCAACTCCTCGCCGCAGCAGCCGGGCAGGCGGGCAGACGCGGCATCGTCGCGGCGCGGGAGTTGATCCCGCTCGCCGACGCTCGGGCGGAATCGCCCATGGAGAGCGAGACCCGACTGGTGATGCACGACGGCGGTCTGCCTGCCCCGGAATTGCAGTACGAACTGGTCGACCGCAACGGCCGCACGTGGCGCCTCGACTTCGCGTGGCCGGAACTGCGCGTCGCCGTCGAGTACGACGGCTTCGACTGGCACAGCGACCAGGAGCAATTTCGGCGCGACCGTCAGAAGCGTGCGGCGCTCAACGAGGCGGGATGGTGGCTGCTGTCGGTGGTGTTCGACGACCTCCGTGTGCGCTCATGGGACATGTTGCGGCGCATCGAGATCGCCCTCGAGCGCGCGCAGGCGGCGTGAGCGTGCGCGAAGTCGCCGAAATGCATGGCGTGTCGGCTGCAGACACGCACGCTCGCCGGGAAAGGAGAGACTCAGCAGCCCTTGAGTCGCGTCGCGAGGTAGTCGCTCGCCGCGTCGATCGCGACACGCTCCTGGGTCATCGCGTCGCGCTCGCGGATCGTCACCGCGTGGTCTTCGAGGGAGTCGAAGTCCACGGTCACGCAGTACGGCGTGCCGATCTCGTCCTGGCGGCGGTAGCGCCGGCCGATCGCGCCGGCGTCGTCGAACTCGACGTTCCAGGAGCGGCGCAACTCAGCCGCCAGGTCGCGGGCCTTGGGCGACAGGTCGGCGTGCCGGGACAGCGGCAGCACCGCCACCTTCACCGGCGCCAGCCGCGGGTCGAGCCGCAGCACGGTGCGCTTGTCGACGCCGCCCTTGGCGTTGGGCGCCTCGTCCTCGTGGTAGGCGTCGACGAGGAACGCCATCAGCGAGCGGGTCAGACCCGCTGCGGGCTCGATGACGTACGGCACGTACCGGGTGTCGCTGGCCTGGTCGTAGAACGACAGGTCGACACCGGAATGCTTGGAGTGCGTGGACAAGTCGAAGTTCGTCCGGTTCGCCACACCTTCGAGCTCGCCCCACGGGTTGCCCGCGAAACCGAACTTGTACTCGATGTCGACGGTGCGGTCGGAGTAGTGCGACAACTTCTCCTTGGGATGCTCGTAGAGCCGCAGGTTGTCCCGGTCGATGCCGAGATCGACGTACCAGGCCAACCGGGTGTCGATCCAGTACTGGTGCCACTCCTTGGCGGTGTCCGGCTCGACGAAGAACTCCATCTCCATCTGCTCGAACTCGCGGGTGCGGAAGATGAAGTTGCCCGGGGTGATCTCGTTGCGGAAGCTCTTGCCGATCTGGCCGATACCGAACGGCGGCTTCTTGCGCGCCGTGGTGACGACGTTCGCGAAGTTGACGAAGATGCCCTGCGCGGTCTCGGGCCGCAGATAGTGCAGCCCTTCCTCGGTCTCGATCGGACCGAGGTAGGTCTTGAGCATCATGTTGAAGTCGCGCGGCTCGGTCCACTGGCCCTTGGTGCCGCAGTCCGGGCAGACGACCTCGGTCATCGGCACCGAATCGGGACTGGAGAAGCCCTTCTTCGCCCCACCCTTTTCGAAGTACGCCTCCTGCATGTGGTCCTGCCGGTGCCGCTTGTGGCAGTTCAGGCACTCCACCAGCGGATCGTTGAACACCTCGACGTGGCCGGAGGCCACCCACACCTCGCGCGGCAGGATGATGGCGCTGTCCAGGCCGACGACGTCGTCGCGGCTGGTGACCACCGACCGCCACCACTGCCGCTTGATGTTCTCCTTGAGTTCGACGCCGAGTGGCCCGTAGTCCCACGCCGACCTGGTGCCGCCGTAGATCTCGCCGGACTGGAACACCAGCCCGCGCCGCTTGGCCAGGTTCTCCAGCAGTGCACCGCCGATGCCCTGCACGNCTTGATGTTCTCCTTGAGTTCGACGCCGAGTGGCCCGTAGTCCCACGCCGACCTGGTGCCGCCGTAGATCTCGCCGGACTGGAACACCAGCCCGCGCCGCTTGGCCAGGTTTGCAACGGTGTCGATGATCGAGGAAGTTCGGGCCACGGCTCCACAGCGTAGTGGGGCCGCTGCGCCGCCCCGCGCCTCACATGCCGATTGACATGCACAGGCACGCATGTATCGTGAATCCTAATGAAAATCGTTTCCAGTATCGGGGAGCAGCGGCACGATCATGCCGGCGCCCCGGCGCCCGCGCTCCCGCCGCGCGCGGTCCTCGACACCGCGGGCGATCTGCTGCGCGCGTTGGCCGCACCGGTGCGCATCGCGATCGTGCTGCAGCTGCACCAGGAGGCCCGCTGCGTGCACGAGTTGGTCGACGCGCTCGATGTGCCGCAGCCGTTGGTGAGCCAGCATCTGCGGATCCTGAAGGCGGCCGGCGTGGTCGCCGGTGAGCGTTCGGGCCGGGAAGTGGTGTACCGCCTGGTCGACGATCATCTCGCCGAGATCGTCGTCGCCGCGGTGACGCACTCGGCCGAGAACGAGGAGCACCAACCGTGACCGGGGCGATCCGCGCGACCCGGCAACGCGCCGCGCTGACCGCGCTGCTGGAGAACATCGACGACTTCCGCTCCGCCCAGGAACTGCACGACGAGCTGCGCAAGCGGGGCGAGGGCGTCGGCCTGACCACGGTGTACCGCACGCTGCAGCAGATGGCCGCCGCCGGCGCCGTCGACACGCTGCGCACCGACACCGGCGAATCGGTGTACCGGCTCTGTTCGGAGCAGCATCACCATCACCTGGTGTGCCGGCAATGCGGGTCGACGGTCGAGATCTCCGGCGGTGAGGTCGAGACGTGGGCGGCCGAGATCGCCCGCAATCACGGCTTCTCCGATGTCAGCCACACCATCGAGATCTTCGGGATCTGTGGGAGCTGCGGCGCTTCGAGTCGCTAGCGCCGACGGCGCCAGCCGGCGACGGCGACGACCACCCCGACGATGACGATGATCGGGCCCAGCACCGACCAGGTGGTGGTATTGCTCATCGGGCTGCCGCCCACCGCTCCGACGCCCTGCAGCGTGAACAGCAGGCCGAACAGCGCGACCACGATCCCGACGACGACCAGACCAATACGCACGCCAACGACCCTAGGCCACCAGCGCGCGGCGCACATCGGCGCCGATCGCCAGCACCATCAGCACAAGGGTGCGCAGCGCGTCGTCGGCCAGCCCCGCGGCCGGGAAGTTGTACCGCAGCAGCACATCGCCGGTCTTCTTCGGCCCGCCCGAGCCTTTGGCGCCGATCTTCTCCACCATCGACACCGTCCCCAGCAGGGTGTCCTGCGCATGCTTGGCGACCTCGGCGCGCATCGCCGCGTTGAGCGGCAGATCCCAGGCCAGCACCTGCGTCAGGGACACCATCTCCAGACCCTCGGCGATCGTCACCACCCGCAGCGAGGCGAAGGTCTGCTCGTGCTGGACGGTCAGCGCGCCGTCGTCCTCGCGCTGCACCGGCAGGATCTCGGCCAGCACCGCGGGCAGACGCTCGGCGAGCTCCATCACGCCCTGCCGAAGCGCCTGTTGCGGTGCACGTACTCCTCGCACGCCGCCCACAGGTCACGGCGGTCGTAGTCGGGCCACAGCTTGTCCTGGAAGACGTACTCGGCGTAGGCGGCCTGCCACAGCAGGAAGTTGCTCGCCCGCTGCTCCCCCGACGTCCGGATGAACAGGTCCACATCGGGGATGTCGGCGCGGTGCAGGTGTTTGGCGAAGCTCGCCTCGCTGATGCGGGCCGGATTGATCTTGCCCTCGACCGCTTCCTGGGCCAGTTGACGCGCCGCCTCGACGATCTCGGTCCGGCCGCCGTAGTTGACGCAGTAGTTGATCGTGATGACGTCGTTGTCGACGGTCATCTCCTCGGCGATGTCGAATTCCTTGATGACGCTGCGCCACATCCGGGGCCGCGACCCCACCCAGCGCATCCGCACGCCCATGTCGTTGAGGTTCTCCCGGCGCCGGCGCACCACCTCGCGGTTGAAGCCCATCAGGAAGCGGACCTCGTCGGTGCTGCGCTTCCAGTTCTCGGTCGAGAACGCGTACACCGTGAGGTGCTTGATGCCGAGCTCGATCGCTCCGCAGGTGATGTCGATGAGCACCGCCTCGCCCATCTTGTGGCCCTCGGTGCGGCCGAGCCCGCGCTGGGTGGCCCACCGTCCGTTGCCGTCCATCACGACCGCGACGTGCTGGGGCACCTGGTCGGCCGGGATCAGCGGCGCTGCCGCCTTGGAGGTGTGCTGCGGCGGGCGGGCGAACTTGCCGTTGGTCTTGGGGGGCAACTCCGGGAAGATCACCGGCCAGGAGGACTTGTCCGGGAACGTCGGATAGTCGTCAGGCGCCGGGGGCAGCTGAGGGTAGCTGTTCTTGCCCTTCCGCCTCCCGGTCCGTTCCGTTGCCATGCGCCACATCCTGCCTGATGGTCTGCCCGCTCTTCCGGTCCACCCGCTCCACGAGGGGCAAAGTTCGCAACTGTCGTTCCAAATGCCACTGCAGGTGCGCGGCCACCAGTCCGCTGGCCTGGCTGCGATGCGACGCAGTGGACGTCTGGGCATGCTCCCAGTCGCCCTCGTACAGCGCCGCCATCAGATCGACCACCCCCTGGGGCGGGGTCACCGAGCCCGACGGCCGGCAGTGCACGCACACGCTGCCGCCCGCGGCGACATGAAAAGCCCGGTGCGGGCCCGGGGCGGCGCACCGGGCACACTCCGTCAGCGCCGGCGCCCATCCGGCGATCCCCATCGCGCGCAGCAGGTAGGCGTCGAGCACGAGTTCGCGGGGGCGGGCCCCGTCGGCGACCGCGCGCAGCGCGGCCACGGTGAGTCGGTGCAGGGCGGGCGCGGGCGCGTGTTCCTCCCCGGCGATCCGCTCGGCGGTCTCGAGCATCGCGCAGGCGCAGGTGTAGCGGCCGTAGTCGCTGACGATGTCCGAGGCGAACGCGTCGATCGCGGCCACCTGGGTGACGATGTCGAGATTGCGGCCGGGATAGAGCTGAACATCGATGTGCGCGAACGGTTCCAGCCGCGCCCCGAACTTGCTGCGGGTGCGCCGCACCCCCTTGGCCACCGCGCGCACCAGCCCGTGATCGCGAGTGAGCAGACTCACGATCCGATCGGCTTCACCGAGCTTGTGCTGACGCAGCACCACCGCCCGGTCGCGGTACAGACGCATCTGGACAGTCTTCCACTGTTCGCGGGTGAAACCGAGTTCGCAGCGCCGATACTCTGGACAGTGATGGCCGCAACTCCCGCTCCCCGCACCCGCTTCCCCACCCTGGGAAACCAGCTCTTCGCCCTCGCCAGCGGCAGTACGACGTCCGTCGACCTGGTCCGCCGGTCTCTCGACGCGATCGAGGCGAGCCAGCCGACCCTCAACGCCTTCCGTGTGGTGCTCCGCGAGTCCGCGCTCGCCGAGGCTGCCGCCGCCGATCGCAAACGCGCTGCCGGACATAGCAATTCGGCACTCCCCCTGCTCGGCATCCCGATCGCGGTCAAGGACGACGTCGACGTCGCCGGCGTGCCGACCCGGTTCGGCGCCGACGGTGAGGTGACCGAGGCCGACGCCGACGCCGAGGTGGTGCGGCGCCTGCGCGCGGCCGGCGCGGTGATCGTCGGTAAGACCAACACCTGCGAGCTGGGTCAGTGGCCGTTCACCAGCGGGCCGGCGTTCGGACACACCCGCAATCCGTGGTCGCGTGAGCACACCCCGGGCGGATCGTCGGGCGGCAGCGCCGCGGCCGTCGCGGCGGGTCTGGTGGCCGCGGCGATCGGCTCCGACGGGGCGGGCAGCGTGCGCATCCCCGCCGCGTGGACGCACCTGGTCGGCATCAAACCGCAGCGCGGACGGATCTCCACCTGGCCACTTGCCGAGGCGTTCAACGGGATCACGGTCAACGGGGTGCTCGCCCGCACGGTCTCCGATGCCGCGCTGGTGCTCGATGCGGCCTCGGGCAACGCCCCGGGTGATCTGCACACCCCGCCGCCGGTGCAGGTGTCCGACCACGTGTCGCGCGCGCCCGGTCCGCTGCGGGTCGCGCTGTCGACGAAGTTCCCGTACACCGTGTTCCGGGCGACGCTGCACCCGGAGATCCGCGCGGCGCTCGAGGCGGTCGCGCAGCAACTCGAACAGCTCGGCCACACGATCGTCGCCGCCGACCCCGACTACGACCTGCGCATGTCGTGGAACTTCCTGGCCCGCTCGACGGCCGGGATCCCGCACTGGGTGGACCGTTTGGGGCACCGCGTGGTCTGGGACAAGCGCACGGTGGCCAACGCCCGGATGGGGCGGCTGCTGTCCGAGCACGTCCTGCGCAAGGCCCGCGCCCACGAGGCGGTCACCCGGCAGCGGATCGGCTGGATCTTCAACCTGGCCGACGTGGTGCTCGCCCCGACCACCGCACTGCCCCCGCCCCGGGTCGACGCGTTCGACGGGCGCAGCGGCCTGGCCACCGACCGGGCGATGATCCGCGCCTGCCCCGCCACGTGGCCGTGGAATCTGCTGGGCTGGCCGTCCATCAACGTGCCGGCGGGGTTCACCACCGACGGGTTGCCGATCGGCGTGCAACTGATGGGCCCGGCGCACAGCGAACCGCTGCTGGTGTCGTTGGC
The DNA here is from genome assembly GCF_001044255.1 of Mycolicibacterium chubuense. GTDB lineage: Bacteria > Actinomycetota > Actinomycetes > Mycobacteriales > Mycobacteriaceae > Mycobacterium > Mycobacterium chubuense. The sequence goes on from NZ_JYNX01000038.1 coordinate 145,531, forward strand.
GGCCGCCCTGGAAGCGGTCAACGGCTGGGCGGTCCATCAGCCGGAGACCTGGTGGGACACCCGCGCCGCGGCCCCGCCGGCGGAGACCAATCTGCCCGCTCCGCACTCGGTCGCCGACGAGGTCGCGTAGTCTCCCGGCTGTGACCGCCTTCTCGATCCTGCGCGCGCTGCCTGCCGCGGCGCTGGTGGCGGGCGCGATCGTCGGGACTCCGGCCGCGCACGCCGACAACAAGCGCCTCAACGAGAGCGTCGTGGTCAACGTCTTCACGATCCAGAAGCAGCACGGCTGCCCGACCGAGATCAAGATCAACCCGCAGCTGCGGCTGGCCGCGCAGTGGCACACCAACGACGTGCTCAACAACCGCGCACTCGACGGGGACATCGGCTCCGACGGCTCGACCGCACAGGACCGTGCCAACAAGGCGGGCTTCGTCGGTACGGTCTCGGAGACGGTGGCGATCAACCCGGCGCTGGCCATCAGCGGCATCGAGATCCTGAACCAGTGGTACTACCGGCCCGACTACATGGCGATCATGAGCAACTGCGCCAACACCCAGATCGGTGTGTGGTCGGAGAACAGCCTGGACCGCACCGTGGTGGTCGCGGTGTACGGGCAGCCGACTTAGAAACCCAGCCGGCCGAGCTGTTTGGGATCGCGCTGCCAGTTCTTCGCGATCTTCACGCGCAGGTCGAGATAGACCTTGGTGCCGAGCAGCTTCTCGATCTGCGTGCGCGCGGCGGTGCCCACCTCGCGCAGCCGGGCGCCGCCCTTGCCGATCACGATGCCCTTCTGGGAGTCGCGTTCGACGTAGAGGATCGCGTGGACGTCGATCAGGTCGTCGCGCCCCTCCCGGGGTTCGACCTCGTCGATCACCACCGCCAGCGAGTGCGGCAGCTCGTCGCGCACCCCTTCGAGCGCGGCCTCGCGGATCAGCTCGGCCATCAGCACTTCTTCGGGTTCGTCGGTGAGTTCTCCGTCGGGGTAGAACGCCGGGCCGGGCGGCAGCTGCGCGACGATCACGTCGGTGAGGACGTCGAGCTGGGTACCCGAGGTGGCCGACACGGGCACGATCTCGGTGTCGGGGCCGACGAGCTCGCTGACCGCCATCAGCTGTTGCGCGACAGCGTCTTTGGACACCTTGTCGATCTTCGTGACGATCGCGATCAGGGTGGTCTTCGGCGCGACGGCGCGGATCTGTTCGTAGATCCAGCGGTCTCCGGGACCGATCTTCTCGTCGGCGGGAATGCACAGCCCGATCACGTCGACCTCGGAGTAGGTGTCCTTGACCAGGTCGTTGAGCCGCTGCCCGAGCAGGGTGCGCGGCCGGTGAAGACCCGGGGTGTCGACGAGCACGATCTGGAAGGTGTCACGGTGCACGATGCCCCGGATCGTGTGCCGGGTGGTCTGCGGGCGGTTGGACGTGATCGCGACCTTGGCACCGACCAGTGCGTTGGTCAGCGTGGACTTGCCGGTGTTGGGCCGCCCGACGAAACAGGCGAACCCGGACCGGAATTCGTCGCTCATCGCGGGTTGCCGGCCCTGTCGGTGACGATGACCGCCGCATCGGCGGACAGTTCGCGTACCGCGGCGACGCCGGGGTCGTCGTCCGCGCCGCCGACGAGCACCGCAGCCTCCAGACCCGTCGCGCCGCTGGACACCGCCGCCGCGACGGCGGCCTGCAACGCGGTCAGCTCCAGCGCGGCCAGCGTCACCGGCGCACCCGCGTAGGTGCGGCCGTCGGCGTCACGCACCGCCGCGCCGCTCGCGGCCTCGGCGCGGCCCATCGCGCCACGCGCCAGCACGACGAGTTTGGCGTCCTCGGTATCGAGTTCGGTCATTCCCGTCCTTCCTGTCCGTCGCTGTCCGGCTCCGATTCGGGTTCGGTGGGACTGACCAGCACGGTGCCGACACGGACGCGGCCGCGGGGGTCCGGTCCGCCCTCGGCGCGCAGCATCAGCCCGTCCCAGGTGATCTCGGCGCCCGGCAGCGGCACCCGGCCCAGTTCGAGGGCGAGCAGGCCGCCGACGGTGTCGACGTCGAGGTCCTCGTCCACCTCCAGGTCGTAGAGCTCGCGCAGATCCTCGATGGGCAGCCGTGCCGACACCCGGTACTGGCGGTCACCCAGTTCCTCGACCGGCGCGACCTCGTCGGTGTCGTACTCGTCGGCGATCTCGCCGACGATCTCCTCGAGCACGTCCTCGATCGTCACCAGCCCGGCGATCGCGCCGTACTCGTCGACCAGCAGCACCATGTGCACGCGGTCGAGTTGCATCTCGCGCAGCAGCGCGTCCAGCGGCTTGGAGTCGGGCACGAACGCCGGCTTGCGCATCACGTCGGACACCTTGGTGTCCCGGCCGCCGTTCCTCGAGGAGTAGGTGCGTTGCACGAGGTCCTTGAGGTAGACCACGCCGACGACGTCGTCGACGTTCTCCCCGATCACCGGGATGCGGGAATGCCCGCTGCGCACCGCCAACGACGTGGCCTGCCCCGCCGTTTTGTCACTCTCGATCCACACCATCTCGGTGCGCGGCACCATCACCTCGCGGGCCGGGGTGTCGCCGAGTTCGAACACCGACTGGATCATCCGACGTTCGTCGTCGGCGACCACGCCGCGCTGCTGGGCCAGGTCGACGACCTCGCGCAGCTCGATCTCCGAGGCGAACGGTCCGTTGCGGAACCCGCGGCCCGGCGTCAGCGCGTTACCGATGAGCACCAGCAGCCGGCTGACGGGGGCCAGCACCACCGAGATGCCCTGCAGCGGAAGGGCCGACACCAACGCGATCGTGTACGCGTTCTGCCGGCCCACGGTGCGCGGACCCACCCCGATGGCCACGAAGCTGATCACCGTCATGATCGCCGCGGCGGTCATCAGGCCGCCACTGACACCGAGGTAGTCGTCGAGGTAGGCCGCGAGCAGCACCGTCGCGCTGACTTCACACGCAATGCGCAGCAGCACAACGAGATTGATGTATCTCGGCCGGTCGACCATCACCTGAGCCAGCCGGACGGCGCCGGGGCGCTCGTCGCGCACCAGCTCCTCGACGCGGGCGATGGACACGGTGCTGATGGCCGCGTCGATCGCGGCGAAGAGGCCGGCGAAGCCGATCAGGAAGATCGCGCCGATCAGCTGTCCGAGCCCGGTCACGGAGTGTCGCCGTGGTTCAGATCATCGCCGTCGTTCGAATCATCGAAGTATCGGGACTTGTCCAGCAGCCTGCGGTCTTTCTCGTTCTGCCGGTCCTGGTGGTAGGCCTCGACCTGCTCGGCCACCCACTCCTCGAGCAGCTGCCGCTGCAGCGCGAACATCTCTTTTTCCTCGTCGGGTTCGGCGTGGTCGTAGCCCAGCAGATGCAGCACGCCGTGCACGGTCAGCAACGCCAGTTCCTGACCGAGGGTGTGGCCGGCGTCGGCGGCCTGGCCGGCGGCGAACTCGGGACACAGCACGATGTCGCCGAGCATCTCCGGACCCGGCTCGGGGGCGTCGGGCCGCCCGCCGGGTTCGAGCTCGTCCATCGGGAAGCTCATCACGTCGGTGGGACCCGGCAGATCCATCCAGCGCATGTGCAGATCGGCCATGGCCGCGGAGTCGAGCAGCACCATGGACAGCTCGGCGGCGGGGTTGACGTCCATCTTCCGGATCACGAAGCGCGCGACGCTGACGAGTTCGGACTCGGAGACGTCGATGCCCGACTCGTTGGACACCTCGATGGTCATGGTTCGCGTTACCGCCTCGGCCGGTTCCCGGTGCCCGAGCGTCGCTGCGCCCGGTTCATCAGGCTCGGCTCCTCGGCCCGGGCGTAGGCGTCCACGATCTCGGACACCAGCCGGTGCCGGACCACGTCGGCACTGGTGAGCTCGGCGAAGTGGATGTCGTCGATGCCGGCGAGGATGCGTGTCGCGGCGTTGAGCCCCGATGGCGCGCCGCCGGGTAGATCCACCTGCGTGATATCGCCTGTGACAACGATTTTCGAGTTGAAGCCGAGCCGGGTCAGGAACATCTTCATCTGCTCGGCGGTGGTGTTCTGCGCCTCGTCGAGGATGATGAACGCATCGGAGATCGTGCGGCCGCGCATGTAGGCCAGCGGCGCGACCTCGATGACCCCGGCGCTCATCAACTTCGGGATCAGCTCGGGGTCCATCATGTCGTGCAGCGCGTCGTACAGCGGGCGCAGATACGGATCGATCTTCTCGCTCAGCGTGCCGGGCAGGAAGCCGAGACGCTCCCCCGCTTCCACCGCGGGCCGGGTCAGGATGATGCGACTGACCTGCTTGGTCTGCAGGGCGCTGACGGCCTTGGCCATGGCCAGATACGTCTTGCCGGTGCCGGCCGGGCCGATGCCGAACACGATGGTGTGGTTGTCGATCGCGTCGACGTAGCGCTTCTGGTTGAGCGTCTTGGGCCGGATCGTCTTGCCGCGCCGGTTGAGGATGTCCAGCGTCAGCACCTCGGCCGGCGACTCGTCGACCGTGCCGTCCTGCATACCGGTGAGCATCGCGACGCTGTGGCGTACCGCATCGGGCGTCAGCCGCTGGCCACTGCCGGCGATCTCGATCAGCTCGGAGATCGCCCGCTCGGCCAGCGCGACGTCTGCCGGTTCACCGGACAGGGTCACGGCGTTGCCGCGGGCGTGGATGTCGGCGGAGAGCAGCGTCTCGAGTGCCCGCAGATTCTCGTCGGAGCGGCCCAGCAGGCCCACGACCAGGTCGGGCGGAACGGTAATGGTGCTGCGGACCTGTGATGCGTCCGAGCCAGCGTTCGTCTCGCGGGGCGTCACGTGGGCTTTTCTGCCTGCTTCCTGTGCTGATCGAGTCCTTCGACGCCCCAGTTTAGCGCCGCGGCGAAACAGGTCCAGTCGTTATGCGGGCCGGCCGGGAGCGGACCGGCACCGGCCACCAGAACCAGCGGCCCAGCAGGGTGGCGATCGCCGGCATCATGAAGGCCCGCACGACGAACGTGTCGAACAGCAGTCCCAGCCCGATCGTGGTCCCGACCTGCGCCATGATCCGCAGGTCGCTGACCACCATCGACGCCATCGTCAGCGCGAACACCACCCCCGCGACCGTGACCACCGAACCGGTCCCCCCGATGGCGCGGATGATGCCGGTCCTGATGCCCGCGCCGACCTCCTCCTTGAACCGGGAGACCAGCAGCAGGTTGTAGTCCGATCCGACCGCGATCAGCGCGATGATCGACAGCGCGAGCACCATCCAGTGCAGCTCGATGCCGACGATGTGCTGCCAGATCAGGATCGAGATGCCGAACGACGCGCCCAGCGACAGCGTGACGGTGCCGACGATCACCAGGGCCGCGACCAGGCTGCGGGTGAGCACTAGCATGATCATCAGCACCAGGCCCAGCGCCGAGACGACCGCGATCATCAGGTCGTACCGGGAGCCGTCCGACATGTCCTTGAACGTGGCCGCGGTGCCGCCGAGCTGGATCGTCGCGTCTTCGAGCGGGGTGCCCTTGAGCGCCTCGATCGCCGCGATCTTGATGGGTTCGACGCGGCGCAGCGCCTCCTCGGTGGTCGGGTTGCCGCGGTGCGCGACGAGCATCCGCACGGTCCTGCCGTCGGGTGAGAAGAAGCTCTCCATGGCCCGCTGGAAGTCCTTGTTGGAGAACACCTCGGGCGGCAGATAGAACGAGTCGTCATTGCGGGCGGCGTCGAACGCTTTGCCCATCTCGGTCGAGTTGCGGGTGAGTTCGTCCATCTGGTCGTAGAACCCACCCATCGTGGCGTAGGTGGTCAGCATCATCTGCCGCATGCTCTCCATGGTCTGGATCATCGGCGGGAACGTCGCGAGCATCTGCGGCAGTAGGGTTTTCATCTCGTCCATGTTCACCACGGCCTTGTCGAACGTGTCGGTCATCGTGCCGATGCCGTCCATCGAGTCGAACAGCGAGCGGAACGACCAGCACAACGGGATGTCGTAGCAGTGCGGTTCCCAGTAGAAGTAGTTGCGGATCGGCCGGAACTGGTCGTCGAAATTCGCCACCATGTCCCGCAATTGGTGCACGGTGTCGCGCATCTCGGCCATGTCGTCGATCATCTCGGTGGTGATGCCCGAGAACCTCGTCATCAGTCCGTACATCGTCTTCATCGTGTCGATCGTCTTGGCGATGCCGTCGGCCTGCGTGCGCATGTCGGCGATGCGGTCCTTCATCAGCTTCATGTTCTGCTGTTGACCGACGCCCTGCATGCTGATCAGGAACGGGATCGACGTGTGCGCGATCGGCGCGCCGTCGGGCCGGCTCGGCGCCTGCACCCGGGCCACTCCCTCCACGGCGAAGACGCGCTTGGCCAGGCGGTCGAGGATCAGGAAGTCCGACGGGTTGCGTAGATCGTGGTCGGCCTCGACGATCAGCACCTCCGGGCTCATCCGGGACAGGGAGAAATGCTGTGTGGCGGCCTGCAATCCGGCGTTGGCGGGAATGGATGCCGGGATGTAGCGGGTGTCGTCGTAGCTGGTCTGATAGCCCGGGAGCGCCACCAGCCCGATCAGGGCCAGCGCCAGCGAGGCGACCAGGATGGGGCCGGGCCAGCGGACCACCGTGGTGCCGATCCGCCGCCAGGCGCGGATCCGCAACGCGCGCTTGGGTTCCAGCATGCCGAAGCGGCTCGCCACGGTGATGATCGCCGGGCCGAGGGTCAGCGCGACCGCCACGCCGGCGACGATGCCCACCGCGCACGGGATGCCCATGCTCTGGAAGTACGGCATCCGGGTGAAGCTCAGGCAGAACATCGCCCCGGCGATGGTCAGCCCCGACCCGAGTACCACATGCGCTGTGCCACGGAACATCTCGTCGTAGGCATGCAGGGGGTCGGCGCCCGAGGCGCGCGCCTCCTGGTAGCGCCCGACCAGGAAGATCGCGTAATCGGTGCCCGCGGCGACGGCCAGCGACACCAGCAGGTTCACCGCGAAGGTGGACAGCCCGATGATCTGGGCGTTGCCCAGCGCGGCGACGACGCCGCGCGCGACCGACATCTGGACGCCGACCATGATCAGCAGCAGCACGACGGTGGTCACGGAGCGGTAGAAGAACAGCAGCAGCACCACGATGACGGCGAACGTGACGGCCAGGATCCGCGCCATGCTGCTCTCGCCGGCGATGTTGACGTCGGCGGTCAGCGCCGCGGGGCCGGTGACGTGTACGCGCACGCCCGGCGGGGGCGACAGGCCGCCGACGATGTCCCGCACCGCCTGAACCGACTCGTTGGACGCGGTCTCGCCCATGTTGCCGGCCAGGTACAGCGTGACGTAGGCGGCCCGGCCGTCGGAGCTCTGGGCCGCGGCCTCGGTGAGCGGGTCACCCCAGGTGTCCTGGACGTTTCGGACATGGGCGCGGTCCGCTTCGAGCCGATCGACGAGAGTGTCGTAGTAGGCGTGCGCGTCCTCACCCAGCGGCTGGTCGGCGTCGAGCACGACCAGCGCGATCGAATCGGATTCGGACTCGCCGAACAGTCGGCCCATGTCGGCCATGGCCTGCATCGACGGCGCGTCGCTGGGGCTCATCGACACCGCGTTGCGCGCGGCCACCACCTCGAGCTGGGGCACCAGCAGCGTCAGCGCGACGACGACCAGCAGCCAGGCCAGGATGATCGGGACCGCCAGCCGGCGGATCCACCGCGAAACGACCGTCATGCCGACTTGGTGAAGCAGTAGACGTAGGCGGTCACGTCCGAAGCGGTGCGCTCGTCCTTGACGACGCCGTCGGCCAGGATGCGGCAGCCGAGGTAGTCGCTGTCACCCTGGGCGACAACGTTTCCCACCATCGCCGGGGACGTGGTCTGCACCTCGATGGCCCACGGCAGGGCGGCGCCGACGATCTGGTTCGGGTCGCCCTCGTCGTCGATGTAGTTGATGTCGGCGGTCGCGCCCGGGTTGCCGAAGATCTCGTAGCGCACGACCTTGGGGTCGGACCTGTTCGCATCGGAGGAGGCACTGTCCGCGTACGTCGGCAGCGTGTGCGAGCCGAAGATGCCGCGGATGCGCCACACCGCCAACCCTGCGACGGCGACGACGACCACCAGCACGAGCGGTATCCACGCTCGGGTCAGACGGGTGAGAATCGGGAGTCCTTCGATCGGCGCCGCGGGCAGTCGGTCGTAGGGCAGGCTAACCTACCTCGGTGGCCGTGTGGGGCCTACCTCGTCACTGGGGATCACGCCCAGCGCGACGTCAGCACCCCGAGTGCCCCGAGCGCGACCGCTGCCGCCGTCGACGTGCGCAGCACCGTCGGGCCCAGCCGAACCACCACGGCACCCGCGTCGGTCAGTGTGGCCAGTTCGGCGTCGGTGACACCGCCCTCCGGTCCCACGATCAGCGTCACCGCGTCGGTGCCCGACAGCGGCACATCCCTCAGCGGGCGGGTGGCCGATTCGTGCAGCACCAGCACCGTGCCCGGACGTGCCGCCCGCACCCGGTCGGCCAGTTCGGCGGTCGACACCACGCCGTCGACGGTGGGGATGTGGGGACGCCGCGACTGCCGCGCGGCCGAGCGCGCCACCGCGCTCCACCGGCGCAGACCCTTGTCGATCTTCGCGGCGCCGTCCCAGCGCGCCACACAGCGGGCGGCCTGCCACGCGACGAAGGCGTCGGCACCCACTTCGGTCGCCAGCTCGACGGCCAGTTCGGCGCGCTCGGACTTGGGCAGCGCCTGCACCACGGTCACCGTCGGTGTGGGGCGGTCGATGTGCGTGCGCTCCTGCACACGGGCTGTCAGCCGGCCTTTGGCGACGTCCTCGACGACGCAGTGCGCGACGGTGCCCGCCCCGTCGCCGAGGTCGAGTTCCTCGCCGGGACGGATGCGGCGCACGGTGGCGGCGTGGAATCCCTCGTCGCCCTCGACAACGGCAACGTCACCGGCGCCGGGAACGGTGTCGATGTAGAAGAGGGTCCGCACCCGAGGGGACCTAGCGGCCGGTGAACGTCTCGCGCAGCCGGGAGAACAGCCCGCCGCCGTTGTTCGACGACGCGGTCGCTGAACTGCGCACCTGGGCGGTGTCGCGGTGGCGTTCCTTGTAGGCGCGCAGAAGTTCCACATCGTCGTGGTCCAGGCGGGACGGCACCACCACGTCGATGTGGGCGTGCAGGTCGCCCCGCACCCCCGAGCGCAGGTGGGGCATGCCGTGGCCGCGCAGCGTGGTCACCGACCCGGGCTGCGTACCCGCTCCGATGGTGATCTCGGTCGGCCCGTCCAGGATCGCCTCGACGGTCACCGACGTGCCCAGCGCGGCGTCGACCATCGGCACCGAGATCGTGCAGTGCAGGTCGTCCCCGTCGCGGACGAAGACGTCGTGCGGCTTCTCGTGCACCTCCACGTAGAGGTCGCCGGCCGGCCCGCCGCCGGGTCCGACCTCGCCCTGGGCGGCCAACCGCACCCGCATGCCCTCGCCGACACCGGCCGGGATCTTCACGCTGATCTCGCGACGGGCCCGGACGCGGCCGTCGCCGGCGCACCGGTTGCACGGGTCGGGGATCACCTCGCCGACGCCGCCGCACACCGGGCAGGGCCGTGACGTCATGACCTGGCCCAGCAGCGACCGCTGCACGGTCTGCACCTCACCGCGCCCGTGGCAGGTGTCGCAGGTGACCGGCGTCGAGTTGCCGTGGGTGCCCTTGCCGTGGCACAGGTCGCACAGCACCGCGGTGTCGACGGTGACCTGCTTGGTCACTCCGGTCGCGCACTCCTCGAGGTCGAGGCGCATCCGCAACAGCGAGTCCGAGCCCGGCCGGACCCGGCCGATCGGACCGCGCGACGTCGCGCCGCCGCCGAAGAACGCCTCGAAGACGTCACCGAGCCCACCGAACCCGCCGAAGCCACCGCCGGCGGCGCCGGCGGATTCCAGCGGGTCGCCGCCGAGGTCCACGATCCGGCGCTTCTCCGGGTCGCTGAGCACCTCGTAGGCGGCGCTGACCTCCTTGAAGCGCGCCTGCGCCTCTTCGTCGGGGTTGACGTCGGGGTGCAGCTCGCGGGCGAGCTTGCGATAGGCGCGCTTGATCTCCGTCTCACTGGCGCCCTTGCTCACTCCGAGCAAGCCGTAATAGTCGCGTGCCACGCTCAACCTCTCCCACCCGTCGCTCCGCGCGGTATACCCCGATCGGGGCCGCACGGATCAGCGGTTACCTAGGACTTCGCCAATATAAAGAGCAACTGCGGCGACGTTGGCGATGGTTCCCGGATAGTCCATCCGTGTGGGACCCAACACACCCATGCCGCCGAAGACCTTGCCAGAACTACCGTAGGCGGTGCTCACCACCGAGGTGCCGGCCATCTGTTCGGCCTCGGTCTCGTGCCCGATGCGCACCGTCACCTTGCCTGCCTCCTGCTGTTTGGCCAGCAGTCGCAGCACCACCACCTGCTCCTCGAGGGCCTCGAGCACCGAGCGCAGCGAGCCGCCGAAATCGGCGGTGTTGCGGGTCAGGTTCGCCGTCCCACCGAGCAGCAGTCGTTCCTCGGTGTGCTCGACCAGGGTTTCGACCAGCACGGTCGCCGCCCTGCCGACCGCGTTGGCCAGGCCGCCCTGCCCGTTGAGGTGCGAGGCCAGGTCGGACACCGCGATCGAGGCCGCGGCCAACGGCTTGCCCTCGAGTGCCTGCCCGAGCAGCTCGCGCAGCTGCGCGAGCTGACCGTCGTCGATGCCGTCGCCGAGTTCGACGATGCGCTGGTCGACCCGGCCCGAGTCGGTGATCACGACGAGCAGCAGCCGCGCGGGGGTCAGCGCGACGACCTCGAGCCGCCGCACCGACGAGGTGGACAGCGTCGGGTACTGCACGACCGCGACCTGGCGGGTCAGTTGGGCGAGCAGCCGGACCGCCCGGCGCAGCACGTCGTCGAGGTCGACACCGGATTCGAGGAACGTCAGGATCGCGCGCCGCTCCGCGCTCGACATCGGCTTGACGTCGTCGAGGCGGTCGACGAACTCCCGGTAGCCCTTCTCGGTGGGCACCCGGCCGGAGCTGGTGTGGGGCTGGGTGATGTAGCCCTCGGCCTCCAGCACCGCCATGTCGTTGCGGACCGTCGCGCTCGATACCCCGAGGTTGTGCCGCTCCACCAGGGTCTTGGACCCGATGGGCTCCTTGGTCGCGACGAAATCGGCGACAATCGCGCGGAGAACTTCGAATCGACGCTCGTCGGCGCTGCCCATTGTTCACCCCACCTCATCGAGATCGTGACCGTCGGGTCCAGTTTACGGTGCTCAGCAGCGGTGTTCTCGACCGAGCGGCCCTCGGTGGGAGGCCGGGTTAACCTTGCAGGGCTGGGGGTGTGCGGGGGTACGGGGCAAGCAAAGGCGCGTCGATGATCTTCAAGGGTGTCCGCGATGGCAGACCCTATCCTGACCACGGCTTGTCGCACCGCCAGTGGGCGCAGATCCCGCCGCGCCAGATCCGCCTCGACGAACTGGTGATGACGACGACGGTGCTCGCGCTGGACCGGCTGTTGTCGGAGGACTCGACGTTCTACGGCGACCTGTTCCCGCACGCGGTGAAGTGGCGCGGCAACGTCTACCTCGAGGACGGGCTGCACCGCGCGGTGCGGGCCGCGCTGCGCAACCGCACGGTGCTGCACGCGCGGGTGTTCGACATGGACGAGCCGCTGACGCACTCAGGCTGAGAGCCGTCCCGCACGTTTCCCGCGAGCGTGCGTGTCTGCGGGCGACACACCGGGCTTTTCCGGGAGTTCACGCACGCTCGCAGTGAAGGCACCGGCAACCGTGAGCGCCGGGACCTCGGAGAGCGGGACCCGCGAGCGTGCGCGAACTCGCCGCTTTTCCCGGCGTGTACGCCGCAGACACGCACGCTCGCGCTGGAAGGGAAGGGTCAGGACATCGCATCGCGCAGGTGCTCGACGGTTCTCCTCGTCGAGGATCGGGGCGCGTAGCGGGCGGCGAGCACGCGGTCCGATAGCAGTCCCAGACAGCTCAGGTTCGGGAATCCGGGGCCCTGCATCAGACCGGAGAGGTTGGGCAGGAACAGTTTCGGGGCCAGACCGGTGACGGCCAGGTCGTGACCGACGGCCTCCTGCAGCACCTCCCCGGTCATCGGCGCGCCGAGGGCGAGCTCGATCAGGTCGCGCGCGTCCTGGCACAGCAGCGAGGCGAACCACATCGGGTCCGCACCGGAACCGTCGATCACCAGGTCGAAGCCGTGCACCGTCTCCAGCGCCGCACCTCCGCGATTCGTGTTGAGCGTCAACCGGATTCGTTCATCACGGGCGACCGCGTGGGCGACCCTGCCCCGCAGGTGACGGATGCGGTCGTCGGCCAGCAGCGCGTCCTGCACCCGGGCGGAGAACACGCCGCGGTCGGTGCGGGCCAGCGCGTCGCGCCGTTCGGCGATGGTCAGCCCGGCCCAGTCGGTCGGGTCGGAGAACAGGGCGTTCTCGAAGAAGCTCTCGCCGCGGGTGAACAGCGTGACCTGGGGTGAGATCACGGTGATCGTAGAGACCCGGTGCCGGAACAGCTCGTTGAGCATCGACGCCGCGGTCTCTCCCCCGCCGATCACGGCGACGCGTTCCGCCACGATCAGCTGGTGGCGGGCGGCACGCTCCCAGAACTGCGCGATCGACAGCACCCGCGGATCCTGCGGCAGGATCGAGCGTCTGGCCTGCCCCGGGCCCGTGATCATCACCCCGTCGGCGGACACGGTCCCCGCGGACGTCCGCACCGCCCACCGGTGTTCGTCGACCGAGATCTGCTCGGCCTCGGCGGTGAGCACGGTCATCCCGACGGTGTCGGCGACCCAGCGCAGATAGCGGCTCCACCCGGTGTGGGTGGGGGCCGGACGGCCCCGGTCCACCCATTCGGCGAACTGCCCGCCGGCGATCAGGTGCGCCTGCCAGCTGTGCCGCGTCATCCGCTCGTCCAGTTCGGCGTTGCGGCGCGCGACGAGCGAGGACCGGTACGGGAAGCCGACGTCCTTCTCGGGACTCGTGCCCAGCCGCTGGGCGCCGTCGGTCCACCCGCCGATCGGCTGCCAGTTGGCGCCGACGCTCGCGCGTTCGATCACCACCACCTCCGGCGCCGTCACCCCCATCGCCCGCAGCTCGGCGGCTTTGGCCGCGACCGCGACCGCCTTGGGGCCGGCGCCGATGACGGCCAGCGTCGGGGCGCTCACAGTGCGCCACCCAATGCGGTGACGGCCCGCGACCAGAGCGCGGTGAGCTGCTCGAGCTCGTCGGCGGTGGACAGCCTGTCGCTCCAGCGCCAGCTTGTCCGCAGCTGCGGTCCGTCGGGGCCCGGCAGGACGACCGCGATGACGTCGAACGTGTAGCGCAGCGGCAGATCCGGTTCGGCGGCGACGGGCAGCTGCGCGTTGAGCGTCTCGTCGGTGACGAGCGTCCAGTCGGCGGCGGCCCGGTCGGGTTGCAGGTCGTAGCGGCCGACGTAGTTGAACTCCACCTGCGGGCCCGGGTGCGACGCGAGCGCGGGGTCCTTGCGCAGCCAGCGCAACAGCCCGTAGTCCAGGCCCCGGTTGGGCACGGCGGCAAGGGTTTCGGTGACCGCGCCCAGCAGCGTCCGGGCGGCGGCGGGATCGCCCGCGGCGGTGTCGACGTCGATCGCGGCCCGCCCCGCCCCGAGGCGCACCGGGTAGACCGAGGTGAACCACCCGACCGTGGCGGAGGTGTCGACGGGAGCCTCGCCCACGAGTCCGTCCTCGCGACCGTGCCCCTCCAGCGCGATCAGCGCGCCGTGGTGCGCCGGTTCACCGCGCGCCAGACGCCACGACGCGATCGTCACCGTGAGTGCGGCGAGCAGGAAGTCGCGGACGTCGATGCGCGCGGTGTCGAGCCCGAGCAGGATCGTGCGGGTGGTGGCGGTGTCGGTGACGACGTCGGTGAGTCGCTGCGACGCCCAGGTGTCGCGGGTCGGGTCGGGCAGCCTGCTACCCAGTACCGGATCCGGGCCGGCGAGCTGGGCCGCCCAGTAGGCCCGTTGACCGGACACGTCGTCGGTGTGGCTGCGCTGCTCCAGCAGCCGGGTCCACTCCCGGTACGGGGTGTACTCCACCTCGTGGGTGGGAGTGCGTCCCGCGGCGAGTTCGTCGGCCAGCCTGCGCAGCTCGGACAGCATGACGTACCAGGTCACCACGTCGGTCGCGAGGTGGTGCACGCAGAGCAGCAGCACCGACGGTGGCGCGGTGAACCACACCGCCTGCATCATCGAACCCGTCCGCGGGTCGATACGGTCCAGCGCGGCAACTGCTTCCACGGACATCGTGTCCGGCGCGGCCCCCGAGACCGTGGTGAGCACGTCGCGCGCGGACACGGCGCCCGGGGGGCGGGTGGTCAGCCGGTTGCGGCCGTCGAGCACCGAGCGCAGCATGTCGTGCCGGTCGAGCAGGGCTTGCAGGATCGCGTCGAGGTGGTGCCCCTGCATGTCGGCGGGCAACGCGACGAGCACGTTCTGGGTGAAGCGACGGAAGTTTCCGTACTCGAACAGCCAGGCCATGATCGGGGCGGGGGCGACCTCGCCGAAGCGCTCCCGGGTGACGGTCGCGGGTTCGGCAGCGTCGCCCGCCGCGTCGATCGCGGCGGCGAGTTCGCGCACCGTGGCGCACTCCACCATCAGCCGGGCGCGCATGTCGATGCCGCGCCGCCGCGCCGCCTGCACAACGCTGAGGGCGACGATGCTGTCGAGGCCGATCTCGGTGAAGTCGGTGGTGACCCCGACCCGCTGTCCGTCGAGCACGTCGGCGAGCAGATCGACCAGCGCCTCCTCGGTGGGGGTCGCGGCGGCGCTCGGCGCCTCGTCCGCGACGGGAATCGCGGCCAGCGCCGCCTCGTCGATCTTGTCGTGCGCGGTCAGCGGCAGGTCGTCGACGCAGACGAGGTGCTGCGGAATCATGTAGCGCGGCAACCGTTTCGCCATCAGTGCCCGCAGGTCGGCGACGGCGGGCGGCGATGCACCGACGGCGACGTAGGCGGTCAGTCGGGGTCCGCGCGGATGCCGGGTGACGGTCACGTGGGCGGCCCGCACGTCCGGGTGGGCGCTGAGCACGCCGGCGATCTCACCTGGTTCCACCCGGAAACCGCGGATCTTCACCTGGTCGTCGGCGCGGCCGAGGAACTGCAGTTCGCCGGCGGGTCCGCGCCGCACGACGTCGGAGGTGCGGTACATCCGTTGCCCGGCGGCGAACGGGTCGGCGACGAACCGGCCGGCGGTCTCGGCGGCGCGCCCGAGATAACCGCGTGTCACCTGCGCCCCGGACAGGTACAGCTCCCCCGCGACGCCGTCGGGCACGGGGCGCAGCCAGGCGTCGAGAACGTGGGCGGTGGTGGACGCCGTCGGATGGCCGATGGCCGGGTGTGGGTGTTCGTCGATGCGGGCGACCACCGCTTCGACCGTGGTCTCGGTGGGCCCGTAGCAGTTCACGGCGGTCATCGACGTGCGGGCGCACGCGTCGCGCAACAGCCGCCACATCGACGTGCTCACCGCCTCCCCGCCCAGGGCCAGCACCGCCAGCGGCACGGTGTGCAGCAGCCCGGCCGCGGACAGCTGCGCGAACATCGACGGTGTCGTGTCGAGCATGTCGATTCCGTACCGGTCGATCGTCTGCACGAGCGCCTCCGCGTCGCCCCGGGTCTGGTCGTCCAACAGGTGCACCGTGTGCCCGTCGAGCAGCGCGGAGAGCGGCTGCCAGGCCGCGTCGAAGGTGAACGACCATGCATGGGCGACGCGCAGCGGCCGGCCGAGACGGTCGCGGGCGGGACGCAGCAGGTGTGCGGCGTGGTCCTCGGCGTAGGCCAGCACCGCGCCGTGCGTACCGACGACGCCCTTGGGCCGGCCGGTGGTGCCGGAGGTGAACACCACGTAGGCCGCCCGGGCGGGGTGCATGGGCGCGGGCAGGTAGCCGGCGGGTGGTGGTGTCGATGCCGCGGCCAGGAACGCCGCATCGAGCACCACGCGGGGTCGGCACTGGCCGAGGATGTCGTCGATGCGGTCGGCCGGCATCGAGGGGTCCAGCGGAACGATGACGCCCCCGGCCTTGAGCACGGCCAGCATCGCGGTCACGTAGTCCGCGCCGCGCGGAAGCAGCACGGCCACTGGGTCTTCGGCGGCTACCCCTTCCTCGAGCAGCACCCCGGCGAGGCGGTCGGCGGCGGTCTCGAGCTCCCGGTAGGTCAGCGCTCCGCCGTCCCACGTCAGCGCCTCCGCATCGGGCGCCCGGGTGGCGACCGCGGTAAAGCGCTCGTGAATCCCACCGTGCGTCGCGGCCACCGCCGGGGCCGCAGCGTGGTGCTCCTCGTCGGGGAGCAGCACCCCGGCCTGCCGGAGTGGGCGCTCCCAGCAGTCGATCAGGCGCGCCACGGTGTGCAGCACTCGCCGACCGAGCCGCCCGGGATCGAGCGGCCCGAGTGCGCCGTCGATCACTTCGACGAGCACGGTGAGCTCGTCACCGGCGAGGTGCGCGGCGATGGTCACCGGGAAGTGCGACAGGCTCTCCAGCGCCTGGGGGGCGAAGGTCGTTGCACCGGCGGCGAATTCGGTCTGGCCGACGATGCCGCCGGGCGGGAAGTTCTCGTAGACGACCAGGCTGTCGAACAGCTCCCCGACGCCGCCGAGCGCGCGGAGCTCGGCGTGGCTGAGGTAGCCGTGATCGCGCAGAGCCGCCGCCTCGCGTTGCAGCGTCAGGCACTGCGCGCCGGTGAATGCGGCGGGGTCGAGCCGGACCCGGAGCGGAACGGTGTTGATGAACAGCCCGATCATGCGCTCCACGCCGGCCAGCTCGGCGGGCCGCCCGGAGACGGTGACGCCGAAGACGACGTCGTCGCGGTCGGTGATCACCGACAGGATTGTCGCCCAGGCCATCTGGACGAGGGTGTTGAGCGTGACGCCGCGGCGGCGGGCCGCATCGGTCAGTGCCCGGGTGGCCGACGCGTCGAGCCTCACCTCGGTCTGGCGGGGGCGGCCCGGCGGCACGACGGCAGTGGTCAGCGACGGGGTGACCAGTGTCGGGGCGTCGAGGCGGTCGAGGTGGCGCCGCCACCGCGCCCGGCTGGTGTCGGGGTCGCGCCGGCCGAGCCAGCCGATGTAGTCCCGGTACGGCCGGGGCGGCGGTAGCGCGGCCGGATCCCCGCCCGCCCGGTACAGCGTGAGCAACTCGCCCATGAACAACGGCAGCGACCAGCCGTCGATGACGATGTGGTGCGCGGTGACGACGAACCGCCACCCGTGCGGTGCCTCGATCAGCAGGAACCGGAGCACCGGTCCGCGGGCGAGGTCGAATCGTGCTGCGCGCTCGGCCTTCTCGACCGACTCCACCTCGGCCGGCGAGGCCACCGTGACGTGCCGCCAAGGCGTCTCGACGTGGGCGGGGACGATCTGCACGGCCCGGCTGAGATCACCCTGGACGAAGCTCGCGCGCAGGTTGGCGTGCCGGTCGAGCAGGTGGGCCGCGCAGCGGCGCAACAGATCGGCGTCCAGGGCGCCGGTGGCGTCGGCGGCCATCGCGATGACGTAGGGGTCGTCACCGTCGGGGCTCAGCGCGGCCATCGAGAACAGGCCCTGCTGAAGGGGACTGAGCGCCAGCACGTCCTCCACGGCGGCGGCGCGGGGGGCGGTCCTCGTCATCCGGGCGTCCCCCAGGACGCGGTCAGTGCCGCCAGTTCGTCGGCCGGCAGTCCGGACGCCGTCATCGGCGCGTGCCGCACATCCTGCACCTCGTGCTCGGCGTCACCAGTGTCGATCGCCCCGGCCAGTCCGGCCAGGTCGGGGTGTTCGAAGACCATGCGGGCGGTCAGTGGGAGTCCGGCGTCGCGGGCCCGGGCGGCGAGTTGGACGGCGAGCACGCTGTCGCCCCCCAGGCCGAAGAAGTCGTCGTGACGGCCGACGTTCTCGGCGCCGAGCAACGCGGTGAGCAGGCCGGCCAGCGTCTGTTCGGTGCCCGGTTGCGGTGCCTCCCAGGCGACTTCGGCCACCGGTGTCGAGACGCCTGCGCTGTCGGCCAGGATGTCGAGCGTACCGTCCTCGTTCCAGCGCGCCCGGTGACCGGTGCGGTGCGGCCGGCTCAATGCGGCTCCGCGTAACCACAATTCGCCCACTGCGCCGACGGCGACAGGTCGCCGGTCGTCGTCGAGCACCTGCACCTCGACACGTCCGCCCGCTCCGGGATCGAGCTGCTGCGGGGCGCCGATCGCGAGGTCACCCAGCCTGCGGTCGGGGTCGTCGGCCAGTGCGCCGACGATCCGTGTCAGCCATCCGGCGAGCCGTTCGATGGTGCGGCGGCTGTACAGCTCGGGCCGGTAGATCAGGTAGCCGCGGTAGCCGTTGCCGTCGGTGGCCAGGAAGTTCACCGACAGGTCGGCCGCGGCGATGTCGAATGTCGGCTCCAGCGCGGTGAACTCGGTGTCGGCGTCGATGCGCTGGCGCTGCGGCATCTGGTCGCGGACGTGCACCACCACCTGGAACAGCGGGTTGCGGGCGAGCGTGCGCGGCGGGTTGACGGCCTCGACGATCTGCTCGAACGGCGCGTCGGCGTGCGAGTAGGCCGACAGCGCCGTTTCCCGGGCGCGCAGCAGGAGCTCGCGCACGGTCGGGTCGCCGCGAAGGTCGTTGCGCAGCACCACGAAGTTCACGAAGAACCCGACCAGGTGCTCGAGTGCGGCGTCGCTGCGGCCGGCAACCGGTGTGCCCAGCGGGATGTCGCGTCCGCCGCCGGCCTTGTGCAGGACGACCGCGACGGCGGCCTGCAGGAACATGAACTCGGTGATCCCGAGGTCGCGGCACAGCGTCGCCATCGCATGACGGGTCGGGCCGTCGATAGTGAACTCGACGGCGTCGCCGTCGCCCCTGGGGATCCGCGGCCGCGGAAAGTCCAGCGGCAGACCCGCTTCGGCAGGCGCGCCCCGCAGCTTCTCGACCCAGTGGTCCCGCTGGGGTCCGACGACGCCGGTCTCCTCCCGCAGGAGTTCGGCCTGCCACGCCGCGTAGTCGGTGTACTGCACCGTCAGCGGCACCCAGGCGGGCCGCTGTCCGGCGCACCGGGCCCGGTAGGCGGTGACGAGGTCGGTGAACAGGATGCCGCCCGACCAGTGGTCGCCGGCGATGTGGTGGATCACCAGCGACAGCACGTGGTCGCCGTCCACCCCGAACACCGCGGCCCGCAGCGGCCATTCGCGCTCCAGGTCGAAGGCGTACCGGCGTTCGCGGTCGAGTTCGGTCTGCAGCCAATCCTCGCCCGTACCGCGTGCCCGGCGCACCGGGAGGTCGTCGACGTCGCCGACGATCTGGTGGGGGACGCCGTCGATCTCGCGGTAGGTGGTGCGCAGCACCGCGTGGCGGTCCACGACGTCGCGGATCGCGGCGACGAACGCGTCGACGTCGCAGGGACCGGTCAGCCGCGCCGCGAACGGGATGTTGCTGACCGGGCTGGGCCCCTCGATGCGGTAGCCGAACCACGACCGCAGCTGCGACGAGGACAGCGGGGCCGGCCCGTCCTGTCCCCTCGGGACCAGCGGCGGGCGTGCGCTGGGGTGGGAGCCGCCGGCCAGGCTGTCGAGGTGCGCGGCCAGCGCCGCGACGGTGCCCCGTTCGAAGACGTCCCGCACCGCGACCTCGACCCCGAACCGGGCGCGCACCTCCGCGACGAGCTTGGTGGCCAGCAGTGAGTGTCCGCCGAGGTCGAAGAACGAGTCGTCGGCACCGACACGGTCCTGATCGAGCAGGTCGGCGTAGAGGTCGGCGAGCAGCCGTTCGGTGCCGGGGCCGGGCGCACGGAAGGTGTTGCGCGGCCCGACCTCCGGGGCCGGCAGCGCCGCCCGGTCGATCTTGCCGTGGCTGGTGATGGGGATCTCGCCGACCACCACATAGGCCGCCGGGATCATGTACTCGGGCAGCGCCGCCGCCACCCGCGCCGTGACGCGCTCGAGGGCGACATCGTCGCCGTCGGCCGGCGTCAGATAGGCCACCAGGCTTTTGCCCAGCGTGGGCAGGTCGCTGACGACCACGACGGCCTGACCGACGCTCGGGTCGACGGTGATCGCGGCGGCGACGTCGCCGAGTTCGATACGGAAGCCGCGGATCTTGACCTGTTCGTCCGCCCGGCCGACGAACTCGAGGTCGCCGTCGGCGTTGCGGCGGGCCAGGTCGCCGGTCCGGTACATCCGCGCCCCGCAGGTGTTCGGGTCGGCGACGAACCGTTCGGCGGTCAGCGCGGGTCGGCGGTGATAGCCGTCGGCGACATGGCCTCCCCCGATGTAGATCTCGCCGATCGATCCGATCGGCACCGGTTGCAGGGCATCGTCGAGCAGGTGCATCTGCGTGTTGATCTTGGGGGTGCCGATCGGGACGATCCGGGTGCCCTGGCGCCCTTCGACCCGGTAGCGGCTGGCGTTGATGACCGTCTCGGTGGGCCCGTAGAAGTTGTGCAGCAGCGCGTCGAACGTGGCGTGGAACTTGTCGGCGACCTCTCCGGGCAGTGCCTCGCCGCCGATCGGCACGCGTTGCAGGGTGCGCCACTGGCTGACCCCGGGCAGTGACAGGAACAGTGCGAGCAGCGACGGCACGAAATGCATGGCGGTGATGCCCTCGGTGTGCAGCAGATCGGTCAGATAGCCGATGTCGCGCAGTCCGTCCGGGCGGTGGATCACCAGGCGCGCACCGCAGGCCAGCGTGCCGAACACCTCGGCGATCGACACGTCGAAACTGGGTGAGGCCACCTGCAGGAGCCGGTCGTCGGCGTCGACCCGGTAGTCGCCTTTGAACCAGACGAAGTACTCGGCCACGGGCCGGTGCGGCACCGGCACGCCCTTGGGCAGGCCGGTCGAGCCCGACGTGTAGATCAGGTAGGCGGTGTTGGCGGGCCGCAGCGGCCGCACCCGGTCGGCGTCGGTGGGATCGTGGGCGGGCACGTCGTCGAGTGCGGTAAGCGGCTCCCGGAGAACGACTTTCGGATCGCAGTCACCGAGGATGAAGTCCAGCCGGTCGGTCGGGTAGGTGGGGTCGATCGGCACGTACACCGCACCGGCCTTGAGCACACCCAGCGCGGTGACGACGAGCTCGGGTGACTTGTCGAGCAGCACCGCGACCCGGTCCTGCGCGCCGACGCCGTCGGCGATCAGCCGGTGCGCGACCCGGTTGGCGGCCTCGTTGATCTCCCGGTAGCTGTGGTGACGGCCCTCGTAGACCACGGCGGTGGTGTCCGGGGTGGTCCGGACCTGCGTCTCGATCAAATCCACGATCGTCGCGGGCGCGGTGTCGAACGTGGGTCCGTGCGACATCGCGGTCAGCCGGGTGCGGTCGGCGTCGGTCAGCAGCGGAAGCCGACTCAGCGGGGTGTCCGGGGCGCTCAGCGCACCGTCGAGCAGCACCGTGAAGTGGTCGAGGAGCTGTTGCGCGAGGCGGGGGTCGATGATCTCGACGAGGTGCTCGAGTTCGACGAGCGCACCGGTGGTGTCGAATTCGGCCATGATGCCCAGCGGCAGGTTGGTCAGGTGCGAGCGCAACTCGGCGCGCTCGCAGGTGACGCCCGGGGGTGTGAAGCCGTGGCGGTCGGGTCCGCGCAGGCCGAAGCTGACCCGGGTCATGCGCTCGGTGCCGTGACGCCGGTCGGGGTTGAGGTCGCGGACCATGCGGTCCAGCGCGACTCGCTGGTGGGCGAAGGCGCCGATCGCGGTCTCCCGGGTCTCGGCGAGTAGCTCACGGAACGTCATCGTCGGCCGTGGCCGCAACCGCATCGCGACCGTGTTGCCGTGGTAGCCGATGCGGCCGTCGGTGTCCCCGGTGCGGTTGAGCACCGGTGTGGCGACCAGGAAGTCGTCGACGTGGCTGTACCGGTGCACCAGCGCACCGACCACGGCGAGCAGCACCGTGTACGGGGTGGCGGCGGCCTCGTCGGCCAGCGCGGTCACCCGGGCGGCCGTGTCGGGGCCGAGGCGCACCGCGGCGCGTTGGCAGCGCCAGCTGGTGGGGACGGCCGATCCGTGGGGGCCCGGCAGTTCCAGGGGTTCGGGCGGATCGGCCAGCACGGTGCGCCAGTAGGCGATGTCGTCGGCCTCGGTATCTGTGATGGCCGGGGCGGCGGGCGGCAGCGGCTCCAGCGGGTGTCCGGTGTAGGCCCGGGTGAGGTCGGCGAAAAACACCTCCCACGACGCGTCGTCCCAGGCGATGTGGTGGGCCACCAGCAGCATGACGAGCTCGTCGGGACGCGTGCGGGCGACCGTGATGCGCAGCGGCGAGTCCACCGCGAGGTCGAACGCTGCGGCGAACTCCCGTTGCGCCAGCACCTCGAGCCGCAGCGTTCGGGCCCGGTCGGAGAGGTCGGACAGGTCGTGCTCGGCCCACCCCGGACGCAGCTCCGGTTCGGTCGTGGCCACCGGCAGCCCGTCGTCGCCGGCACGGTACGTGGTGCGCAGTATGCGGTGGCGGACCGCCACCGCGTCGACCGCGGCGCGCAGCCGCGCGATGTCGACGTCCCCGGTGATCCGGTAGGACAGACAGATATTGAGCAGCGCGGCGCGGGGGTCGGCCGCGTGCACGAACCACATGCGCAGCTGCCCATCGGTCATCGCGGGCGCCGCCGCGGGAGCGGGAGGCGATCCGGCGTCTGCTGTCAGACCTCGTTGAGACAGTCTGCGCCGCAACAGTTCCAGGCGGCGGTCGTCGAGTCCGGTGTCGATGTCGGTCACGCGGGGGATTCACTTTCTCGCCGCAGGGCGGCGATGAGGTCGGTGCCGGTGATGCCACCGAGCAGGCTGGCCAGTGCAACGGTGTGTCCGGTGGTGCGGGTCAGTCGTCGGCGCAGGTCGAGTGCGAGCAGCGAATCGACGCCGAGGTCGAACAGAGACGCCCCGAGATCCAGCGTCGCCGCGTCCACATCGAGCACGAGGGCGAGCTGGCTGCGCACCGCCTCCGACGCAGTGACCGGTCCGTCGGCGACCGGCGGGGGTGGCTCCTTTTCGGCCGCGGCGAGGAAGCTCTGTAGGCGGCGCGGGTCGGCGGCGAAGATCAACGGATCGATCGGATGGTCGGCCAGGCTCGCCGCCACTGCGTCCGCCGGGGTAAGCGGGCGCAGGCCGGTGCGCTGGACACGCGCGGTCTCGGTGGTGTCGACGATGGTGCTGCCCTCCCACAGTCCCCACCGGATGGCGACGGCACGGCGTCCCGCGATTCGCAGGCGCGCGGCCGCCGCGTCGAGCATGCGGTTGGCGGCCGCGTAGGCCGCCACTCCCCTGCCTCCCCACACCGCAGTCACCGACGAGCACAACAGGATCCGGGTGTCGGCGGTCATCGGCCAGGTGGCGGTGAGGTGGTCGAGTCCGGCGAGCCGTGCGGCCGTCATCTCGGTCAGCGCGGTGCCGGTGATCGCCGTGCGCTCGGCGAAGGCGGCCGTTCCGGCGGCGTGCACGACGAGCGTGGCCTTGCCGGCGGTCCGCGCGGCCGCGGCCACGGCGGCGGGGTCGGTGATGTCGCAGGCTCGCGACACGATCTCGGTGCCGTGTCCGCCGGCGATGTCGTCGACTTCCCCGCGGCGGCTGAGCAGGGTGATGCGCCGGGCGCCGAGGGCGGTGAGCGCCCGTGCATAGGCCGAGCCGATCGTCCCGTGACCACCGGTGATCACGACGTCATCGAGCACTTCGGCGTCGAATCGGTGCGCAGGCGACGCCTCGCGGTCGAGTGTCCTCCGGTAGCAGACCCCGTCGCGCATGGCGATCTCACCGGTCGCGCCGAGCAGGACATCGAGAATTTCCGCCGCCGCGGCGGCGCGGCGGCTCGACGCGAGATCGAGGTGGTGGAAGCTCTGGTCGGGATGTTCGTGGGCGACGCTGCGGTGCATCGCGGCGAGCGCGGCCGAAGCCAGGTGCGGGGCAGCGTCGTCGGGGTTGATCTGTTCGGCGCCGTCGGTCACCAGCCAGACGTCGCGGCAGCGTGGTCCGATCGCGTCGGCATAGTCGAGCAGGCCGCGATCGAGGGCGGCGCTCAGCGCGCCGACCGACGCGGCGGCGTCCACGTCGGGAAACGACGGAGCGAGCACCACGAGCACCTCGGCCTCCGACGCCGCGGTCGGCACCGCCGCACGGTGCCGGCGGATCGCCTCTGCCCACGCCGGGTCTGGGTGGTGATCCGGCCCCGCGCCGAGCACGGCCACGGAGCGGGGGGTGGCAGAACCTCTGTCGTGCAACGCGAACGGTTCCCAGCGCTCGCCGGTGACCGTGAGCGTGGGCTGCGCCGGAGGTGACGTTGACGCCGCCCAGAGGTGCTCGGCCCGCATCGGGGCGCCGGGAAACCGTCGGAGTCGGTGGGGCCGGGCAGCGAGCAGATCGGCCCAGCGGAACCCCGGATCGGCGACGGCCGCGGCGGCGATGTTCGCGGCCAGGCTGTCGGCGATCGGCTGGTCGCGGTGACCCGACCCCAGGACCAGCGCCTGCCGCGGCGGCACGCTGCGGTCGAGGCCGTCCTCCACGGCGAACAGCAGCGAGGGGTGCCCGGACATCTCGAGGAAGGCGTCGGCGTGGTGCGCGATGCCGGTGTCGACGGCGCGGTCGAAGCGAATGGTGTTGCGCAGGTTGGCAAGCCAGTAGGAGCGTAGACCGGTGCCGGCCGCGACGATGTCACCGGTCGCGGAGCCGATGAACTGCACGGCCGAGTCGGTGAACTCTCCGACCGGCAGGGCGTCGGTCACGCCGCGTCCGCACGCGTCCATCGCGCTGGTGTGCGCGGGGAAGCTCATCGCCAGCGGCCGGGCGAAACGCCCTGTCCCCGCGACCGCTTCGACCAGTGCGGTGACCGCACGGCGCTCCCCCGAAACGGCGACCGACGCGCTGGCGTTGATCGCCGAGAGTTCCAGCCAGCCGGGAGCACGTGCGATCAGTTCAGCCGCCTCGACCGCGTCCATACCGAGCACGGCCACCCCGTGGTCGCCGGGGATGGCCTCGATCGCGCCGGCGCGCGCGGCGAGCACGGTGATCGCATCGTCGAGCGACAGGCATTCGGCCACATGGGCGGCCGCGACCTCGCCGAGGCTGTGGCCGATCGTCAGGTCGGGCAGAATGCCGCAGGACCGCCACACTGCGGCGAGTGCGACGGCGTGGATGAACTGGGCGCCCTGCAGTTCCAGGTGCGACACCGACTCGCTCGCCGCCGGGGCGGTGAGGAAGCGCAGCGGCGAGGTCAGCCCGGCACTGCGGAATGCCGCGTCGATCCGGTCGGCCGTGTCGCGATACACCCGCAGCCCGCGGTACGCCTCGGCGCCCATTCCCGGCCACTGCGTGCCCTGGCCGGGGAACACGAACGCTCTGCGGCTGGTGGTGCTGCGTGCCGAGCGGGCGACCAGCGGGTGGTCGCGGCCGTCCACGACGGCACGCAGACCGTCGGCCAGCTCGGCGGTGTCGCGCGCGCGCAGCACGGTCCGGTGCCGGCGTACCCGCCGGGTGCCGAGCAGGTGGGCGGCGATCTGTGCGACCTGGCCCGCCTCGCGCCCGAGGTAGTCCAGCACGTCCCGCGCGGCGTCGGGCAGCAGGTCCGCATCGTGTGCGGTGAGCAGGACGGGGAGGCGCCCGTCCGGCAGTCCGGAGAACGGCATCAGGCGGCCTCACCGTCGGGCACGGACACCACGATGTGCGTGTTGGTCCCACTCATGCCGAAGGCGGACACCGCGCCCCACCGCGCGGCGCCGGTGGCCGGCCACGGCGTCGCCTCGGTTGCCAGCCGTAGACCGGTTGCGGCCCAGTCGATCTCATCGCTGGGCTGCTCGGCGTGCAAGGTCGCAGGAACCACGCCGTGTTCGGCGGCCAGCAGCACCTTGGCCAGGCCGAGCGCTCCGGCGGCGGCCTGAGTGTGGCCGACGTTCGATTTCACCGAGCCCAGCAGCGGACCGCCGCCCGGCGCGCCGGCACCGTAGGTGGCGGCCAGGGAGTGCAGTTCGGTGCGATCGCCGAGACGGGTGCCGGTGCCGTGGCCCTCGATCATGCCGATCATCCCGATGTCGGCGGCCGCCGTGTCGAGCGCACGCCGGAACAGACGCGTCTGGGCGTCCTGGTTCGGCGCTGTCAGCCCCACCGACCGGCCGTCGCTGTTGACGCAACTCGCCTGCACCTCGCCGAGCACGGGACGACGGTCGCGGCGCGCGGCGGATCGGCGCTGCAGCACGAACATCCCGGCGCCCTCACCCCAGACGGTGCCGCTGGCGTAAGCGCTGTAGGGGCGGCAGTGGCCGTCGTCGGAGAGCGCGTGCTGCCGGGCGAATTCGACGAAATAGCCGGGTGATCCCATCACGCAGACACCTCCGGCGAGTGCGAGGTCGCAGTCACCGGCGCGCAGCGCCTGCACGGCCAGGTGCACTGCCGAGAGCGCCGAGGAGCAGGATGTGTCGACGGTCATCGCCGGCCCTGCCAGCCCCAGGGTGTAGGCGATCCTGCCGGAGATGACGCCGAGCGAGGTTCCGGTGATCAGATGTCCGGTGTGTTCGCCGAACTCGTCCATGGCAGGCCCGTACCGCATGTCCGACGCGCCGACGTAGCAGCCGACATCATGACCGGCGAGGTCGTCCGGATTGATCGCGGCGTCCTCGAGTGCACGCCAGGCCACCCGCAGCCCGACGCGCTGCTGCGGATCCATCGCGAGAGCCTCGCGGCGGGAGATGCCGAAGAACTCGGGGTCGAATGTGCCTGCGGTGGCGAGGAATCCGCCGAGGTCGTGGATCGGTGTCGCGCCGCCCCGGCGCGAGGCGTCGATGAGTTCGTGCACCGGCCAACCCCGGTCGACGGGGAACGGGGCCAGCGCTTCGCGTCGCTCGGTGAGCAGCGCCCAGAAGTGGTCGGGGGTGGCCACCCCGCCCGGCGCCTCCACCGCCATCCCGACGATCGCGATCGGGTCGTCGGTCACGTGCAGCTGACCAAGTCTGCGACGGTGTTCAGGTGGTCGTCCAGATAGAAGTGGCCGCCGGCGAAATCGGTGAAGGTGAAGGCACCGTCGGTGTGGATCGCCCACTGTCGCAGCAGTTCCTGATCGACACGGTGGTCGTCGCGGCCACCGAGGGCGTGAACGTCGGCCGTGATGCGCACGTCGCGCCCGCAGGTGTAGGCGTTGAAGGCCCGGTAGTCGGCGCGCACAGCCGGCAGCAGCAGGGCCAGGAAGTCGTCGTCGTCGAGCAAAGCGGCGTCGGTGCCGCCGAGATCGGCGATGTCGGTGAGCAACCCGGCGTCGGTGGTGGGCACCGGCCGCGAGCCCGCGACCGTCGACGGCGCCTGGCTGGCCGATGCCCACAGCTCGCGCACCGTGATCCTGCGTCGGACGGCCTGCCGGGCGAACTCGAATCCGACCAGGGCACCCATGCAGTGCCCGAAGAGTCGCAGCGGTCCGAGCGCGGCCCAGTCCGCGGCGTCGAGCGTGTCGGTGGCGAGGTCGCCGACGGTGGGGGCAGCCGGATGCGCGAGCCGTTCACCGCGCTGCGGATACTGCAGGAGGAAGGTGTCGACGCCGCGTGCCGCGAGCGCCATGCCGAAACGGCGGTAGGCCGCGGCGGCGCCGCCGGCGTGCGGGAACACGAGGGTCGCGGTGCCCGGCCGGCCCGGGAACCGTTTGATCCACGGTGTCAGTTCGATGCGGTCGAGGTCGAGAGTCATCCCGCCGACGGACTTTCCAGCGCCGCACGGACCTCGGCGCCGTCCATGGCGGCCACCTCCAGGAACAGCTGCGCCACCTCCGTGAGCCGGTGACTGTCGGGTTCGCGCGCCAGTAGTCGCGTCGCCAGGTCCGCGACCGTGCGGGCGGCGAAGATGTCTGCGACCGCCACCGACGGGGTGTCCAGCCACGTGCGGACCCGGCCGACCACCGCGGTGGCGAGCACGGAATCCCCTCCGCTGGCGAAGAAGTCGTCGTCGACGCCCACCTGACTCCGGCCGAGGACGTCACCGGTGATCGCGGCCAGCGCCGCCTCGAGGGGGGTGGTCGGCGCGCGGTAGCCGCGGCCGGCGCGCACCTCGGCTCCCGCGCCGAGCATCCGCGCGACGGCGACACGGTCCACCTTGCCGCCGACGGTGAACGGCACGTGGTCGGTGACGACGACGATCTGGGGGATCATGTGCGGCGCGACGATCTCCGACAGCGCGGCGGTGACGCTCTGCGGGTCGCGGTCCGTGCACACCGCAGCGCCGAGCACGTCGCGGCGACCGTCGGTCGGCACGATCGCGGCCACGGCCGCGTCGACGCCGGGTACCCGGCGCAGGGCGGCTTCGACGTCCCCGAGTTCGACCCGATAGCCACTGATCTTCACCCGGTGGTCGGCACGGCCGACGAACTCGATGAGCCCGCCCGGCCGGTAACGGACCAGATCGCCGGTGCGGTACCACCGTCGGCCCTCATGGATGACGAAGCGCTCCGCCGTCAACTCCGGGCGCGCGCAGTAGCCGCGGGCGATGCCGCGGCCACCGACCCACAGTTCGCCGGGCACCCAGTCCGGGCAGTCCAGCCCGTCGGATCCGACGACGCGACACATGTTGCCGGGCAACGGAACCCCCAGCGGTACCGATGTCCAGTCCTCGGGAAGCCGGTCGACGTCGCAGATCGTGTTGTGGGTGGCCGTCTCGGTGGCGCCGCCCAGCCCGGCGAAGCGCATCCGCGGCGCCCGGCGGCGCAGCGCACGAACCAGTTCGGGACGCACCCAGTCGCCACCGGTCGGGACCACCCGCACCGTGGACAGGTCCCCGTCGACTCCGGTCAGCATCTCCAGCCAGCCGGGCATGAAGTGCAGCACGGTCACGCCGTGCCGTTCGATCAGCCGCGCCCAGGTGTCCGGGTCGCGGCGGTGCGCTTCGTCGACCGCCACGACGGTGCCGCCGGCGCCGAGCATGCCGAACACGTCGAGCACCGACAGATCGCATTCGAGCGTCGACAGCGCGAGACAGCGGTCGGCCG
The DNA here is from genome assembly GCF_001044255.1 of Mycolicibacterium chubuense. Taxonomy (GTDB): domain Bacteria; phylum Actinomycetota; class Actinomycetes; order Mycobacteriales; family Mycobacteriaceae; genus Mycobacterium; species Mycobacterium chubuense. Next base: position 174,388 of record NZ_JYNX01000038.1, read on the forward strand.
GTCCGATGCCGAAGTGGGCGTTGATGAATCCGACGGTGTTCATCGCCGCGTCGTGGGTGATCTCGACGCCCTTGGGTTCTCCCGTCGACCCCGAGGTGAACAGGATGTAGGCCGGCTCGCTGCCGGCGACGGCGGGCGGGCTGAAGCCGGTTTCCCGGCGGCCCACCCGCAGGGCCTCGGTGACGGTCAGACCGCATCGGGTGGGCGGCTGGTCACCGCACGCCAGCACCATCCGCACGCCGGCGTTGTCGAGCATGCGGTCCCCCCGCTCGGCAGGATGGTCGACGCCCACCGGGACGTAGACCGCTCCGGCTGTCGAGATCGCCAGCAGCGCAACGATCTGCTCGGCGTTCTTGGGCCCGGTCACCGCCACGGTGTCCCCCGGCCGGACGCCGGCGACGTGCAGCGCGGCCGCGACGGCGAGCACCTGCTCGCGCAACTGCGCATAGGTCAGCGCACCGTCGCCGTCGAGCACCGCGGTCGCCTCCGGCTGCGCCTCGGCCTGCCGGAGAAAGCCGTCGTGCAGGGCCTCGCGCGGCGCGGCGGACGCGGTGGTCACGGCGTCGCGGCGGGCCTGCTGATCGGGCGGCACGGCGCTGACATCGACGGCGTCCCAGGCGCCGTCGTCGGCGGCGAGGCGCTCCAGTTCGGCCAGGTGATGGGCGAACATCGCGTCGGCGACGCCGGGCCGGAAGGCGTCCTCGCGGACGTCCCAGTTGATCATCAAGCCGTCGGCCATCGGTGTGGCCTGCGCGTCGAGCAGCACCTGCGGACCCTGGGAGATCGTCCACACCGGCGTGCCGAACTGCTCGGTCACGATGCCGGCGAACAGATCTCCGAGACCCAGTGCACTGGTGTACACGAAAGGCGCGAGCACGGGCGTGCCGTGCAGACGGGTCAGGTCACGCAACACCGACAGGCCCGAGTAGCTCGCGTGGTGTGCGCTGGCGTGCAGGGAGTCCTGCAGCACCCGGGCGCGCGCGGTCGGTGTACGGGCCTCGCCGAGGTCCACGTCGAGCATCAGCGACGAGGTGAAGTCGCCCACCAGCTTGTCGACGTCGGGATGGAACTGTTCGCGCCCGAACATCGGCAGGTTCAACAGGAATCGGCGATGGGTCGCCCAGCGGGCCAGCGTGCCGGCGTAGGAGGCGGCGATCGCCATCGCCGGGGTGATGCCGCGCCGGTGCGCCGCGGCGAACAGCGCGTCACGCGTGGCGACGTCGAAGGTGTGCCAGCGCCGGGTGCCGCGGCGCGGGTTCGCCTGCTCGGCGCGCGGAACGAGCGGCAGCGCAGGGCCTTCCGGCAGGTCCGGGAGTCGGTCGGCCCACCAGCGCCGGTCCTCGTCGCTGACAGGGGACGCCGCGGTGAGCGCCGCCCGGTACTGCCGGTAGGTGTAGCCCAGCGCGGGAAGCGTGCCGCCGGCGTAGAACTCGGCGAGGTCGGACATGAAGGTGCGGTAGCTGACGGCGTCGGCGGCCTGCATGTCGAGGTCGACGTGCAGGCGGGTACGCCCGGCGGGCAGCAGGGACAGCGAGAACTCGACGACCTGGCCGCGCAGCAGCTGATGGGATTTCTCGTCTCTGATCTGCGCGAGGTGCCTGTCGGCGTCGGGGAGGTCCGCGTCGCGCAGGTCGTACACCGTGACGGGAAGGCCGCGATCACCGATGCGCTGGGTGCCGTCCGGCAGGATGTCGACGCGCAGCATCGGATGCCGCTCGGCCAGCCGGGCCGTCGCGGCGCGCAGCCGGTCGGGGTCGACGCCGGCGCCGTCGAACTCCACGTAGAGGTGTGCGGCGACCCCACCGAGCTGCTGGTCTTCGTTGCGGCCGACCCACAGCGCATGCTGGATCGGGGCCAGCGGGAACGGTCCGTCGTCCTCCGCGGCAATGGTGGACTGCGCGGGCTCCCCGAGCGCGGACATCTCGCGCCCGGCCAGCAGCTCCGCCCACGCCTGCACCGTGGGTCGGCCGGCCAGCGCCGCGAAGCTCACATCGATGCCCTGTCGCCGCCAGCGCCCGGACAGGGTCATCATCCGAATCGAGTCCAGACCCGAGGCGATCAGATCGGTGTGCGGATCGAGATCGTCGGGAGCGATCCCGAGCAGCTCGGCCACCTCGTCACGAATCGACAGGACACTCGTCGTCGCTGCTCCCACCAAGCCTCCAGCATTAGTACAGGCTGCCCTAACTTTGTGGAGGCTACCCTATATTCGGGTCACCGAGAACTCCTACCCAGAGCGGTGACACCCACAGATGACCTCCCCCGCAACCGACCATCCGGACCTGCTGAACGGCTTCGTCCCGTTCCCTCCTGAGCGCGCACGGCAATACCGCGATGCCGGATACTGGACCGGCCGTCCACTGGACTCCGTCCTCACCCGGGCGGCCGCCACGTGGCCCGGATGCACCGCGATCATCGATGCGACACAGCGCTGTTCGTTCGCCGAACTCGAACAGGCAGCGGATCGGGTCGCCGCCGGGGTGGCGGCACTCGGCATCGCCGACGGCGATCGCGTGCTGGTGCAACTGCCCAATTCGTGCCGGTTCGCCGTCACCTTGTTCGGGCTGCTGCGCGCAGGCGCGGTGCCCGTGCTGTGTCTGCCCGGCCACCGGGCCGCCGAACTCGGACATTTCGCCCGGGTGAGCGGCGCGGTCGCGCTGATCATCGCCGACCGGATCGCCGGCTTCGACCACGTCGCGATGGCGCGTGACCTCGTGGCCGACCATCCGCACCTGCGCCACGTCGTCGTCGACGGCGACTGCGGACCCTTCCTGCCGTGGTCGACACTGACCGACGCCGGGGCGGCGATCGCGCCTCGCCCACCGATCGATCCGTCGCGTCCCGCGGTCCTGCTGGTGTCCGGCGGCACCACCGGGCTGCCGAAACTTATCGCCCGCACGCACGACGACTACCTCTACACCGCCACGGCCAGTGCCGCCGCGTACGGGATGACGGCGCAGGACACCTACCTGGTGGCGCTGCCCGCGGGCCACAACTTTCCGCTGGCGTGCCCCGGGCTGCTCGGATCGATGACGGTCGGCGCCGCGACCGTATTCACCGCAGACCCCAGTCCGGAGAACGCTTTCGCGCTGATCGACCGCCACCGCGTCACCGTGACCGGACTGGTCAACGCGCTGGCCAAGATGTGGGCGCAGGCCTGCGCCTGGGAGCCGGTGCCGCCCACCTCGCTGCGCGTCGTGCAGGTGGGGGGATCCCGGATGAGTCCGGACGACGCCCGGTTCCTGCTGGAGCGGTTGTCACCCGGCATCTCGCAGATCTTCGGAATGGCCGAGGGCATGCTCAATTTCACGCGACCCGGCGATCCGCTGGACGTGGTGATGCACACCCAGGGACGGCCGATGTCGCCGCACGACGAGATGCGGGTGGTCGACGAGAACGGCGCAGAGGTGGCTCCCGGCGAGGAGGGTGAACTCCTTGTCCGCGGGCCCTACACCCTCAACGGCTACTACCGCGCCGAGGACGCCAACGCGCGGTCGTTCACCTCCGACGGCTTCTACCGCACCGGAGATCGGGTGCGCGTCTTCACCGACGGTCCCCGGGCCGGCTACCTGGAGGTGACGGGCCGGATCAAGGACGTCATCCACCGCGGCGGCGAAACCGTCTCGGCCACCGACCTGGAAGACCACCTGCACACCCATCCTGGGATCCGCGCCGCGGCTGCGGTGCCGCTGCCCGACGCCTTTCTCGGCGAGAAGATCTGCGCCGCCGTGGTATTCGCAGGACGGCCGATCACACTGAGCGAGCTGAACGCGTTCCTGGACAGCCGCGGGGTCTCCGTGCACCTGCGGCCCGATGTGCTGGTGGCACTGCCGTCGTTGCCGATGACAGCGGTCGGCAAGGTCGACAAGCAGCGGGTGGTGAGGTCGGTGACGGGCTGATCACCCGGCGATCAGGCGGACCGGCGCGTGCTCGAGACGGCGAATGATGTTGTTCACCGCCCAGATCGGCTCTCCGACCATCTCGATGCGCTCCACACGGTCGAGCAGCGCTCGGAGCACGGCGGCGGTCTCCAACCGCGCCAGCCCCTGCCCCGCGCACGCGTGAGCGCCGTTCCCGAATCCGACGTGCCGCCCGGCGTCGCGACGAATGTCGAAGAGCCACGGGTCTTTCCACTCGCGCTCGTCACGGTTGGCCGAGGCGTACACCGCGAGCACCCGCGCACCGGCCGGGATACTGACCCCGGCGACGGTGCTGTTCCTGCCGACCTTCCTGGTGAACGCCCGCAGCGGCGACTCGAAGCGCACCACCTCGTTGATCGCGTTGGGCAACAAGGTGGGGTCCGCCCGGAGCAGCTCCCACTGCTCCGGATGGGCGGCGAAGAGGTGGATCGCGCTGGAGATGGCGCTGATCGTGGTGTCCAACGACGGTGCGATGTAGTCGATCAGCAGGGGCGGCACCTCGTCGAGGTCGATGACGCCGTCGTCGGCGGCGGCGAGCAGTTCGTGCGCCATGCTGTCCGGCAGCACGGTGCGGTCCCGGACGACGCGGCGGGCGAAGCGCAGCATCTGCACGGTGGCGGGCACGGCCGTGAGGGCCTGCCTGTTGGCCGTCCCCAGCATGTCGAACGTCGCCGCGCCCCATCCGAGGAGGTGGTCGCGCTGATCGTGCGGCCATCCGACGAGATCGGGCACCACCGCGAGCGGAAGCGCGGTCGCCACGTCGGTCACCGCGTCGACGGTGCCCCGGCGCACCGCGGCGTCGACGATGCGGTGAGCCCGCTCGTCGACGGCATCGCCGAGGCCGCGCAGGGCGCGCGGCATCAGCCGGTGGGCGACGAGTCTGCGGCGCCGCTCGTGCTCGGCGCCGTCGCTGTTGAGCGTCGTGCCGCGCCCGAGACGGTTGGTCAGCGCGTTGGCCGCCACCCCGTCCCCGGACAGGTACGTGCCGTCGTCGCGCAGGGCCGCTTTGCATTCGGCGTAGCGCGGAAGTGCGTAGAGCCGATGCCGGGCCAACCACACGACGGGGCCGAGCGCCCGCATCGCGCGATAGTGGGGATAGGGGTCCAGGATCGCCGACCTGCTGTAGATGCTGGGCCGGTAGACCGGGACGTGCCGGGAGCGACGGAACACCTGCACCTTTCCTGCCGTCATCGACCGACCTCGGGCGTGAAGCCGGCGTGCGCGGGGAACGAGGGCAGCGTGCGGCAAATCGCGGTGATGTCGCGGCCGGCCGCCATCACGGTGCGGTCGGGCCGGACGACGGCGGCGGACATACGGCGGCTCTCCAGCCAGCGGGCCAGCTCGGAGTCCGGTGCCGCGTGGATCGCCCGCGCACCGCGATCCGCCACGACGGTCTGTTGCATCTCGGTCAGCGCCACCGCGGTGAGCAGGCCGAAACCGAGACCCAGCTCGTCGTCGAGGCGGCGTCCGTCGTCCAGTAGCGGGTTCGGGCACAGTCGCCCCGCGATGCGGCGGGTGCGGAGGTTGCGCCGAATCAACGGCGACGCCGACAGCGGCGGGGTCTCGGAGTCGACCACCTTGGCGCGCAGGCCGGGCACCAGATGGAGACGCGGCAGGACGAATCGCCGTATCGCAGCGCCGAGTTCGCCGCCGGCGGTCATCGCGCGCCCGATGTTGAGCGCCAGCGCGATCATGTGCCGGGCATGGGGTCGGCGTTCCTGTTCGTAGCTGTCCAGCGCGCTGGGCGGCGCAGCGCCCGAGTGGACGGCGGCGATCTTCCACGTCAGGTTCATCGCGTCCCGCAGCCCCGCGCCCATGCCCTGACCGACGAACGGGGGTGTCAGGTGCGCCGCATCGCCGAGCAGGAAGATGTTCCCCCGTCGCCAGCGATCGGCGATCTGAGCACGGAAGGTGTACTCGGCCACCCGGATCAGCTCCAACTCGGCCTCAGCGGCGGTCCGCGTCCATGGTGCGATCAACGGCCGCAGCGCGTCCAGCGTCTGGAAGTCGGCGGCCGACTCGTGCTGGCGCAGAGCGAATTCCCATCGGTACCGGGTGTCTCCGATCCGCATGTAGGTGGCGGCCCGGTACGGATCGCAGACCTGGTGCACACCCTCCCACTGACCCAGATCGGCAGCGGTGGCGATGTCGACCACCAGCCAGCGTTGCTCGAAGTTCAGGTTCCGCATGGTCGCGCCCATGGCGCCGCGCACCATGCTGTTGGCGCCGTCGCAGCCAAGGACGTAGTCGGCGGTGAGGGTGAATTCGCGACCACTCACCCGGTCGGCCGCGCGGAGCCGGAGCCGGCCGCCGGATTCCTCGCTGACGTCGAGTACCTCGGTGTCGCCGCGGAACTCGGCGTGCCGGTGGCGGGTCAGGTTGCGGCGCAGCAGCTCTTCCAGCTCGGGCTGATCGAACATGTTCGCGGCGGGAAAACCGTTGCGGGTCAGCGCGGTATCGCGGCGGAACTCACCGAGCACCGTCAGGTGCCGGTCGAGCAGGCGCAGACCGCAGGCCGGGCGCGAGATCGCGGCGAATTCCTCGGCGATCCCGAGCCGGGCCACGATGCGGCAGATCTCGTCGTCGAGGTGCACGGCCCGGGGCTGCGGATAGACCTGCGGCCAACGATCCAGCACCACGGTGTCGACGCCGTACTGCGCGAGCAGGGTGGCGGCGGTGACGCCGGTGGGCCCACCGCCGACGACGGCGACCGTGACGTGCCGAACGGCCGGATCCGTCTCGCTCATCGCGCGTAGCGCACCGTGAGACGTTGGGTGCCGAGGTCGAGGGCACCGTCGTCGGTGGCGACGGACGCCTCGACGACGTCACCGTGCTGCAGGTACTTCGGGTTCTTGGCCTGCCGAGCGAAGAACGCCTTCCATTTGACGGCCGGGGGCAGCAGATTGCCGATGATCTCGATCGGCTTGGGCGGCGCGCTGAGCGCGGTGCCGACGGGTGTGCCGGTGAGGATGAGATCACCCGCGGCCAGGTCCTGGAATCGCGTCAGTGCCTGCAGCGCCTGCAGCGGGCGGTAGAGCATGTCGCCGTCGACGAGTGCGTTCTGCCGCTCCTGCCCGCCGACACTCAGTCGCAGACGCAGGTCCCCGAAGCGGGACAGCTCGTCCTCCTCGAGGAGGACCAGTGCCGGCCCCACCGGGGTGAAGGTCGGATAGGACTTCGCCTCGTAGAACTGCGTCTGCGGGAGCTGGATGTCGCGCGCCGAGACGTCGTTGGTGATCGTCAGTGCCGCAATGTGATCGGCGAGATTCGCATCGGTGATCGTCGTCCCGACCGGGATGTCTCGCCCGATGACCAGACCGATCTCGACCTCGTAGTCGAGCAGCCGGACATGGGCGGGCCGCACGATCTCGCCGTGGGGCCCGGTGATCGAGGCCGACGACTTGCGGAAGAAGGTGAGCGGTACCGTCGTCGGGTCCATACCCGCGTCCCTGACGTGGGACTCGAAGTTCGTCATCTGGGCGACCACCCGGCACGGCGCGGTCACCGGCGACACCAGCTCCAGCTCGTCGACCGGGACGGAGCCGCCAGCGGCCGCCGCGGCGGCCACCGCCGCCCGATCGGCCAGCAGGTCGCCGGTGCTGACCGCTTTCGTCGCGATCTCGGCCGCGCCGGTCGGGGTCTGCACCCACCAGGCGTCGGAGGTGCGGAGGACGGAGATGCTCATGAGGTGGCAACTTTCAGCAGGCCCCGGAGGCGGTGGAGGTCGAACTCGTTGTCGTCGCGCAGCGCGTGGAACATCGACACGGCCTGCCGGCCCGCCGCTCTCGGGCCGGCATCGAGGAAGTCCCTCGTCACCGGCGGGCCCCACTGCGCCAGTCCGGTGGCGGTGAACGGCGCCCAGCCCGGTTCGAGCGTGTTGTCGAACAGGTCGCCGTCGGCGAAGTGCTCGACGAGGAAGCCGTCGGGATCGCGCCAGTAGTCGAACAGTTGGCTGCCCTGGATGTGGCGGCCGATTCCCCAGGAGCGGACGTAGCCGCGCTCGAGCAGATATTCACCGCCGGCGGCGAGCGCGTCGAGATCGCTGACCTGATAGGCCGAGTGCACGTACCGGTTGGCCGGACCCAGCGCCAGCGCCAGGGTGTGGTGGTCGGCGGGGGTGGCGCCGCGGTCGCAGCGGATGAAACTCATCGCCGGCCCGCGGTCGCGCTGCCCGGGGAAGTAGAGGAAGTCGCTGACGATCATGCCGAGGGTGTCCAGGTACCAGTCGAGCGTCTTCAGGTAGGTGGTCGACTGCAGGACGACGTGGCCGAGCCGTTGCACGCGGGCCGGCACGCGCGGCGGACGCACCGTGGCGTTGATCCGCGCACCGGCGCGCGCGGTGTTCGCCACCTGCGGCACCTGCACCGGCTGGGCGGGCAGCTGCTGCAGCCCGCCGACGACCTTCACCGGCGTGCCGCTCGGGTCGGTCAACTGCACCGCCACTCCCCCGATCACCTCGGGCAGGGCATGCACCGCGGCGCCGGTCTTGTCGGCCAGCCGCAGCACGTCCACCTCGTCGGCGGCACGGAACGCGACGCCGCCGAACCGGCTGCGGGCGCCGCTGCGCAGGATCACGCACGGCCCCCCGGTGTCGGTGCCGCGCAGGTGCAGCTGCTGCGGAGTGCGCTGTGCGACGCCGAAGCCGAAGGCGCGGGCGAAAGCCTCGGCCTTGCCCAGGTCGGGCTTGTCGAACTCGAGCCAGGCGATGTCGGCCACGCGGATGAGCGGGTTCGCCGCGCGGCCGGGATGCTCGCCGCGCACGCCACCCTGCTCGCTGTGCAGATCTTTGTGCCCGTCGCGCACGGACGCGGAGGGGTCCGCCATCTTGCCACCTTTCACCATTACTGATGAAATCGTCACATGCGATGCTGACCTCAGTCAAGGCATTCTGACGAAAGCCTCAGAATCGCCAGCTCGTGCTCCGCGTCAGCCCAGCAGGGGCCGACGTCCGCTGGTGAGTTCGGTCAAGGAGTCCTGCATCGCGCGCTCGACCCGGGCCGCGAACTGCTGCGCCGTCTCGTCCTGCTCCGGCGTCATCGCCGGGAGCACCCGCGTGACGAGCTTGGTGGGCATCGGAAGATACGGCAGCAGCCCCACAGCACCGACGTTGAAGCCCCACGGCAGTGACACGCTCACCGGCAACGTCTTGAGGCGCGCGATCTTGTCGAGTCGCATAGCACGGGCGAGCCCCTCCCCGCTCGACAGCACCAGCAGCGACTCCCCCGCCCCGGCGGTCACCACCGGGACGATCGGCACGTTCTGCTCGATCGCCAGATCGGCGAAACCCGAACGGCCGTCGAAGATCACGCGGTTGCGGTCCGCGAAGGTCTTCCCCGCGTCCTTGTCGCCGCCGGGGAACACCAACACGTGATGCCCGGCCTCGAACGCCTCGACGGCGCTGTCGCGGCCCGCCGGCCGCGCGCCCAACGGCTCGAGCAGCCGCCCCACTCCGAGCGTCCAGGCCAGCTGGTGGGTCAACACCGTGACCGGACGGTCCAGCTCCAGCGCGTCCAGTGCCGCGCGCACGGCGAACACGTTCAGGTCGATGACGCCGCCGAAACCGTGGTTGGCGACGAAGAGCACGGGCTCCTGCGGCGCGGTCGTGTCGGCGTCGATCTCGAGCCGGTGATACCGACGCACGAATTCCCCGCCGGCCGCGGCGATCCCCGACATGGCGCGGGCGATCGCATCGTCGACGATCCCGTCGGCGCCGAGGTTCTCCGCGATGTCCTCGAGCGCGGCCAGCGCCGTCTCGGTGAGTTTCTCGAGCCCCTGCCGTACGCCGCCATCGGAACCGTCACCCATGCCGTCAGTGTGGCAAACTCCCGGGCGTCAGGACACCTCGGCGCTCCGACGCTGCGGCGGCGCCTGCAGCAGTTCGACGATCCGCGCGGTGACCTCCGCGGCGGTGGGGTGCTCCCACAGCAGCGTCGGGGGCAGCGCCAGGCCGGTTCGCTTCTCCAGCGAGCGGCGCAGCGCCACCGTCATGATCGAGTCGACGCCCGATTCGATCAGCGGCGCGGCCGGATCGACCTCCCCGGCGGGCAGTCCGAGTTCGCCGGCCACCGCCTCGACGACCTGCTGCGCCGCCCACAGGGCGACATCCTCATCTCCCGGCCCGGTCGCGGCGGCGAGGTCGGGGTCACCCGTCCCGCGGGGCGCGACGTCGGCGAGCACGGGTACCGCCGTCGCCTGCGCAAGCACCGGCAGCACCACCGGATTGGGGTCGTCGCCGCGCATCACCGCGTCCAGCGCGCGCAACGCGTCGTCGGCGGCGACGGTGCCCATTCCCAGCGCGTCGAGCTGGGCCGCCACGAACTCCGACGACGACCCCATGCCGAGGCCCCGCCAGGCCGTCCACGCGACACTGACCGTGCGGTCGCCCCGGGCACTGCGGTGCCGCGCCACGGCGTCGAGGAACGCGTTGGCGCACGCGTAGGCCCCCTGACCGGGAAAGCCGGCCAGGTACCCGCACGAGGAGAACAGCACCATCCAGTCCAGCGCCCCGGGCGGGAACACGTCGTGCAGGGTCAGCGTGCCCGTGACTTTGGGCCGCATCACGGCCCGCAGGTCGGCCGGCGTCGTCTCGGTCAGCAGCGCGCCGGCTTCCACACCGGCGGCGTGCACCACCCCGCGCACCGGCGGCAGGTCGGCGAGCACGGCGCGCAGCCGTTCACCGGCGCCGTCTGCGCCGATGTCGAGCGCCGCGACGCGGACGAACACGCCCCGTTCCTCCAGCTCCGTGATGACGCGCACGACCTCGCCGCCGGCGGTCCACCGGTCCCGTGGCGGCACACCGGTCCTCGACAGCAGCACCAGTCGGCGGGCGCCGAGATCGGCAAGCCGCCGGGCCATCAGCAGTCCCAAGGCGCCGGTGCCGCCGGTGATCACGTAGACACCGCCGGGCGTACAGGTCATCGGGGTGTGCGTCCCGGGGCGGGCCGGCGCCAGCCGCGCGGTGAGGGCGACGCCGTCGCGCACGACGACCACACCGTGACCGTGCAGCGACGCCGGCACCGCCACTGGAAGCTCTCCGTCCGCGACGTCGAGGACACCGCCCCACAGCTGCGGATGCTCGGCGGCGGCGATCCTGGCCAGCCCCCACAGCGGGGCCTGCTCGAGACGTTCACCCTCGTGCACCCGGCGGGTCAGCACCCAGAGTCGAGCCTGGGAACCGTTGTCGCGCAACGTCGTCAGGGCACGGAGCACGGCTTCGGTGACGGCTTCGGGCGCATCGCCGGGCTGCGGCACCGCCAGCACCACGGATCCACGCTGCAGATCGCGCGGCAGCAGCGCCGGATCGGAGCAACGGCGGTGCGGGATGCCGGCCGCCGTCAGGGCGGGCCCGACGGCCGCGACGGCGTCGTCACCACCGACGAGCACCACCTCGCGCGGGGCAGCATCCTGCGGATACGGGGTCGGGTGCCATGCCATCCGGTGCAGCATCGGTGACACGTCACCGCCGGCGGGCTCGAGATCGGCGAACCGCATTCCTCTCAGCGTGGCGCGGACCGCCCCCGAGTCGTCGGCGATCGCCACGTCGGTGACGGTCTCGCCGCGGTGCCGCACATGCAGAAGCGCCACCGCGGGCGGCGCGCCCCGGACGTGCACCGCCTCGATGTGCGCGGGCATCCGCAGACGCATCGGGCCGGGCAGCACCGTCGACGCCGTCGACGTCGCGGCGTCGAGCAGACCGGCCCAGCTCGTCGGCGCCGACCCGTCGGCCTCCGCGGCCACCCGGGCCAGCACTTCCCCTTCCGTGCAATGCATCTCGAGGATGCGCCAGCCGAAGCCCATCCCTGCGACTCCAACCTCGGCCAACGCGTCGACGACGTGACTCGCCGGCAGCGACCGTCGGCACCGGCTCCGGACGTCCGCATCGAGGGTGCCGAAGTCTGCGTCGTCGTAATCGGCCGCTGTGGCGCCGCAGTGCGTCACCCAGCCCTCGGTGTCGGTTCCCACCGGCCGCGACGACAGCCGCAACGCCCGGTCCTGGTGCACCACCTGGATGTCGCGGGCCCGACCCGGCGGTACCGGTGTGCGGAGCCGCACGTCGGTCAATCCGCCTCCCGCAGCACCCATCAGCGTGTTCACCAGCACCGCGGCGGGGACGATCTCGGTGTCGCGCACCGGATGGTCGCCCGGATACGGCCGGGTGTCCATGTCCAGCCGGGTCTGCCAGACGCGCGCGGGCACCGGGCCCGTCACCTCCATCGCGCCGCCGAGCAGGGTGTGGGCGGCGGGGTCGTGCAGCGCCTGCATGCTCGGGGGCGGCGTCGGGGTGCGCCAGAATCGGCGGTGTCGCCACTGCGTGGCGGGCAGGTCGGCCGCCCACCGGTCGGTGGGTCGCAGCCCGTGCTCGATCGGCACGCCGTGGCAGTACAGCGCTGCGGCGGCCGCGCCGATCGACCGGCGCTCCGGTTGGTCCCGGCGCAGCACCGGGACCACGGCATGGTCGCCGACGCGGTTCCCGGACTCGTGCAGCAGGGTCTCCGCGATCGAATGCGCGACGACGGGGTGCGCGGACACCTCGACGTACACCCGGTAGCCGTCCTGCGCGGCGGCCTGCACCGCCTCGGCGAACCGGACGCGGCCGCGCAGATTGGCCACCCAGTAGTCCCGGTCGCGCGGGGCGCGGGATCGGGGGTCGCCGAGTGCCGTGCTGTACAACGGGATTCGCGGTGCTGCGGGTGCCGGCAGGGCCGCCACCGCGCGGGCCAACTCGTCGGTCAGCGCGTCCATCGCGGGGCTGTGGAAGGCCACGTCGGTGTTGACCCGCCGCACGGTGATGCCCTCGGCGGCCCACGCCGCGGCGAGCGCCTCGACGGCCGCGGTCGTCCCCGACACGACGGTCGAGGCCGGGGACGCGCTGATCGCCGCGACCACATCGCTGCGTCCCCGCAACCGGTGCGCCGCATCGTCGAACGGCAACCCGGCCAAGGCCATCGCACCCCGGCCCGCCACCGACCGGAAACCCCGGGCGCGGTAGCACGCGATCGCGGCGCCGTGCGTCAGGCCGAACACTCCCGCCTCGACGCACGCCGCCACCTCGCCGACCGAGTGCCCGATGATCGCGGCCGGCGCCACCCCCCGCGCGCGCAGCACCGCAGCGAGACCCACCTGCATCGCGAAAGTCAGGGCCTGGACGCGGTCGGTGCCGCCCAGCTCCTCGGCTGTCAGCGCGGCGCGCGCGGAAAACCCCATCTCTCTGATGAAGACGTCATCGATCTCATCGATGGTCGCGGCGAAGCGTGGCTCGGTGGCCAGGAGCTCCCGGCCCATCCCGGCCCAGTGGGAACCGTGTCCGGAGAACACCCACACGGCGCCGGCCTCGGCCCCGTCGACCACGGCGCCTGTCACCAGGCGGGGGTGCCGTGCGCCCTGCGCGGCGGCGGACAGAGCGTCCACGACGCCGGCGGGGTCACGCAGTGCGTCGGTGACGACGGCGGCGCGGACCGGCTCGTGGGAGCGCCGGGTCCACAGCGTGGCCGCCAGCTCGTCGGTGCGGACGTCGACGCGGCGGAGGTGCTCGGCCATTGCCGCGGCCTGCCGGGTCAGCCGGTCGGCCGATCGCGCGGAGAACGGGGCGAACGATGTTGTCCGAGAATCTCTTTCAGAGACATTCGTGATCGGCGCCTCGTCGAGCAGGACGTGCGCCAGGGTGCCGCCGTACCCGTAGCTGCAGACCGCGGCGCGGCGCGGCACGGCGCCGCGGGGCCACGGTTCGGCCACTGTCGGCACCCGCAGCCCGCTGGCCGCCCAGTCCACGGCGGGGGTCAGGGTCTCGATGCCCGCGGTGGGCGGCAGTGTCTCGTGGTGCAGCGCCAGTGCCGCCTTGATCAGCCCGATGACGCCGGCGCCGCCTTCGAGGTGGCCGACATTCGGCTTGACCGAACCGACGGCGCACGGGGCGTCACCGCGGCCGCCGCCGTACACCGCAGACAGCGCCGCGATCTCGACGGGATCGCCTGTCGGAGTGCCGGTTCCGTGCGCCTCGATATAACCGACGTCGGCAGGTCGCAGATCCGCTGCCCGGCACGCGGTCTCGAACAGCTCGCGCTGGGCGTCGCCGTTCGGCGACATGATGCCGACGGTCCGGCCGTCCTGCGCCACCGCGCCGCCCCGCACGACCGCGAGGATCCGATCGCCGTCGCGGCGGGCGTCGGCGAGCCGTTTGAGCACCACCACCCCGGCGCCCTCGCCACGGCCGTAGCCGTCCGCGGCCGCATCGAACGTCTTGCACCGGCCGTCCGGAGCCGTCGCACCCGCCACGTCGAGCACCCGGGTGAGCCCCGGACCGATCAGTGCGCTGACACCGCCGGCCAGCGCCAGCGAGGTCTCACCGTCGGCGAGCAGCTGACAGGCCTGGTGCACCGCGACCAGCGATGCCGCGCAGGCCGCGTCGAGCGCGACGCTGGGACCGCGCAGGTCCAGCAGGTGCGACACCCGGTTGGCCACCCCGCACAGCGACGTGCCGATCCCGGTCCACGCCTCGATGCCGGCCAGGTCCTCCATCAACAGCTTGCCGTAATCGTCGGAGTTGACCCCCATCAGCACCGCGGTGTCGCTACCGGCCAGTGCGCGCGGTGGAATTCCGGCGTGCTCCAACGCTTCCCAGGACACCTCGACCGCCAGCCGCTGCTGCGGATCCATCAGTTCGGCTTCGCGGGGGGAGACGCCGAAGAACTCGGCGTCGAAACCGGGCAGGTCGTCGAGGAAGGTGCCGAAGCGGGTCGTCTCCCGCAGCACCGCCGCGTGCCGGGGGTCGCGGTGCAGGTAGGGCGCCCAGCGTTCGGCGGGCACCTCCCGCACCGCGCTGCCGCCGGCCAGCAGGAAGGACCAGAAGTCCTCCGGCGTGGTGATGTCGCCCGCGAGCCGGCAGCCGACGCCGACGATCGCGATCGGCGCGCGGGTCACCGCCACGGGCGGCCGTGAATATGGTTAGCCTGCCCTAATGCGATATCCGGCATGCGGTGCATCCTGGCACAGCAGGCCCGGGCGCAGGGGGCTACCTGTGCTGCGGCGGCGGCTGCGCGCCCGGGTCGCCCGGATCGATCTCGACCGCGTACGAGGTGATCGTCCGGATCTTCTCGTCGGCGAACTCGTAGATGGCGCAGCTGGCCACCGCGGTCACCCCGTCGGGGCGGAGGTAGCGCACCACGGTGTCGACGGCGACCACGTCGGCGCCGACGGCGGTGACGCAGCGGTCGAACTCCCGTCGGGTGCCCTCGAGGCTCTCGAGGGTGTCCCGGCACGTGCGGCGCACCGCGTCGGCGCCCTCGAGGACCATGCCTCCGACGATGGTCCACCTCACGTCTGTGGCGAGGTGGTCCAGCGCGTCGTCGAAGCGGTGCTCGGAGAACGCGAGGCCGACCGCGCCGGGATCGAATGTCATGTGTCGACGGTAGCGCCCGCGCCCGCAGGCACGGTATGAGTGGACACATGAAATTGACAGGTGTCGGGTTGTGGAGTTCGCAGTTGCGCTACGGGAATCCGGGTGAGGCGGCCGATGCCGCCGCGGAACTCGACGAGCTCGGTTTCCCCGCCCTGTGGATTCCCGACGTCGGCGGACCGGTCCTCGACGCGGTCGACAACCTGTTGTCGGCCACCAGCAAGACGGTGATCGCGACGGGCATCCTGAACCTCTGGATGCACGACCCGGCCGAGGTGGCCACCCGCTACGCCACCCTAACCGAGACCCACGGGGAACGTTTCCTTCTCGGCATCGGCGTCAGCCACGCCCCGCTGATCGACTCGCAGGAGCCGGGTCGCTACCGCAAGCCGCTCGCGGCCACCAAGGCGTTCCTCGACGGTGTCGACGCCTCGCCGCAACCGGTGCCGACCGGCAACCGGGTGCTGGCCGCGCTCGGACCGAAGATGCTCGAACTGTCGGCGACCCGTGCCGCCGGAGCGCACCCCTACCTGACCTCGCCCGAGCACACCCATCAGGCGCGTGAGGTGCTCGGCGAGGGTCCGCTGCTGCTGCCCGAACAGAGCGTGCTGCTCACCGACAGCAGGGAGCAGGCCCGCGAGATCGGCACGGACTGGCTGAAGTCCTATCTGTCGCTGCCGAACTACGCCAACAACATCCTGCGCACGGGCTTCACCGAGGAGGACATCAGCACGGTCAGCGACCGATTGTTCGACGCGCTGATCGCCTGGGGCGACGAAGAGACCGTGCTGCGCCGCGTCACCGAACACCGCGACGCGGGCGCCGACCACGTGTGCGTGCAGGTCCTCACCGCCGACCCGCGGGAGTTCCCCCGCGAGCAGTGGCGCCGGCTGGCGGCAGCGCTCGGGTAGTCACGCCAGCAGCGTGCGGACCACCGCGTCGGCGAGCAGTCGACCGCGGTCGGTCAGCACCAGCCGGTCCGCCTCGGCGCGCAGCAGGCCGTCGGCGACCACCTGCGCCGCCGCGTCCCGCTCGGCGCCGGTCAGCAGCGCGGTCGGCAGCCCCGAGCGCAACCGCACCCGCAGCATGACGTCCTCGACGTGCGAGGTGTTCTCGTCGAGGCTCTCGAAATCGGCGACGGGAAGGCGCCGGTCATCGAGCGCGAGGGCATAGGCGTTGGGGTGCTTGACATTCCACCACCGGATGGCGCCGACGAAGCCGTGCGCGCCGGGGCCCGCGCCCCACCACTGACCGCCGGCCCAGTAGCCGATGTTGTGCCGGCACTCGGCGCCGGGCCGGCTCCAGTTCGACACCTCGTACCAGTCCAGCCCCGCGTCGGCGAGCCGCCGGTCGAGCAGTTCGTACCGCCGTGCCAGCACGTCGTCGTCGGGGGCGGGCATCTCGCCGCGGCGCACCTTGCGGGCCAGCGCGGTGCCGTCCTCGACGATCAGCGCGTACGCGGACACGTGGTCGACCCCCGCACCGATCGCCGCGTCGGCCGACCGCAGCAGGTCGTCGTCGCTCTCCCCCGGGGTGCCGTAGATCAGGTCGATGTTGACGTGGTCGAAGCCGGCGGCCCTGGCCTCCCGGGCAGCGTCGATCGCCCGGCCGGGCGAGTGCACCCGGTCCAAGGCCACCAGCACATGAGCGGCCGTGGACTGCATGCCGAGCGAGACCCGGGTGTAGCCCGCCGACCGCAACCCGGCGAAGAACGCCGGCGACGTGGACTCCGGGTTGGATTCCGTCGTCACCTCGGCCCCCGGCGCCAGCGTGAAGTGGTCCCGCACCGCGTCGAGCACCTCGGCCAGGCCGTCAGCGCCGAGCAGCGACGGTGTCCCACCTCCGACGAAGACGGTCGACACGTCCGGGACGACGTCGAGGCGGGCGGCGGCCAGGGCGAGTTCGGTCCGCAGCGCCGTCAGCCACCCGGCCGGGGTCGCGCCGCCCAGCTCGGCCGGGGTGTAGGTGTTGAAATCGCAGTACCCGCAGCGGGTGGCGCAGAACGGGACGTGGATGTAGAGGCCGAACGGCGCCCCGGGCGTGACCGCCAGGTCGGGCAGCGGCACGGGTGCCGGACGGACGGACGCGGAACCGGACATCCCGCCATTGTCCCAGCAGAATCCATCGCGGCCGTCAGTCGAGCTCCTGCACCCCGCCGCCGCTGACGGTCAGCACCTGGCCGCTCACCCACGACGAGCAGGGCGCGCACAGGAACAGGCAGGCATAGGCGATGTCCTGGGGGGTGCCCAGCCGCCCGATCGGAGTCCCGGCCAGCATCGCCTGCTCGATCTCCGGTGTGAGCACGCTCGCCAGCGCCTGCGTGCGGATGGCGCCCGGAGCGATCGCGTTGACCCGGATCCCGGACGGCCCCAGGTCGAACGCGATGTTGCGGGTCAGGTGGTTCACCGCGGCCTTCGACGAGGAGTAGGAGGCCATATCGCGGTTGGTGTTCTCCCCCGCCATCGAGCTGATGGTGACCACCGCGCCGCCGCCCCGGGCACGCATGTGCGGGGCGGCGAGCTGGGTCAGCCGGAACACCGAGAAGACGTTCAGGCGGAACGCCCGTTCGAAGTCGGCCATCGGCATGTCGAACGGCTTCGGACCGCCGCCGCCGGCGTTGTTGACCAGGATGTCGACCCCGCCGTAGGTCGACACGGCCACTCCGATCAGGCCTTCGATGTCCGTGTCGCTGGTGACGTCGCAGCGCACCCCGGTCGCCCGGCCGCCGGCCGCGGTGATGGCGGCGGCAGCAGCGACGGCCCCGTCCCCGCCGAGGTCGCCGAGGACGACCTCGGCGCCGGCGTCGGCCAGCAGTGCGGCGATCGCGTTGCCGGTCCCGGCCGCGGCCCCGGTGACGACGGCGACCCGGCCGTCCACCCGGAAAGCGCTCACATCGAAGGTCATGGCCTCAGCGTCACGGACTGAGGCTGCGCCGTGTTAGGGCCGTTGTCCCCTTTTGCTCAACGTGAGCACAAATATGGGCCGGTTGGAGGTGGTGCCCCTATCCGTGGCACAATGGCCCACGTGATCGACGCCGGCATCGTGCCCACCCGCGTATCGCTGGTGATCCGTCGTCACGTCGACTTCAAGCGCGTGTGTAGCTGCTGTTGTTGTCCTTTGTGACCCCGTAGACCCTGCCCACCTGCACTTTCAGCTGGCCGCCGGATCTGCGCCGCCGGACAGCCCCCGGTGAGAACGCGGTGACGAACGCTGGCTTCGATCCAGGAGCCCACCATGACGACAGCGACACCCAAACCCGCCAAGCGACCCCGCGGCGAAGGACAGTGGGCGCTCGGCTATCGCGAGCCCCTCAACGCCAACGAGCAGGCCAAGAAGGACGACAACCCGCTCAACGTGCGGGCGCGCATCGAGAACATCTACGCCAAGGGTGGCTTCGAGTCCATCGACAAGGGCGACCTGCGCGGCCGTTTCCGGTGGTGGGGCCTCTACACCCAGCGCAAGCCCGGTTACGACGGCACGTGGACCGGTGACGAGAACACCGACATGCTCGAGGACGAGTACTTCATGCTGCGGGTGCGCAGCGACGGCGGTGCGTTGACCGCGGCGGCGCTGCGGGCACTCGGTGGTATCTCCACCGAGTTCGCGCGCGACACCGCCGACATCTCCGACCGGCAGAACGTCCAGTACCACTGGATCCGCGTCGAAGACATGCCGGAGATCTGGCGCCGGCTCGACGAGGTCGGACTGCAGACCACCGAGGCGTGCGGTGACTGCCCTCGCGTCGTGCTCGGTTCGCCGCTGGCCGGTGAGTCGCTCGACGAGGTCATCGACGGCACGCCTGCGGTCGACGAGATCGTCAAGCGCTACATCGGCAAGCCGGAGTACTCGAACCTGCCGCGCAAGTTCAAGACCGCGATCTCGGGCCTGCAGGACGTCGTCCACGAGGTCAACGACGTCGCGTTCATCGGCGTCGAGCATCCCGAGCACGGACCCGGCTTCGACCTGTGGGTCGGCGGCGGCCTGTCGACCAACCCCATGCTGGGGCAGCGCGTCGGCGCCTGGGTTCCGCTCGACGAGGTGCCCGACGTGTGGGAGGGCGTGGTCAGCGTTTTCCGTGACTACGGCTACCGGCGCCTGCGCTCGAAGGCGCGCCTGAAGTTCCTGATCAAGGACTGGGGCGTCCAAAAGTTCCGGGAAGTTCTCGAGACCGAATACCTGAAGCGCCCGCTGATCGACGGCCCCGCCCCCGAGCCGGTGACCCGCCCGATCGACCACGTCGGCGTGCAGAAGCTCAAGAACGGCCTCAACGCCGTCGGGGTCGCCCCGATCGCCGGCCGCGTGTCGGGAACGATCCTGACCAAGGTCGCCGACCTCGCCGAAGCGGCGGGCAGTGACCGGATCCGGTTCACGCCGTACCAGAAGCTGATCATCCTCGACGTGCCGGACGAGAAGCTCGACGAGCTGCGTTCCGGCCTGGATGCCCTGGGTCTGCCGTCGACGCCCTCGCACTGGCGGCGCAACCTGATGGCCTGCACCGGCATCGAGTTCTGCAAGCTCAGCTTCGCCGAGACCCGCAGCCGCTCGCAGGTGCTGGTGCCCGAGCTGGAGAAGCGGCTCGAGGACATCGACAGCCAACTCGACGTGCCGATCACGATCAACATCAACGGCTGCCCGAACTCGTGCGCCCGCATCCAGATCGCCGATATCGGATTCAAGGGCCAGATGGTGGACGACGGAGACGGTCCCGAGGAGGGTTTCCAGGTCCACCTCGGGGGAAGTCTGGGTCTGGACAGCGGTTTCGGCCGCAAGCTGCGCCAGCACAAGGTGGTCGCCACGGAGCTCGGTGACTACATCGAGCGGGTTGTTCGCAACTTCGTGAAACAACGAGAGCACGGAGAGCGTTTCGCTACGTGGGCTCTACGAGCAGACGACGCGGACTTGAGGTGATGTGACGTGACCGACGTGATGACGGAGACGGATCTGCAGCAGCTGGCCGAGCGCGGTGCGGCGGAACTCGGGCCGAACGCCTCGGCCGAGGACCTGCTGCGCTGGACCGACGAGAACTTCGGCGGCGACTACATCGTCGCGTCGAACATGCAGGACGCGGTCCTGGTCGACCTCGCCGCGAAGGTTCGCCCCGGGGTGGACGTGCTGTTCCTCGACACCGGCTACCACTTCGTCGAGACCATCGGCACCCGCGACGCCGTGGAAGCGGTCTACGACGTCAACGTGGTGAACGTGCGGCCGGAGAAGTCGGTCCCCGAGCAGGACGCGCTGTTCGGCAAGAACCTGTTCGAGCGCAGTGCCAACGAGTGCTGCCGGATGCGCAAGGTGGAACCGCTGTCGAAGGCGCTGCGCGGCTATTCGGCGTGGGTGACCGGAATCCGCCGGGTCGAGGCCCCCACCCGCGCCAACGCTCCGTTGATCAGCTGGGACAAGGCGTTCGGGTTGGTGAAGATCAACCCGCTGGCGGCCTGGTCCGACGACGACATGCAGGACTACATCGACACCCACGGTGTGCTGGTCAATCCCCTTGTCGACGAGGGGTATCCGTCGATCGGGTGCGCGCCCTGCACCGCCAAGCCGATCGTCGGCGCCGATCCGCGCAGCGGACGCTGGGCCGGGCAGTCCAAGACGGAGTGCGGGCTGCACGCATCGTGAACGCGGGGACGGACACGCTGGTGCTGACGGCGCACGGCAGCGCCGATCCCCGCTCGGCGGCCACCGCGCGGGCGATCGTCGCGTGCATCGGGCGCCTGCGGCCCACGCTGGACGCCCGCGTCGCGTTCTGTGAGCAGAACGAGCCGAACCTGGCCGACGTGCTGACCACCGTCGGGCGGGGCGCGGTGGT
Organism: Mycolicibacterium chubuense; assembly: GCF_001044255.1. Classification (GTDB taxonomy): domain Bacteria; phylum Actinomycetota; class Actinomycetes; order Mycobacteriales; family Mycobacteriaceae; genus Mycobacterium; species Mycobacterium chubuense. The sequence goes on from NZ_JYNX01000038.1 coordinate 195,512, forward strand.
GGTGCCGCTGCTGCTCGCCGACGCCTACCACGCCCGTGTCGACATCCCCGCGATGATCGCGGAGTCCGGGTCCGACGCGCGCCGGGCGGCCGTTCTCGGTGAGGACGACCGGCTCATCCACGTGTTGCGGCAACGGCTCGAACACGCCGGGGTGTCACGGCTCGACCCGGATGTCGGCGTGCTGGTCACCGCGGTCGGGTCGTCGCACGCGCGGGCCAATGTCCGCACCGCCACGGTGGCCCGGGAACTGACACTGACCACACGGTGGACTGCGACCACCGCGTTCGCCACCGGCCCGGCGCCCTCGTTGGCGGACGCGGCCGCCGTCCTCCGGGAGCGCGGCGCCTCCCGGCTCGTCATCGCCCCCTGGTTCCTGGCGCCTGGGCGTATCACCGATCGCGTCGCAGAATTCGCGCGCGCACAGGGTCTTTCGATGTCCGCGCCGCTGGGCGCGCATCGCCAGGTGGCCGAGACGGTGCTCGACCGCTACGACGCAGCTTTGTCTGCATCGATAGCCGCCTGACCAGCGTTCTTGCGCAGTCTCGGTACAGTGGGCGTCACCCGACCACGGCCCACCGAGCAAGGACTCGATGCACCCTCATAGACCCGAGGCGGTCACATGCTGACCGCCGTTCTCGCACTTTTGCTGGGCCTTCTCGTCGTTTCGGCGATCACCGCGCTGACCGGATATTTCGTCGCGCAGGAGTTCGCGTACATGGCCGTGGACCGCTCGCGCCTGAAGGCCCGCGCCGACGCCGGCGACTCGACGGCGGCTCGCGCGCTCGCCGTCACACGGCGGACATCGTTCATGCTCTCCGGGGCACAGCTGGGCATCACCGTCACCGGGCTGCTGGTGGGCTACGCGGCCGAACCACTGATCGGGCGAGGTCTCGACACACTGCTCAGCGGTGCCGGTGTACCGATCGCGGTGTCGGTGGGAATCGGTGGCGTGGCCGCGATCCTGGTGTCGACGGTGATCCAGATGCTCTTCGGGGAGCTCTTCCCGAAGAACCTCGCTCTGGCCCGGCCGGAACTGCTCGCCCGCCGGCTGGCGTGGTCGACCACTGCGTACCTGATGGTGTTCGGGTGGCTGATCTGGCTGTTCGATCAGTCGTCGAATCTCCTGCTTCGGGCACTGCGCATCGAACCGGTGCACGATGTCGAGCACTCGGCCACTCCCCGCGACCTGGAGCACATCGTCGCCACGTCACGCGACGCCGGTGAGATCGCGCCGGAGCTCTCGGGGTTGCTGCACCGGATCCTCGACTTCCCGACGTCGACGGCCCAGCACGCGATGGTCCCGCGCGCCCGCGTCGACGTCGTGCCCGCCGCCGAGACGGTGGAGGCCGTGCTCGCTCGCATGGCGTCCGGGCACACCCGCTACCCGGTCGTCACCTCGGAGCGTGACGACGTCGTCGGCGTGATCCATCTGCGCGACCTGTTGGCGGAGGCACCGCCGTCACGCACCGCCGCCCAGCACTGCCGCCCCGCGGTTGTCGTTCCCGAGACACTGCCGCTTCCCGATGTTCTTCGCGCACTGCGTGATTCGAAGGAGGAGATGGCCGTCGTCATCGACGAGTACGGAGGCTTCGCCGGGATCGTCACGATCGAGGACCTGGCCGAGGAACTCGTCGGTGAGATCGACGACGAACACGACACCGAGGTCGACGAGGTCGCCGTCGCCGTCGAGGACGGCTGGCTGCTGGCCGCGGACCTGCCGGTGGACGAGGCCGAACGGCTACTCGGCGTGACCCTGCCCTCAGGCGACTACGAGACGGTCGCCGGCATGCTCATCGCTCACGCCGGCGGACTGCCTGCCGTCGGTGACACGGTGACGATCGCGCTGCCGCCCGATCCGTCCGACCTGCTGCATCCGGGAGCGACTCCCGTCCGTGCGCTCGTCGCCGACGTGCGCTCGGTGCAGAAGCGAGTTCCCGCACGGGCTCTCGTGCGGATCGTCGTCGACGCGAAGGTTCTCGATGTCTGACCCGTGGGTCATCGCACTGATCACCGCCGGGCTGATCGCGCTGAGCGCGTTCTTCGTCGCGGTGGAATTCTCGCTGATCGCCGCGCGACGCAGCCGGCTGGCGGATTCGGCTGCTCACAGTCGCCGCGCCCGGGCGGCGCTGCGCAGCGCCTCCGAACTGTCGGTTCTGCTGGCCGGCGCCCAATTGGGTATCACCGTCTGCACCTTGCTTCTCGGCGCCATCACCAAACCTGCTGTGCACTATGCGATCTCGCCGTGGCTGCGCGATGCGGGCGCACCCGCGTGGCTGGCCGACGCCGGCGGCTTCGCGCTGGCGCTGGTGATCGTCACCTTCCTCCACCTGGTGATCGGCGAGATGGCGCCCAAGTCGTGGGCCATCGCCCATCCGGAGCGTTCCGCGCTGTTGCTCGCCGTGCCGATGCGCGGCTTCATGTTCCTGACCCGCCCGCTGCTCCGCGCCTTGAACCAGGCGGCGAACTGGTGCCTTCGCCGCGTGGGGGTGATACCCGTCGATGAACTCGCCGACAGCCAGGACCCCCAGGCTCTGCGCCAGTTGGTGGATCACTCGGCTGCGGTGGGCACCCTCGCCGAGAGCTACCACGCCAATCTCGCCAGCGCGTTGGAGCTGGAATCGCTGCGCGTCGACCAGGTCACGCGCGTCGGCTCGCACATGGGCCGGGTGAACCCGGACGCCAGCGCCGCCCGGATCCGGGACGCCGCGCGCGCCGCCGGGCACCTTCGGCTCCTCGTGTGCGAGGACGGGTCCGACACCGTTCTCGGCGTGGTCCACGTACGCGACAGCCTGACGTCACCCGCGTCAGCACGCCAGTTGATGCGTCCGGCGCTGACGCTGCCGGCCGACACACCGGTGTACGAGGCCCTCCAGATGATGCGGGAGGCCCGCAGCCACCTGGCCGTCGTCCCCGCTGACACCGGGACTCGCGTGCTGACGATGACCGACCTGCTGGATCGACTGCTGGCGCTCGACGCGACCTGATTCGCACTTCCCTTCCTTGACCCATACCCATTGGGGTATACCGACGTGCGTAGCGGATCAATACCCCCATGGGTATCAGAAGGAGTGGGAACAGCGAAGTTCGTCCAGTACGACCTCGACTGTCTGTCGGGCGGGATACTTCTGCCCGCTTCGTGCGTTATACCCCCGTGGGTAAAATACAGATCGTCGTCCGAAGAGTGGTGGAAGGGAGCCGTCGTGGTTGGTGACGAAGAGGCCATCGGCGCGGTCCTGAACCGGCTCCGCCGGGCTCAGGGGCAGTTGGCCGGCGTGATCTCGATGATCGAGCAGGGCCGCGACTGCAAGGACGTCGTGACCCAGCTGGCCGCGGTGTCCCGTGCGCTGGACCGCGCCGGCTTCAAGATCGTCGCGACCGGGCTGCGGGAGTGCGTCGCGGACGGGAGCGCGACGGACGGCAAGCGCGAGATGAGCGTCGACGAACTCGAGAAGCTGTTCCTCGCGCTGGCCTGACCTACGACAACCGGGCGGGTTCGCCGTCGGTGACCGCAGCCGGGTCCGCCGGCGCCTCATCGGGCAGACTCGGCACCCGGGTGGCCCGCACGTAGACGGTGTCGCCCTGCTTGAGGCCGAGCGCTTCGGCGTCGCCGCGGGTGATCTGCGCGGTGAACGGCGTGTGCGTCGCCGCATTGGTCAGCTCGACGCGCACCTCGAAGCCGAGCATCACGATCCGGTCGATCACCGCCTTGGTCACGCCGGTGGTCTGAATCGAGTTGTCGCCGTTGGCGATCGCCATGTCGGGATTGCGGCCGACGCGGATGTCGTGCGGGCGCACCAGCGCGCCGTTGAGTGGCGACACCGCACCCAGGAACGACATCACGAACGCGTTGGCCGGGCTGTCGTAGACCTCGGTGGGCGAGCCGACCTGCTCGATGCGGCCCTTGTTGAGCACCGCGATCCGGTCGGCGACGTCGAGTGCCTCCTGCTGGTCGTGGGTCACCAGGACCGTGGTGACATGCACCTCGTCGTGCAGACGGCGCAGCCACGCCCTCAGGTCCTCGCGCACCTTGGCGTCCAGCGCGCCGAACGGCTCGTCGAGCAGCAGCACCTGCGGGTCGACGGCGAGCGCGCGGGCCAGCGCCATGCGTTGGCGCTGCCCGCCGGAGAGCTGGTTGGGGTACCGGGTCTGGAACCCCGCCAGCCCGACCACCTCGAGGAGGTTGTCGACCTTGGCGGTGATCTCGGCCTTCGGCCGTTTCCGGATCTTGAGCCCGAACGCGACGTTCTCACGCACCGTGAGGTGCTTGAAGGCGGCGTAGTGCTGGAACACGAACCCGATGCCGCGCTTCTGCGGCGGCACGTCGGTGACGTCCCGGCCGTTGATCGTGATCGTGCCCGAGTCCGGCTCGTCGAGCCCGGCGATGGCCCGCAACAGCGTCGACTTGCCCGACCCGCTGGGGCCCAGGAGCGCGGTCAACGATCCGGCGGGCACGACGAAGTCGACGTTGTCGAGCGCGGCGAAGTCGCCGTAGCGCTTGTTGGCGCCGCTCACGGTGATCGCGTGGGTCATGATCGTCGGACTCCCGAGTCGTAGTCGGTCTTCATTTTGCGGCCTTGGCCCGGCGGGCGTCGAGGATCACCTGGGCGACGAGGACGAGGACCGCCACACTCATCAGCAGGGTGGCGATCGCATAGGCGCCGTACTCGGCGCCACGGTTGTACCGGTCGGCGACCAGCAGCGTCAGGGTCTGCGACTGGCCGGGCAGGTTGGACGACACCATGATGACCGCGCCGAACTCGCCCAGTGTGCGCGCGACGGTGAGCACGATGCCGTACGTCAGCCCCCACCGGATGGAGGGCAGCGTGATGCGCCAGAACGTCTGCCACCACTGCGCGCCCAGGGTGGCCGACGCCTCCTCCTGGTCGGTGCCGATCTCGTGCAGCACCGGTTCCACCTCGCGGATCACGAACGGCACCGTGACGAACACGCTGGCCAGCACGATGCCGGGAAAGCTGAAGATGATCTTCAGCCCGAAGTCGTTCTCCACGAACCCGAACAGCCCCGCCGAGCCCCACAGCAGGATCAGCGCGACACCGACCACCACCGGGGACACCGCGAACGGCAGGTCGATGATCGCCTGCAGGACACTCTTGCCACGAAAGCGGTTGCGCGCCAGCACGAGTGCCGTCGGCACGCCGAACAGCACGTTCAGCGGGACGACGATCGCGACCACCAGCAGCGAGAGCTGCAGCGCCGAGACGGCCGCTGGGGTACCGACGGAGGCGAAGAAGGCGCCGACACCCGGGGAGAACGTGCGCCACAGGATCAGGCCGACGGGGACCAGGACCAAGATCGTGATGTAGCCGATCGCCACCCACCGCAGCAGGAGCCGGACGGCCGGGGAGAGGATCACGCCGCCAACTCCTCCCGCTTGGCCGCGCGCGCGCCGACCGCGCGCAGGATGAACAGCACGACGAAGGAGATCACCAGCAGCACGATGGAGATCGCCGCGGCCCCCACTCTGTCATCGTTCTCGATCAGCGTGCGGATCCATTGCGAAGACACTTCGGTCTCGCCGGGTATCGCGCCGCCGATCAGCACGACGGAGCCGAACTCGCCGATCGCCCGCGAGAACGCCAGGCCGGCACCGGAGAGCAGCGACGGCAGCAGCGCGGGCAGGATCACCTTGGTGAAGATCAGGTAGTTGTTGGCGCCCAATGACGCGGCCGCCTCCTCCACCTCGCGGTCGAGCTCGAGCAGCACGGGCTGCACCGAGCGGACCACGAACGGCAGCGTGACGAACAGCAGCGCGACGCCGATACCCCACTTCGTCTGCTGCAGGTGCAGCCCGACGGGACTGTTGGGGCCGTAGAGCGCCAACATCACCAGGCTCGCCACGATCGTCGGCAGCGCGAACGGCAGGTCGATCACCGAATCCACCAGCCGCTTGCCGGGGAAATCGTCGCGGGTCAGCACCCACGCGACGATCACCCCGAAGACCGCGTTGATCAGCGTCACGCCGATGGACACCGTCAGCGTGACCCGGAACGACTCCAGTGCGGCGTTGGACGTGACCGCCCGCCAGAATGCGTCCCATCCGCCGGTCGCGGACTGCCACACGATTGCGGCGAGCGGGAGCAGCACGATCACCGACAGCCACAGCGTCGCGGCGCCGACCCGCAGCGAGGTGCTGCCGTGGCGGTTGCGCCCCCGGAGGCGCGTCGCCGGCTCGACCTCCGCGACGGTCGAGGTCATCCCGTGGCCTGCTTGTAGATCTTGGTGATCGAGCCGTTCTCCTTGTCGAACAGCGCCGGGTCGACGTCACCCCAGCCGCCGAGGTCGGCGATCGTCCACAGCTTCTGCGGCGCCGGGAAGTCCTTGGCGAAGTCGGCGGCGACTGCCGGATCGACCGGCCGGAAGCCCGCCTCGGCCCACAGCTTCTGCCCCTCGGGGGTGTAGAGGAAGTTCTTCAGCGCGTTGGCCTGGTCCTGATGCTGCGACGACGACACCACGGCGACCGGGTTCTCGATCTTGAAGGTCTGCGGCGGGTTGACGTGCTCGACGGGCTTGCCCTGGCGTTCGACGTTGATCGCCTCGTTCTCGTAGGAGATCAGCACGTCACCGCTGCCCTGCAGGAACACGTCGGTGGCCTCCCGGCCCGATCCCGGGCGGGTCTTGACGTGCTCGGTCACCAGCTTGTTGACGAAGTCCAGGCCGGCCTGGGGGTTCTTGCCGCCGTCGCTCTTGGCCGCGTACGGCGCGAGCAGGTTCCACTTCGCCGATCCCGAACTCAGCGGGCTCGGCGTGACGACCTCGAGGCCGGGCTGCAGCAGGTCGTCCCAGTCCCGGATGTTCTTGGGATTGCCCTGGCGCACGACGAGCGACACCACGGACCCGAACGGGATGCCCTTGGTGGCGCCGGCGTTCCAGTCCGCGGCCACCTTGTCGGCCTTGACCAGGCGGGTGATGTCGGGCTCGACCGAGAAGTTGACGATGTCGGCCGGCTTGCCGTCGACGACGGCGCGCGACTGGTCGCCCGAGGCGCCGTAGGAGGTCGTCACCGCGACACCCTTACCTTCGGGCGTGGCCGCGAACGCCGGGATGATCTTGCTCCACCCGGGCTCGGGCACCGCGTAGGCGACCAGCGTCAGCGTGGTCTCGGCGTTCGACCCGCCACCCTCACCGGCGACGTCGCTGGATCCGCCGCCGCACGCGGCGACCAGCGACGTGGTGAGGGCCAGCGCTGCTACCGCGCGCCACCGCGCACCGGGCTTGGTGAGATTCATGGGTGACCTTTCCGTGGGGGAACGAACCTGTCGGGGAGTCCGGTCACGCGGAAGGTGGTGGCGTCGTCGCCGTGCAAGTCGGCACGGGAACATCTCTGCCGAACACCTGACCGCCGATCGGGGGTGAGGAGTCAGCAACAACAACACACGTCAGCAACGGCCGAGAGACCGACAGCAATGAGCGCCACGATGTGGCCGCCCTTGTTGCCGCACGCCGTTTGCATGGCGCGAAGAATAACACCAGTCCCGGTCGGTGGGTGACTCGGTCAGCGGGTGAGAAGCCACATCAGGATCACCAGCACGACCAGCGCGATCAGCGCCAGCGTCACCCGGGAGCGAGGCATCCCACTCATCGGTCACTCCCCTCGGTGTCGCCCGCCGCCTCGTCGGGCGAACGGCGCAGGCGCTGCTGCAGCTGGATGCCGCGGTCGAGCACCGCGTCCAGCACGACCGCCACGGCGTAGGCCAGAGCAAGCACCACGGGGATCACCACCACCGACTGCGCGACGAACGGCAGCCCCGAGAGCCAGAGCTCCACTCCGTCCCACCAGCTCAGGAATCCGCCCACCCGGCCCAGACTAGGCGCACGCCCCGGCTTGCGAGGCGCAGGCGTGTTCGGGTAGACGCCGAGGTACCCGGCAGTCGATGATGAGCAAATGGTTCTGCAGCCCACCCAGGCCGCCTCCAGCGCGGTGAGCGCCAACGGCGAATCGTCGGCATTCGCGCTGGCAACGACTCCGTCGTATGCGAACACCGGTCCGCTGCGCAACCCGTTCCCGCCGATCGCGGACTACGCGTTCCTGTCCGACTGCGAGAACACCTGCCTGATCTCCTCGGCCGGGTCGGTGGAGTGGCTGTGCGTGCCGCGGCCGGACTCACCGAGCGTCTTCGGCGCGATCCTCGACCGCGGCGCCGGCCACTTCCGGCTCGGCCCGTACGGGGTGTCGGTGCCGGCCGCCCGGCGGTATCTGCCGGGCAGCCTGATCCTCGAGACCACGTGGCAGACCCACACCGGCTGGGTGATCGTGCGCGACGCGCTGGTGATGGGTCCGTGGCATGACCTCGAGACCCGGTCACGCACCCACCGGCGCACCCCGATGGACTGGGACGCCGAACACATCCTGCTGCGCACCGTGCGCTGCGTGTCCGGCACCGTCGAACTCGTGATGAGCTGCGAGCCGTCGTTCGACTACCACCGCACCAGCGCCAGCTGGGAGTACTCCGCGCAGGCCTACGGGGAGGCGATCGCCCGGGCGACGAAGAACCCGGACTCCCATCCGACGCTGCGGCTGACCACGAACCTGCGCATCGGCCTGGAAGGCCGCGAAGCCCGCGCCCGGACCCGGCTGTCCGAGGGCGACAACGTGTTCGTCGCGCTGAGCTGGTCGAAGCACCCGGCGCCGCAGACCTTCGACGAGGCCGCCGACAAGATGTGGAAGACCAGCGAGTGCTGGCGGCAGTGGATCAACGTCGGTGATTTCCCCGACCATCCGTGGCGGTCGTATCTGCAGCGCAGCGCGCTGACCCTCAAGGGCCTGACCTACTCCCCCACGGGCGCGCTGCTCGCCGCGCCCACCACATCGCTGCCCGAAACGCCTCAGGGCGAACGCAATTGGGACTACCGCTATGCGTGGGTGCGCGATTCGACGTTCGCACTGTGGGGCCTCTACACCCTGGGCCTGGACCGCGAGGCCGACGACTTCTTCGCGTTCATCGCCGACGTGTCCGGCGCCAACAACGGCCAGCGCCACCCGCTGCAGGTGATGTACGGCGTGGGCGGGGAACGCAGCCTGGTCGAGGAGGAACTGCACCACCTGTCGGGGTACGACAACGCCCGGCCGGTGCGCATCGGCAACGGCGCCTACAACCAGATGCAGCACGACATCTGGGGCACGATGCTCGATTCGGTGTATCTGCACACCAAGTCCCGCGAGCAGATCCCCGAGACGCTCTGGCCGGTGCTCAAGGAACAGGTCGAGGAGGCCATCAAGCACTGGCGCGAACCCGACCGCGGCATCTGGGAGGTGCGCGGCGAACCGCAGCACTTCACCTCCAGCAAGATCATGTGCTGGGTGGCGCTGGACCGCGGGGCCAAACTGGCCGACCTGGAGGGTGAGAAGTCCTACGCCCAGCAGTGGCGCGCCATCGCCGAGGAGATCAAGGACGACATCCTGGCCCACGGCGTCGACTCCCGCGGCGTGCTCACCCAGCGCTACGGCGACGACGCGCTCGACGCGTCGCTGCTGCTGGCGGTGCTGACCCGGTTCCTGCCGTCCGACGATCCGCGGATCCGCGCGACGGTGCTGGCGATCGCCGAGGAGTTGACCGAGAACGGCCTGGTGCTGCGCTACCGCACCGAGGAGACCGACGACGGATTGTCCGGCGAGGAGGGCACGTTCACGATCTGCTCGTTCTGGCTGGTGTCGGCACTGGTGGAGATCGGTGAGATCCACCGGGCGCGGCACCTGTGCGAACGCCTGCTGTCCTTCGCCAGCCCGCTGCATCTGTACGCCGAGGAAATCGAGCCCCGCACGGGCCGGCACCTGGGCAACTTCCCGCAGGCGTTCACCCACCTGGCGCTGATCAATGCGGTCGTGCACGTGATCCGCGCCGAGGAGGAAGCCGACAGCTCGGGCGGCTTCCAGCCGGCGAACGCGCCTGTGTAACAGGAACGTTCCGTTTTTGCGTCTGCCTGCGCGCAATGCTGGCAGCACACAGGTTGTCGGCCGACCATCGAACGCATGAGTTTTCGTGCCGCAGACGACACGTCTCGTCAGGTCATCGACATCGCCGTGGGCATCCTGATCGGCCTGCGGGGCTGCTCGCGCCGCGAGGCGTTCGACGAACTCGTGCGCGTCGTGCACCAGACCGGTGTCGGGTTGGGCAGCCTCGCCGCGGGACTGGTCGCCGTGGCCACCGGTTCGTCGTCGGCGGATCATGCCGAGGCGTTCGCCGCGTGGGGTGACCTTCTCGGCCCGCGGCGCCGGGCGGCGCTGTCCGCCACGGCCTGATCTCGCGCGCTCCTCTCGCGCGGGCGCACCACAGCGCGTGCGCCCGCCCGAGGGTGAACGTATCTGTCAAATTCCGAACAACCATGTACAGTTCTGAACATGGTTGTTCAGGAGGCGACGCTGCTCGAGGTGGCCACCCGGACGCTTCTCGCCCAACCGAGCGCCTCGCTGGGTGAGATCGCCGAGGCGGCCGGCATCAGCAGGACGACCCTGCACGCCCGCTTTCCCACACGCGAGGCGCTCTTGGCCGCGATGGCGCATGACGCGATGGACGTCATCGAAACCGTCTACGCCGGCAGCGGCCTCGACAGCGATGCCCCCGTCGAATCGGTGCTGGGGCGGGTGGTCGACGGAATCCTCCCACTCGGCCCGCGCGTCGAGTTCCTCCTCCGAGAGCGGTCACTGGATACCCAAACGTCGGTGACCGAGCGCTACGACCGACTCGACGCACCTCTGATCGGCTATCTCGAAAGAGCTCAGTCGCGGGGAGAACTCGGCCGCGAGATTCCGGCGTGGTGGATTGCGTGGGCATTGCTGGGAACGGTGCACACGGCATGGGAGGCCGTCGCCGACGGCCGTCTCGCCGTCCGAGACGCCCCACGGCTCATTCTCGCGATTCTGTTGAACGGCATACGGCCCTGACCCACCGGCACCCCGACCCGAGGAGAACCCCGCCATGGCGGCAACCACTCTGTTGGAGAAGGCATTCGACGTCCTGACCGCGGTTCGCGATGCTGCGTCACTGAAGTTCCTCGCGGCCATCGGCGATCCTGTCGGCCTCATCGAATCGACCGCCCACACCTCGGATGCCGGTGCGGTGCACGATCGGATCCGCCGCCTGGGGCCACTGACCCGGAGCCGGACCGGAATGTACGTCGCCAGCTCCCATGAGTTGTGCCAACAGATCTTGCGCGACCCGCGGGTCGGGGTGCGTCACAGCGATGGACGCGAATCGCTTCCCGACGAGAGTCGCTACGACGCTGACAACCTGCTCCTCGACTCCTTCCTGTCGCTGGACGACCCGGACCATGCGCGCCTGCGGCGGCTGGCGGCACCGGGATTCCGCCCAGCCGTCATCCGGACCTACGCGGCGCGGATCGAAGCCGTCGCGAATCGGCTGCTGGATCGCGTCGAGGACGCCGGTCACTTCGACCTCATCGGCGACTTCGCCGGGCCACTGCCGATCGAGGTCATCAGCGACCTCTTCGGCATCCCCGACGTCAACCGGACGCGTTTCGCCGAGATCGGCAACGTCGTGGCGCAATCTCTCGACGGCGTGACGTCGTACCGCCAGGCGCGGGAGCTCGCAGAAGCCCACCGGGAACTGATCGGGTTGTTCGACGTGCTGTCCGCCGAACGGCGAGTCCGCCCGGGCGATGACGTGATCAGCATGCTGGTCGGCGCGACAGATGCCGGAGACATGACCGCCGACGATCTGCACGCCACCTGCGCGCTCCTCCTGATCGCCGGCTTCGAGACCACCGTCAACCTGATCGGTAACGCTGTGTCGGCGATGCTGGCGGCGCGCGAGCCGTGGGAACAGCTCGTGGCCGATTCCGCTCTGGCCGACAACGCCGTCGAGGAGTCGCTGAGACTCGAACCGCCCGTTCAGCTCACCAGCAGGGTCACCCATGAGCCGATCACCCTGTGTGGCAGCCTGATTCCGACCGACAGCACGATCGTGGTCGATCTGGCCGCGGCGAACCGCGATCCCGCGGTGTTCGACGACCCGTCGGCGTTTCGGGTGAGCCGTGCGAACGCGGCCGATCATCTCGCGTTCAGTAGCGGTGTCCACTACTGCCTCGGGGCGGGACTGGCTCGCCTCGAGGGCAGCATCGCTCTGCGAACGCTCAGTCAACGCCTTCCGCGGCTGCGGACCGTGGATGGCGGTCGACGCCGACACGGAGTCACCCTTCGCGGCTTCGCCAGCCTCCCAGTCAGTTCGTCGTGAGGCCGGCGGAGACCTTCCGCACCGTCTGATCGACCACCCACGGTGGTGCAACCGACCAGCAATCGCGCTGATCGGAACTCTCCTGTGTGGGGCGCCTCCGACGTTAGTGTCCGTCGACCTGTTGCCCGGCCTCGAGGACGAACCATGGCGAATCGGATTGACGAAACCGGCGGCGCCAACGTCGCCGACGACGCGGCGGACCCCCACGCCCACCGCAGATTGCGCGGCACACTCGGCGTCTGGGGCATCGTCTTCGTCGTCGTGGCGGCCGCCTCCCCGCTCGGGGTCATCGGCGGGCCTGTGCCTCTCGGCATCGCCAGCGGCAACGGGGTGGGATTCCCGGCGATCTTCATCATCAGCACGGTCATCGTGTTGCTGTTCGCCGTAGGGTTCACCGCACTGACACCGCATGTTCCGAACGCGGGTGCGTTCTACTCCTACATCGGCAAGGGCCTCGGCCGGATCACCGGGTTCGGGTTCGCGTTCGTCGCCCTCATCTCGTATCTCGCCCTCGAAATCGGTGTGTACGGCCTCATAGGTCAAGGCGCCCAGGCGCTGTTCTCCTCCTACGGCCTTCCTGATATCCATTGGGGCATCTGGGCGTTGGCCACCCTGGTGATCGTGACCGTGCTCGGCCACCGCAACATCGACCTGTCCCGCAACGTTCTCGGTGTGCTGCTGATCGCCGAGGTGGCCATCGTCCTGGTGCTCGACGCCGTGGTCGCGGTGACCGGCGGCCACGAGGGTTTGTCCGCCGGCTTTCTCTCGCCGTCCGAGATCGTCTCGGGCGCACCCGGTATCGCGCTGCTGTTCGCGTTCCTGAGCTTCATCGGTTTCGAGGCCACCGCGGTCTTCCGTGACGAGGCGCGAGATCCGCTGCGCACCATTCCCCGCGCGACGTTCCTGGCCCTGCTGCTGATCGGCGCGTTCTACACGGTGTCGACGTGGGCGCTGATCACGGCCTGGGGCGACAGTCGCGTGGTCGAGCAGGCGGTTGCCGATCCATCGGGTCTGCTGCCGGGTGCCACCCAGGAGTATCTGGGGACCGTGGGACTGCACATCGTGCAGGTGCTGTTCGTGACCAGCCTGTTCGCGTGCATCCTGTCGTTCCACAACGTCGTTGCCCGCTATGTGTTCACGCTGTCCAACCGCAAGGTCTTCCCGGCCTCGCTCGGGGAGGCGCACGTACATCACGCCTCTCCGCACCTGGCGTCCGGCCTGGACGGAATCGTGGTACTGGTCTTTCTCGTGGCCGGGATCGCGCTCGGTCTGGATCCGGTCACGCAGTTCTACACCTGGCTGGCCGGGATCTCCACCGTCGGCATCATCATCTTGCTCATCGCGACGAGCGTCGCGGTCCTGGCGTTCTTCGCGCGACGACGACGATCCGGCGATCTGGACGTCTCGGTGTGGCGGGCCTTCGTCGCACCGGGGATCGGTCTGGTCGGTCTCGTCGCGGTGCTGTTGCTGGTGTTCCAGAACCTGCCGGTTCTGGTCGGCGGCTCGACGCCGATCGCGATCGGCGTGGTGGTGCTGCTCGTCGCGGTGTTCGCTGCCGGCGCCGCGATCGCGGCAAGACGTCCGCAGGTGACGCTGGAATGATCTCACGGCGCCCGGAATGTGCACCGCATCGCCCGTGATGGCGCCAGGCGGGCCACCGCGCCCACCTAGGATGGCGCCGTGACGTCGCCTGAGATCTTTCCCAACGTGCCACTAGTGGAGGAGATCCTCGAGTCCCATCGCCCCCGCGCGCACGGCGACGACGCCGGTTACGACGCGTACAAAGCGCACGTCTACCGGGTGGTGAATTACGCCCGTGCGCTGACACCCGACGCGCCGGACCGCGACGACAAGCTGGCGATCGCGGTGGCGTTCCACGACCTCGCCGCATTCGAAACGCTGGACTATCTCGTCCCGTCGATCGAGGCGCAGGACGCCTGGCTGCAGCAGACCGGCCGCGAGAGTTGGTCCGACGAACTGGCGGTCGTCATCGCCGAACACCACCGGTTCTCCGGGTACGACTCGTCGCGTCCGTACTCGCCGCTGGTCGAGGCAGTTCGCCGCGCTGATCTGGTCGACGTCAGCCAGGGACTGATCCGCTTCGGCCTCCCCCGCTCCTACGTGAAAGAAGTTCGCGCCACCTTCGACGCCGGCCCCTTCTTCAGGCGGGTGATCCCGCAGGCCGCACTGCGGACCATCCGCACACTTCAGCAGCCCGGCTTTGTGCGGCCCGGTAACGCATTGGTCAGATCAGGTCACCAGGGCGCAGACAGGGGTCAGACGCCCTGACCGCCGCGGTGGCGGGCAACGAGGTCGGGCACCGGGTCCTTGCCGTTGATCAGCCAGTCCCCGATGATCCGCGCCTTGTACACGCGGGGGTTGTGCGAGGCCAGGGTCCGCGCATTGCGCCAGTGCCGGTCCAACGCAAGACCTTCCGAGACGCCGGAGGCGCCGAGGGCATCGAAGATCGCGGTCGTCGCGCGCAGCGCACTGGCGATGATCACCAATTGAGCTTGTGACACGGCGATCTCGGCATCGATCAACGGCTGTCGGACTTGCGATCCATGCCCGGCGATCCGTATCGCGACCACCGCGTCGAGGCTCTGCGCGGCGCGCGCCAGGGCCGATTCGGCGGCGAACGCCTCGGCCGACACCTCACCGATCACCTGCAGCAGCTGTGGATCATCGGCCGGACGCTCAGCCAGACCCTGTGGGTAGTTGCGGGCACGGTCGATCAGTGCCGCGGATCCGTCCCGCAGCGCCGCCCGCGTGATTCCGGTCAGCACCGACAGCATCGCGATCTGGTAGAAGTGCGGCTGGTAGCCGAAGCGCTCGGCCGCCGGGAACACGTCACCACGCTCGGCGCGCACCCCGTCGTAGCGTGCCGATCCGCTGGCGGTGGTGCGCTGCCCGAAGCCCCGCCAATCGTCGACCAGCGTCACGCCCGGATCGTCCGCCCGGACCAGTGCCGTCAGGAGTTCGCCGCGTTCGTCGCGGCCGATGACGTCGAGCCAGTCGGCGTACAAGCTGCCCGTGGCATAGTATTTCGAGCCTGTCACCACCCAGTGATCGTCGCGTGCGGTCACGGTGGTCACCATGTTGGCCAGCGTGACGTTGTTGGCCTCCGTCCAACCGCCGCCCACGAAGTCGCCGTGCAGGAAACGTTTGATCCACCGGTCGTTGGTGTCGGAGACCTCGGCGTTGAGCCGGTCCTCCACGAACGCGAGGTGATTGCGCCAGATGTGGGACACGTTCGCGTCGGCGACGGCGAGGTCGGACAGCAGCTCGAACGTCTGCTCCAGCGTCGCACCGAATCCGCCGCGCGACTGCGGGATTCGTATCGTGCCGAAACCCGCGTCGTTGAGCCATCGCACCTGCTGCCGCGGAAACTCGCGGTCGCGCTCACGTGCGACATTGCCCTCAGCGATGCGGTCGAAGATCGGCTGGAAGCGGCCGCGCAGATCCGCGATGGCCGCGGTACCGGGCTCCAGGTAGGACGGGCCGGCCGGCATCAGGCGGCACCGTCGATGCGGTAGGCCGACGAGTGTTCGACGGCCCGGTAGCCCAGCCGGTGATACAGCACGTGGGCATTGGTGCGGTTGTGGATGTCGGTGCCCAGCGACGCGACGGTCAGGCCTCTGTGCAGCGCTGCCAGCCAGATGCGTTTCAGGAGCAGTTCGGCGATTCCCCGGCGGCGCTGATCGGCCCTGACCCCGATGTAATCGGTATGGGCGCTTCGCTCTTCGTCCGGGGCGACGCCGGCGGTGAACAGAGATCCCAGCACGTAGCCGACCACCGCGCCGGTCTCGTCGAGTGCGGCGACGCTGAAATCGGGAGCGAACGACCGACTGTGGATGTGGTGTTCCCACAGCTCGGGGGTCTTCGACATGTTGCCGAAGTGCTCGAGGAAGGTGTCGAACTGTAGTCGGCGCACCTGCTCGCCGAGGTCGCGAGCGATGACCTCGGGCCAGCCGATCACCGTCACCCCGGGAATCGCGACACCGGTCAGCAGCCCTGCGTCCTCGTCGTGCAGGGGTTTGCGGGTCCGGATGAACTGGCCCTCCTCGACGGCGCCGCGACGCAGCAGGGCATCGATCACCGCCCGTTGGGCGGTACTGACGATGGTGCGGAAGAACGAACCCGGGATCGCGGTGCTCTCGGTGGCGAACCGGTCGAGGACGAACGCGACGACGGCGTCGGCCAGATCCTGTGGCACCGCAGGATCGAGTGCGAAGTCGGCGAACAGTTCCGGTTCCACCCCGTGCGGCCGGTTCAGCGACGCGTATCCACGCACCCGCCCGGATCCGTCCCGCGCCACCGTGGCGGCTCCCGGGAAGGCGCCGGCGAGTTGTTCGGCCACGTCGCGGGAATCGGCGGCGAACTTGCGTCCCCCGAGACCCGCTGTGGTGGCCAGGAAGTCGGCGATCAGTGGGTAATCGCGCTCAGTGGCGGGCGCCACCGACCAGTTGTCCACACCCCGCAGGTAGGTCACAGTCATCGTTTTCACTCTCGTCGGGCAACGTCAGGAATAGAAACCGGGAGACGGCTCGACGCCGTCGAGCACATAGGCGCCGATCTGCACCTGCTTGTGCGGCAGCGGATCGTGCAGGCTCAGCGTTCTGGCGTTGCGCCAGAAACGATCCAAGCCCGTCGCGGCGGCACTGGAACGGGCGCCTGTCACCTCGAACAGCCGGCTCGAGACCTCGAGGGCGACCTCGCTGGCGTGCACCCTCGCCGCGTTGATCAGCGTGACGGCGTCGGCGCGGTGCGCCCAGGACAGGTCGTCGCCCGCCTCCCGCACCGCGTCGAGTGCGGCGTTCGCGCGATCGGTCAGCGCGATCGCGGACTGCACCTGCGTCCACAGCCGGCCATACCGCTCCCGCACCAACGGATCCTCCGTCGCACGCGAATGGGGCGATTCCACCCACGCCCGCGACCGGGCGCGGGTGTAGTCCGCGGCCTCCTCGAGGGCGCCGACCGCGATGCCGGTGAAAATGGTGGCGAACCCGGCGTACATGTGCAGCACGTCGAGATGATCCGCGGCGCTGGACTCCTCCACCCCGTACCCGTAGCCGATGATGTCGCCGGTGCGCGCCTCGACATGGGTCAACGTGGTCGTCCCACTGACGGTGAGCCGCTGACCGACGTTGTCCCAGTCCCCACCGAAGGACACGCCGGGCGCGGCGGCGTCGACGTGAAAGGTGGCCAGCTGGCCGGCGACGTCATTGCCGAGCAGCACCGTGCCCTCGTCGAAGGCCGCCCACACTACGAGGACATCGGCGAGGGCGGCGCCGCTGGTGAACGGCTTGGTCCCGGTGAGCCGGAAACCCTGCGGAGTCTGCGTGGCCGTGATCAGCGGTGGGTAGGCGGCCTGGGCGACGGTCCCGTTGAACAGTCGCCCCTCGGCGATGCGGCGGGCGCGCTCGGGCCCGACGAACCCGTTCTCGCCCCGGGTGCCCGCAAGGCTACCGAAATAGTGGTACAGCAGCACGTGCGCCACCGACGAGTCGGCCTGCGCCACGGCTCCGATCACCGCGGCCACCTCCGACCACGACGCTCCACCCCCGCCGTGCTCACGCGGGACGAAGATGCCCAGAAGCCCGGCATCCCTGAGCAGCTCCACCTCGGCGCGCGGCGCGGCACCCGATCGATCCCGCTGCGCGGCATCGCTTTTCAACGACTCCCGGACGGAATGGGCAGCCTCGAGCCATGACGGTGCGAGGACGGTCACCGCACCACCTGTTCCTGCTCGACCCGGGACTCCGGATCCTCGTCATCGTCACGGCGGCCCAGGACGTCGAGGATGCCCTCGTCGGCGAGGCGCTGCTTCTCCTCGTCGGACAGCGTCTGGATGGTGCCGACACGACGCGCGACCTCAGGCTTGGTGCGCTTCAGATACGCGTACCAGATCAGGCCGGCCCCGAGGATCGCCGCGAAGATGAACGGCAGGATGTTGTAGGGGAACTCGGGCACCGGGTAGAAGTTGCTCACGATGACGTAGCCGAGGGCCAGGGTGGCCGCGGCGGACACCGCGAGCCGGGCAGGCGTCAGGGCCTTGATCTTTCGGAGCCAGATCGGGGTCGCGATCACGACCAGCAGGTAACTGATCAGGAATCCCCACGTCGCCACGTACCCCCCGTAGACGTCGAACACCAGCCGGCCCGCCGAGCTGAAGGTCGCGACCACGGAGAACACCAGCGCGAGCAGTCCGATGAACAGCACTCCGACAGACGGCGTCTTGTACTTCGGGTGCACGCGGGCCAGCGCCGCCGGCAGCGCCCCTCGTGCGCGAACGTGAACAGTGATCGGGCGCCGGCGGTGGTGACTGCGGTGACGAACACGATGAACGCCACCGCGACCGCAGCACTGACGACCTGATTCACCCAGTGCACACCGACGCTGTCGGCCAGCTGCGGGAGCACCGCCTTGTCCGGATCGATGTCGTCGAAGAACAGGATCTGCGGGTACGTCGCGGCGATGTAGAGCACCCCGAGCAGCAGCACCACCCGCAGCAGCGACCGGGCGATGGTGCGGTGCGCGTCCTTGGCCTCGGCTCCCAGGGAGGCGACGCTCTCGAAGCCCGCGTAGGAGCCGACGGCGGTGACCGCGGCGATGAACGTCGCACTGACGGTGAGATGCTTGGGATCCCATTGCTCCCAGTCGATGTGGAAGCCGTAGCTGATGTAGGCGCCGACGATGATCACGAGAATCGATGCGATCGCGATCAGTTCGAAGATGAGCTCGTAGCGCGCGGAGATCGACACACCGCGATAGGGCAGATACACGGCCGCGCCGACGACAACGACGACCAGGAGCAGGCGGAACCAGTGCGCCTGCGAGCCGAGTCCGACCGACTCGAGGAAGGAGTCCAGATACAGCACGCCGCCCAGGGTCCCCGTGGTGGCGAAGCCGATGTAGCCGATCAACAGGCTGAACCCGGCGGCGAACGCGAAGCCCGGACCCAGCCCATTGCCCGTGTAGGTGCCCAGCGAGCCCGAGGACACAGTGCGCTTTGCCTGGAAGCTGATGGTGGCGGCGATCAGAACGGCGATGAGGAGGCCGACGAGCACCGCCCAGGCGGCTCCCTTGCCCGCTGCGACGAACAGGGAGAAGGGCACGACGGCGACGGCCACGCTGGGTGCGGCGGCCGCGAGTCCCTGCGCGAACACGCCCCAGAAGCCGACGGCGTCGCGCTCCAGGCCGGTGCCCTCCGCGGAGGCCAGCGGACGCCCGGACAGGGCCACCTCGGGGCGAATGGGTGTGGACATGTTCAGCTGCCTTCCCGACTGAAGCGCACTACGGCTGCCTGCGTGGCATGCACGTAAGCTCAAGTCGCTCAGTCGATTTAACGTGATGGTTATCTGTGTGACACGGTGCCTGATGGTGGGCTCGAGGTGTGAGCCATCAAATCGACAAGATTCTTTTCCGCCGGTACCTCGATGCGGGGTGGTCGTCGGGCAGCCATGCCGAACCACCGAAGAGTCTCTCCCGCAACGTCACTGAACCATCCTGCGCACCCGTGCGGCCGCGGCGTCGAAGCTCGGGGATCAGATGTTCGACGACGTCGACGAAGCTGCCCGGGGTCACGTGATAGGCGATGTTGAAGCCGTCCACCCCCGTGGCTTCGGCGTAGCCCTCGAGGTCGTCGGCCACGGTGCGCGCAGAACCGACGAACAGGCGTCCGCCGAAGCCGCCGAGCCCGCCGACGTAGTCGCGCAGGGTGATGCCGTGCCGGTCGCCGTCGACCGCCGCCAGGATCGACCGGCTCGCATCGGTGTCGAACTGCTCGATGGGACGGTCGACACCGTAGCGGGACCAGTCGACACCGCTCAGGGCGGACAGCAGCACCAGCCCGCCCTCCAGATCGTGGTAGGAGGCCAGGTCGTCGGCCTTGGCCCGGGCCGCCGAATCGCTGCCGTCGACCACGATCTCGACCGAGGTGAGGAACTTGATCGAGCGGGGATCTCGACCATGGCGGTGCGCCCGCCGACGGACATCGTCGATGTTGGCCCGCAGCACGTCCGGACGGGGGTCGCTGGCGAACACCAGTTCGGCGTTGCGCGCCGCGAATTCGCGCCCGGCGGGCGATGTTCCGGCCTGAAACAGCACCGGGGTGCGCTGTGGCGAAGGCTCGACGAGGTGGGCGCCGGGCACGCTGAAGTATTCGCCGTCGTGGCGGATCGGGTGAACACGGCTCGCCTCGGTGTACACCCCGCGGCGGTGGTCGCGGACCACCGCGTCGGGCTCCCAGGAGCCTTCCCACAGCTTGAACGTCACGTCGACGAACTCCTCGGCGATCGCGTAGCGCTCGTCGTGCGGGATCTGCCGGTCACGGCCGATGATGTTGCGGGCCGCGCTGTCCAGCAGCGAGGTCACGATGTTCCAGCCGATCCGTCCGTCGGTGAGGTGGTCGAGCGTGCTGAACTTGCGGGCCAGCAGATAGGGGTGTTCATAGGTGGTGGACACCGTGACGCCGAAGCCGAGCCGTTCGGTGGCGGCGGCCATCGCCGACACCGCCAACAACGGGTCGGTGACCGGCGTCTGGACTGCCCGGGTCAACGCAGCCGAGGCACCGCCGCCGTAGACGTCGAGTTGTCCGACCGCGTCGGCCAGGAACAGCACGTCGAATCCGCCGGCGTCGAGCGTGGTGGCGAGGTCGACCCAGTAGCGGATGTCGGTGTACCGGGAGGTCTGGTCCTCCGGGTGCCGCCAGAGCCCGTAGTTGCCGTGCGAGACGGTCGACATCGTGAACGCCGACAACACGAACGGGTCGCCGGTCATGACGCCACCTCGTAGCGGTTGGCCGGCACCGCCAACCCGAGGTGGTCGCGCAGGGTCGCACCGCGATACTCATGCCGGAACAATCCTCGTTTGCGCAGCACGGGAACCACCTGCTCGGCGAAGAGCCGGAATTGACCGGGCAATCCGGAGTCTTGAAGCACGAAGCCGTCTGATGCCTGCGTCGACGTCCACCGCTCGATCTCGTCGGCGATCTGCTCGGGTGTGCCGACGACGCGCGCACCCCAGCCACTGACCGTGCGCCAGAGGAATTCGCGCACCGTCGGATTGCCGTCGGTCGCCAGCGCGCGGTATCCCGCCAGCGCCGTCTGGTGCGTTTCGGTCGTCTCGGGGAAAGCCGATGCGGGCACCGGACCGTCCAGATCGGCGTCGGTGACGTCGACGTCGACCTCGAGAAGCCAGCCCGCCTGATATTCGGGGCTGAAGTACTCGTAGGCGGTCTGTTCCGCGCGCCGCGCCTCGTCCTCGGTGGACCCGACGATGAACCGCAGGGACGGCGTGATCAGGGGTGGACGTTCGCGGCCCTGCCGGGCCGCCTCGTCGTGGATACGACGGTAGAACGCGCGAGCCCGGTCGACATCGCCCTGTCCGGTGAAGATGACCTCCGCGTGGCGTGCCGCGAACACGCTTCCGGTGTCCGAGGATCCGGCCTGGAAGACCACCGGGCGGCCCTGCACCGAGCGGGCCGCGCCGAGAGGACCTTTGACGTCGAAGTAGGGGCCGTGGTGGTCGGGCACGTGGATCCTGGTCACGTCGTGATAGATGCCGGCCGCCCTGTCGGCGACAACGGCGCCGTCACCCCAGGAGTCCCAGAGCTTTTCGACGACGTCGATGGCCTCGTCGGCGATGCGGTATCGCTCGTCGTGGTCGACGACGTCTCGCGCGCTGAAGTTCTCGGCCGCGGCCCGGGCGAAGCTCGTCACCAGGTTCCACCCGGTCCGTCCGCCGCTGAGATGGTCGAGCGAGAGTAGTTGGCGTGCCAGGTGGTAGGGATGTTGCAGGGTCGCCGATCCGGTGAGCACCAATCCGATGCGCTCGGTCACCGACGACAACGCCGCCGCGGTCGTGAACGGCTCGAAGTCCTCGGTCGTCTTGTAGGCCCAGGTGGCGGGCGGGCCGAAGTTCAGACCGTCGGCGAAGAACACCGCGTCGAACGTGGCCGCCTCCGCGGCCCTGACGTGGTCGATCAGCCGACGCCGCACAGCTTCCGGCGTGCTGTCGATGGCGGGATGTCGCCACGGGCCCGCCGAGCGGGTGTTGCCGAAGGTCAGGAGGTGCACTTCACGCGTCACGCCCGAAAGCTATGGCGCGGCGGGTCATCGGGGCGATGGTTGCAACCGCCGAGAGCGCAACTCGGCCCGGCTACTTCCGGGCCTTCTGGACCATCGCCGTGGCGATCTCGGCTGCCTCACCGTTGATGCTGTAGCCGCACGCCCACGCCTCGACCGTCGCGTTGGACACCGCCGACAGCGCGTGCTGGCACTCCCAGCCGTCGGCGCCCTGCTGTGTGGTCATCTGGGTGATCAGGTTGACGCCGCCCGCGTCGGTGGCGTCGACGTCCCCCAGCTGCCACGAGTACTCACCGTCGCCGACGTCGATCGACTCATTGGCGCAGCCCTGCCAGATCGTGAAGGACGTGTCCACGAACGTCGTGGCCGCCTGCGCCGTGGGATAGAGCACCGCCGTCTGCTCGACCCAGTGGTCGTTGTCGTCGCTGGGTTCGCGGGCCACTTGATCGCGCACCGCCGTCCACCCCGTACGGGCGTACACCGGCTCCTCGGCGCCGTAGACCGCCCCGAGGCAGTCGGGATCCGACACCTCGTCGGAGTGGTCGGTCATCTGATCGAGTTCGCCGGTGACTTGCATCTGGGTGCTGCCCATGATCCCGTTGACCTCGCCGATCGTGAGTATCAAGCGGCCCAGGGCGGCCTCGTCGAGCACACCGACATCCACGGGGGCGGCCCCCTGGGCACGCACGGCGGCGCCCTCTACGGTGCTCACACAGCCGCAGAGCAGCCCGGACGCCGCCAGCAGCAGACTGCAGAGGCGACGCGTCGGCACAGGTTTCACCGCGCCATTGTCCACCGACGCTCAGCGCTGTGTCGTGATCTTGTTCAGAATCAGGTCGGCGACGCCGACGGCGGGCCGGGCAGCCTGGTCGGTGGGGCGGGGGTCGGCGAGGTCGACCTCGACGATGCAGTCGCCGGCCAGCCCGATCGCACGCAGCGCGGTCGGCGATGCGGTGCCCGCCGCCGTGTGCAGCACGCTCGCCGATACCACTTGGCGCTCGAAGCTGACGTCGGCGATCCTGCTGAGCTCGTCGCCGCCGTCGCCGGCCTCGTGCCGCGTCACCGTCGCTCCGTTGCACCGGCGCCAGCGCTCGGTCGCGGCGACGAAGAATTCCTGCGCGGCAGCCGCACTCGTCATCTGCACCACGCCGAAGAAGCCGGTCACCGGTGGACCGTCGAACCCACCTCCCGCCCAGGAGTTCGTGGCGACCGACTGCACCGGGCTGCCGTCGTAGACGGCCTGCTGTAGCCGGTAGGCGGCCCCGGCACAGTCGGGAGGGCTGGTCTCGCCGGCCCCGACGCTGCGCAGCAGCATGTCCGCGCCGCCTTCGACGAGTTGTCCGGCGAAGCCGTTGGGTCCGGTCTCCAGCGTCGTCGACAACTCCTGCGCCGTGGGCAGGAAGTGCCCCAGCGGTATCGCCGCCGTCGGCTTGGCGGCCTCGACGATCCGGACGACAGGTCGGTCGTCCACCGGAGCCCCGGCGCAGCCGGCCAGGACGGCGCACGCACCGGCGAGCGCCGCGAGTTTGGTGGACACCCCCCTTCGATAGCATGCCGCGGCCGTGCGCGCGACCGCTTCGGCGAGAACCGGCGGGTGCCGCCGTGGACTTCTGCTCACCGGGATCGCAAAGTGTCCCGCCGCCGCGGTGGTGGCGCAAAGGCGGCGCCCA
Source organism: Mycolicibacterium chubuense (assembly GCF_001044255.1). Lineage (GTDB taxonomy): Bacteria > Actinomycetota > Actinomycetes > Mycobacteriales > Mycobacteriaceae > Mycobacterium > Mycobacterium chubuense. The sequence goes on from NZ_JYNX01000038.1 coordinate 219,479, forward strand.
CCCCGGTCCGCGCAGGTCCCCGCGGGTCCCCGGTGGCGCAATACCGCCACGTACCTCAGCTCCCCTGTCGGCGTCGCCGGATCGGGGCCCGACCCCGTTTAGCGTCGCCGACAGCGCTTTCCCGCCAGGAGGTGAACAGTGACAGAGCCGACCCCGCTACGCCGGCCGCGCGCCGACCAGGCACGTCTGGTGGCCGACGTCGTGCGCCACCAGATCCACGCCGGCGGTTATCCGGACGGGCTGCCCACCGAAGCCGAACTGGCCGCCGAGTTCCTGGTGTCGCGCAACGCCGTGCGGCAGGCGCTCGCCGTGCTCAAGGCCGAGGGCCTCATCGACCGCGAACCCAAGGTCGGCACGCGGGTCGCGGTCCGCAAGTACGACCACGGCCTCAATCACCTCGTCGGGTTGAAGGAGACGTTCCGGGATTACGGCGAGATCCGCAACGAGGTCCGCGCCGCGATGACCGTCAGCGCCCCGCCGTCGGTGGCGGCCCGGCTCGCCGTCGCGCCCGGCGAACCGGTGGTGTTCATCGAGCGGCTGCGCTATCTGGGGGACCTGCCGCTGAGTCTGGACATGACCTACCTCGCGCGAGACATCGGCGACGCCGTCCTCGAGCACTCCCTGGAGCACAATGACGTGTTCGCGCTCATCGAGCTCGTCACCGGACAGCGGCTCGGCGGGGCCGACGTCGCGGTGGAGGCCGTGTCGGCCGACCCGCACTCCGCGGCCATCCTGCAGGTGCCGCAGTCCGCGTCACTGCTGCTGCTCGAGCGGCTCGCCCATCTCGACGACGGCCGCCCCGTCGATCTCGAGTACATCCGGTTGCGCGGTGATCGAATCACGCTGCGCAGCAATCTGATCAGAGGAGAATGATGGCCCAGGCCACCCAGCGCGTCGACGTCCCGGTCACCATCGACGAATCCCTGTGCATCGAGGGCTGCACGCTGTGCGTGGAGATCTGTCCCCTCGACTCACTGGCCATCAACCCCGACAACGGCAAGGCGTTCATGCACGTCGACGAATGCTGGTACTGCGGCCCCTGCGCCGCCCGTTGTCCCACCGGCGCCGTCACCGTCAACATGCCCTACCTCCTGCGATGAAAGCCCGGAACCCTCGATGAAACGCGCACTCGCCCTGCTGCTCACGGCCGTCACCGCCACGTCGGTGGCCGGCTGCTCGTTGGATGCACAGTCCTCCTCGGCCGACACCGTCCGCGTCGTCGTCGGCTACCAGTCCAAGACCATCAACACCGTCACGGCGGGAACCCTGCTGCGCGCCAAAGGGTTTCTCGAGAAGCGGCTGTCCGACATCGGGAAGTCCTCCGGCGTGACGTATCAGGTCGAGTGGCAGGACTACGACACCGGCGCGCCGATCACCGCCCAGATGGTCGCGGAGAAGATCGACATCGGCTCCATGGGCGACTATCCGCTGTTGATCAACGGCTCGAAGACCCAGGCCAACGAGCGCGCCCGCACGGAGCTGGTATCGGTGACCGGCTACAGCCCCACCGGGTCGCTGAACATGGTGGTCGTCCCGCCCGGCTCGCCGGCCCGCACGATCGCCGACCTGAGAGGCCAGAAGGTCTCGGCCAGTGTCGGGTCCGCCGGCCACGGCACGTTGGTGCGTGCCCTCGACAACGCGGGCATCGACCCCAAGACCGGTGTCGAGGTCCTCAACCAGCAGCCACAGGTCGGCGCGTCGGCGCTGGAATCAGGGCAAGCGCAGGCGCTTTCGCAGTTCGTCGCATGGCCGGGCCTGCTCGCCTTCCAGGGCAAGGCCACGCTTCTGTACGACGGCGCCGAGGGCCGCTACCCCACCTTCCACGGTGTGGTGGTGCGCCGCGACTACGCGGGCAGCCATCCGGAGGTGCTCGACGCGTTCCTGCAGGCGCAGCTCGATGCGACCGACTTCCTCAACGAGCACCCGCTGGAGTCGGCGCAGGCGGTCGCCGAGGGCAGCGGACTCCCGCCCGAGGTGGTCTACCTGTACAACGGTCCCGGCGGCACCAGCTTCGACCCCACGCTGAAACCGTCACTGGTGCAGGCCCTCCAGGGCGACGTGCCCTACCTGCAGTCGATCGGCGAGTTCGCCCCGCTCGACGTCCCCGGTTTCGTCAACGCCGGCCCGATCAGGAAGGCGTTCGCCGATCGGGGCCGGAACTACGACGCGGCGCTCGCCAGCACCGAGAACCCGTCGACGCTGAGCGGCCGCGACCCGGTCTGCGACATCCCGCTCACCGACCCCGCACTCGCAGGCGAGCTGTGGATCGACGGCAAGGACACCACGCAGCCGGCCGCCAACCCGGACTGCCTGCTGCGGGCCATCCGGGAGGCCGGGGCCAACGGTGAGAAGGTCCGCGCCGCCTACGTTCCGGACTCCGAGTTCGGCACCCGCTGGTTCGCCGACAAGTCGGTCTGGGTGCGCGACGGCGGGCGCCACTTGCCGTTCGACACCGCGGCGGGGGCCGAACGCTACACCGCGGCGCACCCCGGGACGGCCGTGGTCGACTACCGGCAAGCGCTGGCCGGTGCGGTATGACGACCGCCCCCGCAGTGCTCGGCACCACCGAACCGGCCGTCGCCGTAGCGGCACCCACCACGGCCGTGCGCCGCCGATCCTGGCCGTCGGTGCTGGTGCGGGTCTTCTCCGTCGCCGCGGCCATCGGGCTGTGGCAGCTGCTGACCGCTCACGACGTCCGGCTGTGGCTGCGGTTCGACACCCTTCCCACGGTCGGTGACATCGTGACCGCCTTCGCGCACCGACTCGGCGCCCCGGACTACTGGCTCGACCTGGGTCAGTCGTTGATCCGCATCTTGACCGGATTCGCCCTGGCGGCTGTCGCCGGCATCATCACCGGCATCCTGCTGGGCCGATCGTCGCTGTTCGCCAACGTCATCGGGCCGCTGACCGAGTTGGCCCGACCGATCCCGGCCATCGCCATCGTGCCCGTCGCGATCCTGCTGTTCCCCACCGATGAAGCCGGCATCGTGTTCATCACGTTCCTGGCCGCGTACTTCCCGATCATGGTGAGCACCCGGCACGCAGTCCGGGCGCTCCCCACCCTGTGGGAGGACTCGGTGCGCACGCTGGGCGGCAGCCGGTGGGACGTCATCACCCGGGTTGTGGTGCCCGGCATCCTCCCCGGAGTGTTCGGCGGACTGTCGGTCGGCATGGGCGTGGCCTGGATCTGCGTGATCTCCGCGGAGATGATCTCCGGGCGGCTGGGGGTCGGCTACCGGACCTGGCAGGCCTACACCGTGCTCGCCTACTCCGACGTGTTCGTCGGCATCATCACCATCGGTGTGCTGGGCTTCGCCACGTCGGCCGCGGTGGAGGTGATCGGCCGCCGGGTGACGCGGTGGCTGCCGCGGGGCCAGGAGATGTCCCGATGACCGGAATGAGCCTGACGCTGCGCGATGTCACGCTCAGCTACGGCGATGCGCCGGTGGTCGACGGCCTGGACCTGACCGTCGCGCCCGGGGAGATCCTGGTGCTCACCGGCCCGTCCGGGTGCGGAAAGTCCACCGTGCTGCGCGCACTGGCCGGACTGCTGCGACCGGACGCCGGGGCGGTACTCGCCGACGGGGCCCGCGTCACCACCACCTCCCGCGATCGGGCGATGGTGTTCCAGGACAACGCGCTATTGCCCTGGCGCACCGTGCAATCCAACGTCGAACTCGCCCTGCGGCTGGCCGGGCGGCCCCGGCAGGGGCGCCGCGAAGAGGCGCGCAAGTGGATCTCCGACGTGGGGCTGACGGGTTTCGAGACGTACCTGCCCAAGAGCCTGTCCGGCGGTATGCGCCAACGTGTTCAACTGGCCCGCGGCCTGGCCGGCGCGCCCCGCGCGGTCATGATGGACGAACCGTTCGGCGCACTCGACACCCAGACCCGCGCCACGATGCAGCGACTGCTCATCGACACCTGGCGCGCCCACCCGACCACGGTCGTCTTCGTCACCCACGACGTCGACGAGGCACTGCTGCTCGGTGACCGCATCGCCGTGCTCGGCAGGGCCGGCCAGCCTCTGCGCGCGTTGCTCGACGTCCCGAGCCCGCGCGACCCCTCGGTGTCACGGACCGCGCTGCGCGCGGATGTGATTGCCGCACTCGACCATTCGGAGCGTGTTACCTGATGCAGATTCCCTCTCTGTCCGACGCCGTCCGGCTCGACTGTGACGTCCTGGTCATCGGCGGCGGCACCGCGGGCACCATGGCCGCGCTCACCGCCGCCGAGAACGGCGCGCAGGTACTGCTGCTCGAAAAGGCCCACGTCCGCCACTCCGGCGCGCTCGCGATGGGCATGGACGGCGTCAACAACGCCGTGATCCCCGGCAAGGCCACCCCCGAGGACTACGTCGCCGAGATCACCCGCGCCAACGACGGAATCGTCAACCAGCGCACCATCTATCAGACCGCCACCCGCGGATTCGCGATGGTGCAGCGGCTGGAACGCTACGGCGTCAAGTTCGAGAAGGACGAACACGGTGAGTACGCCGTGCGCCGTGTGCACCGCTCCGGTTCGTACGTACTGCCCATGCCCGAGGGCAAAGACGTCAAGAAGGCGCTGTACCGGGTGTTGCGGCAGCGCTCGATGCGGGAGAAGATCCGCATCGAGAACCGCTTGGTGCCGGTGCGGGTGCTCACCTCCGGTGGCAGAGCTGTCGGCGCCGCGGCGCTCAACAGCCGCACCGGCGAATTCGTCGTCGTCGGCGCCAAGGCCGTCATCCTGGCCACCGGCGCCTGCGGCCGACTCGGCCTTCCGGCGTCGGGCTACCTGTACGGCACCTACGAGAACCCGACCAACGCCGGCGACGGCTACGCGATGGCGCTGCACGCCGGCGCCGAACTGTCGGGCATCGAATGCTTCCAGATCAATCCGCTGATCAAGGACTACAACGGGCCGGCCTGCGCCTATGTGGCGAACCCGTTCGGCGGGTACCAGGTCAACGCCCTCGGTGAGCGCTTCGTCGACTCCGACTACTGGTCGGGGCAGATGATGGCCGAGGTGAAGAGCGAGATCGAATCCGCCCGGGGACCCATCTACCTGAAGGTCAGCCATCTGCCCGACGAAACGCTGACCACGCTCGAAGGGATCCTGCACACCACCGAGCGCCCGACCCGCGGCACGTTCCACGCCAACCGCGGCCACGACTACCGCACCCACGACATCGAGATGCACATCTCCGAGATCGGGCTGTGCAGTGGGCATTCCGCGTCGGGGGTCTGGGTCGACGAGAACGCACGCACCACGGTGCCCGGCCTGTACGCGGCCGGCGACCTGGCGTGCGTACCGCACAACTACATGATCGGCGCATTCGTGTACGGCGAGCTGGCGGGCGCGGACGCGGCAACCACAGTGGCCGATGTTGCTGCGCCGCAGACTCTTCCGGCCGACCAGATCGCGGCCGCGCACGAGCTGATCTACCGCCCGCTGCGCCAGCCCGACGGGCCGCCACAACCGCAGGTCGAGTACAAGCTCAGGCGTTTCGTCAACGACTATGTGGCGCCGCCGAAAACGGCCGCCAAGCTGTCGCTGGCGGTGGAGACGTTCGACCGGATGCGCGACGAGGTCGCAGGTATCGGCGCCACCACCCCGCACGAACTGATGCGCGCGGTCGAGGTGTCGTTCATCCGCGACTGCGCCGAGATGGCGGCCCGGTCGTCGCTGACCCGCACCGAATCCCGCTGGGGTCTCTATCACGACCGCAGCGACCTGCCCGAGCGTGACGACGACGCGTGGCGGTATCACCTCAACCTTCGGCAGACACCCGACGGTGACATCGAGTTCCTCAAGCGGCCCGTCGCCCCGTATTTCGTCCCGGTGCCCGGGCTCGACGACATCCCCAGCGCGCAGACCGAGCCCATCGCGGTGTCTCAGCCCGCGCTGGTGGGCGGCCGGGCGCCCGCGTCGGAGGTGTCCCGCGTGATCGAGTCGAGCGGACCGGCGCCGTCCCCGCGCATCGCCGCGGTGCTGGCGCTCGACGAGCCGTCCGTCGACGACCTCGCGCCGTTCCTGACCGACGGGGATCCCGGTGTGCGGCGCACCGCCGTCGACGTGCTCACCGAGCACCTGTGCGACGGATACGCCGGACCGCTCGTCGCGGCGCTCGGCGACCCGGACGCCGGCGTGCGCCAGGTGGCTGCCGAGGGCATCCGCGAGCTGGTCGAGGTGCTACCGGCACCTGCTTCTGTTGCTGCACATGTTGATTCGGCCGATCCCGCGGTGCGTGGCGCCGCGGTCTACGTGCTGAGCGCGCGGCGGACCGGGGATCCGGACACCTATCGACGTCTGGTCACCGACGCCGACCACCGTGTGCGCATCGAGGCGGTGCGCGCGCTGGTGTCGGTCGACGACGTCGACGGCGTGGCGGCCGCGCACGCCGACGCCAACCGCGAGGTGCGGGTCGCGGTAGCGGGCGGCCTCGGCACGTTGCGCGCCGGCGCGGCGACGATACGACTGTTGCTCGACGACCCCGATCCGCTGGTCCGCGCCGCGGCGCTCGCCGCGATCGGGGATATCGGGTGGCGCGACAGCGACGGGGTGGCGGTCGAGCAGGCGCTCGCATCGTCGGCCTGGCAGATCCGCCAGGGAGCGGCGCGGGCGCTGGCCGGGGCTCCGTCGTCGGCGGCCGCCGTCCCACCGCTGTCGCGGGCACTGGCCGACCCGCACCTCGACGTGCGCAAGGCCGCGGTACTCAGCCTCACCCGGTGGGCTCCGTCGGAGGAAGCGGCGCGCGCCGCGTTGACCGGCGCGCTCGACGACGGCGACGCCGACGTCCGGGCCTACGCCCGCCGCGCGCTGGAAACCACAGGTCAGAAGTAGCCGTTGGCCGGCGGCGACACCTCGTTGACGAGGTAGTTGCCGACCGCGTGCGCCTTGTAGTCCAGCGGATTGTGACTGGCCAGGGTGCGCGCGTTGCGCCAGTGCCGGTCCAGGTTCAGCGCGCGCGCCGTCGCCGACGCCCCGCCGGTGTCGAACAGCCGTTGCGCCGCGTCGAGCGTCAGCCGCTCGACGACCAGTTGCGCCTGCGCGACCGCCACGGCGGCGTCGGCCAGCGCGTCGGCGTCGAACACCCTGCCCTGGTCCACGAGTTCGTCGAGCCCGTCGGCCGCCGACAGCACCAGCGATTCCGCGACGGCCGCGGCGGTGCCGATCTCGCCGACGGCGTGCAGCACGAAGGGGTCCTCGGCCGCGCGCGTCGCGATCGAGTGCGCTGCGGGACGGGCCCGGGTCCGCACGTAGTCCACGGCGTCGTCGCGGATCGCGGCCGCGATGCCCGCCGCCACCGCCGCCAGGTAGAGCTGCAGGAAGGTGGTGCTGTGGCCGAGGTGGTCACCGTCGGACACGGTGGTCACCTCGACGGGGGCGATCTCGACGTCGGTGAACCGGCTGCCGCCACTGGCCGTGGTGCGCTGCCCGAAACCGTCCCAGTCGTCGAACAATTCGACGCCGGCCCGGTCGGTGGGCACGATCACCTGGACGTCGTTGCCGGCGGCGTCGACCGCCGACACCGCGATCACGTCGGCGTACAGCGTGCCGGTCGAGTAGAACTTCTGTCCGTTCAGCCGCAGCACCCCGTCGCGGTCCGGCAGCACCGTGGTGTCGGAGCTGCCCGGTGCGCGGCCCTTGGCGTCGGTGATCGCGTTGCCGATCACCAACCCGGCGTTGATCCGCGGGAACCATTCCGCGCGTTCGGCCTCGGTGGCCCGGTTGCTCAGCAGCCGCTCGGAGAAGCCGAAGTGCGCCCGCAGCGCCTGCGCCACGTTGGAGCTTCCCGACGCCAGCGCGACGACGGCGGAGAGCACGTCGCGGATACTGCCGCCGGGTCCGCCGTAGCGCTGCGGTACGCGCAGGCTCAGCACCCCGGTCCGGCGGATCTCGTCGACGGCGTCGTACTGCAGGACACGCTCGCGTTCGGCAGCGGGATCGGCGGCGCGCAACTGCGCGACGATGGGGGTCAGGCGGTGCAGCCGTTCGGCCACCCCGTCGACGGCGGTGGTCAGAGTCATCGAATCTCCCTGCTGGAGCGGAATCTCGGGATGATGTGTTCGGCGAAGCGGTCCAATTCCGCTTCCAGCGGCTGGAACTGGAGCATGAACAGCTCGATACCCGCCTCCTCGAATGCCGAGATCCGCTCGGCGACGGTGTCATAGCTGCCCACCAGACCGGCCAGGGTGCCGCCGTTCGAGCCGACCCGGCTGGTGTTGGCGAGCACCTTGTACATCTGGGTCTTCGGATCGGTGCCGCCGGTGATCTCCGGGCGCCGTTCGGCGTCGACGAGCGCCTGCAGGTGGTCGGCCTCGGCGTGGGCCGCGGCGTCGGTCTCGCGGGCGACGACGAACGCGGACAGCCCGAACCGCAGGGGCGGCCCGCCGACTGCGGCGCGGCGCGACCGCAGGTCGGCGATCACCTCCGCGGTGTCGGCCAGCGGCCGGCCGTTGATGAAGAACACGTCGGCCGTCTCGGCGGCCAGGGCCCGGCCGGGTTCGGACTCGCCTCCGACGTAGACGGGCGGAACGTGCTGCGGCACCGGCCGGACGAGCGCGGGGTGCCCGTCGCCGACGGCCACCTGTTTGCCGGCCCACAGCGCGGTGACGGTGCGCAGCCAGTCGCGGGTGTGGGCGTAGCGGTCGTCGTGCTCGAGCACCGTGACGCCGAGCGCCTCCAGTTCGGGCAGGAACCATCCGCTGACCACGTTGATCGACAACCGGCTTGCGGAGATGTCGGCGATGTTGGCCGCGACCTTGGCGAACACCAGCGGGTTGAACAGCAGCGGTTTGATCGCGCCGATGAGCTCGATGGTGTCGGTGGCCTCGGCGAGCGCGGCGAGCGTCGACCACGTCTCGAGCACGTCGTCTTCGACGTCACTGGGGTGGATGACGTGCTGGGCGACCAGCGTCGCGTCGAAGCCGACCTTCTCGGCGTGCACGATGAGATCCCGCGTGCGCCGGTAGCTCGCATCGGGTGCGTCGTGCGGGTGGTGCCGTGCGCCGTGGTTGCCGTAGACCGGCGCCCACACCCCGAACCGGGGCCCCGTCATGACGTGCTCAGGTAACGCTTGCGCTCCCAGTCGCTGACGTGACCGACGTAGGCGTCCCATTCACTACGGGCGATCACGGCGAAGTCGAGCACGGACTGCTCACCGAGGATCTCGAGGATGGTGTCGTCCTGGATGGCGAGCGCGACCGCCGTGCCCAGCGAGTCGGGCAGCGGCGCGCCCTTGCCGTACAGGTTCCCGGTGGCGGGTTGCGGCGGCTCGCGGCGGGCCTCCAAGCCGGCGACGATCGCCGCGAGCGCGGAGGCGATCAGCCAGTAGGGATTCGAATCGGAGGCACCCGAACGCAATTCGATACGGGACGCCTCGGGTATGTCCTCGACCAGCGAGCGGATGGCCGCGCTACGGTTGTCCCGGCTCCAGTTCACGGTGTCGGGGGCGAACGTGTCGGGCGCGAAGCGGCGATAGGCGTTCACCGAGTGCGCGCCGAACAACGTGATCGACGGCAGGTGCTCGAACAGGCCGGCGATCGCGTACCGGGCGGTCTGGCTCTCGGCGCCGTCCACCGCCGCGAACACCGGCCGGTCGCCGTCCCACAGCGAGATGTGCAGATGCGCAGACGAGCCCGAGTGTTCGGAGAACGGCTTGGGCATGAAGCTGGCGAGCTTGCCGTGCCGCCGCGCGACCTCCTTGGCGGCGTACTTCAGCCGGGCGCTGTCGTCGGCGGCGGCCAGCGCGTCGGTGTAGACGAGGTTGGTCTCCACCTGGCCGGGCCCGTACTCGGTCTGGATGCCCTCCAACCGGGTGAACGCGCCCAGGGTGTCGTAGAGGTCGGCGATGAGGGGGTCGAGCGCGTTGGCGTTCTCCAGCGAGTACGCCTGGATCGCGTCGATGATCGGCGACCCGTCGGTCTCGAGCAGGTAGAACTCGAACTCGACGCCGATCTTCGCGGTGTAACCGAGCCCCTCCAGTCGCGCCAGCACGCGCTTGAGGACGCCGCGCGGGTCCAGCAGCGACGGTGTGCGGTGGTGGGTCACGATGTCGGAGATGATGTGTCCGACGCCGGGCCGCCACGGAAGCCGGGTGAACGTCGAGAAGTCCGGCACCGCATACACATCGGGGTAGCCGCCGGCCCAGTTGGTCAGCGACAGCGAGTCGATGACGGTGCCGTCGGTGTTCCAGCCGAGCGCGGCCTCACAGAACGCGAAGCCGCTGCCGGTGGCCCGGTCGAGGAACTGCCCGGCGGGGATTCGCTTGCCGGCGGAATGGCCGAACGGATCGCTCCAGGCCACCTCGATCTCGGTGAGGGTGCCGTCGGCGATCCCGCGGCGCAGTTCGTCGGCGGCCGCACTGGCCGGGGCGACCTGAGTCATGCCGCGGCCTCGGCGAGGCGCGCGGCGGGCCATGTCACTACGGGCATCACAGGTGTCCTTCTCACATCCGGGCGATCGTGCTGGTCGCACCCTAGAGACACCGATGGGAGTGCGGAACGGTTGCGGTCAGCGTGAGTTCTTCTCCGCGCTGCGGTGCGACGACGGGATACCGCGTTCCCGCGGGGTGGTGGCACCCCAGACGCCGTAGCGCTCCGGAACGCTCAGGGCGTGCTCGCGGCAGCGGATCAGCACCGGGCAGGTCCGGCAGATCCGCTTGGCCTCCTCCTCGCGGCGCCGACGGTCCGACCGGCGGTCACTCTCGGGGAAGAACAATTCCGCGGGGAAGTCGAGGCACCTGCCCTGGAATTGCCAACTCCAGTACTCGTCGCCGTCGGGTGCATCGATCGGAAGGACCGCGGTCATCGTCGGATGGTCACCGACACAGCGGGTTTGAGCCCAGACATCCACTCGCCGTGAGTGTTTTCCGACGCTCGATAACAGACACCGACACCGCAGGCAACTCGGGGGCTGCCTTTAACTCAACCTGAATCAAAGGATGAACAAGGTGTTCCAGCACTGGCCATGATGTGTCGCCGCCGTTGCTGCGGCGATCTCGTCATGCTGCCTGGAGGTGCTGTGTTCCACCCGTCGAACCTGTCGCCCGGCATCGGCTTCCTGCTGATGCTGGGCTTGGGCGCGTTCATGTTCTTCGTCGCCTACGTCGTGAAGTCGATGGTGAAGAACACCCACGACTTCGTGATCGCCGACCGCCGAATCGGTTTCGGCTTCGGAGTCGGCTCCGTCATCGCTGTGTGGACCTGGTCGATGGCGGTCATGATGTCGTCGGCGCAGGCCTTCACGTTCGGCACGTCGGGCCTGATCTGGTTCGTCGTGCCCAATGGGCTGGCGGTCATGCTGATGGTGCCGTTCGCCATCCGGCTGCGCAGGCAGATGCCGGCTGGCTACACGATCGTCGAGTTCATCCGCGAACGCTTCCAGAACAAGCCGGCCACCACCATTGCGCTGGTGGCCATGCTGCTGGGTCTGCTCGCCGAGATCTTCATCAACCTGTTCGGCGTCGTTCTCGTCATGGGCGTGGTGTTCGGGATCAACCCGACCGTGGTACTCATCGTCACCCTGGCGACCGTCACGATCTACTCCTACTTCGGCGGACTGTGGACCTCGGCGATCACCGCGACGTTCAATACGCTGCTGATCACCGTGCCCGCGGCCATCGTGGTGCTGGCCGTGCTCGCGAAGGTCGGCGGGCCGAGCCTGGTCTTCCAGAAGGTCGAGGAGGCAGGACCCAACACGCTCAACGCGTTCGACGGTGCGGCTGCCGCGGGCTTCGGGATCTCGCTCTCGCTGGGACTGCTCGCCTCCACGATGGCCGACCAGACGTTCTGGCAGAAGGCCTGGGCGCTCAAGCCCGCGACGTTGGGACGCACCTTCGTGTGGGCCGGATTGTGGTTCTACCCGATCCCTATCGTGCTCGGTCTGCTCGGCCTGGTCGGTCTGGGCTATGGCGTGAGCCTCGAGGATCTCGGCGCGGCGGGCCCGGGCGGCGTCGGTCCGTACGTCGTCAGCCACCTGGGACTGCCCATCGTGCTGATCGCCCTCTACGTCCTGATAATCCTCAACGCCTGCTACTCGTCGATCGACGGTGCCTTCTCGGCGCTGTCGTCGGTGGTCGCCGTGGACATCCTCAAGCGGGCCAAGCCGGACATCGCGCCCAAGACGCTGTTCCGCTGGACGAAGAGTTCGATCATCATCGCCGGCGTCATCGGCGGTATCGTCGTCAGCTCCGGCATCGACTACGTCGAACTCGTCAACACCGTGTACTTCCTCAAGGCAGCGCTCATCATCCCCTTGGCACTGGCCATCTTCTGGCGACGGATGACCGCGCTGGCCTTCGTTGCGAGCCTGGTGCTGGCGATCGCGGTCGGCTACCCGGTCCGCGAATACGTCGGCGAACTGCAGGGAATCATCACCTTGGAGGCGATCTCACTCGTGGCGGCCGTCGGAATCAGCCTGCTGCAGAGGCAGAGCTTCGACTTCGGATCACTGAGCCGCCGCAACTCGGCGTTGATCGAGTCCGACCACGCCGTCGACTTCGGAGGCGCGATCGTGCCCGAACGTGAGGTCAATAAGGTCACGCAGGATGTCGACCCGGATCCGGTCCGATGATCGCATTCTGGATCGCCGTCGTCGTCGGTGTCCTCGTCGCCGGCGCCTACATCACGTTGGGAGTGCAGGCCTTCGGCCGAGTCCGCCGCGACGTCCTCGCCGACGCCGCCGCCGGCGACCGCACCGGTCTTCCGTTGAACCCCGATGACGCCCTGCCCGAGGGCGGCTTCACGTGGAAGGCGATCGGCGCGGTGATCTTCTCGACGCTCGTCATCGTCCTGCTGGGCGTGAACAGCATCTTCTGGTACCTGCCCCCCATCCTGGCCATCGGCGCAGCAGTCGCCGTCATCACCGCGTTCCTGGTCGAACGCCGGACGCAGAACGAGAACACATGACGAAGAAGAAGATGCACCTGCTGGGTTTCGTCCAGCACGGTGTGATGAACCACGCGTCGACGATGTGGGCACACCCGCGCGACAAGGTGGGGTATCACTGGTCGCGTCCGGAGTACTGGCGCGATCTCGGCCGCACGATGGAGCGCGGCCTGTTCGACGCGATGTTCATCGCCGACGAGCTCGCGCCCTACACCACCTACAAGGGCAACTCGGATCCCGTCGTGAAGTTCGCGGGTCAGTGTCCGGTGCACGAACCCGCCAGCGTCGTGCCGATCGTCGGGGCGTTCACCGAACACCTCGGTATCGGCATCACGTTGTCGACGTCCTTCGTGCCGCCGTACATGATGGCCCGTCAGCTCTCGACGCTCGACCATCTGACCGGTGGCCGCGTCGGCTGGAACATCGTCACCTCGTATTCGAAGAGTGAGTTCCAGGCGATGGGCAAGGAGAACCTGACGCCGCGCGACAAGCGCTACGAGGTCGTCGAGGAGTACATGCAACTGCTGTACCAGCTGTGGGATTCGTGGGACGACGACGCGATCGTCTACGACCGGGAGAACGGCATTTTCGCCGATCCGGCCAAGGTCCGAGAGGTCGACTTCCGGGGTGAGTTCTTCCAGTCGAAGGGCCGTCACTTCGTCGCTCCGTCACCACAGAAGCGGCCGGTGCTCTGGCAGGCCGGATCCTCGGACCAGGGTCGCGAGTTCGCCGCCAAGCACGCCGAATCGGTGTTCGGCATCTTCCCGACACCCAAGAGCATGAGTGCCTATGCCGACGACATCCGTAGCCGCGCCAGCGACGCCGGCCGCGACCCGGAGTCGGTGAAGCTGATCTACGGTCTGCAGACGATCATCGACCGCGACAAGGGCCGCGCCAACGACCGCTACGCCGAGTTCGTCGAGAAGGTGCAGATCGAGAGTGCCCTGGGGATCCTGTCCGGCCATACCGGATTCGACTTCTCCACCCTTGATCTCGACGACAACGTCGTCGACGCCGACGTGCAGGGCATCCGCGGACTGTTCGACGCGATCCTGGAGGCCAAGGACGGTGCCCCGGTGACGGTTCGCGAGGCCGCGCAGATCTACGGCGTCTCGATGGGCGCACCTGTCGCCGTCGGCACCCCGTCCGACGTCGCCGACCAGATGGAGCAGTATGTCGACGAGGGCGGCTGCAACGGCTTCATGATGCTGGCGACCGACACCCCGGGGTGCTTCAACGACATGACCGAGCTACTGGTTCCGGAGTTGCAGCGGCGTGGCCGCTTCCGGACCCGTTATCCCGGAACGACTCTGCGCGAAAGCCTCCAAGAGTACTGAGGTGAAGAAGGCCCACTTCCTGGCGTTCCTGCAACACGGCGTCAGCAGTCACTCGGTGGGCATGTGGCGCCACCCGCTCGACAAGGTCGGCTATGACTACGCCTCGCCGAAGTACTGGCAGCACATGGCCCGCACCATGGAGCGGGGGTTGTTCGACGCCATCTTCCTCGCCGACGAACTTCGAGTACTCGCTCCAGTTCATCCCGAACTGGAACTCCTGCACGATGCCCGTGGCGACACCGAG